>PALV01000024.1 GCA_002706685.1 Gammaproteobacteria bacterium | reverse complement strand
GCTCCGATTGCGATGGATGAAGGTCTGCGTTTTGCGATCCGTGAAGGCGGTCGTACTGTAGGCGCTGGCGTGGTATCCAAAATCATCGAGTAAGTCGGTCGCCGGAAAATCTGAGAAATGGTGCAAGCCGAAACGCCTGCTGGGGGTTTCGGCTTGTGCATCTTGAAAAAGTATAGGCCAGTAGCTCAATTGGCAGAGCGGCGGTCTCCAAAACCGCAGGTTGGGGGTTCGATTCCCTCCTGGCCTGCCATTTATGGCAGCGCTGAGACAAATAGTTATGTCTGACAAGTCTACTACGCAGGCACCGAAGCAGGATTTGCTGAAGTGGATTGCCGTTGCAGTTATCGTCGCCGGTGGCGTGTATGCCAATGCATACTTCGCTGCTGAATCTCTGGTATTGCGGGTGGTTGGACTGCTCGTCCTGGCTGTGCTGGCAGGTTGGATTGCAGCTCAAACGGTCAAAGGCAGTGCATTCCTTAATCTGTGTATCGAAGCGCGCACCGAAATTCGCAAGGTGGTCTGGCCAACTCGGCAGGAAACAACGCAAACCACGCTGATCGTGCTGGTGGTGGTGTTTATTGTTGCGCTGGTGTTGTGGCTGCTGGATACAGCGCTGGGTGCGATCATCTCGCGTATCATTGGATAGTCAGGAGATATCAGATGGCAAAGAATTGGTATGTGGTTCATGCCTACTCCGGCTACGAGAAGCGGGTGATGCAAGCCCTCAAAGAGCGCATTACCCGTTCCGGAATGGAAGACCTGTTTGGCGAAGTGCTCGTCCCAACAGAAGAAGTACTGGAAATGCGCGCCGGTCAAAAGCGCAAGAGTGAGCGAAAGTTCTTCCCGGGATACGTTCTGGTGGAGATGGAGCTCAACGATGATACCTGGCACCTGGTGAAAGAGACTCCAAGAGTGCTTGGCTTTATTGGTGGTAAGGCTGATCGGCCTGCGCCGATCACGACCCGTGAAGCCAACCGAATTCTTCAGCGCCTTGAAGAGGGGCAGGACAAGCCGCGTCACAAGATTATTTACGAGCCGGGTGAAATGGTTCGTGTCATTGATGGTCCATTTAATGACTTTACTGGCACCGTCGAAGAAGTGAATTACGAAAAGAATCGACTGCGTGTGGCGGTGTTGATTTTCGGTCGCTCCACGCCGGTTGAGCTAGAGTTCAGCCAGGTCGAAAAAAGCTAACTGATTTTTAAAACCCCGTCGGGCCGCCAATTCCGACGGATAACAGGGGAGTTTCTGGCTGCTTTATGCTGTCGGCAACGCTCGAACCCACAGGAGAAGTACTATGGCAAAGAAAGTCACTGCATACATCAAATTGCAGGTTGGCGCTGGCAAGGCAAACCCAAGCCCGCCCGTTGGTCCTGCGCTCGGTCAGCATGGTGTTAACATCATGGAATTCTGTAAGGCCTTCAATGCCCAGACTCAGGGCATGGAAGCAGGTCTGCCAATTCCTGTTGTGATTACAGTATACGCGGATCGTAGTTTCACCTTTATTACTAAAACTCCTCCAGCATCTGTTCTGCTGCGCAAGGCATTGAATATTCCAAAAGGAAGCTCGCGTCCTAACACTGAAAAAGTGGCAAAAGTGACACGTGCTCAGCTGGAAGAGATCGCTGCCATCAAAATGCCAGATCTCACAGCAGCCGATATGGATGCAGCTGTTCGCACACTGGCTGGTACTGCCAGAAGTTCTGGTATCGACGTGGAAGGAGTGGAATAAATCATGGCTAAACTGACCAAAAAACAGCAGGCTATTGCTGACAAGATTGATCGTACCCGTGCTTATTCCATTGAAGAAGCTATCGCGCTTCTGAACGAGTTTGCATCACCAAAATTCAAAGAGTCCATTGACGTCTCTGTTAATCTGGGCGTTGATCCGCGTAAATCCGATCAGGTAGTCCGTGGCTCAACACTGCTGCCAAACGGTAGCGGCAAAACTGTCCGAGTTGCCGTGTTCGCTCAGGGTGAAAATGCTACCAAGGCAAAAGACGCTGGTGCAGACATCGTCGGTTTTGATGATCTGGCTGACAGCATCGCTGCTGGCAACCTTGACTTCGACGTAGTGATTGCAACGCCGGACGCAATGCGCGTGGTAGGTAAGTTGGGTCAGGTGCTGGGTCCGCGTGGCTTGATGCCAAACCCAAAGGTTGGCACAGTGACGGCAGACGTTGCCGGCGCAGTCAAAAATGCCAAGTCTGGTCAGGTTCGATACCGAACTGACAAGAAGGGCATTATCCACGGTGCCATCGGCAAGATCGGATTCGAAGCGGATGCCATCCAGGGTAACCTGGAAGCATTGCTGGCTGATCTGAAAAAAGCAAAGCCTGCCTCTTCAAAGGGCGTTTATATTCAGAAAGTTGTGCTGTCATCGACAATGGGCCCTGGCGTCCTGATCGATCACGCAGCCCTGAAAGTATAAGTATTGAGATTCGCGGCAGCAGATCTGTTGCCGCTACAGACTTTGGGGTTTTGGTGCGGGCATGTCCTGCACCAGAGCTGTCAAAGACCGTAGGTGTCAGCTGCAGTACGGGGTGACTTAATGTCCTACGCAGATGGTGAAACCCGTTCCGGCCCGCCGGAGCATTCCACCAGTTAAAGGCCCACTTTTCCATCAGGTTGAGTGGGAGCAAAACAACAAGGGCTGTCTATGGCAGTCCCTATCAGGAGTAAAGCTAGTGGCTATTAGGCTTGAAGACAAAAAGCAAATCGTCTCGGAAGTCAATGAAGCTGCTAACAATGCTTTGTCTGCAGTGCTCGCCGATTATCGCGGTGTCACTGTGTCGAGCCTGACTTCACTGCGCAAAAAGGCGCGCGAAGAGGGTGTGTATCTGCGTGTTGTACGTAACACACTGCTCAAGCGTGCTGTAGATGGTACTCAGTATGAGTGCATCCGCGAAGTGCTGACAGGTCCGACCATTCTTGCGTTTTCAATGGAAGATCCAGGCGCCGCGGCTCGCGTGCTGAAGGACTTCGCCAAAGAGAACGAGAAGTTTGAGGTCAAGGCTTTGTCTGTCGGTGGCAAGTTGTTGGGTGCCGACCAAATTGATGCTCTGGCTAAACTGCCGACTTACGATCAGGCAGTGTCCATGCTGATGAGTGTCATGCTGGCCCCGGTTACCAAGCTTGTTCAAACCTTCAATGAGGTTCCGACCAAGGTTACGCGCGCAGTTGCTGCGGTACGTGACCAGAAGCAAGCAGCATAACTCTGAGATCGAAACGGTTTATTTATTCATTTTTTATTAGGAGATAAGAGTCATGGCTCTGTCTAAAGACGATATTCTGAATGCAATCGCCGAAATGTCTGTAATGGACGTTGTAGAACTGGTTAGCGCGATGGAAGAAAAATTCGGTGTTTCTGCTGCTGCAGCGGTTGCTGTTGCTGCACCTGCTGCTGGTGGCGATGCTGCTGCTGCAGAAGAAGAAAAGACTGAATTTGACATCGTACTGAAAGCTGCTGGTGACAAGAAAGTAAACGTCATCAAGGTTGTTCGTGGCATCACTGGTCTGGGCCTGAAAGAAGCTAAAGACCTGGTTGACGGCGCGCCTTCAACTGTTAAAGAAGCTGCCAGCAAAGCTGAAGCAGAAGATGCGAAGAAGCAGCTGGAAGAAGCTGGTGCTACGGTTGAACTGAAGTAATCCTTCTGTTCAAGTCAGGCAGTAAAATTGTATACCGACAGGGGTAAAACCCCCTGTCGGTATTCAATGTTTATAAGGCAGGCATAATTTAGTGCAAAACGGATTCTGATCGAATCCTATGATAGTGGGGTATATCCGGGCATCTCCAGCGCCACTTTCCGGATATCAACAGACATACTTGCTAGGAAAACATAATGGCCTATTCGTATACAGAGAAGAAGCGTATCCGCAAAGACTTCAGTAAGTTGCCGACTGCGATGGATATTCCATATCTCTTGTCAACCCAGATTGACTCCTACAGGCAGTTTACCCAAGCCGGCCTAGCCCCTGATGTACGTCAGGATGTTGGTCTGCAGGCGGCGTTCAAGTCCGTGTTCCCCATTGTCAGCTACTCCGGAAAAGCCATCCTGGAGTTTGTCAGCTATGAATTGGGTAAGCCAGTGTTTGACGTCAAGGAATGTCAGCTGCGTGGCACCACATATTCCGCGTCCCTTCGCGTGCGTGTCCGGTTGATCCTTTACGATAAGGAATCAACTACACAGGCAATCAAGGACATCAAAGAGCAAGAAGTCTACATGGGTGAGATTCCCCTGATGACCGACAGCGGTACCTTCGTCATCAACGGTACTGAGCGTGTTGTTGTGTCTCAGCTGCATCGTTCTCCCGGTGTGTTCTTCGACCACGATCGTGGCAAGACCCACAGCTCGGGCAAGCTGCTGTACTCCGCGCGGATTATTCCGTATCGCGGCTCCTGGCTGGATTTCGAGTTTGACCCGAAGGACCTGGTATACGTACGAATCGACCGTCGTCGCAAACTGCCAGCCACAGTGTTGCTGCGCGCGCTGGATTTCACCGCAGAACAGATTCTCTCCATGTTCTTCGAGAACAACAGCTACCGTGTGGGCAAATCGGTCGAAGAGCTGATGCTCGAGCTGGTTCCGTCACGTCTTCGCGGTGAAGTATTGAACTTCGATGTCAAAGACAAGAAGGGAGAAGTCATCGTCGAATCGGGCCGTCGTATCACCGCGCGCCATATTCGTCAGATGGAAAAAGCCAAGCTTCAGGAGCTGCAGGTCAGCGCTGAGTTCGCCAGTGGCCAGTCGCTGGCAAAAGATATAGTCAACCCGGAAACAGGCGAGATCCTGTTTGAGTGTAACTCGCTGGTTACTCCGGAAATGCTGGACGCTATGATCGCGGCCGGCGTTGACAGTTTCGAAACAATTTACACGAACGACCTGGACTGTGGTCCGTTCGTCTCTGAAACGCTGCGAATCGACAGCACAACATCACGTCTTGATGCGCTTGTGGAAATCTACCGCATGATGCGTCCTGGCGAGCCACCGACCAAAGACTCGGCTGAAAACCTGTTCGGCAACCTGTTCTTCTCACAGGAGCGTTACGACCTGTCGGCTGTTGGTCGTATGAAGTTCAATCGTCGTCTCGGCCGTGAGGAAACAACCGGCGAAGGAGTTCTGAGCGTTGATGACATCGTTGATGTTCTCAAGACGCTGGTAGGCATCCGCAACGGCTTTGGAACCGTGGATGATATCGACCACCTTGGCAACCGACGTATCCGTTCTGTTGGTGAAATGGCTGAGAACCAGTTCCGTGTAGGTCTGGTCCGTGTAGAGCGCGCTGTCAAAGAACGTCTGAGCATGGCCGATTCCGAAGGCCTGATGCCTCAGGACATGATCAACGCCAAGCCGGTGGCAGCAGCTATCAAAGAATTCTTTGGTTCCAGCCAGCTGTCTCAGTTCATGGATCAGAACAACCCGCTGTCAGAAGTGACTCACAAGCGTCGTGTTTCTGCTCTCGGACCGGGTGGTCTGACTCGTGAGCGAGCAGGCTTCGAGGTTCGTGACGTACACCCGACTCACTATGGACGTGTTTGCCCGATTGAGACGCCTGAAGGTCCGAACATTGGTCTGATCAACTCCATGGCGACGTACGCTCGCACCAACGATTACGGTTTCCTGGAAAGCCCGTATCGTCGCATTATCGACGGCAAGGTAACCAACGAAATCGATTACCTGTCTGCGATTGACGAAGGTCAGTACGTGATTGCACAGGCGAGTGCGACACTGGACGCAGAAAACCGTTTTGTCGACAACCTGGTGACCGTGCGTTACGCCGGTGAGACAACCTTGATGCCGAAGGAACAGATCAACTACATGGACGTGGCACCTCAGCAGATGGTGTCCGTGGCTGCGGCGTTGATTCCGTTCCTTGAACACGACGACGCCAACCGTGCATTGATGGGTTCCAACATGCAGCGTCAGGCGGTACCAACATTGCGCGCGGAACCGCCGCTTATTGGTACCGGTCTGGAGCGCAACGTCGCAGGAGACTCTGGCGTGTGTGTGGTGGCCGATCACGGTGGCAGAATCGAGAGCGTCGATGCATCTCGCATTATTGTGCGTGTGAACGATGATGAAACTCAGGCTGGTGAAGCTGGTGTGGATATCTACAACCTGACCAAGTACACCCGCTCCAACCAGAACACCTGTATTACACAGCGTCCCCTGGTGAAAGAGGGTGATCGAATCAGCCGCGGAGATATCCTGGCTGACGGCCCATCGGTTGATCTGGGCGAGTTGGCACTGGGTCAGAACATGCGCATCGCGTTCATGCCCTGGAACGGTTATAACTTCGAAGACTCGATTCTTATATCCGAGCGTGTTGTCAGCGAAGATCGACTGACAACCATCCACATCCAGGAGCTGACCTGTGTGGCGCGTGATACCAAACTGGGCGCCGAAGAAATCACGTCGGATATTCCAAACGTTGGTGAGGGTGCCCTCGGCAAACTGGATGACGCGGGTATTGTTTACATTGGTGCTGAAGTTGGTGCCGGTGACATTCTGGTAGGTAAGGTTACACCAAAGGGTGAAACACAGCTGACTCCGGAAGAAAAACTGCTGCGTGCGATTTTCGGTGAGAAAGCGTCTGATGTGAAAGACACCTCGCTGCGTGTGCCTTCCAGTGTAAAAGGCACCGTTATCGATGTGCAGGTATTCACACGTGACGGTCTGGAGAAAGACCAGCGTGCCAAAGAGATCGAAAAGTCGCAGCTCGATAAAGTACGTAAGGACATCAACGACGAATTCCGTATCGTTCAGGGCGCAACATTCTACCGTCTCAAACAGGCCTTCCTGGGCAAGAAAGTTGCCGGCGGTCCTGGTCTGAAAAAGGGCGCAGAACTGACTGAAGAGTACCTGGATGGTCTGGGTGCTGACGACTGGTTCAAGCTGCGTCTGGTTGATGAAGAGCTCAACAAGCAGCTGGAGCTGGCTGAGGCACAGCTGAAGCGTCGTCGCGATGATCTGGATGAGCGTTTTGAAGACAAGAAGCGAAAGCTGGTGCAGGGTGATGACCTGGCGCCGGGCGTGCTGAAGATCGTCAAAGTGTATCTGGCCATCAAGCGCCGCATTCAGCCAGGCGACAAACTTGCGGGACGTCACGGTAACAAGGGTGTTATCTCCGCTATCATGCCGGTTGAAGACATGCCTTTTGATGAAAGTGGCAACCCGGTTGACGTGGTCCTGAACCCACTGGGTGTACCATCGCGAATGAACGTAGGTCAGATCCTGGAAACCCACCTGGGTGCGGCTTCCAAAGGTCTGGGTGCGCGTATCGACACGATGTTGCAGGAAAAGCGCAAGGTTGCTGAAGTGCGCAAATTGCTGGATGAGATCTATAACTCTGTCGGCAACAAGAAAGAGTCACTGGACGAGTTGACCGATGATGAGATTCTGGATCTGGCAAGCAACCTGAAAAAGGGTGTGCCGATGGCGACGCCTGTGTTCGACGGTGCCAATGAGACAGAGATCAAGCAAATGCTGAAGCTGGCCGGGATGGACGAAAGTGGCCAGGTCACACTGTATGACGGGCGCACCGGTGATGCTTTCGATCGTAAGGTCACGGTCGGCATCATGTACATGCTGAAGTTGAACCACCTGGTCGACGACAAGATGCACGCGCGTTCTACTGGTTCTTACAGTCTTGTTACGCAGCAGCCGCTGGGTGGTAAAGCCCAGTTCGGTGGTCAGCGCTTCGGTGAGATGGAAGTGTGGGCGCTGGAAGCCTACGGCGCGGCCTATACGCTGCAGGAGATGCTGACAGTCAAGTCGGACGACGTCGCTGGTCGAACCAAGATGTACAAGAACATCGTGGACGGCGACCATCGTATGGAGCCAGGTATGCCTGAATCGTTTAACGTGCTTCTGAAAGAGATCCGGTCTTTGGGTATTGATATGGATCTGGAAGTTTCCGGTAAATAACGAATCGCCGATATTGTGATGCCAGCTGCATGACAGCTGGCGGAGGAAAGTAGAATGAAAGACTTGCTGGGATTATTGAAGTCACAGTCACAATCAGACGAGTTTGACGCTATCCGTATTGGCCTGGCCTCGCCGGAGATGATCCGCGCCTGGTCGTTTGGCGAAGTGAAGAAGCCGGAAACCATTAATTACCGTACTTTCAAACCTGAACGTGATGGTCTGTTTTGTGCGAAGATTTTTGGTCCGGTCAAGGACTACGAGTGTCTGTGTGGCAAATACAAGCGCCTGAAGCACCGTGGCGTTATCTGTGAGAAGTGTGGCGTTGAAGTGGCGCTGTCAAAGGTCCGTCGTGAGCGCATGGGCCATATCGAACTGGCCAGTCCAGTCGCTCACATCTGGTTCCTGAAATCACTGCCGTCGCGTATTGGTTTGTTGCTGGATATGACGCTGCGTGATATCGAACGCATTCTCTATTTCGAGTCATTCGTTGTTACCGATCCGGGCATGACGACTCTGGAGAAAGGCCAGCTGCTGACCGATGAGCAGTACTATGAAGCCATGGAAGAATTCAGTGATGAATTCGACGCCAAGATGGGTGCTGAGGCTATTCAGCAACTGATGCGCGACCTGGACCTGCCCGAAGAGATCAACCGTCTGCGCGAAGAGATTCCCGCGACTAACTCTGAGACAAAGTTGAAGAAGCTTTCCAAGCGGCTCAAGCTGCTGGAGGCATTTGCTGACTCTGGCAACAAGCCGGAATGGATGGTCCTGACCGTATTGCCTGTGCTGCCACCGGACCTGCGTCCGCTGGTACCGCTGGATGGCGGCCGTTTCGCTACTTCCGATCTCAACGATCTGTACCGTCGCGTAATTAACCGTAACAACCGTCTGAAGCGCCTGCTTGATCTCAACGCACCTGACATCATCGTGCGCAACGAGAAGCGTATGCTGCAGGAAGCTGTAGATGCGCTGCTGGACAACGGTCGTCGCGGTCGTGCCATTACCGGCACCAACAAGCGTCCGCTCAAGTCACTGGCCGACATGATCAAAGGTAAGCAGGGTCGTTTCCGTCAGAACCTGCTGGGTAAGCGAGTCGACTACTCCGGTCGTTCGGTGATCGTGGTAGGTCCGACCCTTAAACTGCATCAGTGTGGTCTGCCCAAGAAGATGGCGCTGGAGCTGTTCAAGCCATTCATCTTTGGCAAGCTGGAGCGTCGTGGTCTGGCTACGACCATCAAGGCCGCCAAGAAAATGGTGGAGCGCGAAACTCCGGAAGTATGGGATATCCTGGCTGAAGTGATTCGCGAGCACCCAGTTCTTCTGAACCGGGCGCCCACGCTGCACCGCCTTGGTATCCAGGCTTTCGAGCCGGTCCTGATTGAAGGCAAGGCCATCCAGCTGCACCCGCTTGTCTGCGCGGCCTATAACGCCGACTTCGACGGTGACCAGATGGCTGTTCACGTGCCGCTGACACTGGAAGCCCAGCTCGAAGCGCGTACACTGATGATGTCGACCAACAACATCCTGGCGCCTGCCAACGGTGAGCCGATCATCGTTCCATCGCAGGACGTTGTACTGGGCCTGTATTACATGACGCGTGAGCGAATCAATGCCAAAGGTGAAGGCATGGTGTTCGCTGATGCGGCAGAAGTTAAGCGCGCTTACGATACTGGTCAGGCGCACCTGCAGGCGCGCATCAAGGTGCGTCTGTCGGACTACGAGCTTAACGAAGCGGGTGAGACCGAGAAAGTGCGTCGCATCGTCGACACAACTGTCGGTCGCGTCCTGCTGTACTCAATTGTTCCGTCTGGTCTGCCATTTGCAATGGTCAATCAGAAGATGACCAAGAAGCAGATTTCCGGCATCCTCAACGCCTGTTATCGAAACGTTGGCCTGAAAGAAACGGTTATCTTTGCTGACCAGTTGATGTACACCGGTTACAAGTACTCAACCGTCTCTGGTTCGTCCATTGGTGTTAACGACTTCGTTATCCCGGAAGCCAAAGCCAAGATCATTGGTCAGGCTGAATCCGAAGTAGAAGAGATCGAAAACCAGTACGCTTCTGGTCTGGTGACACAGGGTGAGAAGTACAACA
Source organism: Gammaproteobacteria bacterium (assembly GCA_002706685.1). Classification (GTDB taxonomy): domain Bacteria; phylum Pseudomonadota; class Gammaproteobacteria; order Pseudomonadales; family Pseudohongiellaceae; genus Pseudohongiella. The sequence continues at coordinate 5,589 of PALV01000024.1, read as the reverse complement.
AGGTGATCGACATCTGGTCCCGCGCCAACGACCTGGTTGCCAAGGCCATGATGGAAGGTCTCTCTACCGAGCCGGTGATCAATAAAGAAGGCAAGGAAGAGCGCCAGGAGTCATTCAACTCCGTCTATATTTATGCTGACTCTGGTGCACGGGGTTCGCCCGCCCAGATTCGTCAGCTCGCAGGTATGCGTGGTCTGATGGCACGTCCTGATGGCTCCATCATCGAGACGCCAATCACGGCGAACTTCCGTGAAGGTCTCAGCGTTGTGCAGTACTTCACCTCAACGCACGGTGCGCGTAAAGGTCTGGCAGATACGGCATTGAAGACAGCGAACTCCGGTTACCTGACTCGCCGTCTGGTTGATATTTCCCAGGATCTGGTGATCACAGAGGAAGACTGTGGCACACAGGAAGGCCTGTTGATGCGTCCGATCATCGAGGGTGGCGATATTATTGCCGCGCTGGGTGAGCGAGTGCTGGGTCGTGTTCTGATCAGTGATGTTGTGCATCAGGATACTGGTGAAGTGCTGGTTGATGCTGGCACGATGCTTGACGAGAAAATGGTTGAGCGTCTGGAAGCCATGGGTATCGACGAAGTACATGTCCGCTCTGCGATAACCTGTGATACGCGATTCGGTATCTGTCGTCAGTGCTACGGCCGAGATCTGGCGCGTGGTCACCTGGCAAACGTGGGTGAGGCTATTGGTGTCATCGCGGCACAGTCCATCGGTGAGCCTGGTACACAGCTGACGATGCGTACGTTCCACATCGGTGGTGCGGCATCGCGTGCAACCGCTGCTGATAACGTGCAGGTTCGTACCACGGGTACAGTCCACCTGCACAACATGAAGACAGTGACCAATGCCAACGGTGGTCTGGTTGTGGTTTCGCGTTCTGGCGAGCTGATCGTGAATGACGAAGCAGGTCGTGAGCGTGAGAAATACAAGCTGCCTTACGGTGCCGTGATTACGCTGAAAGAGGATCGCAAGGTTGAAGCCGGTCAGGTTGTGGCTACCTGGGATCCGCACACGCACCCGATCATTACCGAGGTAAAAGGTCGTGTTGCCTTTACCAATATGGAAGAAGGCCTGACTGTCCGTCGCCAGACAGACGAAATCACAGGCTTGTCCAGCCTGACCGTTATGGATCCGGCAGAGCGGCCGTCGGCAGCCAAAGAGCTGCGTCCGGCGATCACACTGCTGGATGAGAAAGGCAAGGAACTGCCACTGCCTGGCACGAATATGCCAGCAGTCTACTTCCTGCCGGCACATGCGATCATCGCTGTTCAGGATAGCGTTGATCTGTCGGTTGGTGACGTTATTGCCCGTATTCCGCAGGAAGGTTCGAAAACTCGTGACATCACCGGTGGTCTGCCTCGTGTTGCCGACCTGTTTGAAGCCCGCAAGCCGAAAGAGCCGGCTATTCTGGCAGAGATTTCAGGTACGGTTACCTTCGGTAAGGAAACCAAAGGCAAGCGTCGTCTGGTCATCACGCCAAAAGAAGGCGAGAGCCTGCCAGATGGCAGCACTCACTATGAGACGCTGATTCCGAAATGGCGTGCCATGACAGTGTTCGAAGGCGAGTTCATCGAGAAGGGTGAAGTTGTTTCAGACGGCCCGCCCTCTCCGCACGACATCCTGCGTCTGAAAGGTGTTCAGGCCCTGGCCGAATACATCGTCAACGAGGTGCAGGAAGTCTACCGACTGCAGGGCGTGCGCATCAACGACAAACATATCGAAGTAATTGTGCGTCAGATGCTGCGTAAGGTTGAGATCACCGATGCTGGTGACTCTTCGCTGATTCGTGGCGAGCAGGTCACGATCACGCAAGTGTTGGAAGAAAACGACAGGCTGCGTGAAGCTGGCAAGATAGAGGCGCGTTATCAGCGTCAGTTGCTGGGTATCACCAAGGCGTCGCTGGCGACCGAGTCGTTCATCTCGGCGGCATCCTTCCAGGAAACCACGCGTGTATTGACCGAGGCTGCCGTAACAGGCAAGCGCGATCACCTGCGTGGCTTGAAAGAGAACGTGGTGGTTGGTCGACTGATACCAGCAGGTACTGGTCTGGCCTACCACGAATCGCGGCGTCAACAGGCAGCGGCATCACGAGCCCAGGAAGAGGGTTCAGGTGTTACCGCCAGCGAAGTTGAAGCAGCGTTGACGGAAGCGCTGAAAACAGGTGGCTAAACCGGGGAAACCCGACTGTAGCGCCTAATTCAGTTGACTAGAGGATGCGAGGTCTTTAAACTCTCGCATCCTTTACTCTGGTGAGTGGTCTTTTGTCTGTGGTTCCACGGAATCGCAGTAATCGGCTGCACGCCGGAGTACAAGTATTTAAATGACTAGTTCAGGAGTAATGAATGGCAACTATCAACCAGTTGGTTCGTAAACCAAGACAGAGCAAAGTCGCCAAGAGTGACGTGCCCGCTCTGCAAGGTTGCCCGCAAAAACGTGGCGTGTGCACCCGCGTCTACACAACTACACCAAAGAAGCCAAACTCAGCACTGCGTAAAGTATGTCGTGTGCGTTTGACTAACGGTTATGAAGTCACCTCCTACATCGGCGGTGAAGGTCACAACCTGCAGGAGCACTCTGTGATCCTGATCCGTGGTGGTCGTGTAAAAGACCTTCCGGGTGTGCGTTATCACACAGTGCGCGGCAGCCTGGATACATCAGGCGTATCAGCACGTCGTCAGGGTCGCTCCAAGTACGGTGCTAAGCGTCCAAAGTCTTAATTTTCAAATAAATTTTTCCAGTAAGGCCGCGTGACATTCGTCGGTGACGGGTGTGAATCGTGGATTTACCTGAATAGTGAGGTGAGTTATGCCCAGAAGAAGAGTGGCAGCAAAACGTGAAATCCTGCCTGATGCCAAATATGGCAGCAAGGTGCTGGCCAAGTTCATGAACCACGTGATGGAAGACGGCAAAAAGTCAGTTGCCGAGAAGATTGTCTATGGTGCACTGGATACAGTGACCAAAAATGGCGGTGGTGATCCGCTGGAAACCTTTGAAAAAGCCCTTGAGCAAATTGCACCGATGGTTGAGGTGAAGTCTCGCAGGGTGGGTGGTGCAACCTATCAGGTTCCAGTTGAAGTGCGCGCAGAGCGTCGTACCGCTTTGGCAATGCGTTGGTTGGTTGAGCATGCACGCAAGCGTGGCGAGAAGTCCATGGCATTGCGTCTGGCCGGTGAGATTTCTGACGCATCTCAGGGCCGCGGCAGCGCGGTCAAGAAGCGTGAAGATGTGCACCGTATGGCTGAAGCCAACAAGGCGTTCTCGCACTACCGTTTCTGATAAATCATTAAATTCAATTTTTTAAGCATATAGGTGCGATTGTGGCCAGAAGAACCCCATTGAGCCGTTACAGAAATATCGGTATCTGTGCTCACGTAGATGCTGGTAAAACAACTACGACCGAGCGAGTCCTGTTCTACACAGGTATGAACCACAAAATTGGTGAAGTACACGACGGCGCTGCCACCATGGACTGGATGGAGCAGGAGCAGGAGCGTGGTATCACCATTACCTCTGCTGCCGTGACGACATTCTGGCGTGGTATGAGTCAGCAGTTCGATGAACACCGTGTCAACATCATCGACACGCCCGGACACGTGGACTTCACCATTGAGGTTGAGCGTTCACTGCGAGTGCTGGATGGTGCTGTAGTGGTACTGTGTGGTTCTTCAGGTGTGCAGCCGCAGACAGAAACTGTATGGCGCCAGGCAAACCGCTACGAAGTGCCGCGTCTGATCTTTGTTAACAAGATGGACCGTGCCGGCGCTGACTTCCTGAAAGTGGTCAAGCAGGTCAAGAACCGTCTGGGTGCCATTCCTGTACCCATGCAACTGGCCATCGGTGCTGAAGACAACTTCAAGGGTGTTATCGACCTGGTGAAGATGAAGAGCATCGTCTGGAGCGAAGCTGACCAGGGCGTGACCGTGGCTTACGAAGACATTCCTGCTGACATGCAGGCTGAGTCTGAAGAGTGGCGCGAATACATGGTCGAGGCAGCTGCCGAAGCCAACGAAGAGCTGATGAACAAGTACCTGGAAGGCGGTGAGCTGACTGAGGAGGAAATCAAGGCTGGTATCCGTATTCGTACGCTGGCCAACGAAATTGTTCCAACCTTCTGTGGTTCCGCATTCAAGAACAAGGGTGTTCAGGCTGTTCTGGACGCGGTAGTTGAATACCTGCCGTCACCAACAGAAGTGAAGGACATCGAAGGTACGCTGGAAGATGGTTCTGTTATCCGCTGTGAATCCAGTGATGATGAGCCATTTGCGGCCCTGGCGTTCAAGATTGCCACAGACCCGTTTGTGGGTACGCTGACCTTCTTCCGTGTTTACTCAGGCAAGCTCAATTCTGGCGACTCTGTCTACAACTCGGTAAAGATGAAGAAAGAGCGTGTCGGTCGTATGGTGCAGATGCGCGCCAACAACCGCGACGAGATCAAAGAAGTAATGGCCGGCGACATCGCTGCTGCCATCGGTCTGAAAGACGTTACCACTGGTGAAACTCTGTGTGATCCAAGCCGTATCGTCGTTCTGGAAAAGATGGACTTCCCTGATCCTGTAATCTCGGTTGCTGTTGAGCCCAAGACCAAGGCTGACCAGGAAAAGATGGGTATTGCTCTGGGCAAGCTGGCTCAGGAAGATCCATCGTTCCGTGTTGAGACAGATGAAGAGTCAGGCCAGACCATTATTTCCGGTATGGGTGAGTTGCACCTGGACGTTCTGGTTGACCGTATGCGTCGTGAATTCGGCGTAGAGGCCAATATCGGCAAGCCGCAGGTGGCTTACCGTGAAACCATCCGCAAGGCAGTTGAAGTGGAAGGTAAGCACGTCAAGCAGTCCGGTGGTCGCGGTCAGTTTGGTCACTGTTGGTTGCGCATCGAGCCGCTGCCGGCAGACGAAGAGTACCAGTTTGTGAACGAGATTGTGGGTGGTGCGATTCCCCGTGAATACATCCCTGCCGTTGATAAAGGCGTTCAGGAACAGATGAAAAATGGCTGTTTGGCGGGGTATCCGCTGCTGGCCATGAAAGTCACAGTCTATGATGGCTCTTACCACGACGTTGACTCCAGTGAAATGGCGTTCAAAATCGCTGGCTCCATGGCGCTCAAGAAAGGCGCTCTGATGGCTGATCCGGCGCTGCTGGAACCAATCATGAAAGTTGAGGTGGTTACTCCAGAAGAGAACATGGGTGACGTGATGGGTGACCTTAACCGTCGTCGTGGCATGGTTCAGGGCATGGATGACACCTCCAGCGGTAAAGTGATCAATGCTGAGGTGCCTCTGTCAGAAATGTTTGGTTATGCAACCGACCTGCGTTCCATTTCGCAGGGTCGTGCGACCTACACCATGGAATTCCTGAAGTACGGTGAGGTGCCATCGAATATTGCTGAGTCCATCATCAGCAAAAACAAAGGCTGATTTTCTGAAAATATAGACTAGTTTCACGAGGTGATATTGTGGCTAAGGGTAAATTTGAACGTAAAAAAGTACACGTCAACGTGGGAACAATTGGTCACGTTGACCATGGTAAAACAACGCTGACAGCAGCGCTGACGCGCGTTTGCTTTGATGTGTGG
>PALV01000023.1 GCA_002706685.1 Gammaproteobacteria bacterium | reverse complement strand
CTACTTTGAATTGCTCGGTATATCGTTTGCCCGACATGGACACCTCCATTTAGCTTCATTGTAACGCTAAAAGGTGTCTATTAAACTGGTAGCGATTCAGTCACCAACGGCCAGTTTGGGTGTATTCATTCCCCTGGCTTTCAGATCAAGCAACACCTCACGCCAACTCTGTGTCGACTCGCGAACACCGTCCTCAATGGCCAAAAAATGCTTCTGACCGCGTTCATTAACACCAATGATCACCAGCGCACACAGCTTGGTATCCTCGGCCCTCAGGCCACTGTAGATACCATCAGCCCACAGATACACCCAACGATCCCTGTCCAGCCGAGATTGTCGCCAGGCGGTATACTCCTGCGCCCACTGACGTTTCAGCCGTGCCACGGTACTGGCGGACAAACCTTTGGCTTCGGGGCCCACCAGCACTTGCAATGCATTGTCCATCTCGCCCGTCGAGACGCCTTTCAGATACAGCCACGGCAGAGCAGCCTCCAGCGAACGCGTCTTGCGCACATACGGCGGTACCAGCGCTGAGCGAAAGGTGACCGGTTTACCATCTTTGGCGCGAATTTTAGGTACCTTGACCGTCACGGGTCCAACTCCCGTCTGAATGTCGCGCTCCGGCTGGTAGCCATTGCGCACAACTGCGGCACGGCCATCTTCCAGTCGTCGTTCTGTGAATTGTTGTAAATACTCTGACAACTCGGCTTCTACGGCCTGTTGAATCAATTCTCGGGCACCTTGACGAAGTAATTGTGTCAACGGATCGGCAATCTTCTCTCGACCTGCAAACCCAACAACGTTACTCTTGTCCATAGCGGCGTATTCCTCGTGTTGATTGACTTGTTTGGCGACAACAAATCAACCAGATACGTCGCTTCTTTTCAACCTCCCTGAACACCAGATTCAGTTATAACTCCAACAATTCTCCGTACATTAATAAATGTGATACGACCGGACTCAGGAGCTGCGAAAATTCTAGGAAAGGATAGCAGATCCTTAAAATATGATGATTACAACAATATTGGATACGTATCAGAAAATCAGGTGATCCCCGACAAATTAACAATTGCTCAATATTTGCGTTATCTGCAGAGATTATATAAATCCTGGGATCATGGATTTGCAAACAGCCTTACAAAACAGCTTGAACTCCCTCTGGACAGAGAGATTAACAAGCTTTCTCACGGAATGAGAATGAAAACCGTATTAATCGCAGGCTTAGCCTTTAGACCGAAGGTGCTACTACTCGATGAGCCGCTTACAGGCATGGATACCTTGACACGGGATGAGGTAGTGGATGGCTTGCTTCAGCAAGCTGATGAAACAACAATCGTAATCTCATCTCACGAACTGTCAGAAATCGAGTATTTTACGACGCACATAGCGTTTATGGACAAAGGCACTCTATATTTTCAAGAGTCGATCGAATCTCTCAAATCCAGGTTTAGAGAAGTGCGCGTTAAGTTGTCGGCTGAAAAAGATATCTCGCACGGATTACCAGAAAGCTGGCTATTCCCGGAGATTACTGGGCATCTATTGAGATTCCTGGAGTCTGACTATCAAGGTCAAGAAGATCTGAATAAAAAATTACTCCGAAGATTCGGAGCTGTGACGTTTGAAACTCAGCCCATGAACTTGAGAGAAATAAGTAAGTCACTTATTAAGTCTAAGCGAAATTCACTGCAATAGGATAAATAAAGTGAAAGAACATTTATTATCTACATATTCAGTAATTGAGAAAGACTTTTATTCATTGAAGTGGATGATCTTATTTTGTACTGGAGTTTTTCTGATAGGGCCAGCTCTAGAATATCTGAACTTGAGCTCGGACAACGCAGCGCTCCAATTGATTGTCAACTATACATTTCTGATTAATTTTCTGATATTAAGCCTCCTTTCCATCTCGGTTATTCAACTAGATCCTGCCAAAAGCTTGAAGCATGACTGGCTAGCTCGTCCCCTCTCACCTGCGTGTATTATTCTAGCCAAGATTTCTTTAGTACTCGTAGTGGCAGTGTTACCTACGATAGTCTCAAGAGTGTTATTCAATCTACTCTCCGGTTATACATTCCAAGCATCTGTCGCTGATGCGAAAATAATAACCGACCCTGGCATGTTAGTCTTTTTCCCCGCTATATTTATCGCTGCATTCTTGACTGAAAATATCGTCAAAAGCCTTGCCGTCGTTCTTGTAATAGTATTTGTTGTATCGTTGCCCGGCCTCGGATTTGGGCCGTTCCTTGAAAGTAATCCTTTGAACTATATAGATGGGCTGGATGGGGTTGGAGATTTTGGAGGAATGGAGTGGTTACAATTCATTACACTTACCTTGCTGTTCGTGATTGGAACCTTTGCAGTTTACTGGTCAGTCTACAGATATCGAAATTTAAAGCTTGGGTTTTTGATTCTTAGCGTCGGAACATTGGTCTCCATGTTGATTTATTTCCCTCCCGAGGCACTATTGAAGTGGGATGCAGTCTTTGCAATTCAACAGCAGGCAACAAACGATGCAGAAGGTGAATGGATTGAGGAATATGTAGTCTTGGACCATCAATATTCCTGCTTCCCACATTCAAAGCTGGAGATATCAAGCAGCGGAGACTACGTTTTTAGCGGCGAAGTTGATGCGGGTCAATATTGGTCAAAGGGAATACTTAATACTGTCGGGGAGGGGGCGATTGCGTTCTCAACTCTCACTAAAAATCGCGCAGATCTTTACGAGGAGGTGATATCCCCAACTACGGGTCGTCATTATCGCGTGAATTGGAGAGTTATACCGCTGAAAGCGTTTGCCACTTACTCTGCTGGACGTGAAGCGGCTGAGAAGAGACTCCGAGCGTCACCCTCCTGGCGAGCCAATAGAGTAAATGCAAAGAGTAATGCTCTAGGTCATCAATGGCTTGTTAGTGAAGATGAATACAACCGTTTATCAGCACTGCAGGGCGTAGAGCTAACTATAGATTATTCTCTCGCCGTACTTGCACCGGTCTCACATTTTGTTCCGATAGATGATCCCCAACAGTACTACCCAGGACTGGGGCATTGCACTGCTTCTGCTAATTCCAACCGGAGTGAAGTTGTTGTCGAATGCATAAAGAATGGTGTTCAACCCTCATTGATATCTGCCGAAATACCGGGAATTTCTGCCACTCGCGTGGATAGCAACTATCCAAGCTATCGGCCTAGTGGCTTAGAAATTCTAAGTGGGAAAAAGTATAAAGTAGTAATTTCCAACGCAAACATGATTGATTTCTCTGAAGTGCTGGTATCAGCATATGACCAGAAGCGCTTCATTTATAAGCAAGCAGGTGCCAATGGAGTAATTGGACATGGCCAAGAAGCTTGCCATTCTCCAAAAGGGAACGAATTAGTGGCGAGATCGGAGGTGACCTGGAAAGACGACTCTCCCCATCAGGCAAGTATGGTAACCGTCGAGGACCAAGTGCAACTTGAAGTACTGGAATGGGAGTATAAAGGCACCGAGGAAGCCCCGCGTACACTAATTTTATTAGCGGGGTTAGGTGCAACTGCACATGTATTCGACGATATTGCGCCGAATCTAGCTCAGGAGTTTCGGGTTCTAGGGATAACACGAAGAGGATTTGGCAACTCATCGAGTCCAAGTACCGGATATTCTATAGAGAGACTGTCTGAGGATATATTAAGTGTTATTAATACCCTTCACATTGACAATTACATTTTAGTTGGTCACTCAATTGCAGGCGAAGAACTGAATTATATAGCTAGTACCAATCCAGAAGGGCTTGATGGGCTTATATACCTTGATGCAGCTTATGACAGGGCTGCAATAGATGGTAGAGAAGGCCTATCCGTGGAGCATCGCCTTGCTTTACCGCCCCCACCACCTCCTTTACCGGGAGATTTCTCTTCCTACCAGCGCGCACGACATTATATGGAAAGAATGGGTTTAGATGGGAAATTACCTGAAGGAGAAATTATGGTTAGTTTCGATGTTGACTCCGGCCGATCAAGAGCCAATCCATTGGTACTGGGGGCAATAACGCAGAACTTAATGTCTCCAAACTACGAGTCGATTAAAGTGCCAGCATTGGCGTTGTTTGCGATGCCAAGCTCAGCAGATTCGCTGTTGCAGCCTTGGTATGATTCAGGGGACCCTGCAACACTTGCGGCAATACAAGCTCTGTACGAAGTAGAGACAAAGAGAAAACAAATTCAAATTAGAAAATTTTCGGAAGGTGTTTCAAATTCTAAGTCTATAGTTCTGTACGATGCAGGCCATTCGCTATTTTTAACTAATAAAGAAGATGTCATTTCAGAGATTACTAGTTTTTTGGATGGCTTGTAGTATCCGGCTAATTTAGGGGTATTTATGACAGAGTTTGATTATTTGACTTTAATCTCATCTCTAAGGGCTGAAAATGGCGCGCATACGATTAATTATTTTTCAGTTCTAACAGCATACTTGTTGGCGGTTTACCTCGTAGGTAGAAAAATTGGATTTCTGCTAATTATTTTACTTACAGTACTATATTCATTCTTCCAATTGACTATCATTACTTCGCTCAATTCTGCAATTGTCGATATTATTGGTCTTTCTAGTCGATATGCCTCTGAGTATCCATTGGCAACTGTACCAGGTATGGGTGAATACATACCCACATTGCAGCTAGCAATCAGTGTAGGTGGCTGGCTATTGTCACTGATATTTATGATCTACATGGCAGTAACCAGTTGTGATGATGATAGACCAAGAATCAAAGAGGCTGGGGTTCTAGGTTAGTTAGGTAAGATCAGTAATATTATTCGGCGTCTGGTTGCAGATACGGTATGGGCGTGCTTTTTTTGGATTCACACCGAATACCCCGCGAAATATTGAAAAATTCGGTGACTTCGATTTCTAAAGCCAGCCACTCATATGTTGTTCAAACTTGAGCTGTGTTACTCGCCCATCAGATGATATTCCCACATGGACGATCATGGCCCTGCCGAACGAAGGCCACCACCAGCGCTCTCTAACATTACGGATAGCCCCGCTCGTTATAGCGCCTACCTCATCCTCACGCCATGGGAAATTGCTCGTTTCAGGATTTCTTGCGTGACGAGGTATCCACGAATAGGGCGCGTCTAAATCAGCGAAATAAGCCTCGACTACCGCTCTCTCTGTACCAGGCGGAATCGCCTCTTCGACCATCGATACAGTTAACACCATCGACATGATGATTGATAAAAAGCCGGTAGAAACACTAATCATGACTTTTCCCTAAGCCAGGCAACTGATGACCATCCTAACCCATCCGAGCCCGCTCAAACACCAACATAAACGAACTCCCATCCCCAACCTTGCTCCGCACCGTCAATCCGGCACGATTCAGGTGCGCCAACTGACGAGACAAACTAAGTCCAATACCAGAGCCCGTCTCCTTGGTCGTAAAGAACGGCGTAAAAATGTCATCCAGCTGTTTGGCGGGTATACCCGCGCCCGAATCAACAACCGCAATAACCGGGCGGCCCCTGTTGTCCAGATACCCCCTGAGCTGAATTTGTCGGGACTGGCAATCTATAACCGCATCCACCGCGTTTGAAAGCAGATTAAGCAGGATCTGCTCTACCTGATGCCGGTCGGCAACAATCGTCATATCGCTCGGCTCCACGTCAACCGAAAGTACGCAGCCAGACGTCGATAAACGGTCATCCATCAAACGCGTGATCCGATCAAACAAATCGGACACGTCAATCTCAGCCATTGCCGGTTGCGGCAGATTGCTCAGTGATCGATACGACTCAACAAAGCGCAACAGCCCCTGGCTGCGCGAAGCAATCGATCGAATACCTTTGCCCATATCGGTATCACGATCGTCATCCAGTGTTTTTTCCAGATGACTACTGAGCGACACAATCGGGGTCATGGAATTCATGATCTCGTGCGTCAGTACCTTGATCAGTTTTTGCCAGCTCGAAATCTCAGTTTCGTCAATCGCCTCCTGAATATTTTGAATCGACACCAGCTTGTGCTGATTACCAAGCAACTTGAACGCCCGGGCCGATAACAGAAGCTGCATACTCTCCGATCCCAGCGCTACCTTTAAAAGCTGGCTTTTGCCAGGGACAAGAGACCGCATTGAGTCACCCAGAGGAGGGCAGCTAGCGTCGATCTGATGCAGGTTGATCAGTAACGACACTTGCAACAGGTCTTTGGCTGCCCGATTGGCTATAACAATTTTCTCTGCCTCGTCGAAACACAAAAGTGCAGTGTCCACGTGCTCAACAACCCGGTCCAGATATTCATGCTGTGCGGACTTTTCTGCCTTAAGCTGCTTGTATTTGTCTATCAGGGCTTTCTGGGCATAGAGAAAATCTGCTGTGTCTCTGTCAGCATCATGCAGCAACGTGGTCGTGGAAAAGTCGTTGTGGCTGATGTTGCGAATAAACTGGGTGAAATCGCTCTGTTGCCTGTTCGCCTGACGAAACATGCGTAACGCAATCAGCAGGGTAGCCCCCGATAGTACCACTGCAGCAGCGGGCCATAACCCGGCAAAAGCAAGGTAGCTACTTGCAGATGCACAGACCACAAGCAAACCGATGTTCAATACGGTTTGGAAGCGGTAGCCTTTAAGCTTGCTTGTTATCGATGCCATACTTTTCCAGCTTGCGATAAAGGGTTGTTCTACCCAGGCCAACTGCTTTTGCAACTTGAGTCAGATTGCCTCGATATTGTTGCATGGCCCGCAGAATTGTTTTCTGCTCGAGCGACTCCAGATTCAGATCGTCTGACTCAGGCGGTGACCCATGCGTGCCGGTCATGAAGTCCGACAGCTTGAGCTCACCGTTCTGCGCCAGGATGACAGCCCGTTCAGTTGCGTGCTTAAGCTCTCGTATGTTTCCTGGCCAGCGATAGGCCATCAGTTGCTTGAGTGTTTCGCGCGAAACCTGGGTGTCTGGTTTATCGTATTTGCGTCCATACACTGTCTGGAAATGTTTGATCAACAGTGGAATATCTTCCTGGCGTTCACGAAGTGGGGGCAGGGTCACTTCCACTGTGTTGATTCGATATAACAGGTCCTGACGAAAGTGGAATGGGTCAGCAAGTTGCCTGGCAGACACATTCGTTGCGCAAATCAACCTGATGTCGACATGCATGGGGCGAGTGCCTCCAACTCGAGTGACGGTTCGCGACTCCAGCGCGCGCAACAGCTTTGCCTGAATATCCAGGTCCAGATTGCCAATTTCATCCAGAAACAGCGTGCCATCAGCAGCAAGCTCAAATTTGCCCGGCTTGTCACTTTTCGCATCCGTAAACGCGCCTTTGACGTGGCCGAACATCTCGGACTCAAACAGGGAGGGTGATAACGCGCCGGCATCGACGGATACCAACGGGCCATGGGCGCGACTGGAGCAGCGGTGGATTTCCTGGGCTATCAGTTCCTTGCCGGTTCCATTCTCACCCGTGATCAATATATTGGCGTCGGTACCGGCGACTCTTTTGACCAGTTCAAGCACTGCCCGAAAATTTGCTGACTCGCCTACCAGCTCGGACGACTTGTTCGTGGCGTTGCCCAGCTCCTGCCGCGTAGTACGAAGTCTGTCTATCTCACGTTCAGACTGGGCAAGTCTGGCGCAGGCTTTGACGGTTGCAACCAGCTTTTCATTTAACCAGGGCTTTTGCACAAAATCGGCAGCGCCCAGCTTGATGGCCTGTACGGCAAGATCCACCTCGCCGTAAGCCGTGCACATGACCACCTGAATTCTCGGGTCGAACTGCTTTATAAAGTCCAGCCAGTACAAACCTTCGTCGCCACCTACCATTCCGCGTGTGAAGTTCATATCCAGCAGCACGACATCCGGATAGAAGTCGGGCAATTCGTCTTTGAGTTGACCGGGGTTGGACAGGCAGCGGACAGCTGGAAATGCAGCCTTCAGTATGACCTGCGCACTGAGTAGCACATCCTGGTCATCATCAACTACAAGAATGCGTTGAGCGTTTGGGTCAGACACTGATCGAAGGCACTCCTTGAGATTAAAGCTGGTTTGTTTCAAAGTAGAACAAAAACGGGGCTCAAGTCCAGCTTTTACGACTTAAACTCAATTTACTTAGTTCGCCAGTAGCAGTTCTTGGAGAATTAATCGGCATAAGTGTTTCAAAACGGAGCGCTTTCGGTGTGCCATGATGAAACAATACTGCTGCAGATATGGCGCCGCGTTGATCTAACATACTGAAAATATGAGGTTTATGGTTGTGGCGCAGAACTTGCTGCCTAAAGCATATATGATGCGATAGCCGGTACTAAAGGAATACACAATGATTATAAAAACGGAAAATCTCAGCAAACTGTTTCGCACCGATGAAGTGGAAACCACTGCCCTCGAATCGGTTGAGTTTGGTATCAGCGAGGGCGAGTTCACTTCCATCATGGGCCCCTCAGGCTGTGGCAAATCCACCCTGCTGCATATTCTTGGATTGATTGATAACCCTGACAGCGGTGCCTACTGGTTCATGGGCGAAGACGTGGCGGACTACTCTGAGCGCAAGCGCTCCAAACTCCGCAAACATAACATTGGTTTTGTTTTTCAGAGCTTCAATCTGATTGACGAACTCAATGTATATGAGAATGTCGAACTGCCCCTCATCTATACCAGGACACCTGCGGCGGAGCGCAGGAAGAAGGTCGAGTTTGTGTTGGAGAAAATGAATATGGCGCATCGCCTTAAACATTTTCCACGGCAGCTCTCCGGAGGCCAGCAGCAACGGGTTGCCGTCGCCAGAGCCATCGTCAATACACCCAAGCTGATACTGGCCGACGAACCAACGGGCAACCTGGACAGCGAACATGGTGCTGAGGTGATGGGACTGCTCAGTTCCCTGAACGCAGAAGGCACCACCATTGTCATGGTGACCCACTCGCCAGAAGACGCCTCGGTCGGCAGTAGAATAATCCGCATGCTGGATGGGCGGATTGTCAGTGAGTCGGCAACAATCTAAGAGGTAAGTGCTATGGCTACCCATATTAAATTGTTGTTGAGAAACCTGCGGCGTGAGCGATTCTATGCGGTGATTAACGTTGCTGGCTTGACGCTCGCCATTGTCGCCTGCCTGTTAATTGGATTGCACGTGTATCAGGCACTGACTTACGACCAGCACACTGACGGGCACAAAAGGATATACCGGGCCACAATTGACCTTATCAACCAGGGTGGTACCAATACGTTCGCCTTGATGTCAGATACCATCGCGCCGACGCTTGCTTTGCGCAATCCGGATATTGAGGCATTTGTCCGCTTCAAGGGCTTGCCTGACAATTCACTCCTGACAGTCAACGATGAAGTTTATTATCAGGAGGCTCTATACGGAACGGATACCAATGTGTTCGAAGTATTTGGTCATCCTGCGGTTTACGGTGATACACGTACTGCATTGATTGATCCGAACTCAATGGCAGTCAGCGAAAGTTTTAATCAGCTGCACTTTAATGGCGAGAATTCCATCGGCGAGCTTGTCACTGTTAATGGCAATGACTATCGCATCTCAATGGTATTTGAGGATGTACCGGAAAATTCGCATTTAAAGTATGACGTGCTGGTACCCATACACGGGCCGGGTTTTGCAGCGCGACCAGCTGATCCGGTTATCGCGCTATTTACAGTAAACAGTTACACCTACTTTGTAATGCCCGAGAACTATGACACCTCTCAGTTCTCGGCGTTCTTTGACGCATTCTGGCAGGAAACGACGGCAGAAGTACTGCGAGGAAGCGGCATCAACAACACAATGGCTCTCACGCCAATTGCCGATGTGCATTTTGGTCAGCCGGCCGAGTTTGACCAGCCCGTTGGCAATCTGTTGATTGTTTATGCCTACGCCGTGATAGGCGTGCTGATATTGCTGGTCGCTATTGTTAACTACATTAACCTTGCCACGGCCCGCGCGACCCGACGTTTCAAGGAAGTGGGCGTCCGGCGCTTACTGGGTGCGCAACGCGGCGCACTGATTGCGCAGTTTCTGCTTGAATCCGTATTTCTGACGGTGCTGGCTGCCGTATTTGCGTTGCTTGTCATTCAGGTGATGGTGCGCGCCGGTGTCCCTGCCGTCTTGCTTGATGAACTGAGCCTGGAACTTTACAACTCCCCACTGGTGCTCGGTGCGGTGTTGCTTGCAGCGCTGATACTGGGGGTTCTGGCTGGGCTCTATCCGGCAGCCTGGATAGCAACTCAATCGGTATCTCCACATGCGAGCACTGCCCATAGCAGTGTGCGCGAACCGATTTTGCGCAAGGCCCTGATCGTCTTTCAGTTTGCCGTCACGATTTCGGTCATCTCAAGCACTGTGCTGGTTTTAAGCCAGATGCATTTTATTGCGAGTATGCCGCTTGGGTTCGACCAGGAAAACCGCCTGGTGCTTACTGTAAAAGGTGCCCAGCCGATTGCCAGGTTGCCCGAACTAACCAGAAGTCTGGAGCAGCTACCAGCCGTGCAGGCAACAACGTTTTCGACCGCAGACCCAGCGGTTGGTTTTTCATCCGGGAACTGGCGTGTCGAGACTGAGCAGGGCCAGATGGATTCCATGTTTCTTTCCTTTCAGAATGCTGGAGACGACTACCTGGAGGCCATGGGCATGGAGCTGGTGGAAGGGCGCTCAATGAGCAATGCGGATACGGGGCGCACGGTTGTCGTGAATGAAACTCTTGTCCAAACCCTTGGCTGGTCAGACCCAATTGGTATGCGTACCGGAATGCCGGGTGACATAGAGGGTGGAGAGATTGTGGTGGGTGTAGTTAGGGATTTCCACTTCGATGGATTACAGGTGCCTGTCAGTCCTCTGGTTATTCGACTGTCTCGACCCGAAAGCTACAGCGCGCTGGATCCGGAAGTGGCGTTTAATCAGGATGCTCGGGTAACCGTTGTATTAAGGGAGGACGCTGACCAGGGAACCTTGCAAGAACTGGAGTCGGTTTGGCGGCGACATATGCCGGAGTTACCATTTCAGTATCGTTTTCTCGACAACATTATTGAGTCTCGCTACACAAGCGAATCCAATATTATATCCACTTTGGCGTATTCTTCGGCGGTGTCCATCTTCATTTCCTGCCTTGGGCTCCTGGGTTTAACCGCCTATACAACAGAGCGCAGAACGCGAGAAATTGGCATTCGCAAAGTCCTTGGTGCAAGCCCAAGCCAACTGTTGTTCGCCCTGTTCAGGAATGTGTTTTTTCTGGTGCTGATTGCCTCGGTAATTGCATCGCTGCTGTCCTACTACTGGATAAATTCCTGGCTGGCCAACTTCGCCTACCGGGATGAAATAAACCTGCTTGTGTTCCCGGCCGCTGCACTGCTCACAATCGTCCTGGCGCTTATCACGATGGTGTTGCAGTCCTGGGGACCCATCAATCGCAATCCCGTTCATGCCCTTCGTTATGAATAAGCCTGGAGGGGATTGATGGACCGTGCAATCGAGAAACAACCACGCCCCTGGTGGCAATGGGGGCTGGCAGCTATAACGCTTCTGCTGGCGTTGTGGGGGCTGCAGGCTATGTTGCGCGATGCATCTATTCGAACCTATCGAGTGCCAGCAGAACAGGTAATGATCTCGCAAGTAACCACAGGTGCATTTGAGGATGTGACGCCCGTACGTGGCTCAGTACAACCGCTGAACACGGTATTTCTTGATGCCGTTGATGGAGGCGTGGTTGAAGCGATTCTGGTCGAGGAGGGCAGCTACGTCGAAGAAGGACAGCCGCTGCTGCAGCTTAGCAACAGCGCGTTACAACTTCAGGTGGCCAACAATGATACGCAAACGACTGAGCAGCTGAACAACCTTAAAAATATCAGCAACAGCCTTGAAACGACGCGACTGCAGACGGAGCGGCAGCTGATTGACACACGCTACAGGATCAACGTACTTGAAAGGCGATACCGGCAGCTTAAGCCTCTGAAAGAGAATAATCTGGTGTCCCAGGATGACTATCAGTCGGTTGTTGATGAGTTGCAATACCAGCAGGAAGTTTATGAAAACACGCTCGAGCGTCAGCAACTGGAAGAACAGATCCGCATAGAGCGTATTACCCAGATAGAGGGCCAGATGGCCAAGCTGGAGCAGAATCTGCAGTTGGCCATGAATACTTTCGAGAACCTGTTGGTGCGTGCGCCGGTGTCTGGACAACTGACATCTCTGACCGTCCAGATCGGCGAAAACAAGAGCCGTGGTGAACGCCTTGGGCAGATAGACTCGATTGACCAATACAAAATTGTGGCGCCAGTGGATGAGTTCTATGTCAGTCGTGTCACGCCCGGCCAGCAGGTGCGATTTACCCTCGCAGGTAAGGAGCGGGATGCCGTTGTCTCCAAGGTGTACCCGGAGATCAATCAGGGCACTTTCATGATCGATCTTGAATTTATCGGTGCGCCACCAGACAACCTCCGCCGAGGGCAAACCCTGCAGATGGAACTGACGCTTGGGGCATCGGTGGAAACCCTGATGTTACCGCTGGGCGGTTTTATTCAGGATAGCGGCGGCAACTGGGTTTTTGTGCTGAACGAAGACGGCACGCAGGCCACGCGCCGCGACATTGTCAGTGGGCGGCGCAACAATCGCTATCTGGAAGTGCAGGAAGGGCTAGAAGCAGGGGATAGGGTAATTACGTCGGGGTATGGGCAGATGGTTGAGTATGAGCGGATTGAGCTGGGCAGGTAGTAGACTTCAATGGTGGTAATCTGTCCTTGTTACGGCCGCGGGTAGTCATTGAACAAAAATAGAAACCGCTAGGAGATAGAGCATGCTATGGAACTTGATTCTGGCATCAACCCGGCACTTCATGCGGGACAAGGTCTATGTACTAATCAATATCACCGGGTTGTCATTGGGGATAGCCGCCGCACTTATATTGGGTGGACATCTGTATAACGAATTGACTTATGACAGGCATAATGAAAACCATGACCGATTGTATCGAGTCGCCACTGAAATTAGCAATCAGAATTCAGAAGAACTCTTTCCGTATAGTTCATACGCCCTGGGACCACTTTTGGCAAGTGAATACCCTGAACTAAGCAATTTTGTCAGATTCAGAAGCCTGCCTTCCTCACCTAGCTTAATTACATCCGGCGATATCAAACAATACTGGGACAGTGTTCTATTCGCCGATGCGAGTGTCTTCTCTATATTTACTCACGAGATTGTCTCGGGGGATCCGTCGACTGCTCTCGACTCTCCAAACTCGGTGGCAGTCAGTGAATCTTTGGCTGAGGCCTATTTTGGCGAGGAACAAGCAATTGGAAAAACCATAGAGACGGATCTGTTTGTTTTACAAGTAACTTTGGTGTTCAAGGATTTACCAGAGAATTCGCACCTGAGGTACGATGCGTTAATTTCGTACAACGCCCTTGGAATTGGATCTGACGATACCTCCCGGCTTACTCGGGATCTTTGGGATATGGGGCCTTCCACTTACTTTTTGTTACCGGAGGGTTATGACACTGATCGTTTTGATGCGATTGCAATCGACTTCTGGAATCGATTCATGGCTGACCGTGGGAGGGAGCTCTCAACAAGTGTCAGATTTGTATTGGAGCCACTAACATCGATTCACTTGTGGTCGAATGCCAGTGGAAGCAATGCTCGGTCGGCCTTGCTTAATGTATACCTGCTTTTTTCGATCGCGATATTCTCACTAATGGTAGGGGTGATCAATTATATAAATATGGCGACAGCGAACTCGGTTAAAAGAACCGACGAAATTGGCGTGCGGAAGATACTTGGAGCCAGCAGGACGTCTTTGCAACTGCAGTTCTTGGTCGAATCGATAATCTTTACTTTCAGCGGTCTTATAATAGGAACCCTAATAGCATCGCTTGTAGTTCAATTTACCCCCATTAACGGTTTGCTTGGGACTAATACTTCGATAATCGATCAACTTGGTCTGTATGCGCTAGCACTTATCTGCGTGGCAACTTTGTTGCTTGGCGTATTAGCGGGAGGGTATCCCGCATTTTGTCTGTCGAATGTAAAGCCAACCTCCATATTTGGGGGCAACGGAATCGGTTTAGGTCGCCCAGGATCTGCCCGTGTACGCCTAATGTTGGTATTTGTTCAGTTAACGGTTTCAATAGGAATCATTTCCTGTTCAATATCTATGTCTACTCAGATGGACTATATAGAAGATCAGGATCTAGGATTCGATGCAGAGAGTATCGTAGTAGTCCCGCTGCGGGGAGCAGATGTTATCGAACGACTTCCTGAAATTGGCGATGCCCTGAGTAGTGACCCGGCATTTGTTGAAGCCGGAATAAGCAGATCTCTGCCAGGGGAATCTAGCGAGCTTTACTTTTTTGATGCAGAACTCGAGTCTGGTGCGATGCAGTCAAATGTGTTCAGGCTGGTAAGCGTTGGAGAGGGCTATCTTGATGTAATGGGGATCGAACAGCTCAGTGGCCGCACACTTGAAACGCTGGGTTCAGAGCGGGCCGCGTATTCGATTCTGGTAAATGAAGCCACGGTCCGGCACCTGGGATGGACGAACCCGCTCGGTAAGACGGTCCGGCGAGGACAGGCGAGCTATGAAGTCGTCGGTGTAGTGCAAGACTTTAACTTCCAGGACTTAAGTCGTGAGATTGAGCCTCTGTTGTTATTTTTCGACGAACCCAATTTCTCCGGCCCTCAATGGGACGCAGCCAGCAGATCATTGGAGTACAGGTACTTAAGTATTTCTTTGGCTGATAACAGCACCGGTGCCTTAGATTCCCTTAGGGAAGTGTTTTTGCAGGTTGATCCTGGGCATCCGTTCGAGTTTTTCTATCTTAATGATCACTGGAATAGTCTTTACACCTCGCAGTCGAAACAACTTGGCTTGATGGCAATATTCTCGCTACTCTGCGTTTTTATAGCCGGTATTGGATTGATTGGAATATCCGCATTCTTGACAAAGTTAAGAACAAAGGAAATCGGAGTCAGAAAGGTACTCGGAGCCTCGTTTTTCCACATACTTTCGTTAATATTCAAGAATATTTTCCTGGTGGCTATTGCAGCATCAATAGTCTCATCAGTAGCTACATATTTCATCTTTGTGGATTGGCAGGAAAATTTTTCGTCGTCATATCGAGTTCCAGTTGACGGGTTGGTGTTCTTGGTTTCATCGGCTACTTGTATTGTTCTAGCATTCTCTGCCGTTCTCCTGCAATTCTATGGAGTTTCTAAACGGAACCCCATAGATGCTTTGCGTAGTGAGTAGGCTAAATATAGTGCCGATTCCACATTTCAGGTTTATTTGCTCATGAAAAGTTTTGTTCAGCGTGATGCAGGACAAACCCCGCGAAGGTTCGCTACATTCGTCATTCAAGTACTGACTCTGGCACTCGGGATACTCTGTTTTGTAGTGGCGATGTGCATCTTTTTGTTCTGGACGAGCGCCGATAGTCACTTCGAAAATGCTGATAGAACATTTGTCATTACTTCGGAATGGGAGATGATAGATGGGGGTGAATCCAGTGGTGGCGCTGTACCTTTAACACCACATAGACTGGCAAGTCACCTGGATTCTGATTTTCCCCAATTGGCGGCCATTGCCCGTGTCACCCTACTGGATAACTCAGTGCCGGTGCGCACAAATGAGCATTCACTCCGATTGCGTGCGGTAGCCGCGGATCCCGAGTTTCTCAGAATCTTCAACCTGCCTTTCCTTCACGGAAATGCCCAGGCTGCACTTGATGCCCCACGAAGCGTAGTCTTGACGCGGGACGCGGCACGGAATCTCTTCGGCGACACAGACGTAGTTGGACGAACGCTTACTCTTTACAGCGACCAGATTGCAACTATAACCGGGGTGGTCGGATCGGTGCCAGAGCCGTCGCATATCGGTGGGTCTATAACTGCACCACTGCAGTTTGATGTTCTGGTATCCAGAGACCTTTTTGAATCTCGAGTGGCGCGCCTGACTTCCGGGCACGATACCGACCAATTGCCAGCTGACTGGTTCTATTTATCCAATACAACCTATGTTTTGTTGCCAGAGGACGGAAGCCTGACAGCGGATCAATTGCGTCTCGGATTGCCGGAGATCGTGTCCAGGCACATCCCAGAGGCTCAGAGACAGCTTGCGAACTTTACGCTTGACGTTATACCTGTTGGCGACCTATTGGAGATTGCCGTTCGTGATACCTTGTTTCCACAGCAAACAGCGATCTCTCCCCCTACGTTAGTTGTGCTTCTGGGCTCTATAGTGTTGATCGTTGCCTGTCTGAACTTCGCGAATCTGGCAGCCGCTCAGTCGATCTCTCGCGATAAAGAAATTGCACTGCGAAAAACTCTTGGTGCAAGCGCTATTCAAGTCTCCCTGCAGTTCTTGCGTGAAATCGCAGCGCAGACTATCACTGCCGTTGTGCTCGCTGGCTCGGCAGTTTTTCTAGTGTCCCCTGTAATTCTGGGAGCGATGGGCATCGATCTTGTTGCTCTTTTATTAAATATGTCGATTTTGTCGGGGGTAATTTTCAGTCTGCTTCTGGTGGCCGTAGTGACTGCCGTCGCTGGCGCTTATCCAATATTCGTTATGGCCGCGCTACGCCCCGCGGATGTATTTCGTGCCACAGCCGGAACCTTTGGGTCACGCACATTTATCTATGTGTTGATTGCTGTGCAATTCGCGCTGTCGGCATTTCTGATGATCGTGCTCGCTGTAGTTTTCCTCCAGGGACAAGCACTACATGAGGCATTGGATGAGATTTCAGGTGAATCAATGCTTGTGATCGAAAACAATGTCCAGACTACTGGTGTTCAGCAGGAAACAATACGCCAGGAGTTGTTGCTGCTACCGCATGTTGAATCAGTAACTGCGATGTCGGTGCTGCCATGGACAGATAATCCGTCGCGCATGCCGCTGGCTTCTTCCCCGTCGTCTACAGACGTCGAACAAGTTGGAGCAGTACATTTGGTTGGCGATGGATTTTTTAATACGCTCGGTATTGAACTTATTGCAGGTCGTGTATTCGATGCGCGACGTTCTGAAGATATTGCAGCCACCAGTGGCGATCAATTGGTTGGTGTACAAAACCTGATTGTGTCCAGATCTTTAGCGGAGGGTCTCGGCTACGACGAAGTGTCGCTGGCCGTCGGAAAGTCGGTTTACATGCCAGACAGCGTTGTATCAGGAGGGCAGGCCAGGCCTTTCAACATCATTGGTGTTGTCGAGGACAAAATACTTTCTATTGCTAGCCGATTCGGAAAAATTTCTCAGGTATATCTCTTCAGCCCAAACCACAGGTTTCTGGTGGTTCGTCTTGCGGGCACTAATATCAGCGATGCCACCGTTTCCATAGATCAACTGTGGCAGCGGCTGTCACCGGATATCGCCATTCAAAGGCGCTTTGTATCTGAATATTTTGATGAAAACTATGCTGCCTTTAGTCGCGTTTCCCAAACATTCACCACGCTTTCGTTGCTTGCATGCTTACTTTCGGTGATCGGCCTTTACGCGATGGCAACGCTGATGACACGCCGACGGGTTCGGGAGGTGGCTATTCGCAAAGCTGTAGGTGCGGATCGCCATCAGATTGTGCTGATGCTGATTAAAAACTTTAGTGTTCCTGTCATTCTCGCCAATATTGTAGCGTGGCCATTCGCCTATTCAGTGTCGCAGTCCTATTTGAATGTGTTTGTTGACCCAATAACCCTGAACGGATCCCCGTTTGGGATTGTTCTATTTGGAAGTTTGGTGTTGGCGTGGATGGCAGTGCTGGGTACGGCGCTAAGTGCCGCCAGTACGCCGCCGCAAATCGTTATGCGGTCGCAGTGAATGAAGCATTGAACTAAGACTGGGGTATAGCACTAGCCTTAATGAGAGTCTATTATCCGATTCATCGCTCAACCTTTTCGCCTGTAGCAACCCTCTTTATGCGGTAAAACGACTAAAGCCAATTGGGAGACAAACAATGCGAAGAATCCCACTGCTCATCACGATATCGCTATTCTTGTTCAGTAATACCGTCAACGCCCATCTAGAGCCCGAAATGATCCAGGTCCCGGGCGGCTGCACTGAAATTGGCACCTTACTGATGGACCAGCAATTCAGCCCGCTCAGAGAAGTCCGTCTGGATGACTTCATGATTGGCAAGTATGAAGTCACATTCAACGAATACGATCTCTTTACCGAAGAAACCGGACGTGCTTTACGACTTGATGTAGGTTATGGAAGAGGTAACCGGCCTGTTGTAGACGTCAACTGGTTTGATGCCGTGGCATACGCGGAGTGGCTGAGCGCTAAAACAGGGAAGACTTATCGACTCCCCACCGATGCCGAATGGGAATACGCCGCCAAATTCGACACTGAGTTTGGCTCTACCTACAGCTGGGGAACCGAGATCGGACATGAACAGGCAAACTGCAGACGCTGTGGCAGCGCATGGGATTCAGAGATGACAGCGCCTGTGGGCAGCTTTGAACCAAACCCGCTCGGGATACATGATATGCACGGTAACGTGTGGGAATGGACTTCCAACTGCTTCTTTGACGATGCCGAAAGAAACGTCAATGACATGCATTGCGAAGTGGGTGTTGTTCGCGGAGGCTCCTGGGATTCAGGGTCCAGTGATCTCGTGCTGTGGCGTCGCACACCTCAGAGTTCTACCAGGCCTGCGCGGGATATTGGTTTTAGACTGGTTCTGCAACATTAGAGTCAACGAATGATTCAGCAGTGCTTAGATCAGAATCTATCGATCATGGTGCACTTCGAATAACATAATTAAGTGTGTGCGAGTACGAGTGTCCCGCACACACTCTGATTCCGAACCTACTCGACAACCGCAACGCCATTCTCACGAAACCGCTTCATGAAAACACCAATTGATTGCCCATTGCACTCAATAGAACTCTCAATATCGAATGATATGCCAAAGTGGCGTTTTGCCAGTGAGTCCAGAGTCTGCGGTGCCTCAATGGCCGCCATACATATCTGAGTGGCTGGCTGACTGTTTCCTGCAACGAATGTGTGAACATCCGCTTGTGGTTCTTGGGTCGAATACTTTCGCGCAAACTTCTTTACGTGCATGTCATTACACTCTAGATTGTTCCAGTCAGACCTGCTCATTCCCATTTTTTCTGCCTGAACCCGGGCGTCCTGAACCGACTCAACAGCCGCTATACAGATATTGCTATAGTGCGACCCGTCACTGACGAGATTTTTATTGTCGGCATTCACGAGTCCAGAAGCGGAAAAAATCAACGCTGCGATATATATAGTTTTCATAGTTGTCTCCCAATCAGATTGATGAAAGAAGCCTGGCTTCGATTCACGTATCGCAAATGGGATGCCAACAATTAATGCCGCCTTAGTATTCATTGTAAGGTTAAGATATATATAGAAATAAAATTATTACAAAGCGTCGCTGCTGGGGAATGTTGGACAGGGGGATTGTCCGATTCTGGGATTAAAATCCCAGAATCGGAACCAATCTGTTTTCATGCTGTCCGTGAAATAACAGATTAGTAAAGTAAAAATGATCGCAGTCCCGAATGACAACAAAAAAAGGGAACCATCGATGAAAGCAACAACAAACCGGTTTATCTCGATTCTGTTCGCCCTGATACTTTCCGCACACGCTCACTCACAACCCACGGGGACACCCGTAGTCATCGGCGAACAGCTGACAATTGAGTCACAGGTTCTCAATGAAGAACGCAGTTTGATCATCGGACTACCCGCCAGTTACGGGACAGGCAATAGAAGCTATCCAGTGCTCTACGTACTTGATGGATCAACACACTTTCATTACACCACCGGCATTACCCAGTTCCTGGCACAGAACCAATTCATTCCAGAAATGATTGTCGTCGCCATCAACAACACCGATCGTACACGCGATTTGACGCCGCCTTCAGAAGAGGCCATGGAGCAGGAATTCATGCCGACGCACGGCGGCGCCGGGAATTTTCAGCGATTTTTCGCTGAAGACCTGATGCCTTGGGTAGAGGAAAACTATCGGACACACCCGTACAAAGTGCTGATCGGTCACTCATTCGGCGGCCTGTTTGCTATTCACACCCTGACTACCCGCCCTGATCTGTTTGACGCATACATTGCTATCAGCCCCAGCATGCAGTGGAATGGCCAACGCCTTGTTGACCAGGCTGAGGCATTCTTCAAAGAAACGCCTGAATTACCCATTAGCCTTTATATGACTGTGGGCAATGAAGGCGGCCCACTGCTGGGCGGCACCCGCAAGCTGGCAGGCGTATTGGGTGAGTCAACACCTGAAGGACTATTATGGCAGTTTGATCACCTGCCTTTGGAAACTCACGGTACTGTCCCACACCGCAGTACCTACCAGGGCTTGGAGTTTGTCTTCGCGAACTGGACATTGCGTGAGCCGGAACGGGTCTATCAACAATACGGACTCGACGCCATAGAAAGGTTTCATGCGTTTGGGGATGAGCGCTACCGTACGGAAAGGGGGATCCCGGCTTTGACATTTGAATTTCTGCTCGGGGGTATGGGTGAGAGGGGTGAGATTGACGAAGCTGTCACGCTGATGAGCCACCCGTCCGCGATCGAAAATGCCCGTTCGCCACTACACAGTCATCTGGCCAACATACTACGACAGAACGGTCGCGAGGCAGATGCCATAGGTTTTTACCGTAACGCCGTCCAACTTAATCCAGGTAACGAGGCTGCCCGCACAGCGCTGGATGAGCTGGATGTAGACTACTCGGACCTAGTACCAGAACCTGTAATCGATTCCCGGACTCTGGAGCGCTATGCCGGCGTGTATACCTCATCAGAGGCCAACGACATAACGGTGCTCCTTGAAGACGGGCAGCTGCATCGCGAGCTGGATGGCAACCGCAGTCAATTGTTTGCGCTGAGTGACACGGAGTTCTATATGATGGGCCCCGACGTTCGCTATCGCTTCATAGATAACGGTGAAAGTGCCCACCCCAGTATTCATATCAGGTCGGGTAATATTGAGTTTGTTGCGCAGCGACGTTCAGAGGACTGAGCATTTGGGTGCCTGCGTGGCAGGCACCCGTTATTCCTCAAATTGGGAAAACCGCTTGCACAATCTGTCCCAAAAATGGGAAACCCCGCCGATCCAAAATCCCACCTTTCAAAAATATCCTTATAAAACAAAGCTGTTTATTTCTGGCACGGGTCCTGCTAAGTAAGTTCGCATGGACATCATCAAAACAGCACCCAAGAAATCAATCTACCGTCGATACTGGTATGTGCCAATCATCATTCTGGTAGTGGCACTGACGGCTACCGTCGCGAACAGGTTCCGCTCCATCTCCTATCTCGTTCAAAGTGACGACCTGCTGACGGACACGGTTGTCATGGACGATTTTTCCGTGACCACACGAGGATATGGACGTCTGGTTGCCCAGGATGTGTTCTGGGTAGGTGCAGAGTCAGCGGGCACAGTTTCGAATATAAGTGTTAGACCAGGCGATCACGTCAAGCCTGGCGACATTTTGGTGAAACTCATCAATCCCCAGTTGCTACAGGAGCTCAAGGAGGCCGAGCTGGAAGTCGCGGCGCGCCAGGCCGATCTGCGCGCGAATCAGCTGATTCGTGAATCGGAACTACTCGACCTGATGACTGAAGCAGCAAATGCCGAAATTGATCATCAAACAGCCAAGATGGAACTGGATGCAAAAACACGACTTGTTGAAAGAGGGCTCGAAATCATATCGCGTCTTGAGTATGAGCAGACCCAACTCGCGGTACAGAAGTTTTTACAGCGTTGGCAGATGCAGGAGCAACGCGTCATCCAACGAGAGCAATCCATACAAGCCATTGAAGAGTCCGAGGAGGCACGCCTTTCACAGACCCGTAATGAGCTTGACCGAATACGTGAACAGGTCGCAAAGCTGACTGTCAGGGCGGGTGTCGAGGGTATCGTCCAGGAACTGGACCTGGCACTGGGTCAGAAGATCGACAGGGATAACAACATCACCCGGATAGCCCAGCCTGACCAGCTGGTTGCTCAAGTCAAGATTCAGGAGCTTCAGGTCAATGACATTCAACTTGGGATGCCTGCGACCGTCGATACCCGAACCAGCAAAATACCAGGGGTAGTGTCACGCATTGATCCAACTGTCGTTGATGGCTCGGTGCTGGTCGAAATTGAACTGCAAGGTGAACTGCCAGCCGGGATACGACCAGACCTGAACATTGAGGCTACAATCAGCGTGTCAAATGTACCCAATACGCTTATTGTTCGCCGGCCGGCATCAGCACGACCACAATCGGCAGATACGGTTTACCGGCTCAGCAGTGGAGGTGGCGTTGCCGAACGGGTGAATGTGCGTTTCGGTCAGGCATCCACCAGTTATATTGAAGTGGTCGAGGGACTGTTGCCTGGTGATCGTATTGTAGTGTCCGATACCAGCGGTTTCAGCACCCACGAACGAATTCTTGTCAGATAGGAATCACTATGACTAATCAGCCCATCATTGAACTGAAGAACGTCAGTAAAGTGTATTCAATAAATACACTCGAAACTTACGCCCTGCAGAATATCAACCTGAAAATAGAGCAGGGGGAGTTTGTGTCAATTGCAGGTGCGTCCGGCTGCGGAAAATCGACGCTACTGTCCATTCTTGGTTTATTGGACGTTGCCACATCCGGCCAATACATGTTGTCAGGGCACGATGTTTCCGGACTGGGCCGCGATGAGCGCGCACGACTGCGTAACAAAGAGATCGGCTTCGTCTTTCAGTCCTTCAACCTGATCAGTGATCTGACTGTATACGAGAACATTGAATTACCTCTGACCTATCGCACAGACCTCAATAGAAATGATATCGCAGACATCGTAAACGACAGCCTTGAGATTGTGGATATGGCGTCACGCAAGAACCATTTCCCCTCTCAACTCTCTGGTGGTCAACAGCAACGCGTGGCTGTTGCCCGGGCCATTTGTGGCGGCCCGTCAATGATTCTTGCCGACGAGCCATGCGGCAATCTGGACTCAAAGAACGCAGAAGCAGTCATGCAATTGCTTGAGCGTCTGCACCAGGGTGGTACTACGGTACTTATTGTGACTCACGACCCTAAATCGGCGCTTAGAGCACAACGCTACGTGGAATTGTTTGATGGGCAGATAGTATCCGATGACTATGTTTCCCGTCAGGATCGTCAGCAAGTCCTAACCACGGTCCTGCCAGAGTTACATTCTGCAGACATCTAAAGAGGCGGCGTCATGTACTTTCCCTTCAGTAAAACAGACCTGAAGTATACGTTCAGGATTCTCGCCAAGAAGCCGGGTTTTACGCTGCTGTCCATCCTGGTACTGGGAGCAGGACTCGGGATTAGTACATTCACTTTTAATCTTAGTTACATGATGAGCTATAAACCGCTTCCACAGGAAGGTGGTGAGTCTATTGTCAGCATCTGTGCGGGAGACGCTGGCGGACGCTGTTTGCCATTCAAGGCTTTTGAGTTTGCCCAGCTCCGGCAGCACATAAATACACTGGAGCACGTTGGTACGGCATCGCGTGGCGGGTCGTATCTACAGATAGATGACAACGTTCATGAAGTGATCGGAATCTATACTGAGCCGTCTTTGTTCTTGCTTTCTGATGCCAGGGCTCTGCACGGCCGTGCATTGCAGCCCTCAGACTTTCAACCGGGAGCGGAGCGCGTTGTGGTCATTAGCTACGAGTTGTGGCGATCGGTATTTGCCGGCGACACAGGCGCACTTGATGCCACAGTGATATTTGATGGCGCGCCAGCGCGCGTGGTTGGAATCATGGAACAGGGTTATAAGTTCCCGAATTTCACTCAGCTGTGGTTGCCAGCCACTGCTGCCATGCTGAATCCAGTCAGTAATGAGATGAGTCTGGTGACAGCCTACGGAGGACTTGCGCCAGGTGAAAACTACGAAAGCGCGAGCGCGGAACTGGGCAATCTTATGACCCGAGTCCGAAATCAGTATCCGGTTGACATGGACCAGGAGTATGACTCGGTTGTCGATCAAAGAATTTCACAAGTTGATTCGGCACGCGTCATGTCGCTGCCCATGACCATGATGGATGGTGCCGAAGGTGCAATATTCCTGGGTATCCTGAATTTGCTGTCAGTACTTATATTTTTGCTGGTGTCGATCAACATCGGAACTCTGTTGCTGGCGAGAGTCAACGAACGCATGCGCGATATTTCGGTTCGTGTGGCGCTGGGGGCTCCAAGAAAGCGTCTGCTATTGCAGGTGATGAGTGAAAGCATAGTTATTTCACTGGCTGGAGGTGTTATCGGGATTTTTATTGCTGGTATCGGTATGGATGTGCTCGAGCTGTTTTTTACGTCGGTCGGCGTGTCCGAAATCCCGTTCTGGTGGGACTTTAGCCTGGATGGGTCTGCATTCCTGGGTGTTGCCATTTTTGTGGGCTTCACTTTGCTGGTCGTGAGTGCCATACCCAGCTGGAAGGTCATCAATGGAGACTTCAACTCTGTCATGCGTGATGGTACGCGTGGAAGTGTGGGTATCAAAACGGGACGAATCGGCAGATCGCTTGTTGTGGCGGCCATTACCTTGATTGTACTTGTCATGTATCTCGGAGTGCTGGCCGGAGGCGCCTTGTACCGACTTGAGCAGGTTGCCTCGGGGGTCAGTAGTGAGAACATGCTAAGCTTCGAACTTGAGCTGCCCGAGGAAGCTTACAGTGCCGAGAGTCGGTTGCAGGTTTACCGCAGTCTGCATTCGGCCCTGAGCTCAGAAGCCTCAATTGCCAATGCAATGATCTATATGGATCATGGTAAGCAACAGCTTAGTGAACCGGGAAGTCAAATCAGGTATTCAGCGTCAGTAAATGAAGTGCTGGGCCCGCCAGAAACGTTTAACGCGGCGCTATTGCAAGGACGGACAATTAGTGAGTTTGATCTGGCGAATCAGGCGTCTGTTGCGGTTATCACGCAATCACTCGCGGAACGGCTCTGGCCAGGGGAAAACCCGATTGACCGACAGATTGACGTTGGTACAGCGACGGGAAACGATTCTGCTATGCCCCCCGCCACTGTGATAGGTGTCATCTCCAATGTGCCGGTTGCAGGTCTGTTCTCTGGCCAGTTTTCGCTGAGTCCAAGCACAGATGCAGTCTACCTGCCGATCTCATCGGGGCACAGAGAGTCCGCCTGGGTACTGGTTTCCCATACCGACGGCAGTCAGGCAGCCACCGCTTCCATACTCGAACATACGGCGCGACTGCTCCCCGACAATGACATCTTTGTTCGGAATCTGGAAAGTCAGATGGGTGAGATATTTGTGTTGGTTGACTTCGGCATAGGCGTGACGATAGTCATTGGGTTCTTTACATTTTTGGTGGCCATTGCCGGCATTTACGGCCTGACGAAGAATTTTATCGATTTACATCGACACGAAATCGGCACGCGGCGTGCCCTGGGGGCGACTGATCGCAGAATCCGACTTACATACCTGGCCAAGGGCAGCCGTCAGTTGGTCACTGGATTTATTATTGCGAACATACTTGCCATTCCGATTATGACCCTGATTCTGACCTTCTTCGGCAGCGGATTTGTTGATGTTCAGATGCTTGTAATCCTGGTCGCCGCGCTTGCAACATTGTTTGGGGCGGTAATGCTTGCGATATTCCAACCCATTCGGCAGATTCTTAAACTCGAACCAAGTGAAGCGCTGCGGCACTATTGATACTTACGATGGGAAGCACACTCACTAAGCGATGGATTGACGTGACATGAAAAACTCTTTGTTGATAGCCGATGACAACCCGGATGTCGCATCAGCCCTGCGTTACCTGCTGCAAGTAGAGGGTTACCACGTGGATTGCGCTGCCTCCCCGGAAGAGGTTATTGCACTGGTAAAAAAGCGCAACTATGCGGTCGTGCTGCTGGATCTCAACTACACGAACGATACGACCTCCGGGCAGGAGGGTTTTGACCTGATTGAAAAGCTTTCTTTGTTGGAATTGCCTGGCTCCGTTATTGCCATGACGGCTTGGGGTAGCATTGAGACCGCCGTCCGGGCGATGCAGCTTGGTGCAAAAGATTTTATCGAGAAGCCATGGGAGAATGAACGCCTGCTGTCAGTTGTCGCCACCCAGGTAAAATTGTTCGAGGCCGAACAGCGCACTCAAAAATTGAAAGAAGAAAACAGGCTGTTGCGTCGCGAAATAGGCAGTAACCAAAGCCAGATCGTCTGGCGTTCACTATCAATGCAGGCGCTGATGGAAAAGCTGGAACAGGTTGCAGCCAGCAATGCCAACATTCTACTGACAGGGGAGAATGGTACAGGCAAGAGTATGCTGGTGAATTGCATCCATAGTCTCTCCAGCCGCAAGGATAAACCTCTCGTCAAAGTAAATATGGGGGCGATTCCGGAGAATCTTTTTGAAAGCGAGATGTTCGGCCATGTAAAAGGGGCCTTCACAGACGCCAGAGACAATCGGATAGGTCGTTTCGAACTCGCTGACGAAGGCACTCTGTTCCTGGACGAGATCGGCATTACGCCTTTCGCGCAGCAGGCCAAATTGCTGCGGGTATTGGAGGATCACTGTTTCGAGAAAGTGGGTTCTACTGTTACCCAGAAAACGGATTGTAGATTGGTTAGCGCCACGAACACCGATTTAGGTGCCGCTGTTGAGACTGGACACTTTCGTCGCGACTTGATGTATCGAATCAATACCGTGGTCATCGATATTCCGCCATTGCGCAAGCGAGCAGAGGACATCCCCGTGCTCGCCGAGCACTTCTTGTTGGAGTATCGCCGAAAGTACCAGAAAGAACGTCTTGGAATTACCGGCGGAGCGCTTAGTGCACTACAGACTTACTCATGGCCAGGAAACATTCGCGAGCTGGCTCATACCATTGAGAGGGCAAGTATCTTAGCCAACGATTATATTGGCCCCGAGCATCTGGGACTTGAAGTCGGCTCGCGAGATACACACGTTCAATTAAGTTCAGATTCGAATGAGTTGACGTTGGAAGAAATCGAAAAGCTGGCTATTACTGAACGTGTGAATTCACTGGGCGGTGACAATCAGAGGGCAGCAAAATCTCTCGGAGTTTCGAAGAGCGCCTTTTACCGGAAGCTGGAGAAGCATGGCTTGAACTAGCCAGTCAAGCCGCGGAGAATAACTGTTGTCAGAAAAAAATGAAGGCAAGGTCATTAAGCCGATCGAAACGCGAATGGCATCGCTGGTGTTCGTCGCGAATCTGGTACCGTCAGCGGCGCTAATTGCTTTACTGGTTCTCATTGATGCGTCTGTCTACGTGATCGGTATTGTCGCAGTGCTATCGTTTTTCCTATCGGTGTTCAGCGTTACTACCGTATGGCGAATGGCACAATATCACTTTCAGAGCGTACACAATCTGTTGGACGCGATTGTCTGTGGTGACTACTCATTTCGAGGCGCTCACGAGCAGTCGAGTGGCGCTTATGGGGAGCTGATCAAGACAATCAACGCGCTGGCGGTGACTATCCAGCGTCAACGTATGCAGTCGCAGGAATCTCAGGTTCTGATCAGGAAAGTGCTTGAGCAGATCGATGTGGCGATTCTTAGCTGGGATGAAAGCCATCAAATTCATCTCATTAATCCCGCGGCAAAGTCACTGATTGGTGTATCTTCCGAAGCAGAAACTATTCAGCAGCCCAGTGAAGAAGTGTGCGCGCTGATTGTCACACTTGAACAGCTTAAGGTTGGTGAGATGCACCTTAAAGACATGACTATCGGCAATGAGCGAGGGCGCTATCGCATTCGCCTTGAACGTTTCATTACTGATGGTGACACACACTACCTTGTATTTCTGACAAACGTATCTTCTATTCTGCGCAGCGAAGAGCGGCGAGCGTGGCGAAACCTTGTGAGAGTGCTGAGCCACGAGATAAATAACTCTCTTGCCCCACTTCGATCCTTCAGCCGGGCGTTGTCATCCCAGATCGACAAGCGGGAAGCGGACGCAGAACTCAAACAGGAGTTGCTTGATGGCTTGAACGTCATTGGCAATCGAGCTGATTCATTGATTAGCTTTGTTCAGAGTTACCACAAAGTCGCCAGATTGCCTGAGCCGAGTCGACAGAAGCACGATTTTCGTGAATTGGTCGTGAATCTGGCGGATCTTTTCTCAGACAATCACATCGTCGTTGATGGCCAATCAATTACGGTTTCTCTGGATGTTGCCCAGATTGAGCAGGTGATGATCAATCTGATCAAGAATGCCATCGAGGCAGGAAGTGATCTTGAGCCCATAGAGATCAATTGGAGGCGAGTTGGAAATACTCTCGCCGTAAACGTGCTGGACAGTGGTCCGGGCATACACAACGCCGACAATCTCTTTACGCCGTTCTACACAACTAAGCCAAAAGGATCCGGTATCGGTCTGGTTTTTAGCCAGCAAGTAGTTGAAGCCCATGGCGGGCACCTGGATATCAGCAATCGCGATGACGCCACAGGGTGCAGGGCGAGCTTTACGCTACCAATACATTGACGAAAGGATACTCTCATGTCTCATCGATCCGGCAGGATGCAAGCAATCCGTTTAGTGGCAGCCGTTGTGTTTATGTTTTCGCAATTGTTCGGGCATGCGGCAGTGTCACAGGATGACTATGAAATCTTCGTAAACAAGTACGCTGAAATTCACATGCAATTCACGACGGACGATATGCGAGAGGCACCGCTTGTGGAGTTACTCAATGATGTTGAAAGTTATCTGGAGAAAAACGTTAGCAGCGCTGATGCCTGGATTGCGCTCGCCAGAGTCAAGTTTGGATACGCGAACACACAAGGGCCGATCGCAGGAATGCGACTTTTGCGCGAAGTGAAAGAAAACCTGGAGACGGCAATCGAACTTGATGCCACGGGGCAGAACGGGTACCCGCAAGCTTTTCTGGGTTATCTTTATGCGGGCGTACCGAGTTGGCCACTAAGTTTCGGCAATGCCAAAACCAGTCGATTGTATCTGGATCAGGCTCTGGAAATAGACTCTGATAGCGTAGAGAATAACTATCTGAAGGCGGTTGTTTTAGTTGCGGATGAAGACTTTGAAACTGCCCGGCGTCACATTGAAATTGCCGAGAGTAAATTAGACTCAATGACGGAATTGAGTCCTGCGTGGCAGTACCGCCGTGAGAATTTGGTAAGCTTGAAAAATCGGTTGCCAAAGTTGTAAAAGACTGTTTAAGTTGAATATTGATGTAAGCCAAGCAGATCGCAGAGGCATTGAATGTTGAGTAAATGAGACATTGGCGATGAGATTCTGGCAGACAATCACGAGATCCAGCAACCCGCGCGGGCTACATAACACGTATTCTCTAGCCAAACCCAATCGCATCACCTAGAATAATGATTCAAATAAAAACAGGCTTGCGAGTCCTCTATGGAAATTTCAGCCGCTCCTGCCAGTAATCATGATCAAAACGAAAATCTCTTCTTCCTGATATACAGTATTCTTCCGCTCGCTATAGTCCTTATTGGTTTTGCCCCATCGCTGTTCCTGCGCGTAGCGTTCGAAGCGCCGCCTATCCCATTCTACTTGCATCTCCACGGCGCTATTCTCACGGGATGGTTTGTCATTCTGGTGGCTCAGGCATGGTTTATATACTCGCAGAATCACCGATTACACCGAAAGCTCGGGCCAATTGCAGCCGGCTACGGAGTGCTTGTTGTCATGGGCGGTCTCATGGCGACATCTAATGTGGTTGCGCGTGGTTTGGCGCAGGGGATTACGCTGGAGACGGATATGTCTGCCATCGATCCAGCACTGGGCTCAGGTATAAGCTTCCTTACCTTTATAAGCGGAGTGATTTGGGCCAATATTGTTTCAGTAGTCACCTTTGCTGTCTTGCTGTCCTCAGCCATCATTTTCCGAAGACGTTCCGATATTCACAAGCGTCTGATATTGATAGCAACGGTTGCCATATTAGGGCCCGCCTTGGCGCGTATCTCACGTCTGGAGTTTTTTGGAGGCGAGCAGGGACCATTCATCCCCCTGGCATTGTTGGCGCTGCTCGCAATTATCGTGGTTTATGACCTGATCGCGCTGAAGAGAGTTCATCGAGCGAGCCTGGCAGGTATTAGTGTTGCTATTGCACTTAGCGTGCTGGGGACGATGATTGCGGGCAGTGAGTTTGGGCTTGGGTTTGTTCGCAGTCTGGCATAGGATCTGCCAGAGAGGAGAATTGCATGAGCAAAGACAAGCACACCGAAATAACACATTTAATGCAATCCATCGGCGAAACCTTCTCCAGGCTCGACTTTGACGCCTGGCTGGCACTCTTCACCACCCCTAGAACTATCATATCAAAAGGCAATGTCTTCTCATCCACCTCAGCCGAAGAAACCCGCAACAAGATGATGCCTGTCTTTGACAGCCTGCACCAACGCGGTTTCGCCCACACCCGCCTCGACAAATGCCACATCAAACTGCTCGGCGACACCAACGCCATGGCCAGCACCGTCTGGACCCGACTCGACGGCAACGGCGACGTCATCGAAACACTGGGCGCTACCTACACCCTCGTCCTGGCCGACGGTGCCTGGAAAGTCGCCGTTGTCATGTCACATCGCGCCGACGTGATGGCGATCCCGGACCAGAGTCAGGACTCGTAGTAAGCCACAAGCCGGTTCATGCCCAACACGTGTGGCTCGACTCTTTCCAGGAATTCCGCCAGTTCCTGCCCGTCAGCCATGGACGGCTCCAGGTCCAGGGCCAATACCCAGAAATAATAGTGGTGCCGACCGTGGCCGGGTGGCGGCTTGGGACCACCGTAGCCGATGCTGTCAAAATTATTCAGTCCCTGTGCGTAATCCTTGCAACCCTGCGGCAAGTGATTCACTTTGGGCGGAATATTGTAGACAAGCCAATGCACAAAGCCGTAGTTACCCGTTGACGACACCAGCGGGGCATCAGGGTCATGGCAGAAGATAGCCAATGACCTGGTTCCCTCGGGTACCTTGCTCCAGGTCAGCTCCGGCGACACATTGCCACCATCGTAGCTGTGTTTGTCATCGATACGCTCGCCCTGTTTCAGGTCGTGACTGGTCAGTTGCATATTTGAAAGTGCAAATGTCATAAGGACTCCCTTTATTGTCAGGTTTAAATTGCCCTGGCACGCTGGTGAGTTGAATGTGAAGTCTGCAGGACCCGATGCTACCTCAGTTGGCCGCAGATTTCTGCGGGTGGCAGCTGACAATCTAAAGGTATGAAGTGAACAGCGTTCCAGGAAGTCTTGGCGTAGCGTTCCTGCATGCTACGCCAATTTGTTATGCTACAGAAAAGCAAGTCGAAGGAGCACATCATGAGCGACCAGAGACAGCCTTTAACCGTCTACTACGACGGCGCCTGCCCGGACTGCAGAGAAGACCGCAGAAAATACGAACACATGGCGGCCGATAACGCCAACGTCCACTGGTACGACATCACCGATAAAGACGAAGAGTTACGCCAGCAGGGCATCGACCCGGAGCGGGCGCTGCGGGAACTCCACGTTAAAGACGCCGATGGAAACATCCACAGCGAAATAGACGCCTACCAGCTGCTGATGCGGCGCGCCCCCATCCTGCGCCCACTGGGCTGGCTGATTGGCCTGCCCGTGATCAAGCCTATCCTTTCGCGGCTGTACAGACGCATGGTTGATAAACGATTGGAACGCACCGGGCGAGGCTAGGCTTTTTTGTCAGGAATTTGATCTCTAAGCGCTGGCTTGAGCGGAAGCGTGGGTTCTGTATTTGAGCATCTTCACAGAGCCAAGCCCTGCGATGGCACCCAAAAGTGTCGTGATCAAAGACACTGACGCGGCTGCAAACAATGAGTCCCCAGGACGCCAGCCTAGCAACAACCAGATGCACAACACGCCAATCAGAAATCCACTTACAGCGCCTATTGTGCATGCCCGGTGAGCGCTTAGAAGCTCTAGCTGATGCTGACGATACGCGATGCCACAAAGCCCGAGGAAAAGCATTCCGCTTAATATCCCGGGAAAAGCAAATGTCTGAATCCACATATCAATTCTTCGAGTGAACGAATACGCACTCGGCGCTATGTTGTCCAGGAACTCTATGAACACGCCGGGCATTGCCCAGATTAATGTCCAGACAAGAATGACGCTGAAGATGCCCGAAAGACGGGTATTCTTGAACTGCATAATGATCTCCAATAAGTTTTGAAAGTGCTTTATAGTATAAAGTAGGTAGCAATGCAATATCTGCCAGAGCAACAATTCGCGCACCGTGGTGCCAGGAACACCTGGGTATTCGCTGAGCGCTTGACCCAAGTCAATAGGGCAAAGGACCCCGGCTAGTAATGTAAAGCCGGCCTGAGGAGTTTCCCCAATGACTTTAGCAAGTGTAGTGATCGGCATACTGACCTTAATAGTCCTGGCCCTGTACGCCTGGCGGCTACTGGACCACCGCGCCGACTTCAATGCCATGCGCGAGCTGCTCGCCAGCCAGCCTGCAAACCCGCAAACCTTCACCGCCGATATGGTCATGCACCTGCCGGAACCCGCGCAGCGTTATGTTCTATACACGATTAAACCGGGTACGCCGCTCTGGACGGTGGCCCGTATCAGGATGGCCGGCCAATTTGGAATGGGTAATAAAGACAAACCCGATTATCTGGACTTTACGGCGACCCAGATCCTTGCTGCGCCTTTGGGTTTTGTATGGAAAATGCGGGCGCGGCGCGGTGTCATGGCGATGTCCGGTTCTGATACCCAGCGCTGGACGCGGTTCTGGATTTGGGGCTTGCTGCCCGTTGCCCGCATGGGTGGCAACGCCGATCATACCCTGTCAGCATTTGGTCGATATGTTGCCGAGGCCGTGATCTGGACACCGGCAGCGCTGCTTCCCGGCCCTCATATTTCCTGGGAAGGTCTGGCGCCAGACCGCGTCCGGGCAATCATCAAGTATCAGGGAATGTCCCAGGCCGTGGACTTGACAGTAAAGGAGGACGGCCAACCGGCGGCATTCATTTTTCAACGCTGGAGTAATGCCAATCCGGAGAAGCAGCATCGGCTGCAGCCCTTCGGTGGCCATGTGTCCGGGTTACGCGATTTTGGTGGATTTTGCCTGCCCACCCATGTTGAAGCCGGCAATCACTTTGGCACTGATCAATACTTTCCGTTTTTTGTGGCGGAT
This sequence comes from Gammaproteobacteria bacterium, assembly GCA_002706685.1. GTDB lineage: Bacteria > Pseudomonadota > Gammaproteobacteria > Pseudomonadales > Pseudohongiellaceae > Pseudohongiella. The sequence goes on along the minus strand of PALV01000023.1, from coordinate 66,651 downwards.
ATTGCTGACATAGAGTTTCAACGAGCATGAGTCAAATCACCCCAGAATCCAATTGATCCGCAATCTTAGCTATCAGACAATTTGCACAATAACTAACTGATAAATCCAAAAACAACCTGGGGTGAGACAATTCATAAACACACAGCAGTACTCATAGTGATATTGAATACTCAGTCATTCAGTGGAGAGCCCGTCTGACCACTAAGCCTCCACCAAGCCGACAAGGAGGTACTATGAAGATTCTAACGGTGTGTTTTCTGGCCCTGTTCACAAGCGCATGTGTGTCATTCAAGCCTGTAGAGCTGGGAAGTGTTCAGAGCATTACTGATACCAGCTCTTGTGGCACCCCAGTCACAGACATTTGCAAGGCCAGACTGTATGCGTCTAATGCCTCTCAAAAATACAAAACAGCAGTGCTTGAAAACTACGACAAAAACAATGAGTTTGATTCCTGGATTCTAAATCTGGTGACACTGGGCATTGGTGCTGAAGTGGCCGAACTTCACTCAGACGTATTAAAGACATCTGCGATGGGTCTTGGTTATCAGTCTGCCAGGAAAACGTATCGAAATATCCCGTTTCAGTTGCAGATATACACCAGTGCAATCAGCGCCACTCAGTGTGTTTACGACAACTCAGAACGACTTGAGGACGGTATTTCGGATTTTCAAACGATACAGAGCATTGCTTCACAGTTGAATCAGTCGAAAAATATACTGGATACTAATCAATCGGCGATAAATCAAATAATAAGTGATCATTATGAAGAGCTGGGTTCGTATAGTCAGGTCGAGGCCAAGTTAGGCAGAGCCCTGGACCTGGCTGAACGTTCGTTGGAGGCTCTGGAAACTGCCGACAATGAGGTTGTTAAGGCCATACAAAGAATCGAAATCACTATCCTGCAGCGCTTTAATGGCCAGCTTCCTGATATCGATACAATTACCGCACAGTTACGGACGCAGATCGCCGAGAATATTGAACTGGAAGAGGGCGGTAATGTCAGTGAGACGCCGGCTGGTAATGTTCCATTTGTGGCTGACGGTTCCCTGGACTCGCGCCTTCAACAACAACTGGGGAATGGACTTGCAGCCATGAATGCTTTGTCCAGTATGAGGGTAGAGAGATACATATCAGATCTTAATCTGGTAAAAGCGTGTTCGGTAAGCATTTAAGTTTGAGCTGACACGGGCGCCGCGTGGCGGCACCCGGATCAGCCTCACATCACGCCAATCGCAAAGGCAGCCGTGTAAACGTCCTTCCAGTTACAGCCGCCAGGGCATTGGCCACCGCCGGTGCAATTGGCGGTGTGCCTGGCTCGCCCACACCTGATGGGGCATTGGTGGATGGGACGATATGCGTCTCAACTTCTGGCATCGCATTCATGCGCAACACACGATAGTTGTGGAAGTTGGTCTGATCAACATGACCATCTGTCAGTGTCACCTCATCCGCCAGCGCTGCTGACAGACCATAGGCGATTGCACTTTCCACCTGTGCTTTTACGATGCTGGGATTCACCGCGATACCACAGTCGATCGCTGCGACCACCCGTTCAACCTTGAAGTTGTTGCCATCAACAGAGACATCAACGATCTCTGCCACGGTTGAACCAAAGGAGGTATGTACAGCCACGCCACGACCCCAGCCTTCCGGCAGCTCAGTCGTGCCCCAGCCCGCTTTTTCTGCAGCCAGTTTCAGCACTGCCGTTTCGCGTGGATTGTTTTTTAACAGCTCCAGGCGATAAGCCACCGGGTCTGCACCCGCTTTTCTGGCCAGCGCATCAATAAACACTTCTTTACTGAACGCCGTGTGCGTGTGACCCACCGAACGCCACCACTGTACTGGCACTCCCACCTGGGGCGAATGGAGTTCTACCTGGCGCTCTGGCACGTCATAGGCAAACTCGGTCAGGCCTTCCACCGAGGTGTTGTCAATGCCGTCTCTGACCATCATCGCTGCCATTGAAGTGCCAGCCATGATGGATTGTCCGGCAATGCGGATCTTCATCGCGTTGGGCTTGCCCGCAGCATCCAGCGCCGCAGACAGCTTGTGCACATAGGCCGGGCGGTAGTAACCCGCCTGCATGTCATCTTCACGCGACCACACCAGTTTCACGGGCGTATTGGGAACCTGACGGGCAATCTGCACTGACTCCAGCACGTAGTCGGAGGCCGGGTTGGCACGACGACCAAAACCGCCGCCAGCAAATACCGTGTGGATGGTGACTTTGTCACCGCTGGTACCCAGCAGCTGCGCGATTGCCGCCTTGTCACTGGTGGGTGACTGACAGCCATACCACATTTCCGCTGAATCGCCATTGACCTGCGCAACACAGTTCATCGGTTCCATCTGTGCGTGAGCCAGATACGGATACTCAAACATCAGTTCCGTTACATCCGAAGAGGCCGACAGCACGGAGTCCGGATTGCCATGCGCTTCGGCAATGGCGCCGGGTGTTTCTACCAGTTCACGATATTGCGCGAGGATGTCGCCGGAGCTGCGTGTTTCCGCCTCACTGGCATCCCACTCAATCTGCAGCTGCTCGCGAGCCTTGATTGCTGTCCAGTAATCACTGGCCACCACCGCAACACCACTGTCGATCTCAAACACCTGCTGCACACCGCGGCGGGCGAGTGCAGCGCTGGCGTCGAAGGAACGTACTTTGGCGCCAAAGCGGGGCGGGTGTGCCACGACTGCCGTCAGCATGCCCGGCAGTTTGACGTCCTGCGTGTAGATGGCGGTGCCGTTGTGTTTGCCGACATCCTTGCGCAGCGTATTGTCCTGACCGATCAGCTTGAACTCCGCGGGAGTTTTCAGGGTCAGTGAGCTTCTGTCCGGTGTGGGCTGCTGTGCTGCTGCCACTGCCAGCTCACCAAAGGTGGCCGAATGATTGCCGTGAGACACCACGCCGTTACTGACCGTGATCTCGCTGGCATTTACCTGCCACTGCGCAGCCGCCGCTGCGACCAGCATGGCTTTGGCGGCCGCACCAGCCTGGCGCATCTGCATGAAGCTGTTGGCGATGGCTGTGCTGCCACCGGTTCCCTGCTGACCCATCAACAGGTTGGCGTATTTGCTGACATCCGCCGGTGCGTGTTCACAGACCACCTGGCTCCAGTCTGCATCAAGTTCTTCTGCGACGCAGGTGGCCAGGCCGGTATATACGCCCTGGCCCATCTCCAGATGTTTGATCAGTACCTTGACGGTGTTGTCCGGGCTGATGCTGACAAAGGCATTCATCTCCAGGGCGGCATCTGATGCCTGTTGGGCGAGAGCGGACGGTGCTGAGAAACTGACGCCCAGCATCAAACCAGCAGAGGCCCCGGCACTGACTTTCAGGAAGCTGCGTCGGCTGCTATCGGGCACTGCGGTGTCGGTTTTCAGAAAACGTCTGATATTCATTATGCAGTCTCCGCAGCGTTGGTGAATTGCACCGAAGCCATCTTGATGCCCGCCTTGATGCGCGGGTAAGTACCACAGCGGCAGATATTGCCGGACATGGCGGCATCAATATCGGCATCGGTGGGGTTGGGGTTCTGCTCCAGCAGTGCGGTGGCCGACATGACCTGGCCGGACTGGCAGTAGCCGCACTGGGGAACCTGCAGTTCCACCCAGGCCTGTTGCACGGCTTTTGCCTGCGGTGACTGCAGGCCCTCGATGGTGGTGATGTTCTTGCCAACCGAATCTGCCACGGTCATCACACAGGTGCGCGTGGCGACGCCGTCGACATGGACGGTGCAGGCGCCACATTGCGCCATGCCACAGCCGAATTTGGTGCCGGTGAGGTTGAGATGATCGCGCACCACCCATAGCAAAGGCATGTCGCCTTCGACGTCAACCTCGTGGGATTGACCATTGATTGTTAATAGGTATGCCATACGTCCTCCGCAGACTTTTCAGGAACCGTTCAGATGTTTATAGGGATCGTTGGACATTAAAAGCCAAACTTGACAAATAGTCAAATTCTGTAAAGATGTCGCGCATGACGGCATACGATATGGATCAGCGGGAAATCGACATAGCAGAGGCAGGCCGCCGTGTGGTGCTGCGTTATGGCATGTCCCGCACAACAATGAGTGACGTCGCACAGGAGGCCGGGATTTCCCGACAGACTCTGTACGCCGTTTTTTCCAGCAAGGACGAACTGCTACGCGCCATTATCCGCCAGCTGTCCAACCGCAAAGTGGCTGGCATTGAGGCTGACTTCGAGCGCACCAGCGATCTTGGTGAACGCCTGGATTCCGTCATCCTGCATATGGCTATCAAAAGTTTTGAACTGTTGCAGGCTTCACCGGATGCCGAGGATATAGTCACTGGCTTTAACGCTGCCTGCAAAGAAGAACTGAAAAGTAATGCCGTGCGATACCACGACTTGTTGACGGATATGTTGAAGCCCTATCAGAGGAGTATCAACTCGGCAGGTATGACCGTGCCCGCGCTGGCTGATTTTATTCAGAAGTCCACACTGATGATCAAACACGAAGCCAGTGACATGGCACACATCACGGAGCTGGCAGGCTCGCTGAAGGCGCTGGTGCTGCATGTGGCGCTGGCCGGGTCCGGCAAGTAAGCCTCGCCAAGCGCTCCCGACGCACACCACTTTCCTAAGCTGACGACTGGTATACAATGACCAGGCACGAATAAACAGCACGTTTGCGGCATCGTGTCATTTGCAGCCACACACCCACAATAATAAGGTTTCGGGAGGCTCGTCGTGATTCACATCTGCTCAACGCTCCGCGCAGCGGTGTCGCTTGTTTTTGCTGTTCTGTTCCTTGTCGCCACACATTCCATGGCCGCCGAGATCCCTACTGTCACCCGCCTGGGTGATGGTCCCATTATCGTGCAGAACATGGACGCCCGAATGGGCGGCAATGTTCAGGGTCCCTCGCTGATCAAGGTACCTGACTGGGTCGATAATCCACTGGGTGAGTATTACCTGTACTTTGCCGACCATCGCGGCACCTACATTCGTATGGCCTACGCAGACGATCTGCTCGGCCCATGGACTACTTATGAGCCGGGTACCTTGCAGCTGGAGGAATCATTTTTCCCTGTTGAGCTGGAAGAGGGGGCTGCCGCAAACGCATACGCTCACATTGCTTCGCCTGATGTGCATGTCAGGGACGACCTGCAGGAAATCGTCATGTATGTGCATGGCCGCGATGCCAGGGCATTTGATTCTGCAACATCGCAGGGGCTGTCCAGTCAGGTGACCCGGCTGGCAACCTCCAAAAACGGCATCGATTTTGTCGGTCAGCCCGAGATTCTCGGCAGACCCTATTTCCGCGTTATTCAGCACGGCGATTACTACTACGGCCTGGCGATGCCTGGTTTCCTCTACCGGTCCGAAGATGGCATTACTGATTTCGAAGAGGGGCCACGTCTGTTTAACAATGACATGCGCCATTCTGCGCTGTTGCTACGTGACGACACACTGTATGTATTCTGGACCCAGGTGGGGCATGAACCGGAGCGAATCCTGCTGTCGACCATCGAGCTGGACGGTGACTGGATGAGCTGGCAGGAATCGCAGGCCGTTGAGGTCCTGCGTCCCGAGACGGAATGGGAGGGCGCCAATCTGCCGATTGAGCCTTCGCAGCGGGGCCATAGCGACGTAGCTGTCAACCAGCTGCGTGACCCGGCTATCTTTGAGGAGGACGGCGAGGTCTATCTGCTGTACTCCGTTGCCGGCGAGAGTGGTATTGCGATTGCAAGACTGCAATTTTGAACTCTGCCTGCGTTGAGACGCTCCTGACAGTCGCCGGAACGCATGTTTTGATTCAGACATAATCTGGAAAACCATGCTAATCTGATATTTTCCATGTGTGTCGGCTGTCGGCTGAAATACTGGAATGCTCAGGTAGCAAGTCAGTGACCCACATTGCGGTTTGTGCACGTCGTAACTGAAACATTCGCGTCGTAATTCGAATAAGAAAGGGAGCTAAACTATGCAGCGTTTGACGTATCTCACGATGGGTGCCCTGTTGCTGACAGGCAGCGCGTTCGCCCAGGTCGCCGATGACATCGATCCGGTCAAGGTCACACTTGATTCCGGTGTGCTGGTCGGTCAGATGGAAAACAATGTTCAGGTGTTCCGCGGCGTACCCTACGCCAAACCGCCCGTCGGTGATATGCGCTGGCGTGCCGCAGTTGCGCCAGAACCCTGGCCTGGTGAGCGTCTGGCGCTGACCCATGAACCTCCCTGTACACAGCCAGTGACGCTGGATGGCCGTCCCAATGGTGGTGGCGTCGCCGGTATGCAGGCAGAAGACTGCCTGTATCTGACCGCCTTTGTGCCGCCTGAGGCTGAAGACGCGCCGATTGTTGTCTGGATGCATGGTGGCGCCTCATTCCTGGGGGCTGGTCACCTGGGCTCTTATGACGGCACTTCCAATGCACAGAACGGTGTCATTACGGTTTCAATCAATTACCGTCTGGGGCCGATGGCCAACCTGAATCATCCGGCCCTGAGCCAGGCCGCTGACAGTGATGAAGCGCTGGGCAACTTTGCACTGACCGATGCGGTGGCCGCCCTTGAGTGGGTTCAGCGCAACGCCGAAGCCCTGGGTGGTGATCCCGATAACGTCACGATTGCCGGCCAGTCTGCCGGTGGTGCGATGGTCATGGATCTGCTTTCCATTCCATCAGCCGAAGGCCTGTTTCACAAAGCCGTGGTGCAATCCGGCGCCTTGCTTCGCGCCGGCCAATCGCTGGCTGACGCCGAACAGCGCGGCGTGCAGGCAATGAGTGCACTGAGTCTGTCAGAAGATATCACCGCCGATCAGCTGCGTTCCATTTCTGCACAAACTTTCAGCTACAACCAGGCCACACGGGCCGGGCTGGGCACTGTTATAGACGGACGTTTCCGCCCCGTGTCCACGCTGGAGGCCATGCAGGCTGGTGATGAAATCGACGTACCGGTTCTGGTCGGGTCCAATACCGGCGAGCGCGGCTTTGACAGCGCCCGCAGGGTTGCCAACCTGGCCGGTGATACTGGTGCCGGGGCCTGGTTGTACAGTTTTGACTATGTGCCCGGCTTCCGTTCTGAATGGACCAATGGCCCCATCCACTCGGCAGAGCTGATGTTCACCTTTGACTCCATTGATTCCTCTGGCTGGTCGGTAGGCCCCAATGGCCGGGCAGGTGGAGAAGACAGGGAAGTGGCTGCCATGGTTCAGTCCTGCTGGCTGGCATTCTACAAAATGGACCCTGCTGCCAAATCGATCAACTGCGCAGGTGGCACAGAATGGCCGGTGTACACTGAAGCGTCGGATGCTGCCATGCAGTTCTCTGATACAGCGCGTGTTGTGAATTCACAGGAGATTCCTGACGGACCGTAAGTGTCAGGTCACGTTTTTTGGGAATGTAACCCCGATTTGAGGATGGTGCCCACAGTTTTTGCTGTGGGCACTTTTTTTGCCAATTGCTGCAGACACTTCTTGCAGCATGACCTCTATCAATTGTCAGTGGCTGAGCTGCCGACAGTTGCGCCAGTGCCCACAGTCGGCTCAGCAGTCAGTATTGTTTTCTTGACGACGCTCGTTTCCATACAGATTTGGGAGTAAGGCCCACGCAGTCCAAGCTCAGGAAACGGGGAGAGCTGTGAGGGCGCTTCCCAGAGTATCTCAAACCGACTGGCGGCTACCATCTCATTGAATGACTCAACGGTGGATTCCGATTCCGAGCGAAATCCATAACCAGTCCATAGCTCTACGTCGCCCATCATGCCTGTCACATCAAATGGGCTATTAAATACCGAAACAGGTACTACCAGGGGGAGCTGCGCATAGCTTTTATATTGGGCTCTGGGCAAATCAGCTGCGCTATCAATGGATTTCCAGGTAATACCACTCAATAGCCACAGCGCATTCGGGTCGCTTTTGAGTCTTGCAGCAATAAATACATCGGCTCGTTTGAAATGATCAGAGGGTGGGATGATCATGTTGTGGTCGATCATCAGGTCTTCATAGCCACCGCGAACTGATGTCTGTGGGATGCAATATTCTGTAATTTCGCTGGATTCCGTGACTTCTGTGGCCTGTGCCAGACTGTAAGTTGCACTTGCGCAGCACGCTGCCATCAGCCACGCTCGCCTGGTGATTCCGTTCATGATAATTCTCCTTTTAATGATGGTTCCGTGCGATTGTTGCATGCTCAGATTCTCACAAATTCCTCTGCGTAGCCTGTAACCGCAGTCACATCGATGTGACGCAGCCAATCTGACAGTAAGCGTTGTGCAGTAAACTGCCGGCGCTTACTTCAGATACCGATCAAACCACTGCACAGCCAGGTCATTCGCCTGCTGCCAGGCCTCACGGTAGATTCCGTAGTGGCTGATATCCGGAATTATCACAAGGTTCTTGGGCCCGCCATAACGATCGTGTGCCAGGATTCCATGCTCGCGGTTGTCGAATAACTCTTCATCGCCGGCCAGCACAAACTGGATGGGCGTGCCGTCAATCTGATCCATCTTGTCCACTGGCGAATAGTTGGCAAAGCGATTGGCGATAGGTGCGCCGCGCAGATTGCCGACTACAGTTGCTCCGGCCTCAGGATAGCTGAGCTCACCACGTGCACGTAAGGTGGCGTCATTATACGCCTGGACGGTTTCGCCTATGCTGCGCCCGCTGAGCGAGCCGACCTGGCTATGCACAGCCTTGATTCGATCATCACGCGCGGCCATCTCCACCACATAACCGCCCGACTGGCTGCTGCCCCAGATACCGATGCGATCCGTGTCGACCTGGGGGACTGCCTGAAGCCAGTGCATGGCATTCTCCCAGTCGGTGAGCATGTCCACCGGATCGACTACTTCGCGAATTTCCCGAACCTGCGTGGTGAAGGCACCCTGTCGGTCTGCGGGCAAGGCCTGAGTGGCAATAATGCGACCGTCACTTTCGCCCCAGCCACGGTAGTCGAAGGTGACCACCAGATAACCATTCTGTGAAAAGGAAATTGCGTCGCGGCGCAACTGCGCAGCAACCCCGCCCCAGCCATGGGCCATCAGAATGGTCGGGAACGTGTCAGAAGCTGACGCGGAAGCGGGCGTGTTTACCGTTGCGCTCATTCGCGTGCCCTCACTCCAGATGTCGGCCTGTTGGGCTTGAACATCGTCGGGCAGGGTGCTTGCGTTCTGTGCGGTCAGGGCGCCACTGAAGCCCAGCAGCAAGGTGACCAGCAATAGCATTGAGCTTGTTTTTGGGGTGACTGTCATGGAAGCACTCCTTTTGTTTTTAGTGATTTGAACATTATCTCAGGGCAGAATTGGTGTTCAACTGTGGCTGCCCAAAATCACGGTGCTGGATCATCCCGGTTGAACAATGCACTTTGTAAGATGGGGCGGCAAGCCAAAGCCAATAGACTGGTTACCAAAAAGCAGGTGTCTCATGAAAGGAAGCTGTTTATGCGGCGCAAGCCGCTACGAAATAAACGCACTGGCAGGCCCCATCATGCATTGCCATTGCATGACCTGCCAAAAAGCCCACTCAGCCGTGTTTGCTACAACGGCGCGTGTGAATCGCGACGATTTTCGCTGGGTGAAGGGAGAAGATAGTCTTGGGTCATTTGAATCGACGCCAGGTAAACGCAGATGGTTTTGCAGACACTGTGGCAGCCATCTGATGGCAGAGTGGGTCGATAGACCAGAAGTGATTGTCAGGGTTGCGACGCTGGATGAAGATCCGGGTGTGGTCCCTGCGGCCCATATATGGACCTCTCATGATCGGGCCTGGCTCGCGACTGATGGTGATATCCCGGCGCATGCGGAAAAGCCTTGAGGTTCTGTGTCTACAGCGATCAAGTTGCGAAAGGTCTACTCAATGAATTTCAAGCTCCGTCAGGCTCATCCGGAAGATCTACCCGCCCTGATCAACATCGACGACCAGGCCAGCCAGCTGTTTCTGGACGCCGGTCTCAGCTTCGACTTCGACGAGAACCATCCCTTTGTGATTGCGGAATCCACCCGCTGGTCTCTTGCCATCCAGCAGGGTCTGGCCCAACTTGCCGTCAACGCGCAGGGGATCGTCATTGGGTTTGCAACGTACCGACATGTTGACCAACAGCCTTACCTCGACCAGCTGTCCGTCCACCCACAGGCCATGCGAGCTGGTGTTGGCAGTCAGCTCATGGGCCACGTGATTGCGTGGTCAGCTGATCAGCCGCTGTGGCTGACGACCTATTCCCATCTTCCTTGGAACGGGCCATACTATGAGCGCAAGGGCTTTACCGCGATAGACGACGCCCAGTGCGGTCCGGAGCTGCTCAGTATTCTTGAGGAGCAGCGGGCAGTGCTGCCAGATCCTCAACAGCGAATCGCCATGGTGCGATACCCCTGACCACAAAGGCCAAGCCATGCAAAGAGTCTACTCTCACGAGAACATGACGATTCTTTCCTCTGCCAAGAACCTGCTTGAACTCAACGGCATCGATTGTTTTATAAAAAACGAATACCACGCATCTGGCGGTCATGTTGGCTGGGGTGCCGTACCTGTCGAACTCTGGGTCTACAACGAGCAGGCGGCCGACAGAGCAATCTCCATACTCGATAAAGAGTTGAACCAAAGTACTGATCTTCCAGACTGGCAATGCAAGCACTGTGCAGAGTGGAATGCGGCTACATTTGAGTCCTGCTGGAAGTGCCAGGAAATACACCCAGCTTAAGATTTACCATGAAACAGCAACTAAAAACTAAAGTGTCGAATTCGTCTTCGCCCAGTCGACTGTACTCAGAACTTACATGACTGCCATTGGAGAAGACATATGAAGATTAACATCGAGACCCTGGTCAAGGCCGATCTGGAAACAGTCTGGGATGCCTGGAATAACCCGGACGATATCAAACAATGGAATGCAGCATCAGACGACTGGCACACAACACATAGCACTGTTGATCTGCGCGAGGGTGGCAGTTTTCTGTCGCGCATGGAAGCCAAAGATGGCAGTTTTGGTTTTGACTTTGAAGGCACTTATACCCGCATTGTGCCGCATCAGATAATCGAGTACCGCATGAGTGACGGGCGCGAGGTCAGTACAAGGTTTGTCGAAACGGGCGATGGTGTTATGGTCACCTCGGTTTTTGATGCAGAAACCGAGAACTCGCCTGAAATGCAGAGGGATGGCTGGCAGGCCATTCTGGATAATTTTGCGCGGCATGTGCAGTCACTTGTTTAGCGAAGCATCATGCCAAGCCAACACACCTGTATGCTTGTTAAGGATTACCGGTCATGATCATTAAACGTGTTTCGATTGCGTTTCTGGTGTCTGTATTAGTCGCCTGCAGCGTCGAAGAGGAAAGCGCCAGGACAGTGCATTCAACCGATGCCGTCTACCCGGCCGTAGGCCCTTACTCCCAGATGGTGCAAACGGGCAATCTATACTTCCTGTCGGGTGTGATTCCGCTGAACGCTGAAGGGAATGCGGTGGTGGGGGACGACATTGAGCAGCAGACGCGCCAGGTCTTCGAACACATCACGGCGATGCTGGAATCGCAGAGTCTTTCCCTGGCCGATGTGGTCATGGCAACAGTCTATATGACAGACCTGAGTGAGTTTGCAGCGATGAACGGTGTCTACGGCGAGTATTTTTCCGAGGCGCCGCCAGCCAGAGCGACTGTTGGGGTGGCTGAGTTGCCAAGAGGTGTGAAAATTGAGATATCTGTCATTGCCAGCCGGTTGCCATAAGGTCCGGGCTGGCGCGAAGAGTCCAATAAAAAAGGCCTGGTGCAGTTGTGCGCCAGGCCTTTGTTTATAACGGGGTGACCCGCTTCTTTAGCAGCTGTGCAGTTTTATGGCACACGTGCCGCACGTATTTCGATCTCGATCAGCCAGCCATCAACGACCAGGTCTTTGATCTCCACGAAAGAACGCACCGGCTTCATCGGGTTTTCTTCGGTACCGAAGAACTGACGGTAGCCGCGATTGAAACCATCAAAATCTACCGTGCCATTGTCACCGGCGACGCCAAAAGCGCGTACCTGGATGATGTCGGACATTGACCAGCCTTCTGCTTCCAGCGTTTCCTTGAAGCCGTTGAAGGTATCGATGGTCTGCTGCTCCATGTCACCCCAGGTGCCATCTTCCATGGGAGATGCGCCCGAGCCGCTCAGGTACAGGAATTCGGCATTGGCGGGTACACGGATAGTGGTGTAGAAATGGCGGCCTTCGCCCTTGCGCTCAATTTCCTGCGCCGTGACCATTGCTGCTGGCGCCGCAAACATCCCGCCCAGCACTGCTGCCAGAGAGAATAACTTCAATGCTTTCATACATTTTCCTCTTATTATCTTAATTCATGTCAAATGGCCGCTAAGGTTTGTTGACCAGGCCAGACTCAAGTATGCCATTATTCGACGCCAGCTGCGCCTGTTGTGTTGCGCTTATTGCGCTCGCGTCATACTCCATTCGCGGGTGGTCCCCATGGCAGTAGCGGTGCCAGTCGCCTGATTACCGTTAACGGTGCCTGACATTTGATAAATGACGCCGGAGTCGCCACGTTCCAGCTCAAAACTGAAGGTGGGCCCGTTGGCTGATCCATTGCTGATCGGCCAGATGCGACCGTCGCTCAACTCAAACTGACCAATCAGGGAGGTGCCATCGGCGTACAGATCGACGACCGCAGTGACATCACCGTTGGGGCCTGACATGACAAAGTTCCAGACACCATCGGCTGAGTTCTGTGCATACAGCGTGGAGCTTATGGAAGCGAGGGCGGTGACCAGGAATACGAAGATTCCGGCTTTCATGGCTGATTTCATATTTTTTCCTGTTATTGTGTTGATTGCGTCTATTGGCCGTGCGGGTGTTTAGACACGGCCAGATTCAAGTATGCCACTAATCCACTTCCGCTTCATTGACAGCTTGATACTTTCTTCGTTATGACTGGATGACTGATCGGCCTGGCTTTGTATCACGTAGTCATGGCAGGCATTAGGCAACTTCCCGGGAGCACATTATCAAGGCGATACAACCCGCAAAAATCGGCGTAGGCACCTTTGTCATACGCAATGGCAAGATTCTACTGGGCAAACGGATTGGCGCTGACGGCGCAGGTTCGTGGGGGCTGCCTGGCGGCAAGCTTGATACCGGCGAGAGAATTGAAGCCTGCGCCCGCCGCGAAGTCCTGGAAGAAACCGGACTGGAGCTGGCCCAACTCGTTAAATGCGGCTTCTCCGATGATATATTCACAGAGACAGGCAGACACTGGGTGACAATATATTTTGGCACGCATTGCCCGAGCGGTGAGGTACGAAACCTGGAGCCCGAATTCTGCGAGCGCTGGGACTGGTTTGCGCTGGATAATCTGCCGCAGTCATTATTTCTGCCCCTGAGTAATTTCCTGAAAGACACCAATAACCGCAAAGCCGTGACAGACCTGCTTGCGGTTGATTGATGTTATTCTCGCAAGCTACTCTTCGTCTTCCTCAACACCGCCAAGCCAGCCGCTTCTCAATTCAGCAGCTGTTTCGCCAGCGTCCTCGTTCACTTCAACTTCAAAATCTCCTATGACCGGATTCAATGTCAGCGGCAGCGTTTTGAGGATGCCGTCACGGAAGAGCGTGAACTCAACTTCTTCCCCCGGGCTATAGCGTCGCAGCATTACATCCAGGCCGTTACTGATCTGCACGCCATCCAGTGCAATGAGCTCATCGCCTGCGTTGATACCAGCATTCCACGCCGCTCCATCCAGGCGTGCGTAGGAGACTACCGGCGGGTTTCCACGGACAGGAGCGTCAATGGATACCTGCACCTGGTCTTCACTGGTGTCCTCGCGCTCCAGCACCCAGCCAATTGACGCCAGCGCCTCGGCCAGTGGCAACGGCTGAGTGTCATAGACCCAGCCATCCAACTGTTCGGCAAGCGCATCGCCACCGGCTGCCGCCAATCGCTCGCGGAAATCGGCATAGGTGAATCCGCCGCCGCCCAGAGGAAAGTCGTCATACAGCGCGGTCATCACGGTATCCAGGCTGCGCTCGCCGTTGCTGATGCGGCGGATTTCCAGATCCAGCACCAGGCCCAGTAGTCCGCCCTGGCTGTAGAAGGACACCGTGCGGTTGGGTTTGTCGGCTGCCCGGTCAGTGCCGCGATGGAAGTTTTTGGTCCAGGCCTCGAAGCTGGCGCGTGCCAGCGTGTCCTGACTGTAGCCTGGCGCATCCACAACGCCGGTGATGGCGCTGGCCAGCTGGTCACGATAGTCATCCACTGGCACCAGGCCGGCGCGTACCGGCAGCAGCTGATCGTAATAGCTGGTCAGGCCTTCGGCGACCCACAGCAGCTCTGTGTAATTGATGTCCTGGTAGTCGTAGCGATCGATTGAAGCCGGTCGGAAGCGCTTGACGTTCCAGGTGTGGAAAAACTCATGTGCCATGAGTCCCAGAAAACCCTGCCAGCGATCCTCGTCCCAGAACGCGCGCGGATCGGTATGCACCAGCGTGCTGTTATAGTACTCAGTGCCGCCACCGAGACCATCACCACTGTGCAGGATAAACAGGTAGTAGTCGGTCGGCAGGCCGGTGTCGGAGGCCGCAAAAACCTCTGCCGTGGCTTCGACCAGTGCGGCCATTTCATTGGCCAGACGCTCTTCATCGCCATCCCAGATACCGTGGATCAGGAAGTCTACCGTCATACCTGCGGCTTCGAAGGTGACCAGATCAAAGGTGCCAGCTTCTATGGGTGAGTCCACCAGGCGATCGTAGTGCGGGGCAACAAAACGACCGGAGTCCGGTTGTTCCATGCCGCTGGCGGCTCGCCAGCCATCCGGCAGATCCATGTTGACCTCGATGGGCTCATCGCGCAGCTGGTCGGCATACATGAACACGGCGGCCGGATTCAGGAAGGCATGATCGGCATCCACATGGCGTGTGCGGTCGGTCAGGCTGTCCGCATAGACCCGATAGCGAAGCACGACATCACCAGAGCGGGCATTGGGTCGGGTGACCTGCCAGGATGACTTTGCGGTCTGTTCGAATGGCAGGGCATTACCATTGCCATCAGTGACCTCGATGCCTGACACCGTGCCCACAAAATCCAGGATCAGATACAGACCGGAGCGCCACACCGGCAGGTGAAAATCCAGAGTGTCGCCTGTGACATCGCTGAATCGCGCCTCGATATTGACTGTCTGCGTCGCGCGCTGGGACAGGTCTACCTGATAGCTTGTTTCCTGCGCGCTGGCGGTCCAGCTCAGGCAGCTCAGTAGCAGTGTCAGCACAATAGCTGACAGGGCAGGGGTGTTGGTTTGCTTTTGTCTCATAGATACTCCTCCGAATGTCCCGAAGGATAACCCAAAAACAGTTGATCAGACACGATAGTGAGCTCAGTTGTGCTTAAATGTTTGAGCAATGATTGCGGGTCAGTGGCCCTGACTACGGGCTAATCGCCAGGCGGTGCGTCTGTCGAACCTGCTCGGCCATCTGCGCATCGACACCCGCCACTTCAACGTAGACTGGCCAGTTATCGACACTGTCGCGGACCTGCTGGATGAGTGCCCGGGCACGCCTGGGTTTTATGCCACCCAGCGTGGCCAGCGCCATCAGGTCCTCCAGCACAAAACCATCACGCTTGCCGTTGATGCTCATCTGGTGCTGCGCGGTGAATTTACCTTGCGGATTGTAGGAGTAAGCTACATCAAAGGCGGGGGAAAGCCACCATTGTCCCTGAGGGTTCATCAGGAAAGCGATGTTCTTGACGTGGTCGTCCTGATTTCTGGCAATGACGTTCAGGCTTGCCCGCAGTAATTGCTGCTCAGCATCTTTGATCGGGTTTTCGCAGATCTGTCGGATGGCCTGCATGGCCTGTTCATAGCTGTAGCTGCTGGGGTCGTTGTAGTCGTAATGACACAGGCCGCCCAGTGACAGCATGTGAATTTTTTTGCCAGCATCAGTGCGGTCGAATCGGCGCGTCATAAAGTGTGCTCTGCCGCCTTCTTCGTGCAGGCGGCATTCTTTCATGTCGATGCCGGCGTCTCTGGCCATCAGGTAGTAGGCATACTCCAGCCGTCCAAACCCCTGTGGATCAGCCAGTTCCCGATCGCGGTTATTGCTGATGCCATCAAACTTCAACAGCCAGTGTTCAAAACCCTCGGGGCCGGCCAGCTGGCCGGACCGAAACTCACCGGTAGTGCGATTCCAGAGTAGCAGGGCCTTGGCGCGGGCGCCGCCTGCCGAGGTGCCAACACGAAGGATATTCTGCAGATGGTCCTGATCTTCGGTGCTGCCATCAAGCAGCCCAGCAAGCTCTCCGCGTTGAGACAGCACTTTGTTGGCAAGTTTTGTCAGCGCAGCCACATCCACATGGGAATCATTATCGGCCTGAGGACCAACGGTGGGTTCGAACTCCAGCGCGCCCATGCCGCGCCGGCCAATGTAACAAAGTCGCTCCACCGGATTCATGCTGTTGGGCTTTCTGCCTTCAGCCGCCAGCCAGGCGTCGATCAGCCGGTTGCCGAATTTGTCTGGCAGACTGTCGGCAACCAGTCCCGGCAGGTTTGAAAAACTGCCCTTAAGTTGAGGAAGCTGATAAATCCCCTGGCTAAGCGGCATGGTGATCGGGCTGACTTCGATGCCAGAGTGGCGAAACGCGTCGTCGTATTCAAATACGCCCAGCTCTCGCTCATCATCCCAGACAACGGCGCCAATTGTTCTTCCCCATAGCCTGACGGCAGCGCTCATCAGGGCGTCTCCTGCTCATCCCAGGACCAGGCAGGTATGGGCTTGACGGATTTCTTGCGCGCACGCTGTCGCGACTTATTTTTGCTGGCCCGTTTACCGGGCGATTTAATGGCCTGCATGGGGCTGATGCCTGCCCGAGGGAGTATCTGGTCGAGTGAATCAGCCTGATCAAGTGCCTGCAGAAGCCGAACCAGTGTCTCCATTGAGCCTCCGTTGCCGGCTTCAAAACGGCGTAATGTGCGAACGGCGACTCCTGACTTTTCGGCCAATTCGTCCTGGGTAATGTTTTGCTGCAGCCGGCTGGCCGCCATGCGCTCGCCGATTTCTCGTAACACGATGGTGGGAGGGGCTATTGTAAAATCTATTTTAGGGGCCATATATTGCCTTTAGATCGACTATAAATCAGTTATTAGGCCATTATTGGCTGTTTATGTTAGTGCTGCAAGCAGCTGTTGAAAAGCCACAATGTTATTGATAAAAGGCCATAATATGCCTGTTAAGACGGTTAATCAATTTCAAAAGGACATATATTGCCTACTAAAGTTTGTGCTGTAACTATGATGCTGTTTTGCACATGCAGCCTGCAGGCTATTCTCATTGAAGCATCCCAGGCTGTAGAGTAAGTGCGCAGATACCTCAAAGCGGATGAGATGAAACCATGGATATCGCCAGAGTCCGGCAAAAATACCCCGACGCCCAGATGTTCACCTTTGGCGATAGCAAACCACTTTGTGATGAACTGCTGGCGCTGGTGAGGGCTGGCAAAAAAACAGCCACCTGCGGGGCGCTGAGCGAATTTGAGGATGACCCGGCTGCAATGCCCAAAGCAGGCAGAACAGATATAGCCCAGACCTGGGAGGGTGAGCCGGCGGTCGCCATTCGAACCGTATCGGTTGAGATCAAGGCTTTTGAGGATGTGGATGAGGCGTTTGCGCTGCAGGAAGGCGAGGACGATGACCTGGAAGGCTGGCGGCGTGGCCATCGTAGTTATTTTGAGCGCAACGGTGGTTTTGATCCCCGGATGAAGCTGGTTTGTGAGCGCTTTGAGGTGGTGGAGATATTCTGAAATGAAAGTCAGCGTCGCAATCGTCAATGCCTTTGTTGATGGAAGTAACGGGGGCAACCCCGCGGGTGTGGTTCTGGATGCCGATGATTTGACTGCCGGGCAAAAGCAGGGCATCGCCAGGCAAGTCGGCCTTTCCGAGACAGCGTTTGTCTCCCGCTCCAAAGTCGCCGGCTTCAAGCTGGAGTTTTTCACACCAACCAGGCAGATCGCACACTGCGGACACGCCACCATCGCCACATTCAGCTATCTGTCGCAGCAGGGCCTGGTGCCCGAACCCAATACCTCCAAAGAGACCATTGATGGCACACGAGCGATTCAAGTAAATGGCGACTTTGCTTATATGGAACAACTGGGACCCGGATACACTCAGATTGCTGACCAGACAGATGCTGTGCTGCAAGCATTGGGACTCGACAAAGACAGCACCATTACCGACCCGATGATTGCCAATACGGGCAACTCATTCATTCTGGTGGGAGTAAAGGATCTGCAAACCCTGAAGAACATTAATCCGGATCAGCGTCAGATTGAAAAACTGTCTGAGGCATTTGATCTGATCGGATTTTATGTGTTCACACTGGAGACCAGTCAAACTGGTCGTGATGCGTCGACACGCATGTTCGCACCCCGTTACGGTATTGCCGAAGAGTCGGCGACCGGGATGGCCGCGGGGCCACTGGCCTGCTATCTGCACGATCATCTTGGCATAGTAAAAGACACTTATCAGATAGAGCAGGGCTATTGCATGGTACAGCCGTCGCCCAGTTGCATTCACGTGTCGCTGAACAAAGAGGGGACGGACATCACATCTTTGTCAGCAGGTGGCACTGGCGTGGTATCCAGAGTGATTCAGATAGAGATCTGAAGTCTGTTTATAAAGTGCGAATCCAGTCCACGAGCAGATGAAATTCTCCCTGCTGTTTATCCGCCAGCAGGAAGCCCATCTGCTCCACTCCCGCAGCATTAAATGCCGGGCCGGACAGCGAACGTCCACGGAATACGGGTTTCAGGCTGGAGAATTCAATGGCTACCTCAAGCCATTGACCGGCGGTGGTATCGAAACTGCAACTGTAGGCAATTCGGGAGTCGTGGTACCTGGCGTCGGTATACAGCCGGAACTGGTAACGGCGGCCATCGCCCAGCACACGAAGCTTGACGCCTGTTGCGCTGCTGAGATCCATACCTTGCTGCGATCGTATCGAGGCAAACCCGCCGTTATTCTCCAGTGAGATGTAGCCGGAAAAGTGCAGGCAACCATCTTTTATTTCAGGCGCACTGCTGGACTCGCCGCCCATGACCCCATCATTGATGGCTCGCCAGTGGGAAGCGTGAGCCGGGTTAGTGAAGTCGCACAGGATGTCAGTCGGGCTGTATGCCATTATTTAAGTGTTCCTGTTGATAAACCCTAAAGACGTGTCGAAAAGAGAATCATTGTTACGTACCCGGTGCTATATTCGATCGATGTCGCAGAATAGCTGTTTGCTTGAACAGAACGATAATTAATCTAAGGGAATGCCAATGAAATATCACGAACTTTCAGAATTGCTGTGTGCACTTTCTCCCGAGATCAGGGCCAGCCTGGCCAGTGACTTGGCCGAAAGCCTGGGTTCACAGTCAACTCCAGGCAATGGCGTACCTGCAGTGTCCGCCGATCAGGAAGTCGAGTTTCATAACCCGATTTCGCTTATAGCGCTGGAAAATGCAAAAGCAAATGAATTCTTCTACAACACTATCATGAGTCTGGATATCGACCTGCGCAAAGACCTGCCCATGGAGTGGAACATGGTTGTCGGTGTGTCCCCTGAAGTGCTGAAACACCTGGGTCCCGAGATCAGGACCGTGGATGCTGAAACCGCCAAGGAGATGCTCGAGATCGGGCTGGAACGTGGCAGGCGCCTAATTGATGTCTGCACTAACCTGCAGGGCTTTTTGGTGTTTGACAGTATTGGCGGTGGTAAAGGCAGTGGTCTGGGTTCTTTGATTCTGGAGCGAGTGTCTGAAACCTTGAAAGAATAACAGCTGTGCTAAGCGGACTTTGCCCGGAGCGCAGATTCGGGCCGTCCGAATTGTTCACGGTAACGCCTGGGTGATACCCCAATCGCCTCGCGAAAATGATGGCGCAAATTTGTTGCGTTTCCGAAACCGGACAAATCAGCCACTTTCTCAACATCGTGTTGCGTACTTTCCAGTAACTGACGCGCCGCGTCCAGTCTTTGCGCGGTCAGCCATTCCTTGGGTGACACACCAAAAGTGTCCCGGAACTTTCGATCAAAGGTGCGCCGTGACATGCGCGCCTTTTCCGCAAATTCATCAATGCCGATCGGCGACGACAGATGCTTCACGGCCCAGTCCAGCGATCTGGAAAACTGACTGGGTTTCTCTGGCATAGGTGTTTCCACAAACTGGGACTGCCCGCCCTGCCGGTGGGCTGATATCACCAGGCGGCGTGCCACGTGGTTGGCGATACGAAAACCAAAGTCGCTGCGGATTACCTCCATGCCCAGATCAATGGCCGCTGCGCTGCCGGCTGAACAGCCGATTCGTCCGTCATAGACATACAGAACGTCGTCTTGATATTGAATTTGGGGATACAGTGACTTCAGCTTTTCTGCATAGCGCCAGTGCGTGGTTGCCTGGCGACCATCGAGAAACCCCAGCGCCGCCAGCAGGAACGCACCGGAGCAAAAGGAGATGATCCGTTTGCCGGCGTGAAAAGCCGCAGTCAGCTCTGACCGGATCAACTCGGGAATGGGGGCGCCAGTGGTCTCCCAGCTGGGCACGATGATCATTGTATAGTCTTCGAGACTGGCGACTGGTTTGACACCAATCGTGACCCCGCCGGTGCCCGTTAGAGGATTGTCAGAGAAGGACACCACATCACAGCGATACCAGTTGTCCATCTCCGGGCGAGACAGGGCAAACAACTCCACAGCGCAGCCCAGCTCAAACAGAGCGATTTTGTCATGTACCAGTACGGCGACCTTATGCATACGGTAACTCCCATCCTGTCTGGCTGAATATAAACGATTATTGTCTTTCCAGCCAATTACCGCTTTCTGACGTCTGGCGCACAATACCCCTGCAATGTCATTCACCAACAGACAAGGAGATATCATCATGTCTTCAGCCGTATCCCGTCCCGCCGCCGCTGACAGTGCAGCCGCACTGGCGCACTTCGAAGCCCTGCTGCAATTTGAGACCGACTGCTGGGATGTTCATCACGCCATCACCAACAACCGGCAGGATTTTGTGTTGCTGGATGTCAGAGGAGAGGACTGCTATCGGAATGGTCACGTGCCGGCAGCCATCCACCTGCCACATAGCCGTATCAACGATGAAACTCTCGCCGCGTATAGCGCTGACACGCTCTTTGTAGTGTACTGTGCCGGCCCTCACTGTAACGGTGCCGACAAGGCCGCGATTCGGCTCGCACGTCTGAACCGGCCAGTTAAAAAGATGATTGGTGGGGTGACTGGCTGGATTGACGAGGGATTCACGCTGGAGCCGGTAACTGGCGGCTAGCGGGTGAGGTTGATGTTACGTGTTATTCTGCAGAGACATCAACAGACCCATAATTCGGATGCATCATGAGCGACTACATCGAGTTTCTGAAAGAGATGTTTGCCGAGTTTGGCGACATACGCGCAAGGAAAATGTTCGGTGGTCACGGCATCTATCACAATGATCTGATGATCGGTCTGGTCGCTGACGACATGCTCTATCTGAAAGTAGACGCTGTCTCGGTAAGGCAGTTCAATGACCGTTGCTTGACGCAGTTTATGTATCAGAAAGGACAGAAGATGGTCGGCATGTCCTACTATCAGGCACCCGAAGAGGCTCTGGAAGATCCATCAGAAATGCGGCACTGGGCGGCCCTGGCGTATGAGGCTGCGCTTCGGTCGAGAAACTGAAAGGCACGGCTGATCAGCACAAATATCTCTGCTTGCCCGCCCGGCGCCGAGTTAGTTGTGCCTGTCAACCAGATCGCCTCAACTATTAGCCTATCGGCTAGTTGTACGGAGCTCGATAGTCTGCTCTTATTGCGGACTATCTTTATCCCGGGCCATGGCTCGTAGCCGAGAATCTCTCTATGCAACCTAGATCGACATATGTGACTGTGTTGGCCTGGATCTTTATTATTTTTGCCGGGTTTGCGACCCTGGTCTCGCTTTTACAATTCGTGATGGTATCGATCATGTTTGGTAGCGAGGAATTACAGATTGCCGGTCTGGCGCAACAAGTCTATTTGCTCCCGGACCTCACTGTTACGCCGGAGGGCGATGGTTTTGAAGGGGGCGAGCAATTTGGCACTATTGTGCTCTGGTTTAGTGTGGCACTCGGCATTGCCATAAGCGTGCTGTTTGGCTGGATTATCAGAAAGCTCACCACAGAACCTATCAGAAACGAGTTTGTGCAACTCTCTTCGGATGATATGAGCGGGTCCGCAGGCGGTCATGCAGTCATGAGCATGTGGGCGGCGGGGCGCAAGAACGCGCAAGTGTGCTGCTGCACTGCCTGGGCACCACGTCAAATCAGACATCACAGCTTAGTCGTGTCTGTCATTGTGTCTTTTTTCGCGTTGTTTATGTCAATCGCACACGCCACCGTTGAGCCACCAGTCGCGGACGTCCGTCAGGAATATCAGCTTCCAGCCTTGAGCATATCGCCTTTCCTTGGGCGTTGGCTTGATACTGTCAACTTGCGTTATAACCCGGCAGGCGCGCATTCAGCGTATTCTGATGACGAAGCCATGTTAGATATGTTGCGGGAGGCGGCCCAGCGCTGGGAGAGAGTCAGTGGGATCGGATTTAATGTCGCGCCGGCCTCAGTTGCTGCTCCGGACGAGACAGACGTTATCGTTAGCTGGAAACATGCTGAGGGTGAGACCTGGGCCGGCAGGGCCGGTCCAGATTTGGGTGGTTATCTGGAAAGTCGTGGATATTTCGAGTTTTCAGGTGGTGATTTGACCCTTAACAGTGCCGGCACCTGGTCCTCCGATCCATACGAAATGATGTCGATTCTTACTCACGAACTTGGCCACGTTCTGGGTTTGGGGCACTCTGAAAATCCGAACTCCATCATGTTCGCGAACCCCTACAACAGAATGGCGTTTCCTATGGCTGACGATGTACGTGCTGTTCAGGTGCTGTATGGACATCCCGATGAGGCTTTCGATTCCAGCTACATACAACCGCCTGCCGCGTCTCCAGCGAAAGTCAGACGATTCCTGGGATCGGAGGCTGCCAGTCTGTTACTCGGAAGTTTCCAAGATTCCGACAGTCTGACCGCCGCTTCAGTGATTAACGATGACACTCCTGACGATTACTGGTTAGTCATGAAGACGCCGGTTCTGTCGACTGACGGTTTGCAAGCGCGGCTTGATATTGTAGGTCCAGACGGGATGCTGCATTCCAGTTTGCCCTTTGCGCCGGGCTGCCATTGGTGCTATCAACTCAAGGCTCTGGGTTTGGCCAGCTATTTCAAGGATTTTCCGGGTACCTGGTCAGTTTTCCTGCGCGAAGACAGTGCGGTGTTTTCCGAGCCTGAGCTCCTGTTTGCTACTTCATTTGAAGTGGATGCTTTCCGGCAATACAACCGGATCCCGGAAGCCAAAGCAGTTGTTGAACAGGCGAACACCCCTTATAGCATCAATGTGAAAGTTTTTGCAGACGATCCAGAGGGTGACGACATTCTTGTGCGTTGGCATTTGCCGGAACCCCGCAGCGACAAAAACGGTGATGGCATTGCAGACTACTATCTGACAGAAGAGTTGGGCAGCAACATGCAGTCTGCGTGGCAACAAATAGACTTTAAGCGTCCGGGGACACACGAATTTTTCATTCAAATAAATGACAAGGTCGCTCGATACGAAAACAGACCTGGCTTGGAGCGAACTACCAGCGCCGGAAAAGGTTTCCAGACTTTATTGAAAGTGACAGTCACACTCCCCATTCAATCCAGTGCTGACATCAAAACCGTGTCATCCTACGTGCCGGATGGCCGCAGGCGATGGCTTTCCAGTCTGAATGGCGTTCAGGCGCATCCGGACTATCAGCTGCCTTACCAGCGCATAGGCACGATTGGCGATGGCGAACAACGTCTGTATACCTGTGTCAGGGTAACGACACAGGGTGAACCTGACCCCGGTTTTGCTGAGAATACAGACGTCACTTTTGTGATTACCTCCGTTGGCGAAGGTGAAATTCAGTTGCAGGCGAGCAGAGCGTCTGCTCCTGTGCCCGGCGCGAACCCCACACAACTACGTTGCAGCGGCCGGTTCGAGACAAGCACTGGTCTTTACACAGATATCATCAGGCTCGGTGACCAGATACTCGATGTCGAGTTCACAATGACAGACGACACCGCATTAATCTTCCGGCTGCAGGGCCTCCGCGAACTGCTGCCTCGAATCTGAGTGTTTGGTTCGGATTTATAGCCAAGACTGATGCACGGCTGGTCATACTTCCACTCGTTTGAAGTCTTTGCTTAACTCGTCGAGTGTTATCTGGCTTATTGGTTTTGATGGTGACCAGCCGCAACTGTGCCTCTTATACTTCGCAGCTCCATGTGCTTATGGACATCCCTTATCACGTGTTCTATAAGGTAGTGTTTTATGTGACGACCTGGAGTAACAAGACGCGTCGTTCAACCACAGCCGGATGCAGATATTGAGAGTGTTTATGAGCCTGGAGCACAGGTCAGCATGCTGAATGACCCGGAGATTGATCAGCAACACCGTGAGTTTGCCCGCAAGATGCTATTGGCCTACTCGCTGCTGGCTGTTCTTCTATTGCCGATTTATCAGGTTTTGGACCTGATGTGGACCGATCGCATTCCCTCCTTGTGGTGGAGCAATGCGGCCTGGCGTGCTCTGGCCGTGATAACGGCGCTGTTCGGACTGTTATGTGTATTCAGGCGACAGGATGGGCAGGGCGCGCCGTTAATGTTGCGCCTGCTGGTTGTGAACGTGATGCTGATGATGTTTGGACTTTTCATCAGCAACTATTTCGCACCTGATGGTAATGTCACCCTGATGGTGAATGGACTGATCATCATTATCTTTGCTGCCGCGCCTGCCTGCCTGCGTGGGGCCCGCGAGTTGCTGCTGATTTTTGGCGTACCTTTTGTTGCCACTTTGCTGTTGATGGGGTGGCTGAATCAGTCGTTTCGCGACAGCAGCTATGTCCTTTATAACGTAGTCACCTCACTGATCATCGCGTTGATCATCTCAGAACTGCTGTTCCGCACTAGAACCGCCCTGTTTGAACAGCAAGTCGAGTTGCGCAAGTCGGCTGCAACCGACCCATTGACCGGGATGAACAATCGACGCTTTGTCGAGCCACAATTACACAGCGAAATTGCCCGGGCACGGCGATACAACAAGACATTTTCTGTTGTCATGGCCGACCTGGACCGCTTTAAGCGCGTCAATGACGATCACGGTCATAATGTTGGTGATGCGGTATTGCGCCTGCTTGCAATCCGGATCAGTGAAACCATTCGCGACGAAGATCGCGCTGTGCGCTGGGGCGGGGAGGAATTTCTGGTACTGATGCCTGAAATAAATGCAGAACAGGCACTTCTTGCTGCCGAGCGTATCCGACGTGCTGTCAGTGCCAGGCCTTTTGAAATTGATGGTCTGTCATTAAGCATCACAATCAGCCTGGGTGTAGCCGAATACGCTGGCGAAGATAACCCTGAAACTCTTATAGCCAGAGCCGACAAGAACCTCTATCGAGCCAAGGACGAAGGCCGCAACCGCGTGTGTGCTGATCCTTCTTAGAGCTTTATCCTGCTTTACGTTTCTTCTTCATGCGCCTCTTCTGTAAATGCCGACAAATGGAACGCGGCTGCGTGCTCAACTTCCTTGACACCGGTCGCGTTCACTTCTGGCACCTCACCACCTGCCAGCACGTCAAGCACCGCATGAACACCCTGTGACAGGGACGTCAGGTTGTAACCGCCCTCCAGCACCAGTGCAAGTTTGCCGTCGCAGTGTTTGTCGGCAATGCCCTGTACGATGCTGGTGATTACCTTAAAGCCGTCGTAAGTAAGGTTCAATGCCATGTCATTGCGGTGCGGGTCGAAGCCTGCGGAAACCAGAACAAGATCTGGCTTGAAGTGATCAGCAGCCGGAACCAGTATCTCCCGAAATGCCTTCTCAAACGCCACATCACCAGCAGACTCGGGCAAGGGCACATTGATGGTGTAACCCTCACCGACACCGGCCCCGACTTCCTCAAGGTGACCGGAACCAGGGTAAAACGGCGCCGCGCAGTGCGTGTCGAAAAACAGCACGCTGGGATCTGCCCAGAATATGTCCTGCGTGCCATTGCCATGGTGCGCATCCCAGTCAATGATCAGAATACGTTCGCAACCTAACTTGGCGTGCGCATGCGCGGCTGCCACGGCAACATTATTGATCAGGCAGAATCCACGCGCGCGCACCGGCTCTGCGTGATGGCCCGGTGGCCTGACCAGTGCAAATGCACTGTCAGACTTGCCTTTAACCACCGATTCTACGGCGGCGATAGCCAGGCCTGCGGCCATGACGGCTGCCTCAATGCTGTCCGGCGATACGGCGGTTGTGTCCGAGTCCAGCCAGGCACGTTTGCCGGTCAGAGAGAACAGATAATCCAGATAGGCACTGGTGTGAACGCGCGCCAGTTGTTTGTAGCTCGCCTTTGGTCCGGTGCGGTATTGCACGCCAGGAATGGGGTTTTCATCCAGGTAGGATTTGACGGCAGAAATGCGGCCTGGGTGTTCAGGATAACTCCACTTGAAGTCCAGCTCGCTGAGGATGTGTCTGACGCGTTTTTCCACGCGGCTGGGGACGTAGGGCACGTCAACCTCAGGGTTGTGGCCAAGCATGACCTCATCGTAAAACACATTGACTGTGCGTGTAGTCATCAGCTGATTTCCCCTTTTCCTGTTGTGTCAGCATGTTCGGCTGTTTTCAAGTGGTGTCACTCGTCTCACTTCAGCGCTTCCTTCACATTTTGTGTGAAGGCGGCAGCGCGAATGCCGGTTGTGACGAAGCCAAGACGCGTCCATGCCTGTTTAGCTTCTTTGTTTGATGAGGAGTACTCAAGCACGAGGTCGTAGGCGCCACGTTCATCTGCAAACTCAACCAGGCGCTTTAGCAGAGCCTTGAAGATACCGGCTTTGCGATAATCGGGCTCCACCCAGATATCGTCAATTATTGCTGAGCGATACTCCGCCACCGTGGCCTGCTCCCAGATGCTCTGACTGGACCAGACGGTGACATCACCCATGCCAATCAGGCCGACACCGGGCAGATCCGCCACCACAATGCGTTTATCCGGAGACTCCAGCGCGTTCTCGAGTACCTCGTAAAGACGCTGGTACTCTGACTTCTTGAGCTGCATCGCCAATCCGCCGTTCACATGCAGTGCTAGCCTGGTCAGAAAATTCACCAGCACTGGCAGGTCCGCGGTGACTGCATCGCGGATTGTGAAGGCAGGCTTGGGTACTCGGGAGGCCATGCCACGGTCCTGTAAAAGTGAGTGTCGGCCCATGGTACCAGCATACACATGCCGTGCTCCAATCATATGGTTCAGATAGATTCGGGCCTTTGATCATAAAGCGTCCAAGCTGTTTTGGTGGCGATGTTTACAATCAAGATATTGAAAATATTTATAAATATACCGATAGTAGAACAATAAGAACGGAGCGAGTTTCTAACATGGCTAACAGAAAACCAGGCGTTTTAATTGTCACCGGTGCGAGCCGCGGTATCGGTGCGGCGACTGCTCGCATTGCCGCCGAACGTGGTTACGCTGTCTGTGTTAACTATCACAGGAACCAATCAGCTGCGCAGTCCCTGGTCTTTGAGATTGAGCGTGGTGGTGGACGCGCGATTGCAGTAGCGGCAGATGTGTCCAGCGAGTCAGATGTCATTAACCTTTTTGCGCATGTTGACAATGCTATTGGGCCGGTCACTGCGCTGGTCAATAATGCCGGGATTTTGGAAAAACAGATGCGTGTCGAGGACATTGACGCTGCGAGGCTAAGCCGGATACTGGCTACCAATGTTATTGGGAGCTTTCTTTGTTCCCGTGAAGCGGTAAAACGCATGTCAACGCGGCATGGCGGGCAGGGCGGTGCGATCGTCAATGTTTCATCCGCAGCCTCCCGACTTGGTTCGGCTGGTGAATATGTTGACTATGCTGCCTCCAAAGGCGCCGTTGATACGCTGACAATTGGATTGTCGCGTGAGGTGGCTGGCGAAGGTATTCGCGTCAATGCGGTGCGTCCTGCGTTCATCTATACAGATATGCACGCCGATGGCGGAGAGCCAGGTCGCGTTGATCGCATCAGCAAATCGCTCCCTATGCAACGCGGCGGCCATCCAATTGAAGTGGCTCATGCAATCATGTGGTTATTGTCTGATGAGGCTTCGTATACAACGGGTACTTTTATTGAGCTGGCGGGCGGGAAATAGTCTGTGGCCGGTCGTCAGACACAATCCTTCAAGGGCAACAAACAACATCTGCCCAGCAAACCCTGCAAGGTCTGTGGGCGGGAGATGAGCTGGCGCAAAGCCTGGGCAAAGAACTGGGATCAGGTACTGTATTGCTCGGACAAGTGTCGGGCCAGCAGAAACAAAACTGCTGGCCCTTAGGGCTTGCCATCAGTCCTGCAGACTTTCGTAGATAATATCCCGTGCCACATCACCCATATTGGCTGCGCCGGGCCGACGTGGGCCCTGAGCCTGGATCATGGACAGCCAGAAGATGTCATTGACCGGATCAATCCAGAACGATGTGCCGGCGGCGCCGGCCCAATAGTAGGTGCCTGGCCCTTGTGGTGAACCGGCTGCCTGTGGGTCAAACAGTACCGCCAGATCAACACCCCAGCCCTGGCCTGGCTGGCCGGGGCCACCAATACCATAACGCATATCTTCATCACCGGTCAGACTGTTGGTGCTCATGATACGAACAGATTCCGGCTTCAGGATACGCACACCGTCGAGCTCGCCGTTATTGACCAGCATCTGGATAAATCGCGCGTAGTCATGAGTTGATGACACCAGGCCGCCGCCACCTGACTCCAGTCTGTCGGCATCCAGGTAACTCGGTCGATCTGGGCGCTCGGCCTGCTGGGTCAGTGTATTGCGCTCGGCATCCCAGTAGTGAACCTGTGCAAAACGATCGACATCTTCAGGCAGCACATAGAAACGTGTATCCATCATGTCCAGCGGCTCAAACAGGTGCTGCCGCAGGTACTCACCAAAACTCATGCCGGTCAGCTGCTCAACGATGTATCCCTGGATGTCCATGCCAATCGAGTAGTACCACTGCTCGCCGGGC
Organism: Gammaproteobacteria bacterium; assembly: GCA_002706685.1. Classification (GTDB taxonomy): domain Bacteria; phylum Pseudomonadota; class Gammaproteobacteria; order Pseudomonadales; family Pseudohongiellaceae; genus Pseudohongiella. The sequence goes on along the minus strand of PALV01000023.1, from coordinate 37,589 downwards.
TGCGCCATCAACGGGATTGCTGCGACCTTCTGGATCAATTCGTTGAGGTCGCTGGACGCCAGCACTTCCTGCTCGCGAAAAGCCTGGTTTGCCGGGTCGTTGCCGAACAGGCCATAGGCGAAACCGGCGGTGTTGCTCATCAGCTCACGCATGGTGGGCTGACGCTCCAGGTCCTCCAGTTCAACATTGCCATTGTTGTCGTAACTGGCCAGCACCTTCAGATTGGCGAATTCGGGAACGTGCTTGCTGATCGGGTCATCAAAGTCCCACAGGCCCTGCTCCCAGAGCATCATCATGGCGACGCCGGTGACGGGCTTGCTCATGGAGTAGATACGGAACAAGGAGTCTTTGCTCATGGGAGTCTGATCGTCGACACTGGCCAGGCCAGCGGCTTCGTAAGTGGCTATCTGGCCGTCCTTGCCCAGCATCCAGACCATGCCAGCTACGTCCTGATTGGCGACAATTTCGCGCATGGCGGCATCGAGACGCTCAACGCCTTCGGTCGTAAAGCCTGCCGCTTCGGCGCCAACTTCTGCCTGAGGCCAGGAGTCGGCGTGCACTGGCAGCGCCAGAGTGGCAATAAACAAAGCGCTGATCAGTTGTTTAAAGCCGGGTGAGGGTGTGCGTAATTTCATGAGGTTTTCCTGCGCTTTTTCTATTATTGGAATTGATGGCTTGCCGTAGGATAACCTAAAAACCGTCAATTTGTAGGGCAGGAGAGAACGCTGGGGCATCCTACAAAGAAAACCCGCCCTGCATTGCTGCAGAGCGGGGCCGTTACTGCGACGGCTAAGTCACCTACTCAAAGCTGAACGCTACCCGCGCATACACCACACGTCCCAGCACATCCTGTGATTCGGCAGCGACACCGGCAATCATGCCGGTCTTTTGTGGCATACGGTCAGTCAGGTTGCGCGCGCCGACAGAGAGACTGATATCGCTGCCAAATGCTTCCAGCCCACGATAGGAATAGAACATGTCCAGTTGTGTCCAGGCTCGCAGTTTGTCAGTTGGTCCGCCCCACTCAGCACCGGGGAAGAATCGCTGGAAACTGAACTCATTGGCATCGAAGATCACTTCGTCGATGTAACGGGTAGTGGCGTTTAGCGAATGTCCACCCATCGTCCAGTTGATCCGCAGATTCGCCCTGATCTGGGGAATGGTCGGCACGGCACCAAAGTCGTTGTTCTGCTTACCAACAGCCTCCATGCGGGGAAGGTCATCGGCTAGCTGAAAGGTATAGGTGTCCATGTAGGTGGCCTGCAACTGCACATTGATGTCACCCCAGCCAGTCAGATTCCAGTCATCCAGGCTGAAACCGTAATCGAGCTGGGTATCCCAGGCGCGCACCAGCATGGACGAGGCGTTGGAATCGCTCTGCAATATGCGATCCGGGGTTGTGATATCGCCCGGATTACGGATGATGCGTTTGTCCGATCGGGGGTCATTAACCCAGGCTTCCAATTGAGCAATTGTCGGATAGGGGTTGGCATCCGTTGGATTGAACCCTGTGGCGGCGCGGAAATTACGGTAGTCCGAGCGAATGATGTCTTGCGTAGTGGTGCTGACGATTCGATCTACAAAGTCAGTCTCACTCCAGGTAATGGACCAGGTCAGGTTGTCTAGGAGAGTCAGGTCCACACCAAATGAAAGACTGTCTGAGGTCTCCGAGGTGAGCCCGGGATTACCGGTTCTACAGGACGTGATAAAACCCTGGAACTGAGTAAAGAGATCATCCACATTACTCAAACCGCAGCTTTCGGGTGAATTCAGCTGAGCCAGTGTTGGCACGATAAAGGCCTCACCGCGGGTGGCGCGCACACTCAGCCAGTCTGTAGGAACATAAACCAGACCAAACTTGTCCACCACAGCACCTTGACCAGTACTGAAGCTTTCATCGCGCACCGCAGCGGATAGTTCCAGATTGTCCAGAACGGGGAATGCAAGCTCTGCAAACCAGGAGTTACTGAAACGGCTCTGGCTGTTGGGCAGGGCCTGTACACCGATCAACTGGTCGTTGCGAATTGAAGTGGCGGTAGGGCCATCCTTGTCCGTTTCCTGACGACGCTGGTAACCCGCTGCCATCGCTATCGGCCCGCCAGGAAGTTCGAACTCACCCAGGGGTACCTGGCCGTTCACAATCAGGTCGAAGGTCTGCAGTGAGTCCCGGTCGTCTAGCTGATCCTGGGTGAAGATGGCATCGGCAACATGCTGTGGAGTTCTGAATCGCGGATCAATGGCCCCAAATGGGTTAAAACAGCTATCGACATCGTTAATGACGTCACAGTTCAGACCTTGTGCCAGGGCTCCCAGACTGAATTGCTGGGTACTGTTGCTGACATTGTCGTAGTGGCTGTAAACATAATTGGTGGTTCCTTCCCAGCCCTCCAGGTACGGCACCGCGAAATCAAGCCCTGCAGCGAATCGAAACGCGCGCCGGTCTCCGTGATTTATCTGAACATCGCCATATCGGGCCATTTCAGTCGGAAGTGTGTTGGCAGCTGATTTACCGAATGGCAGCCATTGCGATCCGTTGATAGTGACATCCTCACTGAACGGTACTCCGCCTAGCGGATCATTATCAATTGATGCAAAACGGTTATTGGCGAGCTGCACCTGACCCGATGCGTCCCTTCGTGGCAGGGGGCGTCCGTAGCCGTCAGTAACGATCGCTCCCGAACTATCCCTGAGGGGCTCAGCAAACAGATCTGCGCCAGTAGAGCTTCTGGCCCGGAAGGTGTTGCCGGGCAGCTCGCCGCGTATTACGGGGATATCGGCGGTTCTGGCGCCAGGATTGCCGGTATTGTTCCGGTTGCGTGTTACCTGTCGATTCCAGATTACCTGGGACCTGAAGCTGGTCTCAGAGTTAATATCCCAGTTCAGATTTCCGTAAAGCGAGGCTGTATCAAACTCTGGCTGAAAATCACGGGTATCGCCAAAGCTGAAAAAGCAGCGGCCACCCAGTGGATTGCCCCAGGGATTGTTTCCAGGGCTTACCTGGTCTGGTTCAGTCTGATACCCGCAACTGGGATCGACTCGGCTTCCTGCGGTGCCCGTCAGATTGCCGTTTGCATCGCGATTGGGGACCAGAAAGTTGCCGGGATTGGAGCCGCCATTGTGTGTCAGACCTGAGCGAACATAGTCCGGGCGCTCCGCCCATTCCAGAGTGGAGGCATCAACGTAGGAACCTGCCACGACGAGGTCGACGGGGCCAAGGCTGCGTCCACCGAGGAATGAAATCTCTGACTTGCTGTAGTCGCCGCGGCTGTCGCCTTCTTCAAAGTACTCTAGCTTGACGCCGTCGTAGGATGTATACGGGATAAGATTGACAACTCCCGCGACTGCATCCGTTCCGTACAATGCCGCGGCCCCGTCGGTTACAACCTCTATTCGTTGCAAGGCGGAAGCTGGCAGCATGGACTGTACGTTATCAGTAGCTATCCGTTTACTGTCGATCAGTGTCAGCGTGGCGCGAGGTCCCAGGCCGCGCAAATTGAAATTAGAGGTAGTGCTTGTGACACCCTGAATGGAATTGGTCACAGCAGTGCCGTTGTTAAAGGTCAGATTTTGCACAACCTGAGCCATATTGACAGTACCCTGGGCTTCCAGGTCTTCGGCATTGAGCTGAGTTACTGGTGATGCGGCATTCAGGCCTTCACTACGGCGGATGAATGATCCTGTAACGATTATCTCTTCCATCTCGGGTGAGTCAGATTGAGCATGACCTTGTGTCGACAGGGTAACGAGAGTCATTGAAATGGCTGTACACAGCAAGCCGGTCTTTCTTTTGAAACAGGGTAACTGATTTGGCAGGTGAGAAAGCATCTTGGGCCTCGTCTGATTATTGTTATTGATCGTTTTCGGAACAGAACGCTCAATCGCATTACCATACAAGGCTTGCAATGATGTCTTGCGTAAAATGAAAAAAGTTCTGACGAACTATGGAAACGTTCGATTACAGAATACGTCAGCCGACGTATTTTAAATTTTGTTCAGCAATGCGAACTGGGTCACGATGAAATTGGAAAATGGCGGTTGTAGTTATTGCCAATTCAATTCAGGTCGATTATCTTCGAAGGATAATAAACAATAAAAGTCAGGCTTTAATGCAGATCGTATTGCACTATTCCGTTAGTGCACTCGCTGTCTCCCAATTGTTGTTCATGGGACTGAGCAGCCTCGTGCACTATCGTCACCAGACGCTGGCGCGCCTGATGGCGCTATACAGCGTGGGTCTGATTTTCTATATCATTCTTGTGATGCCCGTCACAGAATTTGCTCCCACGGCGGCGCAGCAAACTTTTCGAGCGTTCGCCAGTAGTACTCCATTTCTCTTGTGGTTGATTAGTCGAAATCTATTCATGGACCAACATGGCACGCCGGCCTGGGCCTGGGCTACGCTAGCGGTTTATGTGAGCCTGCGAGTGATCGGCTCGATCCTGATTTCTACCACGGGCGAGCTTCCTTTTTTATCGCAGCTATTGCTTATGCAACTGCCTCTGGCTGTCATGCTTGGATTTACGGTACATGCGATATATCTGGCGCTAAAGCACTTCAATTCTGATCTTGTAGAGTCACGCAGGCGACTGAGGGGGCCTTTTGTTGTTTCCATGGGTTTAATAGTCGGTGTGATTGTCGCCTCTGGTTTTTTCTATTCCGTCCCCGGTGCTGTACGAATTGGATTTTTTACTGTTATTTTTGCTTGTGCACTGTTTTTTAATATTGTCATCTTCCGGCTTCATCACGATTCGCCGCAACTGATCAGAAACAAGGCGGTCGGTGTGGCACATAACATCAATCTTACAGATTTTGAAAGTCGGTCTGATAAAGCTCTTTTGGAGCGTCTGAAGTCAGCAATGGAAAAGGATCAGCTTTACACCAAACTCGGTCTTACGATTAAAGATCTGGCGATGGCTCTGGGAATTCAGGAATATCTGCTGCGGCGCTTCATAAACAAAAAAATGCACTACCGTAACTTTAACCAGTTTCTTAATGAGTATCGTATCAACAAAGCCACCGCGCGCCTGATGGATCCCTCGGAGTTTGATACGCAGATATCCAATATCGCTTTCGAGGTTGGGTATGCCTCGTTATCTTCATTTAACAAGGCGTTTAAGGAGAAACATGGCGTCACGCCAAGTGCATTTCGAAACCAGCTTGGAAGCCAGGAGTTTGACCAAGAGCCGTGGCTGACTCAACAGATGTAAGGAAAGAGCTGCAAATAGATTGTGAGCCGTTCACAGCATAATAATCAGGAGGTCGGATTGACATTTGATCCCCGTTTGTGGCGATTGAGAAATTTGCATTTGATCATGTTTATGGTCGTCGGGTGCTCGGTTGCCGAGCCGCGGGCAATCCGTATAGAGTCAATGGCGGACAGCAATCAGAGTTCGGCAATCGCTGTTGATCTTGTCGCTGTTAATGATCCAGTCTTGACCTCAGAATTGAAGTCACTGTCCGGACCTGACTGGTTTGAGCGAAGAGCCGAGTTGTTGGCGACTCACGCAGACAGGCTGTCTGTCGTCAGTCTGCAGATCGTACCCGCGTACGTGGTAACTGAAGTACAGAGACCTTCCTGGCACCGAAGTGCTGAGGCAGTCTTGCTGTTTGCCAATTACCTGTCGCCAGCCGGACAGCACGCATCGGTGCTATCCGGTTATAAACAATTACTGATTCGCCTTGAGCGCGACAGCTATCAACTGCTTGAGTCGGACTGAAAGTTTGACACAATTGCCGGGTAGCGCAGGAAAACCACCACCCACACGCTGAGCAGCATCAGCGACTGAAACCAGAAACTGGTCAGCACCGGCCCGAAAAAGTTTTCGCCGCGGATAATATGGAACAGGATGGCGCCGCCCAGGTGGGCGCTTAAAAACAGGGCGCCGATAATGGATGTTCTCGGCACCGCATACAGCAGCGCTGCAGTTACCTCACCGAGACCAATCCAGAACACCCAGGGTGCCATGGCTTCAATGCTGGTCAACGGGTTGGCGCCCAGCATTTTGGTGGAACCTGCCAGCAGAAGGAACAGCGTGGCTGGCACCACCAGCACCCACGCGGCAAGATTCAATTTCTTTTGCGTATCAGGCATGGGTTTGCTCCTCCATATTTACTGTGCCGGCTCCAGGCGCAGAACCGCGCCGTTTTCTTCTTCAGTCAACAGGTAGATCAACCCGTCGGGGCCCTGTGCCACGTCGCGCACGCGCTGATGCAGTTCAGTGACCAGTGTTTCGCGTTGCAGCTCCCACATGTTTTCGTTGAACACAACGCGCTCCAGTCCGCCGGTGCCGGGCAGGCGTCCGCGCTGAATGCTGCCGGCAAACAGATTGCCTTGCCATTGCGGGAAGGCATCGCCGGTGTAGAACATCAAGCCGGATGGCACGATGCCTGGTTGCCAGATCAACAGGGCCGATTCATAACCCTCGCGTGGCAGTTTGGCCATCGGTTCACCATCGTTATAGCTGCCGTAACCATAAAGTGGCCAGCCGTAGTTGCCACCGGCCTTGATGATGTTGAGTTTGTCGCCACCCAGTGGGCCCAGCTCGGCGTGGAACAGCTCACCGGTCTGCGGGTGAATGGCCACAGCATACTGGTCGCGATGACCATAGGAATAGATTTCCGGACGTGCGTCAGTACGCCCTACAAATGGGTTGTCGGCGGGAATCGTGCCGTCTGCGTTCAGACGCAGCACCTTGCCTTCCAGACGCATCAGATCCTGCGCCAGCGGGCGTCTGTCCATCGCACCGCCCACGGTGACGAACAGTTTGCCGTCTGAAGCGAACACCATCCGCGAGCCGCCAGAGATTGTCATCGGTGTGCCAATGAACAGTTGCTCAAAGTCTTTGAGCTGATTGCTGCCGTCGTAGCGTGCCCGACCGACCGTGATGGCATATTCACCTTCGGTTTCCAGGGCTGTGTGGTAGCTCAGGTAAATAAGCTGGTTCTGCGCGAAGTCTGGATGCGCCTCAACATCGAGCAGTCCGGAATGAAAGCCCGTGCGGATCGCTGGTAGTCCCTGCAAAGGTTCGGGATCCAGCTCATCGTCGCGGATTACACGCAAAGCAGGTGTGTAACGGTCGGTAATCAGGATATGGCTGTTAGGTAGCACAGCGAAACCAAACGGGCGGGGAATCCCCTGCGCTACGACGGAAACCTGCATGGTGGCAGTCACGCTGTCCAGCACAACTGGGGCGTCCGGCAATGGATACGGTGTGGGGCGGCCCTGAGCGTGAGCAGGGGCAGCCAGGATTGCCTGGAACGCGATGACAGCGAGAGTGAATATGAAGCCTTGATGCATAGAGTCGAACCCTGGTAGTGACATTTGTGACTGGAGTCAGATGGAAAGAAGGGAGCATACGGTAATAGGGCTGCGTCGGAAAGCATTTTGCCCGCTGTTTGGCGTTCTGTTCTGGCGATACGGGCTTGAGGCTGCGATTATTGCCCATGGCGTGTCACACATTGTCAGTTTTTTGATGATGACTTTAGTGATGTAATTCCAACGGAATGATTCAGCACCGAACAGGTAAGACAGACAATGCAAACAGGTCAATTGACTTTCTTCTGCGGAAAAATGGGCGCAGGCAAATCCACAAAATCGCTGGAAATTGCCAGCCAGTGTGGGGCAGTGCTGCTGTCAGAAGATGAATGGCTGGCATCTCTGTATCCAGGCTGCATACAGACGCTGCAGGACTACATTGAATATTCGCGTCGCCTTAAACCGCCAATCAAAAAACTGGTGCTGGATATTCTGCTTGCCGGTACCGATGTTGTGATGGATTTTCCGGCCAATACCGTGCAGCAGCGGCAATGGTTCAGGGATATTTATTCAGAGATCAATGCGCCGCATCAGCTGATCTTTATCGACCAGTCTGATGCGGTGTGTCTGGAACAGATCGCCAGGCGGCGCGAGTCACATCCGGAAAGAGCAGCAACAGACACCGAGGAAATGTTTGCGAGCGTCAGCAAACATTTTGTGGCGCCCACCGCGGATGAAGGGTTCAATCTCGTCACCATCAATCAGGCCTGAGCTTCACGCTCTCCATGTGCTCCCAGCGAAATCACCGGGATAAACGCTGTAATCAGCAGCCCGATCAGGCAGATCCACAAACTCGCACTGAACATCGATGTGATGGCATTGGAAAAAGCAGTACGGGTACCTTGCTGAATGGTGGTCACTGCAGTCTCTACCTGCGCGTCGATGCTGTCATGGTAGGCGGCAAGATAGCGCTGCGCGTTGGGGACTGCACTGTCGCTTTTGCTGCCCAGATATTCCACCAGTGGCGCCTTGAACTCATCAGGCAGCAGGGGATTGCCAACCACTTCCGACGCGGCGCTGCGGTCACCGGCAAAGGCCTGCTCCACCGTTGGGGTATAGGCATCGAACCGGGCACGCACCATGTCCTGCACTGCCTGCGGATTCATGGCACTGGACTGCGCCTGACTCATGTTCATTGACGCGCCGCTGCCTGCCATTTGTGGTAACTGTCTGGGAAGTTCCGTTGCCAGACTGCTGACCATGACTGCACCGAAGATGGCGACACCAACGGTATTGCCCACTTGCCGGAAGAATTGTGTAGAACTGGTTGCGACTCCAATTTTTGCAATCGGAAATGCACTTTGCACGATCAGGTTGATCAGGCTTTGCGACGGACCCAGACCCAGTCCAACCACAACCATGGCAATATTCAATTGCATGAGCGTGGAACTGGCATCAAGTCGTGTCAGCAGATAAACACCGGCCACCAGAATGATCACACCACCGACCATGTAGGCCTTGTACTTGCCCGATTTTGAAACCAGGCGACCGCTGAGAATGCTGGTGAACATCAGTCCGCCCATCAGTGGCAGCATGGCAAAACCACTGCCTGTGGCGTCCACACCCAGCACCACCTGCATGTACAAAGGCATAAACATCACCGCGCCCATGAACGCCATGCCCAGAATGAAAGAGGACAGGTTGGCGAATACAAACACCCGGCTTTTGAACAGGTCGAGTGGCATGACCGCATCGGGCGTGCGTGACTCGACGGCAATAAAGGCGATCAGAGACACTGCACTAAGTGCAAACATGCCAAGCAATTGAGCAGAGTCCCAGGCATACCGGTTGCCACCCCAGGTGAGTGCCAGGAGGAAGGGGATAAACACCAACAGCAGCAGCGAGGCGCCCAGGTAGTCGATTTTGCCACCCTGATGGTTGTTCAGCGTGGGCATCTTTTTAGCGACCATGTACAGAGCAATCAGTCCCAGTGGCAGGTTGGCATAAAACACCCAGCGCCAGCCGGCAATCGGGTGACCAAACCACACGCCACTGGCGTGATCAGTGAGCAGGCCACCGATGGTCGGTCCTATGAGACTGGCAAGCGCAAATATTGCGCCGAACAGCCCCATGAACTTGGCGCGCTTCATGGGTGGGTAAAGATCGGCAACGATCCCGATGGCGCTGGTGAACAGAGCGGCGCCGCCAACGCCTTTGACTGCGCGAAAGATAATAAGCTGCATCATGCCGTCGCCGAGCAGGGGGAGAACACCAAACTCACCACTCATGCCACACAGCACCGAGCCGGCGAGGAAAATGCTGATGCCCCAGAGCAGAATGCGCTTGCGACCATACATGTCGCCGAGCTTTCCAAAAATGGGTACCAGGACTGTTGATGACAGCATGTACGCTGTGGTTACCCAGGCATACAGTTCCAGGCCATTCAGGTCGGCCACAATGGTGGGCGTGGCGGTGGACAGGATGGTCATGTCCAGCGCGCCGAGCATGAATACTACAAGGATGGCGATCAGTGATATACGGCGTTGCTGATCCGTAATCGCGGTTTGCGTGTCACTCATGGTGATTGTGTCCTGAATGGTGGCTTTTTCTATTCGGGGGAGCTGGTCTTGCGCAGGGCATCAACCAGTTTTTTGTTAAGGCGCTCGTATTCCTGTAATTCGTCGGCACTCAGCGCATCAAAAATTGGCGCCAGGTAAGAGGCCGCATTCTCTGTTCGGGCTGCCACCAGCTGTTCATATTTGGGGCCCAGCGTCACCACGGAGGCACGGCGATCGCGCGTGTCCTGACTGCGAATCAGCAAGCCTTTGTCGACGAGAGAATTGACGACCTGCGTCGCCGCACTGCTGCTGATCATGCGTGCTGCGGCAATCTCCTTGACGCTCATCGCACCCCGTGCGGCGATGGTCAGCAGTGTCATCTGCTGCGCCAGGCTGACATTGTCTTCGTTGTCATGGCACGACTGGTGAGCAGCCACCTGTTGCAGCATGGCGCGCCGGATGATCTGGAAGCTGCCAAGAATTCTGGAGATGGTCTGTTTGCGGCTGGGCATGATGTTTCAGGCTGCCTGTGTGACTGGCATTTAGGTAAGTAACTTAATAGATAAGTAGCTTACCTATATTTATGTAATAGTCAAGATCCGTATCGCCAGGGAGACATTAGAGGAGGTCACTGAGACACTGAGGACGCGCAAACAGAAAGAGGGGTAACAAAATTAATGGCGGAAGGACATGGGAGTCGAACCCACCAGACGCGCGCTGCGCATCTCACCGGATTTGAAGTCCGGGCGCCCCACCGGGGACGATGTCCTTCCATGTATGGCAACTTAACACTTGCCCGGACCGGCCTCCTCACGCCAGGCTGCCTGCAGGTATCTTCGTTCATCGCGGTAGTATGTCACACCTGCGCGATCCAGATACTCAAGCACCTTGATGGTCAGGTTACGGCCTATACCTGAAAGGTCACGATACTCGGCAGCTAGAAAACCGCCGTCACTGCTATTATGGCAAAGCTGCTGTGCCACCGCGGCAAGGTCATCCAGTTGCTCGGGCAGATAGAAGCGATTGGGAGCCACTGGCAGCACGTATCCCCATGTCTGCAGGCGCTGCATGATCTCGAGCATCTCGTCTCGCTGCAATCCCAACTGATCGCCGAGCTCTCCGACAATTGGCGGACGTAATCCCGCCTTGCTGATGATGTCACGAATCTGTGGCCAATACTTTTGATCCTCAACCGGCAGTTGTGGCTGATGATCAGGCAGTGCCAGGATGCTGCCGTGTCGCCGGAGCTGCCCGTCGTTCAGCAATTGTTTGATGAGGGCCAGGCCGGTCGCTGGCGATAGTTCAGGTATTGCAGCTCTTAGCACAGACTGCTGGTGTGTGCCCAGCTGTTCAGGTTGTGAAGCGTGTGCCTTTGTCAGAAACTCCAACAACAGCAATTGTGATTTTTGCCATCGGTTTTGGCTGAGAACCATATCACCCAGTTTAACGACATCGGACCCTGCCAATAGCTTGTTGCACTGCGCTTCGCTCAAATTCCAGCGTTGCGCGAATTTGGGTAACTCAATCTCAGCCTGGTGTTGAAGCTCGATAGATAGCGCATCGGCGGCAGATCGGATGCCAGTCAGTGCCCGTAGCCGCGCAATCGACCCGGGCTTGCTGCGTCCGCGTTGACGCCCCTGCGGATCCAGTACACGACCACCAGCCAGCGTGATATTGGCCGCAGGTTCACGCACGATCACTGTGTCACCGACAATGCTGTGCGCCGGTTTGTCGAGCAACAGTTGCGCCAACCCGGAAGACTCCTCCAGCCAGACCAGTCGACCGCTGACTGCTGTGGCGCCGCTAAGAATCTGCAGTGTGCCACGATGCACATTTTGGTCCGGGAGCATGCGTAGCTGCACATCCAGTCGCTGACTGGTCTGCACCTTGTCGGTAGCCAGAAGCCAGTCACCGCGCTGTGGGTGCGCCTCGTTGATATCGCCCGTCAGGTTTAAGGCCCCGCGTTGCCCGCCGACGATTTCAGTTGCCGGTTCTCCGTCAATCTGGATGCTTCGTAGGCGCAGCTGGCCTTCAGTGGCGGCCAGCTGCAGTGCGACTGGTTCTTTTGAGTTCAGCCTCCCATTCATAAGCGTGCCTGTAACCACACAACCTGCACCTGGCACCGTGAAACGCCGGTCAATCAGGAAGCGGGGTGAACCCTCTGTGGCGCGCGCCGGGTTTGTCAGGGCCAATTCCCTGATGCATGTCTGCAGTTCGCCCATCCCGAGGCCGCTGACGGCATCCGTTACAACAACAGGTGAGCCTGCCAGACTGCTATCCGTGATGAGAGACCGGATAGCGCCCAGACAGTCATCTAATTGTTGCGGGCTGGCGCGATCTGCAGCGCTTATGACGATGATTCCGCGATCAATAGCAAGCAGGTCCAGCAGGGCGAGATGTTCACGTGTTTGTGGCATCGGACCTTCATCGGCGGCGACCACCAGCAGGGCGGCATGCGCACCGGCCAGACCAGCCAGCATGGTGCGGATAAATTTCACGTGACCCGGCACGTCAACAAAGCACAGCGCGCCTGCCTGCTTGTCGTGAAGCCAGGCAAATCCCAGGTCGATGGTCAGACCACGGCGTTTTTCTTCAGCCAGCTGGTCGGTGTCTTTGCCAGTCAGAGCTTTGATGAGAGTGGTCTTGCCATGGTCGACATGACCTGCGGTCGCGATAATCAAGCCGCTGTCTCCGGCACATAACGATGTGACAGCCATTGGCTGGCAAGGGTGTCTGGGTCTTCTACGCAACGACAATCAAGCAGCACACTGTCATCGGCTATGCGGCCTATGACTGGCACAGGCAGCTGTCTCAACTGGCTGGCCAGTTCCCGTAACTCCCGACTGCGGGCGCGTTTGTTGCCCTGTTGGCTGCGCAGGCGCAGTGCTGCACTGGGCAGTCGGTCCAGGGGCTGGGAACCGGAACCAATCTGGCTGAGCGTATCAGTACTATCAACGTCGATGCTGTCGCCGGTCCAGGATCTTAGCGCCGGCAAAAGAGCTTCAACTGTCGTCTGGATAGCAGTCTGTTCCCGGGACAGCAGTCGCAGCGCAGGAATGCGCTGCGCGAGTGTCTCCGGGTTGGCGTAAAGCCTTAGCACGGCGGACAGTGCGGCCAGCGTAAGCTTGTCGCAGCGTAGTGCGCGTTTTAGCGGACTTTTTCGAATACGGGCAATCAGGTCTGCGCGCCCGGCGATGATACCGGCCTGTGGTCCGCCCAGCAGTTTATCACCGCTGAAGGTGACCACATCGACACCCTGGGCCAATACATCGCGAACCACTGGTTCGGCCGGCAGTCCCAGCTCCTGCATGTCGATCAACGAGCCACTGCCCAGATCCACCACCAGGGGGATGCCATGATCATGGGCTATCGCAGCCAGCTCCGATTCGCTCAGGCTGCTGGTGAAACCCTGCACCGCGTAATTGCTGGTGTGTGCTTTCAGAAGCATTGCGGTCGACTTGCCGATGGCATCGGCATAGTCATGTGTGTGTGTTCGATTGGTGGTGCCGACTTCGCGAAGTTTGCAGCCAGCGCGCCCCATGATGTCTGGCAGGCGGAATGAACCACCGATTTCGATCAGTTCCCCGCGCGAGACAATGACCTCCTTTCGCGAGGCGAGGGCGTTCAGTACCAGCAGCACTGACGCAGCGTTGTTGTTGACGACTGTGGCTGCTTCCGCGCCGGTCAGACGGCAGATCCAGTCTTCGACATGAACGTCGCGGTCGCCGCGCCGCCCGCTGTCCAGCTCATACTCCAGGTTGCTCGCACCGCTGGCGACAGCGGTCATTGCCTCAATGGCTTCAGGTGGCAGGGGCGCACGTCCCAGATTGGTGTGAATGACAGTGCCAGTCAGATTGAAAACCGGCTTGAAGGAGGGCATCAGCCAGCCTTCCAGGCGGGTGCGAACATCAGAGAGCAGGGATTGTTCATCATGAATCAGGCCGTCGCGCCATCGCTGCAATCCTGAGCGCAGTGCATCCAGAACCAGTGTGCGGCCATGGCAGGCGATCAAATCTTTAACACCTGGCCAGGCCAGTGTTTTGTCAACCGAAGGTGGGCGTGTACCGGGGGCGCTGCTCACATCCACGCCCCCTTTACTGGATCAGCTGGGCCCGGCTGTCCCGCCGAGGTTTTGATCTGCACACAGCAGGCGCAGAATCTCACCCAGAGCCTCGTCGGCCAGGGTGCGCATTTCCGCATCGGTGCGGTTCTGAATCGGGTGCGGCACAAATACCATGGCCGGATCGAAACCCAGCGTTTTGCATTGTGCAGCTGCCGCATCAATAAACTCAGTGGAGGCAACTCCAACTCCCGGAATCTGTCGTGACTCCAGATCGGCTATGTCATGCATACAGCACGACGTGCACGATCCTCAGTCAGCCAGACCTTCCACCAGCACATCCACTTCGCCCGCAATCTGCTGCTTGAGCTCAGTCGGGGCAGGGCGGGTGAATGTGGGTTTACTGTAGCGTTTGACCGAAACGCCAATGGCCGACAGTTGCTCCTCGATGCGATCAAGGAAAACATTGCCGCGCGGTTTGGAAATGTCCAGCAGACCAACGACCTTGCCATCCAGATTATCGGGTCTGGGCAGTCGGGCCCGCTCGGCCGGGGCGTTCTCGGCCGTCGGATCCAGCAGAATGGATTCGTTCATAAAGTAACCTCTCGTGTGACAGGTGAAGAGCCTACCGGGCCAGAGGCGGCCCAGCCAGCGATGATCGCAGAAAACAGGCCGGCTGTGCCACCGGCGCGGACTATCAACAGGCCGCCCGGTCGGAACTTGGGCACCTGTTTATCTCTGAATTTTTCCGGAATACCCTCGGCCATGCCGCGGGCGCCGGTCACCAGGTTTTCACCCGGTGCCAACAGCAGCTGTTCCAGCTTCTCTCGCAGGCGCTGCTTGGACCAGCCAGCCTCGATAAAAATACGTGCATGATCGGGTGCCACCACCAGCACGGCATCGCCCGCCATGGCCAGTTTGACATTGTCCACTGCACGCAATGATTCGGCGATAGACCGTGCCAGCGACTCGGGGTCGCGGGACTTCTGATCAATGATGCCCTGCACACCCTCGCCAGGGAAAATAGTGACAGCGGAGCGACCCGCCGGAATTCCGCGCTCCTGTGCAAGAGGCAGCCAGTCGCTGTCCTCGGCTTCGGCAAAGCAGAAGGTGTATTTGCCGGGATTGCCGAGCGTGGCCCGGTCGATTTCCCCGGGTCGACCGCCGCCCACATTGCGAATGATGAGCTGCAAGGCACGCCCAATCGTTGCATTGGCGCGATTACCCTGTCCCAGGGCATTGTTGCCGGAGTTCATGCCGATGGCTTTGGCGATCGGACCGTTGACCATGATCATGGGGCTGCCGAACATGGTGGTGCAGATCAGGCCATGCAGGCCAAAGTCATCATCCAGTGACGCCTCCAGCGCTGCCAGCAGCACAGGCATATATTCGGGTTTGCAGCCGGCCATGACGGCGTTGATGGCGACTTTTTCTACGGTGCACGGGACCAGATCTGGCGGCATGATGCCAATGACTTCCTGTGGGTCGCGCTGAGTGCCTTTTAACATGCGCAGTACGCGCACCGCTGTTGGCGGCACCACTGGCAGGCCATCACTCCAGCCGCGGGCATAACAGGCTTCAATGTCATCATCTTCGGCGCTGACATCAATCTCGCGCGATTGCAGCTTTACATCGCCAAACGCCAGTTCGAGCTTCTCCGCGATGCCTGGTTCCAGCGTTTTAGAGCCGCAGCCGGGGCGCATGACTGGCAGCTCTTCACCCAGGTCAGTGAGACCGCTGATCGCCCGCCATTCCGCTTTGTCCCAGCCGTAAGTGCGCGCCGTTTCCTGCCCATTTTCAAAACGTATCAGGGTTGGGACAAACTCGGTGTTCAGCCGCCAGGAATGTTCCAGGCTCTGGTCGAAGTGAGTGGATGGCAGGCTGGCGGCAAATTCAGGGTCATCCTGGACGAGCACCTGAAGCGGGCCAGCAGCGGAGAGTTCGGTCAGTAATGGTTCAATCAGCCGGCAGGTAGGGCAGTCTGCCTTGGCAACAACAATGAGGCCGTCGGCTGGTAGTGAAGTCATGGAGCTGCCTTATCAAGAAAAATTATAGTTTTCACGGGTTCAATAACCCTGAAAGGTAGCGCCGCCCCGGGGAATTGTCCAGCCGCAACAGGCTGGCTGGCGTCCTGATCGGGATCGTGGTTCCTGACGTACAATTGAATAACAGACCTAACTACGGAGATTTGCATGAAATTGCGTGTGTTCTACGACGGCAGTTGCCCGCTTTGTGCAGCCGAAATGAAACAGCTGGCTGCGGCGGACCATCAGGGCCAGGTGGAGCTCCAGGATATTACCCAGCCGGATTTCGGTGAGCGTTTTCCGCATATTGATCCGGTGGCGGCAGATCGTATTCTGCATGGCGAAACGGATGATGGAACCCTGCTGTATGGCCTTGATGTGACTGCGCGAGCCTGGGATCTGGCGGGCAAGGGCTGGCGGGTAAACTGGTTGCGCTGGCCGTTGATCCGGCCCGTGGCTGATCGGGTGTATCTGTTTTTCGCCCGGCACCGGCATCGTATCTCACGCCTGCTCACCGGGCGGGAACACTGCGAGGCTGGCACCTGCAGCCCCGCCGAGTCCAGACAACAGTCGTCGCGGCGCTAGACGAGGCTAACGCCGTCGAACCTAGTCTTCGCTGACAGTTTCAACCACTTCCTCTTCACCAGTGATTGCCAGATACAGTGCAGCAAAGGAAGCCTTGATCCACATCAGCGCCGGGAATACACCCACTATCAGCAATACCAGGCCCAGAACGAATACAAAAATCGACACAATGGCCAGCAGGAAAATTCGCCAGGTGTGTCCTCTGGTCAGGCGCCAGCTGGCTTCCACGGCTGCGATCGGATCCAGGTCTTCATCCATGACAAGGTAGGAGACAAACGCCAGACGGCAGGCGACATAAATACCAGGGATGATAAAAACCACCAGACCAATGCCAATCAGGCCGGCTGTCAGCAATGACGCGAGAATGACATTCACGTAATTCTCGAAGCCATCAAAGATGCTTTTCACCTCTACCTGGTCGCCGCGCACTCCTCGCAGGAAAATCATGTCAGCGCCGTAGTTGATGATGGGGTACAGCAAAACCAGGTATGCCGTCTCAAGGATACCAATCAGGGCTGAGACGTCGCCATGGTCGTCACCATCAATGTTGACCGGCATCATAAAAACGGTGAGGACCAGAACGGCCAGCAGGAATACCAGGAAGTTCTCCCGCATCTCGGACCAGCCGCGCCCAAGTGCATTTCCTACGCCCAATTCGAAGTCTTCTTTGTAAACGTTGTCCTGTAATTCATCGTTCATGGCGATCTCCACCTTTGGTTGAGTCTTGCAGGGAGAGTGACAGGGCTCTCGTGATGCCAACACTAGGTCTGATGCGCAATACTGCAAACCTACCAAAGTAGTGATTTGTGTTTTTATGCCATTTACTACTTTGGTAGGGGGTCATAATTGTGGCCTGGTGCTATATTCCAGACCACAAGTTACCCGGGCAAGATTCCTTGAGCGCTAATGAGCCTTTTTAATAACTTCAACATCAGCAGCCTGCCTCTGTGGATCAGCTTTATGCTGTGCCTGTCTATCACAGCGGGTGGTTTGCTGGTGCTGTTTCGTTTTCGCCAGACACGCAACAGTAATAGCTTTCACTACCTGCAGTACTTTCTCATCCTGTTGTATGTGTACGGCTATTACAGCCTGTGGAGCGATATTCTGCTGTCCGGGTTTTTGCAGATGGACAACGTGGAGAGTGTGGCGACCCTGGTGGCGCAGATGGGGGCGCCTTTTCTTTTGATCAGCCTGATCATGGTTCTGTTATGGGTGGCGCGCGTCCAGCAGCGGTCCTGGCTGCTATTGCTGGGCGTCAGCATTACCGGAGGTGCTGCCGTTTTTGCTAGCCAGTACCTGTGGGCGGCACCGCTGATGGACGGAGTGCGGGTATTTTGCTCATCGCTGGCAATGGTCAGTCTGCTGGTGGTAGCGGCAACTCTAGCGACTGGCAAGCAGGCAATAGTCACCGACAAGGGGCGTCGGCTGTTGATAGCGCTCGCGGCTGCAGCTAGCCTTATGCACCTGACCGTATTCAGTTCGCTGACAGACTATCAGCACTTCGACACGGTATTCGTGTTGTACTTCTATCTGCTGAATACCGCGCTGGTTGTTGTCTACACCTACCAGGCCACCGAGGGATTGATGCGGCCTCAGCTGTCGCTGGATGATTTTCTGGTCAAACACGGTATCAGCAAGCGCGAGGCTGACATACTCAGGGGCATCTACGCTGGCAAGACCAACAGGGAGATCGCCGATGAGCTGTTTATCTCGCTGCAGACCGTGAAGGATCACTCTTCACGCATCTATCAGAAGACTTACGTAAAAAATCGCGCGCAGCTGATGGCGCTGGTGCGTGAAAGTCAGGAAGTCTGACGCCGCAGCCGCGTTACCACCATCCTCCGGCAAGCCAGTTGCCGTGTTAGCATACGGCCATTGTCTGAATTGCGAGGATATTGACATGACAAACATCCAGATCGACATAGTTTCCGACATTGCCTGTCCCTGGTGCGCCATTGGTTACGCCCGTCTGGAGCGCGCCATGACCCAGCTGGAAGCCGAGCACGAGTTTACAGTCAACTGGCATGCCTTTGAACTGAACCCCACCCAGAGTGGACAGGGCGAACCCATCCTGCCGGCGCTGGCCCGCAAATACGGCCGCAGTGAGGACGAAATGCGCGAAGCGCAGGGCAATATGATGAGCATTGCCAAAGAGCTGGGAATCAACTTTGAAAAGTTACAGGAGCGCAGGACGGCCAATACCTTTGACGCGCATCGTCTGGTGAAGTGGGCGGCAGAGCAGGGACAGCAGACCGCGATGAAACAGGCCCTGTTCGAGGCCTACTTTGGGCGCGCCCTGGATGTATCCGACCATGAAGTGCTGCTGGATTGCGTTAAAACTGTCGGCCTGGACGTGACAGCCGCGGGCAAGGTGCTGGCGTCCGATCAATTTGCTGACGACGTCCGCGAAGACGAGGCGACCTACCAGCGCGCGGGCGTGAACTCAGTACCGGCCTTTATCATCAATCAAAAATACCTGATATCGGGCGCTCAGGACCCCGATGTGCTGGTCAAAGCCTTTCAGGATATCAGCGCCGAAGCTGCCTGAACGCTGCTGGCCAAATATCCATATTGTGCTATCGTAGCTCAACAGCATGAAGGGGGTAGCCATGACTGAATCCAACCTGGCAAAGATTCCGGTGAAAGAGCTTGAGATACCGCTGGAGCGCGACGTATTCATGCGCTCGATGTTGCGTGAACTGGCTGGCGCGCTGCAGGATGTTGTTGGTATGGAGGAGGCGTCAGGCTTCGTCAGTCTGGTGGGCCAGCGCATTGGTGATCAGCTCAACAAAAGCTATCGCGAGGCGCTAAACCGGCCCAGATTGACGCGTGAGCAGGTAGCTGAAGTGCTTGTTGATCTTAAACGACGCATCAATGGCGGGTTTTCAATTGTTGAGCAGAACGACGAACGCATCGTTTTGAGCAATACCCATTGTCCTTTTGCTGAGACGGTAGAGGGTCGCCCCGCACTGTGCATGATGACATCCAACGTGTTTGGAAATATCACCGCAGAAAATCTGGGTTATGCCCGGGTTGATCTTGAAGAAACCATTGCCGAAGGTGCTCCAGGCTGCAGAGTAGTCATCCACCTCAACCTGCCTATGGATGAGCAGGCTACTGGTCGAGAGTATTTTCGCGGGTGAGCAGCAAGAGTTCTGACATATCTTTCCTGCAGGCAGCTGAGCTGTTGCAGGACGCCTTGCTGGTGGTTGCCAGCGACGGCCTTATTCTGGGGGCGAATCGTGCTGCAAGACGCTTATTGACCAATTCACGTCAGTCGATCGATGGCCAGTCGCTGTTAGCATTTGCGCATGGTGCCGAGGCCGATGTGCTCAAACTCCTGCGGGACGGATCACGCACGCGAGAACGACTGCCAGGTGTGTTGGTTTTAAAGAGTGAGAACGGTCAGCCGCTTCGTGTTCGAAGTGCGATACACCTGCTGACGCCCGCCACTGAAGAAAAACCTGCGCAGCTGGTACTTCAGTTACGAGACGCAGACAGCGCACCAACAAAATTCAAGGAACTCTCCGATCGAGTCACAAAAGTCACCGCGGCCCTGCACAGGCAGCAACGTGCAGAGGAGGAACGCCGTGAACTTGAAGCCCAGATGCTGCAATCCCAGAAACTGGAAAGCCTGGGGGTCATGGCGGGCGGCATTGCGCACGACTTTAATAATTTGCTGACCAGTATTATCGGCTATTCAGAGCTGGCACGCGCTCAACTTCCAGAGCATTCGGCGGCAGGTGAGTTTGTTGACGCGGCTGTAACAGGTGCTCGCCGCGCCGCGGAGCTGACACAGCAAATGCTGGCCTATTCAGGAAAAGGCTCACGCATTGTAGAGCCGGTCCAGCTGTCCCGGCTGGTTAAGGATATCACCCGGCTGCTGGAAGTTTCGATCTCTAAAAAATGTGTAATGCGCTTCGAGCTGCCAGAGGACTTGCCGGCATGTATGGCCGATGCCACTCAGTTGAGGCAGGTGATCATGAACCTGATCATCAATGCCTCTGATGCAATCGGTGACAGGAGTGGTGTGATCTCGATAACAACGGGCGCTGCGTGGTGCGATAGAGACTACCTTGATGAAAACTTTATCAATGACACGCTGGAGGAAGGACTTTACGTGCACATGGAAGTGGCGGATACCGGTAAAGGCATGAGTGCCGACGTTCGTGCGCGTATATTTGATCCATTTTTCACTACCAAGTTTACCGGGCGCGGTCTCGGACTGGCAGCGGTGCTGGGTGTAATTCGCGGCCACAAGGGAGCTATTCGGGTATACAGTGAGCCAGGGAGAGGCACCACGTTCAAGGTGTTGTTGCCAGCGGCGCCGGGTGTGGAGCCACAGGCTGTCAAGTCAGACAGTGAGCCAGAACAATGGCAGGGCTTTGGCACCGCGCTGGTAATCGACGATGAAGAGAGTATTCGGGCGCTGGCACGCCACATGTTAATGCGCATGGGTTTTGAGGTGGCAACAGCATCGGATGGCCGCGAAGGGGTCGAGGTGTACCGGGAGATGGCCGCCAGCAATCCGCTGGTGTTGCTGGATCTCACCATGCCGCATCTGGACGGAGCAGCAGCATTTGCCCAGCTGCGTCGTATCAATCCGAAAGTCCGGGTCATTGTCATGAGTGGCTACGGCGAACAGACTATTGATACGCAGTTCGCAGGCAAGGGACTTGCTGGTTTCCTGCAAAAGCCATTCCGCCTGGCTGAGCTGCGTGATGTGGTCAAAGCTGCAGTAGAGCCTTAGTCGACCTGCCGCAGCCTTCGTCAGGGCTGTTATCTTATTACCCCCTCAGTGTTATACAATTCGCGCGCCTTGCCGATAGCAGATGAGTCGGCTGACAAGCGACCTCAGTAACTCACCCATGCAGCACATCCCGTTGCTTTGAAACGAAAGAGCGCAGTTCATGATTATTTTTGGAGACTCACGGTTGACGATTGAAGATGTCGCGGTCGTGGCGAGGCAGCAGCAGTCTGTTGCCCTGAGTCAGGCACCTGAATTTCGTCGGCGTATCGCTGCGGGTGTTGAATTTCTGGATCGTCTGCTTGCCGAAGAGGGCGTGATCTATGGCGTGACGACCGGATACGGCGATTCCTGCACGGTGTCCATACCTGCTGCGCTGGTTGAGGAGTTGCCCAGACATCTTTACACCTTTCATGGCTGTGGTCTTGGCGAAAACCTGTCAGCAGAGCTTGGGCGGGCCGTGCTGGCAGCACGACTGGTTTCCTTGTGCCAGGGTTACTCAGGCGTCAGAGAGGTTTTGTTGCAGCAGCTGGCCCGCTTGCTGCAGGAAGACATCATACCGGTTATTCCCAGTGAGGGTTCTGTGGGGGCCAGTGGCGATCTGACGCCGTTATCCTACGTGGCTGCCGTTTTATGCGGTGAGCGCCAGGTCTACGACAAAGGCCGCATTCGTCCCACCATGGAGGTGTTCCAGGAGCGCGGTATCACACCATTGACACTGCGCCCCAAAGAAGGACTGGCCATCATGAACGGTACCGCAGTCATGACCGGCATCGCCTGTATGGCCTATCAGCGGGCGGCCTATCTGACCCGGTTGGCGACCCGAATCACCGCCATGGTGTCTCTGGTAACAAATGGCAATGCCAACCATTTTGACGAAACCCTGTTTCAGGTCAAACCTCACCCAGGGCAACAGCAAATCGCAGAGTGGTTGCGCCATGATCTCCACACGGGTGAGACCCCGCGCAATTCAAAGCGTCTGCAGGATCGTTATTCGCTGCGCTGCGCGCCACATGTGATTGGTGTGCTGGCGGACACATTGCCGTGGGCGAGGCAGTTGATCGAAAATGAACTGAACAGTGCCAACGACAATCCGATTATTGATGGCGAGGGTGAGCATGTGCTGCACGGTGGGCATTTTTATGGCGGGCACATCGCGCTGGTCATGGATACCCTGAAGAACACAGTGGCAAACATCGCGGACCTGCTGGACAGGCAAATGGCGCTGATGATGGACACCCGTTTCAACAATGGGCTGCCTGCCAATCTGTCTGGTGCCGCACCTGAGCGCGCCGCGATCAATCATGGCCTGAAAGCTGTGCAGATCGGCACCTCAGCATGGACCGCCGAAGCACTCAAGCAGACTATGCCTGCCAGTGTGTTTTCACGGTCCACCGAATGTCATAACCAGGACAAAGTCAGCATGGGTACCATTGCTGCGCGCGACTGTCTTCGTGTGCTGCAATTGACCGAGCAGGTCGCCGCCGCTTCACTGATTGCCTGTGCACAGGGGCTGGATTTGCGCCTGGCGCGTGCTGAGCTATCGGAGCAACAGATTGGAGTGCAGTTGCTGGACACAGTCAGACAGGTGCGCGAGGTGACGGCATTTATCACCGAAGACCGCGCGCTGGAGCAGGAGCTCAGAGTGCTGATTGATCAGATACAGCAGCAACGCTGGTCTTTGTATGTGAACTGGCACTGATTACAGGTTCAGAATTTTGTCCAGGCCAAGCTGTTCGGCAAAAACTTCACCGTGGGTCACGACAAGCAGCGTGCCTTGGTAGCTTTTCAGTACATGAGCGAGCAGGGTCTGGCTCTCCAGGTCCAGATGGTTGTCGGGTTCATCCAGTAGTACGAGCTGGGCAGCTGTCGGCCCCATCAGCGTGCAGGCCAGTGCTACCTTCAGGCGTTCGCCGCCGCTTAACTGAGCGACCGGGTGCAGCGCCTGATTGCCCGGCAAGCGCACCAGAGCCAATCTGTCCCGGTAAGCCCATTCAGTCCAGCCAGGATTCAGTCGTCGGAAATTTTCCAGTGCGCTTTCCTCGTCGTCCAACAGGCTCAGGTGTTGGTCCAGTTTCAGCACTGAGCCTCGGCGATGAATCTGTCCCGCCCGTGGCTCAATATCGCCGCTGATCGCGTTCAACAGTGTTGATTTTCCGCTGCCATTATTTCCGCTCAGCCACCAGCGCTCACCGCTCCTGATCTGGATATCAAGCGGAAGAGGGTTGCTGACCCAAGGCAGAATGACTTTATCCAGCTGCAGCAGGTGCCCTGAAATGGGTTCCGGCTCGGTAAGCGGGAAGCCCAGAGTAATCTCCCTGCCCAGCACTGATTCGGCGCCCGCTTTGCGCCGCTGTTCTTCCCGCAGCACGGACTGATGCTTTTGAGCGATGCGCCCACCGGTGGCTTCGCTACGCTCTTTGCGAGCGTCCAGCAGGATCTTCGGCAGGTCCTTTTTGCTGGCTTTGGCTCGGCCTTTTTGGACGCGCTGTTCATGGCGCTCTTTTTCAGTCTGCTGTTGTTGCTGCTCTTTTTTTATCGTCTGGCGTGCATGTTGCTGGTCATGCCGGGCCTTCTCCAGCAATTGCTCGCGGGTTTGCAGATAGGCTGCGAATCCCTGACCGTGCCACTGCAGGGCGCCATCGCGCAGTTCGAGCAATCGTCCAAACGACTGCAGAAGCGTTTGATCATGCGTGATCACCAATGCACCACCAGGCCGCTGGCTGAGCCACTTGCTCAGCCAGCGTCGACCGGCCTGATCCAGATGATTGCTCGGCTCGTCCAGGATCAGGAATGCGTCACGGATGCGTGACAGTCTCAGCAAATGTAAACGCGTACGCTGTCCGCCGCTGAGCGAACTCATCGGGACCAGCAGGCAATCGGCGGGCAGATCGAAGCGGATGAGCTCTTCGATCAGATCCTCCTTCAGGGTCCAGCGTTCATTGAGCAAAGAAAGGTCATCGACCTGTCCGGCGCCGGAGAGCAGGCGATCAAGCGCCGCTAACGCTGATTCAACACCCAGAAAGGCAGCCACAGTGTCCGGTGTGAGATGCTCTGCTGCGTGCTGAGAGAGATTGGCGACCGGCACATGGTGTTGTACCTGTCCAGCATGCGGAAGGCGAACACCTGCCAGGCATTCGCCCAGCAGCGTTTTGCCGGCGCCATTGGGGCCGATCAATGCAACAGTCTCGTCAGGCAGATGCAGATCAAGAGAGTGAAAAACCGGGGGATTGGGTTCGAATGCAACGGAAAGCCCCGTTGCGGAAATACAGGCCTTGGCCATAAACAGCTCCTCTAACACACCAGAAAAAATAGGGGTTTAGAGTGCTGACTTCATTGGCCTGGCTCCTGCTGATGGTTGGTGCTGATGGTTGGAAAGAAACGCGGGTCGGTATTAACCTATGCGATTAGTTTAACAGTAATGCTGACTATTGATCAAAAACTCAATTACTCAGAGCAAAAGGTCGTATCGATAACAGCACATTCAATAAGCTACCCAGTCCCGAGAAATCGTAGTATGGTTGCCTCAAAACACAGATTCACGGAGCGAATATGTTTTTCACACTATTGGCCCTTACGCTAAGCCTGTCCCTGGCCGTTTCCTACACGGCTGCCCGCGTATTTCGCAAGCCAATCGGCGCCATCTTCACACGCATCATCCAGGATGAAATCAGCACCGCATGGCAGCGCTACGTGATGTTTGCCACCTACGTGGTCGGCATCTCCTCTGGCGTTCGTATCTACGAACTGGAGCGGTACATTAGCCCACAGATCAGCGACATGGGCATCCTGCAACTGACATTGGAGCGCTGGGTGCTGGAGATCTATCGCACACTGATCGCCTGTCTGCAGGGCATCGCCTGGATGTATCTGGTGGTGTTTGTGGTGGCCCTGATTGCCTATGTGATTGTGCGTGGGTTTGAATTGCGGCGAGGGAAGGCGAATGGGACAACAGGTTCAGAGCCGGTGGAGAAGCAATGATGAGCACGTTCTCAAAAGCCATTTTTACGTTCTTGCTGATACTTGCCTTTTCATCTCAGGTTTTTTCTGCAGAGGATTTGACGCCTGAATCCAAACGGCAGGTCGTTACTGAGGTAAGTGAAAGGCTGGTCCAAGAATATGTCCTGCCCGACGTCGGACAGGCCATGGCCCAGGCACTAATGACCCGACTTGAAAGCGGGCACTATGACGATGTGACGAATTCTGAGCAGTTCACTGAGCGGTTGACCGAAGATATGGTGGAGGTCAGCAATGATCAGCACCTGTTTATCTTTTACATGGAAGGGGATCTGCCTACCGAAGAAGAGATGATGAATCCTACGCAAGAAATGCAGGAGCAGAATCTCCGATTTCTTCAGTATGACAATTATGCCATCCGCGAAGTGAGCTGGCTGGACGGCAATATAGGTTATCTCGAGTTGGCTGCATTCGTAGATGCTGAACCAGCGAAACGTGCCATCGGCAATGCCATGGATCTGTTTCAGCATACAGGCGGGTTGATTATTGATTTGCGACAGAACGGTGGCGGCATGCCTGAAACCGTTGCTTTGCTGGCGAGCTATTTTCTCGGTCCGGAATCTGTCCATGTGGATTCAATTTATTGGCGCAGAACTGACACAACTGAAGAGTTCTGGACCAGCACTGACCTTGATGGCGCCTGGTATGGTACGACGCGTCCTGTTTACATCCTGACAAGCGAAGCAACCTTTTCGGCCGCGGAGGCTTTTAGCTATGCCATGCAGGTAAACAATCGCGCGACAATTGTTGGTGAAACGACGCGTGGTGGTGCTCATCCTGGCGCCATCGCTCGCATTGGTGATCATTATCATATGTTTATTTCGAATGGTCGGGCGTTCAGCGCCGTCACTGGTGAAAACTGGGAAGGCACTGGTGTTATCCCCGATCATTCCGAAAGCGCTGATGCTGCGCTTAATACTGCGCACAAGCTAATTCTAAAAGATGTCATTGATCAGACTGAGTCACCCATGGCTCGACAGGATAGGGAGATGCAATTGCGAAGACTGGAGACCGAATAATGGTTATTTCATTTCGCTTTGAGAAAATGCAGGTATTAAAACTGTGTTTGTCTGTCATTTTCGTTGTTGGTTTTGTGCCACATGTGTTCGCACAGTCTGATCTGCTTTCGCTGGAACTGGACCTGGAAGGAATGCCCAAGCTGATTCATGAAGTTGAGCCGCGTTACCCTGCACGGGCGGCAGCTCGAGGTATTGAGGGATGGGTTCAGGTAAAGTTTACAATTATGGCTGATGGGACTGTTGATCCATTCTCTATCGAAATCACGGATGCCGATCCATGGGGCATGTTTAACTCCGCCGCCATTAGAGCGATCGAAAAGTTTAGATACGAACCCAGGGTGGTTGACGGCGTTGCCGTGGAAATGTCGAATTTTCAGCACGTTGTCCGTTTTGAATTGTGAGCTGTCCCGGTTTATGCAATTCATATTTCTTGCCAATCTCCCTCAGGCCATCCCCACTGTCGCTGACTGGTATTATCAGGAGTGGGGCGCGTTCAACCCGAACCTGAGTCCTGCCAGCATCGCGGCCAATCTTGAGAATAGTCTGAACACTGAGGAACTGCCATTGGTTCTGCTGGCCATGGATCAGGGCGACCTGCTCGGCGTAGTGGAGTTGAAATACCGCGAAATGGCGATGTATCCAGACAAGGAGCACTGGCTGGGCGGCATGTATATCAGGCCTGATTATCGTGGCAGGGGCGTAGGTAAAAAATTGATTGAACATGCATTAGAGTTGGCCGCCCGTCTGGGAGTACGAACATTGCACCTGCAAACCGAACAACTTGATGGCGGTCTGTACAGGCGTCTGGGGTGGCGGCCAGTTGAGCAGATCAATAACAAGGGCATTCAGGTGCTGGTGATGGAGCGGGATATCTGCTCTTCGGTTTGAGGAGGCTGAGCAGCACCGAGAGAGCAGAGCATGAGTCAGGCCGCTCGAATCTGGCGTTGGCCGGAATGAGAAATGCTTTTCCGACCAGTATGGGCATGATAGTGTCCCCAAAAAGCAGAGGTATCAGGGAGGGAGTCCCATGTCGATTGTCAGATGGAACCGCTTTAGTGTTTTGTTCGCGCTTGTGTGTCTACCGGCATTTTCGTATGCCCAGGGCAGTGTCACCGCTGATCTGCTTACCGACAGAAGTTTTATTGCACCTGGCGGCCAGATTACTCTGGTGGTGGAGATCATCAATCCTGCCGATTCTGGCAGAACGATCGAGAGATTCGGGGGTTTTGGTTACAGCGCTACCCCGCTTGCTGAGTCCCACTACGAAATCACCGACGTCTCTTCATGTCAACAGAGCATCTGTCCTGTAGATCCGGCGCGCGGCTTACCGCTGCTTCCAGGCAGCTCGGCACAATTTTACTGGCGCACACTCAAGGTCAGTGCCAGCGCGCCTGACAATCTTCTTATCCGCGCTTCTAACATCAATATGGGATTTACCGACGCTGAAGGTCGTCGCCTGAATGATGTGTATCTGCAGCGGGACTTTGTCGCGATAGTGGCTGAGGAAGGGCAGGGCTCAATGTCGCAACTCAATGCCCAGAACACTCAGAGCGCGAAAGCCGGTTCTGCCGATATCAATGCCACACTCAACCTGGCCTACCCGTCAACGGTTAGCGCCGGCAGCCATATTGAAGTGACAGGTACGCTGAGCAATCATGGCAGCTCAGAGATCAGTTCCATTTTTACCCTGGGCTCCAGTCGCCACCTCGGCAATCATGTTGCCTCATTTAATCAGGTTACCTGTCAATTCAAGTGCTCATACAACGGGGCTTTCCCGCTCTCCGCAGGCGACAGCGTTGACGTGCTGTTTCGGCAAATGTACTACGAGGCAGATACGCTGTTCTCTGGCGCCCTGCAGATACAGGGTCCGCACGCTATTGTCAGCGACAGTCTGGGCCGCAGGGCATACGTTTATGCCGACGATATTCATGTTGCAGTAACGCACGAAGGGGGTGAGAACTCGCCAGCGGTCTATCCGCCAATTCCGACAAGAGAGTCGCTGCTGCGTATGATGTCGGACGATCCGACGCCACGTGCCGTTATCAAGGATCCGAATACACACAAATACTGGCTCCCTCTGTCAGAAAGTAAGGGTATGTCTTTGTCCGAGGTGGTGGCCGAGACGCGCGAGGGCGGACGTTTTGAAGGTTACTCAGTTGCCAGTCTGGAGGAAGTCAGAACGCTGTTCATGAATCATATCCATGCCTCCAGGGTCGATTATCCTCACTACTCCCTGTTTGTTGGTAATCAGGCTTTGCACGGCGTTACAGGAAGCCTGCTGGACCTGGTGGGTGAGACATTGGACACTATGCATGTCGGTGGAACGACTCGCTACTCGCGCGGTATGGTGTCCGAGCTGCCCGAGCCGGGAGCAAAGGCTGTCACTGTCGGCATCTGGCAGCAAAACAATAGCGTCAGCCCATTCGGAATGGTCGGTATGTTCTCTCTTGGTTCATTCGGTACTACCCAGTACCAAGGCATGGGCACCTGGCTGGTCAGGAGTTCAATACGATCTGGAAATACCCAGGCATTGAGCCGCAAAGACGAGGTCGACTTCCGCTACGGTCAGTTGTTCATCGCTTCGGTTGATGTAGACGGCCAGACCTATCAGGTCAGTTTCCGGGTAATTGACAAGGACGAGCTGATTCTGGAACTGGTCTCGATCATGGATGAATACAGCCGCGAGCCGGCGGCTGTCTATGATGTGCAAAACCTGATCCTGCAGATTCCACGCTTGGGGTACTTTGTGTTCCCGACTGATACGGTTTTCTTCGATGTGGCCTTGGTTCTGGTTCCTGAAAGTAATCCGATGCGATTCCGCGTGATCAGTGCTGAACCGGTAGACGAATAAGGCGCATCGCACGTCAGGATGTTGGACAGAATCCGCATTTGGCGTTAACGTGTCTCACTGTAATTACAACAATAATGCAAGTCCCGGGAGTCGAACAATGAGAAAAAGATCGCTCTATACCCTGGCAGTTGCGGCCCTCGTGTCGCTGCTTGCCATGCCTGCCAGCGTGCTGGCCCAACCCAATATCCAGCCCGCAGAACCCTTCAAGGTCGGCACCTTCGCGGTAGGCAATGAGCAGTTCTCCGGTCTGGTCATGCGCGATGACAGCCTGATCGTGGATCTGGTCGAAGCCAACAAGGCTCTGGAATTGATGCCAGAGTACCCCTCGATTGACATGCCTGATGATGTTCTTGGTCTGATTGAAGGCTACGAATACGGTCTGAAGTTCCGGGTCTATGAAATAGTCAATGCGCTGGTAGAGTCCGGCATGCTGAATGGCAGCAACATGCCTGATTACATCCATGCTGTTGAAGACGTGGATATCCGCGCGCCAATCCAGTATCCCAGCAAGATCATGAACGCGGCGGTCAACTTCTACACTCATGCCTGTGAAGGATGCACCGAGGCGGAACTGGCCGAGCGCACCCGCCAGCGTCGCGAAAACCGTGGCGTGCCCTATCTGTTCCTGAAGCCAACGCGTGGTGCCATCATCGGTGACGGTGAAAATGTGATCATGCCCTACGGTCGTGATGAGATCGAATACGAAGTCGAAATGGCCATCGTGTTTGGTCGTTCTGGCAAATACATCTCTGCTTCGCGTGCCTACGACCATGTCTTTGGTTACATGGTGGCAATGGATATTTCAGACCGTGGTGGCCGTCCACCAGGTGGCTTCAGCTCCGGTCTGGACTGGTTTGTGGGCAAAGGTCACGATACCTTTGCACCGCACGGCCCCTGGATTGTGCCCAAAGAGTTTTATGGTGACCCTATGGACCGCCTGCACCAGATCACGGTTGTTGATGGTGTTACCGTGCAGGAAGCCAAAGCAGGCGACATGATCCACAACATCCCTGAGCTGATTGAATACGCCTCATCGCTGATCACCTTGTTCCCGGGTGATGTGCTGCAAAGTGGTACATCAGGTGGCACAGGTGCCGGCCGTGTTGAACGTGCGACAGGGTCGGGTTATCTGATCGATGGTGAAACCATCAGCGCAACGATTGAAGGTATCGGTACCCTGACACACCGTGTGGTTCGCGAACAAAGTGTACCCGACGATCTGTCAGGTTCGCAGTTGCCGCCGACCAGCACTTACTAATACTTTTCGATTGCATGAATGAATAAAGAGCCCTGGCACCTGTAGTGGTGCCGGGGCTTTATTCTGAGTGAGATAAGGAACAACAGCCATGACAATGCGCAAACTGATACTGCCTTTGGTGATTGTTGTCGTAGTGGCGGGGTTGTTTATCAACAGCAGGACTAATCAGCGGGAACAGAATGCTGATTCAATGGCTGATCCTGTGGCGGAGGCGCAGCAGGTCGATGACGGCCTGACGAATAGTCCAGGTCAGGTTGCGGAAACTGCGGCGCATAACGATGCGGCAAATACTCAGTCTGAATCAGATGAGCGTTCGCCGACAGAGGCAACAGAACCTGGGGCCGCCGATCGAAATGGCGATAGTACAACCGAACCGCAACGATCTACGCGCACACTCTCTACAATCAGCGACGATGCGGATGCGCCCGCCATGAGCGATCGCGTTTACTATGTCATTGAAGAAGCGCAGCGGATGCAGCAGGCCGATCAATGGGAAGCGGCGTTGATGGAACTGAATGCCCTTTACGCCAGTTTTGAAAACCTGACACCTTTCGAGCAGATGACGCTGCTGAATTTCTACACCAATACCCTGATCAGGCTGGAGATGTGGCAGGAGTCGATCACCGCATTTTCAAAAATGCTGACGGTGCCCGATCTGCGCCCGGATATCAATGCGCGCGCTCTGCTGGCTCTGGGGCAACTGCATCAGCAAGTTAACGAGGCGCCCGCGGCAGTTACCTATTACGAAGCCTGGCTTGATTTCACCGAGAATACACCCGGTCTGGAGGCACAGAGAGCACGCGTGCGTGACCAGATGCAGGCGCTACGGTAGCCATTTGGTTCAATCAGACATCCGTTTTGTCAAACACCTCTTCGACAGACAGTTTGAACGCATCTGCAATCTTGAACGCCAGCGGCAAGGATGGGTCAAACCGTCCGTTTTCTATGGCGTTGATGGAATTGCGGGAAACCTGCACACGCTCAGCCAATTCGGCCTGGCTCCAGCCTTTTTCAGCACGCAGTACGCGAATAAAATTCTTCATGTCAGTACCCGTCCATCACTCCGATGACTTGCCCAGTCGCTGAGTCCACCAGAACGAAATGGCGCCGGTGCCAATCAGTTGCAGAACTACTACCAGCATAAATCCAATAGTGATGCCCAGCTTGACGGCTTCCTCTGGTGACTCGGTTCCCAGCCGCAACGCCGCATCGGCAAGGGCGTTCATCAATGGCGGTATCATCATCACAATGACAGCGGCCACACTGCCGACGGTCATGCCCCAGGTGCTGGAAAAGCGTTGGCCAGCTACCTGCACTTCATCCAGCCGGCGATTGACCCGGGCAGACAGAAACAGGCTGTAGGCCATGACGAACAGCGCCGCTGCCGCAGCTACGGACAGTGTAAGGGCGTCAGGTTGTTCGGCCAGCCATGGGGTAGCTGCAAAAAAAGCCACAGGTACGATAATCACGGGCGATATCCATAGCGCACAGCGTGCTAGTTTCCTGGTATTCAAGGTGGTCATGGCAAGCTCCTGAGTTGTCTATTAATAGATGATTGAAAAGGAAAGTTGTCAAAATGCAAAGTTAGATTGTCATATTATGACAAAAATGACAAGTAAACTTTGCATTATATTTCTAAGGTGTGTTCATCTCCCTATTACTGAATGACGAACCGTAGTATCTTGACCGTTAAGTAACAGCGCCTGCCTGAGGCAAATAAGAATGCAATCACTGGAACTGAAAATACCACCTCTGGCACTTGTCGTTTTATTCGCAGGCCTGATGTGGCTGCTTGCGCGACTTACCCCGGGATTTGATTATGCAGTGCCATTGCGTCAGCTGCTGGTGGCCGTTGTCAGTGCGTTAGCTGTTTTGATAGCACTGGCAGGTGTTGCGTCATTCAGGCAAGCCAGTACAACCGTAAACCCCCTGAATCCTGAAAACTCCAGTGCCCTGGTGGTGTCCGGCATCTATCGGATCACACGTAATCCAATGTATCTGGGTTTCCTGCTATTGCTTGCAGCCTGGGCGCTGATGCTGGCTAACCTGGCGGTGCTGCTATTGCTGCCTGTGTTTGTCTGGTATATGGATCGTTTCCAGATACTGCCTGAGGAGCGTGCGCTGGCCGGGCTGTTCGGGAATGACTATACCAATTACTGTGCGCGAGTTCGGAGGTGGCTTTGATGTCTTCGCTATTTTCTCCTATACCCTGGCGCTGCATAGCGCTTTCAGTCGTGGGCCTGATATCCCTGTCAGCCACAGCTCATCATGGCCTGGACAATTTTGACCAAAGCACGCTGCTGACTCTACAGGGCAAGGTAGTCGGCTTTGAACTCCGTGACCCGCACTCTGTCCTGTTTGTAGAGGTGGCTAACGCTGATGGATCCGTGACCGCCTGGGCCATAGAGGGCGGCGCGGCGCGTGGCATTGTCGAAGCTGGCCTTAGCAGGGAATTTCTCGCCAGCGGACCGATGGTAACGGTGACAGCTTTTCCGTCCCTGGACACTCGGTGTGAACCGTGGTGTCGCGCCGCAGGTCGGAACTTTGATTTTGAACGTTGAGGGTCCAGAGCTCAAAACCAGGATTCAGATTGTGATCACTAGAGGGAAGCATGTGGCCACTGATGGCTCACCCACAATCACAGCCACCCATGGGATCGATACCGGTCATTGCCGTCGCTACGATACTGGCCTTTCTGCTGTCACGGAATCCGGGTGCTCAAGATAAATCACAATAGACCCGCGGGCTAAGCAGTGGCAGAATCTGAGACTGAAATACCCATGGAATGCTGAATAGGGACGTCTTATGAAAGACCCAAGAAAGTTCTGGAACAAGTTGGCGCCGCGTTATGCCAAAAGTCCGGTGCGTGACGAAAAAATCTACCAGCAGAAGCTGGAAATCACTCAGTCCTATTTCAGGCCGGACTGGTCGGTATTTGAGTTTGGCTGCGGCACCGGCAGCACAGCCATTGTTCATGCACCTTATGTCAAACAGATTCTGGCAACCGATATATCCGATGAAATGCTCGCCATTGCCGAGCAGAAGACCCAGGCGCAGGGCATTACTAACATCAGCTATCAGCAGGGCACACTAGAAAGCCTGTCTCTGAACCCAGAAAGTTTTGATGCCGTGCTCGGTCTGAATATCCTGCACCTACTGCCAAATGTGGATGAAACCATCAAGCGGGTACACCAGTTATTGAAACCGGGCGGTATTTTTGTGTCGAGCAGCGCATTAATGCGTGACGTGGCTCTGCATTGGCGGATGTTAATCCCGGTAATGCAGTTAATTGGCCTGGCGCCGCAGATCGCCCACTTTAACAAGGATGAGCTGATCGGCAAGCTGACCCAAAACGGGTTTGCCATTGACCATGAGTGGCAGCCAGCCAAGGCGTCCTTGTTTGTCATCGCTCGAAAAAACGGAAACTGAGATTTAAGGTCAGTTCATTTCAATCAGGGAAGTTTAACCATGAAATCGATTACTTACATCGCACCCCACAAAACGGCACTGACAGTCGCCACGGTAGTTGCCCTTGTTTCATTGGTCACCATGGTGCCTTTCATGCTGATGTTTACGCTCGTTCCGGTTGGTATGGACGGGCAGGGTGCAAACATGGCACTACCAACGACGATAATGATGTTGGTGATGCCGTTGATGTATTTTGTAATGTCTTACATCATGACAGTGGTAGGGGCCTGGTTGTACAACATCATCGCCAAACGTACCGGCGGAATTACTTATGACAGCTCCGAAAGACCCTAATGGTTTGCAAGGGCTATCTGAACTTTCTGAATTGCTGCAGTCAATGAAGCCATGTCTCACAGATCGCGACTTCGTATTTTGCAGCGTGCAAGGGTCATTGAACGAGTATGTTCGCCTTGAACCGGTGGCTACGGTTCGTGAATCAGAGGGGCTGACTCTGGTGTTGCCCCTGCCTGTAGCCGAACGTGAGAAATTGGGGTTCAATGGTGTTTTTCGCCAGATTACGCTGTCAGTGCACTCTAGTCTTGAAGCCGTTGGCCTGACGGCGGCTGTATCGCGCCTGCTGGCGGATCATGGGATTGCTGCAAACATACTGGCGGGCTATTATCACGATCATATTTTTGTGCCTCGCGACAAGGCTGATGTCGCGTTAAGTATACTCCAACGCATCTAGCACTACACAACTATGTCTATTCTTGTCTGGTTTATGGCCGCAATCAAGCTGGGGATGCCAATGGCAGCTCTGAGCTGGTTGATGTTCAACTGGTTATATGGTGCCGGCCAGCTGCCACGTGATGCCGGGCATAAGGCGATTCGTGATCGCCTTGCGGAGCTCAAGAAGCATCACAAGACCAACAAGAGCCGCAGTGGCAATTACCTGTACAAGCAATGGCTGTTTTTTGGCGGCGGTTTCTACGGACTGGCGGTACTCTGGACATTGCTGGTGCTGGAGACTGGCGAGTTGATCGGTTTTATTGCCAACTTTGATCTCCCTGGCCTTTTTGCCAATGGGATTGTGGCGCTGATTGTCAATTTCATTGTGTCCCAGATTGGCAATATCGTTCAGGCGTTCATGTGGTTCGGTTACTGGCCCGACGGGCGGGGTGGGGAGCAGATTGTCGTCTGGGTGCTGGTTGCTTATGCGGGATATCTGTTTGGTATTCACCTGGCGCGAGAGACAGAAAGCCTGCACAGCCTTTCAGAACTGGTTCGGAGAGTCAGCCGTCGCAGACAGCTTCGAAGCAAGGATGAGGAGTAGTATGTATCACCCGATGTGGCACCTGCAAAGGTGTCCTTGTCGCCCTCAGTCGTTATAATCTCCCCGTGAATAACAACTATCTCCAAAAGTGGCGCTCCACCCGGTCACTGATGCGCAGTGTACTGGTGCGCATCATGCTGGCAGCAGCCCTGGTTGTCGGCGGACTGACTGCGCTTGCCTACACGTTTATCTACAACGAAACCCAGAGCCGGATGCTTGATAATCATGGCGACTGGATCGTTGAGCGTGCTCACAATGACAGCCTGATCTTTGAGCTGGCCCAGGAGAATCTGGCACGTTTCAGCCAGGAATTTCTGCGACTTTACACCTCGGATGTGGTGGTCGATGAAGAGACCTTCTGGTCCTATTACCAGCGTGGTCACGATGGTGCAGTGCGATTGCGCCGGGAGTTCTATGATGGGCTCTATGCAGATGATGGTCTTTATTACAGTGGGGTCACCAGCTTTATTGGCAATAATCAGCCGGTAGATGACCCCGAGCTGCGGCGCCGTCTGGTCCTTTCACTGAGGTTACTGGCGCAATTGGGCCCGGCGATGGTCAACCGCTTTGAAAACGTCCATGTGACCTATCCGGAGAATGCCATTGCACTGTACGCGCCTGGCACACCTTGGGGGCTGGAAGCCGAGCCTGATCTGCCTATGAACGAACTGGGTGTCATCAGAGCCATGCAGCAGTCGGAGAACCCGGAACGTCTGCCCGGCTGGAGCGGGCTCTACTTTGATGCGACTGCACAGGAATGGGCGCTGACCTATCAGGTGCCGCTGGACCTTGACGGTCGTCATCTGATCAACCCCAGCCACGATATTTCATTGACGGACCTGATGGAGCGACTGGTCAGCGATACACCAGAAGGTGCGTACAACCTGATATTCAGGCCAGACGGTTACCTGATTGCCCATCCCGCTGAACCAGCCTC
The DNA here is from genome assembly GCA_002706685.1 of Gammaproteobacteria bacterium. GTDB lineage: Bacteria > Pseudomonadota > Gammaproteobacteria > Pseudomonadales > Pseudohongiellaceae > Pseudohongiella. Next base: position 1,537 of record PALV01000023.1, on the reverse strand, counting down.
AGACCGTCGCTGGGTGGGTCAGATGTCGCTGGAGACCATTGACGATACTGAACTTACAGGGCTGTATCACCGGATAAACGACGCCACGGGTGGGCGCCCGGGGGAGCGCACGCTGCTGCATTATCCGGAAATGGATGCCTGGTTGGCTGTGAGTGAGCTGACTGGACCGCAATGGTGGTTTATCTCTGTGTACCCCGATGCGCTGTTGCGGCAGGCCGCCAATCAGGCGGCGACAGCTGTACTTGTGTCAGGCCTGATTCTGATGGCTTTGTTGATCGGCATCATCGTATACATCATTCAGCGCGACGCGGCGATACCGCTGGCCCAGCTAAGCCGAGCGGCCGAAAGTGTGGCAGATGGTGACTATGATGCCGTTGCCGAAGGGCGAATCAGCCTGCCAAGAGGACTTCGCAATGAGGTGGGGCTACTGGCGCGGACATTCCATGGCATGACCATCAATATACGCGATGCTCAGTCAACGCTTGAAAAAGTGGTCGCGGAACGCACAGAAGCGCTGGAATCGGCCAATAAAAGTCTGCGTGAGCTGAGTCTGCTGGATGGTCTGCTGGGAATTCACAATCGTAGGGCCTTCGATCGCGACCTTAAATCAGTGTTTGAACAATCAAGTCGCGGTGTCGGGGAGTTTTATCTGATGATGGTCGACGTCGATGAATTCAAACTGTTCAACGACACCTATGGGCACGCTCGCGGTGATGAAGTGCTTAAGCAGATTGCTGCCAGCATTGCGGGTAGTATTCGGCGCGATGATCGCGTTTATCGCTATGGCGGCGAAGAGCTGGCGGTCATATTCAATCCCCTGGGCAGCGAGCCGCCAGCGCAGGCGGCCAAGCGCGTACTGGCGGGCGTTGCGCAACTTGCTATTCCATTCCCGGAGTCCGCCCACGGTCGCGTTACGATCAGTGCCGGGCTTGCACGCGGTCACACTGGCTGCGTAAATGCTGATGAGCTTGTCACTGAGGCTGACAGGCATTTGTATGCTGCCAAACGGGCCGGTCGTAACAGGTTGATCTCAGAACTGGTCTGACGCGACTCGTCATCATTCCCTGCCTGTCATCTTTATGTGACACAAAAGTCATAAAACCCTCATCTAATCGTCACCGACTGGTCATAGTCTGGGCGTAGGCTGCCTGTTTTTAAATCAACAATCACAAGCAGCCCCTGGAGAGTTTTTATGTCCACCGGTCATTTCAAGCGTCGTTCCGCCAAGCTCTGTTTTGGCATTTTCATGGCCATGAACAGTGCCACTCTGGTCTTTGCCCAGAGTGGAGATGGCGCCGTTTCTGGTCGTATCGCTGAGGCCGCCAGCGGTCGCTCACTTGAAGGCGCAATCGTCACTGTAGCGGACGAGCGGTTCCGTGATTTTACTGATGCCAGTGGTCGATTCTCGATTGCAGACGTGCCTCCTGGCACCTATCCGGGAGTTATGCTGATTTCTGGTGTATGGCATTGAGGTAAACAGGTGGCGTATCCTGTTGGTTGATCACCACGACGATCACAACCAACAGTAGGAGATACG
>PALV01000022.1 GCA_002706685.1 Gammaproteobacteria bacterium | reverse complement strand
GGTACTCAGGACTGCCGCAGCGATACTGACGCTTCGCCACATTGGTTAGCTAAACCAGTGTAGCAAAAGAGAGAAATTCAGATATAAGGACTGCCACCCAGGTTCCGGCGCCGGACGCGCTTGAGCCGGGGATCAGTCTGCCCCAGAGGCTGAAGCGGGCTCGACGAACTGCCAGCTGACCGAGCCGAAGAACATCTCATCCCAGCTCTGCTGCCCCCACGGCACCAGACGTGACGGATCCGGGTTTGCCTTGTTCTGCTCCGAGTTATCGAATGCACCGATCGCCGTGATAACCGTGCCCGCCGGCACCAGCTTTGGTTCACGCAATTGATATCGCAACTGCCAGTTGTAGTTGTAGTTGGCGATATTGATCAGCTCTTCGCTGGTGCCATCCGGATAATGCGCCTCAAAGCGCATGCGCTTGCCGCGGAAATGCATGTGCGGCAGGAATGCATGCAGATAGGCATCACGTGGCACCGTTACCGATTTGGTCTGCTCGAAGTCAGGATCGAAGGGCGGAATCGACGTCCAGTCATTGGGGAAGATACAGGCGCACTGGCCCGACATGCGCTTCTCCGGCACATACCCTTCCGGATAGAACCAGATACCTATCCGGCTCTCGTCGACAGTCTCGCGGCCATTGGTTGTGTAGTGCAGTTGCAGTGCCAGACGGGAGCCAGCGCGTAGCAGACCTCCGGTATTTTCTGGTTCGTGATAGGGTGCGGCGCCAGGGATGTAAGCGGTAATGCTGGGATCATCCGGGCTGCCGCCTCCCAGGAAACGTGCTCGATCACCGGCCTCAGGTGGCAGAATACTGTTCAGTGTGTGGTGCAGCACGGTGCGGTCGCCGGCAATGTACTGGCTTGCGCGTACCCAGCGATCTTCCGTCAGTCCGTCAAATGGGACAACAACGTTGATGTAATCCAGCACACCTGTGGCGGGTATGGTCTGAGGCGGCACGTTCACAATCAGGTCAGGTTCACCGAAGGCCCATTCGGTCTCTGGCCAGGTCAACTCAGCGAGTGGGTCGCTGGGGCCATCAAAGGGGGAACCCTGCTCTATCCAGTGCACCAGCGTCTGCTGGTCTTCCGGGCTGAGCGTGTAGCTGTTGACGAAGTCACCAACGTGCGGATCGATCTGGCCTGGTGGCATGCGCTTGGTCATCAGCACTTCCCTGATCATCGGTGACCAGCCCTGTGCCATGCTGTGATTGTTCAGCGCAAACGGTGCGATGCCACTCTCGCGGTGGCAGGCAGCGCAATTCTCGGCGAGAATCGGCGCCACATCACGTGTATATGATACGGGCTCCGCCATGTTTTGGGCGCGCGCTGCGTATTCAATGGCCTCTCCTGACATGGCTACCTGAGCGCGGCTGACCGGACGCTGCGCAGCCAGATCATCCAGCGCCTCACCCAGCGCACTGACCGGTCCGCGGAACACGATACGGAAGCTGCGCGGGTCGTAGACCAGGGCCTCACCGACGATATTCAGCCCCATGGATTCCGATACGATCTGGGCATCGTCGATCAACACCGGGATATCAGAACCAGCAACAGCCTGTGAAACAGACTGTCGGTTTTGTCCCAGCGGGTTGATCATGAAAAACTGGAAGTTCTCCCGCTGTGCAGCCAGGGCCGCATATTCAGACTGCAGCGCGTCCAGTTGTGCCGCTTCATTGGTTTGAACGAGGAAAACAATGGCAGTCCGGTTGTCATACCAGCTCATGTGATGGAAATAACCATCGTGATCGAGCAGGGCAAAATCGCCTACCCGATGGCCAACCTGCCCGGCAGTCTCGGGAGTGGCAGATTGGGCATACAGTGCAGGTGTGGCAGCTAAAGACAATCCACCAACCAGCAAAGAAGCTGAGAAAAGAGACGTGAAACAGACACGACGATGAAAGGAACTCATGTGCACCTCCGGTGAACACCTGACACTCATTAAACAATAAGGACAAACGCAATCCGGACGGCAGCCTCGGCACCGGCAATACATAAGATCAACGCTTTAGACGCTATCACAGCCCCAGTCACCGCACAATCACTGGACAATACCGTTCGGCGCTCCCCAAGAACCGCTGAACGACAGGCAGCACGACCTGTTGAAGTCCACCTCCTGCGGACCGGGTATTTGTCATTCACGGAATAATGAATTCACTCAAGGTTTCCGTTACACTTGTTTTCCCGAACAAACGCTCAGTATGAGTACCCATCCAAAAAAATGGACGAGAGAAGGACCAGTCATGAGAGAAGCCGTAATCGTAGCAACCGCCAGAACCCCAATTGGCAAGGCCTATCGGGGAGCATTCAACAACACTGAAGGCCCCACGCTGGGTGGCCACGCGATCAAGCACGCCGTGCAGCGCGCCGGCATTGCGCCGGATGAAGTCGATGACGTGGTAATGGGTTGTGCTGTTCAGCAGGGCACGACTGGCTATAACATCGGCCGACTGGCCTCGGTTGCCGCCGGCCTTCCCAACACCGTTGCCGGTATGAGCATGGACCGCCAGTGTGCCTCAGGCATGATGGCCATCTGTACCGCCGCCAAGCAGGTTATCAGCGACAACATGGACATCGTTGTGGGCGCAGGCATGGAGTCCATCAGCCTGGTGCAGAACGACCATCGCAACAAATTCCGCACCGTTGATGAGAACGTACTGGCGATTTCCCAGCACGCCTACATGCCAATGCTGCAAACTGCCGAAGTCGTGGCCAAGCGCTATGGCATCAGCCGTGAGGCACAGGATGAGTACAGCCTGCAGAGCCAGCAGCGCACAGCAGCTGCCCAGGCAGCCGGCAAGTTTGACGATGAAATTGTTCCCATGGAATCAGTCATGGGTGTAATGAACAAGGAAACCGGTGAAATCAGCTACAAAAACGTAAAGCTGGAGAAAGACGAAGGCAACCGGCCGGAAACAAATATAGAGGGCCTTGCTGGGCTCAAACCTGTTATCGAAGGCGGCTTCATCACCGCAGGTAATGCCAGCCAGTTGTCAGATGGCTCGTCTGCCAGCGTTGTCATGGAAGCCAGAGAAGCCGAGAAGCGCGGCCTGACGCCTCTGGGCGCCTATCGTGGCATGGCCGTGGCTGGCTGTGATCCGGATGAGATGGGCATCGGTCCGGTGTTCGCGATTCCGAAACTGCTGCAGCGTTTCAACCTGAAAATGGACGATATCGGCCTTTGGGAGCTGAACGAAGCGTTTGCCGTGCAGGTGCTGTACTGCCGTGACAAACTGGGCATACCCAACGAACTGCTCAACGTTAACGGTGGTGCGATTTCAATTGGTCACCCTTACGGCATGAGCGGTGCCCGTATGGTTGGTCACGCACTGATCGAAGGCAAGCGCCGCGGCGCCAAGTATGTTGTCTGCACCATGTGTATTGGTGGCGGCATGGGCGCGGCAGGCCTGTTCGAAGTATTCTGAGACTAAGCCTGATACAAGGCAAAGTTACAAAATCAGGCCCACGGGAATGCTTTCCGTGGGCCTGATTTTATTTCAGGGTTCGTATTTGTAGCCGACGCCATATACCGAATGAATCAGATCCTTGTCGGGGTAGGCCTGCTCCAGCTTCCGGCGCAGATTGCGGATATGACTGTCAACGGCACGGTCGGTCACTACGCGATGATCCACATAGGCATGATCAAGTAACTGGTCGCGGGAAAACACCCGACCGGGCGCAGCGACCATGGTTTTGAGCAGCCTCATCTCAACGGGCGTCACTGCCAGCGACTTGCCGTTCAGCGACACCGTATAGGCCTCCTCATCGATAATCAGGCCTTCCTGGCTACTGTTCGCCGGTTCCTGGCGACCTACTCGACGCAGGATGGCCTTGACGCGTGACACCAGTTCACGCGGACTGAAGGGTTTGCACAAATAGTCATCTGCACCCAGTTCCAGCCCCAGCAGCCTGTCGATTTCCTCAACGCGCGCCGTCACCATGATGACCGGAACATCGCTGAAAGTTCGCAACTCCCGACAGACATCCAGGCCATCACGTCCGGGCAGCATCAAATCGAGTACGATCAGCGCAGGTGGCTGTTGTCGTACGACCGTCAACACCTCATTGCCATGATCGACGATGCGGGTCATGTAGCCCGAGGCTTCCAGATAGTCCTTCATCAGACTGCTGAGCCTGGGCTCGTCTTCAACGATCAGTATCAATGGAGACTCTGCGGTCGACGCCATAGAAGAGGCATTATCAGATGCGTTAGTTTGCTCAGTCATAACCTGGCTCAGTCATAGACAGTTGTGGTTCAGCTTCGATTGACCGGGAAGCGAATGGTCAGACACAAACCACCCAGCTCGGAGTGACTTGCCTGTATTGTCCCGTCATGTCCCTCGACGATTTTTTTGCAGATCGCCAGCCCCAGACCTGCCCCGCCGCGGGCACGGTTGCGCGACGTCTCCACGCGGAACAGGCGGTCAAACAGTGAATTTAAAAGTGGCGCCGGTACACCTGGGGGGGAGTCCTGGATGACAATAACAAGCTCGTCGTCCTGTTGATTTGCCTCTAGCCTGAGTACCCCGCCCGCATCCGTGTATTTGAGCACATTCTCCAACAGGTTATTGAACAGCTGTCTCAAGCGGCCACCATCAGCCAGAATCATCAGCGGCTCTTCTGCCATGTCGTATTGGACATCAATCTTCTGCGCTGCAAGACGGGGCCGATACTGCAGCAGGGCATCAGAAAGCACGTCGCGCAGGTCCTGTGGCTCCTTGCGATAACTCAGTGCGCCCAGGTCAGCCAGGGAGAGGTCGTAGAGATCGTCCACCAGCTGACTCAGCGCCAGCACTTCTGTCTGCAGCGATCGAATGCTCTGACCGTCCAACTTGCGAACACCATCCTCAAGCGCTTCCAGCTCGCCTTTCAGAATCGACAGGGGAGTGCGTAGCTCGTGAGAAACATCCGCCATAAAGTTCTTGCGCAGCTTTTCATTCTTTTTCAGTGACAGAGCCAGCAGGTTGAAATCGTCAGCCAGCCGTCCGAGCTCATCGCGGGAATTCAATTGGATGCGGTGTTCGTAATCTCCCACTGCCAGACGTCGCGTGCCACTGGCGATCAGCCTTACTGGCTGCATCAACAGCCGCGCCAGCACGGTGGCAACTACGGCAGCCAGCAGCAGCGAAAGCCCACTGATCACCCAGGTAGCCTGACGCTGCTGCGCCTCAAAGGCCTTGGCAGCGGCAGAGCTGACCTGTGTAAACGGCAACAGCGCCACATGCCCCACTAATTCTCCATTAACAGTGACTGCGCGAAGGTTTTCTATGTCAACCGTATCCAGGCGGGCGCCTGCCAGGTAATCAAGCTCAGCGTCGAGCAGGCTGATACGAATATTGAGACCCAGCAGCGTTTCGTCAGCCGGGCCATCGGACTCATCCACACCGCTGGGGCCCAGATCCATTGCACGCATCAAACTGTACCAGGCGCCGCGCTGTCTTCCGCGCAGAAAATCCCAGCCGCCGTTTTCTTCATAGGCCTGGGCCAGAACGGGGATCAATCGTTCTACGCGTTGCTGCTCCTGCTGACTCAGATAGCCGATAAAGCCACGCGCAAAACTTGCCTGCATGGCAATAGCCATGGCCAGCGCCACCACTACACTGGTGGCAAACAGTCCCAAAAACAGTTTTGCCGTTACACCCGGTCTGATCAATGCCCTGCTCCGTCAATATTCGACCGCACATTAAGGCCGATGCTCAGGGCATAATCAATACCACCAATAACGATGTCACAAATATTCCTGAATTCCTGCACATTTACACGGCAAACAGCTGTGTTTCGATATCTGCAAATGCCTTGAATTCAAGCGCATTGCCGGATGGATCCATGAAAAACAGCGTAGCCTGCTCACCCGGCTGCCCTTTGAATCGGACATAGGGTTCAATAATGAACTGCGTGTCCAGCGCGCGCAGTTTGGCTGCCAGCGCCTCCCAGTCAGGCAGGGTCAGGACCACGCCGAAATGCGGCACTGGCACACCATGCCCGTCCACATGATTGTTCATCTGGTTTACCTGACCATCGCGGCCAATTCGGGGATTCAGGTGCACAACAAGCTGATGACCAAACAGGTTGTAATCAATCCATTGGTCAGAGCTGCGGCCCTGCGGCAGACCGAGACGATTGCCATAAAATTCACGTGCCTCGTCAAGGTCTCGCACCTGTATTGCCAGATGAAAGGGTGTCAGCATGGGCTCTCCTGCACCGATCGGGTGCTGTCAGTCAACGGGTGGTTTGTTGCGAAGGGATTTTACTGCAGCCACACGTCGTTTAGTATCCAGACGTTTGCGCTTCTGGCCTTTGGGTATTCGGGTGGGAACCCTGGGCGCTGCCGGCTGGGCTACCTTGTCTATCAGGGACTGCAGGCGCACCAACGCATCCTCTCGGTTTTTTTCCTGCGTGCGAAAACGCTGGGCTTTGATGATCAATACGCCCTCGCGGCTGATTCGCCGGTCCTTCAAGTCAAGCAGCGCCGACTTGATATGTGCCGGCAGACTTGACGCAGGGATGTCAAAGCGCAAATGAATGGCCGACGACACCTTGTTGACGTTTTGCCCGCCCGCCCCTTGAGCCCGCACCGCGGTCAGCTCGACCTCCTGCTCGTTAACTCTGATCATCCAGAACCTTTATTTAGAAACCGAAATAGCGTTGTGTCCGGAGATAGTAGCGGATCGCGGGGCGACATTAAAACTCAGCAGAGAATCGCCCGTTTTTGGTGCAAATACACGAATTCAGAACCAAAACGACTCAGGGCATGCACGGCTAATGCGCTCGTCATCGTGCAGTTAAAAGCATCATGCCTGACCGCCGCAGCCATATAAACTTTTATTTTCAGATATATCAATACTATAGCGCACCGTATAAAAAACTGGCACGCCACATGCATTTAACAGATCAAGCATCGGCACTCCCCTGCTGATGCGGTAAATGGAACTGACTCTCCCCTTTTCCATTGATGGGTGATCTCGCCCACGTGTGTATCCCCGTACCACGTGGGCTTTTTTTTGCCTGCTATACTAGGGTCTTGAATTCGAAACAGGCCCAACCCTATGACCATAACCCGCCCTCTGATCTTGCGCATGTTGCTGATCGCAGCTTTATCGATACTGTCAGCATCTCCCGTGCTGGCCTGGGACGCTCTGGGGCATCGCCTGTCGGCCTACCTCGCCTACGATCAAATGAACGAGGCACAACGCAGATTCTGGGTTAGCACGCTACAGGGCCATCCCAGGTATCAGCAGGACTTTGTGACCGCCATGCCGGCAGAAATAGCAGCTCAGGGTGCAATCGCCCAGGCGCGCTGGCAGTTCGGACAGGCTGCTGTCTGGCCCGATATAGCGCGCGGCTTCCGAGGCCTGGATGAGCGTTTCCATTTCCCTGACCGTCACTGGATAGATGGCGCCTGGGTCAGGGAAGATGTGGAGATGCAGGGCAATATCTACATTGATATGGAGCCATTGCCTGATATCCAGGGACCACAAGACCAACAGATCACTCGGGAATACCAGGCAGATAATGTGCTGACGGGACTGGTCTACGCGAGGCGCGTACTGGTGACCAACAGCGACCCGGAAGAGCGCGCCATCGCGCTTTGCTGGTTGCTGCATCTGGGCGGCGACATCCATCAACCATTACACGCAGGCGCCCTCTATTCCCCGGGAGTCTTTCCGGACGGCGACCGCGGTGGCAATGGCATCGCCGTCGACACTACAAATCTGCACGCAATGTGGGACGGCGCCTTACGTGGTGTCAGCCTGCAGCGCAATCTGAGTGAACTGCGTGACATTCAGCGCAGCCTGAGAGAGCATGAGTTTGCCTTCACGCCGGGCACCTGGTTGCTGGAGAGTCGCGAACTGCTGCACGCCGCCGTTTATCCTGATGCCGTCATCAGTGCCATACGGCGCAGCGAACGCACTGGCAATCAGCTGGACAGCATTGAAACCAGTGACAGCTATCGTGACGGTATGCGCACCATGGCTTTGCAACGGATTGCCGAAGCTGGCCAGCGCCTGCTCGGCACTCTAAATGAACTACACGGACAGCCCTGACTTCATGAAATATTCCGCAATTATACGGTCGCCCTGGTCGCTCGGCGCTCTGGCATTTTATACAAGCCTGACACTTTGCTCGTTGGCCAGTGCCCAGGATGCTGACGAGGAAATCGTTGCCGAGCTCGAGAAACCATTATGGGAGCTCGGCGTCGGCGCCGGCGCCCTGATGCAGCCCCACTACCCGTCATCGTCAGAACATCAGACTCGCGGCCTGGCACTGCCCTACCTTGTTTACCGCGGCGAAGTGCTGCGCATCGGTGATGGCCAGTCGGCTCGTGCAGTAGCCGCAGAGAACAGCCGCTACGAACTGTCCATGTCTTTCGCTGCGGCGTTTGACGCCGACAGCGAGGGCAATGAACTGCGTCGGGGCATGGACGACCTGGACTTCATTTTTGAAGTGGGCCCGCAACTGGTCTTTAAACTTGGCAATTACACTTACAGCGACACCAGTCGCAGTGAGTTACAGCTGGCACTGCAGGCACGTGCCGCCTTTTCCACCGATTTTGGTCGTATCGATCATCGTGGCTATGTGTTCGAACCAATGCTGCGCTATCGCCACTACGGATTGTTCAGCCCGCAACTGGAAGCTACTGTTTCTCTGCGGCCTATCTGGGCGACGCGCGAACTGCACCAATATTTCTACGATGTGGCTGCTGTTGACGCCACCGCTTTCAGACCCGCCTACCAGGCTGAGTCCGGCTACTTTGGTACCGGACTGAACTTCTCTGGCACCTGGCATCTGTCTGACAAGGCAAGGGTTTTTGGCGGCATACAGACCAGCTTCCACTATGGCGCAGCCAACCGTCAAAGCCCCCTGTTTGAAGACGATTTCACCATGGGTGTCGCCATTGGGTTTATCTGGAACTTCCTGGAAAGTGAACGTATGGTAGTGAGACCCTGATGGCCGAGCCACTCAAAAACCTTTATGGGCAGGAGATTCCGCATCGTATCGCGGACATGATCAGCAATGCGTCCCCGATCTTTGATCGGCAGCGTTTTCTTGATTACGTACTGCCTGAGTATGACGGGCTGGAATTAATGCCACGCGGCTGGCATATGGCTGATGGACTTAAACATGCCTTGCCGGAAGACTACGAGACCGCTATTGACATACTGCTGGCCTCACTGCCGCCGGCGCGACCACCAGTAGCAGAAACATCCGCGACAGCAGATCGTGAAGGCAACACTCTGGCACCCTTCATCTTCATGCCGCATACATTTTTTGTCGCACGTTATGGATTAAATCATTTCGACGCTTCGATGCGCGCACAGTATGAACTGACACAGCGCTTTACCGCCGAATTCAGTATCCGGCCATTTCTGCAACAGTTCCCTGAACGGACTTTGAAAGTATTGCGAGGCTGGACTGAAGACAGCAGCGAACATGTCAGGCGGCTGGTCTCGGAAGGAACACGTCCACGCCTGCCCTGGGCTTCACGGCTGCCTGCATTTCAGAAAAACCCAGAACCAGTGTTGTCAGTGCTTGAGCTTCTCAAAGATGACCCGTCCCTGTACGTGCGCAGATCGGTGGCAAATAACCTCAATGACATCGGCAAAGACAACCCTGATCACTTGTTTGAAACTGCTGAACGCTGGCTCAAGAACGCCAGCCCGGATCGCGAATGGATTATCAGTCATGCGCTGCGCGTTGCCATCAAAAACGGTGAACCGCGGGCGTTGCGGCTGATCGGGTTTGGGAGTAAGCCTCAGGTATCGCTCAGTGATATAAACATTACGCCGGACGTCGTCACAGAAGGCGATAGCCTTGCGTTTAGTGTCACCATCAACAGCAAGGTCCCGGCTTCGCAGTCCTTGCTGATCGATTTCGTGGTGCATTACCTTAAAGCCAATGGCAGCAGTCGCGGCAAAGTGTTTAAACTGACCCGTATGGAACTTGATGGCAAACAGAGTGTGACCGTTGGCAAGCGCATATCACTAAAACCCATGACCACTCGCAAGCACTACGCAGGCGAACACCGACTGGAGTTGCTGATCAATGGTACTGCCTACCCACTAGGTTCATTTTCGCTCGTGACGGTGGATAAACCCCTGGTCCAGGCGATCCTTCCAGAAGCCAAGTAAAGGCCGCATCACTGTAGTGCTGATGCTGTGTTTTCCGTAGCTCAATAGCGCCCCACCATCTGCTGTTGCCAGCAGCGCCAGGGTTCTGGTCTGAGGCTGGTATTGTCGCAAGGGGCGGTCATTCAGAAATGCCATGACATTATGCGCCAGCGTAGGGCCCTGCCGGACAGCATATACCCCAGAGCGCTGGCTGCCATTGTGCGAACAGGCGTCGCCGCTGATGAACACCTGCGGGTGATTCACACTTTGCAGACAGGCATTGACTCGCAGAAAGCCTCTGTTATCAGTCGCCAGTGCTGAACAGGCATACCAGGGCAGTGGCGCGGCTCCCGTCGCCAGCACGACAGCATCCGGGTGCGCAACGACCTTGCCCCCGGACCATAACTGCCCGTCACGGATGTTGGAAATAGCCGTGTCAGGCAGGCACTCAATCTCGCGTTCCCGCATCAGAGCGGCAGCTGCCTGTTGCAGGGCAACTGGCTGCCCTGACAACAGCTCTTCAGCGCAAATCAATCTGAATCCGGTGGTGGGCAATTTCCATTGCAGTGCCAGCACCAGCTCAAACGCCGCAGGACCACCTCCCAGCACAACAATTTCGCCGGGTGGCTCCTGCCGCCAAAGCTGCCAGCGTTGAAAAAAATTGGCAAAAGGTTTTGCTGGCTCAAGGGGAACGCTGCCGTCATTTTTAGGGGCCGGCGGCTCTGAACCGGTATTGATTGACAACAACTGATAGGCAAGTGTGTGTTTGTTGCTCAGTACCAGTTTTTGCCTGTCGGCGTTCATGGCGCTGATATCGCCGTACACCATGCGCAGACCTACTGAATCTGCCAGAGGTCGCAGATCAATGGCACACTGTTCAACATGGAACCGTCCCGCCAGCAGGCCCGGCATCATGCCCGAATACCAGGCATGCGTCCCTGGCGAGATCAGCACACTGCCCTCGGGCGCTCTGACACCCTGTTCGGCCCAGCAACGCATGGCGACCAGATGCGAATGACCAGCGCCTGCCATTACCAGCGGAACGTCCATATGCTGCGGTGCCTGTGTCACATTTACTGCCAGGGGTATGGTCACGGTAGTATCATCGCATTACACTGAATCCATTGATCATAACAGGATTATCAGCTAGCCATGACGACTCAATCAAACTCCCGCTGGATCGACCTGCGCAGTGATACCGTTACCCAGCCAACTGAGGCGATGCGACAGGCCATGTTCAATGCTGATGTCGGCGATGACGTCTGGGGCGAAGACCCCACCGTCATCAGGCTGCAACAGGTGCTGGCAGAACGCGCCGGGCTGGAGGCAGGTCTGTTTCTGCCGTCAGGCACACAGTCAAATCTGGTGGCTTTGCTCACACATTGCGGGCGCGGCGATGAGTACATTGTCGGACAGCAGGCTCACACCTATCGCTACGAAGGTGGTGGAGCTGCAGCACTGGGCGGCATACAGCCGCAACCTTTGCCCATGACCGAATTCGGCGGCCTGGACCTGCATGATGTCGAGAAGGCCATCAAACCCGACGATTGCCATTTCGCGCGCACCCGCCTGTTGTGTCTGGAAAATACCGTGCACGGCAAAGTACTGCCTCTTGACTATCTTGCGGAGGCCAGCGAGGTCGCTCAGGAATATGGTCTGCAGCGACACCTGGACGGGGCCAGGGTTTTCAACGCTGTTATGGCGCTGGGCTGTAGGCTCACCGATATTACCCAGCACTTTGATACGGTGTCGATTTGCCTGTCGAAAGGCCTTGGTGCACCGGTTGGTTCAGTGCTGCTGGGGCCTGTCGATTTCATTGAGCAGGCCCGACGCTGGCGCAAAGTCACCGGTGGCGGAATGCGTCAGGCCGGCATTCTGGCAGCCGCGGGCTTGCATGCACTGGAACATCATGTCGAACGTCTGGCTGACGATCATCGCCGTGCCAGACTGCTTGCGGAGCGCCTGCAGGCCGCCGGCTATACGGTAGCAATGCCGCAGACCAACATACTGTTTGTTGACTCCAGTGAGCTGCCACGAACAGCACTTGCGCAGTGGCTGGATAAACACGGTATCAAGGCCGACTGCCTGGGCCGCGACAATATTCGGCTGGTGACGCACCTGGATGTGTCGGATGCCGACATCGACCGCGCAGCCGAGGTCTTTACCGAGTTCCTGCGCGAGCATCGCCTTTAATTACAATCACTTATCAAATATTTTGCTCGCCTGAAAAATTTGCGTTAAGCTCAACCAGCAGCATCTGCTATCCCAGATGCATGTGTGAACCGCAGAGACCTGGCCTCAACACCCCGACGCCAATTCTCTTGCAATTGACCCAAACGGTCTGACAGCGGTGGAGACAATTTATGTTCGATAAACTCGAGCGCGCCCGCCTGGAAGAAATTCACTTCCGGCATGATCCCGATTCCCGGCTTAACGCCATTATTGCCATTCATAACACCCGTCTGGGCCCGGCCCTCGGCGGCTGTCGATGCATTCATTACACAAGTGACGACCAGGCTGTAGACGACGCCATCAGACTGGCACGAGGTATGAGTTACAAGGCTGCTCTGGCCGGCGTACCGCAGGGCGGTGGCAAAGCTGTCATCATGCTCCCAGCCGACGGCGTCGAAGATCGCAAAAGTCTCTACCAGGCCTTCGGGCGCTTCGTCCACGACCTGGGTGGTCGCTATATCACCGCTGCTGACAGCGGCACAACGCTGGGCGACCTGGATGAAGTATCAGGTATCACACCCTATGTGTCAGGCACCAGCCGAGATGGCTTCAACCCGTCACCGCTGACTGCACTGGGTGTTTTTGCTGGCATCAAGGCAGCCGTGCGACACAAACTCAGACGCACTTCACTTAAAGACATACATGTCGCGATTCAGGGCGTCGGCAACGTAGGATACGCACTGGCGGCATTGCTTGCAGAAACTGGCGCCAGGCTTACTGTCAGCGACACCGATCCGGCCAAGACTGCGCGCTGTGCATCAGAGTTTGGAGCCACCGTTGTAGCGGGCGATGACATTCTGAGGCAGGAGTGTGATGTGCTGGCACCCTGTGGCCTGGGTGGCATTCTCAACGATATCAGCATTCCGCTGCTGCGCTGCCCAATCGTGGCCGGCGCCGCAAACAATCAGCTGCAACGACCGGAGCATGGCGCCCTGCTGCACCAGTCCGACATCCTTTACGCGCCTGATTATGTCATCAATGCCGGTGGCCTGATCACGGTATCGCTGGGTTATATGAATGCCTCCATGCCGGGAATTCAGCAGCGTGTCCTGGCGCTTGAGACCACCCTGCTGACGCTGTTCGAACGTAGCCACGCCGAGGGAAGTCCAACCAGCGTCATCGCCGATCAGATGGCTGAGGACATCCTGTATCAGCGTCGCTCTGGTCAACGCGCGCCTGCACAATTGGTGATCTGACAATCTGATGGCCTGACTGACAGGAGGGCAAACCATGTCCACTCCAGTGCCGAACTCCAACGAAAAACCACGTTATGTTGCGTCACCACCGCTGGTGTATATCGAACCCAGTGGCAAAAGCGGCCGGGATCTGCCGGAGCAGATCGATTTCGACTGGCTGCGCCAGGCCTATCAGCATATGTCGCTGATTCGGGCGCTCGATAAAAAAGCCGTTGCGCTGCAGCGTACTGGCCAGATGCGGACCTACCCTTCCTGCCTGGGACAGGAAGCCGTGGGCATCGGGACCGGGATGGCAATGGTGGACGCCGATGTATACGTGCCCTACTACCGCGATCAGGCAACACTGTATCTGCGCGGCGTGCAGCTGAAACAGATATTGCAGCTCTGGGGCGGCGATGAACGCGGCCACCTGTTTGACGGGGCAGCCAAAAAAGACCTGCCCATCTGCGTGCCTATTGCGACACAGCTGACCCAGGCCGCGGGCGCGGCGGTCGCTCTTAAAAGTAAAGGGGTAAAGGGCGCCGTCGTCACCAGTTGCGGTGATGGTGCCACATCTCGCGGCGACTTTTATGAAGCACTCAACGTTGCAGGCCTCTGGCAGCTGCCACTGGTAACTGTCATCAACAATAACCAGTGGGCAATCTCGGTTCCCCGGCAGATGCAGTCCGGAACACCAACCCTGGCGCAAAAAGCGGTAGCGGCTGGCATTGAAGGGGTCCAGGTTGACGGCAATGATGTTGTGGCTGTCTTCGATGCAGTCAATCGTGCCCTGCAAAAAGCACGCAGTGGCAAAGGCCCCACACTGATAGAGGCGATTACCTACCGACTCGGAGACCATACTACAGCAGACGATGCGACCCGCTACCGCAGCGCCTCAGAAGTCAGTGACGCCTGGCAACGCGAACCCATCAAGCGTCTGCAGACCTGGCTGCATGATCACGATGCCTGGGATGCCACCCGTGAGCAATCACTGCATGGCGACATCAAACAGCAGATCGAGCGTGCCGTCGCTGACTATCTGGCCATCGAACCGGCTCCAGTGGATGACATTCTGCGATATCAGTACGCCGACATGACACCAGCGCTCGAACAACAACGCGCCTGGCTGCTGCAGCGGCACGGGGGGTAGCCATGGGCAAGGACAACAACAGCAACACGCACGAAGTTACACTGGTAGAAGCGGTAAATCTCGCGCTGCGCCGGGCATTGAGCGACGACCCGGACGTGGTACTGCTGGGCGAGGACATCGGCACCAACGGTGGCGTATTTCGCGCTACCGAGGGCCTGAAGCAGGATTTTGGCTACAAGCGTGTCATTGACACACCACTGGCGGAATCCATGATCGCCGGCCTCAGCGTTGGCATGGCGACACAGGGCATGAAACCCGTGGCGGAAATCCAGTTCATGGGATTCATATTTGCAGCTTTTGAACAGATAGTGTGCCATGCGGCACGTATGCGAAATCGCACGCGCGGCAGATTGCATTGCCCGCTGGTGATCCGCGCTCCTTTTGGAGGTGGCATACAGGCTCCTGAGCATCACTCTGAAAGCACTGAAGCGCTGTTTGCCCATATACCTGGTCTGCGGGTCGTCATACCGTCATCGCCCACTCGTGCCTATGGACTGCTGCTATCGGCTATTCAGTGTCCTGATCCGGTGCTGTTCCTGGAGCCAAAACGGATTTACCGTATGGTCCGCCAGCGCCTCGTCGACTCGGACAAAGGTCTGCCGCTGGACACCTGTTTCACGCTGCGCCAGGGCAAGGATGTCACGCTGGTGTCATGGGGTGCGGCGATGCACGAAACCCTGCAGGCGGCCGAAAGGCTCGCCCGGGATGGAATCGAGTGTGAAGTGATTGATGTCGCCACCATAAGCCCTCTCGATTTCGATACCATCAAGCGCTCTGTTCAGCACACGGGTCGCTGCGTTATTGTTCAGGAGGCCCCCCGCAACGGCGGCGTTGCTTCAGAAATCAGCGCCAGACTTGCAGAAACCTGCCTGATGCATTTGCGCGCACCCGTACAGCGGGTAACCGGTTATGACGCCACCATGCCATATCCACGGCAGGAACATCTGTACATGCCGGCAAGCGACGATATCATCGCGGCGGCTAGAACCACTCTGGAGGGCTTATGAAATACTTCAAACTGCCTGATTTGGGGGAAGGTCTGCAGGAAGCGGAAATTGTTGAATGGCATATCGCCCAGGGCGATGAAGTCAGCGAAGACCAGACCATTCTGTCCGTCGAAACAGCCAAGGCCATCGTTGATCTGCCAGCACCCCAGGCCGGCAAGATTGTAAAACTGTTTGGTCAGCCGGGTGATATCGTGCATGTGGGCGACCCGCTGCTTGAGTATGACGCCGAAAGTGATGACTCAGGGACCGTCGTGGGTGAAATGTCTGGCCCCTCCGATGACAACGCCGTTCAGGAAGATGACTTTATCATTGGCAGTGCCCATGATGACGCTGATGTACCGGCACCTGTACGGGAACGATCGGCATTCAGCGGTGGTACGCCCTTGAAAGGCGTTCAGCGTGTGATGGCAAAAAACATGTCCAGGGCTCACGCCGAAGTCGTCAGTGTTTCCATACATGATGACGTGGACATTCACGCCTGGCAGAGCGGTGAGGACCCGACCATGCGACTGGTCCGTGCCATCGCGGCGGCCTGCCTGGCAGAGCCCGGACTGAACACCTGGTACGATGGTGAACGGATGGCTGTAAAGCAGCACGGGCACATTGATCTGGGAATCGCCGTTGATACACCCGACGGACTGTTTGTGCCGGTGCTGCGCGACATTGCGGGACGTGACAGGGCTGACCTTCGCAAGGGACTGAATGCGCTGCGCGAAGCGGTCAACACACGCAAAATTCCACCTGAGGAGATGCGGGGCGCGACCATCACGCTGTCCAACTTCGGCACCATGGCCGGTCGTTATGCCAATCCGGTGATTGTGCCGCCCATGGTCGCTATTCTGGGTGCCGGCAAAATACGCAGGCAGGCCGTCGCCACTGACGATGGTATTGAAGCCCACCGGGTATTGCCGCTATCGCTGAGTTTTGACCACCGCTGTGTCAGTGGCGGCGAGGCTGCCCGCTTCCTGGCAGCCGTGATGAAGGATCTGGGCCAGCCCTGACCTTCTCAGTGCAGGACGTTACCACGCTCCTGCATCAGCATGGACACTTCTGCGGCATCGAACTGGTATTCGGTGCCGCAGAATTCGCAGGCGATATTGACGGCACCGTGTTCAGCAATAATGCTGTCCACTTCTTCTTTGCCTATGGAGATCAGCGCTCTGGCAGTACGCTCGCGCGAACAGCTGCACTGATAATGGAATGTGCGCGGCTCAAACAGTTCGACCTGCTCCTGATGATAGAGCCTGTGCAACAGGGCCTCATTGTCCAGCTGCAACAGCTCGCTGGCGGTCAGTGTCTGTGCCAGGGTCACCAGGTGCTGCCAGGCATCATCGCGATCTTCTTCGTCTTGCTGGGAGGAACCCGGCAACTGCTGCAGCATGAAGCCGCAGGCCTGTTCCCCGTCTACTGCAAAAAAGAACCAGCTTGGCAGCTGCTCAGACTGATCAAAGTAGGTCTGCAGGGCGGCCGACAGGGATCCGCCTTCCAGTGACACAATACCCTGATACGGTTCGCGTTTGCGCGAGTCGACAGTAATGACCAGCACGCCATCACCCGTCAGGGTCGTAAACTCACTGCTCTGGGGCGGTGAGTCAAATCTGGCAATGCCCCGGATGGCGCCCTCGCTCGTGCACTCGGACATGATCAGGCTCAGTTCACCATCGCCACGCACCTGCAGCACCAGCCGCCCCTCGTACTTGATGGCCGATCCCAGCAACACGCTGGCTGCCAGAAACTCACCCAGCAGATGGCGAACTCCTTCTGGATAGGCATGGTTACTGACTGTATCCAGATAACTCTTGTTCAACCGCACGATTTCACCGCGTACATCCGACTGACTGAAAAGAAATCGCTGACAAGTGTCAATTTGGGCTGGATTTGACATGGGGCTCCCCGTACATTGGCATGACACTATTTTACGCGTCCTGCACCGTCTTTGCACAGACGTGAATTGATGCTAATTTAGGCGGATGTCCAGTAGTCGACCTCTCAGCCTTTTTATTGCATGCCTGTTGTTTCTGCCTGGCCTGGCGCTTGGGCACGACATGACCGACATCGCCCGCGAACGGATGGCCTCCGGTGGCTATCTTGAGGTCATGTGGACTGGCGCCGAGCATATGCTGAGTGGTTACGACCACCTGCTCTTCCTGCTTGGTGTCATGTTCTTTCTGACGCGCTTCGTCGACATTCTTAAATTTGTGACGGCTTTCACCATCGGCCATACCATCACTCTGATATTTGCCACCTATGCCGGCATCACCGCCAACCACTATCTGATTGATGCCGTGATTGCCCTGACGGTGGCCTACAAGGGTTTTGAGAACATCAACGGTTTCCAGCGCTGGCTGGGCACCAGAGCTCCCAGTCTGCTGCTGATGGTCTTCATCTTTGGTCTGATTCATGGTTTTGGTCTGTCCGCGCGACTCCAGGCTGTGACACTGGCCGAGGACCCGGCACTGCTGAGTAAAATCCTGCTGTTTAACGTTGGCGTCGAATTTGGTCAGATCATTGCGCTGGTGATCATGGCGGTGGCCATCAGGGCCTGGCAACAGGTCAGCGCCTGGCCAAAAATCAGTTATATCGCCAACATCAGCCTGATTGTGGCCGGCGCCGTGCTGCTCGTGGTGCAACTGACCGGTTACGCTCGCGAGCAGGCCGAAATCAACGCTCCGGTGCGTTTCACGGTGTTCACTGACCAGGACCAGATGATGGGTCAGGTCACTGACGGCAGTGGGCAGGGCCTTGGCAATGCAAGCGTGCAGATCACCAACATCGCCTCGGGTACCAGCAATGAAGTGAGCACCGATGCTGATGGCTGGTTCTCGTTCGCTGGCACGATCGACAACAGCTATCAACTTCAGGCGAGCAATGTCCAGGGGGATAGCGGAAGCACCAGTGTGGCGCTGGGGGATCCGGCCCCTGCCCATGAGCATGAGGCCTTCCACATACCTTTCTATTTCATCATCGCCGCCCTGCTGCTGCTTTCAACGCTGCTGGTAAGGCGTTTCAACCCACCGCACAAGCCTGCGGTCTGAGCCTTCCCTCACAGCGGGCGCTGACGGTTTTGACCACATTGCGCACCAGTGCATCACCAGCCGTAAGACTCGACCCGTCTGCTACTCTCGTCTGCTGTGTCAGGATCGACTCAGGATGGAACTGCACTGCCATCCACGGCAATGTGCGATGCATGACCGCCATGGTGTGACAACTCTCGTCATCTGTGACCGCAACCGGCGCAAGCGCCTCTGGCAATCGGCTTGCCACCAGTGAATGGTAGCGCCCGGCCATGAATCGGGGCGGCAGCCCGCTGAACATCGGACTGCCATCGTGTTTCACCATTGATGCCTTGCCGTGTCTGGGTGTGGGCATGACACCCAGCTCACCGCCACAGTATTCAACCATTGCCTGCAGGCCCAGACACACTCCAAATACTGGAAGCCCCTGCTGTTCGCAGAGACTGAGCGTTGCCTGGCAGTCAAAGTCGGCTGGGCGACCAGGGCCAGGAGAAAGAATCACCAGATCGAAAGCCTGCCCAGACAACGCACGACGGGCAGCCTCAGGTCGCAGCGTGGTCACATCCACCCCCTGCATTCGGAAACAGGCGGCCAGTGTCTGTACAAATGAATCCTGATGATCAATCATCAGTGCACGCAAATTCGGCGTTATGATCGCTGCCTGCGATTGAGGGGCTGCACCGACTGTATTCTCTTTCTTTGCGGGCTGCAGCGCTGCCAGTAAAGCGGATGCTTTCAGGCGGGTTTCCGCTTCTTCCGCATGCGGGTCGGAATCATGCAATAAGGTTGCACCGGCGCGGACGTGTGCAATGCCCCGCTGCAGATGGATGGTCCGCAGTGTGAGCCCGGTGTCCATGCTGCCGTCAAAACCTAGCCGCCCAAAGGCGCCACCATACCATTGTCTGGGTGACTTCTCGTGCTGCTCTATGAATGCCATCGCAGCACGCTTGGGAGCACCTGTCACAGTTACCGCCCAGGCATGCGCGAGAAAGGCATCCAGAGCGTCAAATTGCGGCAGCAGACGCCCTTCCACATGATCAACGGTATGTATCAGACGTGAATAGAGTTCCGGTTGTCGCCTGCCGATAACGCGGACAGATCCGGGCTCACAGATGCGGCTTTTGTCATTGCGATCAACATCCGTACACATTGACAGCTCGGCCTCGTCCTTGGCTGAATTCAGCAGCTCGCGAATCAGTTCGGCATCCTCGAGTGCATTTCTGCCTCTGGCGATTGTCCCCGAGATGGGACAGCTTTCGACCCGCCTGCCAGCGACCCGAACGTACATTTCAGGTGAGGCGGAAATCAGAAACTCGTCTTGCCCCAAATTCATCAGTGCCAGATAAGGTGCCGGGTTTGCCTTCTGCAGACGTCGGAAAATTGCACTGGGCAACTCGGCAGTGGCCTGGCTGAACATCTGTCCTGGAACCACTTCAAACAGGTCACCGCGACTGAAGCAGGCTTTCGCCTTTTCCACCAGTGCCGCATACTCACCAGGAGCATGATCGCAGCGCTGACCAATCTTGGCGCTGACTTTTGCAGCAGCGCTTTCGGTAACGGCCTGCGGCGCCAGGCGTTTAAGTCCGCCAGTGGTCTGCGTTTCGCCATGCGAGTCGCGACAGAAGAATTCGTAGCGAAGCAGCTCCCCCGCGCCTGTTTCCGGATCGACCACAAGAAGTTTATCCGGCAGGTACAACACCAGGTCTCGTTGCTTCTTCGCTCTGGGGTGATGCAGCTCAACAGGTTCAAACTGAAAAGCAAGGTCGTAACCGAAAGGTCCATAAAGCCCCAGAAAACTGTCCTCATCACTGGCGAAGTGCGCCAGTATGTGACGAATTACCGACATGACACTCGGCCGCCGCGTTCGCATTTCTTCGGTTTCATCTGTGGCCGCCTCTGCCGCAGGCAACACCTCCACGCGCAACTCACGCGACTCGATGATATCGCTGCAGCTCATTGATGCCTGAGCAGCAAGTGAGCGATGAATTTCTGGCAGCAGGACAGTGCCGCGTGAATTCAGTGCCTCGACACACACGCAGAAATCACGAGAGATAATCCGTAAGGGCGGATTGATGAAGGCCAGTGACTTGCGCCGGTATCGGCCCGGATAATCTACTTCGCAGCTGAAAACAGCCCCCGGACAAGTGTCCAGCGCCTGCACGATCCGCGTCAGCTCAGCGCTGCCATCACACTGGCTTTGCTGTCGGTTGACGACAACACCACCCTCGGTGGTGTATCGGGTCTGTTGTATGTGCACGATCATTCTCCTCTTAAGTTTCAAGAGGCTGCCACCCTGGGAGAGCTGGCTTGATCGTTACTTTGGGAAGAGTTGATCCGGGATTTCAGATCGGTTCTTGCAGGTATGACTCAGGCCGCCTTCCTGTCGGGGGCAGCCTGAAAACAATGCCTATCTGAAGGCGTTTATGCTGTTTTCCTGGCGGCCCTTGTTGCTAAACCACCAGAAATATACGGTCTGAATGCTCATAGGTCGCAATGATGCGCCCGATCCGCGGCCTGTGTCAAGCCAGCATTACCATGGAATACGCTGCCCGTCATAGGCAATGAATGCGCCGCTATCAACCGGGCCAGCCTGCTGAATGACCGACAGCAGACCATTAGCGCTGGTCTCCGTGTCGATAAGACCGTTCGGCCCTCCCATGTCGGTCCGCACCCAGCCCGGATGCAGGCTCAGGACAATAAACTGCTCAGGCTGCAGATCAATTGAGAGTGACTTGACGGCCTGATTCAGGGCGGATTTGGCAGTCCGATAGATGTAGGACCCGCCACTGCCATTGTCGGCCACCGACCCCATTTTTGAACTCATGAATGCAATGCGTCGCTCATTACCCTGCCGGAGATTGGGCATCAGTTTCTGAGTGAGAAGCAGTGGCGCGATGGTATCGACGTGAAAGACCTGCAGCCAGTCATCAGCCTGCAGCTTGCCGAACACAGCATCGCGCGGCCCGTAAATCCCGGCATTGTTGATCAGCACGTCAATCGGCCGGTCACCCAGACGTCCAAGCAGCGCGTCATAACTGTCTGTATCAGCCAGATCCAGCGGCGCCAGTGTCAAAGCAGGGTTTATGGCCGCCAGCTCTTTCAGCGCGGGCACCGCCTCCGGATCTCTGGCGGTGGCTATCACATGATGCCCCTGCGCCAGCGTCTGTTTTACCAGCTCCAGTCCGATACCCCTATTTGTGCCAGTGATCAAATAATCAGCCATGATAGAACTCCCAATAAAGAGCCAGAAGACTGGCCCTGCAACAATTGTCCAACAATGAATTTGGTGTGCGACACCAAAGCTGGGGCCGCCGCAAATACTGGAGACCTGTTTTAACACGGGCGGCATGCTGCTGTCAGGTTGTCGCATCAAGACGTATGTCCGTCTCGGCGCGCAGACGGCCACTGTGCCAGTGTCAAAAAGTTTGATATAAGGGACAGAACGACTGATCGATTTCTGTACGACTCCCGAGGATCACCATGAAAACAAGACTTTACCCTCCCTGTATCAAACAACTGACTCTGGCAATCGCCATAGGCGCGAGCTTAATCACACAGGCATTCGCCCAGGATCTGACGCCCGCATCACCTGAAAGTGTTGGCCTCAGCGAGCAGGGCATAGAGGATCTTGCGGCCGGCATGCGCAAGGCCGTTGACGAAGGCAATCTTGCCGGCATCGTGAGCACTCTGATTCGTGATGGCAAGATTGTGCATCTGGACGCCTATGGCTACCAGGACATTCAGGATCAGGTGCCAATGACAGAAGAGACCATCTTCCGTATCTTCTCAATGACCAAACCCGTCACTGGTGTGGCCTTGATGATGCTGCACGAAGAAGGCAAATTCTCCCTCGAAGACCCGGTATCGCAGTACATTCCGGAACTGGCGGGCCTGCGCGTCGCCGCAGCTGACGGCCCTGATGGCGTTCCAGAAACAGAGCCTGCCGACCATGAAATGACCATTCGTGAGTTGATGTCGCACACTGGCGGCCTGACCTACGGGCTTTTCTCTCGCTCGCAGGTCGACTCGATGTATCAGGCAGCCAACATCCTGGATGCCAACGGTACACTCAAGGACATGATCGACAAGCTGGCACAAATCCCGCTGCGTCAACAACCCGGTTCGCTATGGCACTACAGTGTCTCGGTCGATGTGCAGGGCTACCTGGTCGAAGTGCTGTCAGGCCAGACCTTTGCGGAATTCCTGCAGCAGCGTCTGTTTGATCCGCTCAACATGGGCGACACCGGCTTTGCCGTACCGGACAGTGATCGCGAGCGCTTTGCCACCATGTACCAGTCTGGCCAGGGTGGTCTGACACAACCCCAGGACGCGCTGGGTGGCGACTACCGCGAGCCGGTCACATTTTACGGCGGTGGTGGCGGCCTGGTCTCAACGATTGGCGACTATATGAAATTCACCCAGATGCTGGCCAATGGTGGTGAATTGAATGGCGTTCGCGTTCTGTCGCCCGAATCTGTAGCGCTGATGCGCAGCAATCAACTGCCAGAAGGCATGGAAGAGATTCCGGGTTATCCGGGCAACCAGTTTGGACTGGATTTTGCTGTCGTAGTTGACCCTTCCCGCAATAACGGCATGAGCGAGGGCAGTTACTGGTGGTGGGGCATCGGCGGCACCTGGTTCTGGATAGACCCGGTCGAGAACCTGACCTTCATCGGCATGATTCAAAATCGCAACCTGATGTATGCCCGCCAGCTGCAGGCTATCAGCAAGGAACTTGTTTACAGCGCCATCACGGAATCAAACCGCTGATAAACGCTTGATCAATCCTCCAGCAGATGCTGATAGCGCTTGTCTGTCAGCATCCGCAGGAAGGCCTCCAGCGCATCCAGGTGACGCGGCTCCAGAGGCATGGTCCCTGTCAGTTTATCCATAGCAATTGTCTCGGGCACTTCGGCATCACCCCAGGGCTCTCCTGTCTCAGGGTTGATCTGGCTGTCACCGCCACTGCGATTGTACTTGTTGTAAAAATCCAGAACCGTGCGCAGTTCACTGAACACACCGTTGTGCATATACGGCCCCGTTACGGCGACGTTGCGCAGGCTCGGAACCTTGAATCGACCATCCTGCTCACCCCCAGGGATATCCGGTCGCATCGCCAGACCTTTATCTTTGTACTCAGGATCATTTGCAAGCTCCCGCTTTCGATTCACTGATCTTAAGCGTTCATTGACCGGCAAACCTATGTTTTCAAAAGCATAGTTACTGAAAGTTTCAAGCCTGCGATTGGGCACGTCCTGTAATTGATGACACTGATTGCAGTTGGTAAACCCTTCGGTGAAAAACAGCGCCATACCCAGAGACTCCTGCAATGTAGGCTGGTACTCGCCTCGCAGAAAGTCATCATAAGGGGAGTCAAACGGCTGCAGTTGCTCAGTCTGCTGGAACGCAGCAAGTGCTTTACCGACAGCCTTGCTCAATTGCTCAGGATCAGTCTCAATCTGATCACCGAACAAAGACACCAGTTGCCGCCGGTAGTCGGGATTTTCAAGGACACGCTCTGCCAGCTGCTCAGGGCCACTCAGCCGCATTTCAGTCTGATCGAATATGGGCACCAGTGCCTGTTCGGCAAGATTGTTTGCACGGCCGTCCCAGAAAAGCCCGCCGTGATAGAGTCCGTCAGCGTCGCGGGAAAACTCAGGTGTCAGCGCCACATAACCGAGCGAGGGCGCATGACGATCGCCCAGAGACACGCCGTCGCTGCCCAATGAGGCAGCCGCCAGCACACCATTATCGCGTGGATCGCTGAATGCAGCATTCGGGTCGTGACAGGTCGCACAGGAAAGTGTGCGCTCAAGTGACAAATTGGTATCAAAAAAAAAGGCCTGTCCTAACCAGGCCAAAGAGGTGGAATCATCGGCTGAAATAGCGCTTGAACTGAAGGTCGCTACCAGCAGACCCAACACCATACGACGCAGGGCCATCATTGCGCCTCCACATTCTCCGCAATCAATTGCCTGCGCAATGCCAGAATATCCAGCACTTTGTTGGCTCGGTGCTGGGTCACTTCAGAGACTGTGTATGGCTGATGAGAGCCTTCTGCAAACGTGCGTAACATCCAGTTCATGATTTCAGTCAGCTGCGCATCTGTAACCGGTGCCTGAGAAGCGCCTGGCACCTGTACCATGTAGGCACGACCTGCCTCATGCGTCGCCAGCTTTGGCATGGTGACACGCAGGTCAGGAATGGCAGGCGGCATCCCCGAGCCGTTTTCGATATGACACCCGCCACAATGCAACAGGTACATATACTGGGGGCCCTGCCCGTGTTGCGCATATGTCTGACCAAACGGCATCAGTCCCAATACCAGGGCGACGGCTGCCGCCCGGAACTTGCCTGAATGATACATCCGCAACCTGAAAAGATTGCCAGGCTGCGGTATGTGCTTAAGGCAGCGCGTTGGCATCTGCATGACCGATAACCAGTGCCAGTGTACAGTGGTAAGCATGGCTGGTTGAGCCAAAGCACCACAACACGTTGTTGGACTTGGATGGGAAGTAAACCGGACGGTCACCTTCCGATCGCGAACAGCCACATCCGCTACCACAACTACCCTTACCACAGCAGTCGTTGTAGGAAATCAGGTAATCACGCCCATCGGTCGGGTTATGGCAGGAGCCAACCCAGGCAATAGTTGCGGTCTGCGATCCCGGAGGACATTGGGTCAATGAACCACCACAGCAGCTGCACAGAGAGCCACTGAACGCGCAGTAGCGCCAGTACTCACACTCTTGGGGATCGCCCATCTCCTCAATGTCTGCTACACCTTCTACCGGACCGGCGTTACCGGCTGGAGGAAATGGCGTCTGCGCCGAGGCACGTGCGACGGGCAGTACGGGCAATGCCCCCATACCCGCCAGGAACACACCCATGCGGCCCAGGAATGAGCGGCGCGACGTTCTTCCGGCGAGGAATCGAATGGCCCCGGTGGTCTTCGCATCCAGGTCTTTGTACAACTGTGCAATCAGTGCCTGTCTATCACTCATGATGCCTGCTCCTGCAGACTGCCTGATTTAACCAGGTAGTCCTGTATTGATTCATATCCACTCTGCATTGATGTCACCAGCGACTCCAGATGCTCCCGACTGTTCACCAGGCCTTTGGAGCGCAGCACCCCATGCTGATCTATCAGAACAGCATAAGGGAGCTTGCCAACCTCAAACTTCATGCCCAGTTCCAGGGACACAACATAGGGATAGTCTTCCAGCCCCATCTTGGCCACGTAGCTTTGATGCTTGCTCAGCTGGCCACCGTCACTGCCAAATACAAGAGACAGTTTCTCTGCGCGGGCCATGCTTTTTGCAACCGGCACAAGATCCTTACAGATAGGACAGCTGGGTGACACAAACAGAATCAGTTGCGGCTTACGCGCCATGCCAGCCTCAGCAGGACCGGCACCGATAGCCACCGGTGTGCCATTGATATCCGGGATGGACAATGCAGGTGCCTTGTCTCCCACCTTCGGACCGGCCGTTGTCATCAACGCGCCCGCGGGTGCCAATCGTGTATGCAGAATGCCAATCTGCCTCGCCAGCGCTATTACCGCAAGCATAAGCACCAGTACTACGAAACACAGTACGCTCAACACCACTATAGAACCACTACCCATTACATGACTCCTCGTACAGGCATCAACCTGCCAATTAAGATTTACTTAGTCCGGAAAAATTTCGTGTCAGTTGCTCACACATGACATAGGCAAGCGACAGGGCGGCAGTCAACACCACCATGAACCACATGTCTGCCATTCCCAACGCCCGTTCAGTGACCGGTGCCACCAGGCTTATCGTTGCTATTGCCAGCACAGCATTGCGAAGCAGCAACCAACCGGACAGTGCCTGCGGCTGATCTCCGCATCCGCAATCAATCTCAGCCCGTCCGCGTTTGATATTCACCGCCATCGCCAGGGCATATCCCACCAACAAAGTGGTGGCTAACAGTGCCGCTGGCGTTCGGGTAAGCGGGACCAAAAGGGCGACAGCAACTGCCAGTTCCAGCCATGGCAAGGTTTTCGCGACAGGCCGCAGCAAGGACTCGGGAAGCAGCTGGTAAGCCGCCAATTGCGCTTCGAATCGGCGACCACCGTTCAACTTGTGGCGTGCCGCTGTGAAAAACAGCAGGCCTATCGAAGTCGCTACAACCAGTGTTAGCAAAGGATCCATGTCGACAACTCCTCAGAACAGGTTGTGAATTGAACCGCGGACACTGCTGATGGTTCGCAGGTGACGACCTGTCCGAGGGTCGTGCACACGCAGACCTTCGTTTGTCTGGATCAGCATCAACGGTTCGGCATCAGGCGTGAACATCACAGCGCTTGCAGTTTCGCCCTCATCAAGCTTGAGACGATAGCCACGGTTACCAGTTCGCATATTGAAGGTCCAGATTTCTGTACCAGCCTTCTCAAAGGTTTCCTGACCACCACCCTGGTGCATGACTGTGGCCAGCAAAGCGCCCTCGTCGTGATAGGCAAAAGGTTGACGTCCGCCAATGCGCCAGTTGTCATCAGGTTCCCGGACCACACCGTTGATATCAGCTTCCCCGTCGTTTTCAGGATTGATATTAAAAGCTTCGGTTACGATGACTTCATCGCCATCGAGGTAGGCTTTTCGGAGGTAGCCGTCGAATGACATGATCATGTAGCCATCGGCTGCGGGTGATGCGTAGTCGTAAACAGGGTCAACTGTCAGATCAAAAAATGAATCGCTGCGTACACGAGAAACTTCCTGGCCTGAATTGGAGACTTCTATGTACTGAACAGTCCCGTCACCGCAGATCGACATAAACCCTTCAGCAATCGGATACATCGAAGAGCAGCCAGCCAGCGATATCTCGTTGGCAAACGCATTGGTGCGAATATCCACCAGACTGACTGACTGTGCTGGCGTCAGGTTAAACACGCCAACGAAAGAGTCATTGATGACGCTGATCATTCCAGCGTGACCTATACCGGCGGCGCGCGCGGGAATTTCCACCTCGCCAATAGGTGAAGCTGTTTCAATGTCGAATATCAGTACGACATCTGTGCGCTCACCATAGGTATTGCGGCTGTAGAAGCTGCCGTAGGAGTAGATTCGGCCCTCGCTGGCATGCGATACCAGCGTTGGTGAGAACCTGGATAACGGCAATGTGCCTTTGACCACGCCTTCATCGGTGTCAACCAGATAGGCTGAGCTGCCTCCACGAACTGCGACCCAGCGTACATCGGGCTCCTCCACGGTTCGCACATCACCAACGATAGTGTCCCACTGTGCGTGTACAGCCCCGCAACTCAGCAAGAGCGCAAGGGACCAGAGTGTGCGTTGCAACATCTGATGCTCCAAATTGTTTCAGGATAGTTATTGACGACGGAATCTATTAGTACCACCACGAGCAATGCAGCGCAGTGGGTTAAACGACGTAGAGGAAGGGGGTGAGTGCGCATGGCAATGCATCACAGCATTGCGTATCAACTGTAGTTGCATCGATGAGAGCACTCATGCCAGTTGTCTGCTGAGTGGCTCACATTTTGCATAAGCTTTAAGAACAAAGAACCCTTGTAACAGCCTGAGAGGAAGCCTAGCAGCCGTTTTAACCAATGCCAACTCAAAAAATTTTTCGTGTGCGACGAAAGTACAACCTGTGGGTCGGCAACGAAACACTGGAAGACTTTGCGCTGCGATTCACGGCGATAGGAGCGCGCCGATTCAGCATCAGCACGGTAGCGATGACGGCGATTGGCGCCACCGCCTTCCTGGCACTGGAAGCGATTGCAGCAACCATCACCCTGAATTACGGAGTGGTGAATGCGGTAGCCGCCATGCTGGCGGTCGCGCTGGTCATTATCACCACTGGGTTTCCGATCTGTTACTACGCGGCGCGCTACGGGCTTGACATTGACCTGCTGACACGCGGCGCCGGTTTCGGCTATCTGGGTTCAACCATCACATCACTGATCTATGCATCGTTCACTTTCATATTCTTCGCAATTGAAGGAGCCATTCTTGCGGGAGCGCTATACGCCATGCTGGGCATTCCATTATGGCTGGGCTACATCATCTGCGCAGTTGCAGTAATACCCATCGTGACGCATGGGATCACCCTGATCTCACGCTTCCAGGTTGGCACACAAACGTTCTGGTTGACGCTACAGTGCACTGCTTTGGTGCTGGTTTTGTGGTTTGAGTTCTCCAGGGTCGAAGATTGGGCAGCCTACATGCCGGATGGCACCACCGGCGGACTGCCCGGTTTTGACCTCGCGCTGTTCGGTGCGTCAACAGCCATATTGTTCGCCATAGTCGCCCAGATTGGCGAGCAGGTGGATTATTTGAGATTCATGCCGCAAAAAACCCGTGCCAATCGTTTTCGCTGGTGGTTCTGGTTATCGCTGGCTGGTCCCTGCTGGATTCTTATCGGTCTTATCAAAATGCTGCTGGGGTCCTTTCTGGCCTGGATTGCCGTCTCTCAGGGCGCTTCCGTCGAAAGGGCTATAGACCCGACCTGGATGTATCAGATGGTCTTCAACTACATCAGCAGCTCACCAACGTTTTCGCTGGTACTGGCAGGACTGATGGTTATCGTCTCGCAGATGAAGATCAACGTAACCAATGCCTATGCGGGCTCCATCGCCTGGTCCAACTTCTTTTCGCGACTGACACACAGCCATCCTGGTCGGGTGGTGTGGCTGGTTTTTAATGTGGCGATCGCCCTGCTGCTGATGGAACTAGGACTTTACCGGGCACTGGAATCGATCCTGGGTCTGTTCTCGATAGTTACGCTGAGCTGGCTCGGCTGCCTGTCGGCTGACCTGATGATCAATAAACCGCTGAAACTCAGTCCGTCCTACATCGAGTTCAAACGCGCGCATTTGTATGACATCAATCCGGTCGGTGTCGTCTCCGTCCTGATCGCGTCCATCATTGGTGTTCTGTGTTACCTGGGCATGTTCGGTGATACCCCCCAGCACCTGGCTCATTTTATCAGCCTGGGGTTGTGCTTTGTCTGCGTTCCAATGATCGCCCTGGTCACCAATGGTCGCTTTTACCTGGCCAGAACATCCCCCGAGATTGACAACATCATGGTCTCCCCCGGGCCGGAAGAAAAAGCGCAGTGCTGCATCTGTGAGAATCATTTCGAGCGACCCGACCTTGCTTATTGCCCTGCCTATGAAGGCGCTATCTGCTCGCTGTGCTGCTCCCTCGACTCACGCTGTATGGACGCCTGCAAACCCGAAGCAACACTTGGCAGTCAATTGGAAGACTGGTTGCAAAACTGGCTGCCAGCCGCCCTGTTCCGTCCCGTGGGCAGACGCCTGGTGCGCTTCATGACGCTCTTCGGCACGGCCAATCTGATAAGTGCTGCACTGTTATCCCTGGTTTATTTCCAGTTGAGTACCGATCCTGTCAGCGCATTGATTCTGAATCAGGCGCTGACCATGCTGTTCTTTGTGATGATGATCATTCTTGGCGTAATCTGCTGGCTCTACCTGCTGGCAAGTGAAAGCCGGGTCGTCGCCCAGGCGGAGTCGACCATCCAGACCAATCGGCTGCTGGCAGAGATCGAAGCCCACAGTCGAACCGATGAACAACTGCAGCGCGCGAAGGATCTGGCTGAGCGCGCCAACAATGCCAAGAGCCGATATCTGTCGGGCATCAGTCATGAGCTACGGACACCATTGCAGGCGATACTGGGATACGCACAACTGTTGATTCAACGCGACGACATGAGCGAGCGCAACAGGGACGCAGTGCAGATCATCAAACGCAGCGGCGACCACCTGGCTGGACTCATCGAAGGTCTGCTGGACATTTCGAAAATCGAGGCAGGCCGCCTCGAGATCTATCGAAATCACGTCAAGCTGCCTGAGTTTATTGATCAGATGGTTCAGATGTTCCGCGACATGGCAGCAAACAAACAGATTGACTTCAGCTGCCATATTCACAACAAGCTTCCCGAAGTCGTTACCACCGACTCTAAAAGGCTTTATCAGATTCTGGTAAATCTGCTGTCCAACGCTATTAAGTACACGCCACGTGGCAGCGTAGAGTTCCATGTCCGCTATCGCAATCAGGTCGCCGAGTTCTCTGTCGTAGACACTGGCATCGGTATCAGCGAAAAAGACCTCAAGCGAATCCTTGACCCCTTCGAGCGGGTTCGCGGGCCTGACGTACCTAACGTGCCAGGCACCGGTCTGGGCCTTACCATTGTCCGACTGCTATCGGAAATCATGGGCGGGGACCTGGACATCGTCAGCACCCCCGGCAAAGGCAGCTGCTTTACCGTCAGCCTGATGATGTCCCGAGTTACCGAACATTCCATTCAGACCCCGGTACCTCATCAGATCAAGGGCTATCGCGGACCGCGGCTTACTGTCATGGTTGTAGACGACGATCCCATCCATCGCGGACTGATGTCAGAGTTGCTGCCTCCGCTGGGATTCACGGTGCTGGAATCACCTGACGCCCAAGATTGCCTGGAAACTATTAAAGAGGCCCGCCCTGATATATTGCTGCTCGACGTCAGCATGCCTGGACTAAGCGGACTCGAACTGATCAAACAATTGCGCGAGATGGGCCACCGCCAACCGGCGATCATGATTTCTGCCGACGCCCAGGAGCACCACCGCAGCGTTCAGGATACGGCCCACCACAATGCCTACCTGGTCAAACCCATCAATCATCAACGCTTGCTGGAAACCATTGGGGATCTGTTGTCTATCGACTGGATAGTCGACAGGCCTGGTTCTGAAACCCCAATGCTGGAAAAAGATGAACCGCCCACCGATCTGACGACCATTGCTGATCACGAACTGGTCAGGGAATTGATCACCTGCGCAGAGCTGGGATACAAGCGCGGCGTTCAGAACAAAATGGACGAGCTGGCGCGACATGAACTGATTAACGAAACCAGCAGAAAATCTCTCAAAAAATTATTGGATGGTATGCAGTTTGCGCAAATTGCGCGCAGCTTTACCGCCACAAAAAAGCCCAAACCCACACCGGACGATCAGATGAGTGCTACTGAAAAATGAACAAAAAAACCAATTCCAATGTGATACTGGTAGTCGATGACTCCCCCGAATCACTGAGCTTCGTCAATGACACACTGGAGGAGGCCGGCTACAACGTCCTGGTTGCGCTTGAGGGACGTCAGGCATTGACCATTGCCCGCCGAATCAGGCCTGACATGATCCTGCTCGATGCCATCATGCCCAACAAGGACGGCTTTGAGACCTGCCGGGATCTGCGTGCCATACCAGAACTTGCCAGCATTCCCGTGGTGTTCATGACCGGTCTCAGCGACTCTGCCAGCATTGTCAGGGGACTTGAGGCGGGAGGCGTAGACTACCTGACCAAACCCATTAAGCCCGAGGAGCTGCTGGCCAGAATGAACGTGCACCTGAACAATGCCCGGCTCACCAGCAGCGCCTACAATGCCCTGGATTCGGCAGGCCAGCATCTGTTTTCGGTGAGCCGCGACGGACGCATTCTCTGGGCGACGCCGCAGACCCTGGCGCTGTTTGCTCGCGCTGGCGCCAGCGAGCAGTGGCAAACCTCTACTCTGTCCGTGGCACTGCGCAACTGGCTGTCGCCACCGGCACAGCGTGAAGAGAATCAGATGCTCACGCTGACCGTCGAATCCGGCAGTGGTCCGTCATACCAGGAGAAACGACTGAGCGTGACCTTCATCCGGCACGTGAATGCAGAAGAAAAACTGTTGCGATTATCGGAAGCCGCCGAAACAACAGGCGAGGAGTTACTGCGCGAAAAATTGAATCTGACCAAGCGCGAGTCGGAAGTACTGGCATGGATCAGTCAGGGAAAAACCAACTGGGAGGCCGCACAGATTCTTCAGATGAGCCCGAGAACTGTCAACAAGCATCTGGAGCAGATATTCAAGAAGCTGAATGTCCAGAATAGAACTGCCGCTGCACGTATCGCCATCGGTATTCTGGAGCGCGATTGAAATAGCGAATTAACTGATTTTCGTAGCAGGGGCGACTATCAATAGTCGCCCCGAACGATGTCAGTCACCTCTGCGGCTCTGATTCCACTTCTGCTTCATAATCATGCCGATAATTACGACAGCACTGATCGCCAGTACCAGCCATGCGGCGTGCTGAATATCATGCAGTACAGTGCCAGGCGTTCCATGCCCTTCGTGAGCAACAGCCATGGGCGACACCGTCACACCCGCGAGCAGCATAGCGGCAACAAGCCTGCCTCGCAGCCAGCGACCTGGACAAATAACAATCTTTTTAAACACGTTCATAAAACTGGACTCCTGAATAGTAAATCTGCGCTCTTGAAAGCAATGGTGTCACTGGCTGGCCCGGGTTTCTTCGGCGACATCCGCCGCTCTGACACCCGCACTACTGACAAGCTCAGCCCCCGAGAAGCGTGGCGCCAGCATGCCCTGCTCAACGATAAAATCGATGATACGATCCAGGCCTTCCCAGGCTTTCAGATTGCTGAACACAAAAGGTCTTTCACCGCGCATTTTTAATGAGTCCCGGTTCATCACATCCAGAGATGCACCTACCAACGGGGCCAGGTCTGTCTTGTTGATGATCAGCAGGTCAGACCGGGTGATACCGGGACCACCTTTGCGGGGAATCTTGTCACCAGCAGAAACATCAATTACATAGAGTGTCAGATCGGACAGTTCCGGGCTGAATGTTGCACTCAGATTGTCGCCACCGCTCTCCACGAATATGACTTCCAACTGCGGGTGCCGGCGCAAGAGCTCATCGATGGCAGCGAGGTTCATTGATGCATCTTCGCGAATTGCCGTATGCGGACAACCACCAGTTTCCACACCAAGGATCCGGTCGGCATCCAGTGCTTCATGGCGCGTCAGAAAATCCGCGTCCTCACGGGTGTAAATATCATTGGTCACCACGCCTATCTGCCAGTGCTCGCGCATCAGCGTGCAAAGCGCCCTGAGCAGAGCGGTCTTGCCTGAGCCTACTGGCCCTCCGACACCCACGCGCAGTGTCTGACGTGCGGATTCATTACTCATTAGCAGTCTCCTGATTTGTTTGGGTAAGCATCGGCTTGGCGCTCATGAGCGGAAAAGCCTTGTGTATTGAGTCTCATGGTACATGCTGGCCAGACTAAGGGCCGGCAGCGTCATGCCCAGTTCATCGTCAGCAAGCTCTCTTGCGTGCTCTATCGCAATCGGCAGATCCTGCTGCAATTGTTGAATCAGACTCTGTGCCTGGGACTGACCGAGCGGCACGAGCTTGGTTGCCGCGTTTACCTGGTTTTCCAGCCAGGCCCAGCCATAACCAAGCGCAACCATCTGTGCTGGAATCTGCCACTGCGCTGCAATATGGCTGAATACAGTGACAAAGCTGCTACGGCCCTGCCAGCGGGGCAGCTCAATGGACAGTGTTGGCAACAGTCTGATCAGCGCCTCCCCTGTCGCTGTATCAGTCAACTGCAATTCGTGGGTCTCACGACTCGCCAGCAGAAAGTCATTCCACCACTGAACAGCAGCATCATCTTTCAGGCGATGCGCATCGCAAAGGCGCAGTAATACCGGAAGGTCCAGGCGCGCGAGCGAGAAACGAATCTGTGTGCCGAGCCAGTCCGCCACCTCATCTCGATTTTTCACCCAGGAGGCCTCTATCGCGTACTCAAGCCCCTGCGAAAATGCATAGGCTCCTACTGGCAAACCCGGGCTGCACAGCTGCATCAGGCGCAGCACCATCAGGTCAGTGGTGATTGTGGCGGGTCCTGTCACCGGCTTCTCCAATTTTGATCTCAGCCTGATCGGCGTGCGAGTCCTCTTTGTCGTGATGGTGGTCGTGCGAATGGTCGTGAGCATGCCCATGTGAATGGTGATGTGCATGCGAGTGAGGCTGGCTTTGAAAATAGGCACCAGACTCAGGGATGAAGACATCGTGCCCGTGCTCAACCGTCAGGCCCAGCTGGGTCAACATGTCTTCAAGTACATGATCTCTCTGAATACTCAGGCTCAATTCAGAAACCTGCAGTTTTACGTGGCGATTGCCCAGGTGATAACAGGCTTTTGCAAACAGCAGCCAATCGTCACAACGCGCGATGGCGACTGGCTCGATAGCACCTTCAACGAGTACGTGGCGACCGCACCTGCAACGCAGGAACTCTCCCACCTGCAGGGGGGTCCCACGCGACAGAAAGATTCGCACTTCCTCACCTTCTGGCGAGAATGCTCTTAGCCGTCCGCGGTCCCGTTGCTCATGCGTCAGGATAATACGCGCATCAATCGCACAGGAGGCTTCAGTGCCGAGTCGTTCGCAAACTTCCAACATGTCGTGTTTCCTTAAAACAGAAAGTACCGCTGTGCCATTGGCAGCACAGAGGCGGGCTCACAGGTCAGCAACACACCGTCTGCCCTTACTTCGTAGGTTTGCGCGTCCACCTCAATGGTGGGCAGCCAGCTGTTGAGTTTCATGTCACTTTTACGCATCGCTCTCACATTGCGACAGGCTACCAGTTGTCGTTGTAAACCAAGCGAGTCAAGGTCTCCGGCGTCCAGCGCCAGTTGACTGGTGAAGGTTACTGACAGCGCTGCAGCCGCCGCGCCGTAAGCACCAAACATCGACCGATAATGCACAGGCTGCGGAGTCGGGATGGATGCATTGGGATCCCCCATAGGCGCTGCTGCTATGAAACCGGACTTGATGACCAGCGAGGGTTTGACACCAAAAAACGCTGGCTTCCAGAGTACAAGGTCAGCCATTTTGCCGACCTCAATCGAACCGACCTCATGCCCGACACCGTGCGTGATTGCCGGGTTGATGGTGTATTTGGCGATATAGCGTTTCACTCGGAAGTTGTCAGCCCTTGTGATGCCGTCAGGATCATCCAGCTGACCACGCTGCACTTTCATTTTGTGCGCGGTCTGCCAGGTTCGTGTTATTACTTCACCCACCCGACCCATGGCTTGTGAGTCTGAGGCAATCATGCTGAAAGCGCCGAGATCATGAAGAATATCCTCTGCGGCGATAGTTTCCTTGCGGATACGTGAATCGGCAAAAGCGACATCTTCCGGTATGGCCGAGTCCAGGTGATGGCAGACCATCAGCATATCCAGATGTTCATCAACGGTGTTTACTGTGTACGGTCTTGTCGGGTTGGTTGATGAGGGTAATACGTTTGGCAGAGAGCACGCCTTGATAATATCGGGCGCATGACCGCCGCCTGCGCCTTCAGTATGGTAGGTATGAATGGCACGACCCTTGAAGGCATCAATGGTGTCATCCACAAAGCCGGACTCATTCAGGGTATCGGTATGAATGGCAACCTGCACATCGTAGTCGTCAGCAACGTTCAGGCAATTATTGATAGATTCCGGCGTCGTACCCCAGTCCTCATGCAGTTTCAGACCACAGGCACCCGCGCGTAACTGCTCCACCAGCGGCCCCGGTGTGCTGCCATTGCCTTTGCCGAGAAAGCCCAGGTTCATGGGCATCTGATCGGTTGCCTGCAGCATGCGCGCCATATTCCAGATACCGGGAGTACAGGTGGTTGCCTTGGTGCCGGTGGCTGGACCGGTACCGCCACCAATCATGGTGGTCACCCCGGACATCAAGGCCTCCTCAACCTGTTGCGGACAGATAAAGTGAATGTGTGAGTCGACACCTCCTGCTGTCAGGATGCAGCCCTCGCCTGCCACGATTTCTGTACCAGGACCGATGATGATATTGACGCCCTGCTGGACATCCGGATTACCGGCCTTGCCGATGTGACGAACCCGTCCGTGTTTAATGCCAACATCTGCTTTCACAATACCCCAATAGTCGATGATCAGGGCATTGGTGATAACAAGGTCCATGCTTTCGCTGTCGCCACACTGGCTCTGTCCCATGCCGTCGCGTACAACCTTGCCGCCACCAAATTTGACCTCGTCTCCATACTGGGTGTGATCGTATTCCACTTCAACCCACAGATCAGTATCTGCCAGGCGAACCCGGTCACCGACAGTGGGGCCGAACATTTGTGCGTAACTGGTGCGATCGATTGTGGCCAAAGTCAGTTCTCCCCTTATCTAGAAGTATCCAGGTCACCCATGACTTCACCACGGAATCCGACAACGCGCCGGGCACCGGCGAATGGCACCAGCTCGACCTCGCGGGTCTGACCCGGCTCAAAGCGTACGGCTGTGCCGGCAGCGATATTCAGGTGATGTCCCCGTGCCGCGGCTCTGTCCAGTCGCAAAGCTGGATTGACCTCGGCAAAGTGATAATGAGAGCCGATCTGAACGGGCCTGTCGCCGGTGTTTTCCACTGACAGACGGAGCCTTGTTCGACCATCGTTGATGGTAATGTCGTCGCCAGCCGTCACAACCTGGCCAGGAATCATATTTCCAATGCCGCTGTTTGATGTCATGAAGAGTCTCGCTTGCGGTGATCAGTTGATGGGATTGTGCACGGTGACCAGTTTGGTGCCGTCAGGAAATGTTGCCTCAACCTGAACTTCAGGCATCAACTCAGCGACACCTTCCATCACCTGGTCACTGCTCAGTACCTGCTTACCCTCGCTCATCAGTTCCGCCACGGTCTTGCCGTCCCGGGCACCCTCGATGATGGCCATGGAAACCAGAGCCACAGCCTCCGGATAATTCAGTTTGAGGCCCCTGGCCAGACGGCGTTCGGCCAGCAATGCGGCCGTAAATAACATTAACTTGTCTTTTTCTCTGGGTAACAGTTCCATGATCGTTTCACCGGGGTAGAAGTTCAGGTGACGGGGTCACCTCGTTCACAAACATGCATGTACTTATGCACAAAGTTTGCCAGCCCACCTGCATGTCAGGTATCTGTTGCCCGACATGCCTCA
Source organism: Gammaproteobacteria bacterium (assembly GCA_002706685.1). Taxonomy (GTDB): domain Bacteria; phylum Pseudomonadota; class Gammaproteobacteria; order Pseudomonadales; family Pseudohongiellaceae; genus Pseudohongiella. The sequence goes on along the minus strand of PALV01000022.1, from coordinate 202,722 downwards.
TCAGGTTGCCCATATCCGCGGCGGACAGTGTTCGCGTCCGAGCAGTAGCGGCCTCAACAATTGCCAGCACTGGATGAATATTTCTCTGGCTTCGGCCGACGAACTGCCGAGATAGCGAACCGTTACAAAGCCGTTAAAAACGCTGACATTACAAAGCATTCCAGGCTTACAGGAAGCGGTCACTGCTCGCAGACTGGTGACAATTTCTGCAGTTTCGCCGCTACGGCTTTCTGCAAACGGGCCGGCGACCATCAGGCCCATGACCGGTTGACCACGCAGCCCTACAGAGGCGTCATACAGAGAGCGACTGCCCTCGTTAAGCACGAAATTCTCAACGATTAGTGGCCGGCCATCGCGAAAAACACCTAAATGCTGCCTGAATTCTCCGCTGTCAAATTCCAGCTCACTGGCCGGCAGACCCAGACAGGTGATTTCCCAGCCTGCGTAATGGCATCGATCACTAAGCTCAACCCGGGTTTCAAGACCGGCGGACGCGCCGGGATAGATAATGGTTTCCTGAGGGAAGTATTCGATATTCGCACCCTGTGAAAGCACCATTCTGGTGCGCTGCCATTGCAGTGTGCGATCTTCCCGTGCACGGTAAACTCGCCCTGCACCAGGAGTGGTCACCAGGACGCTGGCATCCTTGCCCAGAGCCACTGATATCTCCAGAGAGTCGCCCGAAACCAGTCCGCCAGGCGGGTGCAGCAGGTACACATGCGCCAGATCAGGGCCTTCCGGATAGAAAGGTTTTTGCACATACAGTGGCCCGTTATGGGCACTGGCCACGAGGCGGCAGCCGCGGGTTGTCCGCGCAAACTTCAAATCAAGCGATGCCTGCCAGCGTGAGGCTGCAGGCCTGGCCAGCGCGGTGGTCATACCGCCAGATGCCGTCGAATCAGCTCGTCACTCAGTCCACTCATGGTATCACTGGCAACCACACGGCCTTTTTCCATCAGGCGAAACTCGGTACCGACGCGTCGCGCGAATGCCAGTTTCTGCTCCACAAGAATAACGGTCAGACCTTCCGAATTAAGTTTCATAATTACGTCACCAATCTGTTTGACGATATTAGGCTGGATGCCCTCATTTGGTTCGTCCAGCACCAGAACCTGGGGGTCAGTCACCAAGGCGCGACCAATGGCAAGTTGTTGCTGCTGCCCGCCTGACAGGTCTCCTCCACGTCGATGCAACATATCGGCCAAAACCGGAAATAACTCGAAAATGCGATCAGGAATGGTTTTTATGCCGTCTGTGCGGCACGCCAGCCCGGTCTGCAGATTTTCCTCTACGGTCAGCAAGGGAAAAATCTCGCGACCCTGAGGCACAAAACCAATACCGGCGCGCGCCCGTTGATGCGCCGGCATGTCATGGATAGCCGTGCCGCTCAATTCAATACTCCCGCTCTCAATGGGCAGCAAACCCATAAGACACTTGAGCAATGTCGTCTTGCCGACACCGTTACGGCCCATGATGCAGGTACAGGAACCCTGCTCAACCGATATATCAACATCCCACAGAATCTGGGATCCACCGTAGCGCTGGTTAAGACCGTTAATGGCAATGGTCGGCGTTGTCATGATGACTCCCCGAGGTACACCTCAATGACGTCGCGGTTGTTCTGCACCTGATCCATTGTGCCTTCAGCCAGTACGGCCCCTTGATGCAAGACAGTCACTGTACGCGCAATACTGCGCACAAATTCCATATCATGTTCAACGACAATCACCGTGCGTTCGCCAGCCAGGGATTTGAGCAGCTCGGCGGTGCGCTCAGTCTCTTGCGCCGTCATGCCGGCAACAGGTTCATCAATCAACATGACGCGAGGGTTGGCGGTCAACAGCATGCCAATCTCCAGCCATTGTTTCTGACCATGAGAAAGCACACCTGCTTTGCGATGCCGTTCGGAAACCAGGCCAATTGTTTCAAGCACCTGATCCATCTGATCTTTCTGCGCTGCACTCACGTTTGCCATCAGCGTCGACCAGACGCCCTTGTGGCTGGCCAGTGACAACTCCAGATTCTCGTAAACCGTCAAAGCCTCGAAGACTGTGGGTTTCTGAAATTTTCGACCAATGCCCAGGCGCGCTATGGCCGCTTCATCATGCTTTAGCAGATCTATCGTCTGACCAAACCACACCTGACCAGAATCACAGCGCGTCTTGCCGGTTATGACATCCATCAGCGTAGTTTTGCCCGCACCATTGGCACCAATCAGGCAGCGCAGTTCGCCATCGTTGACGTACAGGCTGAGATTGTTCAAAGCCTTGAAGCCATCGAAACTGACCGACAGATTTTCGATATAAAGTATGACATTGTGCGAGACATCCGGTCGGGCGCTGACAGCTTTGTAACTCATGAGCTCACCCTCCCCAGATTTGCTTTACCTTTGCCCCCACCGGAAGACCCCGGCAAGCGGCTTTGCAGAATGCCAACCAGTCCCTTGGGCAGGAAAATGGTAACTATCACAAACAGAGCGCCCAGCATGAATATCCAGCTCTCGGGGATCAATGCAGTAAACCGTGTCTTGGCGTAGCTGACCAGGATAGCGCCGATCACAGCACCGTAGAGCGTGCCACGTCCCCCAATCGCGACCCAGACCACAATCTCGATGGAGTTGATAGGACTGAACTCGCCCGGATTGATGATGCCAACCTGTGGTACATAAAGAGCACCTGCCATCGCGGCGATCAGCGCAGAGTAAACAAACAGCCAGACCTTGTAGTCCTGAGTGCGGTAGCCAAGAAACCTGGCACGGGCCTCGCTGTCGCGCACCGCGATGATGACCCGACCCATTCGGGAATCAAGAATATAGCGACTGGTCGCGAAAACCAGCGCCAGCATGGCTGCGGTTATCATGAACAACGTCACCCGGGTGCTGTCTTCCGTCAGGCTGACGCCGAGGATATCTTTGAAGTCAGTCAGGCCATTATTGCCGCCGAAACCAGTTTCATTGCGAAAGAAAGCCAACATCAGAGCGTAAGTCAGCGCCTGCGTCATGATGGACAGATACACGCCTGTCACGCGGGACCTGAATGCCAGCCAGCCGAATACAAAGGCCAGCAGCCCGGGCACCAGCAGCACCATCAACATCGCGAACCAGAACTGATCCATTCCCAGCCAGAACCAGGGCAGCGAATCCCAGTTCAGGAAAACCATGAAATCAGGCAACTCGGGGTTGCCATACACCCCCCGATCACCGATCTGGCGCATCAGATACATGCCCATGGCATAACCACCGAGCGCAAAAAATGCGCCATGTCCCAGGCTCAGGATGCCGCAATAGCCCCAGATCACATCCACCGCCAGCGCCAGCATGGCATAACACAGATACTTGCCCAGCAGCGTAATTGTGTAGGTGCTGACATGAAATGCCGAATCTTCAGGAAGCAGCAGATTACTTAATGATGCCAGTGTGGTGCTGACAAACAGCACCACCACAAACAGCGTAATCGTGCCTGAAGTCGCGCTGCGCATATCGCCTAACTTGTCCAGCAACGATGTCATTCCGCGGCCCTCCCTTTCTGCGGGAACAGGCCCTTGGGACGGAACTGGATGAACACGATAATAAAGACCAGTGTGATAATTTTTGCCAGTACCGCACCTACTGCCGGCTCGAGGAATTTATTCGATACACCCAGACTGAATGCGCCTACCAGCGTACCAAACAGATTGCCGACACCACCGAATACAACAACCATGAACGAATCGATGATGTAAGACTGCCCGAGATTGGGACCCACGTTGGTCAACTGGCTCAGCGCGACGCCGGCGATCCCTGCGATGCCCGAACCCAGGCCAAAGGTCAATGCGTCTACTCGGTCCGTTCTGATTCCCATCGCTTTTGCCATGTTCCTGTTCTGCGATACTGCGCGCACCTGAAGTCCCAGAGAGGTTTTTCTCAGGATCATCAGCAACGCAAAGAACACAATCAGTGAGAAAATCAGAATGAAAAGTCTGTTATTGGTGATCGCCAGCACCGGGTTGATCTGTATTGTTCCACTCATCCACTCGGGAGAGACCACCATACGGTTTAGCGGTGAAAATATGGTGCGCACTGTCTGTTGCAGAATCAGACTGATACCAAAGGTCGCCAGCAGAGTTTCCAGGGGACGACCATGCAGATAACGAATGACATAGCGCTGAATCAGAATGCCTACTGAGGCGGACACCAGGAAAGCGGCGGGAATGGCAACCCATAGCGAGTACGTGATGAATCCTGGCATCACCAGCTGCACGACGTAAGTGGTGTAGGCACCCAGCATCAGCATCTCGCCATGTGCCATGTTGATGACACCCATCACCCCAAAGGTCACGGCCAGCCCGATCGCGGCCAGCAACAGCACAGACCCGAGACTCAGTCCATAGAACAACTCTTCGATGAATCCGTAAAAGCGGATACGCGTGTCAATGGCCGCATTGGCCTCTTCGATCGCCGCACGTACTTCAGGGTTCTGTTCATTACGGCCATTGGGATCCAGCAGGCTGTTCAGCAGATTGCGTACGGGTGCCTCCAGGCGTCCGTGAAGCGTCGGTACCACCTGCAGTCGCTCCTCATCGGGAGCATCGGAGACCAGCACATTCATGGCGATACCGACTTCCAGGACTTCGCGAACCTCTGCATCCTCTTCTGAAGCCAGCGCTTCCCGCAGCAGGAGCACGGTATCTTCTCCCAGCTGGGACAGTAACTCCGCCGCCGCTATGCTGCGCTCATCCGCATCACCTTCAAACAGACGTATGCGTGCGATCGCATCACGTAGCAGAACACGTAGCCGGTTGCTGACCCGGATTCGCTCAAGCTCATCAGCTTCTGCCGCCGACAACTGTAATTCCGCGCTGTCGCCGGCATCTGCGGGAGGATATACCGGTCTGGCCGAGTTATCTTCGGCCAGCCGGTAGAAGGTCATGGAGTCTGGGTCGACGGCCAGCGAGTTGTCGAACATCGCGGTGAATAGCGGCAAAATACCCCGGCCACCCTGAGTCTCGAGTTGCGGAATCAACTCGACGGCCTCACTCAGGCTGGCATCAACCAGACGGACCAACAAGGGCTCCAGGTCAGAGGTATCTGACCCGGCCTGGGACTGCGCCTGTGCCTGCGACACAGAGGCGAATGCCATTGCAATCCAGACCAGGACTGACGTAATACTTAGGTGTTTCAAGAGGTGACTCCGTCGCCGTGCAACTCAGTAGCAAATGTCTTAGTAGCTTTGACCAGAACAGACTTCTGTTACTGTGTTGTAGTTGCCGCAACGAATAGGATCAGTCCAGTCGGCTTCCAGCACGCGGGAACCTTCCAGGTAGTCGGACCAGGCATCACCGGGCACCAGGCCTTCGGTTTCCCAGACAACCTGGAACTGGCCGTTTTCCTGGATTTCCCCGATCAGAACAGGCTTGGACAAATGGTGATTCTTGCCCATCACCGCAGTTCCGCCAGTCAGGTTGGGTGTCTCCATGCCAATCATGGCCTGCTCTACCGCATCAACATCGGTGGTGCCGGCTTTCTCAACGGCTTTCACCCACATATTGAACCCTATGTAAGTCGCCTCCATCGGGTCATTGGTGACACGTGACTCGCTACCGATGAAGTCGTGCCAGTTGGCGATGAATTCCTCGTTCTGGCTGGTGTCGACGCTCTGGAAGTAGTTCCAGGCAGCCATGTGCCCCACAAGAGGTCGGGTATCAATACCGGACAGCTCCTCTTCACCCACGGAGAAAGCCATCACAGGAATATCAAACGATGAAACACCCTGGTTACTCAATTCACGATAGAAAGGCACATTGGCATCACCATTGATTGTGGAAACAACCGCCGTGGGTTTACCGGTGCTGCCGAAGCGACGAATATCTGCAACGATGCTCTGCCAGTCAGAATGGCTGAATGGCGTGTAATTGATCATGATATCTTCATCAGCAACACCATTGGCTTTCAGATAGGCTTCAAGAATGCGATTGGTGGTGCGGGGATATACGTAGTCAGTACCGGCCAGCACCCAGCGCTCAATGCCCAGCTCGTTCATCAGGTAATCAACCGCCGGAATGGCCTGCTGGTTTGGGGCGGCACCTGTGTAAAAAATGTTTTTGGATGACTCTTCACCTTCGTACTGTACCGGATAGAACAGCAGGCCATTGAGCTCTTCCAGGACCGGTAACATCGATTTGCGGGACACTGAGGTCCATGCACCAAAAATGACATCGACTTCTTCCTGGGTCAGCAACTCCCGGGTCTTTTCTGCAAACAGTGGCCAGTCTGATGCGGGGTCGACCACGACTGGTTCAAGCTGTCGGCCAAGCACACCACCACGCTCGTTCTGCTGTTCAACAAGCATCAGCACGGTATCCTTCAGTGTGGTTTCACTGATGGCCATGGTGCCCGAGAGCGAGTGCAGCACGCCCACTTTGATCGTATCCTGGGCCACAGCGATCGGGCTCAATGCCATCAGCCCCATCAAACAGGCGCCGGCTTTCAGGATCATGGATGTTTTGGGTTTGCGGGTGCTCATTGTCTACTCCTGCTGGTTATTGATGGCGAACCTGACAGTCTGTGACAGGGTTCATGATGCTGACTGGAATGTTGCAATTTAAACGGCTCTGCGACCAGTCGGCGATTGACGGCACAAACTACGTCATAATGCGTATTACGTAGTTTGACGCAGAATAGGCGTCATGGCCCCTTTTGCTACGTAGCCGCGATCTGGCCCCTGACTGAGCTTTCCGATTCAGCTGATCTACCAAGGGAAACAGCCTGTCAGCCGACCACCCGTTGCAGTGTCCAGAAGACGCCCATACCGCCCACGAGGCACGTGGTCGCGTGCATGAGTGCGTACTCCACTCGACCCAGACGTCTGAGAATCGCAAGAGCCAGCAGAATGGCACCGACGAATAACACCTGACCCGCCTCAACGCCGATATTGAAGAATGCCAGCGCTATAACCGTGTCAGCGGCAGAGACCCCCAGTTCCCCCAACACACTGGCGAAACCAAGACCATGAATGAGGCCAAATGCAGCAGTCACACCCATACGCCAGCGATGCGAATGCACCTGTGCCTGCGACTCCGGAAAGGCTTCAGGATTCTGAGCGCGCCGCAGACTGAGCCGTGAACCAGGTGTAAAGAAGACCTCACGCGCCATGAATACGACCGACAGCGCGATTACCGCTTCAACAGGCGCTATAGGAATATTGACCAGTCCCAGATGCGCCAGCGCCAGCGACAGTGAATGTCCAACAGTGAATGAGGTAATCAGACCAATCAGTGGCAGTCCCGTGGCCAGCATGGCGAGGCAGAATACGAAGGCAAGGTGGTCCCAGCCTATAAGGACGTGAACCGTGCCGAGCTCAAGGTAGCGCCATGCCTTTTCCAGGAAGCCCTGAGGTGGTTGCGCGGCAAGTTCGTCCCAGACGGGCATGTCAAGACTGATTCCGGTGCGATTACCCGACAACATGACCGAAGCACTGCTGCCATCCAGCATTTGCAATTGCAGCATGCCGCCGTCGCGCCCCCATCGCGTTTCGATCTGCCCGGTCAACTCCGTGCCCGCTTGCTCGGCCAACTCTGGATCGCAGTCAATCATCATGGAGACGATATGCGACTGCCCTTCTGTTACGGAATCGCGCTGCATCAAAACACAATGGCGGGGTACAATCAGAGGCGCATTGGCATCGAGGTTGGCAGGCATGGTCACTACCAGTTGGTGCACATTCGGATTGGCCTGTTCGACCAGGGTAAATTGCACGATATCCAGATAATGAGCACGTGCCGGTGCTGCCATCAGCAGCAGCACACACAGCAGAGCAGCAAATCGGGCAAGCCCCAGTCGCAAGAGAGTAGCGCCTGTCACTTTCATCAGTGCCCCTCTTCTTCGCGTAGGTTTCTGGCGCTTGCCAGCAATGCTTCCACGCTGGAACTGACTTCCCCGCTGGAGTCATAGACGACATCAAACTCATCACGAATCTGTTCAGTACGCTCAGCCACCCGATTGAAAAGCATTGCGTCTGACCAGTCCTGCAGCAGTCGATCGCGAACCGCTTCATAAGCTATTGGTTGAGGTTGCTGAACACCGCTGACCTTGACGTAGTGGTAACCACGGGGGGACTGATAAGGCCCCATCCAGGTTTCCAGGGGCGCTTCCAGAAGCGCAGTAAAGAATTCCCCACCGAAACTGGAACGCAGAATACTGGCTGCATAGTCCGACATATTGTCACCCAGCCAGTAGCGCTCTCCTTCGATGTCTTCGCCGGCGCGAAGACGCTGCAATAACTCGTCACCATTGTCAGGTTGCTCTGCGTAAAAGACCTGATCAAAACTGACGCGGGTTTCACTGTAATACTCCTGGATATTGTCCATGTAGAAGGCAAGCAGGTCTTCTTCACTGGGTGCGTCCGGCACACCGGCCCACAACAGGCGGACTTTCTCGATCAGGTGAGCGCGCATTTTGCCGTCAGAGAGATGCATGTTCTGACGCAACGCTTCGCGAAAAACGATTTCCTCGTTCAGCCATTCCTGTACGATCTGCTCGGTTTCCTCTTCGTTGGGTTGTCGGCCCTCCAGCCACTCAAAATCTTCCTGCAGAATGTCCACCACGGCTTCGTTCACGACAATCGTACTGACTGCGTTTTGATCCGCCTCAGCCATTGATTCGCTTGATTCACCGCCATTGCGAACAGCATCAAGTGCAAAGATGCCAGCCGCCGCCAGGCAAAAAACGGCCAACGGCTCCTTAATCAATCTGTCCAACATTAACTCTCTCCTGCACGCCGAGCCCTGTTAAGGCTCGGCAGATTCATCGGGCGCGTTCCTGGCGTGATAGTCATCCTGTGCGTGGTCGAGGGATACCGGATTGAGGTAGTGAGGCTCATCAATACCTTCCGCCCGCATTGCGATTCCCGTCAGACAGGCTTTAACAATAGCTGCGCTGTGCAGTGCCGTTGTATAGGCCGGGTCAAGTGCGGGCGCCACTTCAACCAGATCGAAGCCGATTACCTGGTCTTCCGCACACAGGCGACGGATTATCGGTATCGACTCACGCGGTGTCATACCTCCTGCAACTGGCGTGCCAGTACCGGCGATATAGGAGGGATCGAGCACATCCACATCGAAGGAAATATAAAGATAGCGGCCATCACCTTTGGCTTCAGCCAGCACACGCTCCATGACGTAGTCCCAGCCGTAGCGCTCAACCTCAGCCATGGAGTGGTATTTAAAGCCCTCTTCACGCATCCAGCGGTAGATGCGCTCATTCGGGCTGCCCGATCTCAGGCCCACCTGAATGTAGTCCGCACCGGTGATCAGATCCTCACGCAGCAGTCGATAGATAGGCTGACCGTGTGAAATATAGTGAGGACTGTCGCGGCCAACGTCGTAGTGTGCATCAAAATGGATCACTCCGACGTTTCCCTTGCCATAAACATCTACCATGGCAGCCACGTTGGGGTATTCCAGAGAGTGGTCACCCCCAATGATGAACGGAATGGCGCCGGTATTGGCAATTTCTCTGACCACTTCGCGCACATGCTGCATGCTACGCTCGGTACTGTCGTTGTCGATGGCAATATCGCCATAATCGACGATATTCAGCACGGAACTGGCATTGACCTGGGTGTACTGGTCGTTACCGGCCATACCGCCACGCAGACGCAGAGCCAGTGGGCCATGATCGGCATCACGCCAGCCAGAGCCCATGTTCAGTGGTGCACCCACGATGGCGACGTCCACATCACCTGCGGCCAGATCCTCTGGCGTCAGGGCTACCGGTGCGCCGGCAAAGGTTGGAATGCCCCCATTACCCCCCATGTACCGGCCCAGACTGATGGGACCATCCTCACGCTCGGGGTCGAAACTGCGGGGACGTCTGACTGTCCAGGCATTAAAATCAGGTGAATCAATATTCAAAGGGATAAACGCCTCATCCACACCTTCCTGAAAGGGGCGCTGTTCCCGAACCCACATCATCGCCTGAACGTAGGCCTTCACTTCCTCCGGGCTGCGTTTTTCCAGCGCTTCAAACAGCTCCTCTGGAGTCTCCGCATAGGAACGGGTCATCGACGGATCCGACAGAAAAGCCATCTCTTCCTCAGTCAGAGGCGCCAGTCGGTCGGCCAGGTTACTGGGAAACTCAATCGGTTCCGGCTCTTCTTCGGCTTCCTCTGAAGACTGTGCATGGCCTGACTGCCAGGAAAGCAAAGCGGACAGACATAGTGCCGACAGCAGCATGGCCCGACAGGAAAAACGCGTTTTTGTTAATTCAAAGTTCATACTGAATACCTGTCAATGTTGAAACACGTTTGGCGATTCACCCTGTATCTGCAATCAGTCCTGACCATGATCCACCGCTATCGGATCCAGGTAGTTTTCCTCGGTCAGTCCACTTTTTCGCATCGCCACACCCGTCAGACAGGCGTTCAACATGGCATTGGCATTCATGGCGCTGACATAGCTGAAGTCCAGCATCGGGGCCAGGTCCATCAGTTCAAATCCGGCGATCTGAGTTTCCGCGCACAAACGGCGCAGCAATGGCTGAAGCTCGCGTACGGTCAGACCACCAGGAACAGCGCGACCTATACCAGAAACTGCTGAGGGATCAAAAATGCTGACATCAAATGAAATGTAAACTGGATTGCCAGAGTCTTTTGCCTCGTCAATGACACGATTCATCACCGAGTCCCAGCCACGAAGCTCGACTTCTGCCATAGTGTGATATTTGATTCCTTTCTCCCGCATCCACATAAAGGCATCGCGTGTGGGTTGTGGTCCGCGCAGCCCCACCTGGATCAGGTTTTCACCACTGATAATCTGTTCGTCCATCAGACGATAGACGGCATCACGATCTGACAGGCGGTGTGCGCGAGTCGGCTCGGCGTTATAGTGCGCACCGAGATGAACAACGGTCAGTTCCTGATCTCCCATCGCAGTCTTGACAGCCTTCACTGTCGGATACATCACGGAATGGTCACCGCCGACCAGGAACGGGACAGCCCCCGTCTCTGCCAACAGAGTTACCTGCTCGGTGATATGACCAATGCTGCGCTCCACACTCATGCGGTCGACGTTAAAGTCACCATAATCGACAACGTTGAGCACTGCCATAGGATCAATCAGGGCATGCACGTTGGAGTCGGCTATACCACTCATCGCGCGCAGTGTTTCGGGACCGTTACGTGCATCGCGTGAGCCACTGCTCATACTCTGGGGAATACCGGAGATGGCAATATCAACTTTTCCAGCAACCAGGTCTGCAGGCGTAATAGCGACTGGCGCACCAGCAAAGGTGGGAATGCCACCCCACTGGTGAATATATCGCGAGACACTGAAAGGACCCGGAGTACGGCGTCGCTCCCACAAGGCTTCAGGACGAACAATCTTCCAGCTGTTGAATCCGGTTGCTTCGGGGTTAAGTGGAATCTGCCCCATGTCGCGCTCAGGGTCGTAGGCAAATTCATCCAGCGCCTGCATCATATCGGACACATAAAGTGCAATCTGCTCTGGCGTGCGGCTGTCCAGCTCCTGCATCAGTTTTTCGCGAGACGCGACAATCCGCAGTGGTTCGGTCCCGCGTAAAAAGCTGCGCTGCTCAGGTGTCAAAATCGCCAATTTATCGGCAACACTTTCCGGCATCGCCACTGCGTCGGGCGTCGGCTCCGACGATGACAACATCACCGAACTGGAGCTGGAAGTTGTGCTGGCACAGGCTCCAAGGAACAGACACATACTTGCACCGACCATCGCCACGTACTTCATTTTTGAGCACTTCATTGTTGATTCTCCTCGTGGTAATCGTCCTGAGCGTGATCCAGCGATACAGGGTTAAGATAATGTGGTTCTGTCAATTCAAGTCGTCGCATCGCCACGCCTGTCAGGCAGGCTTTAGCAATGGCAGCACTGTGAAGAGTTGTAACGTAGGTCGGATCCAGCTCGGGCGCGACTTCGACCAGGTCAAAACCCACCACATTGGATTCCGCACAAAGGCGACGCACGATCGGTATTGCCTCACGTGGTGTGATGCCGCCAGACACCGGTGTTCCGGTCGCCGACGTATAAGAAGGATCCAGCACATCAACATCGAATGAGATATAGAGTTTACGTCCGTCACCCTTGGCTTCTGCCAGTACTCGTTCCAGTACATAGTCCCAGCCGTATTTTTCCACTTCGGCCATAGTGTGATACTTGAAACCTTCCTCGCGCATCCAGCGAAAAATGCTTTCGTTAGGACTATTTGCTCGCAGTCCGACCTGGATGTAGTCAGCGCCAGTTATCAGTCCTTCATTGAGCAATCGATAAATGGGTGCCCCGTGGTCAATCAGGTGGGCACGATCACGGCCGACATCGTAGTGCGCATCAAAGTGAATAACGCCCAGATTGCCGACACCAAAGACATCCACAAGTGCTGCCACGTTGGGATACTCCAGAGAATGGTCACCACCAATAATGAATGGAATGGCACCTGTCTCAACAATTTCGCGCACCACTTCACGTACATGTTCCATACTGCGCTCGGTGCTGTCGTTATCGATGGCAATGTCTCCGTAGTCGACGATATTCAACACAGACCCCGCGTTAACCTGCGTGTACTGGTCATTGCCACTCATACGACCCATCGTTCGCAGCGCCAGTGGTCCGTGCTGCGCACCGCGCCAGCCGGACCCCATATTTAGTGGCGCACCCACAAAGGCCACGTCTACTTCACCGGCGATCAGATCTTCTGGCGTCAGTGCAACAGGCGCACCGGCGAATGTCGGGATACCGCCGTTACCACGCATATAGCGCCCGAGGCTGATGGGGCCTGGTTCGCGCTCTGGGTCAAAACTGCGGGGGCGCCTGACTTTCCAGGCATTAAATTCGGGGGTGTCGGTATTTAGTGGTATGTGGTCGAGGTCTTCGCCTTCCTGAAAGCCACGCTGATCACGTACCCATATCATGGCCTCCACATAGGCCTTTACCTCATCCGCGGAGCGCTTTTCTATCTGCTCAACCAGCTGATCAAGGTCTTCGGCGTAGGAGCGAGTGTTTCGGGGGGTGCGTAGAAATTCCAACTCTTCTTCTGTGAGCAGACTCAGCCGACTGTCAAGCGAGACAGGAAACTCAACCAGTTCGGGCTGATCAGTCTCTTCTTCAGTCTGTGCCTTGGCAAACTGGCCCAGCAGAAGAGCGCTGCTGAGAGTTAGTTGGAGTAACAGGCGCATGTGCCTGCAAATATTTTTTTGATTTTTTTTTGTTGTCATCTTTTATCCTTGCTTTATATCCGCAGCCGACTGCGCTGAGGCTGGTAAGCCGGAAACCACTCGCCCGCCGCTGCCAACTCACCGATAAACAGGTGAGTTGGCAGCGGCGGGCAGTAGCACCAGGAGAGGCTCTATCAGAGTGCGACGTTAATACCCAGGAAGTACGAGCGGCCAACCGGGCTCACTGGATAGGCACGTTCGGTTATGAACGGTTTTTCATCGGTAATGTTGCTGATACCACCATAGAAACGCACGGTATCGTTGAACTGGTAGTTACCCGACAGGTTGTGTGAGTAGAACTCGTCAGTGAAAATGCCTTCACCGTAGTTCTGAACTGCAGTCTCAATTGGGCCTGTCAGCGCCATCTCACTCAGATACTGCGATCGCAGGCTGATACTCCAGTTGTCGCGACCAACACTGGCAGACAACTGTCCAGCATATTCTGGCGAACGCATCTCCAACAGGTCTTCGTCAATGACAGCTTCTTCGCCCGGGTTGGTGGGCTCGACGAAGTCAAGCTTCAGCTGTTTTGTCACATTGGTGCTCAGCGAGATGTTGTAGTCGGCGAGCTGGAAGCGGTAAGACAGGTTCAAGTCAACACCTTCTGCCAACGCTTCACCAAAGTTCAGCTGGGTTTGACGAAGGAAGACAAAACCGCCGGACTGTGCTGATGTTGGAGTGCTGTTACGCTGAATCAATTCACAGAACGGGTTGTTGATTGATGCCGCGTCATAGCAGCTGTTCACAATGTTCTGAGAAGAAATTTCGGCAATCGCTTCCTCAATTTCGATGTTCCAGTAATCCATGCTCATCGTGAAACCTTCCAGGAATCGCGGCTGGAATACAAAGCCAACCGTCTCCGTGGTAGCAATCTCCGGCTTCAGATTTGGGTTACCCCCAACGACACCCGGGAAACCGGCTGACAGCGGGTCTACGAAAATGTAATTGCCATTGCCGTCGAAGATTTTCGATTCCTGCACACCATTCGCGGTCAAGTCAGCGACACAGTTGGCCTGACGCAGGGCCGGATTCGGACCACTGGCAATCTGCGATGCATCACAGGGATCATTGGGACGGAAGCTTTGGCCCTGCTCTGGCGAAAACAGTTCAAACAGGTTGGGAACGCGAACCGCTTCACTGTAATTGGCCCGGATACGGAAGTCCATGATCGGCGCCCAGACACCGCCAACACTGTAAGTATCGTTGCTACCAAAGGTCGAATAGTCAGCACGACGGAAAGCCGCATCAACTGTCAGTGTCTCTGCCAGGGGCAGACCGGCCAGAATGGGCAGTTCTGCTTCCACAAACATATCCCACACATCGTACTTGGCACTGGTATTCAGCAGCCGGTTACCGGGTGAGCTTCCCAGACTCTTTGCGGCACTAACGTCACCTACCCAGTCTCCCGGACTGAAGCTGGTGCCCTGCGGGGTTACCCCACTGACCGAGATGATGCCCTGATCGTAGCTGTCGAAGGACTGTGAGCTTTTCTCTTCGCGCCATTCACCACCGGCAGCAAAAGAAACAGGGCCGCCTTGCAGTGAGAACCAGTTGGCGCTGGAGCCGCTAACAAAACCCATTACAACAGACTGCTCAATACTTTCTTCAACTGTACGCGTGTAAGAGAAAAAGTCGATGGCTTCCTGACTGATTGAGCCTTTGCCGCCCCAAATATTGGCTGGCTGGCACTGGCCGTCACCAGGAGAGAAGGTGAAGAACGGCGACACCGCACGACCACCCAGATAGGCGGGGAAGTTAAAGGGTGTGGTACGCGGGTAGGCAGTCGGATCCAGATCCGAACGACAAACCGGCTGACCTGTTGCCGGGTCAGTTGTCACGTCGATGGCTGCAAAGAAGCGGTCAGTAATCGGCGTGAACGGAGACTCCATTGTACGTTCAAACTTACCGTAGTTTGCAGACACTTCGTAATCCAGACCCAGCTCGTCCAGGCTGCCGCGCAGACCGGTTACCAGACGATAGGTGGTACGCTCGTTGTAGGACTCATTGTGCCCCCAGTCGTCTGAGTCACGTGAAATGTAAAGTCCGCCCGGTCCAACGAAGCCCACGCCGGGATTAGTGGCAAATGGCGCCAGCTGTGCAGGCAGGAAGGGATTGTCAGGGGCACCATACAACAAGTCGGTTGCCTGGTTGCCACCGCCGCCGAAAGTCACATCATGACGAACGAACTTGGTTTCGACGAACGCTGTTGCGGTTGGAGTAAGATCATAGTTGGCGTTCAGGTTTACAGCCCACTTGGTATCCTCAGGGATAACAAACGGGCGGTTCGGCGCGATATAGGAACCAGCCGCACCAAACTGGTTGAAGTTACCTGCCACCAGGCCGTCCTGATACGTATTCAGACTGCCATCTTCACCAATAATCCAGCAACCACCGGCTGCGCCGAACGAAGCCGTGCCGTCCAGGCTAGAGTTGTAACCAGTGAAGCTGTCCAGACAGTCACCAATGCCGTTGCCGTCCAGGTCTGGTTCCTGACCCAAACCTATCGTGGTACCAAAGTCACCCAGTGCGACCACACCGTAAGGAGAAGTGATGTTAAAGGTTCGACCTGGCAGCAATGCGCGTGGTGTCGCTGAGTTAATGCGATCCAGAAGCGCCTGTTCAGCTGAGGTCAAAGTAGGTTGCGAGCCGAAGGCAGAATTATAACTGTTGCCAAAAGCTGTTGCTGTCGGAATACGTGCGCCGAACGGATATCGGCCAGTATTGTCAAAGTTGTAGTAGCGCGCCAGGTTAGGCATTGTGCTGGGATCAATGTCACCCTTCTGGAATCGCAGCAGAGGGTTGACATCGCCCGTTGCGCGGCCTCCGTTCGCAAGGAAATCACGATCGCCAGCTCGCAGACCCGCTGAATAATCGTGCTGCAGTGACAGGTTGACGTTGCCACGGTTCGCATCAAAGTTGCGGCCTACCAGCGCACGTATGCTATTGGTTTCCGCGTCGCCCTCACCGGACATGCCAGTTCGGAAGTCGATGTCTACACCTTCAAAGTCGTCCTTTAGAACAAAGTTGACAACACCAGTCACCGCATCGGCACCGTATACGGCAGACGCGCCGCCGGTCAGAACTTCTACACGTTCAATCAGGGCAGAAGGAATTGTTGAGACGTCAACAGAAGAGGTACCTTCGATACCTGACACGTGACGCCGTCCGTTAACCAGCGTGAGAGTACGCTGGGAGCCCAGACCGCGCAGGTTGAGCGCACTACCACCTACGTTACTGGCGCGACCAACGTTCTGTGCCGAGTTGCCAATTGATGCCGTGCTGGTAACAGAAGACAGCAGGGCCGGGTTCTCGTTCAACACTTCGCCAATGTCAATACTTGCTGAGCTGGTAAGATCATCGGCACTGATCACAGACAGAGGCTGTGGAGAGGTTGCGTTATCCATTCTCTGAATACGGCTGCCTGTAACGACCAGCTCTTCAATCTGCGGTGCCTCTTCTTGTGCGTAGAGTGATGGCACGGTAGTCGCACTCATCAGCAACGCGATCGCAGTGTGAAGTCGCTGACGTCGTACAGTAGTAGTTGTTTTCTTCATATCGTTCATTAGCCTCATTACAGTCAGTAATTGATACGTTCCCTGCCAGGACGTGATCAGAGTCAATTCAAATCATCGAACGAGGTTTAGCAAGTTACGTACCAGCTAATGAGTCATGATAATTATCAAAGGCTTATGGTTCAGAAAGAGTGCGCGAGGAAAACAGCGTGCTTCAAAAAGAGGCAACGCGGATATGCGAAGCCACTTTATTGTGCATTACTTGCTGTATTTTATTTTACTAATCAATAACTTAGGCGAGATACGAGCAGTTATATTATTTCATTTCTACGTTCATTGGTTAACTAGCTTTTTTACTTATACGTCAACTAAAAAGGGGTGCGTTTAACTTAGAAATACCAGTTTATTAGGCCTATGACGTAGATGGTTCCAGCGACTACGTCATTCGACGTACCGACGTGATGACGTTTAAAACTCGCAGGTGTCACTTTTATTATCGACACAATGGATAGACCACTTTAAATAAATAAAGTTCTTGCAGAACTTCTGAAAGTTATCGACGCAGCACCATCAACCATCTGCCAATATTGACGACACTGGCCAGCGCTCCAGCAAAGTATGTAAGCGCGGCCGCTTTCAGTACCTGCCGCGCACTGTGAATCTGGGAGTCATCCAGATATTCTCCTTCTACCAGTATGGGTAAGGCCTTATTAAAACTGGCATCCCACTCCTCGGGTAGCACGATCAGGTAGGCCATTGCGCCTGCCAGTTGCAGCAACACACTCAGCCCGATGACAGTCCCAATGGCGATTGGCGAGCGCAGCACCAAAGCGGCAACCGGTACCGACCACATCAAGGCAATCCCCATCTTGTTGAGCCGCGCCGCCATAGGCATATATTTGCTTCTCAGTTCAAAGACGGACTCGCGGCGATGAAATTGAATAGCATGTCCGACTTCGTGAGCGGCTACAGCCACCGCCGTAACGGATCGACCGTGGAAGTTGCTCGGACCAAGACGAACCATTTTCGCCTGCGGGTCAAAATGATCGCGCCCCTCATCGGTCTCTTCCACGCCAATACCGTTCAGCGCAAAACGTTGAATCAGATGCTGTGCAAGCTCTCCTCCCGTACCCGGCATGTCGGGGACTTCCCGATGATGTTTGCGCATTACCTGCTTGACCCAAAGCTGGGGTGCAAACACCAGCGCAGCCAGGAGCAGACCCAGTATTGCCAGAACCATGCAGTAATTTCCTCACAAGAGCTTGAATTGCACAAGCAATTTAATGATAATGATTCTCATTAGCAAAGCCAGCCTCGTCGACACGACGCCAGCCAACGGTCAATCAGGACTTTCATTCGTCCATATCAGACAGGAGAGGTTAGCATGACAGGATATTACATTTACGCCAGCATCAATGACGGCAAACCCAGTCTGCAGGTGGTTGATGCCGATTCTCAGGAAACCTGCCTGGACTGGGCAGGGCACGAAGCCAGCAACAGTCCGGAAACTCCGGAAATCTCCGACCAGGATCTGCAAGAGCTGTTTCGTCGCTTGCTGCTGGTAAGCTGCCGGCAAAAGCTCAAGGCACGGGTAAAGCAGGCCAAGGCCCGCGGAGGACAGCATTGATGGCTGGACACCACTGGCCTGGCTATTGATACCGTCCTCAGAAGCCACGCAGGGAAGCAAAGCGATCCCGGTGATAGCTCGCATCACCCAGAGTCTGCTGAGCCACCCGTGCGCGTTTGATAAAGAATCCAATATCAAACTCGTCGGTCATGCCGATGCCACCGTGCATCTGGATACCTTCATTGCTGACAAGCTCGTAAACCTCACATAGCTTGGCTTTGCACATACTTGCCAGTGCCGGGATATCATCCGCCTCTGCTCCACGGTCCAGTTCATGCAGGGCCTTGCGTACGAGCGACCTGCACAGCTCAATCTCGGAGTACATTATGGCGGCCCGGTGTTGCAGGGCCTGAAAGGCACCAATCTGTACACCGAACTGTGTGCGCTGCTGCAGGTAGTCAACGATGCGTTCAAACACCTCCTGCACACCGCCCAGCATCTCTGCTGCCAGACCAATACGGCCGATGTCCAGTGTACGCTCCAGGGCTGCATTGCCCTGATTTTCAGCGCCCAGCAAGGCGCCGGCCGGCACTTTCACATTGTCAAACCTGACATTGCCAGCATTGCGACTGTCGACCATGTTCAGTCGCTGCACCGAAATGCCGGGTGTTGCCGCATCGATTACAAACAGGCTGATGCCATCGTTTGAGTCTGCTGGATCACTGCTTCGTGCCACCACAATAAAGTAGTCCGCCACGTGCGCATCCAGAACAAACACCTTGTCACCGTTCAGGGTGTATCCATCAGCAGTTTTTTCAGCGCCAAGGGCGATATTTGACGGGTTGTGCAGAGCTCCCTCCTCAAGAGCGAAGGCAATGACAGTTTCGCCTACAGCGACCTTTGGCAGCAATTCACTCTTCTGTTCCTCTGAGCCCGCCAGGTTGATGGCAGTTGCGCCAAGCAGTACCGTGGATACCAGCGGTGTCGGTACCAGTGTGCGCCCTGTTTCCTCCAGCACAATACCCAGTCCTGAATAGCCGAACTCGAAACCACCGTAGGCTTCGGGAATGGCCATACCGGCCCAGCCCAGCCCCACCATGGCCTGCCACAGCTCATCTGAAAAACCGCGCGGGTCCTTTTCATCGCGCAGTTTGCGCAAGACCGCGACCGTTGCTTTCTCGCGGCAAAAATCACGCGCTGATTCCTGAAGCATTAGCTGATCTTCGTTGAGTACCAATGACATGTAATAGTCCTCCCTTACTTTTTGTTGCTGGCGACCATGGAGGTCATGTCTGGCAGGCCTAATACCCGCTTGGCAATCACATTAAGCTGAACCTCGTAAGTCCCGCCTTCAATTGAATTGCCTTTCGAGCGCAGCCATTGTCTGGTGGTATCCAGTTCCCGTGGACTGAAATCACTGCCGTCCTCAGTCAGAGACTCCCATCCCAAAGCCTGGGTGCCTGCGGCTTTCAGCGCCAGCTCATAACGCCGCTTGTTCAGTTCACAGCCGTAATTCTTCAGCATTGACGACGTCGCATTCGGACCTTTGCTCTGTTTGGCTTCCTGCGCCGAGCGCTGCGAGGTCAGTGAGAACGCCTCACTGTCTATCATGAACTGGGCAATCTGGTCGCGCAGGGCAGGATCGGACAGCTTGCTGGTATCACCCCGATACGACATGGCTGTCTGCGCCAGTGAGTCCGCCAGACCACCACGGTTGTTACGACCACTGCTGAGCCCAAATCCCGAGATCATCGTGCGCTCGTGCTGGAGCAGCCGCTTGGCAATAGTCCAGCCATCATTGAGGCGACCGACCACATTACCTGCAGGCACACGCACATTGTCGAAAAAGGTTTCGCAGAACACCGAATTGCCACTGATAAGCTTGATGGGTTTGGTGCTCACACCTGGCGAAGCCATATCGAACAGTATGAAGCTGATTCCACTGTGCTTGGGCGCTTCGAAGTCGGTGCGCACCAGGCAGAAAATCCAGTCGGCCTTGTCAGCATAGGAGGTCCAGATCTTGGAGCCATTAATGACATATTCATCACCCTCCAGAATGGCCTTGGTCCCCAGTCCTGCCAGGTCCGAACCGGCACCCGGCTCGCTGTATCCCTGACACCAGCGGATCTCACCGCGGACGATTTTGGGAATATGCTCCAGCTTCTGCTCGTGGGTGGCCATTTCCAGCAGCACCGGTCCCAGCATGCTAATGCCAAAGCTCACCAATGGTGGTCGCGCCTTGATGCGCTGCATCTCGTCCGCCAGCACCATCGCCTCAGTCTTGCTCAGGCCGCCACCACCGTACTCGGCCGGCCAGGTCGGCGTGGTCCAGCCCTTGTCTGCCATACGGTCCAGCCAGACTTTGCTGTCCGGGTTCTTGAATGTGGCATTGCGCCCACCCCACACCACCTCATCTTCGGGCATGGGCGTACGCATAGACGCCGGACAGTTTTCTTCCAGCCAGGCGCGGGTTTCCGCGCGGAATAATTCCAGATCCTGCAAGGGTCACCTCCTTGGTACGTGTCTTTTTACGTGCTCAGAGTGTACCAAGTAGACGGAGTTAAATCAGCAGAATCTATGTCTACCAGTCGATTGATTCACAGGTGTGATAAGGACGTAGCTATCCACCTGATCATTCTGTCGTTATGCCACAGGAAAGGTGCTGATGACTGAAGGGGATGATAATCTGTTCGGTGAACGACAATAACAACAAGGAGAGACTCAGGATGTCGAAAGTTATCAGCGTCCCTGCAGAGATAAGGACTGGCGAAAAACGGGTAGCACTGGTACCGGAAATAGCCAAAAAATTGATCGCTGCCGGAACTACCATTCAAGTTCAGACACAGGCCGGCGAGCACGCTGGTTTCAGCGATGAGGACTATACCGCCGCAGGGGCAAGTATATGTCCGGACGACTCGCTACTCGGTACTGCTGATGTTGTTTTGACTGTAAACCCTCTGACCGAGACCCAGCTTCAGAAACTGAGCGATGGCAGCATCCTGATCGGATATCAGAACCCATGGTCAGATACGCAGCGTTTCAAGCTGCTTCAGGACAAGAACATCAGCGCTTTTTCCATGGAGCTGATCCCCCGCATTTCCCGTGCCCAGGCCATGGACTCGCTGTCCTCGCAGGCTTCAATCGCCGGCTACAAGAGCGTCCTGATGGCAGCCTCATTGTCTGGCAAGTTTTTCCCCATGTTGACCACCGCTGCGGGCACTGTGCGCCCATCGAAGGTACTGGTCATTGGCGCCGGTGTGGCCGGCCTGCAGGCCATTGCCACGGCTCGCCGACTCGGCGCCATGGTCGAAGCCTATGACGTGCGCGCTGCTGTCAAGGAACAGGTTGAATCACTGGGTGCAAAATTTGTAGATATAGACATCAAGGCCGAAGGCAGCGGCGGTTATGCCCGGGAACTGACCGAGGAAGAAAAACAGAAACAGCAGGAGATTCTCGCGCGCCACGTCGCGGCTTCGGATGTGGTCATCTGTACTGCCGCCATTCCCGGCCGCGCCTCGCCCCGCATCATTCCCACCGACATGGTCAACAACATGAAAGGCGGCGCGGTGATTGTAGATCTGGCCGCCGAGGGTGGTGGTAATTGCGAACTCACCCAACCGGGTGAGACCGTGATGCATAACCGCGTAACCATATATGGACCGATTAACGTGCCATCCACTGTACCCAACCATGCCAGTGAATTGTACGCAAAAAACCTGTTCAATCTGCTCGGCCTTATCATCAAAGAGGACTCGCTTCAGATAGATCTGGACGATCAGATCCTCAAAGACAGTCTGATCACACACGCTGGCGACATCATCAACAGTGCAGTGCAAGAGCGGCTGCAGGCAAGCACCAACTAGGGGGAGAACAACATGATCGAAGGACTCGCAGCGATTTATATCTTTCTGCTGGCCGGTTTTACCGGATTCGAAATCATTAGCCGTGTGCCGGTGATTCTTCACACCCCATTGATGTCAGGTTCAAACTTTGTCCATGGCATTGTGCTGGTCGGTGCCATGATTGCTCTTGGCATCGCAGAAACCACATCGCAACAGGTCATAGGTTTTATTGCGGTGTTACTTGCGGCGGGCAATGCAGTTGGCGGCTATGTGGTGACTGAACGCATGCTGGAAATGTTCAAGAGCACAAACAAGCAGGGAGAGAAAAAATAAATGGAACTTATTATTCAGATCAGTTACCTGCTGGCGGCCATCATGTTCATTCTCGGCCTCAAGCAGATGAGCTCGCCAGTCACGGCACGGCGCGGCATTCACTGGGCCGGTGCGGGCATGGTTGTCGCTACGCTTGTCACCTTTGCCGCAGAAGAAATCACCGGCAATGAACAGGCATCAACCAATGTCATTCTGATCATAATCGCGATTGCGCTTGGCGGTGGTTATGCCTGGTACACGGGCAAACGTGTGGCGATGACGGATATGCCGCAGATGATTGCCATGTACAACGGCATGGGTGGCGGTGCGGCAGCGGCGATTGCTGCTGTGGAACTGTTAAAAGCGCAGGCCGCAGTGAGCGGAGGTTACGCCAGCAGCGTACCGGATTACCTGGGCGCCGATGTCACGATCCTGGCGATACTTGGCGCCATCATCGGCACCATTGCCTTCTCTGGCAGCATAATCGCCTGGGCTAAACTCGATGGACGCCTGAACAGCAACCGCCTGTTGCCGCAGCAGCAATTGATCAATCTGATTCTGGCGATTGTTTTGGTAGCAGTGGCTCTCAATGTTTACGTCGTTGGTAGCCTGAATCTGATCATCGCGTTTTTTGCCATTGCCCTGGTGCTGGGCATCTTCATCACCGTACCGGTCGGTGGTGCCGATATGCCAGTGATCATTTCGCTGTTTAACGCGCTGACCGGCCTTGCGGTCGGCTTCGAGGGGTACGTGCTCGGTAATGCGGCCATGATCATCGCCGGCACAGTTGTGGGATCAGCCGGCACCCTGTTGACTCACCTGATGGCCAAAGCCATGAACCGCTCGGTGTCGAATGTGTTCTTCAGTGGCTTTGGCACAGGGCCTTCCGCTGCTGCATCTGGAGACGAGGACGGTGGCACACAAAAAGAAGTGCAGGCTCAGGATGCCGGCATCATGATGGCTTACGCCAGTCAGGTCATTATCGTACCGGGCTACGGCATGGCAGTTGCGCAGGCGCAGCACAAGATCTGGGAACTGACTCAGCTGTTGACTGACAAGGGCGTAAAAGTGAAGTTTGCCATTCACCCGGTCGCAGGACGCATGCCAGGCCATATGAACGTGTTATTGGCTGAAGCGGGTGTTCCCTACGATCTGATCTACGACATGGAGGACATCAACGCCGATTTCGCCAACACCACAGTAACGCTGGTAATTGGCGCCAATGACGTGGTCAATCCCGCCGCCAAGAAGGACCCAAACAGTCCATTATTTGGCATGCCAACTCTGCATGCCGAGCTGTCCGAGAATGTGATTGTTGTAAAACGAGGTCGCGGTACCGGCTTCTCCGGCGTCGAAAACCCCCTGTTTGTGGCGGACAATACACGGATGCTGTTTGGTGACGGACAGAAAGTAGCCAGTGAGCTGATTCTGGCCGTGAAGGAGCTCTAGGATCATGCCCAGAGCAGAGCCTGCTCTGGGCGCAACCCAGCCACGCGACTGTATGCGCGGCGCCAGCACTACTTAACGGGATCGGCTATCTCGACTACAAATTTGAAGTCACCCAGATGCCGCATTGTGACATTAAAGGTCTCTGCTCCGACTTTCACCAGCGGTAGAATCAGCACGTTTCTACCACCATCAAAGAACGACGGGACAGAATCCGGGTTATCCGAGGCATTTTCAGTTGCGCTGGCCAAAAAGAAATTAAGGTTGCCGGTGTGTTTTAATGTAACCGAATAGTTGACTTTATCTACATACACTTTGGGGATCGTTACCAGATCTGCTGCCGCATCATAATCATTGATGTGTGAGCGCATCTCATTCAGAGAATCAACAGTAGTCAAGCCGGTAACATTGGCGCTGATGAAGCTGAACAACGCTGGCACTTTTGCATAAACCCCTGGCGACCCCGGCGTCCCACAATTGGCTGTCTCACTGCCACCAAAACTGCTCAGGCCAATTTGCACGGCCCCCTGATTAAGGTTGACAAACAGTGGCCCGCCACTATCTCCCTGACAGGTGTCAGATGTGTCGATATCAGCAAAACTGCCCGCGCAGAACATATTGGAAGTAATCAAACCCTCATGAGCTGCCTCACATACCGGCGTGGTAACTGTGATTACCTGGGTCTGCAGCAGGTTGTCGGAAGGCTGTGAGCCGTCACCGACTGTAGCGCCCCAGCCAGCAACAACAGTTGGTATATGGGCTGGTAAGGCTCCCGAGAAAAGCCTGACCGGCGTCAGATTAACTGAGGATTCCAGCTCGACCAGAGCGATGTCAAAGTCGTTGGAATTGGGACTGGTGTCCGGATTTGGATTGTAATCCGGATGGATCACCACTCGCCTGGCGGAACGCTCAATCGCACCGCTGCTCAGCGAATTTATATTGTCAGAGTTGAGCGTGACGGTAACAAGCGAAGCCGGGTCATCCGCCAGAGCGTCACCTGCCTGATTCAGAAAGCAGTGAGCCGCCGTCAGCACCCAGCCGGGCGCAATCAGGCTTCCACCGCAGCCACCGCCATTCTGGCTGTCCTTGCCACCTTGAATAAACAGACTGGCCATCCACGGATAAGTCGATGTGGAGGCAGGTTTACCATTAATAATCCGTGTTTGTGTTTGAGCATTTATGCTGCCAGCAGCCATGACAAACCAGCATAGCGATATTGTTAAAACGCTTATTTTTTTCATTGTCCTATCCTGATCGCGGTAAGGGTAAGTTGCATTCTCTACAACTGACAGCATGCTGTCTCAAATGCTCGCATGTCCATGGTCCGCCATGAGGACTGGCAGGTCAAGAAACTATTAAGCCACTAACGCAAAAACCGGCAGCTGGTAAACAGCGAAATTTTATTTCCACCGGAAAGATCCCCGAGGGCCATCCCCAGGCCAGGAATAAGACTCGCTTTTAATCGTTAAACCTGTATAAATCAGAAAACTGCTGCAAAACAATCAGCAAAAAGGAGACAGATAACCATGAATATTATCAATCTCAAAAAAGTATTATTGTTGACCAGTGTTGTGCTCACACTGGCCGCCTGTGCGTCTCAACCTGCTTATCGCGCAGCAGACAACGGCGGATACGGCTACTCGCATCGCGAACTGTCGCAAAACCAGTTCCGCGTCCAGTTCAGAGGCCGGGGAGATGATACCGGTCGCGCCATGGACTACGCGATGCTGCGAGCCAGTGAATTGACCCTGGAGAAAGGGTACGACTGGTTTGATGTTGTCAGTCGCGACACGCTGGTTAACAGCCAGGAAACTGAGTCGCCCGTGTCGGTATCTGCGAGCACTACGCGTTATGCAACCGTTCAGGACTGCGGTTTGCTGACCTGTACTACCTATCAGCGACCCGTGCCGCAATACAGCGCGGGCGTCTCCACGACAGGAGACTCGCGAAGCACTGTCGAAGTCATAATGGAAATTCGCATGGGCAGCGGTGAACGTCCGAGCGAGCAGAACAGCTATGACGCCCAGGACCTGTACTCACGACTGAAGCCAGAAGTCTGATACTGGAATATTGTAAGAGAGACACGGATGTCCGCCTCTTGAAATCCTGAAGACAGACCTTATCTGTCTGAATGGACAAACAATGAGGTTGACACCCATGAACAGACGCATCATCGCATTGATGACTGCCGGACTGGGTCTTTGCCTGACGCTTACCGCCTGGCTGGCCTGGTCCAATTGGCAGCTGAAACAGCAAATCGAAAATTTGGGCATCGCACAGCACGAACCGCAGCCCGAGTCGGCGCCAGACTGGCTGCGACGCCTGGCTCCCAGTGATGCCCACGTGACACCTCCGGTCCCCCCTTCATCTCCCGTGACAGGATGGGATCCGTTCGCTGAAATGGATCGCATGCAACAACAGATCGACCGCTGGATGCAGGGAGCCCCCTTCGGCTTCAGCCAGATGCCGCGCAACAACTTTTTGGGGACAGCAGCAGCCCAGCCTGATATCCGCATAGAGGAGGACAGCGATGTCTACCGGGTTCGCGTTACTGTACCTGAGGGCAGTGAACTGGAGTTGAACACTGAGGTTGATGAAAAACGCCTGACTGTCAGTGGCGCGGTCAGCACTAATCTTGATGAGTCCAACCGGCGCTTTTTCAGTAGCAGTCAGTTCTCACGGCAGTTTACGTTGGACAGCCCTGTCGACAGCCTGGGCATGCGCAAAGAGGCTCGTGATAATGAGATTATAATCACATTGCCCAAGGCATGAAGCAAAGCGCTTTACACTTCGCCGCGCCTCGCTGCCTGAATCAGGTTGTCAGCAGCCCGAAATGCCAGTGCCATGATGGTCATCGTGGGTTGTCCCCGCCCGGAGGTCACCAGACTGCTGCCATCGACCATGAACAGGTTGGGGACATCATGCGAGCGGTGGAAGCGATCGACGACGGAACTGGCTGGATCGTTGCCCATCCGGCATGTCCCCAACAGGTGGACATTTCCGTTTTGCCCGTTTTCCGGATAAAAACCAGCCTGTTTGATAGCACCAGCGGCAGACATCAATTCATTCGATAAATCGTAGAAGAATTTCATTGTTGCGATGTCATCAGGGTGGTCCTTATAGGTGCAACGCAGCGCTGGCCTGCCCCATTTGTCCTTGACAACCGGGTCAAGACTGACACTATTACTGGACACGGGTAGCGACGTGGTGTGACCATCGAAAGCTGCTGTATGTGTGAACTCCCGTTGCAGATTACGTTTAAATTCACTACCCCAGCTGGGGCCGCCAAACAGGCTGCTGCTCATTGCCAATCCCATCGGCAAACCTCTCGTGGGGTGGCGGCCATCAATACCACCACCACCGTAAAACCCTAATGAGGACGGAAGTTCGTAGTAATCATGCACAACCCGCGTCGCCGGAATGCTCTTGTAAGCGTTAACCGGTTGTTCGAATAGTCCCGCAACGGTGCTATACCCATTAAACATCAGATTCTTGCCGACCATTCCACTACTGTTCGCCAACCCGTCAGGGAAGCGATTCGAGGCTGACAGCAACAGAAGACGTGGAGTCTCCGCGCCATTAGCACAAACTACAGCTGCCTTCGCTCGCTGTGCCTGCACGCTCCCGTCTGTCTCCCAATAGACGACCTCAGTGACCCGGCCGGCATCGTCGGTCTCAATGCGGGCCGCGGTGCATCCGGTTCGTAATTCGCAGTTTCCTGAGGCAAGTGCCTGAGGAATCATTGCGATCATGGTGGAAGATTTAGCGTTCATTTCACAGCCATAACCATTGCAAAAACCGCAATGAGTGCACGCCGGCCGACCATTGTGGGGCTGCGACAGGATCGCTACAGGTGCGGGATAGGGGTTTAGTCCCAGCTGTTTCGCGGCTCGCTCCAATAACACATCTGAGCCTTTGATAGGCATCGGGGGACAGGGATAGTCCCTTGAGCGGGGCGGGTCCCAGGGACCCTGCAGTCCCGACACACCTATTTCCCAATCTACACGGGAATAATAAGGCTCAAGTTCCTCGTAGCTGATAGGCCAGTCGGCGAAATTCGTGCCGGCAATGCTCCCTTTAACGCTGGCCTCCATGAAATCAATTGGGCGGAAACGCCAGAAATTACCAGAGAAATGTACGCTGCTGCCGCCAACGTTATGTGCATAGCCCAGAGCTTGTCGCACGGGAACAGCTTCCTCATCTTCCGACTTTCTGAACGTTTGTGGGTGTCCCTGACGAGCACTCCAGGTCAGCTCGTTGTTAACGTCATATGCCCATTCATCATGGCGAAAATCCGCTGCCTGCAAGTGGGGACCCTGTTCGAGCAATACAACAGAAAAGCCCGCCACACTGAGCTCTCGTGCCATAATGCCGCCAGCTGCACCGGAGCCAATAATGACAAAGTCCACTTCTGTACGGGTATCAAAACGCGGAACGGAGTTAGCGGCTTCAGCCATTTTCTACTCTCCTCTGGCGGCGTAATCCGCGTCGTAATAACCGAAAGGCGGCTGCCAGAAATGACGGCTTTCAAACCCGATCACACGGTAGCCCGGCAGATCCGCACTGCCACCATACTCCGGCAGCGCGAACATACCGGCAACAGTGAGAAAACGCATCGTGCCAAAGAACTGGGTTGACTCAATACTTGTCAGCAGCTCGTCCTGCTGACTGCTGTCCAGGCTGGCAAAGCTGGGTGTGTTGAACTCTTGCTGGACCATACTTTGCAATTCCAGCAAACCTGCCCTGAGCAGCACCAACTCATCATCGCGCCCATCGCCCAGCACATGATCCATAAAATGGATAACGCCAGCCTCATTGGCACCTGGCGTCTCGTCGCTGGGCAGGATGCGTGATGCAATGGCAGCCAGCTCACTGGCTTCATCGGCGTTGAGCGTTGTAAAAAGTGCGCCCTCTGTAGCCGACTGGCGAGCACGTTCGCAGCCGCTTAGTACCATGGGCAGGGTAAGTACTACGCAGGATTGCTTTGCAAGTCGCGCGGTCAGGGCCAGCAACGCGCGGCGGGACATTGGGCCGTTCATGAGAAGTTCCTCTCTTAGCCACATTGCGAAAACGCTATCCCGGCCAGCGGTTAACCGAACAGGACTTCAAATGGAGTCTATCATGAACCAACAAAGATGCGTCGCTGAATTGTTACGCGAAATAACATACGCGAGAGGCACGTATGCCTGCAGCGAAAGTCATCTCCGGAAAGTTACGTTACAGTCGTTCTACAACCAAAGCAGCTGGTACCGGGTTATTCAGACTGAGTGGCGCGGGCGAACATGCCCCGCAACAGACGCGGCAATCGACCGTCTATGAAAGTCAGCCCCAGAAAGATCACGGCCATACCCAGCAGGTGTGACGGGAGTATGGTCTCTCCCAGGAACAAGGTACCCAGAATAATGGCAGAGATTGGCGCAATCAGCGTGGTCGTGGAGAAATTGGTTGCGCCAACCAGCGGCAACAAGCGGTACATGATCTGAAATGTAAACGCAGTGGAGATCAGACCAATCGCCAGCGCCGCGGCCCAGGAAGATGGCATCACCATCACAGGCAATCCGTCAGCAGCCAGAGCCACAGGAATGGCTGCGACGGCAGACCCGGTTAAAGCCATAGACGTCAGTGCCGTGGGTTCGACATGCCGGAAGCTGCGCACAATGTTCAAAGCCAGCGCATAACACAAGGTCGCCAACAGGCAGGCACCAATAGCCCATACCCTTGAATTGCCGTCGGCCAGCAGTGCTGGAGACGCCAGAATCGCAACCCCGGAAAAACCAGCAACCACACCAACCGTTTTACTCCAGGTCATGCGTTCGCCATTCAGCCAGAAATGCGAAACGATCACCGTCATGATAGGCGTCAGTGCGTTGATGATTGCCGCCACGCCACTGGCCAACTGCGCCTGCGCTAACGGAAACAGGGCAAACGGAATGGCGTAGTTAAGCACACCCAGCAATCCAAGCTTCAACCATAAAACCGGATCGCGCGGCACAGATTTGCGCATCGCCATCAGGAACAGCCAGCAGCCCAGAGCACCAATACCAACACGGAACGCTGTTACCCAGAGCGGGCTCAACTCCCGAATCAGCAATGCATTAAAAATAAATGAGCCGCCCCAGACCGCACCCAGAAATACGATCCAGAACCATTCCCGCAAGGTCATGGAGATTACTCTTAAGAAAATTTGCGCGCATTATGCGCGTTTTATCGGCGAGCGAACAGGTACAGTTCCAGGAAATATCCCGCACACACTGAAGGCTGGCGGTGGTGATCTCTGCAGACTAACGTCGCCCGCAGTGTTGATAAGCCACACTGCGGGCGACGTGAATTACGAATCTTTTAACCTAATCCACAATTGCCTGATTTACGACGTTGTGGAATCCTTCGCGAATGCGAATGTGGCTGTAGGGACGGATCTGGGTCAGGATGATTGCCACCAGCTCCTCCTCCGGATCAATCCAGAACAGAGTGCCGAATGCGCCGCCCCAGGACACCGAACCTTCGCTGTCAGACGTGTGGGCCTCTGCCCGATCAAGCACAACGGAATAACCCAGCCCAAACCCCATACCGGGACCACTCAACCACAAAGGCAGGTCGCCAGTGTGATTGGCAAATATCAGTTCAACTGTTTTTTTGCCAAGCAATCTGACCCCATCCAGCTCACCGCCATTGAGCATCATCTGCTGGAAGCGCACATAGTCATGCGCTGTAGATACCAGACCACCTGCACCTGAGAAGAAATTGCGCGGCTCCGCGACATAGCGACTGTTGCTGTCGCCAACTTCGGTCAGCATCATACGGTTTTCATCTTCAGGATTGGGCCCGTAAAGTGTGGCAAAGCGATTGACCTTGTCTGGCGGCAGGTAGAAGTAGGTATCACGCATCTGGAGCGGTTCAAAAATGCGTTCGCGGAAAAACGTATCCAGGTCCTGCCCCGAAATGACTTCCACAAGACGACCAACAACACTGGTTGCAGCTGAATATTCCCAGCGCGTGCCTGGCTCGTAACGCAGTGGCAGAGTTGCCAGCCGCTCAGTCCAGCTGGCCAGGTCCTCGTCACCCATGACCTGGGACACACGGGAATATCGGGCTACGTCACCCCGGTAACTGTTCATCAGTCCGGCAGTGTGAGTCAGTATGTGGGTAAACGTGATCGGTGTTCTGGCCGGCTCAAGCCGCGTGTTGCCCGCCTCGTCCTCAACCTGCACCATCATGTCAGAGAATTCTGGCAGCCAGTCCGAGATAGGGTCATCCAGCTGGAACCAGCCTTCTTCATACAACATCATCAAGGCGACGGAGGCGATCGGTTTGGTCATCGACGCCATGCGAAAAATGGTGTCCGTTGTCATCGGCTGATTGCGTTCCACATCCTTCATCCCCTGCGCACTGAAATGCACAACACGTCCTTTTCGTGCGACCAGCGTCACTGTGCCGGCAACCATCTCATCGTCGATATAACGCTGGGTAAAGTCATCAATACGTTGCAGGCGTTCGGAGGACATGCCGACAGTTTCTGGCTCGGCCATTGGCAGTCCGGATTCAGGGGTTTGCGCGAGTGCTGACAGGGGTGTCAGTAGCGCGGCCGTCAGGGCAAGACGGCGCAATTGTCTGGCAGCTGGCATCATGGAGCTTCTCCTCTTCTGTGGCCTGTTTTGGTATTTTGGTTTTCAGGACAGAGTTCGAGAATAGCGATCTTGACGGACAAATGCCAATCAAATCACATAAATGCAAAAGCCCCGGACAGGATGTTCAAATCCTGACCGGGGCTTTTGCAATTCGTACTTTTTATCAGCCGCGAAGCACTACACGACCCTGCACTTTACCCGCTTTGAGGTCGGCCAGCGCCTGGGTGGCCTGGTCCAGTGGGCGTTCCTCAATACGGATGGGTGCAATTTTACCGGCTCGAACCAGCTCCATCAGCTCACCCATTTCCTGCAGACTGCCAACGTAGGTGCCCTGAATGATACGGGCGCTCATGGGGATAAACGGCAGTGGCATGTTCAACGCTCCACCATAAAGACCCACGATAATGATCTTGCCACCCTTACGCAGGCAGCCCAGACCAAAGTTGACCGATGCCTCAGCGCCAACAAAATCGATCGCAGCGTAGGCACCGCCAGCAGTCAGCTTTTTGATTTCCTTGCTCGCGGCCCGATCGCTGGAGTTAAACACCGCTTTCGCCCCGAGCTCTGCCGCAGCAGCCAGTTTCTGGTCGTCTATGTCGACCACTATTGGCTTGATGCCCATGGCAAGAGCAATCTGCAGCGCCATCATGCCAACACCACCAGCACCGATCAGCACAACCTCGTCGCCATCGGTCAGCGCACCGACCTTCTTCAGCGCGCTGTAGGCAGTCAGACCGGAGCACGCGTATGTCGACGCAAGCGAGTCAGAAACCTCACCTTTGTCGAACAGGTAACGCGGGTGCGGCACCACCACATACTCAGCAAAACCACCCTGATTGACAGTGCCAAGACCGCGGCCCGGTGTACATAAATGCTCTTCGCCGCGCCGGCAGCTGGCGCATTCACCACAACCGATCCAGGGATAAACCACGCGTCGATCACCGACAGCGACATCCTTCGCATCTGGCCCCACGGCAACTACTTCACCGAAGATTTCATGACCCAGCACCAGGCCGGGTCTGCCCACGTCGAGCTTCTTGTCATTGCCCAGATTGAACTCACCATCATGCAGGTGGATGTCTGAGTGACAGACACCGCAGGCCACCATCTTCACCAATACTTCACTGCCCTGTGGCTGTGGCGTATCGGACTCAACGCGTTGCAGCGGCGCGCCTGGCGCCGCAGTCTGGTAAGAAATCATGTGTGCTCCTGTCGTTGAGCTATGGATTGATCAGCCGTTGTCCTTTGCCCAGTCTGCGAATGTCTTGCCTTCTTTGGCAAGCTTTTCCAGCAGCGGAGCCGGCTGCCAGTAGTCGGCGCCCAGCTTGTCGCGGAACTCACAAATACGATCGTAGACCTGCTTCAGCCCCACCTGATCGCCGTAGAACATCGGTCCACCCTTGGCCACCGGGAAACCATAGCCATACAGGTAAACAACATCGATATCTCCGGGTCGCTGGGCAATACCCTCTTCCAGAATCAGCGCGCCTTCGTTAATCAGCGGGAAGAACAGCCTGTCGACAATTTCCTCTTCGCTGATTTCACGCTGTTCGATACCAAGCTCTTTTGCTTTTTCCTTGATCAGCGCATCTACTTCAGGGTCTGCCTGACGGGCTCGGGTCGCCGCGTCATATTTGTAATACCCGGCACCTGATTTCTGACCCAGACGATCCATTTCTACCAGCGCATCAGCGATGATGCAGGTCCGCGGATCTGGCTTGGTGCCCAATGCCTGACGCGCCTTGTAACCGATGTCCAGTCCTGCCAGATCGCCGACTGCCAGCGGACCCATCGCCATGCCGAATTTCTCGGCGGCGGCATCCACCTGAGTAGGCGTAGCGCCGTCGAGCAACAGCATGTGCGCCTGACGACCGTAGCCCTGCAGCATACGGTTACCAATAAAGCCGTAGCAAACACGTGACAGTGCACACACTTTTCCAATGGTCTTGCCCAGTTTCATGACTGTTGCCAGCACATCATCCGCTGTCTTGTCACCACGCACTACTTCCAGCAGTTTCATGACATTGGCAGGGCTGAAGAAGTGCATGCCTACCACATCCTGCGGACGGCTGGTCGCCTCGGCGATCATGTTGACGTCCTGGTAGGAGGTATTGGTGGCAAGAATGGCGCCCTGCTTGCAGACCGCATCGAGCTTGCCAAAGACTTCTTTTTTGATGTCCGGATTTTCAAATACCGCTTCGATGACCAGGTCGACGTTCTTGATATCGTCGTAGCTGGTAGTCCCATCGATCAGCTTAAGGCGTTTTTCCATGTCGGCTTCCGACATTTTGCCTTTCTGAACGGTGATGCTGTAGTTCTTGCGAATGATGCCCAGGCCACGATCCAGTGCTTCCTGGTTGAGCTCAACCAAAGTGACCGGAATACCGACATTGGCAAAACACATGGCGATACCACCACCCATGGTGCCGCTGCCAATGATGGCAACATGCTTGACGTCACGAATCGGTGTGTCTTTGGGAAGATCCTTGATCTTGGCAGCTTCACGCTCGGCAAAGAAAGCATGGCGCATGGCCTTTGACTGCGGTGAACTGACCAGCTCTGAGAACAGTTTACGCTCGACTTCCAGACCTTCGTCCATGGGCAGATTCACAGCCGCCTCAACGCAGGAGACGATGCGGTCCTGGGCAATTTGACCACGCGCACGCTTGGCAACCTGCTTGCGGTAGGCGTCAAAGAAGCCAGGTTCAATGCTTGCCGGGTCAATCTTGATATCGCGAATACGTTTCAGCAATGCGCCTGAATCAGCCAGATCGCGTGCATAGGCAACCGCTTCAGCTTTCAGGTCATTTCCAGCCAGTACTTCATCAATCAATCCCATGTCGCTGGCTTTTGCTGCAGCAACAGGATTGCCGGAGGTAATCATCTCCAGGGCCGCCTTGACTCCAGCGATACGAGGAACACGTTGTGTGCCACCTGCCCCTGGAAGAATGCCAAGTTTTACTTCAGGCAGGCCGACTTTGGCAGAAGGGACGGCACAACGATAATGACAGGCCAGGGCTGTCTCAAAACCACCACCCAGAGCTGTGCCGTGAATAGCCGCCACAACCAGTTTGGAAGAGTTTTCCAGCGCGCCAAGCACGGCTGGCAACGATGGATCACGCGGTGGTTTGCCGAATTCGGTAATATCCGCACCAGCGATAAATGTACGTCCCTCACACATCAGAACGATCGCGTCGGTGTCGTCTTTCTGCGCGGCGTTAACGGCATCCAGGATGCCTTCGCGGACTGCCTGAGACAGGGCGTTGACGGGCGGGCTGTCTACCTTGATGACGCCGATGTTATTGACGATTTCGTAGCTGACTACACTAGACATAGCAAATTCCTTGTAAGTGAATGATTGATTAGTCGAGTCGCTCAATGACGGCTGCGACGCCCTGACCGATACCGATGCAAAGGCTGATCACTGCGTATCGACCACCGGTGCGTTCGAGTTGACGCAGTGTTGTGATGGCGATCCGGGCGCCGGATGCACCCAGTGGGTGGCCCACAGCAATTGCACCACCATTGGGGTTTACGCGCTTGTCGTTGAAGTCGATCTCGAGCATCTTCAGACAACCCAGCACCTGAGTGGCAAACGCCTCGTTGATTTCGATGATGTCCATGTCTTTTAAAGTGAGGCCGGCGCGCTGCAGGGCCTTGCGAATGGCAAATACCGGCCCCAGACCCATGACACGCGGCTCGACGCCTGCCACAGCGCCAGCGATGATACGTGCGCGTGGTTTTACGCCGTACTTCTGTCCAATCGCCTCGTCACCGATGATCAGGGCCGCGGCGCCGTCGTTAATGCCTGATGCATTACCTGCAGTAACCACGCCACCATCAAACAGGGTTCGCAGCCCGCTCAGCACGTCAAGAGTCGATTGAGGACGTGGATGCTCGTCAGCGTCAACCACCAATGGCGGCTTTTTGCGTCCCTGAGGCACTTCAACCGGAATAATCTCTTCCTGAAAAAAGCCCGCTGCACGGGCAGTTTCATATTTCGACTGGGACGCAGCGGCAAACGCATCGCTGTCTTCACGGCTGATATCCAGGTCTTTGGCAATGTTGTCTGCCGTCTGCGGCATGGTGTCATCGCCGAAGTTCTTGGAGATCAGCGGATTGGTGAATCGCGCTCCCAGCGTACTGTCAGCGATCTGCTGGCCGCGATCGAATGCCGACTGGGCCTTGGAAAGAATCAGTGGCGCCCGGCTCATCGACTCAACACCACCAGCCAGGAACAGGGAACCCTCGCCGGCTTTGACACCCCGGCTGGCGTCCAGTATTGCCGCCAGTCCTGATCCGCACAGGCGATTGACAGTCAGACCAGCTACCGACGTTGGCAAACCTGCCAGCAGCGCGGCAAAGCGGCCAACATTGCGGCAGTCTTCCCCGGCCTGGTTGGTATTGCCCATGATTACGTCTTCATAGGCCGCCGGGTCAAACACATTGCGCCCCACAACGCTGCGGATGACGTGCGACAGCAGATCATCAGGGCGGATCGGTGAGAGCGCGCCGCCATGACGACCAAAAGCCGTGCGGGCACCATCATATATATAGGCTTCTTGTAACTGACTCATAGAATTCTTCTCTTGTTCCCCATAACATACAGAATCGGCAGGGCCGCAATGGTAGCACAAGCTTTTGGAGCCGTGCAGTTCGACTCGGACGCTCGTTCGGGGTATTATGTCGAACTTTCGTTCGATAAAAAACAGCGCTTTTACTATTTGAGGTTACGCATGATCCGAGACCAGGAAATTCTCAACCAACTCGTTGATATGGTTGAACGTTTTGTGCGGGAACGGCTGATTCCCGTTGAGCAGGAAGTAGCAGAAACCCATAAGGTTCCCGACGAGATCATTCAGGAAATGAAAGACCTCGGACTGTTCGGCATGACCATTCCTGAAGAATATGGCGGCCTCGGCCTGACCATGGAAGAAGAGATCTATGTCGCATTTGCGCTGGGCCGCACGTCGCCGGCCTTCCGCTCCATCCTGGGTACCAACAACGGTATCGGATCGGCGGCTGTGGTCTTCGACGGCACTGAAGAGCAGAAGCAGAAGTTCCTCCCCAAATATGCCAGTGGCGAGTGGGTGGGCTGTTTCTGTCTGACCGAACCGGATGTCGGCTCCGACGCCGGCTCAGTAAAAACCACCGCTGTTCGAGACGGTGACCACTACATCATTAATGGCACCAAGCGCTATATCACCAACGGTCCGGTCGCCGATACATTCAATGTCATGGCACGCACCAACCCGGATATAAAGGGCGCACGCGGCATCTCTGCTTTTATAGTTGAGAAAGGCACACCCGGCATTACCCTGGGTGCAATCGACAAGAAAATGGGCCAGGCCGGCTCACTCACCTGCGATGTCATCTTTGAAGACTGCCGTGTACCGGCAGACAACCTGATCGGCAAGGAAGGTGACGGCTTCATCACCGCAATGAAAGTGCTGGACCGCGGTCGCCTGCACATTGCCGGTTTCAGCGTGGGTATCGCTGAACGCCTGATTGACGACGCGCTGCACTATGCCATTGAGCGCAAACAGTTCGGCAAACCCATCGCCGAGCACCAGCTGATCCAGGCCATGCTCGCCGACTCAAAGACAGAAGCCTATGCGGCCCGCTGCATGGTACTGGACGCTGCCCGCAAGCGTGACGAGGGACAGAACATCAGCACGGAATCGGCCGCCTGCAAGCTGTTCGCTACTGAGATGGTGGGACGCGTGGCAGACCGTGCGGTGCAGATCCACGGTGGCGCTGGCTATATCTCTGAATACGCTGTGGAGCGGTTCTACCGGGATGTGCGTCTGTTCCGTCTTTACGAGGGCACCTCGCAGATTCAGCAGATCATCATCGCCCGCAACATGATCCGCGACGCCAGCTAAGCGTTCACTCGGACACTGAGTTGGCTTACAAGTACCTCCTTTTAGGGAGCGGTCCGGGAGGTGGGTGTCACATCCCGCCCGGATCGCATCCTTTCACCGGACACCCGGCGGGGCGGAACTCGACCTCGCGCGCTTCGCGGGCTCGAGACTGAGCTCATCGCATCCGGCCTCGGAACTAGGGTGGCACGGTTGAGCATCAACGCGTCCGGCGCCGGAATCAGCGGGAAAGTCCTCCTCAGGTTTTCGTCGCTCCTTTTCCCGCTACTCCCGGCACCTCGATTTGACCACAGTGCCGGTTCCCGCTGTTATATACACACCAACCACCCTCTCCTTGTGCCAACCTGCTAAAGGCTCATCACTCCACACCAAACTCTCCAACCGCACCGCCCGCCCCGCTCCCAACAGTAGTCACTTCACGTGTCCTGCGCTGCAGTGACGCCGGCGGTGCGGCGACACAGGTCAATCGAGGCGTCGGGGACTGGGTGGCAAGGAGCGAGGGTGTACCCGAGGACTGCCACCCAGGTTCCGGCGCCGGAAGCTCCGACAGCAAAACGCGCCGCCCGGAACCCCCAAAAAAAGTCAGAAAACCTCTTGTAATTCCGTAAAAAATCACTAAACTGCTCCCCCTCTGTCGCTTCATGCAGTTTTCCGCAGAACAGCATCAGAAAATCACCGAAATCAACCACGCATGGTGTGGAGGCTTATAGTCCAGACGGCAACTGCTTAATCACAGCAATACAGACGGTCTATGAGTTCACCGCCATCTTTTTTTGGGGAAAGGATAATGAGTGCAATCTCCTCCTTTAAAAAAGAGTCTCTCAAACCAGCCGCCACCAGTGCGAATGAGAGTGAATGGCCCACATTTGCCGGAGAACCGGACGCGGACGCCAAGGATCACTTCATTCAGCGCAATGGCCTCGAATTCGCTGGCACACACCTGCTGATTGACTTCTGGGGTGCAGAGAACCTGACCGACCTGGAGCTGATGGAATCCAAGTTCCGCGAATGCGTCGAAGTCTGTGGTGCCACCCTGCTGCACATCCATCTGCATCATTTCACCCCCAACGGCGGTATCTCCGGCGTTGCGGTACTGGCCGAGTCGCATATCAGCGTACACACCTGGCCTGAGCGCGGATACGCCGCCTTCGATATCTTCATGTGCGGCGATGCTGCGCCCGAGAAGGCCGTACCCGTACTTAAAGGTGCCTTCCGTCCTACGCGTGTAACCGTCGGCGAGCAGCTGCGCGGCCTGACGCAGCCTGCCAGCGAAGAATAAGCCGAGTCCCAGATGTCTGATCAACGTTGGACCGAAACGCTTTATGCGAGTTACGGACAGTCGTTTCGTGTTGACGAAATCCTGTTCGAACACAAGACCGAGCACCAGCACCTGGTGATATTCGAGAATGCGCAGTTCGGTCGTGTGATGGCACTGGATGGTGTTGTTCAGACAACTGAGCGTGATGAGTTTATCTATCACGAGATGCTGACACATGTACCCCTTGTTGCTCACGGCAACGCGAAGCGGGTGCTGATCATCGGCGGCGGTGACGGCGGAATTCTGCGGGAAGTGTGCCGTCACAAAAGCGTTGAGCATATCACCCAGGTCGAGATAGACCAGGCTGTAATTGACATGGCACGTCAGTACCTTCCGTCCCATAGCGACGGGGCTTACGATGATCCGCGCGCAAATATTGTGATTGGCGATGGTTTTGAATTTGTGCAGACCACTGACCAAAGCTTCGATGTGATCATTTCTGACTCCACTGACCCAATGGGTCCTGGTGAAGTTCTTTTCACCAAAGACTTCTATGCTGGATGTCAGCGCTGCCTCAACCCGGGTGGCATTCTGGTCACCCAGAATGGTGTGGCCTTCATGCAGACTGACGAAGTAGCCAACACAGCTGCCCGATTCAGCAAGCTGTTTGAGGACTGGCACTTCTACTGCGCGGCCGTGCCAACCTATGTTGGCGGAATCATGGCTTTTGCCTGGGCCAGTGACTCACCAGCCGCACGACAGACAAGCCTGACCGAGTTGCGCGAGCGCTGGCAGGCGACTGGCATCCAGAGCCGCTACTACACTCCTGAGCTTCATGCCGGCGCCTTTGCGCTGCCCGCCTACCTGCAACAGGCTATCAAACAGTAGCACGCGCCCTGACCCCGTTCTTAGGGCCATAACATTCCACCTTGACAATCACTTTGCTGATTACCCAATATGTCTGCTGTTGACGCAACCGCAAGGCAAGGGCACCGGCAGTGGAAAAACTAAAAAAAATACTGGTCATTGTTGACCCTGACAATGACAAAGACCACGTAATTGACCGTGCCATTCTGCTGGGTTTCTACTACCGCGCCAGCGTCGTGCTGGTCATGAACAAAGCGAACGTCCTGGCACAGGAAGAAAGTACCCAGAGCGGTCTGACAGCACGATTTTTCTCCTCTCAGAAACAAAAATTTCAGGAACATTACCAGGACCGACTGGATGCGCTGCAGAAGCGCTTCGAAGCCCAGGGTATCGAAGCCCGCAGCGTTTTTACTTCAGACAAGAACGCTTCTGAGGCCCTGCTAAAGCTGATTCACAGCGAACAACCGGACATGGTGTTAAAAAGTGTTCAGAAACCGGGTCGGCTGGCACGCATACTGATCACCAACACAGACTGGCGTCTGGTCA
The DNA here is from genome assembly GCA_002706685.1 of Gammaproteobacteria bacterium. Classification (GTDB taxonomy): domain Bacteria; phylum Pseudomonadota; class Gammaproteobacteria; order Pseudomonadales; family Pseudohongiellaceae; genus Pseudohongiella. Next base: position 162,651 of record PALV01000022.1, on the reverse strand, counting down.
AAAACTGTCCAACCCCCCTGCTTCTGGTTAAAGCACAGCCCTGGGTTGAGGACGGCTGCGTGATGGCTTCCGTAGACCCCATGCATGCCAAAGCGCAGCAGAATGCGCTGGATCACCTGTTGCTGGAGACCACAGCAAGCCTGGCCCGCGCCATGCAGCTGAATACCCGCGTATTTCACTGTTACTTCCCTGATCTCAGCGCCATGTTCCCCAAAGTGACCGATGCGGAGGTGTATATTCGCAAAGTCCGCCAACAGCACCGGGACAGGCTTCTGGAATTGATTCACGAGCATCACATTGACGAGCAGAATCTGGTCATGACCCGCGGTGATGTTGCAAAAACGCTGACACACGCGATCAAGCGCGAAAAAGCCAACATCCTGGTACTTGGTGCACTGTCGCGCAATGTGGTGGAACAGGCGATTGTTGGCAGCACCGCTGAAAAAATTCTTTACGACACCCCCTGCGACGTCCTCGTCATGAAGCACAAGTCGCAACCGGCATAGCCATGTCAGAGACCCACTTCCGTGTATTGACGCTGAATATTCACAAAGGATTCAGCATAGGGCCCAAACGTCTGGTGCTGTCTCATATCCGCGACCATCTGCGCGCCAGCAAAGCCAACCTGGTGTTTTTGCAGGAGGTCGTCGGCGACCATTCACTGCATCGTAAACGTTTGCGACACTGGCCCGACGAGTCCCAGATGGAGTTCCTGGCAGATACGGTCTGGTCTCATCACGCCTACGGCAAGAACGCAATCTATCAGCACGGTCACCACGGCAATGCCATTCTGAGCGAACTGCCTTTTGTCAGCTGGGATAACATCGACGCTTCGTTTGTGAACTTCTCACAACGCGGCTTCCTGCACGGCACCATCGCCAATGACATTCATCTGCTGTGTATTCACCTTGGCCTGTTTGAACGGGAACGTCAGCTTCAGACACGCCACCTGATCGACTATATCCAACGCAAGGTTCCTGACACGGCACCGCTTATCATCGCAGGAGACCTGAACGACTGGCGCCGCACCACACACCGCACGCTGAAAGAGAAGCTGGGTGTAATGGAAGCGCATGAAAGTGTGTTTGGCAAATGCGCGGAGACCTTTCCAGCGTTTTTCCCGATGCTGCCAATGGATCGTATTTATCTGCGCGGATTCGACATCCACGACTGTGTTAAGCTTTCGGGCACCAATTGGCGTGAATTTTCCGATCACTGCGCTTTGATAACGGACATCGAACTGACCAGAGGCTGAGCTCTCATGACGACACAGGACGTGCTGGTATGGTTGCTACCTCCGCTGTTGCTCGTCATGGGCTTGCTTACCGCCAGCCATGCACTGCTCAACAAGCGCGACTCAAAAGCCGCTTTTGGATGGATTGCTCTGTGCATCATCCTGCCTGCAGCTGGTCCGATAATGTATCTGCTGTTTGGCATCAATCGCGTCCGAACCAGGGCGCAGCGCGACTATATCACCAAAATCAATCGAGACTCCCTGCAGACTATCGCTGAGCCAGACGGTACCTCATTTCGGCCGCTGTCATTGATTGGTGAGACATTGGCCAGAAAAGGCCTGAGCTCCTGTTCCGACATCCAGATATATGAAAACGGCGAGAACCTGTACCCGGCGATGCTGGATGCCATCAACAATGCCACCGATCGGGTGCTGCTGGCGTCCTATATATTCGACAACAACAAAACCGGCCGGGACTTTGCGCGGGCACTGGCCAGTGCCCAGCGACGTGGCGTGCAGGTAAAAGTGCTGCTCGATGGTATGGGGGAGATGATGAGCCTGCCTCGGATTGGTGGTCACCTGTCGGAGCTGGGCATCCAGTACACGCGCTTCAACCCCCTGAAGCTGTTCCCACCATCACTCAACCTGAATATGCGCAATCACCGCAAGTTGATGATCGTCGATGGTCTGCTGGCGTTTACCGGCGGGACGAACATTGGTGACCGCCATTTATCCAATTCCGGCAGCAACCCGCACCGTGTGCAGGATATACACTTTGGTCTGCGCGGCAAGATTGTCGACGAGCTGGAATGGGCATTCTGGCAGGACTGGTATTACTGTACCGGAGACCCGGATGCTGAAAAATTCAGGGGCTGTAACATCAATGACGAATCAGCCGAGACCTGGACGCGGCTGATTCTTGATAGCCCCAACCGGGATCTTGACAAGCTTAGCCAGCTGATCAACGGTGTGATTGCCGCATCCAAAGAGCGGGTGTATCTGATGACACCCTATTTTCTGCCAACTTTTGATCTTATTGGCACGCTTATTTCGGCACGCCTAAGAGGGGTCAAGATTACTATTTTGCTGCCGGGAACCAATAATATCAAAATAGCGGATTGGGCCTCTCGAAACTCTGTGCGGCAGCTGCTGGAATCAGGACTGGATATACGCTATCAACCGCCGCCTTTTGTGCACAGCAAACTGCTGCTGATCGATGATGAGTATGCGCTGATCGGTTCACCCAACATAGACCCCCGCAGTCTGCGCCTGAACTATGAACTTGGTGTCGAAGTATTTTCACGCCCGTTCAACGAGTCACTGCGGCAATACTTCGAACTGCGCGCAGAGGTGTCTGAACCGATTACACTCAACTGGTTACGTGAGCGCTCATTACTGATCCGGCTCAGAGACTCTCTGGCATGGCTTTTTTCACCTTACCTTTGAAACCCTCGGGCTTCAGAATCAATACATCCTGAGCCACTCTGTCAAGCAACCTCTCTGCGGTGCTGCCAACCAGAAAATGATCCAGGGCCGACCGGGAAACGGCGCCCATCACCAGAATATTGGCCGCTATTCGATCCAGCAGTGCAGGCAGCGATTTTTTTACCTCATCCTGCTCAATGTGCAAGTGTGAATCATTCAGAGAAAAATCAGCCAGCAATTCGCGTGTTTTCTCTCGAACTTCCGCGACATCGACTGCAACCGGATACATGCCAGACACTGGCGGCTGATAACAGGAGTGGAACACATGCACACTGCCCCCAGTCAATTTCTGCAATTCACTGCCGGCAGCTGTCAGTTGAATATCAAAATCAGCAGGCTTGTCGTTTACATGATTGGGATCAACAGCAACCACTGTCACCGGCTTTTCAGGCCATGGCAGATCTTTGACCAGCAACAGTGGGCAGGGACAGTAGCGCAATAACTGCCAGTCCTGGTGAGAGAGCAGCAGTCGTGAAATCTTTTCGTGATGACGACTGCTCTGGACCAACAGGTCAGGATTGCTGTCCAGCACTTTGTTAATGATATGGCGATAGGGTGGATTGCCCCACATGGCATCCACCGTGACAGTGATGCCTTGAGGCCGAATAACAGAGGCCATCTCCTCCAGCAACTTGCGATTGGCCGCGACGTGTTCCTCCCGCAACTGCCGGGCCTGGAGCGGTTCAAAATAGTAACCGTCCTCCAGATAGGGGTTATGGTCACAAATCAGCAATTCGAGAGCAGCGCCAGACTCTCTTGCCAGTCGCAGGGCTTTGCCCAGCGCCAGTTGCGTGTCATGTTCCGGCTCAATAACAACTAAAATCTTTTGCAGATCCCGCATTGAATTGTCCTCGAGTTAAGTACCCACCTGGTTGACAATCACGGCAGTTACCGGTGGATTAAACGCAGATACCGGGGGAAAGCTTGCCTCTGGTTATCAGAAAAGAGTACGGCAATAGCGCAACCGAATCAATCCGCAGGCATGGCCTGCCATCGCTTCTCATTTTTTGCCGCCTCGGTTACACTCGAGTAAAGCGTGCATGTGTTCTCAACACAGGAGCGAACTGCCATGGCTTACAAGACAATTATTACCGCAGTCGATTTATCCAACGAATCCAGCAGGATCATCGAACGTGCTGTTGAACTGGCAGATGGCGATGTTTCGCGGCTTTACCTGGCCCACGTGGTCGAGCCCGTCGCGGCGGCTTATCCGATTGATGCCTATGCGATCAACATGACCAAGCTTCAGGAAGAGGCGATGGCTATCGCAGCGCAGCGCCTGAAGGATATCGGCGGAAAATACGGAGTGCCTGAGGACCGGCAACTTGTCATGGCCGGCGCTGCAGCGACTGAGATTCGCAGCAAAGCTGAAGAGCTGGAAGCTGATCTGATAGTGATCGGCAGTCACGGCACCTCCGGTTGGAAGCTGTTGCTGGGCTCGACAGCAAACAAGGTATTACACGGCGCTCCCTGCGATATCATGACCGTGCGCGTCGGCAACTGATCAAGTCCTCCGGAGCATTCATGTCTCAATCTTCTAGCAACGCTGGCGCTCTGGCAGGCGACTTTCGGATCGCCCCGCAAAAAATCGTCAATAAAGCACGCCCATGCCCGCACAATCCGGCTGCAAGCTGCAGCAACTGTCGGCTGAGCGACCTGTGTCTGCCTATTTCGCTGAACGAGTCAGAAATCGTTCAGCTTGACGGGATTATCGAACGCAACCGCCCGCTCAAAAAGGGTGAGCATCTTTATCGCCAGAACGATGAGTTCCGCTCCATCTATGCGGTGCGCAGCGGCAGCTTCAAATCCTACTTCCTCGGTAGTGATGGCAAAAGCAGAGTCACTGGTTTTTTTATGCCCGGAGAAATCCTGGGCATGGACGGCATTGGTTCGCGCAGGCATGGCATGTCGGCAATGGCGCTCGAGCATGCCTCCATTTGCGAGATTCCATTCTCACAGCTGGAGAAACTGGGTCATCAATTGCCCAGCCTGCAGAGTCGGTTCATTTCCATAATGGGCAATGAAATCGTAAAGGATCAACAGATACACACCCTGCTCAGCAGCTACACGGCGGAGCAGCGTTTAAGTTCATTCCTGCTCAGCCTGTCTGCCAGACATGCGCGCTGCCAGTTGTCACCCGACCGCTTTCTGCTGCATATGACGCGTGGCGATATTGGGGAGTACCTTGGGCTGACACTGGAGACCGTAAGTCGGGTGTTCTCTGCCCTGCAGAAAAAAGAAATCATTAGGGTCAATAATCGCGAGATTACCATTACCCAGATGGCAGCGCTGCGGGCCATCGTGGGCGATTCCGTAGGAGCTTGCCAATGACGATAGACTGGGCTGCATTTACGCCATGGGCGGCATTGGCAGGCGGCGCGCTGATAGGGCTGGCAGCAGCGATGTTTATTTTACTGAACGGCCGTATCGCAGGGATCTCCGGCATCGTAGGCGGGCTGCTCAATCCTCAGGCTGGTGATATCACATGGCGCATCATGTTCGTCCTCGGCATACTTCTGGCGCCTGCCGTCTGGCTGTTGGCTGCCGAAATGCCAAGTATTCAGATTGACGCAGACTACCCTCTTTTGATCATCGCAGGATTGCTGGTTGGAATAAGCACCCGTTACGGTGCAGGCTGCACCAGTGGACATGGCGTGTGCGGAATATCGAGGCTTTCTCCCCGCTCGGTCATAGCCACACTGGCCTTCATGGCAACCGGCTTTTTGACTGTCTTCATCATGAGGCACGTCCTGTCATGAACAAAACATTTATCTCGGCCTTCGTCACCGGCCTGATTTTTGGTATCGGTCTGCTGGTGTCCGGAATGGCCAATCCAGACAAGGTACTTTCGTTCCTGGACCTCGCCGGTGCCTGGGATCCATCGCTGGCGCTGGTGATGGCCGGCGCGATTGCCGTTGGACTGATAGCATTCACGCTGGTCAGAGGTCGCAGCCACTCACTGCTGGGAGAACCACTGCGGCTACCCACCAAAAAAACCATTGACCGGCGCCTGGTGCTGGGCAGTATGGGTTTTGGTGTTGGTTGGGGGCTGGCCGGTTTCTGCCCCGGCCCAGCGCTGGTTGCACTTGGCGCGGGCGAACTGAAAGCAGCGGTGTTTGTCGGCGCGATGCTGGCAGGTATGGGTCTGTTTGAACTGCTCGAGCATCGCAAACCCACAACGGGCCAGCCAGCCAAGAGCCATTAATGCTGATTTAATTCAGTAGATTGGCCGGTGAGTATTGATCGGTCAGTATGCGCGTTGATTCATCCCAGTCTGCCTCTGTGGTCAACAGCGGCGGATACTCCAGAACATTCATGTCATACGGTGCCAGCGCATCGTATAGCTCGCGTGATCGACGGCGCAAATCGCCAAGCTCAGGCAACTCACCGTTCGTCGCAAGTATGATCCGATTGCCACTACCGGCGCGTTTGAAGTTATAGAACTCACCAAACACAGCCTGATAGGTCACCGACTCATAGTCGTAGAGATCGCTGGAGGCAAAGGTGTTGGCAACGACCACACCGTCATCAGTCAGCAGCGCCTTGACCTCCTCCAGAAACTCACGGGTCAGCAGGTGCTCGGGAATGTATTCGCCCGAGAATGCATCAAGTACGATGTAATCATACTTGTCACCGCGCAGCCCGGCACGCTTGATATACACTCGCGCATCAACCACGTGCACTTCATGCTTTTCGTCTTCCTGATAACCGAAAAACTCCCTGGCCACATTGACCACAGCCTGGTCGACTTCCAGCACATCGATTTCTGCCTCAGGATAGAGCTCGCGCATCACCATCGGAATAGTGCCACCGCCTAGACCAGCCACCAGAATACGCTCGGGCTCAGGGTTAAGCAGCAGGCCGGCAAAACTCATTTTGGTATAGTTAAATACCAGACGCTTGGGGTTTCGCAGGTCTATGCAGGTCTGGTTCATATCGCCGCGATGGATATTAAACAACATGCAGCGCTGACCGTTGAATTCAGTGACCAGCACATTGCGGTACTGAGAGCGCTCTTCATGGATGACCTGGCGTTGCGCGCTTGCGGGCGCCGCACTTATCAGCACAAGCACACAAAGCAATGGCGACCAGATACGAAAATTCATGATGTCTGCTCCTTGATCGCGTGGCGACTGGAGAACGCAATCAGCGCGGCGCACAGCAGCAAGGCGACGATACAGCCCCACATAACCTGATTGATCTCAAACCACATGACAAAATAAAAGGATGTGGCCAGCGTACCCAGAGCACTGCCCAATGTCGAGACGAAGTACAGCATTCCCGCGACGCCGCCACTGTGCTCCTGCGTCAGCACCAGCAGTCGCACCGAGTACGGTGAGACCATGCCCATCACACAAATAGGGGCGAAATACAGCAACACGGCAGACCACAATGAGCCGTAGCGCGGATCTTCTATTGACAGGAAAATGGTCCGCATCACCGGATCAGCCAGATAGATGATGGGCAGGCACAGCAAGGCCGCAAAAATGAAAAAGCTGATAAATGTCCGGTGGCCGGGATTGCGCAGCGACAACTTGCCGCCCCACAGATAACCCAGCGACAGAGACAACATGAACACAGCGATAATGCTGCCCCAGACATGGACGCTGCTGCCGAAATAAGGTGCCAGCACCCGCCCGCCAAGCAGCTCAATGGACATGATGACAAAACCGTTGATGAATGCGACAGCCAGGATTGCCAAACGACTGGCGACTGAGTGAGACACGGATACAAGCGCCTGTTGTTGTTGCACAAATCACTCCACTGAGGCTATGGGCCAGTCGGGCCGTCCGGACAAGGTTGCCAAGCGTACCACAGCCTTGAGCAAATTTGCCAAAGCACCCACATCGGCGTATCCTTCGCAGCGCAATCCGCGCGGCGCGGCTTGATTGCCGCTGTGTGCCGATGGCTTCTCTCCGGGATTATTCTATGTCTGTGTCCAACGCTGAAGCACCCCGCCTGAGCCTTTTCAGGCTGGCCGGCCCGACCATTGTTGGTAACCTGTTACTGTCAATGGTGCACCTTGCGGCCATCAAGATTGTTGCGGAACTCGGTGCGGAAGCAGTAGCTGCGGTGATTGCGGCTGACCGTATCTACATGGCGATCCAGCTGATCATTTTTTCGATCACCGCCGGCACCACGACCATGGTCGCCTACGCCTGGGGAGCCCGAAACCTGGATGAAGCCGACCGTGTTGTAAAACTGTCAGCTGCGGCTTGCCTGGCAGCATCGCTGTCACTGTGGGTAATCATTCAGTGGGTGGCCACACCGCTGGTGGCGATATTCGGGCTGCAGGGGCCGATGCTTGCAGAAGCGGCGCAGTATCTGAAAGTGCTCATCTACTTTAATGTTTTCTTCTCTTTCCTGGCGGTGATCAGCGCGGCGCTGCGCGCAGCGGGTGATGCTCTGACCCCAGTCTGGGTAGCCGGCATCGGCAATATCGTCAACGTCCTGCTAGCCTATGCCTTTGTCTACGGTATCGGTCCTTTGCCCGCTATGGGCATAATCGGGGCTGCCTATGCGGCGGGCATCTCCTACGCGCTGGTCGGTGGCATATTCTTTTTGCTGTGGACACGGCAGCGTCTGTTGCTGAAACCCGTCAAACAGCCCTACTGGGAAATTAACCGGCTGCGCAAACTGATTCGAATTGCAGTGCCGGCAGGCATCGAGCAATCCGTCTTCAATTTCTCGATAATCGCTTTCATGTGGGTAGTCTCACTGTACGGCACCGAAGCGTTCACAGCGTATGGCATAGGCGTAAACATTCTTTCGGTTTCCATCGTGATTGGTATCGGTTTTTCGATTGCGACAGCCACCATGACAGGCCAGAACCTGGGCGCCGGACGACCCGATCTTGCTGAGCAGGCTGCTCGACGCAACCTGAAAATATCCTTCGCCATCATGGCAGTTGTGGGTCTGGTGATCGGACTCAACGCACGGCTGATAGGCAGCTTTTTTATCAACGAGCCCCTGGTGCTTGACTACCTCGTAGCGCTGACAATCATGGTGGCCATTGTCCAGCCGATGATGTCCATCGAGTTTACGCTGGGGGGTGCGTTGCGGGGCGCCGGCGACACACGCTCTCCTGCCCGGATCATGTTTACCGGTTTCCTGTTTGGGCGCGTGGTGTTGACAGCCTTGTTCTTCTGGCTGGGCTTAAGCGTGTACTGGGTCTATGCTGCGCTGATAGCGGACTACATCATCAAGTGCTGCATGTACCTGGTTATCTTCAAGCGAGGCAACTGGAAAACCGCCTTTGGCGGGAACTGAGTCATGTTGCTGTTTGAAGGCATATTCCCCGTCCTCGCGCTGGCTCTGGCTGGTTACATAACGGCGCGCAGCGGCTTCCTGAGCATCAATGAATACCAGGCACTGGCCAGATTCACCTTTAATCTGGTTATCCCCTGCCTGCTGTTCATCAACATGGCACATGCCGAGATTCCTGAGAACTTTGGTGCCGACTTTCTGCTGGCTTTTTATGTGCCGGTGCTGCTGGTGTACTGCCTGACCCTGGTGACTACGAGGTTTTTTCTGAAGGCAACCGGCACTCTTCAGTCGGTGCTGGCGCTAGGCGCCACCTACTCCAACACCACTATCGTAGGCATCCCGCTGGTGCTGCAGACGCTTGGCGAACAGGCACTGCTGCCATTGTTCCTGATCATAGCCACTCAGAACCTGGTGCTATTTACCGTCGCCACTCTGTTTGCCGAGCGGGAACAATTTGACCTTTCCACTTTGCTGGCCAGTATCGCGAGACTGCTGAGGCAGCTGGTTGCCAGTCCGTTAACTGCCAGCCTGATCGCCGGCCTGGCCTTTAATCTGATCGGTCTGCCTATCTATCGTCCGCTGGACAGTGCCCTGCAACTGATGTCAGAGGCCGCCATCCCCTGTGCCCTGTTTGTGCTTGGCACCAGCCTGCATCAGTATCGGGTCGGGCAACAATTAAAACCTGCAATGCTCATCACCGCATTAAAGCTGATTGCCCTGCCGCTGATCATGGCAACATCCATGCTGGTCGTGTTTGACGTGACACCTTTGTGGGCGAAGACGGCGATTCTGGCCGCGAGTATGCCGGCAGGTCTGAGCGCATATGTGTTTTCGGTCAGATATCAGACCGGGCAGGCGACCATAGCCGCTGCCTCAGTCATCTCTACCCTGCTCAGTCTGATACCAATGACACTGGTTCTGATGATAGTGCCTTAGCCCAAGGTCAGAGCCTGGAGCGATCAATAACCAGCTCACACATCTGTCGCAGACTGTGCACCTTTTCAATCAATCGCGCGAAGCGGGCATCCTTGGTCAGGCCCTGCGCATAACGGTAGTAAATCTGCTGGCCGATACCGGCCAGGCGGAACAGCCCGAAGCAGAAATAGAAGTCCATATTGTCGACATTGATGCCAGTCCGTTCACTGAAACGCGCCACAATCTCTGCGCGAGTTGGTGCACCCGGCGCATCACTGGGCATGGCACGATACTGGCGGAAAAAGTCCGGATCGCCTGCCTCGGCCCAGTAGCCGAGCGTGCAGCCCAGATCCATCAGCGGATCGCCCACTGTGGCCATTTCCCAGTCCAGCACACCAATCAGCTTCATGGGGTCGTTCGGTGACCAGATGACGTTGTCGAGTTTGTAATCATTGTGAATTACACCCACAACACCGCTCTCACCGGGCTTTTTATCGCGCAACCAGTCGATGACGGGTGCAAAATCAGGGGCGTCAGGAGTCATGGCATTAACGTACCGCTTGCTCCAGCCCTCGAGCTGCCTGGTGACGTAGCCTTCAGGTTTGCCAAAATTGTCCAGCCCTGCCTTGACCAGGTCCACCGAGTGCAATTCGCCGAGCACATCGAACAGGGTAAAAAACTGCTGCCGCACCTGCTCCGGTGACAATACCAGGCCCTCCGGATACTCACGGCGGATGACCAGCCCTTCGATATATGACATCAGGTAAAAATCACAGCCCAGAACGCTGTGATCGTCGCAAAAATGGATGGGCTTCGGGGCATAGGGAAAGACTTTTTCCAGCGCAGTCAGAACTGTGAATTCGCGCCCCATGTCATGCGCTGACTTGACCTTGCTGCCAAAGGGCGGACGTCTGAGAACCCACTTCTGATCTCCACTGCTCAGCAGGTACGTCAGATTGGAATAGCCACCCGGAAACTGTTTCACTTGCAGATCATCAACCAGCCCACCGAGCACTGGGCGAAGATGCTCGCGCAGCACATTCAGATCCAGCTCTTCGCCTTCCCTGACCGATTGTGCCTGGTCAACCAGATTGGATTGCCGATGAGATTGTTGTGTCATTGCAGATCCCTTTTTTGTTCTGTTGTATTTAACGGAAAGTCACCAGCTTCTGGTGGGCCGGCGTTTCAAGGTGGGCCACGGAATTAAAGCTTCCCAGCGATACCTTGCCGCGGCCATACACCAGCCGTGTGACGGCACTGTTTAGCACCATCCAGTTGGTTTCTACAGTGCGACTGTCTGGCAGATCCAGCGCTCGTTGTACGGCGCTCGCGATGACACCTCCCGAGGTGGCCAGCAGTACGCGACTGCCTCTGGAATGTCGGGACATCAGTTCGGTCAGCGTGTCATGAACGCGTTGCTTGAAATCAAGCCAGGGCTCAAAATCGGCATCGTCTGGTCCAGCGGCCCGCAGCGTTCCGGCAATCCAGTGACGACTGGCCGCCTCCAGCACCAGCTGGAACAATTTTCGATCCTTCGTCAACGCTCCCTGCTGGACATCGTAACCTTCATTACGGGCATGGTCGCGCAGGTAGAGTCGCAGCAAGGGCTCCCCATTATATTCATTGAGGCCGCTCTGCACTTTGATCTGCTGATCACTTACTACCGGCAGCAGCAATTCGGCGGTCTGTTGCTGACGCTGCAGATCGCCCGCGTAAACATGATCGAATTGCTCGCCGAGCGCCTGCCAGTGACTGCAGAGCACCTGCACCTGCTGCCTTCCAAGATCACTCAAATTGTCGTAAGACGCGGCACCAAATGACGCCTGCCCGTGTCGCACCAGAATGAGTTCGCTCAATCCCTGTCCTGCCCTGTTGCTGTCGACCGAATGCAGGCCATCAAGTCGCAGCCTGCAATTTACGGCATGAAAAATAGCATACAAATAAAAACGGGGCATAGCATCAATGCGCAGCCCCGTTTATGTGTCAATCTAACCTGACCGTATTACAGCCTGGCGTAACGCAATGTGTGGAAGTCGGTGTTGCCAAACAGGTGTTCAATCGTGGTGACACGCTTGAAGTAATGGCCCACGTCCAGTTCATCGGTCACGGCGATACCACCATGAATCTGTACAGCCTCCTGACCGACTTTGCGAATAGCGCGGCCGACACGGCTCTTGGCAGCGGAAACGGCTTTAGCCTTTTCCTGCACTGATGCTGAACTGTCCAGCTTCATCGCAGCCATGATCACGATGGAACGCGCCAGCTGACACTCGATAAACATTTCCGACATGCGGTGCTGCAATGCCTGGAAGGTGCCGATGGCCACGCCAAACTGTTTACGCGTCTTGGCATATTCAACGGTTTTCTTCAGCAGACTGTCCATGGCACCGACCGCTTCCGCACCCACGGCAAGAGTTGCACGGTCAATGGCGGCTTCCAGCGCCGGCAGTGCCGCACCCTCTGCGCCCAGCAGCTCAGATGCAGCCACCTTGACATCTTTCAGATGGATTTCTGCTGCGCGATGACCATCCACATTGGTGTACTCGCGCTTGCTGATGCCAGTTGCAGTCGCATCAACAATGAATACAGAGATACCGTCACGGTCGAATTGGCCGCCGGAGGTGCGGGCAACGACCAGCAGTTTGTCGGCCGCGGGTCCATTCAACACCTGGATCTTGGTGCCATTGAGCACATATTCATCACCACTTTTTGTGGCTGTGGTTCCGACTGCTGCCAGATTGTAACGGCTGTCTGCCTCTGCATAGGCTGTTGCGAGTTGCAGGCTGCCTTCCATGATGGCGCCAATCAGAGCCTCTTTCTGCTCGGCACTGCCAAGGTCTGTTATCAGGCCACCGCTGATGACACCAGTCGGGATGAAGGGCTCGACGACCATGCCTTTGCCAAACTCTTCCATCACCACCATCAGATCAACTGCCGAACCACCGAAACCGCCATCCTCTTCCTTGAATGGCACGGTCAGCCAGCCGAGCTCGGCAAACAGATTCCAGGCTTCATCACTGAAGCCTTTTTCACTTTCCAAATACTTGCGACGCGTATCGAAGTCGTACTGGCTCATTACGAATTTCTGCACGCTGTCCTGCAGCATCTGCTGCTCATCACTGTAAGAAAAATCCACTAGCTGTTCCTCTTGATGTCAGTTGACAGGTCCGCGTGCTGTTACAGACCCAGTACCGCTTTGCTGATAATGTTTTTCTGGACCTCGTTGGATCCACCGTAGATCGACTTCTTGCGATTATTGAAGTAGACATTGGCAGATGAGGCCAGCGTGCCTTTGGCAACCCGCTCGCCTTCAAAGCCTTCGGTGAACTGCTCGGGGACGTGTGGCATGCAATGGTAGGCTGCCACTTCCATGTAAAGTTCATCGATGAACTGCGTCGCCTCGGTACCCACAATCTTGAGGATGGACGACTCTGGACCCGGTGCCTTGCCGACACTTACGGCGGCCAGGGGGCGCAGCTCCGCATACTCCAGCGCCAGCACCTGAATATCCACCTCTGCCAGTTTGCGCGCAAACATGGGATCGTCCAGCAAAGTGCCACCATTGCCATCGGGAGTGTTGGCAGCCAGATGATGCAGCTTGCGCAGTTTCAGTTTGGAGTTGGGTACCTGGGCAATATTGGTACGCTCATGCGTCAGCAGGACCTTGGCGTAAGTCCAGCCCTTGTTCTCTTCACCGATCAGGTTCTCGGCCGGCACACGAACATTGTCGAAGTGAACTTCGTTGACTTCGGGTTCGCCGTCCAGCAGCACGATGGGAGACACCTTGATGCCAGGCGTTTTCATGTCAATCAACAGGAAGCTGATACCTTCCTGCTTTTTCACCGTTGAATCGGTCCGTACCAGACAGAAAATCCAGTCAGCGTGCTGACCGAGTGTCGTCCAGGTCTTGGTGCCGTTAACGACGTAATGGTCGCCGTCGCGCACCGCAGTGGTTTTCAGCGACGCCAGGTCAGAACCGGCATTGGGTTCGGAGTAACCCTGACACCACCAGACGTTGCTTGCCAGAATATCGGGCAGGAAACGCTTTTTCTGCTCTTCATTACCGAAGCTGTAGATTACCGGTGCCACCATCTTCATGCCGAAGGCAACTGGCTCCATGGCACCGTACAGGCCCATCTCCATGGCGAAAATGTACTTCTGGGTGGGGTTCCAGCCGGTACCGCCGTACTCAACTGGCCAGTTCGGTGCTACCCAGCCCTTTTTATACAGGATTTTCTGCCATCGCACGTAGTCATCTTTTTCCAGGCGAATGCCGTTATCGACCTTGTGCTTGATGTCCTTCGGGAACTCAGCTTCCAAAAACTGACGAACCTCTTTTTGAAACTCTAGTTCTTCTGCAGTGAAATCAGCATTCACAGGGACTCTCCTGAAAACTTTATAATTCAACTAGTTGCTAGCGCATCATCAACCGTAACGACGGCAGGATGATCACCTGACACAACAGGGAAACCGACTTTACCACTTTTGCCGGGGCTTGAAAACGAAAAGACGAACAGTTGCTCTGTAAAATTATTACCCGTCTGGCGGCTTGACCTGTCATGCCTATCGCTCATAATGCGGGCCTTGGCATCACCACACCGGGTACTTCAATGGATTGGCTGCAAATCCTGATACTGGCTGTCGTCCAGGGCGTTACTGAATTTCTGCCGGTATCGAGCTCAGCGCACCTGATCCTGGTACCCATTGTCACTGGCTGGCAGGATCAGGGTCTGGTCTTTGATGTTGCCCTGCATTTCGGCAGCCTGGCTGCAGTCGTCATCTACTTCCGCCACGAACTGTGGGTCATGGCGCTGGCGTGGCTCGGATCCCTGCGCACGCGCAAGCTGGATGCAAACAGCCGGCTGGCCTGGGCGGTATTGCTGGGTACAATTCCGGTTGGCCTGGCAGGGCTGCTGCTGAACGACACCATTGAGACAGTGCTACGCTCACCTCTTTATCTGGCTGCAGGCCTGATTGTTTTTGGGGTGATTCTGGGATGGGTGGACTGGCGTCACCGCGGCATCCGGACTGAGTATCAGCTACGCTGGCGGGATGTGGCGTTTATCGGGTTTGCTCAGGCGGTCGCCCTGTTTCCCGGCACCTCTCGTTCCGGCATCACCATGACGGCCGGATTGATGCTGGGCATGAGCCGTGAAGCGGCGTCGCGTTTCTCGTTTTTGTTGTCGATCCCGGTGATTGTGATTGCGACGGCACTGCAGACTTATGAACTGCTGAAGTCTGAGCAGACCATCGCCTACGGTGCACTGGCCACGGGCACAATACTCTCGGGCATCAGCGCCTATCTGTGCATTCACTTCTTTCTTGCATTCATCAACCGCATTGGCATGCAGCCGTTTGTCATCTACCGGATCGTGCTGGGTCTGCTGCTGATCTATTTCTTCATCTAGGCGTAAGGCAACAGCGCCGCCTTCAGCTCCAGCGGAATGAACGAATTGGCCGCATGCCGGCAATCATGACAACCAGCGCGTAAAGAATCAGTGGTGGCAGCACGTACAGGGCGATTGAACCCAGGTGCTGACCGCCAAGCCCGAAAAGTGCCATCACCAGGTAGACCAATGCCGCCAGCAGGTGCAGCACCAGGTAGGCTGTTACAAACTGTTGGCGTGTGCTGCTAAGCGTGTAGGCCTGACCTTTCAGCAGCCAGCTGAACGCCACTCCCAGTCCCAGCAGATCCGTGGGCCAGAACAGCAGCAGATTCAAATTGCCGTGCACGTCCTGATGGCTGGATAACCACCAGCCCAGGCTCATGATCAGACCATAGACACCACTGAACAGTGCGATGATCAAGCCCAGCAATCCAAGCAGACGATAACTGATGGCGGGCGCACGCAGTGCAAAACCGGGCTGACTTGAGAATGATGCAATCGAGGCGCGTCGCACACTGAGCAGCAACAGCAGCATCGGCAATGCCAGCAGCAGGCTGATCAGGTTGGCGCTTGGCCCGGCTTCGGGCGGCGCAAACGACATGACCGTCTCTGATTCCTCAATCATGCCCAGACGCAGCAGCTGCTCGCGCAATTGCAAAGGCAGGAACATTCGCTGCCACTGTGTCATGCGCTCATCAATATTGCCGTTCATCAGAATATTCAGCGAGAAAGCTATAACCGGCACGCTGGCGTAGTGATCGACCACTTCGTCGCGAAACGTGCGCTGACCGAGTGCCTGGGTCTGACTAGACAGCGCTCCGCCCAGAGCTTCGTCCAGATAGTCCCGCACCCGCGTCGTGCAGTTATCGAAAAAATACTCGTAGTCGTAACTGATGTTTTCGGGCCGCAGATTCCAGGCCAGGCGCTGATACAGCGTACGTTTTTGCTCTGCCGTCAGGCGGAGTCTGTCCTGCCATACGCTGCGCCCCTCGGCCTGATAGCGCCCCAGTTCCCAGGCTGGTGGCGCCACGCCCAACTGATAATTCATGATGCCGCGCGCAAAATTGGCGGCGAACCGCAGATTGCCAATGCTGGTATCGAACAGCCCCCAGTTGAAGATCAGGTCGGTGTTGGTCGTGTTGTCGACAACACGCAGGGCAGTATGGCCGAAGTTATCCCAGACATTGGCGCCAACATCGACAGTAATCAGATAGAACTCAAGCTGGTTCAGATTGTTCGGGACCTGGATGTCCTGCCGATTTTCAATCGTGGGCTGTGCCTGTGCGACACCCTGCGCAAGCATCAGCATCATGGTCAGTAGCAGGAGTAAAACTGGCAATGGGAATGGGCGCACCACAGGGCCGCTCGCCGAGGCGATTTGAGAGTTGCCCGGCAGGGCTTGGTGGTCGGAATGTAAGAAAATCAATGATCGGCCAGCGTTGTTGTATTCGTTGTCGCGATCATATCAAAGAAACTGCGGCAATCAACCAGCAAATGTCAGAACGAGCGGGTGTTCGCCTTGCCGTTGAGCCTGTGTATGCCTATGATAGCCGGCTAATCATTACAATTATTAACAAATAGAACTGTGGAGACCCGGTCATGAATGGTGCCAGAGCCCTGATTGAAACCCTTGCCGAGTGCGGCGTCGAACTTTGTCTTGCCAACCCGGGCACATCCGAAATGCATCTGGTTCAGGCACTGGATCAGGTGCCGCGCATGCGCAGCGTGCTGGCACTGTTCGAGGGTGTCTGCACCGGAGCCGCTGATGGCTACGGACGCATGACCGGAAAACCAGCCGCCACGCTGCTGCATCTGGGCCCTGGTCTTGCCAATGGTATCGCCAACCTGCATAACGCACGCAAGGCTGGCACCCCCATCATCAACCTGGTCGGCAATCACCCGCAATTTCATATTGGTTACGACGCGCCACTTACCTCCGACATCGATACCCTGGCACGTAACGTCTCCTGCTGGATCAAGTCATGCAGTACTGCCGACACACTGGCCAAAGACGGCGCGGAAGCTTACACAGCTAGCCTGCGCGCCACGCCTGGTTCGCAAGGCCAGATTTCGACATTGATTCTGGGTGCCGACGCCGCCTGGGGCGACTCGCCTGGCCCGTCCATCCCGAATGGTCTGCCATCACGGTCGCGAATTGACAACAGCCAGGCCGCCCGGATTGCCGAGGTTCTGCGCAGTGGCGAGTCCTGTGTCATGATTCTTGAGCACGACGCGGCGCGTCCCGAGTCGCTGGAGCAGGCAGGCAAGATCGCAGCCAGGACAGGTTGCCGCATCATGACCGGCACCTTCCCGGCGCGCGTCGATGGCGGTGCCGGCAGAATTGATGTCGAGCGCATGCCGTATTTTCCGGAGCACATTCTGGCTTCATTCTCCGAGGTCAAACACCTGATTCTGGTCGGCGGGCAAACCCCCGCCAGCTTCTTTGCCTATCGCACCACTCCCAGCCGACTGGTGCCTGAGGGCTGTCAGGTACACACACTGGCCCGTATTGAGGAGGACGCCCTGGATGCGCTCAATCAGCTGGCCGAGCTGACCGGCGCAGAGAAGTCCGAGGCGCGCCGCCTGCAGCGTGTAGATATGGGACTGCCGAGCGGTGAGATGAGCATGCGCAATATGTTGCAGGCCGTTGCCGCAACCTTGCCGGAAAACGCAATCGTGGCAACCGATTCTGGCCCGGGCAATGCGGCACACCCGGTATGTCAGGGCGCTGCACCGCACAGCTGGTTAAGCCTGACCGGTGGCTCTATTGGCCAGGGCAGCCCGGTCGCCACCGGCGCAGCACTGGCATGCCCGGACCGACGTGTTGTGGCACTGCTGGGCGATGGCGGCGCTGCCTACACCATCCAGAGCCTCTGGACGCAGGCACGCGAGCAGTTGAACGTCACGACAGTGATATTTGCCAACCGCAAATACAATATCCTGAATATCGAATATGGCCGACTTGGCGTCACCGAGGTCGGACCAATCGCAGAAAGCCTGTTTGACATCGGCAACCCGGAAATTGACTGGACCAAACTCTCTGAGAGCTTTGGTGTCCCGGCTGCCAAAGCAACCACTGCTGACGAATTCGTCAAGTTGCTGCAAAAGGCCAACGCGACACCGGGCCCATTCCTGATTCAGGCGGTGTATTGATCTGGAACAAAGCGGTGACAGGGGCTTGTGTTAGGCTGACTAACATATCGTCGAATTCGCTAAATTTTGGCGCTGACGACAGCCGAACACAAACCCCCAAAATCAGTTAAAGCATTGATTTTTAATATTTTTATTTTTGGCACGGATCTCGCTTAGTAAACCTCAGGCAATGTATGAATGCCATCATTGAAATAACCTGAGTGGAGCCCGGACTATGGACGTAATCAAGACACTTTGCACCATCATCGTATTCACTGTGTTAGCAGTCATGGCCCTGCCATTGATTGGTGCTGGCATCGGTCTGATGTTCGTGCTGGGCTTTTTCTTTATCTGGTTACTGCCGATTCTGATCATACTGAGCTCGGATAAAACGACCGGAGGCGAAAAATTTGCCTGGGTTCTGGCCATCATCTTTCTGTCCTGGTTCGCCTGGATATTCTATTTCCTGCTTGCGCCACTGAAACCGAGAAAAGACTATTGGTATGAATGAAACTCCCGGCAGCGATGCCTGGCTCGCTCAGGTAACCGAACCCATCATCGAACCTGAGCGGCCAATTATCGACCCTCACCATCACCTGTGGCGCAAACGCTTTGGCCGCGATTACCTGCTCGACGATTTATGGCAGGACACGGCCAGCGGCCACAACATCAAACAGACCGTTTTTATCGAATGCCGGGCCTTTTATGACAAGGAGGCCGAACCACACTGGCAGTCACTTGGCGAAACCCGCGTCATTACGGAAATCGCCAGAAAGAGTCAGCAGCAGACAGAGCAGCCCGCCATCAATGGAATTGTCGCCAAGATTGATCTGACACTGGGTGACAAGCCGGCTCTGCTCAAAGAAATCATCCAGGCTCATCAGCAGGTCGCCGGTGATCTGTTCAAGGGCGTCCGCTTCGCTGGCGCTCGCGATGCAAGACCTGAAGACCTGACCATTGCCCTGCAGGCACTGCCCTATCTGTATGGCCGCGAGAATTTTCGGCAGGGTCTGCGAACACTGGGCGAACTTGGCTTGAGTTACGACACCTGGCACTACCACCACCAGAATGTTGATTTCTGCGACCTGGCCGAGGCCGTCACTGACACAACTCTGGTACTCGATCACTTTGGCACGCCGCTCGGCGTGGGTATCTACCGAAACGCCAGCGACGCAATATTTCAGCAATGGAAGGAGGATATCCGGCGACTGTCCCGGTATCCGAACGTTGTTGCCAAGCTTGGCGGCCTGGCGATGCCAGACAATGGTTTTGGCTGGGACAAGCGGGATTGTCCACCAGATTCCGACGAGTTTGTACGCCGGCAGAAAAAATACTACCTGCACACCATTGAGTGTTTTGGCCCTGAGCGATGCATGTTCGAGAGCAATTTCCCGGTGGACCGCTTATCGGTCAGCTATCCAGTTGTGTGGAATGCCTTCAAGAAGATGGTTGCCGACTTTTCCGAATCAGAGAAGCACGCCATGTTCTATGAGACCGCTCGGCGCGTCTATCGTCTACCCTGATGCCGCCTGCCCCGATAGCAGCTGCCCTGAATCAGCTGCGGCGGGTAACCAGTTTCAGTACACCGCTGGCAGTCAGTATCGGCTCTCCCTCAACCTCCAGCACCGCTCGCGCAAACACCAGCGAACGGCCTTTGCGAATCACCTCTCCGCGACCCAATACCAGGTCACCCTCGTGAGCCGGTCCGACAAATTCACTATTGCATGAAACAGTGACCACGCCTTCGTGCGTCCCGCCAATGGCAGCCAGGCAAAGCGTGTAGTCTGCGAACATCATGGAAATGCCGCCATGCAGTGTGCGATGCGCGTTACAGTTCTCGGGTTTTACGCGGAACGCTGTGTGGATTTCACCATCCTGCAGCGCAAAAAAGAAAGGACCTATGCTGTCTTCCGCCTGGTCACCATCCCAGTGTTGAAAATGTGCGGGAATACCATAGTCCTCGGGACGCTGGCGCTTAGGGTTGTTACTGCTCATGGTTCGGGCGTCCTGATCAGTCCTTGTCGTCATCATCGTCTGTGGCAACGTCTGCCACCGCGCCAGCCACCTTGAATGGCACTTTGGCGACTTCCAGTGTGACGTCCACGGCGGCGCCTACTGCTGTGCCCAGACAGCCGCTCATTGCTGCCATCAGCAGAGCCACACTGCCTAAGCGCAGTGTAGTGGGTATCACCGAATTACGAGACGAATCAGACATGTTTGGTCCTGCTGTTGGAGAATTCATGAATGTGATCGACAACCGCGGGCCCCATGGCCACCAGTTCCCGAAAGCTGTCTGCCAGCCGCTCGCTCTCGCTGAGCACAGTCTGCCAGTATTTGAGCCGCTGTGCATCCGACAGGCGCCGAAAGTCATCACGGTCCGGTATTTTCCCATAAGGCAGACGATCAACAAACTGCTTTGTGGGTGTAACAAGCACAACGTTGTCAAAGTGCGCAGGGTTGGCGCGGCGCCAGCGAGCAAGCTTATCGAACCAGCCCGGTACAACGGAGGCGTAAAAGTGCGGATACAACACCAGGCCATTTGATTTTTCGTATGGCAGATCAAGGTGATAGTCGGTCATGCCACCATCGCGAAAAACAGCCCCTGGAGCTCCCTCCACCTGCGTGACAGCCTCCATGACCAGTGGGATGGATCCACTTGCCATCAAAGCACTGTGAACGTTCTGCGCAGACAGCGGGACATAGCGTGTTGGCATGTCACTCAGCACAAGCTCGTCTGCGCCTCGATCGCAGGCGTTGTGAAACACGTAGCGCTCAAAGAACCAGCGCAGGCTGCGGCGACTGCCGAGGTTGCCGAGCGCGACCAGCGTCAGCCCAATATTCAGCATCAGTTTATTCTCGGGGCGGGTCAGCCGCCGGGCTCTGTCCGTTATGACATACAAGCGCCGATGCTGATTGCTGGCGATCGCCGCAGCCGCCTTTTCAATACTCATGTCGTTTGCTGCAAATACCTGATTGAGCATCTTCCTGGCCTCACCACTGATCTCATGGCGGTCAGGGCGTGACGAGTAGGTCTGGCTGGAATAATGTGTGGCCAGCGCCTGAAGACTGGCAACCGGATCCGGTGCAGCATAGCAGGCAAGCCGCCAGGCACCCGCCGATGATCCCACCATTCTTAGCGGGACGCCTTCGCGGGGCCCAAAAAACTCACCAGCCAGATAACGATCAAGGCCATACAGCACAAACCACTTTGGGCCGCCAGACGCTCCAGCAAGCCAATTAAAATCCTGTCCGCGCAAACCATTCTGCGCCAGCGAATTTTTTGCGGCTGCACCCGCCATCAATCTTAAATCGGACATAGTAAAATCTGTTCGTAATCAATGCAGCAAATTATAATTAATAGTGATGATAAGGCTATGGATACGTGTCACAAATTATCACAGCTTAATTCACGTACAACATAGCTCGGAACGCCAAGCATCGATAGTATTGTAGAAAAGCTCAACAGGTGAACAATGATGACCACTAAGTTAACAGACTACAGCATTCCTCTGATTGCTGCCGTCCTGGTAATCACGGCACTGCTGCTGCCGGCAGCAGCACAGGCGCAGGGTGCCACTCAACACGAACGTGCCCTGTCTGCCACGTCATCAGAGCTTGCCCAGCGTCATTATCGACGCGGCAACACTTACAACAATCTGGAGCGTTACGATGAGGCGATTGAAGAATATCGCCTGGCTGTAGCAGCGGACCCGAATCTGGCTGACGCCTATCGCAACCTGGCCAATATTTTTCTTTCACAGGAGCGCCCCGACGATGCCATACCCATGATGGCGCGTTTCATCGCCCTGCAGAATCAACCCAGCACGCCTCTGACCGCGTCGTTAAAAACCATCGGTGATCTGTTGCGCCGCGCTGAGCGTTTCGAAGAGTCTATCGAGTATGACCTGCGAGCCATCGAAGCTGATCCGCGTGATGACTCCATCGTCCATATCATGGGCAATATTTACGACAACGCCGGGCACACAGAGAAAGCCATTCAGGTCTACGAAACGGCTGTCCGCGTCATGCCAGACAATGCATTCATGAATCGTACACTGGGCAGACTGTACGAGCGCGAAGGCCGACTGGAGGATGCGCTGGCTCAGTATCGTATGGCAGCGGAAAAAGACCTTGGCTCACAATTCTACAAAGAACTCGTGCAAACCCTGGAAGCGCGCCTGAATGGCGAGCCGCTGCAGGCCAACGGCTAATTGATCTGCGCGCCGCAGCCTTACCGGCCGGCGGCGCGCGAGCCCAGAACCATCAGGCGCTGGGTCCGCTCCTCCGACGGAAGCTCAGCCAGCGCCTCAACAGCCTGATAGAAATTCATCAAGTCCTCACCGCTCTGCCGATACAGGGCCACAAATGCCGGCACCCAGTCAAAATAGGTCGACACGGTAAGCAATTGCGCATTGTTCAGCGGACCCGCGAACCAGCCATCATAGCGGCCACTGCTGCTTTGCGCGCGCCAGCTCTCCCGCATCTGCTGTTGTAGTATCTGTCTGGACTCCTGATCGGCATCGGGCGCCTGGTAAAGCTGTTCAAAGCGCTGACGCCAGTCCTGCACAAATTCTGTGAAACGGCGCTGCTCCTCCTGCTCAGCCAGGTATGTCTGGAACCGGTTTTGATCATCATTGCGCGCGAGCCAACGCTCAACGCCCAGCTGCTCTACAAAGCTGGCGAAGCTTTCATTGAATTTAGTGTCACCTGGCACGTAGATTTGTTGATGAGCCATTTCATGAAAAATCAGGCCCGCCAGGCGATGATCTGGTCGACGCATTACGGTTGACGGTATCGGGTCGGCAAACCAGCCCAGCGTGGAATAGGCGTCCACCCCTCCGATGTAAACATCAAAACCGCGCCTCTCCAGATCACTGGCAAAGTCCCTTGCCGCTGATTCTGTGAAATACCCGCGATAACTGACACAGCCTGCTATGGGAAAACACCATTGCAGGGGCTGCATCGCGAAGGCAGGTGCGGCGAAAACATTCCACACCAGATAGGAACGCTCCACGTCCACGTAGCTGGTATAGCTGCCATTGTCTGGCAGCCCCAGTTCATTAATCGCAAACTGGCGGGCATCTGAGACAAGCTGCAGCTTTTCAAGCAGCTCGGGCGGGGTATCAGCGCTGGCGATCAACTCCGCAATCGACTGTCGATTCATTAGCAGGGAAAGCTGCCCGGTTGCAGCCTGGGTATAGAAAGACACCGCGGAGCAGGCGCTGAGCGACAGGGCAAGCAGGGTTATCACCAGTGCCTTGACGCCGGGCTTCACGACACTAATCTTGCGGATCAATGTCACTGCGAGGATGCAGGCTGATTTCAAAGACATGGGACCACAACTTACCGGTAACGAGCAGCCTGCGCTGCTCAGCATCCCAGGCAATACCATTCAGTACCGAATCCCCCGGTCCTCGCTCGGTTCTGTCAGCCAGCCCGGTCAGGTCAATCACGCCGGTAATATCACCAGTTTCCGGGTTGATTCGAACAATCTGCTGAGACATCCAGACATTTGCCCAGACCTCTCCATCGATGAACTCCAGCTCATTGAGGTTACCAATATACTGCCCGCCCGCCTGCACGGCCACGCGACGACGGGTTGCGAAGGTATCCGGATCCAGGAAATACAGCTGATGGCTGCCGTCACTCAATATCAGTGATTCTCCATCCCAGGTCAGGCCCCAGCCCTCCATCGGGATAAAGTGAGCATTTACCCGCTCAAAAGTATCCAGGTCGTACTCAAAGGCAACATTTTCACGCCAGGTCAGTTGAAACAGGCGATCCCCAGCCACGGCAATCCCCTCGCCAAAGTAACGCTGGGCCAGGTCAACACGACGAATAACCGAACCATCGGCAAGATTGATCTCCATCAGCGCAGATTCACCGTAACGTCCCGTTCCCTCATACAGACGTCCGTCATGAACCAGCAGCCCCTGAGTAAAAAAGCGGCTGTTGTGCGGATATTGGGCCACGACTTCGAAGTCATAGACCGGAACCTGCGCTCTGGCAGGCACCGCGATTGAAAGTGCCAGACCAATAAGCAACAGACACAGCAGGTTTTTACCAGCAGCGCCGTATGGCAATGAACCCGTAATACCAAAAGATATGCAGGGTCGCTGGCGACGCTCAGCAAGACTGTGTGACAGATGTAATCGGGGGAACAACATGCTATGTTCTGGCTCCTGCACAGGTAGTGTCCTGTCTGGTTAGTTCACATCATTTCAGCGCGCCCTGCAACGCTTCTGGCAAGGCGCAGACCGCAGCAAATGGCCGAAGCCATTGGCAAGGTCTGCAACGCAGTCAGAAGCGTTGCAGGACGTGCCCTTCGGGAGTGATTGTCAGATGCCATGACTGCGTTATGTTGCTTGATAATAGCGCGCTATTATCTGCGAAACATGCCTTGCCCTGACAACCGACAATCACTCTGAAACTATGCGAACTAACCAGACAGGACACTAGCTTGCCTGATAATTCTGCGTCAGTTTAGGGAGGAAGCAGCACAATGACAAGTCAGTGCCTGTTCTGTCGAATCATCGCCGGTGAAATTCCCAGCACCCGGGTTTACCAGGATGAACACGTCTATGCTTTTCGCGACATAAGCCCGGTCGCCCCAACACATATTCTCGTCATTCCCCGCAAACATATCGCCAGTGTGGCCGACGCAGAGGACGGTGATTGCGAGCTGATGGGACGTCTGCTACTGGCGGCACGCCGTATCGCAAAAGAAGAAGGTCTGAGTGAGGGCGGCTATCGCCTGGTCATCAATACTGGAGACGATGGCGGCCAGACTGTCCATCATTTGCACCTGCACATTCTGGGTGGGAGACAGATGCAATGGCCGCCAGGCTGATCAAGTGAACAGCACCGCCTGATGTGCCACCCGGCTCAGGCGCTCTGAGCGACGCCAGACTCGATGTCCAGTTGCTCCCTGATCGACGTCAAACCGGCACGGCTTGCATCAAAGACGCCGAGCTCCGTGATCAGGCCGGAAACCAGGCGTGCGGGAGTAACGTCAAAGCCGTAGTTGCTGACTGCTGTGGAGGCGGGTGTAATGGCAATCTTCTGAACGCTCACCTGCCCTGACCGGGATTCGCCTGCCAGCACACCCTGCACCTGCCTGACTTCGTCGGCACTGCGCTCTTCAATAGGTATTTCCCGAACGCCATCCACACATTCAAAATCAATGGTCGAAGATGGCAGCGCCACATAGAAGGGCACCTGATTGTCGAAGGCTGCCAGGGCTTTGAGGTACGTGCCAATCTTGTTGCATACATCGCCTTGCGCGGTGGTGCGGTCGCTGCCCACCAGACAGACATCAACCTGACCATGCTGCATCAGATGGCCACCGGCATTATCGACGATGAGAGTGTGTGGCACGCCACTACGGGCCAGCTCCCAGGTTGTCAGGGATGCTCCCTGATTGCGGGGCCGTGTTTCATCGACCCAGACATGAACAGGCAAGCCAGCGAGATGGGCTTTGTAAATGGGTGCCAGGGCCGTTCCCCATCCGCCCGTGGCCAGCCAGCCGGCGTTGCAGTGTGTCAGAATATTGAGCACCGCCTGGTCGCCGTCACGCTGACGTTTCGCCGCCAGCAGGTCCTCCAGAATCCGGTAGCCATGATTTCCTATTGAGCCGCAGGCTGCTGCGTCTTCCGCCAGCAGTGCTCTGGCCAGCTCCAATGCCCTTGGGGCGCGCTGCAAGGCGGGCACATCACGCAGTCCGTTTACCATGCGAGACAGGGCCCAGTGCAGATTGATGGCCGTCGGCCGGGTCGCCAGCAGTGTCTTGCTGCTGGACTCCAGAGCTTCGGGGTCCTGCTGCAGAGCTCGCCAGAGTCCGAAGGCGGCGGTAATGCCGATCAGTGGGGCGCCTCTCACCTGCATGTCGACAATTGCGGTTAAAGCGTCTGAGAGAGAGTCCAGGGTGCGGATGATCAGCTGGTGAGGCAGATGCGTCTGATCAATGAAACAAACTTTCTGATCTGACTCGTCAAACCACAGAGTACGCATATTCTCGGCCGGAGCAGCACTGAGTGCGGACATGTTGGACTCCTATAAACCAAAAACGCACCCGAAGGTGCGTTTTGTCGACTACCTTGGATTGTCAGCCGGCTATCAGGGCTCGACAACCGAAATATTGTAGATGCCAGCCTGTCTTGCCGCATCCATTACCATAACCATGGTCTCGACGTTGGAACGATTATCTGGCTGGATGATCACTGATGCTGAGGGGTTCTCTGCTTTCAGACGGTCAATGTTCGCACGTATCTGGCTTGGCAGAACGGCACGTGGCTCACCATTGAAACGGATTTCGTTGTTCTGGCTAAGCTCGACCAGAATGTTTTTCAGATCGTCATTCTGTTCGGGCGGAGTCTCGTTGTTCTCGTTACTGGCCGCATCAATTGCCTGCTCTGACAGGAATGTTGCCGTTACCACGAAGAAGATCAACAGGATGAATACCACGTCGAGCATCGGGGTGAGGTCGACATTGCTTTCGTCTTTTTTACGTTCGCCAGCCAGTTTTTTCATTATATGCTACCAGTATCGTTTGATTAATTGCTTAACCAGTTGTTTTTATTACGATTTGCAGGACAACAAGCAGTTTGCTGCATATCCATCATTGCCCTAAGTATACCTGATATGACGGTGACGACAACAGATAAGGCGGACGGATTTAAGAATTATTGCGAGCCTGCCGCCGCACCACACAACGGCAGGCCTGATACAGAATCAGCGCAGTGAGCTTATCGTGAACTTGATGATTTCGCCCAGCTGCTTGGCAGGCTTACCCTCACGGGAATGCACGCGAAGCCCACTGAGTGCATTCATCAGCACATCGGTGGCCAGTTCAGCATTGGCAGACTTGTTCAGCTCGCCCGCTTTTTCAGCGTCTTTCAGGCGCTTCAGCAGCGCCTTGCGGATGTTGCTGTAGTAAGCCTTGACCAGCTTCTGGATGTCCTTGTTGTAATTGATGCTTTCACAGAAGGAATTCACCAGCAGGCACCCCATGGACCGACGCTTGTTGGTGGTTGCCAGCACTGTTACATCAAAGTACTTCTCGATCGCTGCCCAGGGTGCAAGCTCTTCATTGTTGAGCGTCGCTGCCAGTTCTTTGTCTACCAGCTTGTTGTAGTGCTCCAGACAGGACTTGAAGAATGTGTCCTTATCACCAAAGGAGTTGTACAAAGTACCACGATTGATTCCAGTGACATCCAGCAGCTTCTGAACCGAGCTTGCTTCAAAGCCCTCTCTCCAGAACTGCTCCATGGCATTGGTCAATACATCTTCGTAAACGAACTCTACCGGTCTTGCCATAATAAATCACACACTCTCGTCAGATTGAATTGCAGGGCGGATTCTAGACGATAGGTTTTTCTTTTTACATCTATTGATACAAAATGCCACAATTGTTCCGAAAAAATTCAATTTTGACACTGGCTTAACACAATTGTGTCAGTATCCTGAGGGCACTTTCACAGGTGCTTGGGAACAAGCGTTCTCTAAACTGACTTGTGCCAATCTCACAAAGCAGATTGGCGACGCAAGCCAGCATACAGCCTGCTGAAAAGACGTGCCGTCATCACTACAGATTGGTCACCAGTCCGACGACCAGCCCCAGGGCACCACCAATGACTCCGCCCCAGACAACCAGCCAGCCCAGATGCTCTTTGATCATTCGCTGCACCAGTTCTTTGACCTGAGCGGGTGTCAGCTCCTGAAGCCTGTTATCGATCAACAGTTCAATTCGCGCCATCACATCATCACTGTGTGCCAGATCGTCCAGGCGTTTGGCAACAGCGTCATGGAACTGGGGCGACTCCACAAAGTCATACAGCGCGTCACGCATACGGTCGGCGAATGGCTGCCGCAATGTCTCCAGTGCCTTTGGACCGCCCACAAAGCCAAGCATACTGCCCATGGAGGATGCCATGATGGCCTCTACCAGCGAATCAAATGCCCGATCAAAATCCACCTCATCAATCATGGAAGGCATCATGTTGTGAATACCTTCCTGCATCAGCGCTGAGGCATCGAAGAAGCGATCAAGACTGTCTGGACTGAAAAACTGATCCATGATCATTTCGCGCAGCTTGGTTTTGATTGTCTCAAAATGCAGGCTGATGACACCTGACCCATACAGGCCGGGCACTTTCTCGAAAAGCATGTGGATTGCCAGAGAGTTGGTTACCGCACCCGACAAAGCGAACAGGCCACTGCTCATCAGGTATGGAGCAATGGACTGGGGTGCCACGAGCCCCAGCAGCACAAGCGTTAATGCAGCAAGATTGGTTATGCTTCCTTTACTCATGGTTCTTCCGTTATTAAAACTTGCGATGATCGCGAATGGGCATTTTGCGACGCAATTCGTGCAGCTGATCAAGATCCAGCGCGGCACTGACTACTCCCTCACCACCTGGCAATGTATCGAGCACACGTCCCCATGGATCGATGATCATGCTGTGCCCGAAGGTCTCACGCGTCTCATTATGCACACCACCCTGCCCTGCGCCTATGACATAACACTGGTTTTCGATGGCTCGTGCCCGCAACAGCACTTCCCAGTGCGCCTGGCCAGTAACCTTAGTGAAGGCGGCTGGTACTGTGATTAGCTCAACCTGCTCATTAAACAGTTCGCGGTAAAGTTCAGGAAAGCGCAGATCGTAACAGATCGTCAGCCCCAGACGGGCTACCGGCGTTTCCGCGACCACGACCTGATCACCCGGCTCAAAGCTGTCAGATTCGGCATATCGCGCCTGGCGATCACTGACCTCAACATCAAACAGATGTATTTTGTCGTAACGCGCCATCAGTCGACCGTCCGGGTCAAACAGCAGACTGGCTGGACGCACCCGGCCATCGCTCAGCACTTCCGGCTCGACGCCTTCGGGCGCAGGCCGTGTGATCAGTGGTACCGTGCCACCAACCAGATAAACACCATGCTCACGCGCTTTGCGCGACAGCATGCCCTGCAGCAGAGCATCGTAGTCCCCTTCACGCTCGGCAAAACGGGCCAGCGGCCCACCGTCGAGCACTGCAAAATTTTCTGGCAGCACGATCAGCGCTGCACCTCGCCCGGCGGCCTGATCAATCAGCCGCTCAGCGTCCCTGACATTTTTCTGGATGTCGCCACCACTGACCATCTGGATAGCGGCAACGATCGGCTTGCTGGTTTCAACATCATTCTGCTGCATGAGTCGTTCTCTTTGCTCAGTAAAAGATCAATCGTCCGAATCTGCATCGGTAAACACCTGGTAGAGACGCGGTTCCAGTCCCTCCCAGGGGCCCTCAAGGGTATAGTGCGCACTGGTGAGATTGTCGACCTGGTCACCAAAGATACGGTCGAAAATGAAGACACCTACCGCCATTTGCCAGTTGATCAGGTTGTTAAGGACGGCCAGCCCACCCAGCCAGGGAATATTATCGCTAACCGGCAGGGTAATATACAAATCAGCATCAATGGTCTCGGCGGCTAGATCTACCGTACCTTCCAGCTGAAACAGACTGGCTGGACCGATGATTTGCAAACGATCCTCGATGGTGACGATGCCATCACGCAGACTGATCTGGCCGGTAATTTCGTCATAGGACAAGCCTGTACGTGCCAGGTCGCCGCTAAAGCGGAGGCGACGCATGATGGCATCAAAATTAATAATACTGATCAGGCGCAGCGCGCTGTTGGCGACGCCGGCACGCTGCCGGAAACGACCGTTTTGCACCTGCAGGTCTATATCACCATTGAGACCCAGTGCCGAGAAATACGCTGGACTGCCATCCCAGTGTAATCGCGTGTTAAAACGAGCCGTCTGGCTTTCCAGACTGGGCGCATATCCAAAAGAGCTGAGCACCGGCGCCAGATTCTGCGCAGTGACGATGCCATTCAGCGCACTGCGATGCTGCTGTCCATCATAGATCCAGCGAAACTCAGCCGGCTCCTCTTCGGTTCCGATAGACAGCCCGCGAACATTCAACTGCAGATTTCGAAACAGCGCGCCCGCAGCATCCGGAATCAACTCAAACGACCAGCTTCCGAAATCAGCCTCGCCAAGAATCAGCTCGTCTATCGACAATCGCATTGGTGGCAGAGTCCGCGGGTCAAAGGCTGCCAGCGGGTCTTCACGGGGCAGTTCAAACTCGACAGCAGGCAACTCTTCGAGATCCAGCTCCACATTTGCCGGAGTGCTCGCGGCCTCGCTGTCGACAGCTGCCACCAACTCTGGCTCCGCACTTTCCGGTTCGTCGAATACTTGGTAGTCCAGCTGCAGGCGGTCAAGGTCAATATCCCAGGGCTGATCGCTACCGCCGGGAATGACCAGGTTTCCGGCCAGCGCCTCACTGTCAAAACCAAAGCGCCAGTCCTGATTCGTTTTATTGAGTGACAGATTGACGTTGGTAAACCGCTCGTCAAACGCCAGCAGTTCCCCGACTCGCACCCCGGCGGTGCCTGTGATTGCGGACAGTCCACCCATGCTGCCGACACCAGCCACGTTACGCGAGTCTGTCATCATTTCACTGATCGCCAGTTGCCATGCCTCAAGATCGAAGACAGCGATCTCGCCCAACACCTCCAGACCGGGTGCACCCGGGTTGAGGCGTCGTACCTGCATGCCATTGCCCGCACTGCCCAGGTAAATCAATCCGCTGTAGGCGCTGTCCGCTTCACCACCTGTCAGCCGCATCTGCAATCTGTCACCCAGCGTCATGACGATATCCGGGTTACTGGCTGCGAATGTCAGTCTTAGATCAAGCGGCAAAGCCTCGCCAGCCGCTTTACTAAACGGCGCAGGATAAGCGAAGGCGACATCATCAAGCGCCGTACGGACCGAGAGCTCCGGCGCCTGTCCCAGCCGCAACTGGGTCTGGTGTTCAAACTCACCGGTGGTTTTGCTGAGTATGGGCCGCAAAAACCCTGGCAGGCCGGGCCAGTCAAGCAGGGCATCCACACTGGAGCGGCCGGTGACATTGATCAGTGTGTTGCCAATACCCTGCTCACTGTCCGCTGACAGGATCTCGAAATCCGTTTCGCGTCCCATCACCACAGCAGACATGTCTGTCGAGCTCAAACCGCTGTGCGCCGAATAATGCAATTGCCCCGACAGATCTGAGGCGGTCAGTTCATACTGGGGAATGTAAAGCGCATTGTCGGCAAACTGCATATCCAGCTGCACTTCCGGCTCTACACCCTCTATAAAGAGCGGGATCACCAGCGACAGAGTGAAGTCAGCACTGCCCTGCGCCTGCCATCCACTCAGATACTGGGCTACATCGCGGGTAACAGGTGTCTGGGCAAGGTACTGCAAGCCCTGATCCGCTGTGCCCCGGCCAGTGCCACTGACCGTCAGCCAGCTGCCGCCGCCGGGGTTCTGCTGGACAGACGCTTCCGTCTGCTGGAAGTCGATGCCCATGCTCTGACCAGCCTCGGCAAGCACATAGACCTCACCGTCGCTGACCGTCACAGTGCCACTGACCTGCTCCAGAGCCGGCCATTCAGGGTCGAACTTCAATTCACCGTCAGCCACCCGGTAGAACATCTGCATGGTGCGCTCGGCTGGCAGTGCGCCGCCGTCCACATGACCCCGAAAAATGAAACCACTGCCGGCGCCACTGCCAGCAATCACGGCATCGTCGACCCAGGAAAGTACACCCTGGGCAGAACGTGGTGCGCCAGCAGCCATCGGCAAATACAGCGACTTGCTGCTGACATCCGCTTCCAGAGCACCGACCATCAACTCCAGATTGATAAATCTATCGGCCGCCTCATTCACGTCCAGGGCAAATTGCGCCCGTGCATTCCAATAGGGAGATTCGACAACCACGACGCTGCTGGCAAGGCGCATCTGCATTGCGTTCTGGTAATCGACATGAACGTTGACGCGACCATTCACACGAGAGTACTGCCAGACATCGTCAAACAGGCGCGGGATCTGCATCGACATATCCTCACCTGCCACTTCAACAAAACCATCAATCACGCGTGCGGACGTATCAAACTCGACCTCGGCATAACCGTCCACACCCCAGAAAGCTGGCACACCACGATGCGCACTGATGGCGCCCTCCCGGATATTGCTGCTGAATGCGCCGACCCATTGCCCGTCACTTGCGGGCTGAGCACTCAACACAATATTGCGTAACTGGCCACGCGGATTGAAGGTATCCAGCTCCTGCCGGAGAGCACCGGCGGGCAACAGCGCCAGCATCAGGCGACTGGCCAGGCCAGTATCAAGCGCGTCCATGTGCAGGCGAATCTGCTGATCCGGCAAATAGTCCAGTGTCAGACCGCCATCCGGCCAGCGGCCTCCATCATAGGCAAACTCGAGTCCCTCGAACTGCAGGTACCAGCTATCATCAGGCGCCTGGTAATACTTCAGCCAGTCAACGTCCAGTTCATCAATCGTTACCTGCTCCACCATGGTCTGGCTGTCATCCCAGACACTCAGCGAAGCATTGCCGCCGCCTCGCCATGTCAGCCCCTGCAGATTCCCCTGCTGAATATCCACCCAGAATTCGCCAAACAGTTGCAGGCCCGACAATTCAAGCCGCCCGCCACCGGCCCGGGACAGGTCCAGTGAGGCCAGCAGCTCTGCATACTCCGCGGGTGGAGCATTGAGGTAAACCTGTCCCTGCAGACTGGCTACTGAATCGCCCGTCAAGTCGGCAGAGAGCCTCAGCTCATCGCTGGCCATCTCCGGAAAAGCCGCCAGTATCAGTTGGTGCTGGTCACCCTGGCTCTGAAATTCGATGCGCGCATCGGCCATGACCAGTTCGTCGCCGCGGAAAGGACGAAAACTGATTTGTGTGTCATCAAGGCGAAAACGTGCCAGCGCAGTCATCCACTGAAACAGCTGCTCGGGATTGATCTGTGGGGGTACGGCGGCCTCACCGAGTCCGGCAAGCTGCCAGCGGCCACTTTCTGACTGCGCGAAATTTAGATGAAGTTGTTCGATGGCTGCCGACGCAATAATCAGGCGGCGCGCCAACAGACTGGCTGGTACATCGGCGAATACGTCCACACGTTCCAGACGCAGCGCGGGAGGCAGGGCATCGAGATCAGCCTGGCGGCCATTGATCTGCAGACCTTCAATAACAAAGCGTGGGCTCAGCCGGTGCCATTCACCATGAATGGCGTCCATTTCGACGCTGGCATCCAGCATCTGCGACAGGCGCTCTTCGATCTGCTCCTGATAGTCGCTGACCATAGGTACCAGCTGCCGTCCCAGACTGACATAGAGCGCCATGAGGACCAGCAGGGTCAGCAAAGACCAGAACGCCAGGCGCAGGCCGATGCGACCAATCGATCGTGTGATCTGCCAGATCATGAATACCCATCAATACAGTACGACATCATATTGTTCCTGAGTATACATCGGTTCCACCTCGAATCTGATGGTTTTCCCGGTGATTACTTCCAGATCGGCAAGCGTACTTGACTCCTCATCCAACAACCGGTCAACAACCGTTTGCGATGCCATGACCAGCAACTCATCATTTTCATAGACCCGCGCAACCCGCACAATCTCACGGAATATCTCGTAGCAGATCGTTTCAGCTGTCTTGATTCGTCCTCTGCCCTCACAAACCGGACAGGGGCTGCACAGCACCTGACCAAGACTTTCCCGCGTGCGCTTGCGAGTCATCTCTACCAGACCCAGCTCCGATATTGCCGTCACCATGGTTCTGGCATGATCCTTTTCCAGCGCTTTGGTCAAGGTACGCAGCACCTGCCGCTGGTGTTCGGGGTCTTCCATATCAATGAAATCGAGAATGATGATACCGCCGAGGTTGCGGATACGCAGCTGCCGGGCGATGGCTGTCGCCGCTTCCAGGTTCGTCTTCAACACAGTCTCGGCATGGTTGCGGCTGCCCAGGTAGCCACCCGTGTTGACGTCGATGGTTGTCATCGCCTCGGTCTGATCGATAATCAGATCACCGCCTGACTTGAGCCTGACCTGGCGACCCAGCGCCTTTTCGATTTCATCATCAATACCGTAGAGATCGAATATCGGTCGCTCACCGCGGTAAAGCTCTACCCGGTCCCGGTACTCAGGCATGAAGTCGTTGATGAACTCGCGGATTTCATCAAAGGCCTCCTGCGTATCGACGCGGATTTTTTCAATGTTCGGCGCAATCAGATCGCGCACCGCCCGCAGATACAATGGCAGGTCACGGTAGAGTACACGGACTTCCTTGCTGCGCCCG
The DNA here is from genome assembly GCA_002706685.1 of Gammaproteobacteria bacterium. Classification (GTDB taxonomy): domain Bacteria; phylum Pseudomonadota; class Gammaproteobacteria; order Pseudomonadales; family Pseudohongiellaceae; genus Pseudohongiella. Next base: position 128,034 of record PALV01000022.1, on the reverse strand, counting down.
ATGCGGCGCTCAACCGCCGCCCACAGCTTGTACAGGAAACGGATATCTTCACGCAGCTCGTTTTCAGTCGCGCCCTCGGCAGCGGTGCGGATAATGAACCCTCCCCTGGGTTCGGCCCCATCGCCGTGTTCCTCGGCTATGCAGGCGTGGAGAACCTGTTGCAGTCTTTCGCGTTCTTCCTCGCTTTCAAGACGCTGGGAAATGCCGATGTGCCGGTTACGTGGCAAGTAAACAAGGTGGCGTGATGGCAGGGTCAGATGCGTTGTCAGCCTGGCGCCTTTGGTGCCTATGGGGTCTTTGGCGACCTGGACAACAATCATCTGCCCTTCATGCAGGTGAGCCTGAATGGCAACCGGGTGATCTTCGCGCACCTCAAGCCCATCGGCACCAATCGGGGCGATATCGGCGTTGTGAAGAAAAGCCGCCCGCTCCAGTCCGATATCAACAAACGCCGCCTCCATGCCCGGCATGACACGCACAACCTTGCCGAGGTAGATATCTCCGACAAAACCACTGCGACTGCGGCGCTCCAGAAATATTTCCTGCAACAGGCCGTTTTCGATGAGCGCCAGCCGGGTCTCCCGGGGCGTTACGTTGATTAATATTTCTTCACTCAAGATCCGTCTCCGCAACTCAGCTGCGAGCTTGACTGCGCAGGGTGTGGCGATTCAATTCAGTAGGCACTGCGTAGTCTGTGAGCAACTGAGAAGTCTCATACAGCGGCAGGCCGACCACGCCCGTGTAACTGCCGCACAGACGCTCCACAAACGCCGCTGCCAGGCCCTGCACCGCATAGGCACCGGCCTTGCCAAAGGGTTCACCTGTCGCCACATAGGCCTCGATTTCGTCTTCGCTCATTGCCCTGAACGCTACATCCGTGCTGACCACCGCAACATCGTGACGTTCTGTGTCCATCAGGCAGACTGCGGTAATAACCTGATGCTCGCGCCCGGCCAGGCTGCCCAGCATTTGTGCCGCATCCGCCGCGTCAACCGGCTTGCCCAGCAATCGCTGGCCCAGCACAACAATGGTATCGGCCCCCATGACAGGCAGATGCATCTCCGCTTCGGCGCCATCTGCAAGTAATGCGGCAACAGCCGCCGCTTTCTGGCGAGCCAGCCGGGATACATAGTCTGTCGGAGATTCACCGGCAAGTGCAGTTTCGTCGATGTCGGCAGCCAGCACCCGAAACTTCACGCCGAGTTGCTCCAGCAGCTGGCGGCGACGCGGGGAAGCCGATGCCAGAACAAGATCGACCTGCCTGTCCTCTGACAATGCGTTGTTGGGGCTAGTGGACATCGAAACCACGTCGCAGGTGCCGCAGCATTACAAACAGCCACGGCCAGATGAAAGCACTGGACAGGGCTCCCAGCAGGAACAGCAGGCTGCCTTCGCTGGATTCCTCAAGTCCTATTTTGATCCAGTAGCTCAGCATCATGCTCAAGCCGACAAGGGCCAGAATCATGCCGCTTTGCTGCAGGGCGGAGAACATGCGCAGCCGTTGATGCAGGCTCAGTGTGATGTATGCAAGCAGAGCAAAGGTCAGTGCGTTCATGCCAAGCAGGGACCCTTCCAGAATGTCCAGAAACGCGCCGGCAAACCAGGCGGTCGCGATGCCAACCCGGTACGGGATGGCCATCACCCAGTAAATCAGCACCATGGCCACCCAGGCAGGCCGGTAATGCATGGCCCATTCCGGGAACGGGACGATCTCAAGTAGATAGGCGACCAGAAAACTCAGGATGATCACCCAGATTCCATTGGCTCTTGGCGTCATGGCAGATCTTCCCCTGGTCCGGGCCCGTCTTCCTCAGGCATCACCGTATTTCCTGCATCTGAGGATTCACTTTCAGTTTCTGTACTCTCTGTTGCCGCACCCTCGGTCACTGCTGCTTCTGTATCAGCACTTTCCTGACCGGGTGCCGGCATGTCTGTTTCCGGCTCATCCGCATCCCTCACCAGCAGAGCATTATCGTCCGGGACAGTGTCACGCTCAGCTTCGTTATCGTTGCCTGCATTCGCACTGTCAGTGGGCACTGACACCTCCTCGGTGACCGGCAGTTCACCAGGGCCCGCACCCAGAAAATCATCCGGAACCGGCACACTACTGATCACTTCGTCGTCGGGAATCACCAGCATCACATGCCGTGTCCTGTCCATCTGCGCCAACGGCCGGGCCCTGATGACGGCAAACGCCTGACCCGGGTCATGAACAACACTGGTGACTTCGGCCACCGGATAATCTTTGGGGAAACGCTGCCCCAGTCCGGAGCTGACCAACAGGTCACCCACGACAATATCAGCCGTATCAGGAACAAACTCCAGTTCCAGGCCGGCCACATCACTGCGGCTGCCGCGGGCAATGGCACGCTCACCATTGCGATTCACCTGAACGGGTGTACCGTGGCGGGAGTCGGTGATCAGGAGGACCCAGCTGGTAAAAGGCAGCACTTCGACCACCTGGCCCATCAGACCATGTGCATCCAGCACAGCCTGACCCTCGAACACGCCATTGTGGGCGCCACGGTTGATCAGCACACGCCGCGCGCCGGGGTCGTTGGATACATTGATGATTTCAGCGGTGACTGCTCGTCCCTGCACGGTCTGCGATGCTGCCTGCAGGTCACGCAGACGGCTGTTTTCGCTGGCAAGACCCGCCAGCAATTGCAGTTCACGCTGGGCAAACAGCAGTTCCTGGCGCAGTTGGGCATTTTCTTCGATCAGATCCCGCTGCGAAACGAAAACATCATCGATCCACAGCGAAACACGGGTGGGGATATCAGCAACCCAGTAGATGGGTGTGCTCAGATAGGCGACGGTAAAACGGAATCTATCCAGATAGTCGTAGCGCCGATCCGCAAACATGACCAATACCGCCAGCAGAACAAACGCTACCAGGCGGTATTCAAGCGATACACCTTTTGTAAATAAGGGTTTAATAGCCAGAACCTCTGTCTGTCAATCAGTCCAGGGTCAGCGCATCCATCTCGTTGAGGTCCATCAACTCCATTGCCTTGCCGCCCCCACGTGCCACACAGGTCAGGGGGTCGTCAGCGACAATGACAGGCAGACCGGTTTCTTCGGCCAGCAGCTTGTCCAGATCCTTCAGCAGCGCGCCACCACCAGTCAGAACCATACCACTTTCAGCAATATCGGATGCCAGTTCCGGAGGAGACTGTTCCAGTGCGCTTTTTACTGCCTGCACGATGGCTGACAGCGGTTCCTGAAGAGCTTCAAGGATTTCATCGCTGTTCAGAGTAAAACTGCGCGGCACGCCTTCGGCCAGATTGCGACCACGTACGTCGATTTCGCGCAGAATGCCCTCTGATGGATAGGCACAGCCGATTTCCTTTTTGATGCGCTCTGCTGTGGCATCACCAATCAGACTGCCGTAATTGCGGCGAACGTGAGTGATAATCGCCTCGTCAAATCGATCGCCGCCGATACGCACCGATTCCGCGTAGACCACACCATTCAGTGAAATGATGGCAATCTCGGTGGTGCCACCACCGATATCCACAACCATGGAGCCACTGGGCTTTTCAACTGGCAGGCCTGCACCGATGGCAGCTGCCATGGGCTCTTCTATCAATCGGACTTCACGCGCGCCGGCGCTAAGAACTGATTCCCGGATGGCACGTCTTTCTACCTGGGTAGATTTACAGGGTACGCAAACCAGCACACGCGGGCTGGGCGGGAAGAAACTGTTTTCGTGAACTTTGCTGATGAAGTGCTGGAGCATTTTTTCGGTGACCTGAAAGTCGGCAATAACGCCATCTTTCATGGGTCTGATCGCTGTGATGTTGCCGGGTGTCCGACCCAGCATACGCTTGGCATCAGCGCCGACAGCGGTAACCGTTTTCTGGCCATTGTGATTTCTGATTGCTACCACCGACGGTTCATTCAGAACGATTCCTTCGCCGCGCACGTAAATCAGTGTGTTGGCCGTTCCAAGATCGATGGACAGATCATTGGAAAACATTCCCCTTATTTTTTTGAACATTGAACTTTTGTTAACCTCAATACTAATCGTACCCGCCCGAAATCCGGACCCCTTGTCCAGCTTCAATGAGCAGACAGACAAATCCCAATACAGTTCCTGCGCCAATACAAAAGTGCTTGTTCAGCGAACGATCGTCTTCCAGGGGAAGGAAACTGTTGCCCTAGACCGGCCTAAATCCCGTATAATCACGGTTTCTCCAGCAATAAGGTATGCACTCTAGCAACGCTCAGATGATAGGGCAAGTATCAAAACATGCCCGCGTTGCAGTCATCCCCGGCCGTCGGGAAAGCGCGCATTATCGCACACTAAGGGAGTTCATGAATGGCTTTGGACAACACTGATGTGGAAAAAATTGCACATCTGGCAAGACTGCAAATCAAACAGCCCGACATCGATGAAGTGACCAGTCGCATCTCCAACATTCTCACCATGATCGACCAGATGCAAAGCATCGACACCAGCGCCGTCACTCCGATGGCGCACCCGTTCGATGCCACCCAGCGGCTGCGGCCGGACCAGGTGACCGAGACCAATCAGCGGGATCGACTGCAGCAGATCGCACCTGCCACAGAGAATGGTCTGTACCTGGTTCCCAAAGTCATTGAGTAACGCCAACGAGCAAGGATCACCCTTTCATGTTAAGCAAAACTGTAGCAGAGCTGAGCGCAGCCCTGGACCGCAAAGACGTTTCCAGCGTTGAACTGACTCAGGCCTATCTGGATCGCATCGAAAAACTGAATCCGGATCTCAATGCCTACATCACCGTGTGCAAAGAGCAGGCACTGAAACAGGCGGCCGAAGCTGACAAACAGCGCGCCGCTGGCAATAGTACTCCTTTCACCGGCATACCCATTGCCCACAAAGACATCTTCTGTACGCGCGATGTGCTGACAACCTGCGGCTCGCGCATGCTGCATAATTTTGTGTCGCCCTACGATGCCAGTGTTGTTGAACGTCTCCAACAGGCCGGCGCTGTCACGCTGGGTAAAACCAACATGGATGAATTTGCGATGGGTTCATCCAACGAGACCAGTTACTACGGACCTGTTCGCAACCCATGGGACAGCAGTCGCGTACCTGGTGGATCATCGGGCGGTTCCGCCGCCGCGGTAGCCGCTGATCTGTGTGCCATCGCGACCGGTACCGACACCGGCGGATCAATTCGCCAGCCCGCATCTTTCTGCGGCATTACAGGTTTGAAACCAACCTACGGACGAGTATCCCGTTTTGGCATGATCGCGTTTGCCTCCAGTCTTGACCAGGCTGGTCCGCTAAGCAAAAGTGCAGAAGACGCAGCGCTGATGATGAACGCCATTGCCGGACTGGACTCACGTGACTCCACCAGCCTGGACCATCCGGCCGAAGATTTCACAGCACATCTGCAGCAGTCCCTGAAAGGTCTGCGTATCGGCCTGCCTCGTGATCACTTCACCGCTGACCTGAACCCAGCTGTGCAGACCATTCTGCAGGATGCCATCAAAGTACTGGAAAGCCTCGGCGCCAGCGTGACCGAGGTTGATCTGCCGCACAATCACCTGTCGGTGCCTGCGTATTACGTCGTGGCACCTGCAGAGGCTTCAGCAAACCTGTCGCGTTATGACGGAGTGCGCTTTGGCCATCGCGCCGAAAACCCGGTGAACCTTGAAGACCTGTACAAGCGCAGCCGCAGCGAAGGCTTTGGTGACGAAGTCAAACGTCGCATCATGGTAGGCACTTACGCACTGTCTGCAGGTTACTATGATGCCTATTACAAGAAGGCGCAGAAAATCCGCCGCTTGATCAAGCAGGATTTTGATGAAGCCTTCAAGTCTGTAGACGTCATCCTGGGACCGACCTCACCCCACACAGCCTTCAAGCTTGGTGAGAAAAATGCCGATCCGGTCACCATGTATCTGGAAGACATTTACACGATCGCCGTCAACCTGGCCGGCATCCCTGGCATGTCCCTGCCAGCAGGTATGCTGCAGGGATTGCCAATTGGCATGCAGTTGGTCGGACCGGCGTTTTCAGAGGCACGACTGCTGAATGTCGCCCATCAGTTCCAGTTGAACACAGACTGGCATCAGCGCCGACCGGAGGTTAAATAATGAGTTGGGAAACCGTCATCGGTCTTGAAGTGCACGTGCAGCTGGCAACTGCCAGCAAACTGTTTTCCGGCAGCAGCACTGCATTCGGTGCAGAACCGAATACCCAGGCCAATATATACGACCTGGCGCTACCAGGCACGCTACCAGTCATGAACGAGGAAGTTCTGCGGATGGCTGTGTCATTCGGACTGGCGGTAGACGCAGAAATCGGCAAGCGCTCGGTATTTGACCGCAAGAATTACTTCTACCCTGACCTGCCCAAAGGCTATCAGATCAGCCAGCTGGACCACCCAACCGTTGGCAAAGGCAGCCTGCGCATTGTGATGGATGATGGCTCAGAAAAGGTCATTGGCATTACCCGCGCCCACATCGAAGAAGATGCTGGCAAATCCTTGCATGAAGATTTTCAGGGCATGTCCGGTATCGACCTTAACCGGGCGGGAACACCGCTGCTGGAAATAGTATCGGAGCCTGATCTGCGCAACGCCAAAGAGGCGGTTGCCTACCTGAAGAAACTGCACTCAATTATTCTTTATCTGGGCATCTCCGACGGCAACATGTCTCAGGGCTCCATGCGCTGTGACGCCAACGTATCGGTACGACGCAAGGGTGAGACAGAATTTGGCACACGCACCGAGATCAAAAACATCAACTCGTTCCGCTTTGTCGAGAAAGCCATCAACCATGAAGTACAGCGCCAGATTGACCTGATCGAAGATGGCGGCCGCGTCATTCAGGAAACCCGCCTGTATGACTCCGATCGTGACGAGACCCGCTCGATGCGCAGCAAGGAAGTCGCCAACGACTACCGTTACTTCCCCGAGCCTGACCTGCTGCCTGTTGTGATCGATGATGCGTATATCGATGCCGTCCGTGCGACCATGCCAGAGCTGCCAGACGCGCGCTGCAGCCGCTTTGTTAAACAGTACGGCCTTAGCGAGTATGATGCCGATGTATTGACCAGCAGCCGTGCCATGGCCGATTACTTTGAACAGGTCGCGCAGCTGTGCGGAGACGCCAAGCTGTCAGCCAACTGGGTGACCGTCGACCTGCTGGGGCTGTTGAACAAGCAGGATCTTGATATCCAGCAGAGTCCGGTCACGCCGACCCAGCTGGGCACATTGATCAGCCGCATCAAGGACAACACCATCTCCGGCAAGATCGCCAAGACCGTGTTTGAAGCGCTGACCGAAGGCGAATCTGATGTCGACCAGATTATCGAGTCACGCGGACTGAAGCAGGTCACAGACACAGGTGCCATAGAAAAGCTGGTGGATGATGTGATCGCCGCCAACCCGGACCAGGTCGCACAATACAAAGGCGGTAAGGAAGCCGTGTTTGGATACTTTGTTGGTCAGGCCATGAAGATTTCCAAGGGTAAGGCCAACCCTGCTCAATTGAACGAACTGCTGCGCAAGAAGCTCAGCGAATAAGCCCATCGCTCCAGACAGTCGCGGCAAATAGCCGGACTGCCTGGGGTGAGCCAAACGGATGACACCATGATTGAAGAGAAAAAAACCGGCAAAGAACGCACTCAGCCTGCCACTCGCAATGAAGAATGGTCAGATGAGCGCATCAAGGCTTTCTTGAGCCTGGAGCCACCCGAGGGCGTGCCGGCTGATTACCACATTTTGCTCAAAGCCTACCGCGGCATGCTGCCCGAGCAATTCACCCGCTTCGTTCCTTTCTTTGTCGAAGCTGGCCACGACATCAATGTCACGCTCGAAAGTGGCGCCACGTTTCTGGACCATCTGGCGCAGCATCGTCGTGCTGCACCCTACATGGAAATTCTCGAGTCACATGGCGCCCGTCGCGGCGCATAATCCCTGGATCTAGCGGCGCGGCCGTGGGCGTCCGCCACCGCCACCGGACGGCTTGCCACCACGCCCGCCGCGTCCAGCTGGCTTGGACTCATCCTTAAACTTGGACTCCCGCGTAAAAGCCGGTGGATCGGTGAGCAAGCGACTGTCGGGGTGCACGCAAGGCAGTTTCTGACCCAGCTTCGATTCGATATTCGGCAGCAGGAAAGAATCTTCCTCGCAGGCAAAACTGATTGAAGTTCCGGTAGCGCCCGCCCGCCCGGTTCTGCCGATGCGGTGTACGTAATCCTCCGCCTCCTCCGGCAGTGTGTAATTGATGACATGCGTCACATCATCAATGTGCAGACCACGGCCTGCCACGTCCGTCGCTACCAGCACCTTCAACTTGCCTTCACGAAAATCTTCCAGGGTTTTTACACGTTTTTTCTGCGCAATTTCACCGGACAACAATCCACAGCTGACACCATTGCGGTGCAGATTGTCAGCCAGCTTGCGCACCTGGTCGCGACGATTGCTGAACACAATCACCTTCTCGGATCCCTGCAGGCCGATCAGGTTGTACAGCAGCTTGTATTTGTCGTCGCTGGTGACCAGATAGACGATCTGCTCGACCGTGTCAGTGGCAACACGCTCGGGCTCGATTTCGATCATCACCGGATCCATGGCCCAGCGCGACGTCAGTTCCAGAATTTCTGGCGTAAAAGTCGCACTGAACAGCAGGGTCTGACGGCAGTCTTTGTGCGGGGTGCGCGCCACGATGTTGCGAACCTGCGGGATAAAACCCATATCCAGCATGCGATCGGCCTCATCAATAACCAGCAGCTCAACCAGCCCGAGATACAGATGTTCATTCTGCAGAAAATCGATCAGACGGCCCGGCGTCGCCACCACAATATCGACGGGGCGTTTGTCGACTGCCCGCAGCTGTTTCTGATAATCCTCACCACCCACAAGGGTGACAACGCGCAGGTCACTGTGTTTGCACAGATCAGTCGCATCATTGGCAATCTGAATGACCAGCTCCCGCGTCGGCGCCAGCACCAGAGCCCTTGGTTCGCCGGCGTAGCGCTGTTCGGTTATCGGATTCTTAAGCATGTCATTGATCAGCGTGATCAGGAATGCCGCTGTTTTGCCCGTGCCGGTCTGGGCCTTGCCAGTCACATCATAACCAACCAGTGTATAACGCAGACTCTGGGCCTGGATTGGCGTGCAATACTCAAAACCAAGATCGCTAATGGCTTTGGCAAGTGGTTCTGCCAGATCAAAACTGCTGAATTGTACTTTGGGGGCAGGCTGTTTTGCGGGCGCCTCCGGTGTTGTTGGCGCATCAGATTCTGTTGATTCAGAGTCGGGCTGCCCCTCGCCTGATTCTTCATCTGTTACTGGCTGCGCAGTTGTCGCCAGCATACCTTCAGACTCTGCTACAGATTTCTGCTGCTGATCCAACTCTGTGGCTGGCTCCTGAGCAGTCTCAGGCTCTGGTGCTGGCTCCTCTTTCTGATCGGCTGCGGGCTGCTGTTCAGCCACCGGGCTATTGTCAGACTCGACGCTGGCAGCTTCTGCGCTCTGGCTGTCCTCAACAGGGTGCTCGTCCGCCGGTTGTTCCGGTTCGGAGGCATTCTGCAGCTGTGGCGCTGCTTGCTGGCTTTGCTGCGATGGGGCTTCCTGCTCGCTGTTATGCGGCTCCTGGCCTGCCTGCTCTGGGTCCTGCTGTTCCTGCTTGTTTTGCGTCTGGTCTTGCTGTTCCTGGTTTACCTGATCTTCTGCTTCCTGGTTCGGAGCATCGGGATTACTCTGGTCTGAATCTTTTGTTTGCATGTATTAGCAGCCTGTCTTCTGAATTCGAAATATGGCCCGCATCATAGCGCCTGAGCATTTGCAGCATCAAGCGCGCACTGCGCACACGGCGCAGGCGGGATCGCGTGGTAACTTCAACGTCCGCCATTGGCTGTCAATGGCGTCAAAAATCAGCAACTTGCCGCACAAATCCTGGCCGATACCGGCAATCACTTTTATTGCCTCAAGTGCCTGCATGGTGCCTATGATGCCCACAACTGGCGATAGAACACCATTGCGGGCGCAGCTCATCTGCTCGTCGTCACCGCCCTCACGATACAGACATTGATAGCAGGGGCTGTTGTCGCGACGGGTATCAAACACGGCAAGCTGTCCTTCCAGACGGATGGCGGCACCAGACACCAGTGGCAGTTTATTCTGCACGCAGGCCCGATTGATCATGAAGCGCGTGGCAAAATTATCACAGGCATCCACGACCAGATCGACGCCACGATCGATCTGCGCCTGCAGCGTCTGCGCATCCAGCCGTGTCGTCAGTGTCTCAATCTGAACGTCCGGATTGAGCGCCTGCAGCGTCTGCTGCGCGGAGGCCACTTTTGATTGTCCGATGCGATCGGTGGTGTGTGCGATCTGGCGCTGTAGATTGCTGAGCTCTACCTCGTCATCATCGACCAGCACGAGTTTGCCGACGCCAGCAGCAGCCAGATACATGGCAACCGGACTTCCCAGCCCGCCCATTCCCACGATAAGCACGCTCGCGTCCAGCAGTCGCTGCTGACCGGCGATATCCATATTTGGCAGCATGATCTGCCGACTGTAGCGTAGCAGCTGCTCGTCATTCATGATCGACACCCCAGCGTCACCCGATCCAGACCCGCCAGGTCCTTAACGGTCCGCACTTGATTAAATTTATGTTGCTCCATCAACTGTCGCGCGGCGGCGCCCTGATTATACCCATGTTCAAGCAGAAGCCAGCCAGCCGGCTTCAGCACGGCCAGCGACTGCTGCACTATCAAACGAATATCACGCAGCCCATACTCATCTGAACGCAGTGCTGACAGAGGCTCAAAAGGCAGCGCGCCCTGGCTCAGATGCGGATCCTCCGGGTCAATATAAGGCGGATTACTGACAAGAATGTCGAGTTCAAGCCCATCGGGCAGCGCCGCGCACCAGTCCCCCTGACGAAACTCGATTCGATCGGACAGTGACAACCGGCGGGCATTGGCAGCTGCGACGGCCAGCGCCGTCTCACTACGATCGGTGGCATAGACCTGCCAGGCCGGACGTTCTACTGCCAGAGCCAGGGCAATGGCACCCGACCCGGTACCCAGATCGGCGACAGTAAAGTCAGCGGCGTCAGGCCCTGCAATCTGCAAACAGCTTTCCACCAGCAGTTCGGTCTCGGGTCTGGGTATCAGCACATCCGGCGTGACATCCAGCTCCAGACTCCAGAACCCCTGGCGACCAAGCAGATAGGCTACCGGCTCGCCCAGCTCACGGCGGGCAATCAGCTCTTCATAGGCTTCCTGAATTCCGGGCTGGACCGGATCGCGCAGGCGGGCCAGCACGCCAGAGCGACTGACACCCATGACCTTCGCCAGCAACAGTTCGGCATCCAGTTGCGGCGAGCTTGATTGCGTCAGCCGGGCGGCCGTCTGCCTGAGCAACTGGCCGACGGAGAGTGTGGCCATGGTCAGGCCGCCAGCTCCGCCAGTTGATCGGCCTGGTATTCATTGATCAGCGGCTGAATCACCGCATCAAGATCACCTGACAGCACTTCTGACAGTTTGTACAGGGTCAGGTTTATACGGTGATCGGTGACACGCCCCTGCGGATAGTTGTAGGTGCGGATACGCTCGGAGCGGTCGCCAGAACCCACCAGCAGCCGACGGGTATCGGACTGCTCCTTGTCAGCAGCTGCCTGCTGCATGTCATTGAGCCGCGCGCTGAGCAGCGACATGGCGCGCGCGCGATTCTTGTGCTGCGAGCGCTCATCCTGACACTCGACCACGATACCGGTCGGGATATGGGTAATGCGAATGGCTGAGTCGGTCTTGTTGACGTGCTGACCACCGGCACCACTGGCACGGAAGGTATCAATGCGCAGATCTGCCTTGTTCAGCTCGATCTCTTCCATCTCATCGCCGGCGGGTAGAATCGCAACCGTGCAGGCAGAGGTATGAATACGCCCCTGTGTCTCGGTTTCGGGTACTCGCTGCACGCGGTGCGCACCGGACTCAAACTTGAGGTGTCCATAGACATTCTTGCCCGCCACACGGGTAATGATTTCCTTGTAACCGCCATGTTCACCGGGTCGCTCGCTCAGAATCTCGATGCGCCAGCCTTTGGACTCCGCATATAGTGAATACATTCTGAACAGGTCACCAGCAAAGATGGCTGCTTCGTCGCCACCTGTGCCAGCGCGCACCTCCAGAAACACATCCATCGTGTCACGCTCATCCTTGGGCAAAAGCAGCTTCTGAAGTGAAAGCTCAAGCTCCTGCAGAGAATCTTTCAGGCTGAAGTACTCTTCTTCAGCCATGGCACGCATGTCCGGGTCACTGTCGCGCATCATCTCCTGCGCCTGCGTCATACCCTGCTGAGCACTGCGATAGCGATCAAATTCCTGAGCGATCGGCTCCAGATCGGCAAATTCGCGCGACAGTTTGCGAAAACGATCCTGATCGGCGATCGTTTCGGCGTCGCTGAGCAGCGCCTGTAGCTCCTGGTAGCGCTCCGCTAAATGTTCCAGTTTCTGAAAGATGGACTCTTTCATGACTCATCTCCCAATTGATACAGCTCCTGCACCAGACGTACAACCTCGTCACGTCCTTCGGCGCTGGCTTTTTTCATTTGCACACTGGGCGTATGGATAAGTTTGTTGGTCAAACCCCGCGCCAGAGACTCCAGCACCTGCTCGGCATCAACACCCTTCTCCAGCGAACGCCTGGCCTTCTCAAGCTCTGCCTGACGAATGGCATCAGCCTGGCCGCGAAATGCCCGCAAGGTGGCTACAGCGTTCAGGGCTCTTAATTGACGCAGATACTCTTCGACACCGCGCTCGATGATGGCGCTGGCCTGCTCGGCCGCCTGTGCGCGACTCTTTACGCCGTCCTCAATCACGTCGCGGATATCGTCAACGCTGTATAGATAGGCATCGCTGATCTGCCCCACTTCAGGTTCGATATCACGCGGGACTGCCAGGTCGACCAGCAGCATGGGCTTGTGTCGGCGGCTCTTCAACGCCCGTTCGACAGCGCCTTTACCCAGCAATGGCAACTGGCTGTTGGTCGACGAAACAATGATATCCGCATGCTCCAGCTCCGCCGGAATATCCGACAGCAGGACGCCGCGCGCACCAAACTTTTCTCCCAGTTTGACCGCATTCTCCAGAGTCCGGTTGGCAATCACGATTCGTTTGACGCCGCGCTCAATCAGGTGGCGCGCCACCAGCTCAATGGTATGGCCCGCACCAATCAGCAGTGCGTTGAGGCTGCGCAATTCAGAGAATATCTGCTCCGCCAGCGTGACTGCGGCGTAGGCAACTGAAACCGGGTTCTCGCCGATAGCGGTATCGGTTCGTACTTCCTTGGCAATGGAGAAGGCTTCCTGAAAGGCCTTGCCGAGATCGGAACCGGCCGCGCCAAGATCTTTGGCAACTGCAAACGCGGACTTGATCTGGCCCAGAATCTGGGGCTCGCCGAGCACCATGGAATCGAGCCCGCAGGCGACCCGCATCAAATGGCGGATCACGTCCTCACGCCAGTGAAAATAACTGCAGGTGCCCAGCTCCGTGGCATCAATTCCGTGGTAGTCGCTCAGCCACTGCAACAGCTTCTGCTGTTCCTGCTGCATGCGTTCGGGGCTGAACTCCTGCTCCGGGTCGCCCTCTATATCGACATCTATATACAGCTCGGTCCGGTTACAGGTGGACACAATCACAGCTTCAGACACATGCTGCAAGGACCGCACGCCCTGCATGGCGTCCGCCATTTTTTCAGGTGGGAATGCCACCTTCTCACGGAGTGCCACGTTGGCCGTGTTGTGATTGATGCCGAGCAGAACCAGCGCCATACTGAGCCTTGAGTCGAAAAAGTGCGCTATCTTACTAAAAAACGGGGGCGTTTGCCCGTTCCGGAGTGGGAATTTGGCCACAAAGAGCAGGCAACGCACGTATTATGGGGCCCGCCCGGTCTTTATGTCCTGTCTGGTTAGTTCACATCATCCTGGCAACAGACAATCACTCTGAAACTATGCGAACTAACCAGACAGGACACTAGTGTAGTGTTGAATTATAACTGTTGCTACAATCCGGGCGTGCCCTGGCACACCCATGACCGGATATTATGACAAAAATTTTGCCAAGACTGTTCTACCTCAGCCTGCCGCTGCTGGCCGCATGCGCCAGCAATCCAGCGCCACCAGAAGCTGAGCCACAAGCACCAGAGCCCTCCGAACAGACGGTTCAGGTCCCTGTGCAGGCTGCACCTGAGCCACCCATCGAGTACGGTAATTTTACCCAGGAGCAGCTGGAGCTGGCACTGCTCAGCGAATTCCGTGGCCTGCGCGGTGACATGGCTGGCGCGGCCGAGGGATATTATCGACTGGCACTGGAAACACAGGATCCGGGCATCATACGGCGTGCCGTAGAGTATGCATCAGCACTGGGCAATGCGCAGGCACTGTCCAACCTGGCTGACCAGTGGCTGGCGATTGAACCTGACGCCATGGACCCGCATCTGATCATTGGCTACCAGTTCATGGAGCAGGGTCTGTTCGTCAGAGCCCTGCCGCATTTCGAACAGGTCATGGCGCTGGGTGGCCAGGTCGATTTCACAGCGCTGTCAGCGCGCACTGCCAATCTGGAAGACCGTCAACGCCAGGTCATCATTGAACGACTGCAGGCCATCAATACACGGCATCCGGACGAACCCTCCATTTATTACGCCCTGGCACAGCTGCACGACCAGAGCGGCGATACCGATAGCGCCCGCGCCATCCTTGATGTGGCCCGCCAACGCTACGGCGACAACCCAAGAACCGTGCTTATCGAAGCACAGCTGCTTCAGAACAGCGGCCAGGTTGAGGCGGCTGAAGCGCTGCTGGCGGAATACGTCGAGCGCTATCCGGAACACCGGCTGCTGCGTTACAGCTACGCACAGCTTCTGGTGCAGAACGAAAAACTTGAACCAGCTTCGATCCAGTTTACCGAACTGCTGCGTCGCGAACCCGGCGATATGGAAACACTGTATTCGCTGATCCTGATCAACCTGGAAATTGATCAGTTGACGCTGGCCGAAGCCCAGCTGCGCGACCTGCTGCGCTCCGGGTACCGGCAGAATGAAGCACACTACTATCTTGGCTATGTTCTGGAGGCTCAAGGCGAGCTTGAACAGGCGTTGTTCCACTACCAGCAGGTCCAGCGGCGTTCCAATGCCTTTCTGAACGCCCAGCGCGAAGCCCTGCGATTGCAGGTTGAGCTTGAGCAGTTCGACGAAGCTGAGGCCTGGGTGGCTCAAATGGGCGCGCGGGACGCCGCACTGGCGCCCGCGTATCCGGCACTGCTGGCCGAAGCACTTATTAATGCCGGGCATCACGAACGGGCATTGGCGGTACTCGATCAGGCACTGCTGGATCATCCACAGAATGTCGATCTGCTGTTCGCACGCACCCTGCTGCACGAGCGCGCCGGACGCCAGGAAGCTGCCGAACGTGATCTGCAGCGCATCATTGCCATCAATCCCAACGATGCACGTGCCCTGAACCACCTCGGGTACTCGCTGACGGTCAGGACCGATCGCTATCAGGAGGCGCTGGAGCTGATCGAGCGCGCCATTGATATTTCCCCCGATGACCCGGCCATCATCGACAGCCTGGGCTGGGTGCAGTTCAAGCTCGGCTACCTGGACGACGCCCTGTACAACCTGCAACGCGCCTATGCTGCGTTTCCTGACCCGGAAGTGGCTGCCCATCTGGGCGAGGTACTGTGGGTAAGCGGTAAAGAAGCAGAAGCCCTGCTGATCTGGGAACAGGCGCTGGAAGCCGACCCCGACAGCGAGCATGTGCTGGACGCCATGGAGCGCCTCACCGGGGACTCGCCCCGAGGAACATCCTGATGATGCACCGGGCCTGCCTGTCGCTGATATGCGTTCTTGTGCTGGCATCCTGCCAGAGCACACCGCGTATCGATGCACCCGTCAATCCGGAGTGGGCGCAGCGCCAGCAGGTTCTGCAGCAAATCGAGCGCTGGGAGTTTACCGGCAGCATCAATGTGCGCGACGCTGAGGAGGCACACTCTTCGCGGATTCGCTGGCAGCAGGACGAAGAGCGGTACCGTATCAACCTGTGGGGCACCTTTAATATTGGTGCCACCGAGATCAACGGACAACCTGGCTACGTGCGGATTGAGCAACAGGGCGAAGACCCGGTCATTACCGATTCGCCGGAAGAGCTGCTGTATCAGCAGATCGGTTATGAGTTACCCGTCACCGAGCTCAACTACTGGATCCGGGGAATCCCGGCACCCGGCGAAGCTCACGATCTCAGCTTTGGTGAGACCAGCCAGCTGCTGCAGTTTCAGCAAAGCGGCTGGCAGATCAACTACATGGGCTACACAAACTTCGGCACTGAAACCTTGCCAACCCGCATTCGCATACAGAAGTCGCCGTTGCGCCTCGACCTCTACCGACTGGACTGGTCGCTGCCAGGTGATGAGCCACTGATAGTGACGCAACAAGACTCATGAGTTCAGCCACTGCAACACTGGTGGTCCCTGCGCCGGCCAAACTTAATCTGTTTCTTCACATCACAGGTCGCCGCGCTGACGGCTATCACAATCTGCAGACGGTGTTCCAGATACTCGACCACGGCGACACACTGCACCTGAGTCCGCGCCGCGACGGCAAACTGAGAATGGACTGCAACAGATCCGGGCTGATCAGCGACGATAATCTGGTGCTTCGGGCCGCCCGCGCCCTGCAGTCCGACAGCGGCTGTCCGCTGGGCGCCGACATCTACCTGGACAAGCGCCTGCCTGCCGGCGGGGGGCTGGGTGGTGGCAGCAGCGATGCCGCCAGCACACTGCTGGCACTGAATGCCCTGTGGAAACTCGGCATGGATAAACAGCAATTGGCCAGCATCGGTCTGGCGCTGGGAGCTGACGTCCCGGTTTTTGTCCACGGCAACAGTGCCTGGGCAGAAGGTGTCGGCGAGCACCTCACGCCCATTTCATTGCCTGCAGCGACTTACCTGGTGATCACTCCCGACTGCCATGTGGCTACCGGCAGAATTTTTTCACATGAGCAATTGACACGAGACACGTCACCCATCAAAATGTGCGCCTTTCTGGCAGGGCAGTCCCGAAACGACTGCGAAACACTGGTCAGAAACCTGTATCCCGAGGTGGATGAGGCACTGAATTGGCTTGCTCAATTCGCCCCCGCCAGGATGACAGGAACAGGCGCCAGTGTTTTTGCATCATTCAGGACAGAAGCTGACGCCAGAAAAGTATTGCACGAACTGGAACACATTGATTTGCCGGCATTAAAACGCGCCAGCGGCTTTGTGGCTCAAGGACTGAACCAGTCTCCAGTCGACCAGGCTCTGGCCTCGCAACTGGACGTGCAATAGGAAAATGGCTTAAAATAGCCAACTATCACTGGGGTGTCGCCAAGTTGGTAAGGCACAAGGTTTTGATCCTTGCATGCGTTGGTTCGAGTCCAGCCACCCCAGCCAAATCCCCGGAAATCCGCACATGCATCACCCCCTGGGTCGATGCGGTGCGGATTTTCTGATTGAACGAGCAGAGCGTCCAGGCAGTCATCGGCCGCCAGCAATGACGAACAGAAACTATCCGGACGGGCAGCGTTATCAAACAGTCACTGTTCAAGACCAAGCAGCTCATGAACCGGAGCCCCGCCCGCAGCAAGTCTGAAGGTACTCAACTCATGGCAAACAACTTGATGGTTTTCACCGGCAATGCGAACCCGGTGCTGGCAGAGAAAATTGCCCGCTATATCGGTATTCCGCTGGGTGATGCCGATATTGGCAAGTTCAGCGACGGCGAAGTGGCGGTCGAAATCAAGGAAAATGTACGCGGCAAGGACGTTTTTATCATTCAGTCCACCTGCGCACCTACCAATGACAGCCTGATGGAACTCCTGCTGACCGCTGATGCCATGCACCGCGCCTCGGCCAACCGCATCACTGCCGTGATTCCGTATTTCGGCTATGCCCGACAGGATCGTCGCGTTCGCTCAGCACGCGTGGCTATCAGTGCCAAAGTGGTTGCTGACATGATTTCTGCGGTTGGTATCAATCGTGTGCTGACAGTTGATCTGCATGCCGAGCAGATCCAGGGCTTCTTCAGTATACCGGTGGACAACGTGTATGGCTCGCCGGTACTGACCGAAGACATCGTTCGTCAGAATTATGAAAACCTGACCGTGGTATCACCGGACATCGGTGGTGTTGTGCGTGCACGCGCGGTGGCCAAGCAGTTGAATGTGGATCTGGCGATTATCGACAAACGTCGCCCACAGGCCAACGAAGCCCAGGTCATGCATATTATCGGTGAAGTGAAAAACCGTACCTGCCTGATCGTGGACGACATGGTTGATACGGCTGGCACCCTGTGCAAAGCTGCTGCCGCTTTGAAAGAGCACGGCGCAACCAAAGTTGTGGCGTACTGTACACACCCGGTCCTGTCCGGCAAAGCGGCCGAAAATATTGCCAACTCAACGCTGGATACGCTGGTGGTTACTGACACCATTCCGCTGAGCGACGAGATCAAGAAGTGCAAGAAAGTTCGCCAATTGAGCATGGCGCGCCTGCTGGCCGAGTCTATCCGACGCGTCAGCAATGAAGAATCCATCAGTGCCATGTTTGACAGCGCTGAAATCTGATTTTAACCGGAGTGTCAGGAGCAGTTTTCCCGACACTCTTTTACTGACACGTCTGCGGCGCTGGTCGCAAGCAAAGCAGGCGTTATTTGAAACTGGAGGGACATCATGTCCAATGAGTTTGATCTGAATGCAACTGCCAGAGACGACCTGGGGAAAGGTGCGAGCCGCCGCCTGCGTCGCCTGGCTGACGAAGTACCGGCCATCATCTACGGCGGCAACAAAAAGCCGCAGTCGATTTCGATTCCTCACAAGGATCTGCTGAAGGCCACCACCTACGAAGCGTTCTTTGCGCACATCATCACGCTGCACGTGGATGGCAAAAAAGAACAGGTCGTTATCAAGGACCTGCAGCGTCACCCGGCCAAGCCGCGCCTGATGCACGCAGACTTCCAGCGCGTCAGCGCCAAGCAGACCATTCACGTGAAAGTACCGGTACACGTTCTGAACGAAGAGAAGTGTAAAGGTGTGAAACTGGGTGGTGGCAGCCTGCTGCGTACCATTACGGAACTTGAAATCGTATGTCTGCCCAAAGACCTGCCAGAGTACCTGGAAATCGACGTGGCCAACCTGGGTGTGGGCGAAGCCATCCACATCTCCCAGATTGACTTCCCGAAAGGCGTCAGCAGCGTAGACCTGACACACGGCGCCGATGCTGACCACGCCGTTGTTACTGTTCAGCCGCCTCGTGGCGGTGCGCAGGACGAAGAGTCTGACGACGAAGAGTCCGGCGAGGAGTAATCTCTCCTGCCATGAGCACTGACACGCTCAAATTGATTGTGGGCCTGGGAAATCCGGGCCCGCAATATCGCTTTAACCGCCACAATGTGGGCGTCTGGTTTCTGGATGAGATCTGTCGACGTTACCACGGCGAACTCCGTCCCGAAGCTCGCTTTCATGGGAATGTGGCACGTGTCACTATTGAAGGACACGATGTCCGACTGTTATTCCCTACCACCTTCATGAATCGCAGCGGCCTTTCCGTGGCCAGTCTCTGTCATTACTTCGATATCGAGCCACAGCAGATGCTGGTCGCCTACGATGAGATCGATTTCCCGGTCGGCACAACCCGTCTGAAATCGGGCGGTGGGCATGGCGGGCACAATGGCATGCGCGATATCATCAGCGCGCTTGGTGGAGCAAATGATTTCAAACGTCTACGTATCGGCGTGGGCCACCCTGGCGACAAAAATAAAGTTGCCAATTATGTGCTTAGCGATCCCGGCAAAGACGACACCATACAGATAGAACACGATATTGATCAGGCTCTGAAGGTTCTGCCGCAACTGGTTAACGGACAGTGGAATCAGGCCATGCAGACCCTGCACAGTCAGAGCCCCGTTGCAGACAGCCAATAGACATCACACTTTACAGGATATACACCCATGGGTTTTAAATGCGGCATCGTTGGCCTGCCAAACGTCGGAAAATCAACACTGTTCAACGCGCTGACCAAAGCGGGTATTGCTGCAGAGAATTTTCCGTTCTGCACCATTGAACCCAATTCCGGCATTGTACCCATGCCTGATCCGCGACTTGACGTGCTGGCAGACATCGTTCAACCGCAAAAGACCATTCCCACCAGCATGGAGTTTGTGGACATCGCCGGACTGGTTGCCGGTGCCTCCAAAGGCGAAGGCCTGGGTAACCAGTTTCTTGCCAACATTCGTGAGACTGACGCGATTGCACATGTCGTTCGCTGCTTTGAAGACAGCAATATCGTGCATGTCGCCGACACCATCAACCCGGTGGCGGATATTGAAACCATCAATACCGAGCTGGCGCTTGCCGACCTGGAGTCAGTGGAAAAAGGCATTCTGCGACTGGCCCGCATCGCCAAGGGCGGTGACAAGGACGCGGTGCGACAGATCGCCCTGTTCGAAAAGGTCAAACAACACCTGGATGGCGCTCAACCGGTACGCAGCATGGGCCTGAGCAAGGAAGAACTGGCAGATCTGTATTCGCTGCACCTGCTGACTGTCAAACCAACGATGTACATCGCCAACGTTGACGAAGATGGCTTCGAGAACAATCCCCATCTGGATAAAGTCCGCGCCGTGGCAGAAGCCGAAGGTGCCGTGCTGGTGCCGATCTGCAACAAACTGGAAGCGGAAATCGCCGAGCTGGAAGACGACGAAAAACTCGAATTCCTGCAGGATCTGGGCATGGATGAACCAGGCCTTGATCGCGTTATCCGTGCCGGTTACAGCTTGCTGGGCCTGCAGACCTATTTCACCGCCGGACCCAAGGAAGTGCGCGCCTGGACCATCAAACAGGGTGCCACGGCTCCCCGCGCAGCTGCCGCCATTCATACCGATTTCGAACGTGGGTTTATCCGCGCCGAGGTCATCGCCTACGACGACTATGTTGCCTTTAAAGGTGAACAGGGCGCCAAGGATGCTGGCAAATGGCGACTGGAAGGCAAGGAATACATCGTCCACGATGGTGATGTGATTCACTTCCGCTTCAATGTTTAAGACGCGTATATCAGGTTCTTGACAAAGGCCCTTGAAATAGACAAAATGCGCGTCCTCGATGTGGCTACGTAGCTCAGCTGGTTAGAGCACAGCATTCATAATGCTGGGGTCGGTGGTTCAAGTCCACCCGTAGCTACCACTCTTTTTCTCCCCCTGCGGCCCAAAAAACGGACTCCGACTATGACCCAGGGCACGACCACAGACCAGCCAACTCCCGAGCAGCAGCCAAAGAAACCGCGTGGCGGATTTCTCGGCAATCTGGCATTCAACATCATCATCCCGGTCGTCATCCTCAGCCGTTTCAACGGTGAAGACAGCCTTGGGCCGAGTCTGAGTATTGTTGTGGCGCTGGCCTTCCCCATCCTTTATGGCCTGTGGGATCTGCGGGAATCCGGCAAGATCAATCCATTTTCGGTACTGGGTGTCATCAGTGTTTTTCTGACCGGCGGCATCAGTCTGCTGCAACTTGATCCACAGTACATTGCGATCAAGGAAGCAGCCATTCCCGGAATCATCGGGCTCGCAGTACTGATCAGCCAGCGGACTCGCTTCCCGCTGGTCAAGACGCTGATATTAAACGCACAGTTGATTCGTGTTCAGGCGCTGTATGATGCGCTGGCAGCAAAGGGCAATACGGAAGTGTTTGAGCGCCGTCTGGCGCAGGCATCAATGATTGTGGCGGGGTCTTTTTTCCTGTCTTCGGCGCTGAACTATATTCTGGCGCGAGTGATTCTGGTGAGCCCACCTGGCACCAGCGAGTTCAGCGCAGAGCTGGGTCGCATGACAGCACTCAGCTACCCTGTCATCGCGATTCCCAGCATGATCGTGCTGATGATCGCGATCTGGTTTGTGTTTTCGCAGATCCACAGGCTTACCGATCAGAAACTGGAAACCTTTCTGGTGGACAACAGTTAATCGACTGGAAACACCACCAGGTGATCCATCTCCACCTTAATGCCGATATCACTGCCCACCGGATGAGCATGATGACTGGGCACCAGGCTTAGCACCTTAGCGCCACTGGGCAGTGCCAGCGAGTACATAAAGTCGGCCCCACGGAATACCTTTTTCAGTACCCGGGCAGTTTCTTTACTGTTGTCGTCATGTATTACGTCGTCAGGGCGGATCAGCACTGATACCAGGTCACCCGCTTTGTGTGCAATCGGCTCATGTGTGGTCAGCACCCCGAGCTCAGTACTCACACTGAGCGTATCAATGACCGTCCCGGGCAGGAATACACCCTCACCGACGAAATCAGCCACGTAGGCATTTCGCGGCTCATGATAAAGTTCGAATGCGGTGCTCCACTGCAACAGCCGCCCGGCTCGCATGACGCCAATTTCATCAGCCATCGCAAAGGCTTCAAGCTGATTATGACTCACCAGAATGCTGGTGATGCCGTCCTGTTTGAGCACCTCACGAATCTCTCGCGCTATGTCTTCACGCAATTCGACATCCAGACTCGCGAATGGCTCATCCAGCAAAAGAATGCGTGGCCGCGGCGCCATGGCGCGGGCGATGGCGACGCGCTGCTGCTGGCCACCAGACAGGCGATGCGGATACGCACCCAGCAGCTCCTCAATGTGCAGCATGCGGGCGAGCTCCTGCACCCTGGCCAGTTTGTCAGCGGCTTTCCAGCCAGTCAGACCGAAGGCGATGTTGTCCTCCACACTCAGATGGGGAAACAGCGCGTAGTCCTGAAACACCATACCAACCTGACGCTTCTCGACGGGCATCTGGCTGCCGGGTTTGCTCACCAGCTGTCCGGCAATCTGAATGCTGCCCTGCGTGACCGGCTCAAAGCCAGCGATGGCGCGCAGCAAGGTCGTCTTGCCACAGCCACTGGGCCCAAGCAGACAGCCGATATCACCCTGCGCCAGTTGCAGGCTGATGTCATGGACAATTGGCGTGTTCTGCAACGCCACCGAAATAGTGTCAATCTGCAATGCGTGAGTCATGGCCCGGTCTTGATGCTGAAATGGATAGACTGATGATGATAACAGGAATGATGCCAGCCAGAACGATCATCAGGGCCGACGCAGCGGCCTCGGTCAGTCGTTCCTGGTTAGCCAGCTCGTAGGTGCGAATGGCCAGTGTATTAAAGTTGAACGGCCGCAGAATCAAGGTCGCGGGCAGCTCTTTGAGGACATCCACAAACACCAGCAGCGCCGCAGTCAAAAGGCTGCCGCGCAGCATGGGAATATGCACTCGTCGCAGCATCTGCCAATTGCCCAGCCCCATGGAACGGCCCACATCATCCATGGTTGGTTTTATTTTGCCGAGGCCGGCATCCAGCGTATTCATTGATACCGGCAGGAATCGCACCGTGTAGGCAAACATCACGGCCCCCAACGTGCCACTTAACAGCAGCCCTGTGGAAAAGTCGAACTGCCCGCGCATCCAGCCGTCCAGAGTATTATCAAAAAAGGTGAAGGGGATCAGCACACCGACCGCAATCACCGTGCCGGGGATGGCATACCCCAGACTCAGCACACGAACAGCGGTCCGCATTGGCATGCCAGGCTGCAGGCGCTTCGCATAGCTGATGCCCAGTCCCAGCACCAGTGTGATCAGTGCCGCCACCAGAGCAAGGCGCAGACTGTTATAAAGCAGATTGCTGAAATCCCCGAAATTGACCAGCTCGCGGGTATCCCAGGCCCACCAGGACAATTGCAGGAAAGGGATCAGAAAGCCGCACAGCACAGGCAATACACAGAACAGCATCGCTGCCACGCTCTGCCAGCCAGCCAGGCGTTTTGGGTGTAATTGTGAGTACTTGCTACTTGTGTGATGGAAGCGTGCCTTGTTGCGCGACCATTGTTCAGTGACTATCAACACCAGAATGAACAGCATCAGAACGGCTGACAGCTGCGCGGCCGCCGTCGAACTGCCCATGCCAAACCAGGTCCGGAATATACCGGTGGTAAAAGTCGACAGACCAAAATACTGAACCGTGCCATAGTCGGCCAGTGTCTCCATCAGCACCAGCGCCAGTCCCGCAACAATGGCCGGTCGCGCCAGCGGCACAGCCACCCTGGAGAAGGACCGCCAGGGGCTTGCGCCCAGCGTGCGCGAGACCTCCAGTACGCAGACAGACTGCTCCAGAAACGCCATGCGTGACAACAGGTAGACGTAGGGATACAGAACCAGCGCCAACATCACAATCGCACCGCCCAGTGAGCGAACCTGCGGGAACCAGTAATCACCGAAGCGCAGATCAAATGTTTCGCGGATAAACCCCTGAACCGGACCAGTGACATCCAGCATGCCTGTATAGGTGTAGGCGATAATATAGGCTGGCATGGCCAGCGGCAGGATCAGCGCCCACTCCAGCACCCTACTGCCAGGAAAACGCGTCATGGTGACCAGCCAGGCCGGCACCACGCCCAGCACCAGTACCAGCAGCCCGACCCCCGTCATCAGGGTGAGAGACTGACCAATATAGGACCATAACAGCGTGTCCGCCAGATGTTGCCAGACGCCATCGCTGTCTGCGCCTATGGACCAGAGAACGGTGAAAATCGGCAGGCTTAAAAGCAAACAAAGCGCAATGATACTAACCAGTGCGCTTCGTCCACGACCTTGTTGAGAATGCAATGTCTTGCCAGTCAAAATGGGGCCTTAGCGGTCAGTTACCTCCAGCCGGCTCTGTCCATCAGGCGCACGGCTTCGGCATTATGAACACCCAGCTGGTCCAGGGCAAGATCGTCTGCCTTGAATTCACCCCAGGCGGCCAGCGTATCGCTGACTGGGACATCGTCACGAACCGGGTATTCATTGTTGGCTTCAGCATACCAGGTCTGCGCTTCATCACTGACCAGATACTCCATCAACTGAACCGCCTCTTCACGGTTCGGCGCATGCTGACTGAGAGCAACGCCACTGATGTTGATGTGAGCGCCGCGACCGTCCTGATTTGGCCAGAACACGGATACCTGGGCGGCCTGTTCGCGCTGATCTTCGCTGGTCGCATTGATCATGCCGGCCAAATAGTAAGTGTTGACTACCGCCAGCTGGCACTGACCAATGGCTACGGCAGCAATCTGGTCACGGTCGCCACCCTGGGGCGGACGTGCCATATTGGCAACAATACCGCGCGCCCATTCTTCGGTCGCCGCTACGCCATCATGCGCGACCATGGATGCAGCCAGGGACTGGTTGTAAATATTGGATGAGGATCGAATGCAGATGCTGTTGCGCCATTTGGGGTCAGCCAGCGCTTCGTAGGTCGACAGTTCAGCAGGATCGACGCGATCCTTGTCGTACACGATCACACGTGAGCGCAGTGATGCTGCGTACCAGTACCCTTCGGAATCGCGATACTGCGAAGGTACACGCTGTTCCAGCACATCAGAGTCAACTGGCTGCAGCAGACCCATTTCCTTGGCGCGGTGCAGACGACCCACATCAACAGTCAACAGCAGGTCTGCTGGCGAGTTGACGCCCTCAAGCTCCATACGTGTTGTCAGTTCATCAGCACCAGCCGTGATGAGGTTCACCTGGATGCCGGTCTGTTCGGAGAATCGATCCAGAATCGGTTTGATCAGGTTTTCTTCACGCGCCGAATAGACATTAACCTCGGCTGCCTGCGCCGATGCTGTCAGCAAGCCTGCCAGCGCAGTCATAGCGACAGTTGACGATAACAGCACCTTCTTCAGTGAACGCATCATAACCTCCGGTGATTGGTAATATCTTTAGCAAATGATAATTTCTCTCATTTACATTTGCAATCACCGAATGCGCTTTTGTGCTATCACGATGCAATAATTCCTGCGCTGACAGCTTTTACTGGGCTGCCGCTGCCGCGTCCGCCTCTTCGCGCCGCGCACCCATCAGGATACCAGGCAGGCCGTAGTTGCCCTCATGACAGGCATATTCATAAATGCGGTCATCACTGGCATTAAAACTCATCTCGCCGCTCCAGACCTGCGTGTAATAGACCGGGTCATCAACCTCGAATTCGTACAGAATCTGATCGTCGGAGTAACGGGTGAATCGCTCAATGACCTTACCCTCGTCTGACAGATTGACCTGGCCGCTGCCAGCCTGTTGGGGGTGCAGGCTCACTGTCTCAACGACCAGCGTATCGCCTTCCCACCAGGCAATCGAGTCTCCCAGCCATTGCTGCAGCTCGGCTGGGCGATGCTCGCCACCGATCGGGATGATTCTGGCATCCTGGTTCATCTCGACCATGATCATCAGATAGTCATCGGTCTGTACAAAACGGTAGTGGTTGTTATAAAGAACGTTCAGCATCGGTGGGCCGCCGGTGCCTCCAAAACCAATCAGACAACGTTCGCCCAGCGCACGGCCCTCAGGACCATCATTGCTGCTGAATTTTTCCCGGAATTCGCTCCTCAGCTGCTGGCCCTGCTCGGAATAGGGAATTCGACCATCCGACGGATCGATGATCCAGGAGCTTCGGTATTCTCCGCGCACCCGGCCAAAACTGCTACCCGGATCAATCCAGAACGCGTTGTAGCCGCGCCCCATGGCAAGGTCAGACCCGTCCAGCAGCTCGCCTGCCTGCAGGTTGTCGTCTGTTGCCTGGCGCACATTCTGCGGATGCGCAGCCGTGACCGCAGCCAGCTGATCTTCAGGGATAACCAGCTCATCGTAACGGCCGGCACGCTGCAGCGTGGTAATCGAGGCATTGGTCCAGACACCCTGAAAGTCCGGTTTACCTGAAGGCGTTCGCGGCGGCTCATAGCCCGGCGCGGTGTTTTCTGCTGCGTCCCCGAGCAAGGGTCCAGCAAGCAAAAGTGCTGCCAGCAGGCTTCGACAGGGCTTCACTGAATTAATGATAGTCGCGTTTAGGGTGTTAAAACGAGTCATGGGCATGCGTCCTGTGGCGTACTGTTTTCGTTATTATGGGAGTGAAGGTAGACCAGCCGTTGATTTGAATCAAGTCATAGTCACGGCTTGCCAGGACAAACTGTGTAACGTGACTGGTAGGATGTGTCATAATCGGGACATCCAAGCATAGCTGAGTGTTACCAGCTTTTCCGACCAACCGGGGAATCAATGATGACAGGAATCCTGAGACTTTTTGCGGTGGTGATATTTGCCGCCGGCTTGGCTGCGTGTGGCAGCGACAGCGATACCGCAAGCGAATCAGCAGCAGGCCCGGAATACACACTGACCCTGAGCATGGCGGAGCTGATGGCGCACGTCCTGGAACCGGTCGCAGACTCCCTGTGGCGCTCTGCAGGCTGGATTGATGACGAAATTGAAGGTTATTACGAACTCTACCCGACCACTGACGAGGGCTGGCATCAGGCTGAAGAGCGAGCCGCCTTGATTGTAGAGATCGGTAATACCCTGATGTTACCGGGTCGCGCCGTTGACAATGACAGCTGGGCGACTTATTCCAAAGCGATGAGCACTGTGGGCCTGAACATGATGCAGGCAGCCGAACAGCAAAATGAAGAAGAGTTTTTTCAGACCGGTGCTCAGCTGTACAGCGTCTGTACCGCCTGCCACCAGTCCTACAGTCCGGATATTGCAGGCCGATTCGCACCGTCCAGTCTTTCACAGTAATGCTGACACGAACTGTACTGTCGATAATCTGTCTGCTTCCGGCCCTGGCTATCGCCCATAATATTGCCGGCGGCGACGCCAGCTTTGTTGCCAGTAATGCCGGGGCCGCGCCAGGGCCATTCATCTACCTTGGCGCCAAGCACATGGTTACCGGCTACGACCATTTGCTGTTTCTGGCCGGTGTCATCTTTTTCCTCAGTCGCGCACTTGATGTCATCAAGTATGTAACGCTTTTTGCAGTGGGCCACAGCATCACATTGATCATAGGCGTACTCGGTGACATCGCCATCAATGCCTATTTCATAGATGCCATTATTGCGCTGTCTGTGGTTTACAAGGCGCTGGACAATATGGGTGCGCTTCAGACCCTGGGTCGCTGGAAGCCAGACACACGTGCAGCCGTGTTTGTTTTCGGCCTCTTTCACGGCTTTGGACTGGCATCCAGTCTGCAGGAACTGCAACTGGCGCCCGAGGGTCTGCTAATCAACCTGATAAGTTTTAACCTTGGTGTGGAAATTGGCCAGATGATCGCGCTGTTCATGATTTTCATAGTGTTCATGCTGTGGCGCCAGCACCCGTCTTTCCAGCGCCAGGCCTTCCTGAGCAACACCTTATTGATGACTGCAGGCTTCCTTTTGATGTTTTATCAATTGGCAGCCTGGCAGCTCGCTGCCTGACAGGAGTACGATCCATGACCGATGACCGCAAACGACTGGCCGTGGCAATCAGCAGCGCTTTTTTTGGCGCTCTGTTGCTGTTCCTGGCCGTCATACTGCCGGCCGAGTTTGGCCGCGACCCACTGCGCACAGGGGCGCTGCTGGGGCTGGACACCATGTCCAACACCACAGCCGACGCTCTTCACAGTCAGCTAGAAATTCACAAGAGTGACGAAGTGGAATTTATTCTGGAGCCATTTCAGTCTCTGGAATACAAGTACCTGATGGATCTAGGTCAGGCCCTGGTATTCAGCTGGGAAGCGGAGGGCGAGCTGTACTTTGACATGCATGCCGACAACATCACCGTGGAAAACTATGATGAGAGTTATCTGCAGGGCAATGCCAGCTCTGACCAGGGCATGTACGAAGCCGCTTTTAACGGCATGCATGGCTGGTTCTGGGAAAACCGGGGTTTCGAGACTGTCACGCTGACTCTCAAAACCTCTGGCTTTTACATTCACGCCACCGAGTATCGTGGTGGCAGCAGCATGGATCGCGAACTGCAACCGGTGCTGTAAGGGCGCTAGCGCGTCGCCATATGGCAGTTTTCGCAGCTAAACTCCCTGTCTCATCTCAATGCCAGATTAACAGACAAAAAAAAGCGCCTGATTGATCCGGATCAACCGGAATGTCAGACGCTTCTTTTGGCAGCCAGAAACTGCCCTCAAACAACTCAGCCAGGATCAAAGAACCTGGCTGGCCATAAGGTCGGTGTTACTGTTCAGTCGGGTCAGACCCGTCGTCTGGTGCACCAATACCTGAAGAGCCCATGAACAGCTTGCGGCCGTCAGGGAAAGTGATGTCGCGGCCATTGGCGCGGCATGCAGGTGTACACAGCTGGTCCTTACTCTGGTAGCCAGTCACAACAATCTCTGTGCCGATTTCCAGGGAGTTACGGGTAATACCGCGACGCAGCAGGGTGTTCGGCGTGCCGCCTTCTGCCATCCATGCCTGCTCAGATCCATCATCGTTGGTGTGGCGCAGGTGAATCCAGGAGTGAGGGTTGATCCACTCAACACGTGTGATCGGACCACGCAACGCAACAGGAAGGTTGGCGTCAAATTCAGCTGAGAACGCGTGGTGAGCAGTTGCTGGTGTCTTCACACTCATAGCAGCAACGCCACCGACGACTGCCACAGCAGCTACAAGCAGTTTCATTTTCATGATAATCACCCCTATTTATTTAGCTTCATGGCTAAAATATTAACGTTTATAACAGACCAGTTCCAGTTTAATCTGATCTGCCTGACGATTATTGATGGCTGTCCGTCTCATTTGCCTTAAATGGCCACTTGCCTCTTCCATGCAGGCTTCCGACCCATCAGCTTGCCGTCAGTATGTCCTACGATGACTGAACCTTTGCTTAACGACTGTGCCCACAGCTTCCGATTCATTCAGAACCCGCGGGCCCAATAATCAGAACGGCATCACCATTTCTTCAATTGGACGGCCCTTACGGAAGCGCCCAAACATCAATTCTTCCACGAACTCCACACACTTGAATTGCGGCAGCTCAAAGTCCTGTTCAAGTCGACGGTAAAGCGGCATGGCGATGGTCCATGGCTCTGTGTACAGTTGCGGATCTTCGATGGTTGCTTCGTATTGAATCACATTTTCGTCAACCATCGTGTAACGCTCTGTTACCTTGGACTCCCAGGAGCGATAGTTGCCGGCGCGGTCGTACCAGGTCTGATCGATCAGTCCGGAGACTTCCACGACAAAGGTATCACCTTCCCAATAGCCATAGGACTGCCCCATCCAGGAGTCAATCGGCGGCTCACCGGGATCTTCCAGGTATACATTTCGAACGGCGCCCGCAAACGAATAAGCGATGAAGAACGCACTGTCACTCTGAAAAATCTGGAATGGGTGAGGCAGGTAAGTAGCCCGCGGCACACCTGGCATAAAGCATTTGATCTCGGGATCGCGCTGCAGCCAGTTCTCGCGGTTTTCATCACGTTGCGCCAGTGCTTCCGGCTTGTAGGGAATGTAACCATCATTAGTGGTAATGACGCCCTGACTGGCCGGAACCGCGCCAACTGCGCCCATTGCCACTACTTCAGGTGCTGGAACCGGCACAAAATCACCTGGCACCATCGCAAAAGCGGATTGTGGCGGTGCTGGCTCCAGGTTGACGTTGGCATTGGAAAGCACCTGCCAGATGCCGTTGAGATCCGGCTTGCCATCCGGCGTGCGCGGGATGCCGCTCTCGGCCGCGCTGCCCTGTGCGGCTGCGGTATTGGTCCCTGACTGTGTCGCGCCAGGCGATTGCGACTCCTGTGGAGCACAAGCCATAACGCTGACGGCCACTGCTGCGGATAATAATTGTAATTTTTTGAACCCGTTAAGCATGGTTTTTCACCTCCCCCGTGTAATCAGCCGATATAAACACTTCGATTTTTTGCTGTCAAGCATGTCGGCAGCTTACCGCAGGGGAATGGGTAGTAAAGCTCAGTCAGGGACCCGGTCAATCCCGTCGGGTGCTACTCTTTGCGGGTCGCCGTAAATGTTCCCTCACCCATGCCGCCGAGATTCAATTTGCCGGCCAGCGTGCCGTCGGGCAATTGTTCCCCTGAGTAAGTGACTGAGCCCATCTGGCTGGTCAACACAAACTCAAAGTTGTCGCCCTCTGAGTTGCCGGTAAAATCGGTGTTTCCAAGCTGCCCTGAGTAGGTGCCAGTAATGGACCCATCAGCAGCCTCCTGCATGGTGACGCTGGCATTGCCGCTGCCCACACCGGCAATTTCAACTGCAAAATTCCAGTCGCCACTCACATCTGCGTAGGCAACAGGGACCAGAAAGCTGGCGAGCAAAGCAATAGCACTGACTGACGTGACGATAGCGCGACGCTTCATCCGTAACATATACAACTCCTTAAATCGGTGAGATTTTTCACGCACTGTGGATTGGTACCATCGCCGAACTTTGCGCTCAGAAATGACCATCCATAAGCTAACATGGAGCCCTGCAGGAATGAGTGGGTTATGGTGAGGACTGATCGCAGCAATACCACCACTGGTCGCAAGAGTCCTGGCATCTCGCAGCTCGCGACGACATGACCGACACAAGCGCCCTGAATGGGGTCAGGGAAATTGATTACTGCGGCGGATCAGGACGGTCGGCAACGCTGCCGTTAACGCGGAACCATCCAGCCAGGCTGTAACGGTCGCGCATCGCGGGCAATACCTCGTGCGGCACCTCAGTGCTCAGGAAGACAACAACCGTGCCGTAAACCGGAGACACGCGTCGTACAACCTGCTCACCTGCCGCATCGTAAATGGCCAGCTCCCCGCCATCGCTGGACTCCCAGCCCGGGTTAAGATAAGTGACCAGAGACAATTCTCTGCGCGCACCACGCTCCAGGCCATTCGGACGGAATGCGTCCAGATGCTTCTTGTAAAAGTCTCCGGGGCCATAATGGGCAAAATGCGATTCGAAAGAAAACAGGCCCAGAAACAGTCGTCGATTCAGATAGGTCTGAAGGCGTTGCGCCCAATCCAGCCAGACCTGCTCCGCCATGGTTGCGCCATCAATCCAGCGCACCTGGTCACGCCGCACAAAGCTGTTGTGCACATGGTCCTGGCTGCGACCAATACCTGCCGGGTCAAAGTCGCTGTCATTCAGATCGCGCACCTGCTGAAACAGTGGCTGCGCGACTGCCGCAGGCAAGCCATCCAGCACCACGGACCAGGATTGACTGACCAGGTCAGCAGCAATCTGTTCAAACACGAGCTGTTCGGCCAGCAACGCTTCGTTGCCGACCACTTCGTTAATCAATGCGGACATTTACGCTTCCTGGCTGTTCTTCATGATCTGGCCGAGGTAGTCGCTGGTTCGCGTCAATTCATAGCGACGGAACTTGATGCGGGGGTGCAACTCTCTCATTCGCGAGCTTAGCAGGCCGTGGGCAGAATGCAGCTGGGCATCGGTGATGATATTGTTGACATCACAATCACGCGCCAGCTTCAGCAGTCGGTCAAAGTTCACGATGAAATTCTCGGTATGGGTGGTGCGAATCTGGGTGCCATAAAACAGTGGCCCCATGTTTTCGCCACGTCCGGCAAGGATCAGGAATCGGCGCGAGAACACCTCGAAGTCGCCTGTCGCGAAATGATGCCACATTTCCATCATTTCCGCTTCGCTTAACGAGCCGTCACCCGCCGGGCCCTTGCAGGACTGGAGCAAGAGACCGGAGATGCCGCCCAATTGTCTCCGGGTATTATCGGCGATCTTGAAAAAAGTTTCCTGGCGGGCATTTTTCTCATTGGCTGCCAGAGCTTCCGCCTGCCGGGCAGAAACGATATTGCTGTGATAAAGCTCGCGGTTGTTCTGCGCCTGAATGGATTGTTGAATAAACAGACCAATGACCAGCCAGAGGAAGGCCAGCGGCGCGAACGCCCCTTCCAGAAAACTGCCCATATCTTCGATCGGTAGCGTGGCAAAACGTGACCAGCCAACATTGACGGTCATGTACAGGGTGCCAAGCAACAACCAGATGAGTGTGACGACCAGTCCGAACTGAATCCGCCAGTCCTGACGATCAAAACCACGCAGACTGTCTTTAAGACGATTATCGTTTTTATTGTCCATAAATATGCCGGCAAATTGACCCCGATTGACAGGAGCGCCAGCATACTGCGCACTGCCGGAGTGGTCAACGATGGAGCTGTTGAAGCCTCTGACCGAGCAGTTCGTCCAGTTTTGTACGAATACCCAGATTGGCCTGTGTCACATCGCTTATCTTTTGGCTGTCCGCATACCGCTGCGCGGACTCGCTCAGCGCCGGCAGATTGTCAAAAAAGCGTGCCAGCTGCCGCACGCCAACCGGCGCAGCACTCATGCCATAACCGAGCTGCTCAAGGCAGAAGGCATTCAGTTGTTGTTCAAACTGCCCCTGCATTGGTAGCGCGAGATAAGGTTTGCCAAGATAAAGCGCCTCACTGATCAGTGTGAAGCCGGCTGTCGCAATCACTGACTGGCACGACTCCAGGTCGCGCAGAAAGCCATCAACACTGAACGGCCTGAATGTCAGGTTGGCATCCTCGCCCTGCTGACTGCTGCCGTAGACTATAAACTGGTGTTCCGGGAACTGGCGCAGCAGACCCAACAGAGAAGTGAACTCACTGGTTACGTATACCAGATGGTGACCGCCCTGGTAGGGCCGACATTCAAGAACTTCCCGGCGCAGGATTGGCGGAAACAGAAAAGTCCTGTCATTGCGCGGCTCGCCGAAGAAATAGGTGGTGGCCAGCGCGGCATCGGGCGCAGGAATCATCAGCTTGATGATGGTTTCTGTGATGCGGCGTGACCAGGACAGACCCGGCGGCGACTCATAGCTCATGTACCGCATACGGTGCTGGTTATCCAGACTGATCAGAGGCAGGTCGAAGAACCATGCCAGCCAGGCGCTGGTCGGTTCAAAATCAGTCAGCACCACATCCGGCTGAAACTCGCGGATCATACGGCGCAATGCTATCAGTCGGCGCACTGCTCGCGGTGCGCGGCGCAGGTTGTTCCAGACTGTCTTTAATGGCCGCACACGATTATCATCACTGACAATGTGCAGCCCTTCGATAGCAAAACAGTCAAATTCACCGGCGAGCGCTTTCAGCCCACGATCATAGGTCACCATCTTGAGTTGATGTCCTTCGGCGAGCAGGTGACGGCCGATTTCCATGGCCCGCGACGAATGTCCTGATCCTTCACCCGAAACACCGTACAATATGCGGCTCATAGTCAAAATTCCAATTCATCTGTCCCGAGATGTGACAAGTGTATTGAGAGTTTGTGACAGGTGTATGATTGGCGCAGCGGCTGGCGATTGCCTTCGCCTTGCGTAGCGCCGATAATTGGCAGTTTTAAGCGCAAAGGAGCCCGTGATGTCGGACCAAAAACCCCTGGCTTTTGAGCAGACCCTGGCCGAACTGGAAACACTGGTAAACCAGATGGAAGAAGGGAACATGGGGCTCGAAGACTCACTGGCCGCTTTCGAAAAAGGCATCCGACTGACACGCGAGTGCCAGCAGGCTTTGCAGCAGGCCGAGATGCGAGTGCAGGTGTTAACCAACCCCGATGCCGATCCGGTCACGCTGGAGCCGCTGGCCACTGCCAACAACGATGCAGTGGAGACCCGGGACTGAGAATGAGCACACCAGCACCCAATCAACTGAATACCTTCCTGAAGCAGTGCCGTGAACGCTGCGACCAGCAGATGGAAAACCGCCTGGCCGCACTGACCGCGATGCCACCACGCCTGGTGGAAGCAATGCGCTACAGCACATTGCTGGGCGGCAAGCGCATACGGCCCTGCCTTGCCTATGCCGCTGCCAACGCACTAGGCGCACCCATGTCAGCCGCTGACGACGCAGCCTGCGCCGTAGAGATGATGCATTGCTACTCGCTGATCCACGACGACCTGCCCGCCATGGACAACGATGACCTGCGCCGGGGCAAACCCACACTGCACAAAGCTTATGACGAGGCTACAGCCATCCTGGCGGGCGATGCCCTGCAAAGCCTGGCCATACAGATTCTCAGTGAACATAAAGGCAATGATCCGGTCACTGTGGTGAGCATGATCAATATTCTCTCAGCAAGCAGTGGCTGCTATGGAATGATTGCAGGCCAGGCGCTGGATATGGGCGCGGTGGGACGGCAGCTGACCCAGAGCGAACTGGAGACCATGCATCGATTGAAAACCGGAGCACTGATCTGCGCCAGCGTTGAGCTGGGCGCGCTTAGCGCTGGCTGCCGGGCACCTCAGATCATGGAAGCTCTGCAGGTCTATGCCCGCAACATCGGACTGGCGTTTCAGGTGCACGATGACGTGCTTGATGTCGTCGCCGAAACCGGCACACTGGGCAAGAAACAGGGTGCTGATATCGCCCTGAACAAACCCACTTATGTCAGCCTGCTGGGGCTGGATGGTGCCAGGGAAAAGGCAACTGCCCTGATTCAGGCGGCCAAGGACGCCTTGAGCCCGATTCCGGGCGACACCGCCATGCTCAGCTCGATTGCTGACTATGTTACCCAGCGAGCATACTGAATTGAGACCCGTTCCAATTAAACGCAGCCAGTCATTTGACGCCAATGGCAGCGTGCATTAACGTAACCGATCACCGCAAGACGCAGGCTCATGACTCAATGTTAACGGAAATCCCTCTCAGCCGTCCGGACACGCCACTGCTGGACCAGATCAGCTCACCCGCTGACCTCAAGACCATGGATCCCGCCGATTTTCCGGATCTGGCACGCGAACTACGCAACTTCCTGCTGTATTCGGTAGGGCAGACTGGTGGGCATTTCGGCGCAGGACTGGGTGTGGTCGAACTGACCATCGCCCTGCACTATGTGTTTGACACCCCCGAGGACCGGCTGATCTGGGATGTGGGCCATCAGTCGTACCCGCACAAGATACTCACCGGGCGCCGCGAACGGATGTTGACCATGCGCCAGCCTGGCGGCCTGGCAGCCTTCCCCTGCCGGACCGAAAGTGACTATGACTGCTTTGGTGTCGGACATTCCAGCACATCCATCAGCGCCGCACTGGGCATGATGATTGCCGCCCGGCGCCAGGAAGCAGAGCGGCACGTAATCGCGGTCATCGGTGATGGCGCAATGACCGCAGGCATGGCCTTTGAAGCGCTGAACCATGCCGGCGAGCTGGACGACAATGTGCTTGTCATTCTTAACGACAACAACATGTCCATCTCACGTAATGTCGGCGGCCTGTCCAGCTACTTCGCGCGCATGTGGGCCAGCAAGCCATACAACTTTATTCGTACCGGCAGCAAAAAAATGCTGTCGAAGATTCCTCCGGCACTCAAGGCCGCGCATCGTGCCGAGGAATACATGAAAGGCATGGTGTCACCAGGCACACTTTTTGAAGAAATCGGGTTCAACTACATCGGGCTTGTGGACGGACACGATACAGAACGCCTGATCGAAGTGCTGGGCAACATCAAACAGCTGCGCGGACCGCAACTGCTGCACATCGTCACCCAGAAAGGCAAGGGTTACACCGCATCTGAAAACGATCCGTTTGGCATGCACGCCCTGAGCAAAATTGAAGCCAAGCCCAAGCGCCCGACAAGCGAGCCCAAAACGCCGACATACTCACAGGTATTTGGTCAGTGGTTGTGCGACATGGCACAGCAGGATGAAAAACTGATCGCGATTACACCGGCCATGAGCGCCGGCTCGGGCATGGACGAGTTTGCTGACCAGTACCCTGACCGCTTTTTTGATGTTGCCATTGCCGAACAGCATGCAGTCACGTTTGCCGCCGGCATGGCCTGCGACGGCCTCAAGCCAGTTGTGGCCATCTACTCCACTTTCCTGCAACGTGCCTACGACCAGTTAATTCACGATGTGGCCATCCAGAACCTGGACGTGCTTTTTGCAATCGACCGTGCTGGTCTGGTCGGCGAAGACGGCCCGACGCATGCTGGCAGCTTTGACCTGTCCTATCTGCGATGTGTACCCAACATGGTTATCATGGCGCCCAGTGATGAGAACGAGTGCCGCCAGATGCTGTACACCGGCCATCAACACAAGGGTCCTGCCGCAGTCCGCTACGCGCGCGGCAAAGGTCCCGGCGCAAACATCGCATCGGACATGACTGAGTTGCCTATCGGCAAGGCCGTGGTGCGACGCAAAGGCAGCACCGTAGCCTTGCTCGCCTTTGGCACCATGCTGAAGCCGGCTCTGGATGCAGCCGAGGCACTGGATGCCACTGTGGTTGATATGCGTTTCATTAAACCCCTGGACACAGAACTGATCGATCGAATGGCACAGCAACATTCATTGCTGGTGACTATCGAAGAGAATGCTGTGGCCGGCGGCGCCGGCTCCGCAGTCAATGAGCACCTGCTGAACCAGAATTTCACAACGCCGATTCTGAACATGGGTCTGCCCGACACATTCCTGCCACACGGCCGCGTACCCGACATGCTGGCATCAGTGGGCCTTGATCGTGACGGTATTGTCGCCGCAGTCAGAGACAAGCTGACCCGCTGCAAAATTCACTCTCAGGCAGTCTGATCTGTCCGCAACCTACTGGAATCAATCTGACCATGACTGCCACTGATGATCGCAATGCCCGACACAAAAAAGCCATGCAGCGCAAAAAAGAGCATGTTGATCAACGCATTGCTGCTGCGACAGTCGACAAGGGACTGCTACTGGTCCTGACTGGCAATGGTAAAGGGAAAAGCTCTTCGGCGTTTGGCATGCTGGCTCGCAGTGTCGGGCATGGCCTGCGCTGTGGCGTGGTGCAGTTTATCAAGGGTCAGTGGGATTGCGGCGAGCACCGCCTGTTTGCTGATCATCCGCTGGTTGAATTTCATGTAATGAATACCGGATTTACCTGGGAAACCCAGGATCGCGAGTCAGATATCGCAGCAGCGACCGCGACCTGGGAGCACGCAGCACGTCTGTTGCGCGACCCTGAGGTTCAGGTCGTTGTGCTGGATGAACTGACCTACATGCTTACTTATGGCTACCTGCCGGCCGACGAGGTTATCCAGGCCTTGCGTGACCGCCCGGCCGACCAGCACGTTATCATCACTGGTCGCAATGCCAGCAAAGCGCTGATCGACATGGCTGATACTGTCAGCGAAGTCACGGATGTAAAACATGCCTTTAACGCCGGTGTCAAAGTCCAGAAAGGTATCGATTATTAAGTTGCCGCTTATGTGGGTCAGACTACAGAGCGCGCTGCTGTTGCTTTTGTTGAGCATGTCGGCGTCCGCCCAGACGCTGGTCGTTACCGACGACAACAATCAGTCAGTGACGCTGCAGGCTCCTGCACAGCGTATTATTACCCTGGCACCTTCAATGACCGAGCTGGTGTTCAGCCTGGGCGCGGGAGACCGCATCGTAGGCGTCATGGATTTCAGCAATTACCCGCCAGCTGCCAATGATCTGCCAGTCGTGGGTCGCTTTGACATGCTGGACATGGAACAGATCGTTGCACTGCAGCCGGACCTGATCGTCGCGTGGCGCTCAGGCAATCCACGCAGCGCGCTGCAAAGACTGCAGGAGCTCGGGTTTACCGTTTACACGGCAGAACCTGAATCACTTCGCAGTATTGCTTTACATCTGCAACGTCTGGGAGTTCTCACTGGTACCGAGACAAGAGCCAATGCGCTGGCCGAGGACTTTATCGAGCAGCTGGATGCCACTAGCCGGCGTTATGCCGATGACAGGCTTATTGATGTGTTTTATCAGGTCTGGGAACGGCCGCTGGTGACTGTCGGCGGCAGCGAACTGATCAACGACATGATCGATGTCTGCGGCGGTCGGAACGTATTCCGCGATCTGGGCACGGGCCCAAAGGTCAATCTGGAAGACGTGCTGTTAAAAGAACCGGAAGTGATCATCGCCAGTGGCTCGGATGAAAACTCACCCACCTGGCTTGAGGACTGGCGACGCTGGTCACAGTTGCCGGCAGTAGCAAATAACCACCTGTATGCCATCCCCCCGGATCTGGTGCAACGGCACAGTCTCAGAGCACTGCAGGGACTTGACCTGATGTGTCAGCACATCGACAAGGCCAGATGACAGCTGCCACGCTGACGCATCGCGCTACTTACGTATCAGGTGTCCCAGCTTATTGACCTTGACTGCCAGATAGCTTTCGTTGTGGCGATTAAGTCCTGTCTCTATCGGTATGCGGTCAACCACTACTATACCCTGCTCGGTCAAAGCGTCGACTTTGCGCGGATTATTGGTCAAAAGTCTGACCTGTGAGACGCCGAAATGGTCCAGCATCGGTTTGCAGACATCATACTCGCGCGCATCAGGTTCGAAACCGAGCTGCACATTGGCTTCAACGGTGTCCGCGCCCTTGTCCTGCAGTGAGTAGGCCTTCAGCTTGTTCAGCAGACCGATGCCACGGCCCTCCTGACGCAGGTACAGAATCATGCCGCGCCCATGCTCGGCAATTTTTTTCATTGCAAACTCAAGCTGCGGCCCACAGTCGCAACGCATGCTGAACAGGGCATCACCGGTCAGGCACTCTGAGTGCACCCGGCTGATCACCGGTTCATCGGTGCTCAGATCACCCATCGTCAGGACCACGTGCTCTTTGCTTGTCACCATATCCTGAAAACCATGGATACTGAACTCCCCGTGTTCAGTCGGCAACCTGGCAGAAGCAACAAACTTGACTCTCACTCGTATTCCCCTTACGCAAAAAATGCAGCGGCAATCTGCAGACACAGCAGTGCAAAAATGCCTGCCAGTATATCGTCAATCATTATGCCAAAGCCGCCTGCCACGCGTCTGTCCAACCAGCGAATCGGCCAGGGCTTCAGCACATCAAAAATCCTGAACAGCACAAATCCCAGCAGCAGCCAGACCCAGCCAGGTGGCGCCAGAAACATCGTCAACCACAGGCCGACAAACTCATCCCAGACGATACCGCCATGGTCATGGACGCCAATGTCATCCGCTGTTTTACCACATATCCAGATGCCTGCCACAAAGGTCAGCAGCAACATCAACAAATACCACATCCAGCCCATCGACGGCAGCGTCAGATAGATAAGGACCGCGGCCAGGGTGCCAAACGTTCCGGGCGCCACTGGCGCGGCACCGCTGCCCAGCCCAAAGGCCAGAAAGTGTACGGGGTTGCGCCAGACGGATGCAGGTGTTGCTGCCATGAGAGACTTCCTGTGCCTCAGCTCGAGTGTGACTGAAAATGATGATACCCGGTCGCCTTCAGATCCATGGTACTGCCATCGCTGGCAATCACCATCATCTCCGGGTCATTACTAAGCTGACCGATTCGGGTAAACGGTACCTGCAGAGCAGCTACAGCTGCCTCTGCCTCCCTGATTCGGGCGGGCGGGATGCAGACACACAGTTCGTAATCATCACCACCACCCATGGCCAGCTCGATTTGATCCGAACGGCTGACGCGCTGCTTCAATACCTCGGAAACTGGCAGCTGCCCGGCCTCTATTCGAGCGCCAGATACACTGCTGGCTTTCAGGATGTGACGCAGATCCGAAGCAAGTCCGTCCGAAAGATCCAGAGCGGCTGAGGCAATACCGCGCAGCGCTTTACCTACCGCGATACGATTGGCTGGCTGATAGAACGCTTCCAGCAAATGTTGCTCCTCCGTGCTGCTCAATCCCTTTGCAGAAAATCGCGAATCACCCTGCATCCACCACAGTGCAGCAGCCGCATCACCAAGAGTTCCGGTAACATAGACAGCATCGCCAGCGCTCGCCCCGGAGCGTAACAGAGCCTGCCCTCTGGGCACCATACCGTGCACCTGAATCGTGATCGACAGAGGCCCGCGCGTGGTATCACCTCCTATCAACGGACAGTCTGCGTCCAGCGCCGCCTTCGCCAGGCCTTCGCTGAACGCCTGCAGCCAACTGAGGCTGACCTGCGGCAGGCTCAGCGCGAGCGTGAAACCAAGTGGCGAGGCCCCCATGGCTGCCAGGTCACTCACATTGACGGCCAGGCAACGCGCTGCCAGAAGTGAGGGTTCGGCGTCTGGCAGAAAATGAACAGACTCGTTCAGTGTATCAACCGACACAAGCAGATCATGATCGTCAGGCAATGACAGGATGGCGGCATCATCGCCTGGCCCCTTGACCAGATGCGGATGATCCGCCGCAAAGGACTCCGACATGAAAAA
Organism: Gammaproteobacteria bacterium; assembly: GCA_002706685.1. Lineage (GTDB taxonomy): Bacteria > Pseudomonadota > Gammaproteobacteria > Pseudomonadales > Pseudohongiellaceae > Pseudohongiella. Next base: position 87,039 of record PALV01000022.1, on the reverse strand, counting down.
CTGCCGGATAATGTCGAATTCAGTCAGCGCCACGGCGCTCCAATGCTCTCAGTTCTTTTGATGCGCGGTCGAGAACCCCATTGATGTACTTGTGGCCGTCGGTCGCGCCGAATACCTTGGCCAGCTCCACCGACTCGTTGATCACCACCTTGTAGGGCACATCTATGCGGTGCGCCAGTTCGTACAGCCCCAGACGCAACAATGAAATCTCCACCGGGTCCAGTGACTTTAACTCACGGTCCAGCAGCGGCTGCATCATGGCATCAAGCTCGTCGACATGTGCGATGACAGCGGGGAACACTTCCTTGAAGAACTCGCGATCAATCTTGCCCTGATAGTACACCAGGAACTCTGCAACGATCTCATTGACCGGCGCACGAGCTATCTGCCATTGATACAGCGCCTGCAGCAACATGCGGCGCGCCTTCTGGCGGTCGGTCAATTTTTTCTCTTTCGCCTTTTTGCCAGCGCCACCGTTTTCGGCCGGTACGGCATCATCTGGCAAAGAGCCACTGGTTCCCGGAATATCGATCACGTATCAGGCTCCCAACTTGCCGAGCACGCTGACCATTTCGATGGCACCCATGGCAGCCTCGGCGCCTTTGTTTCCAGCCTTGGTACCAGCACGTTCAATAGCCTGCTCGATTGTATCGACAGTCAGAACACCAAATGCCACCGGCACACCAGAATCCAGACTGACCTGGCTGAGGCCCTTGACGCACTCACCTGCCACATAGTCAAAATGCGGCGTGCCGCCGCGGATGACTGCACCCAGCGCGATCACTGCATCGCAGGGACGGTTGGCAACTACGTGCTTGGCCAGGACTGGCAGCTCATAGGCACCTGGCGCCATGACGATACTGATGTTTTCCTTATCAACACCGTGACGCACCAGTGTGTCGACTGCGCCATCGATCAGCTTCTCAACGATAAAGCTGTTAAATCGCGATGCAATAATGATGTAACGGCCAGAACCGCTTACAAAATCACCCTCAATACGACGAATCTCACTCATGTTTTTTCCTCTGTAAAGTCAGTCAGGCTGGCTCATCAAACTGGACAAACTCAACCACTTCCAAATCGAATCCGGTGACGGCATTAAACTTCGCCGGGTAACTCAGCAGGCGCATCTTGCCCACTCCCAGTTCACGAAGAATCTGTGAACCCGTACCAATCGTCACATCACTGCCACCGTGGCGATGGCGACGGGGTATCACTTTCTTTTCGCCCAGCACACCGGCAATACTTTCATTAATATCTTCATCGTAGTCGTCACCGGACAGCAGTACTGCGACGCCCTTGCCTTCTTCAGCGATTCTTGCCAGCGCACGGCTGAATGACCAACTGGTGGCACCCGGCACGATGACGTCACAGACATCACGCAGCGTGCTGGCAATATGCACTCGTACCAGTGTCGGGTCATCCTTGACTATATCACCCATGGTGAAAGCCAGATGCGTGCCACCGGAAATGGTGTCATCAAAAGTATGCAGCGTGAACTCACCGTGCTCCGTCACAACCTGGTGACTCTGCCGGCGGCTGACAGTGTGCTCGTTGGCAATGCGGTAGTGAATCAGATCAACGATGGTGCCGATCTTGAGTCCATGCTGCTCTGCAAATATCTCAAGGTCCGGACGCCGGGCCATCGTGCCGTCTTCGTTCATTATCTCCACAATGGCAGCAGCCGGGGTAAAACCGGCCAGACGTGCCAGATCACAACCCGCCTCGGTATGGCCGGCGCGACGCAGGACACCACCAGGCTGCGCCATGATGGGGAATACGTGGCCAGGCTGAACGATATCCTCAGGCTTGGCGTCGCGCGCCACTGCAACCTGAATGGTACGCGCTCGATCCGCCGCGGAAATACCCGTGGTGACCCCGGTGGCTGCCTCAATCGACGCTGTAAAATTGGTGTTGTATGGCGTGTTGTTCTTCGACACCATCAGGGGCAGATCCAACTGCTCACAGCGCTCACGCGTCAGAGTCAGACACACCAGTCCACGTGCATTTTTGGCCATGAAGTTAATATCTTCAGCCCGCACTCTTTCGGCTGCAATAATCAGATCGCCTTCGTTCTCGCGATCCTCGTCATCCATCAGAATGACCATTTTGCCCTGTCGGATATCGTCGATCAGTTCTTGAACAGTATTGAGTTTCATAATCTCCGCTGCTTACACTCGCTGGATTTACAGTCGATTCAATTCAATTTTCTGCAGTTTCTGTCAGCGGTCAAAACCGTGACTGCTCAGAAACTCTGCCGTGATGCCGCCGGCCTGCTTGTGGTCCCGTCCCTGAGCTGCCCGCTCGCCCAGCATCAATCGCTCCAGGTAACGGGCGATCTGGTCGACCTCTATGTTGACGCGCTGGCCCGGCCGATATGTATGAATGATCGTGGCCTGCTGCGTGTGGGGGATGATATTAACACCGAAGCAGGCCCCATCCACAGTATTGACGGTCAAACTGGCCCCGTCGATGCAGATTGATCCCTTCTGGGCGATGTATTTTGCCAGCTCGTCCGGCACCCGGAACACCAGGCGCCAGCTACCCCCATCCTCATGTTGTTCCAGTAGTTCACCCAGGCCGTCAACGTGACCGCTGACCAGGTGGCCACCGAGGCGGCTCTTCGGCATCAGGGCCTTTTCCAGGTTCACTTTGGAACCCACTTTCAAATTCTGAAAGCTGGTCAGGCTGAGTGTTTCATTAGACACGTCAGCGCAAAAACTGCTGCCATCAAACTCCGTCACGGTCAGGCAGCAGCCATTGACAGCAATACTGTCACCCAGTTGCACATCCGACATATCAAGCGAAGAACAGCTCACCTTCAGGCGCCACTCCTTGCCGCGCAATTTCAGTTCTGCAATGTGGCCGACTGCTTCTATGATTCCGGTAAACATGGTTTTTCCTGTATCAGCGCTGAGCGTCACTGCCAGTGGTCAGGCGTGCGGTTATACGACAGTCATCGGCAATCTGTTTAACATCGGTAATTTTCAGAGCAATGTGATCCTGCATGCGGCTGATGCCTGGCAAGTGGAAAAGCGGCAGGGCATCACTGCCCAGGAATCGCGCACCCACATAGATGACAACTTCGTCGACCAGCCCTGCCTGCACCATGGCGCCACTCAGAGTGGGACCGGCCTCCAGCATGACCTCGTTGCAGGCGTATTCCTGCGCCAGCGTCTGCATGGCATCCAGCAGATTGACACGACCGCCTGGCAACTGCGACAGCTGGCGTATCTGCGCGCTGCTGTTGTTGAAGCGCGCCAGCTGCTGGGCATGCGGTTTACCCGTCAGAAACAGCATATTACCCGGCAGCGAAATGATGCGCGAATCCGGTGGGGTCCGTAACGACGAATCGATCACCACACGCAGTGGCTGCCTGTCTGCCTGCACCTCGCCCGCTTCCCCTTCCGGGATCTGCTCAAGCCGCAGGTTAAGGCTGGGGTCGTCACTGAGCACAGTGTTGACGCCCGTCACAATGGCGCAGCTGGCCGCCCGCATCAGTTGCACATCGGCGCGGGCGCCGGCACCGGTGATCCATTTGCTCTCGCCCGAAGCCATGGCGGTGCGTCCATCCAGGCTCATGGCCATTTTACAGCGCACCCAAGGCAAGCCGCTGCGCATGCGTTTCATGAATCCCAGGTTGAGTGCACTGCATGCCTCTTCCAGTAGCGGCCCGTGGACCGTGACACCGGCATCGCGCAGCTTCTGCAGACCCAGACCCGACACCTGCGGATTGGGATCCTGAACACCGTAGTAGACCTCACTGACGCCGGCGTCTATCAGCGCATCAGAACACGGCGGTGTACGGCCCATATGAGCACAGGGTTCCAGCGTCACGTACACGGTGGCGCCGTGCGCCAGCTCGCCGGCTGCATTCAGTGCATGGGCTTCAGCATGCGGCGTCCCCACACGTTCGTGACAGCCCTCACCCACTATTTTTCCGTCGCGCACAATCACGCAGCCAACCCGCGGGTTGGGAGTCGCCGTCAGAACGGACTGCGCCAGTTCAATGGCGCGCTGCATGTAATATTCGGGCGTCACAGTGTTAGCTCCACCTATTCGTCCGGGCCGCAGGGCTTATAAAACTGGTTGGTATTATTCGTTGGACAGCCGGTCAATTTCGGCACGGAATTCGTTGAGATCCTTGAAGCTGCGATACACCGATGCAAATCGCACGAAGGCAACTTCATCCAGTTGTCGCAGCTCTTTCATGACTTCTTCGCCTACCATTCGCGAGGGTACTTCCCGTTCGCCGGTAGCGCGGATGTGATGCTTGATGCGATTCACGGCCGACTCAACACTTTCTATACTGACCGGTCTTTTTTCCAGTGCCCGCATCAGGCCGGAATACAGTTTTGCTTCATCAAAGGGCTCACGATTGCCATTCTGTTTGATGATGCGAGGCATGACCAGCTCGGCTGTCTCATAGGTTGTGAAACGCTCGGCACAGGTGATGCATTCGCGACGACGCCGCACCTGATCGCCCTCGGCGACCAGGCGTGAGTCGATTACCTTGGTATCCAGCGCACCACAAAATGGACAGTGCATGCTTGTCAGTCTCTAGTGTGCGCTTAAGCGCTTTTGTACACCGGGAAGCGCGCACACAGCGCCTTGACCTTTTCGCGTACCGTGTCTATCACCGACTCGTTCTCGATGTCGTCCAGAATGTCGCACATCCATTCAGTCAGTTCTGCGACTTCTTTTTCCTTCATGCCACGTCGAGTGACTGCCGGCGAACCTATGCGCAGACCACTGGTCACGAATGGCGGACGTGGATCGTTGGGAACCGCATTCTTGTTGACGGTAATGTAAGCGCGACCGAGAGCGGCATCCGCGTCTTTGCCGGTGATGTCCTGTTTGACCAGGCTGAGCAGGAACAGGTGATCATCAGTACCACCAGAAACCACCTCGAAGCCACGCTTGATGAATCCTTCAGCCATGGTCTGTGCATTGGCGACCACCTGCTTCTGGTACTCCTTGAATTCCTTGCTCATCGCTTCCTTGAAGCACACCGCCTTGCCGGCGATCACATGCATCAAAGGGCCACCCTGGCTTTCCGGGAAAACGGCAAAATTCAGCTTCTTTTCCAGCTCCGGGTTGGCCTTGGCGAGAATGATGCCACCGCGCGGTCCACCCAGTGTTTTGTGGGTAGTGGTGGTGGTCACGTCAGCAATCTTGACCGGACTTGGGTAAACGCCTGCAGCGACCAGACCGGCGATATGCGCCATGTCTACCAGCAGGTATGCGCCCACCTTGTCGGCGATTTCGCGGAACTTGAGCCAGTCTATGACGCGGGAGTAGGCAGAAAAACCGGCTACGATCATTTTGGGGCGGTGTTCAACGGCCAGCGCTTCTACCTGTTCGTAGTCGATTTCGCCGGTTTCTTCGTTGATTCCGTACTGCACGGCATTGTAGATGCGACCGGAGAAGCTGACGCTGGCACCGTGAGTCAGGTGACCACCATGCGCCAGGCTCATGCCCAGAACGGTATCACCCGGCTTCAGCAGCGCCATGTATACAGCGGCATTGGCCTGCGAACCGGAGTGCGGCTGGACGTTGGCGTAATCGGCACCGAACAGCTCTTTGGCGCGTTCAATGGCCAGCGTTTCCACATCATCAACGAATTCACAGCCACCGTAGTAGCGCTTGCCCGGATACCCTTCCGCATATTTGTTGGTCAGAACACTGCCCTGCGCTTCCATCACACGTGGGCTGGTGTAGTTTTCTGAGGCAATCAGCTCGATGTGCTCTTCCTGGCGCTGACGCTCACCTTCTATGGCAGCATACAGCTCCGGATCAAAATTCTTGATGGTCATGCTGGTATCAAACATGCGTTTCCCCGTGACTGGAATATGACTGGAGGCGCATTTTACATGATCTGGAGCGTATCAGCATCCGGAAATTCCCTTCAAAAGCCAAGTCTCCAGCGATCAGAAGGCTTAAAATCACAGCACAACGGGATATTGCCATCCCTGAGTCGATACTGCATCTGCGCCTTATCCCCAATACCGCGCCGCTCCGTGCTAGAATTCGCGCATTGATCAGGCGCCCTCAACTCAGGCGCGCTCCGTAAAATCCTTCAACTTGTTAAAGCCCCGGAGATAAACCCCGTTATGGCACAGTTCGTTTACACCATGCACCGCGTAGGCAAGGTTGTACCGCCCAAAAAAGAGATTCTCAAAGACATTTCCCTGTCGTTTTTTCCAGGCGCAAAAATTGGCGTCCTGGGCCTTAACGGCTCCGGTAAATCCACGCTGCTGCGCATCATGGCGGGCGTAGACAAGGAGTATAACGGCGAGGCGCGAGCGCAATCGGGCATCAATGTCGGTTACCTGCCTCAGGAGCCGCAGCTGAATCCTGAAAAAGATGTGCGCGGCAATGTCGAAGAAGGCATGGGCGAGGTCATCAAGCTGCTGGAAGAATTCAACGCCATCAGCGACCGTTTTGCCGAGCCGATGAGCGATGACGAGATGAATGAGCTGCTCGAGCGCCAGGGCGAACTGCAGAATGCCATTGATGCCTCGAATGGCTGGGACATCGAGCGCACGCTGGATCGCGCCGCCGACGCATTGCGTCTGCCACCCTGGGATGCCGATGTCACCAAACTATCCGGCGGTGAGAAACGCCGTGTCGCGCTCTGCCGTCTGTTGCTGTCCAACCCGGACATGCTGCTGCTGGACGAACCGACCAACCACCTGGACGCGGAGAGTGTGGCCTGGCTGGAACGCTTCCTGGTCGAATTCCCCGGTACCGTGGTTGCCATCACGCACGACCGCTACTTCCTGGATAATGCGGCCGGCTGGATTCTGGAACTGGACCGCGGTCACGGCATCCCCTACGAGGGCAATTACACCAACTGGCTGGAGGCCAAGGAAAAACGCCTGGAAATCGAGGCCAAGCAGGAAGCCGCCCGCGAGAAAACCATTCGCTCAGAACTGGAATGGGTGCGCAACAACCCCAAAGGACGTCAGGCCAAGAGCAAGGCCCGTCTGGCACGCTTTGAAGAGTTGAACTCGCAGGAGTTCCAGAAGCGCAATGAAACTACCGAACTCTACATTCCACCAGGCCCGCGCCTGGGCGACAAGGTCATCGAGGTCAACAATCTGACCAAGGGCTTTGGTGACCGGCTGCTGATCGACAACCTGTCATTTGCAGTGCCCAAGGGCGGCATCGTTGGCATTATCGGCGGCAACGGTGCTGGTAAAACCACATTCCTGCGCATGCTGACCGGCGTCGAGCAGCCAGACAGCGGCAGCATTGAGCTGGGCGACACCGTGGACTTGGCTTATGTTGATCAGAGCCGCGACTCGCTGGACGACAGCAAAACTGTCTGGGAAGAGTTGTCAGAGGGCCAGGACATTCTGCAGATCGGCCGCTACGAGGTACCGTCACGCGCCTATGTGGGACGCTTCAACTTCAAGGGCAGTGACCAGCAGAAATACATCAAGGAACTGTCTGGCGGTGAGCGCAACCGTGTTCACCTGGCCAAACTGCTCAAGCGCGGCGCCAACGTGCTGCTGCTCGACGAACCGACCAACGACCTGGATGTGGAAACACTGCGTGCACTGGAGGAAGGCCTGCTGAACTTCCCGGGCACCGTGATCGTCGTGTCGCACGACCGCTGGTTCCTGGACCGTATCTGCACCCACATCCTGGCGTTCGAGGGCGACAGTCAGGTGGTCTTCCACGACGGTAACTACACCGACTACGAAGCCGACCGCAAGAAGCGACTGGGTACCGAAGCACAACCAACCCGTATCAAGTACCGTAAACTGGCATAACTACCCCGGGGCATAAATACCCAGAGGGCATAAATACCCAGAGGGCATAAATACCCAGGGGGCATAATCTCAGCTCAACTTTCTGGCAGGGATGCCGATATTACGTCAACACCTTCCTGACAATGCATCGCCAGCGGTGCAGGGTCAGGGCCTGACAGCAGTTGACAGGACAGCCCAGCAAAATGACAGAAGAGCAGCAACGCGCGTTTACCCGCGTCTTTTTTGACGCTGAAACCATTGTGAGCCAGCCGGGGCGGGACTTTATCGTTCAGCTGGTGGATCTGTCACTGCGCGGCGCGCTTGTGCAACTGCTTCCCGATCAAACCCTGAATGACGATGAGCCTGTTGATGTAGTGATCCATCTGGGTGGTGACGTGCAGATCTGCATGGTCACTCATGTCGCCAATCACCGGGGTGACCACGTGGGGCTGGCCTGTGATTACATCGATGTCGACAGCATGACCCACCTGCGCCGCCTGGTGGAGCTGAACACCGGTGATACCAGCCTGCTGGAACGCGAACTGCACCTGCTGAGCTGAAACCTTTACACGTCCAGTTTGTCGCGCAGCGCTGCCAGTCGACGCTCCCTCTCTGCAAAACTCAAAGGCTTGTCCGGAATGCTGCCCAGTGCCGGCGGGATGGGATCATCCAGTTTTTCGCCCCGTAACACCCGGTCACACAGCTGTTGGTAATAGCGGGAGAAAACCGGGAAAACCTTCTCTTCTGGCTCAGAAGCCAGTAAAAACCAGTCAGTAGCTTTGCCAGCGCGATACACGGCCGGGTGACTCCATTGGTAGGCTGACTTGGGCGCTGGCGCGCGACATGCTTCGATATAGGCATCACGTGTTGATGGCAGACCAAACAGCTCATAACCACGCTCGCAGGCACGACGGACAGCGGAAATCGTTGGCAGAAAATCCTGTGTTTTGACCAGTTGCCGGGCGGCCGCGACCAGTTGCCTGGGATGCAGATCTGCCAGACACTCCAGCCAGTATTTTTTAGTCAGTACCAGGCGATCGGAATCACCGTAAGCCTTGTGATACTGGTTGTGATAGGCCAATTCAAATTCGGCAAATATCTGGTTGATCGCATCGATCAGATCAGGGGAATTGGGCTCGCGCTGCTGACGCCGCTCATTCTGCCCAGCTTCGGTCTGTGAAGCGCCGGAATGCGGCTTCGAGTCCGTGTCGATCTCGCTCAACAGTTTGTTGATCTCTTGCATGGGATTGAATCACTCCTGTCCCGATCGCTTCAGGTCGCCGCGCCCAGGCGAATTTGATGAATTGCAGGAATTTGGTATTCCAGGAAGCCTGCACCTGGCCTGCATCACGCCAATAGAGAACAAACTCGGGTATTTTCTCGCGAGCAAACTGCTCATCAATCTCGGCCAGGCGCAGCACATCAAACACTTCTTCGCTGGGCTGCCAGCCTTCCGGAATCGGTCGCGGCACACCATCGTGCTCCACCGAGGCCTGATAACGCGCCCATTGCCTGCGGATATGGCCAACAAAGCGCGTATTCCAGGCACCGTCCTGCTCGCCGCGTTCACGCCAGTATAGAACAAATTCGGGAATGGCGTCCTCAATGAAGGCCTCACTGATGCCGGCATTGACCAGTATGGCTATTGCTTCTTCACCCGGGCGCCAGCGAGAGGACATCGGTGTTTCCAGAGAACCCGCGCTGCGTCGACTCTGATCTTCGCGCCACTTTTGCAGCACATGCTTGTAGAACACATTACCCCAGGAAAAGCGCGATTGACCCCGGTCTCGCCAGTACATCACAAACCCGGGCACCAGCGATCGAGCGAAATCTTCAGGTACGCCATGTTGACCACACAGCACCAGCCATTCGTGATCCGGCTGCCAGTCTGCAGCAATATAGCTGGCCCTGCCGGGCTGATCAGGCGTCGACCGGGACACCGGAGCAGTCACGGGTGCAGGCGCTGAACTGGCTTGCGCAGTCTGGCCGACAGACTCTTTCTGGTTGATCGCGAAAAACCAGCTGTCCCCGCGCGACGTGCCGGCATCTATCAACAGCAGGCCCAGTTCCTGCAGGCTTTGCTGTATACGCTTGATATCGATCCAGGCCCAGAACGGCATAAGGTCGAGCAGGTCCTGTTGCCCAAGCTCCACCCAGCTCAAGCCATCGCGCCGCTGCGCACCACGAAAACTCAGCTGTTCGCTCAGCACGTGGAGCAGCACGGCCTCTTCCAGACCAATGGTGGCGGCCAGTGTCGGTGACACGATCAGTGGACGTTCGGGAATCAGCGAAGACTGCATAACTGGACCGGAGTTTGCTTTATCTATTTAATGTTATTGAATGCGTAAATGAACACGTGACGTTTTTATCAACCCCCGGGACATGAATAGCAGACCGGCAGGCTGACCGCCTGAGAGAACGGCAAGCTTAACACAGCGCTGGCTGGCTAAGACATAAAGCTGACGGCTTCATTGCACCGCATCGTAAACTGGGCCTGCCAGCAGCGGGGGCGGCTCGCAGCGCATCACAGGAAGGCACCTGATTTGGCGCACCAATATGGTGCAACCCACCTTCAGGCGATCCACGCAAGGGCGTCAGGGAGACAATCATGGCCACAGAACCGGAAAAGACCAGCCGCCAGCAATCGGTCGAAGATCTGCTGACGCTGATAATGATTGAGGAAAATCTTCCCGACACCTGGCTCCAGGATGCCGTGAGGTGGTTCGTACCGCTGGCTCAGCACATCGCCAATCTGCACCATAAAACAGCAACTCCAGTCTGCATTGGCATAAATGGTGCACAAGGCACAGGTAAGACCACGCTGGCACGGACACTAAAAATGCTACTGGAACAATGTCATGGCTTACCCACTGCTGCACTGTCGCTGGATGATTTCTATCTGTCACGACGCGCACGGCAGGACCTGGCCATGTCTGCACATCCCCTGCTGGTAACACGGGGCGTCCCCGGCACTCATGACACACAGCTCGCAATGGATACTATTACCCGACTCAAGCACGGGCAGCCTGTCCAGTTGCCGGCATTCGATAAAGCAGTCGACGACGTGGTGGCTGCTGAGAACTGGCAGCGCCTGACAGAACCAGTCGCCGTGGTGCTCTTTGAGGGCTGGTGCATTGGCCTGGGCCCGCAGTCAGATGAGCAGCTTGCCGAACCGGTCAATACACTGGAGTCCACAGAGGACCCGGGCGGCCTGTGGCGCCATTACGTCAATACGGCACTGGCAGCTGACTACCAGACCCTGTTTCGGCAGCTCGACATGCTGGTGATGGTGAAAGCCCCTGATTTCGACTGTGTGTTTGCCTGGCGCCTGCATCAGGAACAACAGCTGGCCAGACGCCTGACTGATTCAACATCGACAATCGAGGCGCCGAAGCTGCGACTGATGAACGCCGAACAGATCAGCCGCTTTATCGCGCACTATCAGCGCCTGACGGCTCACTCGCTGTCTACATTACCTTCAAAAGCGGATGTTGTGTTTACTCTGGACACCAATCATCGCATCACAGCGGGGTTGTATCGTGAACACTGAACTGCGCCCCGGGCTACTGATATTCACCGACCTGGATGGCACACTGATCGACCATTACAGCTATAGTGCGGACGCCGCGCTTGGCACGCTGGCTGAGCTGCAGGCGCAAAAGATTCCGGTGATTTTCAACACCAGCAAAACCATCGAAGAGTGCCAGTCACTGGCCAGCGAGCTGAATGTGAACTGCCCCTTCATTGTCGAGAACGGCTCCGCCATCTGCTTCCCTGACCAGGCCTTTGCGGAACTGGCCAGACCGGTAATGGGCTCCGCCACCTGGCAAAGCATTGAAGCGATGGACGACGACCAGCCACTGTCTGTTTGTGTGTTGGGCGCCGAGCTGGCCTCGATCCATGAACAACTGATGCCGCTGCAATCCTCATTCGACTTTCTGGTACTGAGCATGACGGATGTGGACACCGTCTGCGAGCTGACCGGACTGAATAAAGAGCAGGCGCGAAAGGCACAGCAAAGACGCTACAGCGAACCGCTAATCTGGCGCGACAGTGAGCCGGCACTTGCCGGGTTCAAAAAGCAGGTAGCCGCGCTGGGCCTGACGCTGCTTCAGGGCGGACGCTTTATCCATGTGCTGGGACCCAGCGACAAGGGGCGCGCACTGCAGGCGCTTTCGGCCTGCTACCGGGATATCTACCAGAAGCCATTCGAAACCGTGGCGCTGGGCGATAGCGGCAATGATCTGGCCATGCTGCAGGCCGCCGATCACCCCGTGCTGATTCGCTCTCCAGCACACGCACTGCCAACTCATAACAACATCAAAAACTTACGCATCAGTCAGTCGACCGGACCCGCCGGATGGGCGGAGTGCATCAGCGAACTGATTCAGCCAGGTAACAAACAGTGAGGATAAAAGCATGGGAGATTTTCATCAAAACGGCGTTGTGACCACGCTCCACAATCTCAGTCGCCGGCCGTTGCCAGAGCTGGAATACGAGCTGCAGGTATTTTCAAAAATGCGTCCGATGACGCTGATTCTGCCATCGCTGTTCTCCGAACTGGAGGGACCAGCACTGCCCAATATCATCGACGAGCTGCAGAAAGTGCCTTACCTCAGCCAGATTGTGATAGGCCTCGACCGCGCCAACAAAGAGCAGTATCTGCATGCCGGTGAGTTTTTTGGCCGACTGCCCCAGCATCACCGCATACTCTGGAATGACGGCCCAAGGCTGCGCGCCATTGATGCGCGTTTGCAGGAGATGGGCCTGGCGCCAACAGAAGCGGGCAAAGGCCGCAATGTCTGGTACTGCCTGGGTTACACACTGGCGTCACGCAAGAGCCAGGCCATCGCCCTGCATGACTGTGACATCCTGACCTACTCCAGAGAATTACTCGCCCGACTGATTTATCCGGTTGCCAATCCGGGATTCAATTATCAGTTCTGCAAAGGCTACTATGCCCGTGTTGCCGACGGCAAAATCAACGGCCGGGTATGCCGCCTGATGGTGACCCCACTGCTGCGCGCCCTAAAAAAGGTATTTGGCTCCCTGGACTATCTGGACTACCTCGACAGCTTCCGCTACCCACTCGCGGGTGAGTTCTCATTTCGGACGGATGTGGTGCATGACCTGCGCATCCCCAGCGACTGGGGACTGGAGATCGGCATACTGTCCGAGATGTATCGCAACTATTCGACCAATCGCATTTGCCAGGTCGATATTGCCGACATCTACGATCACAAACACCAGGATCTGTCCGCCGATAATGCGGCCGCGGGTCTGTCAAAAATGTCTGTTGATATTGCCAAAGCGATCTTCAGAAAACTGGCGACCAATGGTGTGGTGCTGTCCAGCGAGACCTTTCGCACTCTGAAGGCAACCTACTTCCGCATCGCACTGGATTTTGTTGAGACCTACCGCAACGACGCCCTGATCAACGGTCTGACACTCGACATTCACAAGGAGGAACAGGCAGTGGAACTGTTTGCCCAGAATATCAAACAGGCTGGTGACTACTTTCTCGACAACCCCATGGAGACCCCCTTCATCCCCAGCTGGAATCGGGTATGCAGCGCCGTTCCCGACATCCTTGAACAGATCCGGGCAGCAGTGGATGCAGATACAGAGGAGTTCCTCAATAAATGACAGATCTGTTTCAGCGTGTCGTCAATCACCTGACGCATATTTACGCCGAACTGCCGCCAGCGGCGATCGAGACTTTGGCACGCCAGCTGCTGGAAGAGATGCGGCTGCCACCCGAGGCCAGCCAGTCTGCGCGACGACCAGGTCACTGGAGCGAGCGTGACTCGTATTTGATCTGTTACGCCGACAATGTGCTGCCCGACGCGGATACGCCGGCACCCCATACGCCATTGCAGGCACTGCGCAGCTTCCTGGATACGCACCTGCGCGGAGCGATTACCGGCGTACACATTCTGCCGTTTTTTCCATGGAGCTCCGATGACGGATTCGCCGTCAAGGAATACACAGAGGTAGATACTGCAGTTGGCTCCTGGCAGGACATAGAAGATATCGCTGCACATTTCCGATTGATGGCCGACCTGGTCATCAATCATTGTTCTTCCGAACACCCCTGGTTCAGGAATTTTATTGCTGGCACTGATCCCGGTGTGGACTACTTTTTCTGCGCCAGCCCGGATCTGGATCTGAGCGAGGTCATTCGCCCGCGCACCAGCGACCTGTTACGTCCGACCGAAACAGCTGACGGTCTCAAACATGTCTGGTGCACCTTCGGTCATGACCAGGTCGACTTTGATTTCAGCAACCTTAAAGTCCTTGTGGAGTTTGTCCGCATTGTTCGACTGTATCTGGATCACAAGGTCAGTGTTTTCAGGCTAGATGCCGTTGCATTTATCTGGAAGGAAATTGGCACCGTCTGTCTGAACCTGGAACAGACACATGAGATTGTCCGCCTGCTACGTGCGCTTATCGAAAACGCCAACCCCGACGCCATCATCATTACCGAAACCAATATTCCAAAACGGGAGAATCTGAGCTACTTCGGCAATGCCAACGAAGCGCACAGCATTTACAATTTTTCCCTGCCACCCCTGCTGCTGTTCACCTTGCTGAACGGCAACTGCCGCCACCTTAAAAACTGGCTGATGAGCATGCCGCCAGCACAGATGGGAACCTTTTACTTTAACTTCATTGCCTCGCATGACGGTATCGGGTTGCGTCCGGCAGAAGGCCTGCTGAGTGATGAGGAAATACACGATCTTATTACAGCCACCGAGAGAGCTGGCGGACTGGTGTCCTGGCGTGCCACGTCCAGTCTGACGCGCCGCCCCTATGAACTGAATGTCAGCCTGTGGGATGCTCTCTCCTTTACCATTGCGAACAGTCACCTGGGGCCCGATCAATGGCACCTGCAGCGATTTGTCTGTGCACATGCCATTCTGCTGGCTCTGGAAGGTATTCCTGCCCTGTACTTTCACAGTCTGATAGGCAGTGGCAATGATCTGGAGCGGGTGGCGAGAACACAGCACAACCGCCATATCAATCGCCGCCGCTGGCCCCAGCATGCCCTGAATACGGCCCTTGCCGACCCGGACAGCCACCATAGCCAGGTGCTCCAGCAGCTCAAACACCTGTTACAGATCCGCCAGCAACAGCCGGCTTTCCACCCGAACGCCACACAGTTCACGCTGCACCTGGGTGATGCGGTGTTTGCGTTCTGGCGTCAAAGCCTGCAGCGCGAGCAGAGTATTTTTGCACTCAACAATGTGTCAGACACTGAGCAGACCATTTCTTTGTCAGACATTAACCTGATTGACACCGATGACTGGCGGGATCTGATCAGCGATACACCCATCACCCTCAATCAGTCGCAGCTTACTCTGGCGCCCTATCAAAGCGTCTGGCTCAGTAATCGATAGAATTGTGTATTTCGGTGATCGGACGTCAGCTTATTCGCGTATGATGTGCTTAATATTAATTGAGCACAGGAGCCAGCCCATGCTGCATGTCGCACAACAAACCATTCAGAAGCTGGCTACACCAGCCGGGCGCATCATACTGGGCGTGTATTTCCTGCTGCCTGGCCTGATGAAGTTCACCCAGTACGATATGCATGTCGAGTACATGGCTTCTCACGGCATGGTGTTTATACCGTTCTTCCTGATCCTGTCGGGCATCATTCAGGTCAGCGGCGCCCTTGCTTTCTTTGTGGGTTACCAGGTCAGACTCTATGCCTTCCTGCTGGCCGGCATGACGGTGATCATCAGCCTGGTCATGCATGATTTCTGGACCATGGAAGAAGGTCTGCAGCGCAGTCACGAAACGCAGAACTTTTTTAAAAACATGGGCATAACCGCCGGACTGCTGGTGCTTATCAACGCCGGTGCGGGCGCCTACAGTATTGATAATAGATCGGCAGCCCGCTGACCGGGAACAAGCCGTCAGACGGCGGGATTTTCCATTAACCCTCTTGGAAAACGACAACGATTCTGACATATTATGCGCCCCGGTCAGGTGCAAAAGCCTGTACCTGATTGCGTGACCCATCGGAGTGTAGCTCAGCCTGGTAGAGCACCGTCTTCGGGAGGCGGGGGTCGGAGGTTCAAATCCTCTCACTCCGACCAAATTTCTTCAGCTACAGGGAGAATGATTTAATCACCTGTCATGCTGCAGCCCATTCGCTTTTATCATCCCGCGGTTACCCAGATCCTGAATCTGGTTGAGCAACTGCAACACTGGCAATCAGCCAGCACCTCGGCAATCAGTGCAGCCCAGCAGCAACAGCTTATGGCCGTATTAGTGCACGCGCATCGCTATTCGCCAGCCTGGCGCCAGCGTCTGGAACAGGCTGCATTCAGCCCCTCAGGAAACGCGATGGATATCCTCAGTCGGCTACCCGCGCTAAGCCGGGATGAACTGCAGGTAGACGCGGCGCAGTTTCGCGCGCACTGGCCAGACATGCCGACCCGGCAGATCAAAATAGCCCAAAGCTCCGGCTCAACGGGAACGCCGGTGCGCGTTGAAAAAGATATCAGCCGTTATCAGCCACTTTACTCAGCCATCTCCTGGCTGGAGACTCAGTGGCATCAACGCGACCCGAATCGTCGTTTTGCAGTTCTCGGCACAGGCATGAAACCGGCCAGACAAAAGTCCTGGGGCAATATGCACGCAGCACTGGGATATCACGGGGAAAGCGAAGTACGCGCCGCGGAGCAGGATTCCCTGGACGGCCATCTGGACTGGCTGCAGTCTTTTCAGCCCGACTACCTGAAATGCAGCCCCAATCTGGCCGGAGAGCTTGCCGACAGAGCGCTGCAACGCGGCATCACACTCCCGCTTAAACAGGTTTTATCCCACTGGGAGCGCATCAGCCCACGTGATCGTGCGCTTTGTCAGCAGGCCTTTGCCGCCCCGATAATCGACCGCTATTCCTGCGAGGAGCTTGGCTGGCTGGCCCTGGAATGTCCAACACACGGCAAGCTGCATGCGGTCAGCCCGACTGTGCTGCTGGAAATCGTCGACGACGAGCTCAATGCCTGCCCGCCGGGGGTGCCTGGTCGCGTACTGGCCACTTCACTGCAAAATGCCGTCATGCCGTTGATTCGCTATGATCTGGGGGATCTCGCGCAATGGGGTGAGCCCTGCGGATGCGGGCTGGCATGGCCGGTTATCGACCAGCTTTGGGGGCGCGAACGCCACATGATAGAGCTGCGTACCGGCAAGCGCATACCCATGCCGTTTCTGGGCGATGAAATTGGACGCATCGAGGCCGTCCGCCAGTTCCAGATCCGGCAATACCAGGGGCTCGACCTTGAATTACTGGTAAGCTCCGACCGGGCGCTGACGCAGGAAGAACGTCAGAGCCTGCAGCAGATTTTTGCCAGCAATGGTCTGGCGGACATTCCCCTGCACATCCGTGACCAGCAACAGATCGACTGGGGCAAGGGGCGCAAACGGCAGGAATTCATAAGAATCGACCAGGACTGGCAGGCCGGCTGATTTTGGCTCCAGTTTGTCGGAGAGTTGTTTCACTGGGAGGGGCTTCAAGCTACAATCACGGATATGCGAATCATCCTTCTAGCCATATCTCTGCTCCTTGCCAGCGCCAGCCTCGGCGCTCACGCTCAATCCTACGATGTTAATGTCGGACTTCAGGCCTTTCAGGATGAAGAATACGACACCGCCATCGAGAACTTCACAGAAGGCGCGATGATTGGTCACGCTCTGGCGCAGTTCAATCTGGGCCTGATGTATCATCAGGGGATCGGCACCCAGGTTGATCACGAACGCGCCATGCAGCTATACGCACTGGCCGCCCAGCAGGGCATTGTGCAGGCGCAGTTCAATCTGGGACTGATGTACGATCGTGGCGAAGGCATACCCCAGGACTATCGCGAAGCCTACTACTGGTACCGCCAGGCTGCGGAACAAGGTAGCGCGGACGGCCAGTACGCTGTCGGCACCATGAACTTCTACGGCCAGGGCAGACCGCGCGACTACGAGGCAGCCATCCGCTGGTACCAGGAAGCAGCCCGTCAGGGCCATCGCGACGCACAATACAATCTGGGCGTCATGCACCTGTCTGGTATGGGAACCGAGGCAAGCCCGATCGTGGCACTGACCTGGTTTGAAATGGCAGCAGAAAACGGCAGTGCCGATGCGCAGTACAATGCGGCCATGATGTATTCAGCAGGTCAGGGGGTGGAACGCGACGTTCTCAAAGCCCGCGACCTGTTTGCCATGGCTGCCGAACAGGGCATGCGCGATGCGCAGACACAACTGGGCATGCTGTACTCCTCCGGCAATAATGAGCAATTGCCGCGCGACTATGAACAGGCACACACCTGGTTCAATGAAGCCGCCCACCGTGGCGACTCGCTGGCACAACTTTTCCTGGGACGCATTTATGCCGATGGCCTGGGATTGGAACAGAATCTGACCATCGGGCATATGTGGTACGAAATCTCCTACCGGTTTGGCAATGAGCAGGCCCCCCGCTACCTGACACAGCTGCGCGAGCAAATGGACCCGGAGTCTATTGAGCAGGCTGAACTGATGGCCCTGCGCTGGATGATTGCCTACGCACGCCGCAACCCTGGCTCAGTCCGTCTAAGGCGCGAAGAGCCTATCGGGTCTGCAGAGCAGCCAACAGCCGAAACCTCACCCTGAAGGTTCCTGATCTCCCTGATCCACCAACCAGCCGGTGCAGGCATCGCGCCACTGGGCATTCGACTGTGAAAACCCGCTCTCCAATGTAAAACAATGTACACCGGTGATCTGCCCACCCACCCCAGTGCGTACTAAGCCAATCAACAACACACAGAAGGTAAGTAGTATGTCTCTGGAAATAATCGATTTTGGCGCCAATGACCTGGAAAACAAACTCGCCAAAATGAGCAGCAGCGAAATTGATGGCCTTGCGTTTGGTGCCATCCAGCTGGACAGTACAGGTAAAATCATTCAGTACAATCAGACCGAAGGCGCTATCACTGGACGCACGCCAGCTCAGGTAATCGGTAAAAATTTCTTTACCGACGTTGCGCCCTGTACCAACACGCCAAAATTCAAAGGTGCATTCGACAAGGTCGTCAAAGACCACAGCAGCGTGATGCTGGAATACACCTTTGACTATCAGATGACACCCACCAAAGTAAAAGTTCATATGAAACCCGCTCTGGTTGGTGGCAGCTTCTGGATCTTCGTTAAACGTCTCTGACCGTGACAGCATGGTGGCGCACTTCCCCGGGCTGCGGCGCCAACGCTGACAGCGATGGGCTGCAACGCTGGCTGCGGGATTTCCTGCGCGATGTGTTGCAGCGCCGCGGGCTGTCTGAGTTGCTGGCAGATCCAGAGTTTGATTCCGCCAGCCTGCTGGACGATCCGCGCTCATTCGCCATGAATTCACTGGATATGATCAGCATGGCGAGCCGTGCCGCTGGCAGCCTCGGACTGGACCGCACCGGTCTGTCCGACCTGCTGCTGGCCCGGCGATCCTTCCAGGGCTGGCTGGAAGTCATGCGACGCAGCCTGCAGGCCGATGACTCGCATATTGGTTTCTACTCATCTGGGTCGATGGGTTCACCCACCATGAGCAGTCACCATATTCAACATCTGCTAAATGAATGCGAGGCGTTTGCAAGCCTGCTAAAGCGAAGTGACCTGGCGCCGGAGAGACTGGTGGCAACGGTTCCGTCGCATCATATCTACGGCTTTATCTGGACCCAGCTGCTGCCCGCCAGGCTGTCCATCCCAGTGAACCACATAGATCCCCTGACCACACTACCGGTTAGCTGGGTCAAAAATCTCCGCAACAATGACCTGATAGTCTGTACGCCTGACACCTGGCACCTGATCCTGGAGCTGGGGTTAACACTCCCCGATCGTTTTATCGGTATCAGCTCTGCAGGAAAGCTGGCAGAGGCCGACGCCCGGACAATCCGGCAAGGCTATCCAAAGGCGCGGCTGATCGAAGTGTACGGCAGCACAGAAACGGCAGGAATAGCCTATCGCATGGAAGATGGCGATGATTATCATCTGCTGCCGTACTGGCAAATTGCCGAGACAGCAGATGGCTGGCACCTGCAGCACCGACAATCAGATATGCACGTTCTGCTGCAGGACGACATCCGCTCAAGCGGCCCTGACACTATCAGGCTTCTCGGGCGACGTGATGACACGGTGAAGATTAATGGTCACAACATTCATCTGCCATCGGTTGCCAAAAGCCTGGAACAACATCAGGACGTTGGCGAGGCGCGGATTGTGACAAACGGCGCCGAATCGCAGTGTCAACTGCATGTATTCCTTGCGCTAAAGCAACAACCGGCGGATATCGCCATCTGGAGTCAGCACTTCAGCAAATGGATGAGCAGACAACTGGGCAACACACCAGCACCGGCATCAATCGTCGTTGGCACAGCTTTGCCCCGGTCTTCCATGGGCAAACCAACCAGCTGGAATCCCGAATCCTACCCCCTGATCGGGGGGACAAGACGCTTCCGTTCAGCCATGCCTGCTGCTCGACAGTAACAGGCATTACCGGTTACATTAGCCCGGTCCGTCCGACCAGAGCCTGTCGGGCATATTAATTTTCCGGCGACAATCACCATGTTTCGTGCTGGGCTTCCGTTTCTGAGCAGCTTTGCCTGCGCCACCTTATTGTCGCTAACGGCATCGACGACTGTTCTTGGACAGTCCATTGATGATCTGCTTGATCCTCTGGAAGGAACTTATACACTCCGTTTCACAATCGATGCCGATGCTCCGGATTCAACGCCAGTTACGAATGGGACGCAATCCACTTTTGTCATCGGTCAGAATCAACGCCTGTGTGTTGACGGTGTCACGCTTTCCAGCCCCTCGTCGATTCTGACACCATCGCTTGTTGTTCGCTGGGCCAACTCACTGTCAGATGTTCGCTTCGATCTGAACATCACTGACAACGATCCAGATCCCGATGATGAAGACTATGTTTTTGACAGGATCGAGTTTTTCAGCGCAGCCGGGACACTATATGGTGAATTCGAATTCGTCAGTTTTGCCGCTGGCACTGGAACCTGCGGCCAGCTTGACACCGAACCTACCAGCGCCCAGCTGACCAGCTTCTTCAGCTCCGCACAAACCGCTTTCCCCGCGCTGTTTCCTGCCGGGCTGTTTATTTTTAACCAGCAGTCTGATGGTTATACTTATCGGTACTACGACTCAACAGGCATTTATCTGGCGTACCGGGACGGACAGATCTACGCGCGCGGCGGCAGCTATGGCGACACCTATATCAATGTCGGCAGCTACAGCAGCCTTTCCGCGGGAGGTGGCATTAACAATATTGCGCGTCCAGCGACAATTGACTCGGAACATATCGGTACCTATGAAGCCGAGATGTCTGACACGCAGCCGTTTTCGCCCATTCCGGACGGCACGTCAGTCACCTATGTGATACGAAGCAATGGACAGTTATGTCTTAGCGATGGCACGCAACTGAGCCCACCACTGTACCTGAACAACAATACGACCAACCCGGTCTGGATCGATACCGCCAACAATCGTCGCTTCAGCCTGCCAGATGATATCGACGACCTGGCCGAAGCACTACTTACGGTGCAGTCATCAGGCGGCAGCTACGCCGGCGAACTGCAGGGCGACCGGATCTCGTTCAGCGAATACTGCCAGGCCGCCTTCCCTGATGATGCCGACACCGAAACCATAGATGAGCTGTTCGAGCTGGCTGAGCAATATTATCCAGACCTGATGCCTGGCCCGCTGATTGTCACGCGTCGCAATGAGGACTATTACTATCGCTACTACCCTGGTACCAATGTGTTTCTTGCGGTCCGCGATGGTATTGTCTATTCAGGCGAGGGCAGCGTGTCGTTCAGCGGAACAGCAGTCGGCAATCTCGAGACAGTGATAGCGGATATCCTGGCGCAACGCGAGTCATACACACCCGACAGCTCGCTGACCGGCACCTATGAAATGACACTCAGCGGCAGTCACTCACTGTCAGTTATTCCCAATGGCAGTATTGTCCGCTTCGGCATCGAATCCGATGGCACCGTTTGCCTGGACAATGTTGTCTTTACCAATCCTGACTCCCCACGATCAACGCCCGACGAGGTTCTCTGGATCAACAGCAGCGCCGGACTGCAACTCCATCTGTCAGTGGCAGGCATAACGGAAGACCTGAGTTTCCGTCTGACTACCAGCCAGGGAGGCAACCTGGGAACCCTGACCGGCCAGCGAGTGAATAACACAAGTAGTTGCTACGACGCACCGCCCTCCACGTCGGACAAGGCCGTATCCGGCAATCTGATAACGCTCGCGGAACAATTCTATCCGGACCTTTTCCCCCGCCAGACTCCCTACCAGGAAAGCACTGCCAGTGGAGCATATGTTCGGCGCTACCCGGGTAGTGGTGTCACCGTTTCCGTGGTCGGTAGCGATGTATTTGTGCGCGGCGGCGAATTTGGCGCTGTCGACTACTACGTTGGCAGACGTGCGGCATTGATAGCCGAACTGACAGCTGCAGTTGACAACCTTCCGCAGCCCCCATCCGTCTACCAGACTTACGCCGGCACCTACGAGATGCTGGTCAGTGGCGCCAATCCGTTTTCGCCCTATAGCAATGGCAGCCTGGTAAGAGTGACAGTCGGCGCCGGCGGCAGATTGTGTCTTGATGATACACAACTGGATGCCAGTGCCACGACTCAGGCTTTGGCCGCGTGGCGTGAGAGCAACAATGGAATGACGGCCGCTCTGTCGCAGGACGCAGAAACGGGAGAAATGATCATTGCGCTGGGCAATTCGCGAGGTAACAGCCTGGGCGTGCTCACCGGCAACCGGATCAACAGCTCAGAGTACTGCCAGCCAGGCTCCGTCACTGCCACTCAGCGCGCCAGCGCCGAAGTGCTGTTCGATCTGGCAGAGCAGGTTTACCCGGCACTCTTCGTGGCCGACAGTAGTTCGTCTACCATTGAGGTTGCAGGTATTCTGTCACGCTTCTATGCAGGCACCTCCGTCACATTGAGTGTTATTGACTCCGAAGTCTTTATCCGGGGCGGCGATTTTGGGACAAGCGATTTTTACGCCGGAAGTCTTCAGTCTGTAACATCAGAACTACAGCAGGCCCAGACAAGCGATGAAAATCAGTACATGATTCTCATTAGCGGTGCCGAAGCGGTTTCCATTGGCGGTCTGGCAGTTCAGGCACGACAGTTTGACCAGCAATTAACGGAAACGTTGACGAGCTCTCAGCTAGAAGATGCGGCCCTGGTTGAACTGGTCACGCGGTTACTCAAAGACGAAATGCCAAACCCGCAATCAGTTGAGGTGACTGATATCGTCCGCAGTAGCAGTTCGGTACAGCTGACCGCCACATTGCAGCGAGCAACAGTCATCGGCAGCACCACCAACGCGCGTGCAATCATTGCCAATGTAACTTTCCGACTGCAGCCCTGAGGGACTGCAATTCAGCCCTATTTTGACCCTCTGAACATATGACGCGCACCTGCAACAGGTAGGATAATAAGGTAGCCCTCATCTAAGCGGGAATTTGAGGTCAGAGTGACCGCATTATCAGGAATGCCGATTTGTACCTTGACTATTACTCGCTCGACAGACATCCGTTTCGCATAACACCGGATCCTGCTCTTTTTTACAACGGTGGCGAAAACGGCCGGGGCGTCATTCTCGAAGCCCTGCTTTATGCTGTGCAATCCGGCGAAGGCATCCTCAAAGTCGTTGGCGAAGTCGGCAGTGGCAAGACCATGCTGTGCCGGATGCTGGAAGAGCGTCTGCCCGCCAGCGTCACTGTTGTTTACCTGGCCAACCCCAAACTGACACCGCACGAAATCCTCTATGCGGTCGCGTTTGAGCTGAACCTGCCAGTCACCCAGGAAACCCCGCGCCTGGTCCTGATGCAAAAACTTCAGGAATACCTGCTCGAACAGCACGGCGCCAACCGGACTGTACTGGTTATCATTGAAGAAGCCCAAAGCATGCCGCTGGAGACGCTGGAAGAGATCCGTCTGTTCAGCAACCTGGAAACGCACCAGCACAAGCTGATGCAGATTATTCTGTTTGGCCAGCCAGAGCTGGACAAAAATCTGCAGAACAAGAATATCCGTCAACTGCGCGAGCGTATCACGCACAGTTTTTATCTTGACCCTTTAAAGCCCGACGAAGTGTCGGAGTACATAAAGCACCGACTGCAGGCGGCCGGCTGCCCGGTTCCGCAGGTTTTCAGCAAGAAGGCAGAGAAGCTAATAGCGCGAGCCTCCGGCGGATTGACCCGACGCATCAACATACTCGCCGACAAATCCATGCTGGCTGCATATGGAGACTCCGCGACGACGAATCGGCCGCGATCCTTGCGCAATCAGTTGCAAACGGCCGTCAAGGTCTCTCACGTCAAAGCTGCCATCAAGGACTCCGACTACCGGGAGTCGGCGCCCCGCCGATTCTGGCGCACCGCGCTGGTGACAGCGGTAATTGCCCTGAGTGTTGTCGCGAGCTGGCAGGCCTATCTGCTTTACGAAATGCAGCAGGCGGCGGAAGTCACCGCAGTAAGTGAGCCAGTTGCTGCGACAGTTGCGGAGCCATCTGTTGACCTGGCGCTGGTCACGGCAGCTACCGCCGCAGAGCCACAAGCTGCTGTGCAAAGTGAAGCTGTAGCGGACATCGAGCCGCTCGCACAGAGCGAAGCCGTTGCAGAGCTCGAAGCTCCCTCAGAAGCAGTGACTGCGCTGGCGGCCACTGCCAGCGACGAGACCACCTCGCTGCCGGAACCTGACCCCTGGCCAGCGATTGTCGCAGAGCGCCGCGAGGCATTCATTGACTGGTTTTATGGTGAGGATCGTGGCTCGTTTGCCCTGCAGATCCTGTCGGTCGGCGAACATGAAACAGATTATCTGTCAGATGCGCTGCGAACCATGCAGCGCGCTGGCCTGATAGATCTTACCTTTACCTGCCTGGTGCCTGGTGCGGGTGGCCCCATGTGGCGCGTCATTTACGGCAGCTTCGACACTGTCGATGCTGCCCGATCAAATATTTCAACCCTGCCGTCAGCGTTCACCGTCAACGTGCCGTTTGTGCAGAACGTCAACCGACTTGAATGCCTCTGATGAGAAACCAGACTATGAGCTTACTCACACATCCCCTGACACGGTTGACACTGAGTGCAGTGTTGCTCAGTGGATGCAGTTCATCCCTGCCGGAGCGGCCCAGCGAAGGACGTCATATTGAGCCGCCCGCAGCAACTGTGGCAAACAATGACATACCAGAAGTAGTGCGTCCGCGACCTGCATTGGCATCGCCGGTCGCACAGCCGGCACCGGAGCTGTTTACCGTTATTGTGCAGGACACACCCGTGCGGGAATTGATGTTTCGTATCTCGCGCGACATTGGTATCAACATCGACATCCACCCGCAGGTAACGGGCAACGTCAGCATCAATGCGGTTGATCAGACGCTGACGCAGATCATCGACCGTATCAACCGACAGGTCAGTTTCAGATGGCGCATGGATGCCGACAATACCCTGGTGATAGAGCCTGACACACCATTTCTGCGCACGTATCGAATCGATTACGTGAACGTCACGCGGGAGGCCAATACCGGGCTGTCGGTTGCCACGTCGCTGGTTCAGGTCGGTGGTGCCGGAGGTGGCGCGGCTGGCGGCTCCAACAATTCAACAGCATCCATCAACCAGAGTTCCAGCAACGACTTCTGGGGCACCCTGGAAGCGAATATCCGCAGCCTGCTGGATGGCACAACACCAGCAGGTAACAATCAGCCGGCACCCGCCGAACCGGGCCAGCCTGCGGGCACTCAAGCGAACACACCAAACATGCAGACAAGCGTCACGGTAAACCCGGAATCAGGCCTCGTCTCCGTGTATGCCTCTGCACGACAGCATGAAGATATCGCCGCCTTTATCGACCTGGTTCGAAACAGGTCATTGACGCAGGTGCTGATTGAAGCGACGGTCGTGGAGGTGACACTGAATGACGACAATCAGTCAGGTGTGGACTGGACGGTCATCAGCCGTGATGGCGGACAACTGGACTTTGTGCAGAGTGTCACAGGCATAAATCTGAACACGCCACCAGCGGCGTTACTGACAATCGATCGCAGCAGCGGCCCAGACGCTATCGCAGCCACAATCCGTATGCTGTCAACGTTCGGGGAATCGCGCGTGCTCTCCAGCCCAAAGATTATGGCCCTGAACAACCAGGCTGCCATGTTGCGGGTGGTCGACAATCGCGTCTATTTCACTATCGAAGTGGAACCGGGAACACCTGCTACGACTGTATCGCCGGCAACTCCAGCCGTCTATACCAGCACAGTGAACACGGTCCCGGTGGGATTTGTGATGAGTGTGACACCGCAGATTGGCGAAAATGACCAGGTCACACTTAACGTGCGGCCGACCATTTCGCGGATTGTCCGTTTTGTCAGTGACCCCAACCCCGCCCTGGCCCAGGCTGGTGTCACCAATTTTGTACCAGAGATACAGATACGCGAAATCGAGTCCATTCTCAAAGTCTACAGTGGCCAGATCGCGGTTCTGGGCGGTTTGATGCAGGACTCCCTGGAGTCCACTACTGCCGGTCTGCCGGTCGCGTCCCGCTTGCCCCTGCTCAGAAACCTGTTCAGCTACCGGCAGGACCAGGGACGCAAAACCGAATTGATCGTATTCATCAGACCAGTTGTTGTTCGCCAGCCATCGCTGGATGGCGATCTGGAGAACTACCAGGAGTACCTGCCAGAGAATGGTCTGGAGATCAGCGACTTTTTCAGCAATCTGCCTGTGCCTTCCTCGGCACGGCGTCGCTAGCAGCAGGTCCGCGCACAATGAGCCTATTAATGGAGGCGCTACGCAAGGCTGAAGAAGCTAAGCGCCGTGCTTCAGCCGAGCAGACACCATCGTCCCCCGAGATCAAGCTCAAGGCAGAAGACGATGCGCCCGCCTTCGCGCCCCCGCCCATGGCGGCCGATAGCGTTGCAAAGGATATTGAAGTCCCCAAAGTGCAGCTGGCGGATCCTGAGCCTGAGCTGGATAAAAACACTGCCCAGAAGCCTGCTCATACTGACAATTCCCCATCGCTTGATGAGCCGCTGGCCTTCCGTTGGTCGGATGAACCTCATGAGCCCGACTTGACAGTAAACGAAATGCCCGAGGTGTCAGACGAGCCAGCCGCTGCACCTTTTGAAGAAAAAACTGCTGAACCAGTGCCGACCAGCCAATCAGAATCCGCGCCAGACAGCCTTGATGATGATTTGCTGGACGATGCTTCGTCCTATGAATGGTCACTCGAAGAGCCGAATGTCGCAGTTCCAAAGATAGATGAAAAATCCGACTTTGATCTCTCAGAAGACGATGTGACGGATACCGCGCCAAACCCTGAAACAGCGGTTGAAACGCCACCCGATTCTGCGGTAAAGAAGCCGGCCGCAGCGGCCGTAAAGGCAGACACTGCCGCCACGACCGAGAACGACAGCCGGGCTATCGAATCGGTGCTAAGCCGCGCCCGAAATCAGGACAAGGCCTCAGTCCGCTCTGTATTTACAGCCAAGACTCGCGGCAAATCATCTCCCGCGCGCCGATATATGCTGCTGGCAGGGGCTTCGTTATTGCCCTTGAGCCTGCTTGTCATTTGGCTGAGTGCTCAGCTGGATCTGTTTGGTGGCGGCAATCAATACTATGTGGCAGCGCCACTAGACACCTCAATGCCAGGTTCAGTTGCCGGTGAACCGGTAGCCATGGAGGAAACTGCTGCAGAGACTGTCGCCAGCGTCTCGGCACCCGAAGCAGAGCCCACAGTTAATACGATCACCGATACATCGGCCGCTCCTGTCGCGACTGAGCCACTGATCACTCAACCGATGCCTCCGCCTACAGCAAGAGAAACACCAACCGAAGCCGTAACACCGGAGATTGCCGCAGAGACTGAGGCTGAAGAGCCAGCAGCAACTGAGGGTATTCCGGACAGCGAGCTCGCCCTTGCCGATACTGCCGTCGACGCTGCCGTAACTCAAGTGCGCAGCGGACCCGAGTCACCCGTTCAGATCAGTCGTTCAACAAGCATCCGCAATCCGGACATGCAAATGATGGCGGCATGGTCCGCCTATCAACAGGGCAATTTCGCATCCGCCCGGGATTACTATCGTGACTATCTGACACGCGATCCGGACAACCGTGATGCACTTCTCGGACTTGCCGCATCGGCCATGCAGGTCAACGACATTCAGCTGGCCCGCCAGACCTATGCTCGCCTGCTGGTGATAAACCCGCGTGATCCCCTGGCCCGCAACGGTCTGCTGGACACCACGGCCTATACCGACCCGATACAAAGGGAATCGGAACTGAAATCCTTGCGCAACGACCATCCCGATATTGCCGGCATCAGCTACTCACTCGGGACGCTGTACGCCGAGCAGCAGCGATGGCGTGAGGCGCAGGAAGCCTTTTATGACGCTCTGCTGGTGGCTCGAACCCAGGGTGGAGCACCGGTCAGTCCGGATTACGCATTCAGCCTCGCGGTTGCGCTGGAGCGCATCAGTCAGCCCCTGGCGGCGCTGAGTTTTTATCGTGAAGCCCAGGCGTTGGCGCAGTTCAGCACGCCCGGTTTCGACCTGAGCGTGCTGAATCAGCGGCTGCAGGCGCTGGAGGAAATTCAGCCGTGAATAACGCCGCCCCCAAAAGAAAACTAGGCCAGGTACTGCTCGACAAAGGCGTGATCACACAGGACCAGCTGCGTATTGGTCTTTACGAGCTCAAGACGACCAACAAACCTCTCGGCGCGGTACTGATTGATCTCGGCTTTGTCACCGACAGCATCGTGCGCGAGGCCTTGAGTGAAAATACCGGTCAGCGCACCGTCGAACTTGCCGGCGCAGTACTTGATGCCGAATCAATAAAAATAGTTCCCCAGGACCTGGCCAGACGTTTCACCGTCCTGCCTCTGTCGTTCGACAAAACCAGAAGACACCTGACCCTGGCAATGGCCGACACCTACAACATCGTCGCGCTTGACCAGATCATGGCGATCAACGGCAGTGACCTGTCCATCACTCCCGTGCTGGCCAGTGAATCCGACATCATGCGGATCATTGAACAGTTCTACGGGTTTGAACTTTCCATAGACGGCATTCTGCAGGAAATCGAAACCGGCGAACTCGACATTGACAGCCTGCAGTTGAGTGAAGACGCCTACAGCCATCCGATGGTTCGTCTGATAAATGCCCTGCTGGCAGATGCAGTGCAGCGCGAGGCTTCGGACATTCACTTTGAACCTGAAGAAGCCTTCCTGCGCATTCGTTATCGTATCGATGGCGTATTAAGACAGGTCCGCAGCCTGCACAAGAGCTACTGGCCTGCGATGGCGGTACGCCTGAAAGTCATCAGCAACATGAATATCGCCGAGTCCCGCGCGCCGCAGGACGGTCGTATCTCAATGTCACTGGTCGGTCGCCAGATTGATTTTCGTTCCGCCTCGCAGCCCACCACCTGGGGCGAGAACTTCGTGCTGCGTATTCTGGACCGTAAAAAAGGCATCGTGGAAATGGAAAAACTGGGGCTCAGCGACGACAACCTGTCGCTGCTGCGTCTGATGCTGGCACGCCCCGAGGGTATCATTCTGGTGACCGGTCCAACCGGTAGCGGTAAGACAACCACCCTCTACTCAATTCTCAACCACATCAACACCGAAGAAGTAAACATCATGACCATGGAGGATCCCGTGGAATATCCCATGGCCATGATCCGCCAGTCATCGGTTAATGAATCGGTCAAGATGGGATTCGGTGAAGGCATCCGTTCCATGATGCGTCAGGACCCTGATGTCATTCTGGTGGGCGAGATACGTGACCACATCACAGCGGAAATGGCATTCAGAGCTGCGATGACAGGCCACCAGGTGTTCTCAACCCTGCATACCAATTCTGCGATCGGCTCCATTCCACGATTGCTCGATATCGGCATCCTGCCAGACGTCATCGCGGGCAATCTGATCGGCGTGGTGGCCCAGCGCCTGGTGCGGCGTCTATGCCCAACCTGCAAGGAAGCCTATCAACCGGCTGATCTGGAGCGGCAGCTTCTGGCCATTCCGGCAGATCGTCCCGCGCCTACCATCTATCGCGCCAAAGGGTGCCCATCCTGTGAGTTCCAGGGATACCGTGGGCGTACATCGGTCATCGAAATTTTAAAAGTCTCATCCGATATGGACGAGCTTATTGCTCGCCGTGCCAGTATGCGGGAGATGCTGAACCTGGCCAAGTCAGGCGGATTCAGGCCCATAGTTGAAGACGGCTGTCGACGCGTGCTGGACGGCACCACCAGTCTAGAGGAAATCTCTCGGGTGCTGGACCTGACCAGCCGGCTGGGAGGATAAACACGATGCCTTTATATCGTTATCGCGCCATGAACAAAAACGGTCGAATCCGCCAGGGCAACCTGGATGCCGCCAACGACATCGATCTGGAACAACGGCTGGGCCGCATGAACCTGGATCTGATTCGCTGTTCGGAAACCGAAGAGCGTCGAGCCAGTGTCGGGCAAAAAAAGGTCGAGAAAGCGGACCTGATCAACTTCTGCTTCCACATGGAACAACTGACCCGAGCGGGTGTGCCGTTGCTGGAGGGTCTGGTTGATTTGCGCGACAGCGTTGACCACCCCCGGTTCAAGGAAGTCATAGCCAACCTGGTGGATGAAATCGAAGGCGGCAAAAACCTTTCCGATGCCCTTGAAGAACATCCCAAAATATTCGACACGCTGTTCGTCAACCTGATTCGGGCCGGCGAACTCAGCGGCGAACTGGCCAAAATTTTCAACTCGCTGGTCGAGACCATCAAATGGCAGGATGAATTGCAGAAGTCGACCAAGAAACTGCTGATGACACCCATGATCGTCGCCACCACAGTCCTGGGTGTGACCATCTTTCTGATGGTATTCCTGGTGCCGCAGCTTGTCGGGTTTATCGAATCAATGGGCGAAGAACTGCCAGGCCATACCCGCGCGCTGATTGCTGTTTCAAACTTCATGGTGAACTACTGGTATGTCTGCGTAATTGCGCCCCCCATTATTGTTTTTGCTATCAAGATGCTTATCGAAAAAAACGAGGCTGCGCGGTATCAGTTTGACCGCCTGAAACTGGTGTTTCCGAAGATCGGCTCAGTGCTGACCAAAATTCTGCTGGCACGCTTCACAAACTTCTTCGCCATGATGTATGCGGCAGGCATCCCGGTTCTGCGATGCCTTGAGATCGCTGAGAGCATTATTGACAACCTCGTCATCAAGCGCGCCATTATGCAGGCACATGACGCCATCCAGGATGGTGACTCGATTGCCGACAGTTTCCGCGATACGGAGCTTTTCCCGCCGCTGGTTGTCCGCATGATGAAGGTTGGCGAAACCACCGGCGAACTGGACAAGTCCCTGTTGAACGTCAGCTACTTTTTCGACCGCGACATCAAAGACTCCATCGAAAAGGTCCAGGCCCTGATTGCACCAGTGATGACAGCAATTCTAGGGCTGCTGCTGGGCTGGGTCATGATGTCGGTGCTAGGCCCGATCTACAACACGATCAGCTCGGTGCAGATATAAGGGGGGTGGATCAGTAATCATGCTCGAACGAACTGAATTGAGAATACTGCTGATACGTGCTTCGCACTCCGAGTTCTATGTCTGGACCGGATCCCGTCTGCGCCACCGAACCAGTTACACTGCCGACTTCAATGGTTACGAGAACTTTGCCGGGGAGATCGCTGAAGACGCGTCGACGCCGTTTTTTATCATCGTCGACTGCATTGAGGAAGATTTCCGACACGACACTATTGCGCACGTCAACGGTATCGACCGCAAAGAACTGTTAAAAAGAAAATTGAAAGTTCAGTTCCGCGGCACCCAGTACCGGGTGGCTTCTGTGATAGGTCGAGAAAAAACCGGCCGTCGGGACGACAATGTACTGTTCAGCGCACTGTCCCGTCAGGAGATGATCCAGCCATGGACGGACATCATGCTGCGATCGAAGGTCCCAATCAAGGGAATCTCCACGCCGGCCTATCTGTTGCAGCATTATGCCAATGTCATGAAGTTCCGTGAGGAACACCTGATGCTGGTCAACGTGGAGTCCACCTCAGGCATACGCCAGACCTACCTGAAGAACGGCAAGGTCATGCTGAGCCGACTGTCCCCCTGGGGTCAATCACGAGAGGCCGTGGAAGCAAGCCGTATTCAGGATCAGGTATTACAAAGCAGAAAGTATCTCGAACGCATCAAGCTGGTGCCCTACGACCGCGCCATTGAAGTGCGTATTTTCGATAACGGCGAAATTCTTGATCTGGACCAGCTGGCACCAATTGATGAGCTGCGTCTGTCGCTTGTCGAGATCGGAGAAGGTCCAGTGCCTGATGCCAGCAGTATGGTGCTGCAGTCGCTGGCGCTGGTACTGCGCAAGCGTCGTCTCAGAAACCTTTATGCGCCGTTTGACCTGCGACGCTACTTCCATATCCGGCAGGCACGCATCGCACTCTATGCGACGGGGCTGCTGGCACTGACTGCGGCCTCCGCCATGGCCGCACCCATGGTATTGCGAGGCCTTGATTATGTAGACCGAGCCAATGCGCTGGAGGTTCAGGTGCAGCCATTATTGCGGGACTATGAGCGGTTGCGTCTTGGCTTTCCAGAAACACCGATCCCTTCCAATACCATGGCCGTTGTTGTTGAAACCTACGACACCATCTCCAGGCAGCGCATAGATCCGTCCCAGACAATGATTGCCATCAGCAGTGCGCTGCAGGGGCTGCCTGGCATTCGCCTGACACGATTTGACTGGGTTCTGGACATGACAGAAGAGCGGCAGCAGGCAGCAGAAGCGGCCAGGCTGGCTGGCCAGCAATCATCCAATCAGGCACAGCTGGTGGACGCCGTCGTTGCCAACGATACCGTGCTGAATGTGGTGCTTTCAGGAGTTGTCGAGAACACCACCAGTTATCAACTCGCACAGCAGCAGGTCATCCAGTTTATCGATGCACTGACGACAACGACCCGGTTCGACGTTGAGCCAATTCAGATGCCGCTGGACGATCGCCCGGAAGCCAACGTGCGCACGCGCCTTGACGGCGGCACATTGACAACACAATTTGTTCTTCATCTTTCCCGGAGCCTTGCGCCATGAAGCTTGAACTGCCAATTGGGGGAGACGACTTACGGCTGCTGCGCGTTCCCGCGATAATCGCAGTGCTTTGTGTCCTCATTGCGGTATCGGCATACATCTTTGCGCAACGATTCGAGATGCAGTCAACGGCTTCTCGCAACGCGGCACAGGACAACCTCGAGCGTGTCAGAAACTCGATTCAGCAGATCTCCCAGGAAGAAGCAACTATCGTCCGTTACATCGATCGCTACCGGTTCTCGGAGGACTCCGGCTTTATGGACGACGAGGACCGGCTTGATTTCCTGGAGCAGATTGCCGAGCTACGTACCGAGCTGGAGATGTTTCCGATCACTGTCGAAATTGGTGGCCAGACCATCACACCGCTGCAATACGACCCCGAAGACCCATTGCCGGGTGCACCACTGAGCCTGCACAGCTCCAGCATCACAATGCAGGTCAACCTCCTGCATGAAGGGGAACTGACTCGACTGATCGAATCACTGAACAGAATTGAGGGCCTGATGCAGCCTGTACGCTGCACCCTGCTGGAACAAAGCCCCGGCGACAGGTTCTCACAGGTTGCCGAAAATGTCCGGCTCGACTGCAACTTCAATTGGTATACGGTCGACCTGGAACCGACCAGTGACGAACTGGCAGGAGTCATGTAATGGCTATCCGGTTGTATGCAGCCCTGACTTTGATCCTGATCGTTGCCCTGCTGGCACCCACAGCTCACGCGCAATCAACAACACTGGGGCGTTTTTTCAGCACACCGGAGCAGCGTACCGCCCTTGATGAAGCACGGACGGAGCTTCTCACACAGATGGCGCTGGATGAGTTGGCTCGTCTTGAGTCTCAGACGGCATCAACACAAGAAGCAGTAGCGAATGTGACTCTGCACATGGGAGGTAGTCTGCGACACGCCGACGGAAGCCACACAGTTTGGTTAAACGGCACTGCATTTGATGAGCGCGACCTGCCGGTTGGCTACTCACTGGTCCAGTCCGGCCCGGTAACCAGCCTGCGTATACAGGGCAACGATGCCGTGTATTTTCTCCGCCCTGGCCAGGTTCTGGATCGCGCAGAGCGAGTCGTTCGCGAACAGGAATTTGCTGCCACGATCGCCGCCAGAGGCCCTCAGCCGGAAGCAGCAGCTGAATCTGCACCCAGTTCACCATCATCAAATCGTGGCAATCCGGACGACGATGAAAACACATCTCGCCGGCCTTCCGAGCTTGACGATATGTTGCCGGGTGCACAGCGTGTGTTGAGCATCATAGAAGTACTCAGCGTTCTGCAGGAGAACCTGTGATGCCTGCAAAGTCCACGTCGTCACACAAGAGCCCAGTCTCAAGTTACCAGACAGGCGTCGGCCTGCTGATTTTTTTTATAGTGCTGTTCTCGGTTGCCGCAACAGTCACACTATCTGCATTAAACAATCGCATTGCCGCTCGCACCGACAACAACACGGTGTATCCGGAATTGCTTGAGGCTAAAGAGGCACTGCTGGCGTTTGCTATGTTTCATACTGGACTCTCGGCAAACGACAATGGGCCAGGTCGACTTCCGTGCCCGGACACGAACAATGACAAATTTTCGAATAATGACTGTGATGACAACTCAACGATTGGCCGGTTGCCTGTCGAATATAGCTTTCCGGCGCTTAAATCCCCAGCGGATTTTGTATTTACAACCCGCAATGACGACAGCCGTTTTTGGTATGCCTTATCAGAGGGTTTTGGCTTTGATCCATCGACACCGACACCTGCACTAAACACTTCAACAGAGAGCACCCTCACACTCAACGGTCAGGATGACATAGTCGCACTAATCATTGATGCTGGCGTCGCGGTGGGGACTCAGACTCGTCCCAACAACAATCGGGCCAATTATCTGGAAGGTGGCAATCAGCTAGGCACAGACTTTGTGACAGTGCCACCTACGCTGGGTGAGTTTAACGATCGGATGGTGGCGATAACCGAGGCTGAGTTGCGTGCTGCAATGACGCTGCGAGTAGCTCAGTCTATCCGGCAAGTTATCGTGGAAAACTCATTAGCAATTTCAAGCGAACCCGAATTACAAGCGGCAATGACAAACCTGGGGCCTAGCTGGTACTCCCCTGAAAGTTGGAACGTTAGTGACTTTAATGAAGTATCACCCGGCATTATCACTTTTGAATTCGCCAATTGCGACAATATTCTCTTCACGCTAAATCTCAACGTCGGCACATTGGATCGCAGCGGCCAAAGCTGCACTGGAATCTGACATGGCTAAATCAATTGCGCCCACTGCACACTTTCGTAAAGTTCTCGGATTCACTTTAATCGAGATGGCGATTGTCCTAATGATTGTCGGTTTCCTGTTAAGTGGGCTGCTTGTTTCACTAACACAATCTGCAGACAACACACGCCGTACCAATGCCACAGCTCAACTTCAGCGCATTGAAGAGGCGCTGTATGGGTTTGCCCAGACGACTGGACGATTGCCATGCCCTGCCAGTAGCGCCACTAACGGCCTCGAGGCAGGACCAGACGGAACAGGCCAGTGTGCAGTTCCCACCACAAGCCATCATGGCTTTGTACCGGCAGCCACACTTGGGTTGATCGGACCTGTCAACAGCGATGGCCTGCTATTGGACCCTTGGGGAAACCCCTATCGCTATTCGGTTTCGAACAAAATGCACGGTGCGTCAAGAGCGTTCACTCTCGCTTCGAATTTAAACACGTTCTTTAACAGTCTTAGTCCATTACCAGCCGACTACGCGACCAACATGCTGCGGGTTTGTACTGACTCTACTTGCTCGGACATTATTACCGACTTAGCTCCTGCCGTCGTTCTGTCGATGGGCCCTAACTGGGCGACATTCACATCTGCGAATGAAGTAGCCAATGCGGGCAACGTCGTCGTCGGCGGCTACCGCCTGACAAACACTAACCAATTTGTCAGCACAACCTACAACGAAGACAACTTCGATGACCTTATCGTCTGGCTGTCGCCGAACGTTCTGTTCAGCCGCATGATTTCAGCGGGGAGGCTACCGTGACAGATGCACCAGCTCACTTGCGCCGCCTCTTGATTGCCGAGGACGATGACGCGCTACGCATGATGCTGGCCAGCTCGCTGGAGATGAACGGCTACACCGTGACAGAATCGGTCTGCCGGCAGTCAGCCAGTCAGTGCCTGCGTGAGAACGAAGACATCCAGGTCATGATCATTGACCTGGGACTACCGCCAGCCGCGCACTCTACCGACGAGGGAATCGCGCTGATTCGTGACATCCTGCAGATAAAAGGCAATGCAAAAATTATCGTACTGACTGGTCAGGATGAGGAAAGCGCCGCGCTTGCAGCCATCCGCGAGGGAGCCTTCGATTTTCTGGCCAAACCGGCAACGCTCGAGGAGATTCTGCAATCCGTGAGTCGCGCGTTCCTGTTCCAGAAACAGGAGCGATCCATGAGCGCGGAAGGCATGACACGGCTGCAGATCAATGCTCGCGTCGCTGACGGATTAAAAGCGGTCCGCGAAGATGCTGAGGAGAAACTGGTTCGCCAGGTACTTCGTGACACTAACTTTAATGTGTATCAGAGTGCTGCACGGCTGGGTGTCAAACGAGAGAGCATCTACTACTTCCTGAAAAAATTTGGCATCCAACGTGATCCTGACTGATCTTTACCCTTATCTTATTCTGGTTGGTGCCACCATTCTGGCTGTGATCGGCTGGTTGCTGCTGCAGGCCAATGCACAGAATGCACTGCGGCGTGATCTCATTAAACTGAATGAAAGTGTCGACTTCGATCTGCCTGACTTTCTGCGCCAGTGCTGGCCAGTTCTTCACAAAGGTGGCTTTGTGGGGTTGCAGTGGCGGCTTGACTGGTTTGGCACTCAATTGTCGCAGCAGTTGGGGAGTCAGGGCGATACGGTCATTGAGCAAAGTTTTCACAATGACGACATTGCGCTGGACATTCAGCTATTCGCAGCCAAGAGCGGCTGGGAACGGCGTTATTTTAGCCGATCTCTGGCCGAGCATTTTTTCCTGCTACTGCGTATGGATTTCTGGATCAAACTGGGTTCGGTACGATCGACCTTTGCGCAGGCCGCCAAGCTCAACGTGTTTCTGCAGCATGACTTCAAGAACATGTTGCAACTGACCAGTCTTGCCTCAGAACAGCTACAGAACGTTTCTCAGCAGCATCACGAACGTCTATTGCAGGTATTACGCACGACGGTGCCTGCACTGCGCGATAGAGTTGAACTGATGCTGCATCGTTTGCAACAGGATGAAGGCAGGCTGGACAACGTCCCTTTAAGCCTTGCACTTTATTTTCGCGAATCAGTGCATGCGCATCAATTACCAGCCGACATCGATGGAGACGTTCAGGTGAGCTGCAAGCGGGTTGCATTGCAATCGATAGTCGACAATCTGATTGGCAACTATCTGGATATGGCCAGCAAACAGACCGATACCGGGGTCAAACTGGATATCCACATTTCACAGGAAAACGGCACAGCTACCGTCAGCATTACGGATACCCTTGCCAAACCGTGCCTGTGGCCGGAAAGACTGTTTGAGCCCTTCTGGAGTGAGCATGGGACAGGCAGAGGCGTTGGGCTTTATCAGTCGCGACAAACCGCGATGACACTGGGTGGTGATCTAAAAATAGAAGCAGACGCCAACCAGCCCCTGCGCTTCCTGTTGCGCCTGCCCCTGGGGCCCGTTTGAGTGTGTAAAAAAAACCTACATCTTGCGCACCTTTCAAAAGCGTCATTAAATTGACGCCACGCTGGTCAATGGACTGACGTTTTGTACCGGATCAGCCAAATCTCTCAACTATCAAGAGAACAGAGCAATGAAACAGATTCCAAATGTAAAAGCGCAAGGCGGTTTTACCCTGATTGAAATCGCTATCGTACTGGTCATTATCGGCCTTTTGATCGGTGGTGTACTGCAGGGTCAGCAACTGATCGAAAACTCACGTGTGCGTGCAGCCGTTAACGACATTCAGGGCGTTCCGGCAGCAGCGTATTCCTACCAGGACCGTTATGGCCGTTACCCAGGCGATGATGGCAACCTGACAACACTGCAGGCTCGTGGCGGCCAGTGGGCAGTTATCACTGCAGCCAGCACAGCGCCTAACGGCGTTCTGGATGGCGCAATTGCCACAACATTTAACCCGACTGCAGAAGTACTGGGTTTCTGGCAGCATCTGCGCGCCTCTGGTTTCATTCCTGGCGACCCATCCACAACCGGCGCCGCAGCCCTGCCACAGAACCCCTTCGGTGGCCTGATTGGTGTCAACTCGAGTGCCATCCAGGGTATG
The DNA here is from genome assembly GCA_002706685.1 of Gammaproteobacteria bacterium. GTDB lineage: Bacteria > Pseudomonadota > Gammaproteobacteria > Pseudomonadales > Pseudohongiellaceae > Pseudohongiella. Next base: position 48,828 of record PALV01000022.1, on the reverse strand, counting down.
CCTGCAGGCTCAGTCAAACTGTGCATGAACAACGTGCCAGGTTCTGCCGCGATCGCACTCGACACCCAGCTTGATGATGGCGCCGGCGCATCTGGTACATTCCGTGCCAACGCAGCCGCCACGCCAAACGCGACAGCAATGACTGGCGCCTACGACCAGGACACGCTGTACACCGTCTGCGTCCGCATCTAATCGCAAGCATCAATGGCATCCGGATCCACACCCGGCTGCCACTGAAGTCCGATAACAGAAAGCCCCGCTCTGCGGGGCTTTTTTTTGCCCGTGAAATGAGGGACCATAAGGTAAAACAATGACAAGAGATATCCCCTCATGAGATTACCAGCCCATCACTCACTCTTTCGCACCTCCCGCGTTGGCTTCATCGCCACATTTCTGATCACCCTGCTAGCGTTCGCTCAGATTTCATTCGCCCAGACCAAAGACGTTGTCATGGTCCCTATGCGCGACGGCGTCAACCTGGCCACCAACATTTACCTGCCGGACGGCGAAGGTCCCTGGCCGGTCGTGCTCACCCGCACGCCCTACGACAAAGATGGTGCCGACCGCAGTGCTGCCACTTATAACGAGCGTGGTTACGCTCTGGTATCGCAGGATGTTCGTGGCCGCTATGACTCCGAAGGCGAAAACCGCCCGTTTGAGACCGACATTGAAGATGGCTACGACACGGTGGAGTGGGTTGCCGACCAGTCATTCAGCAACGGCAAGATTGGGATTTTCGGTACCTCCGCACCTGGTATCACCTCCAACCTGGCTGCAGCTGCGGCACCGCCCAGCCTGACCGCAGCCTATGTCACTGTTGCACCAGACAGCCTGTTCTATCGCTCCCGCTTTGTAGGCGGTGTATTTAAAGAGAGTCATTCCGGTGGCTGGCTGCGCGGTCAGGGTGTCAGTGAAGAGGTCATCAATGCCTATCGCGCCCGCGCAGTGTTGGACGATCAGTGGCGCGCCACGGACTTCCTGTTCCATCGCGAGAATGTACAGATTCCGATTTATAACGTCGGTGGCTGGCACGACATTTACGCCGAGGGTTCGTTGCACAACTTCGTGTATCTGCAGAACGAAGGCCATCCCGCGGCACGTGGCAAGCAGAAACTGTTTATGGGTGCCTTTGGCCATGGCGTGCTGCAGGGGGACCTGGAGTATCCCGGTGGTGGCCTGATCAACGGCGATATGGAACAGCAGCTGCGCTGGTGGGATTACTGGCTGAAGGACATCGACAACGACATTATGGACGAACCGCCGGTCAGCTACTACATGATGGCCTCTGCGCGTAAGGGTGCCGTCTCCGACAAAAATCGGGTAGTACACGCGGAAAGCTGGCCGCCCCAGCACGAACTGACGCGTTTCTATCTGCAACCGGACATGAGCCTGAGCACAGAGATGCCGGATGCCAGCAACGCATCGAAGACCTATCAATTTGATCCTGCTAACCCGGTACCCACTTTCGGCGGCCAGAACCTGGGACAGGATGTCGGCCCACGTGACCAGCGTGAAATTGGAGAGCGCCAGGACTACCTGCGTTTCGAAACCGAGGTGCTGGAAGAGGACGTGGTAGTGGCCGGCCATATCGACATGGAGCTGTATGTAGCCACTGATGCGCTGGATACCGACTTCGTCGTCAAGCTGGTTGATATCTACCCGGACGGCTACGAAGCGCTGATTCTTGACTATCCGCTGCGTACCCGCTTTCGCGACGGCCAGAATGCCGAAGACGTAAAGATGATGACGCCCGGTGAGGTTGAGAAACTGACCATCAATATGTGGAGTACGGCACAGACATTCGAGAAGGGACACCGCATCGGTGTGCATGTGACATCCAGCAACTACCCACGCTTTGCAGTAAACCCCAACAATGGGGCAGCGCTGGACGACATGGCGGCGCCAGCCAAAACCGCTGAGAACACGATTTATTTCGACAGCCAGCGACCCTCGGCAATTGTGCTGCCGGTGGTCACTGAGTCACTGGATTGATATTGATATGCAGCACCCGTCCTGTCTCGTGAGCAGGCAGGGCGGGAAGCAATCAGCATTTTTGGTAGCAGCAAACAAATCAAAGTATAAAGATCAGCGTACTGCCAGCTTTTCGAACAACTCAAAATAGGTTGGAAAGGTTTTTGCGGTACAGCCCGGATCATTGATGGTGATCGGGCTGTCGCCAAACGCGGCCAGTGAGAAACACATAGCCATGCGGTGGTCATCATAGGTATCGATGCTGGCAGACTGGATACGTGCCGGCGGTTCGATGGCTATATAGTCATTACCCTCTTCTACAACAGCCCCTACTTTGCGCAGCTCGGTCGCCATAGCAGCGAGCCTGTCGGTTTCCTTCACCCGCCAGTTGTAGATATTACGAATGACAGTTGGCCCCTTTGCAAACAGCGCTGTCGTAGCAATGGTCATTGCTGCGTCCGGGATGTGGTTCAGATCGACATCCACACCCTTCAGCTCACCTCGCGACACCTCTATCCAGTCGTCTCCCCAGGTGACAGCTGCCCCCATTTGTTCCAGCACTTCGGCAAAGCGGACATCACCCTGTACGCTGTTGCGACCGCTGCCAATCACACGTACCGGCCCGCCGGCAATAGCGGCCGCGGCCAGAAAATAGGAAGCTGATGAGGCATCACCTTCCACCATGATCTCACCTGGTGACTGATAGCGCTGTCCGGCACGCACCACAAAGCGTCGGTAATCGTGGTTTTCAACTTCAACCCCGAAGCGCTGCATGACATCGAGCGTGATCCGGATGTAGGGCTTGGAGACCAGCTCCCCATCCACATCAATAGTCAGATCATCTTTGCACAGTGGCGCGATCATCAGCATCGCGGTCAGAAACTGACTGGAGATGTTGCCACGGATACTGATCTGCCCACCACGCAGGCCGCCGGCCTTGATACGCAGCGGTGGGAAATTCTCGTCTTTCAGGTAATCAATCTGCGCACCGCAACCACGCAGCGCATCTACCAGGTCGCCGATCGGCCGTTCATACATGCGTGGGTCGCCAGTCAGTTCAAACTCGCCTGTGCCGGCGCACAGTGCTGCGCACAGCGGTCGCATCGCGGTGCCGGCGTTGCCCAGGTACAGCGCCAGCAAATGTCTATCCCGATGGAAGGCATCACCAAGCCCCTCAACTTCACAGCTGCTGCGATCAGCAGACAGCTCCAGTCGGACGCCCAGTTGTGCCAGCGCCTGCAACATATAACGCACATCATCACTGTCCAGCAGATTGCTGATGCGGGTGCGGCCGCTGGCCAGCGCCGACAACAGCAGAATGCGGTTGGAGAGACTCTTGGAGCCGGGCAGCGTTACAGTGCCCTCGAATGCGCTTACGGGTTGGAGCGTCAGAGATTGCATGCCTGGAGGTCCGGTTGGAAAATTTCAGAGGGCAGCAATTATAGCGGATCACGCAGGCTCTCAACACCCGCGCGTTGGTCGAGAAGGATCATCCATGATCCTCTCTGATATCAACTCAGTATCAGGCCTGCCGTTCTTTGACGGTGTGATGTTTAAGGCGGTTTTCCCAGCGCTTGCGGGCAAAGCGTCGCATATTGGGAATATCATCGGTTTCGTCCATGATGGACTGACCCAGAATTGTCTCCAGCAGGTCTTCCATAGTGACCAGACCCAGCCAGGTGCCATACTGGTCGTAGACCAGCCCCATGTGCTGGTGCTCATGCAGAAAATTGCCAAGCACTGCCTCGGCGCTGACTTCATCGGTCACCACTTTGACGGGCTTGATAAGCTCGCTTAGTGGCGTCTCCGGCGACGCATCCAGGATCTCGGCACGGAACACGATGCCCTGCGGGTGATCATTGTCATCCAGCACCGGGTAGCGAGAGAAAGCCGTGTTGCGCATCTCATCGAGGATTTCACTTACCGTGGCATTCAGGCTCATGTATTCGCAGACGGTACGCGGTGTCATGATGTCTTTGATCTGCACTTCGTGCAGGTCCAGAATATTGCCGATGACACGGCGTTCGTCTTCATCCAGCTGATCAGTATCACGTCCCAGACTGGTAAGCGCCTTGATCTCCGAGCGCAGATCGATCTCAGGATTGCCCTCACCCATCCACTCGGTGATCTTGTCAGACATCTTGATAAACGGTTTGAGCAACATGATCATGACGCCCAGCGTGGTTGGCAGAATCGGCACCAACGTCTGCCAGTGTCGGGCACCCAGCGTTTTGGGGATGATTTCAGACAAAACCAGCACCAGAAAGGTCATGACGGCTGAAGCTGCACCCAGATAACCGTCACCAAAAACCACCCCAACCTGGGCACCAACACCTGCCGCACCAAAGGTGTGGGCTACGGTATTCAGCGTCAGAATTGCAGCTAATGGCTGGTCAATACGGTCTTTAAGCTTGCGTAGCTTCTCGTAGAGGGCCGGGTTGGTATCCCGGTATCGGACGATATGGCTGGGTGTCAGCGACAGTAGCGCAGCTTCCAGCAGTGAACATATGAATGAAACACAAATCGACAGTAATGCAAAAAGCAGAAGTAGGCCCATCGAGGGTCTGTTGTTCTCCTGTGAAAACGATGAGCTGTCATGCTACTACACCGATGCCAAGCGCGACAATCAACAAATGCAGGTCTGATCATCCGGTTTGCTGCGACACCTCACCTGACTCAGGTAACACGCGTTGAATGAGCCATAAGCGCCCGGTCAGCGGCCACTCAGACTATCAGGGTATCGCCTGGCAGCTGCGCTTCCCCGCGCTGCCAGACCTTCTCGTGAAAGAAATAAACAACGGTGTTGATTGCAGGCTCAACCAGAGCCACCGCGCCGCCTATGATCCAGCTGCCGGTCATGGCCCAGGCCACGCTGAATGCCGTACAGAAATGCAGCACCGCAAAGCTGGCGGTTTTCTGAAATGCTCTCATTGCTTATCCCTCTAGGATATTTTCGATGCGCTCAGAATAAGCAAAGCAAACAATAAACAAAATTTGTTAATTTCTATTCAGTTGATAACAATTATCAATAACATCGACCTCCACGGCCATTAACCTCCCAGACGAAGGAAATTCAAAAATTCCCGCCGTGTCCGCGGACCGTAAGTCTGGAAATGCGGCTGCGGATTTTGCTGGTAGGCAAGCTTGCGCTGACTCAGCGAATCACCAGCAACAAAGCGGCTGATCTCGTCCGTTGAAATCTGATAGGGACGGGCTGCATTCAGGCCGAACACTTTACGGCGCAGTTCAGGTGTTATCGCCGGATAGCCAAAACGCTCCTGAAACTCCTCGGAAATCTGGAATGTCCGGAACGCCTGGATCTGATCCTGCGGTGATCCGTACCAGATGGAGTCCGTCCCCCACAACACATTGTCCTCACCAATATAACGAAACAGCTTGCCCAGTGAGTGCGCGGCGTTGTCCGGGTCACGCATCAGCAGTCGCCAGGTACTTCCCAGCTCGGCGTATACATTGCTGTTGGGCGCCACTTCGTTATCCAGCACCGACTGAATCAGACTGTCGATACCCATACGACCAGCGCCATCGGCAAAAGCCTGCTCCGTGACAGAATTGTCGTAGCCGGAGTGGTAAATCAGGAAATTCATGTCGGGGTACATTTTGGCAACGATACCGACATCGTCACAGCGACTGTGCTCGATGGAGCGCGGCCCAAATGGCAATCCCTTGTGAATACAGATATTGCGGACACCAAGATCCCGGGCTCGCTCTATCATTGCCAGACCTGGGTCTTCATGTAGAAAGAAACCGATACCGTCAGGACCAAATTGTGTATAGGTCTTGAAGGCGCAAATGTCCCAGCGCTCGGCCAGTTCATCCATGGCCTCCAGGTCCCCCTCCTGATTGGGGTTCACACGCCCGTGAATCATCAGGCGTTTGCTGCCATCTAGCTGATCCACGATATTGCGGGTTTCATGTGCATCTTCGATGGTAACCGGTTCGGTCTCATGAGTAGACGGCACAAAACTCAGCACCATGATGCTGGTGTCACTGTCCAGAAACACGTCCTTGATAAACTCATCCGAACTCAGGCAGTTCAGGTAACTGCGCTCGCCAGACTGTTCACTCAGCTCGCAGCTGGCTTTTTCCATCCCTGAATAGGGACGCGCGCCTTCTGGCACAAACTGCAGCCAGGCTCCGTTCGGATTGACGTAATGGCCCTGAACATCAAAGATGAACTCATTGCCACCGACCTCGGCCTGAGCCAGTTGCAGGTCAACGGCTGCATCATCACTGATCTGGTAGAACCCGCCCGTCTTGCCGGCAGCCGCATTGGCGACATTAAATGCCAGCAGGGTACTGGCCGCACCGCAACCGGAAATCAGAAAGCTTCGCCGGTCTACGCCCCGCAGTTTTGCATGGCTGGTTGCCTGACTCATTGCCAGCTCATTGCCCAGGCAATTGGCTCGCGACAGGGGCATGGGGGCATATTCGCCGTTCGAGGTTGTGTCCACCTTGATGGGCAGGCGTGTTCCGTCCTGATCGATCGCGTGTTTCATGGCCGTTCACCTCTTATGTTGTTTTTATTGTGCAGATAAACAAAAAGCCCACTGTAGCTCGCGCTGCAGTGGGCTTTTTGGTGGTGTGGCCGAACTTTAGCGTTCAGTCACGGGTCAGGCTGTCACTCCGGCAGAGCCAGGGCAGTCAGTGTGCCGCCTGTCTGCAGTACCACGTACTGCTTGCCTTCGTGCTGGAAGTTCATCATGCCATAACGGCTGATATCCGGTGTTTCCACCTTGCCCAGCTGCTCGCCAGTTTCTTTATCAACCGCGAACAGTGCAGGCGTGCCGTCGCTCATGGTGCTTGAATACATCAGCATGGTGTCGGTCACTGTCATTGGAGCCACTGTGCCGGAGCCAGTGTTGCCAATGTCGATGCCTTCCAGAGCTGGATGATTCTTGATGCGATCAGGCGTTTCACCCACAGGGATCCACCACTTGTGATCACCCGTGTTCAGGTCGATCGCAGTGATGCGGCTGAAGGGCGGCTTGAACAGTGGCAGACCCTGTGGTCCACGCACCAGTGCCGGGCGCAGCGCAGCGTACTGAGCGAAAGTTGTACCTGTAGGCAGTTCCAGCATGGCATCACGCTCTTGCGCAGGTGCCATGATGCGGTTCGTACAGCCCTTACGGGAAGTTACGAACAGTGTGCCAGTGGTTGGGTCGCCAGCCGCAGGACCGTCGATGTTCACACCACCGATGTCACCTGGACACCACAGTGAGCCTTGCAGACCCATGTCGTTGTCGCGGTGCAGTGGCGGCTGGAACAATGGACCAATCTCAAACTCGGAGATTGCTTCAATCGCCTGCTGACGCAGCTCCGGTGTGAAGTCGATCAGGTCGTCGTGAGTCAGACCCTGCATGTCGTAAGGTGCTGGCTTGGTCGGGAACGGCTGAGTGGCCGCCAGAACTTCGCCAGGCATCTTGGACTGAGGAACAGGACGCTCTTCGATTGGCCAGATTGGCTCACCGGTTTCGCGGTTGAATACATAGGTAAACGCCTGCTTGGTGACCTGCGCCACGACAGGAACGGTGCGGCCATTCTGCTGCACATCCAGCAGTACCGGAGCCGTCGGGGTGTCGTAGTTCCAGACATCCTTGTGCACCAGCTGGTAGTGCCACACGCGCTCACCAGTAGATGCATTCAGAGCGATCAGGCTTGTGCCGTAAAGGCCATCACCCTGCAGGTGACCACGATAGAAGTCGATGGACGGGCCATTGGTCGGGATGTAGACCATGTCCAGTTCCGGGTCGGCTGCAATCGGTGCCCAGGAAGAGATTTCACCGGTGTAGGCGCGCGGATCTTCGATCTGGTTGCCATCACCATCTTTCCAGGTATCCCAGCCGAATTCGCCGCGATCAGGAATGATGTTGAAGGTCCAGGTGTGTTCGCCAGTCTTGGCATCGAAGCCCAGAATGTCGCCGGGGATGTTTTCGTAACGGGTCTGGTTGTAGCCCTGCTCAGCAGAGTTACCGACGACCACTGTGCCATTAACGACGATGGGCGGAGAAGAGGCCGTAATGTAACCTTCTTCCAGCGGGATGCCGTAGTAAGGATCAAACTCGTAACCATTGGCTTCGGCCAGGATCTTCTGCAGATCCACAACGCCGGTTTCAGGGAAGCCTTCAACGCCAATCTCGTGACCAAAACCTTCCAGCGGTGCACCAGTCTTGGCATCCAGCGCTGTCAGGAAGAAAGCCGGGCTGATGATGTAGATGACGCCACGGCCGTCCACTTCTGCATAACCTACACCCTTGCCGTAGTCTTTACGCATGGAGTATTCGTGACGGAAGGTGTGCGGCTCGCGGTAGGACCAGATGGTCTCACCGGTTTCCGGATCGATCGCTACAACGTGGCGGCGATCACCGGCGACGGTGTAAAGGACACCGTCGATGTAACTTGGAGTAGAACGACCGCTGCTGGCCTGGAAGCTTGCGCCATCCCAGACCCACGCTGTCTGAAGGGATTCAAAGTTGTCGCCATTGATCTGGCTGGCTGGCAGATAACGGGTGTGGTCGTAGTCACCACCCAACGTCAACCATTCAATCGATTCCTGTGCCGACACCAGCGCAGGCGACGCCAGGGCCGCACAGACGGCTGCCGACAGCAGGCCGGACAGCACAGGCTTGCGAACAAACCCACCTGCCAATTGCTTATTTTTCATCTTCACTTGCACTCTCCTCATCAAGCCGAAAACAGGATTCTGGCTTTTGTGGTTTTCTTTTATCCCCGTTGTTCATCGGAGCCTTTCCGCGCCCGACCAGAAACCCAGCCGTAAAGCCCCCCTTCTTAAGGCTTACTGACTCTGGCCGATCATTGCAGTGTTCAATGACAGGAAAGGACTTCAGAGAATACCGCAGAGTATGTCCCAAGTCCACAAACGCAGTGTCTGCCTGCCTTACATGGATTTCGACAGGTCGATTTGGTAGTTTATCCCTCTACCTCGTTTAAACGTGCAGGAATCCGATATGACGCCCGAAACTCCCTCCGATGTATTTCTCAAGCTGCGCAACCTCACACTGGAGGACTATCCGCAGCTCGCCAAGCTGATGGAGGCTGTTTATCCGGACATTGGCGGGGCGTGGCCTGAGTCATCCATCAAACGCCTTATCCATGAATTCCCGGCCGGCCAGATTGTCATCGAGGACTCCGGACAGCTGGTCGCCGCCGCGCTCACCATCTGCTGTAACTACGATCGTTTCAGCCGCCAGCACACCTACGAGGACCTGATTGGTCGACGCGAGCACATGAAGCACGACCCGAACGGCGATGCCATGTACGGCATGGATCTGTTTGTCGACCCTGAATACCGGGATCTGCGTCTGGGCCGGCGCCTCTACGATGCGCGCAAGGACATCTGCCGCGATCTGAATCTGCGCGCCATCCTGGCGGGTGGCCGCATCACCAATTATCACAAGTACGCCGACGACATGTCGCCGATGGAGTATATCGAGGCGGTTGACCACAAGGACATCCATGACCCTATCCTGAGCTTTCAGCTGGCCAATGATTTTGAGGTCAAACGCCTGCTCAAGGACTACAACCCGCAGGATGAAAAATCACAGGGTTACGCGACGCTGCTGGAATGGAACAACATCCTCTACGAACCGGAAAACCGCGACCTGAGCCAGCGCCGCAAATCGGTTGTGCGTGTCGGCATCCTGCAGTGGCAGATGCGTCTGACCAAATCCTTCGAGGACTGGTTGTCACAGGTGGAGTATTTTGTTGATACCTTTGCCGACTACCAGGCGGATTTTGTACTGTTCCCGGAATTCTTCAACGCGCCGCTGATGGGACTGGGTGACCAGAGCAACCAGTTCGAGGCAATCCGCTTTCTGTCGACCTATGCTGAGAAAACCATCGAGGCGCTGTCGGAATTTGCCATCACCTACAACATCAATATCATTGCCGGCAGTATCCCGGTGATGGAAGATGAAAAGCTTTTGAACAAGGCCTACCTGTGTCGGCGTGACGGTACTGTAGATGCCCAGGCCAAGCTGCATATTACGCCGCACGAACGGCGTGACTGGGTCATCGATGGCGGTGACAAACTGAAGGTATTTGATACAGATGCAGGCCGCATTGGCATTCTGATCTGTTACGACGTGGAGTTCCCGGAGCTGTCCCGCCTGCTGGCCAAACAGGGCATGGACATTCTGTTTGTACCGTTCTGGACAGATACCAAAAACGGCTTTCTGCGCGTACAGCGCTGCGCCCAGGCGCGGGCTATCGAAAACGAATGTTACGTGGCCATTGGCGGCAGTGTCGGCAACCTGCCACAGGTGCACAATGTGGATATTCAGTATGCTGAGTCGGCGGTTTATTCCCCGTCGGATTTTGCATTCCCGCATGATGCCGTGATGGCAGAAAGCACGCCGAATACCGAAATGGCCCTGGTCGCCGACCTGGATCTGGACAAGCTGGTGCAGGTCCGCCACGAAGGCTCGGTGACCAACGCCAAGGACCAGCGCAATGATCTTTACGAGATTCGCTGGCTGGGCGAAGGCCCCGGTGTCGAGAAAGTGTAGCGCGCCAAGCCTTACTCAGCAGCCTCAGCGGCGGCGCTATCCACCTGCTCTACATGCAGTGTGTAGTCGCCAGTCGCTGCGGGCTCAAAGGTGTTAACGTAGACCGAGTAAAACGGATAGGTAGCGGTCAGCACGATCTGCGAGTCCGTGGTGTCGTCCTCGAAGTCGTCATTCTCATGCTGCAGCAGTACATCCTGACAGTACCCCACCCCGATCAGCAGATAACTGTCGAAGTCAGATGAGCGCAGCGTAAAGCTGTACGACTCCCCCTCAGTAGCCTCGAACTGAAAACAGTCAGCGTGAGTACCGTCACTCATCATGGGATGATCGCTGTGCAGCGCGCCGCTGTGTATTTCGTCGAGCAACAGTCCAGTGCCACTGTAGTCGATACCGGCAACAATCGGATCAGCTTCAGCAGCCGCCGCCTCACTGGCATCAGTTTCCTGCGCCGAAGCGTGCCCTGAGATCAATGCAGCGGCAAAAAAGACAGGTGCCAGACGACGCCTGGATGCGATTACAAACATGGATAAGTTACTCCTGAACTGATCAAACTTTACTCAGCATATCACGCAGCGCCTGCAGGGCATCTGCCATAACTGTGTCGAATTGCCACGGCGGATTCACCACCAGCATGCCGGAGCCATGCATGCCGAACTCCTCGGCCTGCTCACCCACCACCCACTCGACAGCATGCGTTTCCAGGTGCTGGCATAGCTGTGACTTCAGCCACTCGCTGCGATCACGGGTTTTGCCGAGCATTGGATACCACAGGACCAGCACACCTGTTTGCCAGCGCCGGTTGACGCTCAGCAGGCTTTTGACGGCCTGCTGATAATCCCGCTTGTCTTCATAGGCCGGATCCATCAGCAGCAGGCCGCGTTTTGGCTCTGGCGGCACCAGCCCCACAGCGCCCTCGAAGCCGTCGCGGTGGTGAATACTCACTCGCGCATCCCGACCCATGTTCTCGCGCAGAATGTCGATCTCGGTAGTATGCAGTTCCAGCAAATGTGCACGATCTTTATCACGCAGCCGAGACTGAATAATCGCTGGTGAACCCGGGTAGTAAACTGGCGCGTATCCAGTATCGACAGGGTTGCTGGCAGCCACCAGCTCCAGATAATCACGCAGTAATGGGTTATCACAGCCATGCTGCCGCCAGGCATCCCACAGAGGCAAAATGCCTGTGCCTGCCTCACCGGTTTTGCGCGCCTGATCGTCATCAAGACGATACCAGCCGGCTCCGCTGTGCGTATCGATACAGCAGAATGGTTTGTCCTTTTTGCGCATTTGCTGCAGCAGCGCCAGCAGCACCAGATGCTTGAGAACATCGGCATGGTTGCCGGCGTGAAATGCGTGGCGATAACTGAGCATCAGTGGTTCAACATCAAGTCGGAATTGATTGGCGTTAAAAACCGGCATCATAGAGTAAATGGCGCTGGATTCGTAGTATCATGCGCCGCTATGAGATCACCCGAAACCGCCTCCGCTGCCTCCTACGCCTGGTTTGCCACCTGCGCCAAAAGCCTTGAACCCCTGCTGCAGGATGAACTGCAGTCGCTGGGCGCACAGGATATTCGCCAGACGGTGGCCGGCGTGTACTTTTCTGGCGATCTGAGTACCGCCTACCGCGCCACCATGTACTCTCGGATCGCCAACCGGGTGATTGTGATCCTGGCCGACATGCCGGCTGCCGACGCCGAGCAACTGTACCAGGCTGCCGACAGCATCGACTGGCTGCAGCACATGCGCGCCTCGCACAGCTTTGCCATCAGCGCGTCTGGCACCAATCGACTGCTGCGCCACACCCAGTTTATCGCGCAACGTGTCAAAGACGCCGTAGTCGACCAGTTTCGCGCATCGGGCCAGCAACGCCCTGACGTTGCCAAACAGTCCCCTGATATCCGTATTCACGCCGTTCTGAAAAAAGACCGCGTGCTGCTGGGCATAGAACTGGCCAGCGGCAGCCTGCACCGTCGTGGCTACCGCGTTGAACAGGGTGATGCGCCCATGAAAGAAACTCTCGCCGCCGCGCTACTGATCCGCGCCGGCTGGCCAGCGCTGGCGCAAGCGCCGCAGCCGGTCATTTACGACCCCATGTGCGGCGCAGGCACCCTGATCATTGAGGCAGTATTGATGGCCATGGATGTGGCGCCCGGCCTGCTGCGCGCCGACGGTTATTCTCGCTGGCTGCGCCATGACCAGAGCGCCATTGATGCGGTTCGCAAAGAGGCGGAGCAACGCCGTGATGCCGGCAAGACCTGGGCAGGCCAGGCGCTGGGCAGCGACCAGGATCTGCGGGCACTGGGTATGGCCCGCCGCAATGCGGAGCGAGCCGAAGTCTGGGACCACATTGAATTCAGCTCGCACACGGTCAGTGAAGCCGTGGTAGAGATGCCTGTTACGCTGCTGATCACCAATCCGCCCTATGCCGAACGCCTGGGCGAAGACGCTGAAGTGATGACGCTTTATCAGCAGCTGGGCGGCCTGATCAAGCGCAACGCCATGGGTGCTCAGGCAGCCGTTTTCACGGCGCGACCCGAGTGGGGCAAGCTGCTGGGCATGCACAGTCATCGCCAGTACGCATTTTTTAACGGCCAGCTGCCTGCCAAACTGCTGCTGTTCAACGTCAATGATGACGCCATCTATCAGCGCTCGGCACCAGCCGTCGACAGTGCCAACCAGATAACCGAGGCCGCACTCGACGATGGCGGGCAGATGCTGGCCAATCGACTGCGCAAGAACCAGAAGAACCTGGGTCGCTGGGCACGTCAGCAACAGATAGAAAACTACCGTCTGTATGACGCCGACATTCCTGAATTTGCGTTCGCCATTGATATTTACGTGGATCAGCAACAACAGGTCCATGCTCACGTGCAGGAGTACAAACCGCCTGCCACCGTCAACGAGGCCGATGCCGCGCTGAGACGCCGCCAGGCATTGCTGGCCGTGCAGCACGTGCTGTCTCTGCCGGCGTCACGCGTAAGCATCAAAGTGCGCGAACGGCAAAAAGGCAAGCAGCAGTACCAGCCACTGCAGCAGGATGCAGAAGATATTATTGTCAGAGAAGGCGACGCCCAGTTACTGGTGAATCTGCACCGTTACCTGGACACGGGTCTGTTTCTGGACCATCGCCCGATTCGTCGCTACGTGCATGAAAACGCCAAAGACAAAGAGGTGCTTAACCTGTTCTGCTACACCGGCTCGGTAAGCGTGCAGGCAGCGCTGGGCGGCGCCAAGCGAACAGTCAGTGTGGATCTGTCCAGGACCTATCTGAGCTGGGCGCGTCGCAATCTGGCGCTGAACGAATTGAATCTGTGGCAGAACGAACTGGTCGAGATGGACTGTATGGTCTATCTGCAAAAGTGCCGGCAAAGTTTCGATATGATCTTTCTGGATCCGCCGACCTTCTCAAACTCGAAAAGCACCAGCAATGTGCTGGATATCCAGCGAGACCATGTCACCTTGATCGAGCAATGCATGCAGCGGCTGCGGCCTGGCGGCGTGCTGATATTTTCCAACAACATGCGCCGCTTCAAACTGGATCCCTCGGTCACTGAAAAATACAGGGTCGAGGATTACACCGCGCGCAGCCTGGACAAGGACTTTGCCCGGAATGCGCGCATACACCAGACCTGGCTATTGCGGGCCTGATCGCTGCGCTTGCTCCAACCGCTCCGTCAAATCCTGGTGCAGCGATCGCCGCAGCGAGTAAGCCATAAACACCAGCAGGACGCAGAATGGGAAACCCAGCGTGGTGATCACGTTCTGCAGCGCATCCAGACCACCACCCAGCATCAGTGTGCCAGCAATTGCACCCAGCAGGAATGTCCAGAAAATGCGCTGACGCACCAGGCTGGGCTGTATGTCATTGCGTGAAAGCTGATCCACTACCAGCGCGGCCGAATCGGCCGAGGTTGTCAGGAAAACCACGATCACTATCAGGCTTATGCCCGACATCAGCGTCGGCAGCGGGAAAGTTGCCAGGAAATCGAATAGCGCGATAGCAACGTTATTTTCCACCTGGGTTACCAGATCGATTCCCTGATTCAGTTCCTGATCGATAGCCGCCAGACCAAACACAGAGAACCACACCAGCGTGAATGCCATGGGCGCCAGCAGTGCGCCAAGTACAAACTGCCTGATGGTGCGCCCGCGTGAAATACGCGCAATAAAAATGCCTACATACGGTGCCCAGGAAATCGTCCATGCCCAGTAGAACACCGTCCAGCTTTGCTGCCAGCTGGTGCCCTGGTACGCCTCCGTCCAGAAGGCCATCCACGGCAGGTTCTGCATGTAATTGCCAAAATTCTGCACAATGCCAGAGGTGATAAACAGCGTCGGCCCAGCCAGCCAGACAAACAGCATCACGATCAGCGCCAGTACAATATTGATTTCAGAAAGCCGCTTTATGCCGCGATCCAGCCCCAGCGCAACAGAGACAGTGGCTATGATGGTGATAACGGCCACGATGACGATTTGCGACATTACACCTATTGGCACGCCAAACACCACATTGAGACCGCTATTTAATTGCAGCGTACCCAGGCCGACAGAAACCGCCACTCCAAACAGCGTGCCCAGTAGCGCGATGATGTCGATGGTCCAGCCGATAGGCCCGAAAATACGATCACCCAGCACCGGATAAAACACACTGCTGATGCGCATTGGCAGATTCTTGCGATAACTGAAGTAAGCAATCGCCAACGCTGGGAGTGTGAAGATTGTCCAGGTGTGCAGGCCGAAATGGTAGAGCGCCACATTCATGGCATGTTTGGCAGCGTCCACCGTTTGTGGCTCGATACCTGCCATGGGCGGATTGGCGAAGTGTGATAGTGGCTCCGCCACCCCCCAGAACATCAGGATGGTGCCGATACCTGCGGCAAACAGCATCGCAAACCAGGTCTCGGTGCTGTACTGCGGAGTCTCTTCATCTGCACCCAGGCGAATACCGCCATATTTGCTGAAGGCAATCCAGATCAAAAAAATCAGCAGCCCGGACACACTTGCTACATAAAACCAGCCGAAGTACTGGAAGGTGAAACTACCCACCAGGCCAAAGGCATATGCAAACGGCTCGTGGAACGGAATGGCGAACGCCACAAACACAATCGCGATCGCGGCAGCCGTGACGAATATTTGCGGTATCGCATTCAGTCCCAGCCTGTTGCCCAGACGCTCAAACATTCCGCCCTCCTCTTTAGATTGTTATACCAGCTCCGCCAGCAAGGATTTTTCGTAGGTTTTCAGGCTGCCTGCCTGCCCCTGAGTGATCAGTTGCACCCAGTTCGGGTTGGCAATCAGGGCACGGCCAACAGCCACCAGATCAAACTCGTCGGCATCCAGACGCTGCAGCAGCTCCTGAATGTCTGCCGCATCGGCCTGACCGCCCTGGAAGGTTGTAATGAATTCTTCATTAAGGCTGACACTGCCGACAGTGATAGTTGGTTTGTTGAGCAGGCGACGTGTCCAGCCGGCCAGATTCATGCCGGAACCTTCGAATTCCGGCTCCCAGAAACGACGCTGACTGCAATGGAAGATATCCACGCCTGCGTCGGAGATTGGTTGCAGCACTTCTGCCAGCTGCTCCGGCGTTTCGGCCAGTCGCGCGTTGTAGTCCTGCTGCTTCCACTGCGAGAAACGGAAGATGATGGGGAAATCCTCGCCCACCTCCGCACGGATCGCCTGGACGATCTCAACCGCAAACTGACTGCGTTTGGCGCGCGAACCGCCGTACTGGTCACTGCGCTGATTCAGCCCTTCCCACAGAAAGTCATCAATCATGTAGCCGTGCGCGCCGTGAATTTCCAGCGCATCAAAACCAAGCTTTTTGGCGTTACCACCGGCTTCGCCAAAGGCTTTGACGATATTGTCAATTTCGGCTGTTGTCAGTGGCTCACCCACTTTTTTGCCGGGCAGCGCATAACCGGATGGTGTCGCGCTGGGGAAATCAGGATACGGACCTGTGCCAGGCTTGCGCGCACAACCGACATGCCAGAGCTGGGGAGCGATCTTGCCGCCAGCCTTGTGGACGGCATCCACTACCTGCTTCCAGCCGGCCAGCGCTTCATCGGTGTGGAAATTGGGGATTTTGCTGTCGAAGGAAGCAGCCTTGTGTCCGACCGTAGTACCTTCAGTGATAATCAGACCCACATCGCCTTCGGCGCGGCGTCGATAATAGTCAACCACCAACTGATGTGGCACACCGTCTGGCGAAAACTGACGTGTCATGGGCGCCATAACAACGCGGTTTTTCAACTGTAGCTTGGGGCTTTCGAAGGGTTTCAGCAAAACATCCAGTGAAGCATTCGACGACATATTTTCTTTTTCCTGTGAATTGAAAACAAAAAGGGCCGCTCCTGTCAGGAAGCAGCCCCTTTGTATACGTACTGCTTGTTTAGTCAGCCTACCATAGCGGGTGGTCAGGCTGATTTCAACAACTTACTCGGATGGTAGATCCGTGTAGGAGAAGTAACCAATAAACATCTCCTCCCAGCTCTGCAGGCCACCATAAGCAGTTACGGTAGGATCAGGCACACCCGGGTTGTACTCGGAGTTGTCAAACAGACCCTCTACCACCACGCGCGAACCAGCCGGAATGACCATGGGCTCGTCCATGCGGTAAGTGGGCTGCCAGGCAAAGTTGTAGTTGGCAACATTGATGATGTCTTCCTGCGTGTTGTCAGGATAGATCACGCGGGCTGCCATGGACTTGCCACGGTAGTGCATATGCGCACGGAAGCCGTACAGCAGAATGTCTTCCTCAAACACGTGAGTTGCTGCCATTTCGTGCTCCATGGCACCAGGCGGAATCACGATGTTTTCAGTACGGTTACCAGGAGAGACTGAGTACGTGTGGAACTCCAGATTCGGCTCTTCTTCATCCTCATAGAACCACAGACCAACACGGGTGTTGTCGACAGTTTCCTGACCGAATGACGTGTAGTGGATGCTCATGCGCAGCGCGGAATCCTCTGGCACTCGAATACCGGTACCTTCTGGAAACTCGGTGGCATATTCCTTACCAGGCGCATAACCTTCCAGGAACTCACGACGCGGATCGTTGACCGCCTCGTCGATCATGCCTTCTTCCTGGGGTTCATCAGCGACGACATAGGACAACAAGTGGTGCAGAACTCGTTTGTCACCCGGGATAAACTGAACCGCTTTTACCCACTTCTCCTCGCCAAATTCCAGAGGAATTACCGAGTCGATATAGTCGATAACACCTGTGGCAGGCACCGTGAAGCTGGGGACATCGATCACAACGTCCGGCTCGGCCCCGTTATACTGCCACTCACTTTGTGGTGGCTGTATCTGAGTTAATGGGTCAACTCCCGCATCAGCTACGACTGCCCAGCTCGAGGCCAGCAGCATTGCAGCAGTCAAACTCGTTTTTTTCATTGTCACTGCTCCTGTCGTTGGAAATGGAATATCACTCGACCTTGATCGTATGCCACAAAACAGTGCGGCTCAAGCTTTGAAATCAATGCTTTGCAACAAAGTGTTACCACAAAAAAATGGGGCGCGCTGATTGACAGCACGCCCCATTCCTTTGCTAAGCAATTGATTTAATTGGGCACGTCTGTGTACGAGAAGTAACCAATAAACATTTCTTCCCAGCTCTGGGGACCACCGACGGCCGGTACTGTTGGGTCGGGGTTGCCGGGGTTGTACTCAGAGTTGTCAAACAGACCTTCCACAACAACGCGGGAGCCTGCCGGCAGAACCATCGGCTCGTCCATGCGGTAGGTGGGCTGCCAGGCAAAGTTATAGTTGGCCACGTTGATGATCTGCTCCTGGGTATTGTCAGGATAGATAACGCGGGCTGACATGGATTTGCCGCGATAGTGCATGTGAGCACGGAATCCGTGCAGGACAATGGCGTCCTCAAACACATGACTGGCGGCCATTTCGTGCTCCATCGCTCCCGGCGGGATGTGCAGCCGTTCGGCGCCATTGGCGGACACCGAGTAGGTGTGGTACTCCAGTTCCGGCTGGTCGTTCTCGTCAGCGAACCACAGGCCAACACGGGTATTGTCTACGGTTTCCTGGCCGAAAGAAGTGTAGTGGATGCTCATACGCAGAGCAGAGCCCACAGGCACTTTGATACCAGTATTCTCAGGAAATTCAGTGGCATATTCCTTACCAGGCGCATAGCCTTCAAGGAATTCGCGGCGCGGGTCGTTGGACGCTTCATCAATCATGCCTTCGTTATTGCCATCATGGGCCACAACATAAGACAGCAGATGGTGCAGGACGCGCTTGTCACCGGGAATGAACTGCACCGCCTTGACCCACTTTTCCTCTTCGAATTCGAGAGGAATCACCGAGTTGATGTAGTCGATTACACCGGTGGCAGGTACAGTAAAGCTGGGCACTTCGATAATCTGGTCAGGATTGGAACCGTCATAGGTCCATTCGTTTGACGGTGGCTGGATCTGTGTCAGGGGATCTACACCTGCGTGCGCCTGAACTCCCCAGGCGGCAGCCAGCGCAAATGCAGCGGTCAGGCTTTTTATTCTCATTTTCCTTGTCCTCGTGCGGGAATTTTGTGTTCTGCACACAAACTACCTTGCATTAAGGCCGACTCTAAACCACAGATTCCAGTAAAGCAATAGTGTTAAAGGGGACGGAGGGATTTAGCAAGCTAAATCCCTCCGTCCCCTTTAACAAACAAAAAAGCCGCCCGAAGGCGGCTTTTCCTCATGCTTGTCAGCGCATTATCAGTTACGCGGTGAGCCAGCATTGATCCAGTGTACGAGGATCTGACGTTCTTCAACCGGCATGTTGCCTGCGTTGATCCAGGTACGGACCGTGGGGTCGACCTGCATCGGAGGCATACGCTTGGTCATGAGAACCTCTTTGATCATCGGGCTCCAGCCCTGAATCATCATGTGGCTGTTCATGGCAAATGGACCGATACCGCCTTCAACGTGACAGCCAACGCAACGCTCGATCAGGATCGGCGCTACTTCAGTTTCGTAATCAGGCGCTTCTGCCTGGTAACGATCACGCATCGGGAATTCAAGTGCACAGCCTTCGGCTGCCTCAAAGTCCACATTTACGGTTTCCATCTGACGGCTGTCAGCGCCGTCGGCCAGAACGGCTTCCAGCACAGTGCCCAGCTCGTGACGCGCCCACTGAGCGGGCATCGGGCCACGGTACAGAACATTCATACGAACCGGATCCACTACAACCACCTGACCGGCTTTATCGATGCCCAGGGCATCAGCAACGAGCTGGCCGTCGTCATCCATGATAGGGAAGTCATAATTCCAGACTGCTTCCTCGGCACGGATGTCATCACGCTCGTCTTCCACTGATGAATTGATCATCAGGAAGCTCACGCCACGGTGGTCGAAATTGGTACGCAGCTGCTTGTAGCGCGCGATGTTTTCCTGGTTGGCGGTACAACCTGCCTGCTGGGAAACGATCACGACTGCTTTATTGAACGCATACTTGCTCAGCTGGTGGGCCTTGCCCGTATTGTCGATCAGGTTGAAATCGCCAACCCGATCCGCTGCTTGAGCGTTGAAACTGATGGCAGCCGCTACTGTGAACAGCGCCAGCAACTTTGATGTTTTCATGGTGAACTAACCCTCATTCTCTCTCTGGATATTTCTGCGGAACACTTGCGTCAAATACGTCACTAACGAAACGCCCTGCAACATATTATTGTTTTGATAACTTATTGGTCACAATACTACAGGATTGCAGATAGGCAAGGATACTACAGTTTGCCTGTCCGAATCTTAATCTGGCGCAAACTTGAGGCGCTATTCAGATTCACGTCGCCCGCGCAAAACCAGATAAGACTGACAAACAAAAGGGGCCGCTTCTCAGGGAAGCAGCCCCTGGTGTTGTTGTGCTGCTCTATCAGTTACTTGCTACTGCCAACTTAGTCGTTGGTGGTGTAAGAGAAGTAACCAATGAACATTTCTTCCCAGCTCTGCAGACCACCCATGGCATCCACGGTTGGATCCGGTACACCAGTGTTGTACTGAGAGTTGTCGAACAGGCCTTCAACCACTACGCGAGAACCAGCAGGCAGAACCATTGGCTCATCCATGCGGTAAGTTGGCTGCCACGCAAAGTTGTAGTTAGGGATGTTGATGATCTCTTCTTCAGAGTTGTCCGGATAGATCACACGTGCTGCCATGGACTTGCCACGGTAGTGCATGTGAGCACGGAAACCGTACAGAGTGATCTCATCTTCGAACACGTGAGTCGCAGCAGACTCGTGCTCCATGGCACCCGCAGGAATCTGGATCTGATTCATCGGAGTGGCCACTGAGTACGTGTGGTACTGATACTCTGGCTCATTGTTTTCGTCAGCGAACCACAGACCAACACGGGTGCTGTCAGTAGTTTCCTGGCCGAATGAAGTGTAGTGAATGCTCATGCGCAGAGCTGAACCTTCAGGCACGTAGATACCAGTGTTCTCAGGGAACTCGGTGGCATATTCCTTACCAGGCGCGTAGCCTTCCAGGAATTCGCGACGTGGGTCGTTTACAGTCTCGTCCAGCATGCCGTCGCCAGCGTCAGGCGTATCAGCAACAACGTAGGACAGCAGGTGGTGAAGAACGCGCTTGTCACCTGGGATGAACTGAACAGCTTTCACCCACTTGTCTTCGCCGAATTCCAGCGGGATTACAGAGTCGATGTAGTCGATCACGCCAGTGGCAGGAACGGTGAAGCTAGGTACGTCAACAACGTAGTCCGGCTCTGATCCGTCGTGGAACCACTCGGCAGTTACTGGCTCAACCTGGGTCAGCGGATCAACGCCGTCCTGGGCATAAGCCTGGAAGCTGACTGCAGCTGCTGCCGCAGCCAATGCTGTCATCGTGAATTTTTTCATAAGGAATTCCTCCCGCAGGTTTAAGCGGTTGCACGTCTGTCGGGACCATTCCCGCCAACATCTTCCGCCATACTGTCTTACACAATACGTTCTTTCTTGCTCTTGTGATCAGTCGTCACGACTGTCTTAATTCTGCAAACTGCATCGGTTACAGTGTTAAGCATTGGCGATGATGCTAAACCAACTTTTTCCGGTAGTACAACGATTGCCACTGCATTTTTGCAACAAAGTGTGTCGAGTATACGCTCTGTAATTTTGCTACATCCCTTGTCAATCAAGCGTTTCCGGGTATGGTAGACATGTCACCAGCCCCGTGTCGACTTGCCCTTCAGCCACGCGTATGATGGCTCTACACAATATATATCGGCCGCTGAAGGCCAATCATTAATCTGTGTTTTCAGGCAAGGTCGGCGGAGGAGCTGATGCTGCGAACCATGACACGCAATCCTGCCCGAATATTTCACTGGCTGGCCACTTCAGTGGCAATTCTGGCCCTTGTTGCCGTTTTTGCTGAAGTCGAACCTGTCAACGCTCAGGATACCAGTGTCCGGGCAAGCATCATTCAGGTTGCTCTGGACGGGCCCGTCGGCCCAGCCAGCGCAGACCATATTATCCGCGCCATCGACCAGGCGGCAGAAAGCAACTCGCAACTGCTGATCATACAGCTAAACACTCCCGGAGGACTGGATGCGGCCATGCGCGACATGGTCAGCGCGATTCTCGCATCACCGGTCCCGGTGGCCACCTGGGTGGCGCCATCCGGCGCGCGGGCTGCCAGTGCGGGCACCTATATTCTGATGGCCAGCCACGTCGCTGCAATGAGTAATGCGACCAATGTCGGTTCTTCCACGCCAGTCTCTGCCGGCGGCTCGGGAGAAGACCTGGACGATAAAATAATCAACGATGCAGCTGCCTACCTGGAAGGTCTCGCCGAATTACGTGGCCGCAATGTGGACTGGGCTCGCCAGACGGTGACCGACGCAGCAAACATCAGCGCCACCGAAGCGCTGCAACTGGGCGTAATCAACCTGGTTGCCGATGACCAGCAGCAACTGCTCGCACAACTGGACGGTCGAAATATCGAAACTGAAGCCGGCCAGATCACTCTGAACACGCAGGACGCAGCAGTCGAGACAATCCATACAAACTGGCGATACGACTTCCTCAGCATTATCACCAATCCCAACATTGCCTATATCCTGCTGATGGTCGGTGTCTACGGCCTGATACTGGAGTTCTACAACCCTGGTGGCGGCATCGCTGGCACCATTGGCATCATCAGCCTGCTGGTCGGTGCCTACGCCCTGCAACTGCTGCCGATCAGTTACGCGGGGCTGGCACTGATCGTGATCGGGATCGCCATGATGGCCTTCGAGGTTATTACACCCACCTTCGGTGTGGCTGGGGTTGGGGGAGTGATTGCTTTTGCGCTGGGCTCCGTCATGCTGATGGACACCAATGACCCGGCCTGGCAGATATCGCTGTCACTGGTGGCGGCAATCACTGTAAGCACCGGCGCGCTGGTCGTTTTTGTACTCGGTGCCGCCCTCAAGGCGCGTAACGCAAAAGTAACCACTGGCGTGGAAGCAATGACCGGCGCATTAGCCATTGCCCGCGAAGATTTCGAGACACGAGGACACGTCCAGCTTCACGGTGAAATATGGCAGGCGGTCAGCAGAACACCTGTGCGAAAGGGAGATCAACTGCAGATTGACCACGTTGACGGACTAACACTACACGTCAGTGCGGCGCAGGCAGCGCCCAACGACACACATTCGAACCAGCATTAAGGAGGCATCATCATGGAAGTATTCAGCATGGCACTCATTGCCATTTTTCTCGGCCTGCTTTTCAGCACCTTCCGCATTCTCAAGGAGTACGAGCGCGGCGTGATCTTTATGCTCGGCCGTTATCACAAGGTCAAAGGCCCGGGCCTGATCATGGTCATCCCCATCATTCAGCAGATGGAAAAAGTCAGTCTTCGCACAGCCGTCTGGGACATCCCATCACAGGATCTGATCACGCGCGACAACGTCTCCGTCAAGGTCAATGCGGTACTGTATTTTCGGGTGACCGATCCCCAGAAAGCCATCATCAACGTTGAAGATTTCATGGAGGCCACCGGCCAGCTGGCCCAGACCACACTGCGTTCCGTGCTGGGCCAGCATGAGCTGGATGAACTGCTGTCCGAGCGCGAACGCATGAATGCCGACATTCAGGACATTCTGGACCAGCAGACAGACGACTGGGGCATCAAGGTGTCCAATGTCGAAATCAAGCATGTAGATATAGATGAGAGCATGATCCGCGCCATTGCCCAGCAGGCAGAGGCAGAACGCTCCCGGCGCGCCAAGGTCATTCACGCGGCCGGCGAGTTCGAAGCCTCACAGAAACTGGTTGAAGCTGCCCGCCAGCTGGCCTCGCAGCCAGAATCAATTCAACTGCGTTATTTGCAGACATTGACAGAAATTGCCGGCGAACAAAATTCAACTATTGTATTCCCGCTACCGATGAACCTGCTGGAATCCCTTAATCGCATGACTGGCAACAAACCTGATAAAGAATAATTCACGCAACACGCCCGCTGCAGGGCCTGACAGTCAGGGCTCTGCAGCAGAACACTTGTTCAATTGAAACCGGCTCATTATGTAGTATTACTACACAATCCTGCAGATACTGAGAAATCCCTGCCAGTTAACGACAGTTGTCTGCAATTTCAACGCAACTGTGTGGACTGTGCGCTGGATTTTAGCGGTTAATTACTATATTCTTCCGCACCTTGCCGACATGGATGGCACACCTCTGATTAGCAACTGCTGAGACTCCAACTGCTGACTAAGAATCCGGGAAACATGAAACAGACATCTGATACCAGCAAAACCAAAAAAACCACTCAATACGTCTTCAACTTCGGTAGCCAGACAGACGGCAATGCCAAAATGCGCGAGCTGCTCGGCGGCAAAGGCGCCAATCTGGCGGAAATGGCCGCCATTGGCCTGCCCGTTCCACCCGGCTTCACCATCAGCACAGAGGTCTGCACCTATTTTTATGCTCACGAGCGCAGCTACCCCAAGACGCTGAGCAAAGACGTTAAAAACGCCATCAATCTGGTCGAAAAGCAGATGAAGCGTGAATTCGGCAGTCGCGACAACCCGCTGCTGGTATCTGTCCGCTCAGGCGCCCGCGACTCCATGCCCGGCATGATGGACACCATCCTGAACCTGGGTCTGAACGACGAAACCGTCGAAGGTCTGTCCAACATCTCCGGCAACCCACGCTTTGCATGGGACTGCTACCGCCGCTTCATTCAGATGTATGGCGATGTTGTCATGGGTGTCCAGGCAGCCAATGAAGAATCCGAAGATCCTTTCCACGCCCTGCTGGACGACCTTAAAAAGTCGCTCGGCAAAGAGCTGGACAATGAGCTGACTGCCGACGAACTGAAGCAGCTGGTTGAGCGCTACAAGCTGCTGATCAGCAAACAGACTGGCAAGAGCTTCCCGCAGGATGTCTATGAGCAGCTGTGGGGCGCGGTGGGCGCCGTTTTCGGCTCATGGAAAAATGACCGCGCGATTCTCTACCGTCAGCAATACGGCATTCCGGCAGAATGGGGCACGGCTGTTAACGTACAGGCCATGGTGTTCGGTAATGCCGGCGACGACAGTGGCACTGGCGTGGCCTTTACGCGCGACCCGGCGACTGGCGAGAAAGTGTTTTACGGCGAATACCTGACCAATGCCCAGGGCGAAGACGTAGTTGCCGGTGTCCGCACACCCAAGGCCATCGCCGCCATGGCCCAGGAGCTGCCCAAGAATTTTGCCGACCTGGAGAAAGTCCGTGCACGCCTGGAGAAACACTTCAAGGATATGCAGGACTTCGAATTTACCATCGAAAATGGCCGCCTGTTCATTCTGCAGACCCGCAACGGCAAGCGCACGGGCCTGGCTGCGATTCGTATCGCCGTGGAAATGAACAAAGAAAAGCTGATCGACCAGAAAACCGCACTGCTGAAAATCCCGGCCGAGTCGGTTGATACCCTGCTGGTACCGGTGTTCGACGAAAAAGCACAAAAAGCCGCGCAGTTAATCTGCAAGGGCCTGCCAGCGGGTCCTGGTGCCGCCACCGGTCGCATCGCCTTCACTGCCGCACAGGCTGAAGTCGAAGCCCGCAAAGGCAACAAAGTTATCCTGTGCCGATCCGAGACTTCCCCGGATGACCTCAAGGGTATGCTGCACTCCCAGGGCATTCTGACCACCCGCGGCGGCGTATCCTCGCACGCGGCGCTGGTTGCCCGCCAGCTGGGTAAAGTCTGCGTCTGTGGTGCCGGTGACATCACCATCAACTACGAAAAGAAAACGCTGACTGCCAACGGTATCGTGCTGAAGGAAGGTGACTACATCTCCATCAACGGCACCACTGGCTCCGTTTACAAGGGCCTGATCGAAAGCGCGGACTCCGAGGTCAAGCGTGTTCTGGAAGGCACCCTGAAGCCCTCTCAAAGCTACACCTATGAGCTGTTCCAGACGGTCATGGACTGGTCTGACAAATATCGTCGCCTGCGTATCCGCACCAATGCCGATACGCCCGCCATGGCACAGCAGGCCGTAGCCTTCGGCGCCGAAGGTATTGGTCTGTGCCGCACGGAGCACATGTTCTTTGAAGGCAGCCGCATCGATGATATGCGCCAGATGATTCTGGCTGTCGATGGCGTGCAGCGCCGTGAAGCGCTGAAGAAACTGCTGCCAATGCAGAAAAAAGACTTCGTGGGCCTGTTCAAGGCCATGGCTGGCCGTCCTGTGACCATCCGTCTGCTGGATCCACCACTGCACGAGTTCCTGCCACAGGATGACGCAGTGCGCCGTCAGCTGGCCGACAAACTGGGTCTGCCACTGGAATTTGTAATTGACCGCATCAAGGCGCTGCATGAAGAAAACCCCATGCTGGGCTGCCGCGGCTGTCGTCTGGGTATCCTGTATCCGGAAATTACCGAAATGCAGGTGCAGGCAATATTCGAAGCCGTCGCCGAAATAAGCACTGGCAAAAACGCCATCGAAGTTCACCCGGAGATCATGATCCCGCTGGTAGGCTTCAAGGCAGAGCTGGCCGACCAGCTGTCCATCGTGCGTCGTGTCGCTGACGAAGTGATGAAGAAAAAAGGTATCAAGATCAAGTACATGGTTGGCACCATGGTCGAAGTACCACGTGCCGCGATCACGGCAGACGAAATTGCCGAACACGCCGAATTCTTCAGCTTTGGCACCAACGACCTGACTCAGACCACGCTGGGCCTGAGCCGCGACGACATGGGCATGTTCTACGACGAGTACCAGCAAAAGGAAATCTACTCCAAGAACCCGTTTGCCAGCCTCGACAAGACCGGCGTGGGCAAATTGATGCAGTTTGCTGTCGCCAACGGACTCAAGACACGCAAAGACCTGAAGCTGGGTATCTGCGGTGAGCACGCCGGCGATCCGGACTCGATCGATTTCTGCCACAATCTGGGATTGAACTACGTCAGCTGTTCACCACCCCGTGTACCGATCGCCCGTCTGGCTGCGGCGCAGGCGGCACTGCGCTCCGCGTAAGTCGCCAAACGGCCAAACAGAAAGGGCCGACCCGCTTAAGCAGGTCGGCCCTTTTTACATCTGAATCCCGGGTGGGTGAAAGCGGCTGACTGAAAGATGGTTCAGATGCTTTACCGGTTGAGCACCCCAGCCAGTACCTCACGGCTTTCCGCGGGCACGGCGACCAGATCGTCCTGTCCTGTCGAGCGCCACTCGGTCACGGGCGCAAGCTGATACTCACCAGTCACCCGAGCACGCGCATTACGCGATCTCGCCCGCCGCCCGTTGGCATCACGACTCACAAAGGCATACAGCTCGTAGTCAGCAGGCAGTGTCTCCAGAACATCCTCCATGGATTTGAAGGACAGCTCACCATCGTAGGTCAGTTCAAACACGACCACGGGGCGGTGCTGTGCCAGCGTTTGTGACAGCCCCCGCAGTGCTGGCTTCTCGAAACCCTCCACATCCATCTTGATCAGGTGGATTTTTTCCAGTTCCAGCGTTTCCAGAAAGTCATCCCCTTTCACCAGCTGCAGCTCACCAATCGGCTGGTTGCCCTTGGCGACCGAGCTCTGGTCAAAAGAGCCGATACCCTTGTTGCGCCCGGTCGGTGCATAAAATGGCAGCGAGGCGTTAGCATCGCTGAGCCCGACCGGATGGATAGCCACGTTTTCAATGTTATTTTTCAGAACCCGCGATACCAGCACATCGCGCACCGGCGGGTAGGGCTCGAAAGCATGCACGCGACAGGCGTGGTTGGACATGAAGAGCGTATGCTGACCGACATTGGCGCCGATATCTATAAAACAGCGGTCACCCTCGGGTACCAGGCTGGTCAAGGTATCACGCAGGAAAAACAGGACCGGTTTCTCGAATGCACCAAAATAGTAAACTGCATAGTCGATGTTGTTGTTCAGGTTGCCATCGTAACGCAGCCCGAAAAAATCTGCCTGAAACGGATAATCAGCATCAGCGCGGCGCGACAGCCGCTTGAACAGTGGCCTGTACCACTGTCGATGGCTGCCCTGACGCTTCCACAGCCAGCGCCCCAAACGATCGATCAGAGCCATACTAACTCACTCCATGTACTCATTATTCTTGTTCTGCGCCACACTGTGCACAAGACAACACATTAGTGCATGATACGGCTTTGACCCATTAAAAACAGCCCAATTTTGGGGATATCTAAAATCGGCGTTTTACCGCTGAGTGGCCTTTGCTACAATGCCCGGCATCACCCCTGCCACGGCTGAAGGAGAATGAACCCAGCATGAGCACTGAACTCACCAAAGTTGTCGATTTTTACCCGCCCGAAACATTCCAGCGCATGAAAGCACTGGCTGACACCAAGGAAACACCCTTTGTGGTGATTGACCTGCAAACGATCAGTGAGCATTACGACACTTTATGTGAGTTTTTCCCTTACGCTTCGGTTTATTACGCGGTCAAGGCGAATCCGGCCCCCGAGATCCTGACGCTGCTGCGTGACAAGGGTTCCAACTTTGACGTGGCGTCCATTTACGAGCTGGACAAGCTGCTGAACCTGGGCGTGTCGGCAGACCGTTGCAGCTACGGCAACACCATCAAGAAAAGCAAAGACATCCGATACTTCTACGAGAAAGGTGTACGCATGTACGCCACTGACTCGGAAGCTGACCTGCGCAACATCGCGCGCGCCGCTCCAGGCTCGCGGGTATACGTCCGCATCCTGACCGAAGGCAGCCATACCGCCGACTGGCCATTGTCACGCAAGTTTGGCTGTCATACCGACATGGCCATCGATCTGTTGATCCTGGCCCGCGAGCTGGGTCTTGAGCCCTATGGCATTTCCTTCCACGTCGGTTCGCAGCAGCGCGACATCGGTGTCTGGGACGCGGCAATTGCCAAGGTCAAAGTGATCTTCGAGCGTCTGCGCGAAGAAGATGGCATCGTGCTGAAGATGATCAACCTTGGCGGTGGTTTCCCGGCCAACTACATCATGCGGGCAAACACGCTGCCCACCTACGCCGAAGAAATTACCCGTTTTATTACCGAAGACTTTGGTGATGAGTTCCCGGAAATCATTCTGGAGCCAGGTCGTTCACTGATCTCCAACTCGGGTATTCTGGTGTCTGAAGTGGTGCTGATTTCACGCAAGTCGCACACTGCCCTGCACCGCTGGATCTTTACCGATGTCGGCAAGTTCTCCGGGCTGATCGAGACGCTTGACGAAGCCATCAAGTTCCCGATTTATACCGAGAAAGGTGGTGAGGCCGAAGAAGTGATTATCGCCGGCCCTACCTGCGACAGTGCTGACATCATGTACGAGCAGTACAAGTACGAGCTGCCTCTGAACCTGGCGACCGGCGATCGTATGTACTGGTTCTCGACCGGCGCCTACACCACCAGCTACAGCTCGGTGGAGTTTAATGGATTTCCGCCACTACGCTCGTATTTCGTCTGACAAATTCACTGAAGTCGTCGCCGGGCAACGGCGGCGAAATGTGATATCCCTGCAGGTAGTCGCAGCGGTGGTTTCTCAAGAACGCCGCCTGCGACTCCGTCTCAACTCCTTCAGCGACCACCTTGATACCCAGCTTGGAGGCCATCAGCAGAATGGTTTCCACCAGAGTGGTTTCCGTGGCATTGCTTTCCAGATTCTTGACAAAGGATCGGTCAATTTTGACAGATGAAACCGGGAAGCGACTGAAGTAGCTCAAGCCGGAATAGCCTGTGCCAAAGTCATCAATGGCGATACGCACACCAGCGCTGTCGATGTCGGCCAGCACCTTGCTGATGCCCGCAGTCTCGTCTACCAGCACACGTTCCGTGATTTCTATAGTCACCGCGACGTTGTGGCTCATCTGCAGCTCACGCAGCCAGTCCTGTGCGTCGTCATCACGCATATGCAACAGCCTTGGTGATACGTTGACAGACAGACTGACAGCCCTGCCCAGCTGACCGTTGAGTTCGCGAATGAACTTCAGCGACTTGCGCAGCACCAGCAGATCGATCCGGTTTATCAGGCCCCGCTCCTCGGCAATGGCAATAAAAGCGCCAGGCGTCACCCAATTACCATCTTCCCGCTGCCAGCGCACCAGGGCCTCACAGCCACTGACATAACCACTGTCTGCATCAACAACGGGCTGATAGAACACTTCCAGCTCGTCATTGTCTATTGCGGCCACCAGCTCATTAAACAGACGGTGCTTCTGTTCGGACTCCAGCTGCATGGCAACGGTATAAAACTGCCAGGTATTGCGACCGGATTTCTTCACCTCGTACATTGCCTGATCGGCTTTGATCACCAGCGTGTCGGCATCGTCACCGTCATCAGGGTAAAACGAGACACCAATACTGACACTGCAATAGATCTGACGCTCATCAATGCGGAACGGTTTGCGCATATTGGCGACCATTCTGTCCGCAACGCGGGACACCACCGAGGTTGAGAATACGTCCACCAGCAGTGCGACAAATTCATCGCCACTGTGTCTGGCAACGGTATCCTCGGCCCGCACACACGATTTAATGCGACGTGCCGCCTCAACCAGAAGTTCGTCGCCGGCATCATGCCCCAGATTGTCGTTTACAGATTTAAAGTTATCTAGATCTATAAATAATACAGCGATCCGCGTGCTACGGCGCTGTGCCTGCAGCAGAGCGTTCTCAAGCCGGTCGATAAATAATGAGCGGTTAGGCAGTTCGGTCAGCATGTCATAGTTGGCCTGATACTCAACCAGCTGGTCTACCTTTTTCTGTTGAGTGACATCCTGCACCGCGCCCAGCAGCACGCGTTCGTTGCCATCCAGCTGTGCGACCTCAGCTTTTATCTGGAACCACAGCACCTCCCCATCCTTGCGATGTACTTCCAGCTCCTGATCCAGCCGGTGCCCCAGCTGCAGTGCCGAATTCAGATAGTGCAGCAGGCTCTGCTGGCTGGTGCGATCCAGCGTATGACAGAAAGTATCCATGTCGACTTCATTTCTGTCATCGGGCAGTTCCATCATTTCACAGGTCCGAGCCGACAGCTCAGTGAAGACGCTGCCGGTCCAGCACCAGCCTCCGACCCGGGACACATTTTCTACCGCGCGCAGAAAGCGCTCGTTACTGAAGATGATATTGCGCAGCTCCTGATTCTGTAAGGCATGACGGTGACGCAGAATCAGGAACACAGACAGCAACAGGAAAATCAGCACACTGGCCGCTCGTAAGGCTGAAATCTCGGCGCCACTGACAGCAGGTCGTGTCGGTATGGACGCCAGCTCCCAACGGCTGCCTCCGGCGATAATCGGGACGATCACTGCGTCATTGCGGTTGAACACAACTGAGTCACCCCAGAAGGGCTCGCTGGAAGTAAATCCGTCGTTGCCGCGAATCGCCAGCTGCATGCCTGGCGTGGGGTTGCTCAGGCCCGCCTGTTCGTAAATGGCATCAGCCAGTATCGGCGCCGACACAATGCCCCATAGCCGTTGGCCACCGCCATCCTCGACATAAACCGGCGCACGACCGATGAATGCAACACCACCCTGCACCAGATTGACTGGCCCGGCGATCACCATGGCACCGCCGCGCACAACCCGCAGCACGGCATCGCGCTGATCCATCTGCTGGCGATAGTCCAGTCCGATGACGGCCTCATTGCCAGCCAGGGGATAAACGTGTGTGACCACCAGGTCGGGAGCCACCGCCAGATTGACCAGACTCGACTCACGCGCCATGATCGTTCTGGCATAGGTTTCAAATTGAAGGGGGGTGTACTCTGGATAGGCTGAAATGAATGCGGCAAGACCATTTACCAGAGACAGATTGTTGGTCAGCGTGCTTTCAAGTTGATAGCGCACAACGCTTAAACGGTCAGTCAGGGTTTCGCGCTGGGCCAGTTCACGTTGCTGGACTAATCGCAGTTCCGCATACACATGCAGCCCCAGCACCAAAAGCGCCAGGGCGAGCCATGACAGCAGCAAGGTTCGATCATCGAGCATTGAACGGAACTCAGACCACCACTTTTTCACCATCGGCGTCCTGTATGTCGACCGTTACGGGGATACCACGCTTGACGCTCTGAGTGACCACACAATAGTTTTCAAACACTGGCAACACCTTGTCCAGCGACTGGTACTCGCTTGCCGCCTTGCCCAGCTTCAGCGTTACAGCAAGCGAAGTGATTCTGAGATAGTTATCGACCCTTTCGGTGGTTCCTGTAACGGTGGCATGCAACTCACCAGGGTCTTCTTTCTGCTTGCGCAGGGCAAACAGCAGACTGGCCGACATACAGTTGGCAACAGACGCGGCCAGCATGGCCGATGGGCTAGGACCTTCGCCATCACCAATCGGTGGCGGTTCATCAGAGATAATGTTTCCGAATTCGCCAAAATCTATTTCGAAGACGTAGTTTTCCAGCAGGCGCATTTTGACCGAAATGGAACTGCTCATCGCATGACTCCGCTTTAAAAGGCCGGGCGAGAATATCAGCTCTCCGGCAGATCCTCCATCATTATTCCCAGCGTATCGGACTTGAATTCCCGACGATACAAAACAAATACGACAAGAGCCGATAAAGCGATGAATAGCCAGGCGTTAACAAACCAGCCCAGTGCCGCCATCGCAAAATAATAACTTCTCAGCCCGTTGTTAAAGTTGCCGGAAGCCTTGGATGACATCTTGGAGATGGAGTCGACGTGCCGCGACATTTCCTCGGCCGACGGTTTCAGGGACAGTTCCGGAGCACCGCCAATCATCACGGACACCAGCCCGTACTGCCGCAGCGCCCACGTAAACTTGAAGAAACTGTAGACAAACAGAGTGATCAGAACGAGCACCTTGACCTCCCACTCGCCACGACTGGTGGGGTCAGAGAAAGGCACCTCGGCCAGGATGCCAAGCACGGCGTCGGAGGCACTGAGAAGTGTTACCAGGCCGGCCAGTACCAGCAGGGATGACGAGGCAAAGAACGATACGTTGCGTTCCAGATTGGCGACGATATTGGTATCCGCGATGCGGTTATCACGCGTGAGTGCCATGCGAATCCACTGCTTGCGAAAGCGGTGCATGGCAAAAGCCAGACAGGGTGTGTCGGCACTGCGCAGACCCGTGTAGTACAGGTAGCCTTTAAAGCAGGATACAAAAAACACCAATGCGATGACGTCCATCACATTGGTGCTGAAAAATTCCGTAATCACCGTCGACATGGCACCGTTGCCGCTCCTGATTTAACATCCATCCCTAGACAGTAAACCACGTCACTGGGTCACACAAGCCCCTGACAGGGGGCTACACTCGGAATTTGAGTACCAGACCGCGCAGCTGCTCTGCCAGAGTGGCGAGGGATTCGCTGGCTTCGCCGGACTGTTCGACGCTGCGACCGGTGTTGGCCGCCACATCGCTGATGCCGTGAATGTTCTGGTTGATTTCATGCGCTGCAGCCGTCTGCTGCTCAGCCGAGCTGGCAATCTGCTGCGTCATTTGTTCAATTAACTCAATGCCTTGCGATATTTTTTCAAGAGCATGGTCTGTTTCGGCGATGCGGTCCACCATCTTGGTCGCGCCAGTACGGCTGTGCTGCATGACCTGCTCGGCACGGACCGCGCCACCCTGCAGCTTTTCAATGGTCGACTGAATCTCAGTGGTCGAATCCTTGGTGCGGCTGGCCAGTGAGCGCACTTCGTCAGCAACCACCGCAAAACCGCGGCCACTTTCCCCGGCCCGGGCCGACTCGATGGCAGCGTTCAGCGCCAGCAGGTTGGTCTGTTCGGCTATATTCTCGATCACCTGCAGAACGCTGCCAATGCGATCACTGTCAGCACGCAGCTCTGTCACGACCTCTACGGCGCGCTCAATTTCACTTGCCAGCGCGTTGATCGCTTCCACCGTGGACGCGACCACCTCACGACCATGCCCTGCCTGGCTGCTTGCATCACGCGCACTGTCCGCTGCACGGTGGGTATTGGAGGCCACCTCTTCCACCGTCGCAGTCATTTCATTCATGGCTGCCGCAGTGCTATCGATTCGCGCATTCTGATCGACAATGCCCTGTGTCGTGACGTCATTAACCTGGGTAAGCTCGGTGGCGGCCGAGGCCACGTTTTCCGCATAGCGGGTTACTTCATCCAGCATTTCGCGCAGGCTGTCCTGCATCGTCGCGATGGATGCCAGCAGGCTGCTCTTGTCACCTGATCGCAGTCTGATATCCCCCGTGAGGTCGCCATCGGCCACCTGGCGGACAACATCGGCCGCATACTCAGGATCGCCGCCCAGGGTTTTGAGCACATTGCGAACCAGCAAGAGACTGGCAGTAATGGCCGCCAGCAACACCACGAATGTGACGCCGATAACCCGCAACAGCACAGCGCTCAACTCCGCCAGCGCAACTTCCTGCGTGATTTCCTTGACCAGTCCCCAGCCCATCAGCGGCATGAAAGTATAGCTGCCCACCACCGGTGTGCCAGCGGCGTTATTGTAGAGGCCCACACCACTTTGGCCGTTACTGATGGCGCGACCCGCTTCGGTGCTAATGGCACCACTCACCTGACGCAAAGAAGCCGCCGTCGTGACAGGAACGCCCTGGCTGTCCAGCAGATAGGCCTCAGACCCGGCGCCACGGCTCAATTCACTGACGCGCGACAGCAAGGTATCGACCTTCACGGCACCGCGCATGACACCGACGATCTGATTGCCGACCCTGACCGGAATGGCGATGGTACTGACCGTATTGCCGGTCGCCCGCGAGACTACAGGCTGCGAGAAGGCATCTTCGCCGGAAATCGCCTGCTGAAACCAGGCGCGGTCGCTGACCACAAAGGCATTGGCCTCCTCCCGTGGCATGACACGTGACTGCCCATCAAATTCAACGCCGACAACCCCCACTCCGCGGGTATCCACAAAAAAGATGGTGTCGTAAAATCCCTGCATGTCTGCGATACGCTGCAGCAGTTGTTCCAGCTGCTCGAGATCCTGAAACCTCGCTGCGTCCAGTGACGCCAGATAGCGCATCTCATCCTGCCGGGCCAGCGCCCAGTCCAGGAAGGACTGCATATTCAGCTCACCTGTGGTACTCAATTCCTCCAGTGTGACCTGAGTAAATGAATTACGGTATGACACATACAACACGCTGGCGACCACCAGCACTGATGTTAGAACCAGGCCAGTCACCAGAAGCGTCAAACGACTGCCAAAGCCCATTTTGCGGGATGAATTGGATTTGTACGATGTAGACATGAGGCAAACTCCCGCATTTGACGGCGATCAACAGCCATCGGATGAAAAAGTGCTACCATTGACAACTGACAGGCACCACATGAAGAGTATCGGCCCCGAATTCTGTGACTTTAGTCACAAAACCACCGCCATGTGCCAAAAGGCTCCAGCGCAAGAGAATTATCGACAATGTTGAAACGGAAGTACCTGTTCGTCACGGCTCTCATAATCCTGATGGTGGCGGGCTTTACAGCTACCAGTCTGACGAGCTATTTCGTGGCTCGGGAATCGCTGTCCAGCAGCATTTCCAACCAGATGCTGCCGCTGACCAGTGACAACATCTACTCCGAGATACAGCGCGATCTGCTGCGCCCCATCCTTATTTCGTCGGTGATGGCCTCTGATACCTTTGTTCGCGACTGGGCCCTGAGTGGTGAGGAGGATGCCGAACGCATCATTGCCTATCTGAACGAGATCCAGAGCCAATATGACACCATTACGGCGTTTTATGTGTCGGATGAGACTCGCCAGTATTACCATCCAAGTGGCATCCTGAGAGAGGTCAGCAGCGACGACCCGCAGGACGCATGGTATTTCCGGGTGCGTGCCATGCGAGAGGATTATGAGATAAATATTGATACGGATACGGCCGACGCCAGCCGGGTCAGCATCTTCATCAACTACAAAGTACAGGATTACGATGGCAGGTACATCGGTGCCACAGGTGTAGGTCTTTCAGTCCAGGCTGTGACACAGTTAATCGACACCTATCAGGAGCGCTACGACCGCACGATTTATTTTGTGGACCGCCAGGGCAATGTCACGTTGACTGGCAGAGGCTATCAGGGCCCCAACCGCCTGCAGGAACGGGAGAACTTCTCACTGCATGCAACCCAGATTCTGAGCTCACCCAGTACTTCCTTGGAGATAGCTGACAATGTCGGCACCCACAGCTATCTGAACAGCCGGCTGGTGCCGGAATTTGACTGGTACCTGATTGTTGAACAAAGCAATGCCGCAAGCGAGCAGCGCCTCGACAACACACTGATCAATAACCTGGCGTTGTCCGGCGCCATCATGATTCTGGTGCTGCTGGCTGCCCACTTTACCCTGCGCTCCTATCAGAGCAGGCTGGAGCAGATGGCAACCACTGACCAGCTGACCGGGGTCGCCAACCGCCACCTGTTCGAGTCCATTTTCGAACATATGAGCAAGAGCCTGCCGCGCTATGCAAGGCCGGTATCCTTGATCACGATAGACATTGACCATTTCAAGCAGGTAAACGACACCCATGGTCACAATGCCGGCGACATGGTATTGCAGTCCGTAGCAACCGTCATCAAGGAGAATATCCGCGACAGCGATTCACTGTGCCGCTGGGGTGGTGAGGAGTTTGTGCTGCTGCTGGACCACTGCACGGCCGACGAAGCCCTGATACTGGCAGGCAAGATTGGCATCGCCGTCAAGAACCACGGTGTAGCCATTGGCCGCCAGACCATTCTGGTCACATTGAGTATGGGGGTCACCCAATACCATATCGGTGAACCGCTGGACCGAATGATCGCCCGCGCTGATGCGGCACTTTACGAAGCAAAGGAGTCCGGCCGGGACCGCGTGGTGCTGGCCAACTGATCAGCTCTGACCTGTTTTGGCGGCCTGCTGCAGCAGGCCTCAGCTGCGCAGATGATAGCCGGTGCGGAATATCCAGCCCACCACCAGCAGGCAGGCCAGTAGAAACACACCGATCATGCCCAGACTGATCCACAGACTGACATCAGCAATTTCGTAGAAACTCCAGCGAAAACCACTGAC
Organism: Gammaproteobacteria bacterium; assembly: GCA_002706685.1. GTDB lineage: Bacteria > Pseudomonadota > Gammaproteobacteria > Pseudomonadales > Pseudohongiellaceae > Pseudohongiella. Next base: position 11,902 of record PALV01000022.1, on the reverse strand, counting down.
CAGATAGGTCACCGGGTTCAGCAGTGTGATGGTCTGCCAGACCGGCGGCAGCATGCTGACTGAGTAAAAACTGCCACCCAGAAACACCAGCGGCGTAACAATAAGCAACGGAATCAATTGAAGTTTTTCGAAATTATCGGCCCAGATACCAATGATGAAGCCGAACAGGCTGAAGGTAATGCCGGTCAGTATCAGAAACACCAGCATCAGCATCGGATGGGCAATACGCACATCCACAAAAAACGTCGCCGTCGCCAGGATGATCAGCCCCAGCATGATGGACTTGGTGGCGGCGGCCCCGACATATCCGATCAATGCCTCGATCATCGAAACTGGCGCAGACAACAGCTCGTAAATCGTGCCAGTGAATTTCGGGAAGTAAATGCCAAAGGCCGCGTTGGACACACTCTGCGTCAGCAGCGACAGCATGATCAGCCCCGGCACCAGGAAGGCACCATAGCTGATACCTTCAACCTCAGTAATCCGCGAACCGATCGCCGACCCGAACACCACAAAGTACAGTGAGGTGGAGATGACCGGTGCAACCACGCTCTGCAGCAGCGTTCGCCCAGTACGGGCCATTTCAAACTTATAGATGGCCTTGATGGCATGAATGTTCATCAGGCTTCCTCCAGCAACTGTACAAATATCTGCTCCAGCGAACTCTGCGTCGTACTCAGGTCACTGAACTCTATGTTTTCTCGTCGCAGCGCATCCAGCAGACTGGTAATGCCGGTGCGATCCGCCTGGGTATCAAAGGTGTAGACCAGCTGGTAGCCGTCCAGGCGCAGCTCCAGAGCCTGTGAAGCGAGGCTTTCGGGAATTGCCGACAGGGGCTGTTTGAGGTCCAGTACCAGCTGTTTCTTGCCGAGCTTCTGCATCAGCGCGGCCTTGTCCTCCACCAGGATGATTTCGCCATTGGCAATGACACCAATTCGGTCAGCCATCTCCTCGGCCTCTTCGATGTAGTGTGTGGTCAGGATGATGGTCACACCGTTTTCGCGCAGGCGGTGCACCAGCTGCCACATTTCTCGGCGCAGCTCAACATCCACCCCGGCCGTCGGCTCATCCAGAAAAAGTACCCGGGGTTCATGCGACAGCGCCTTGGCAATCAGCAGCCGCCGCTTCATGCCACCAGACAGCGTCATGATCTTGTTGTTGCGTTTTTCCCACAGTGAAACATCACGCAGCACTTTTTCGATGTAGGCATGATCGGGCGCCTTGCCAAACAGGCCACGGCTGAAGTTGACCGTCACCCAGGGCGTTTCAAAAGAGTCAGTGGTCAGCTCCTGCGGCACCAGCCCGATCAGGCTTCTGGTATCACGGTAATCCTTGATGATGTCCTTGCCACCCACCGTCACCGAGCCGGAGGTCGGCTGCGCAATGCCACAGATGGTGGAAATGAGCGTGGTCTTGCCGGCGCCATTGGGTCCAAGCAGGGCAATGATCTCACCCGGATAGATATCCAGATTGATGTTCTTCAGCGCCTGATGGCCGCCGCGGTAGGTTTTGTTGAGGTTCTTGATCGAAACGACAGGTTCCATAACATCCTTCACTTATCTGGGTCCATGACAGCCACAGCCTTGCCTCAATTACCATGTCAGAGACCGCACCGGGGCACGATACGACGCATGGCGTCAGAGCGCCGCAAGTGCCTCCGACAGTTTGGTCACACCGACCACCTCCATGCCGTGGATGGGCGATTTGGGACGATTGGCCTTGGGTACAATGGCGCGCCGGAAGCCATGTTTGGCCGCCTCCTGCAGGCGTTCCTGCCCGCTAGGCACCGGTCTGATCTCACCAGCCAGTCCGACCTCGCCAAACACAACCAGGTCACGAGGCAAAGCATTGTCGCGGAAACTCGACACAATCGCCAGCAACAAGGCCAGATCGGCGCTGGTCTCCGTCACTTTGACACCACCAACCACGTTTACAAAGACATCCTGATCGGCCATAAACAGGCCGCCATGACGATGCAGCACCGCCAGCAGCATGCCCAGGCGGTTCTGATCCAGGCCCACGGCCAGACGGCGTGGATTGCCTGACTGACTGCCATCAACCAGTGCCTGAATCTCCACCAGCAGCGGACGGGTGCCTTCCCACAACACCATCACCAGCGAGCCGGGGCTGTCCTCCTCGGTACGCGCCAGGAATATCGCAGAGGGGTTTTTCACTTCCTTCAGGCCCTTCTCGGTCATGGCAAACACACCAAGTTCATTGACGGCGCCAAAGCGGTTTTTCTGCCCGCGCAGAATGCGGTAGCGCGTGTCACTGCCACCTTCCAGCATGACAAAGCAGTCAATCATGTGCTCCAGCACTTTGGGCCCGGCCAATGTACCGTCCTTGGTGACGTGACCAACCAGGAACAGCACCGTACCGGTCTGTTTGGCGTACTGAATCAGATAGGCCGCACATTCGCGCACCTGTGACACACTGCCGGGAGCCGATGCCACCTCAGCACTGTGCATCACCTGAATGGAGTCAGCTACCAGCAGACGCGGCTGAATATCGGTGGCCAGCTGGCAGATGGTCTCGACCTGCGTTTCAGCCAGCATCTTCAGATTCTTTTCCGGCAGACCCAGCCGCTTGGCACGCATGCCAACTTGCTGCAGCGATTCCTCACCGGTCACATACATGGCAGACATCTGCTGTGCCAGGTGACACATGATCTGCAACAACAGCGTACTTTTACCGGCACCCGGATTGCCACCAATCAGGATGACAGAGCCGGGCACCAGGCCACCGCCCAGCACCCTGTCCAGTTCGCTGAGCGTCGAGGAGAACCGTGGCACGGACGCAACATCAATTTCCGACAGATCCTGCACACTGGCTGCCGTTTGCCCGGCATAACCCTGGCGCCGAAAATCTGCCTGCACCGATGGGGACTGATTGGCCTGGCCGACACTGATACGTGTCAGCGTGTTCCAGGCTTTGCAGGCCGAACACTGCCCCTGCCACTTGCTGAATTCAGAGCCGCAGTCGTTGCAGACGTAGGCTGTTTTGGTTTTTGCCATGAGCACTCACTAGCTGGATGAGGAGGTTTGTTCCGGCAACTGATAATTAAACTGCACGCGCCCGGTGATCTGACAGAACAACTCGTAGGGAATCGTCTGACACAGATCGGCTATACGATTGGCCGACAACGAGGCTCCGTGTACAGCGCCCCACAACAGACACTCGTCACCAATACTGGCCGGAATATCCGTCAGGTCCACTGTCAGCATGTCCATCGACACACGACCGGCCAGCCGCGACTCATGAGCCCTGCCCTGCGAAAAAATGATCAGCGGCGTACCGCTCGGGGCGTGGCGTGGATAACCATCACCATAACCGATACCAACAATGCCGATACGCATATCCTGTTTAGCGGTATACGTGGCACCATAACCAACTGTATCACCAGCCTTGACCTCATTGATGGCAACCAGTCGCGATTTCAGATTCATCACCGGCTGCAGGTTGTCCTGCGGGCCCTCGCGTCCGATCATCGGCGAGGCACCGTAGAGCATGATGCCGGGCCGTACGATACCCACATGGGTCTGCGGCCAGTTGAGGATGCCTGCGGAGGCCGCCAGCGTGCAACCCCCTGATTCGGCGGGCAGCGCTTCGGCCAGCGCCAGGAAGGCTGCATGCTGTTGCGGCGTCATAGGCGATTCAAGGTCATCCGACATGGCCAGGTGCGACATCAGTACCGGTTTTACAGACAAGCCATGTTGCTGCGCATGCTGTCCCAGTTGCTGCCACAGCTCAACGGCATCTGCCGGTGGCATGCCCAGCCGATTCATACCGGTGTTCACCTTGAACCACACATGCAGACAGCCGCTGACCGGTTTGATGCCGGCCTGCAGTGCTTCGAACAAGAGCGTCGCCTGCCAGGCAGAGTGAATAACAAAAAAGAAACCGCCTTCAAGAATCTGCCGCATTTCCTCGGCATTCAGCGGACCGCGCATAAGCAGAATATCGGTATTTTCAATGTGGCTGCGCAGCGCCTGCCCCTCGCGCAGCGTCACCACGGCAAACAGATCGCCTGGCTGCATCACCTGCTTTAGTGCGGGTGCCAACTGGAACACACCATGACCGTAGGCATTGGCCTTGACCACGGCACAGATGCGATTGCCAGGGGCATGTTGACGGGCTACGCCAAAGTTGTGTTGCAGCGCAGCCAGATCAATATCTGCCCAGCTGTGGGGCGCCAGCGAATCAACCATAGCCGCCTTCATAGTCGGCCGGTCGGGCTAGATTCTCAAAGCGGGTGAACTGACCCAGGAAGCCCAGTCGGACCGTACCGATGGGGCCGTTACGCTGCTTGCCGATGATGATTTCTGCCACACCTTTGTCGGGCGTGTCTTCGTTGTAGACCTCGTCGCGATATACAAAGGCGATGATATCGGCATCCTGCTCGATGGCGCCCGATTCACGCAGGTCTGACATCACCGGTCGCTTGTTGGGGCGTTGCTCCAGCGAGCGGTTAAGCTGCGACAACGCAATTACCGGGCACTCAAATTCACGCGCCATGGTTTTGAGAGACCGTGAGATTTCCGAGATCTCACCCACTCGGTTGTCGCCAAATCCCTTGATCTGCATCAGTTGCAGGTAGTCGACCACCACCAGTGCCAGGCCATCGTATTCGCGGGCTACACGCCGGGCGCGGGCACGCATTTCGGTTGGGCTCAAACCCACCGAGTCGTCGATGAGCAGCGGTCTGTCCTTGAGTTTGGCGATGGCGCTGGTCAGCTTGGGCCAGTCTTCGTCTTCCAGCTGACCACTGCGCAACCGGCTCTGATCGATGCGACCAATGGAACTGAGCATACGAAACACCAGACTCTCTGCCGGCATTTCCAGACTGAATACCAGTACCGGTTTGTCCTGGTTCAGCAGTGCATTTTCGGCCAGATTCATGGCAAAGGTGGTTTTACCCATGGACGGACGACCGGCAACAATGATCAGGTCCGACTTCTGCAGACCCGAGGTCTTTTTGTCCAGGTCGATATAACCGGTGGCCAGACCGGTAATGCCACCCTTGGACTTGATCAGCTGGTCAATTTTTTCCACCGCCTTGGTCAGCAGCGGATTCACTTGTTGCGGTCCACCGTCACGGGCGCGGTTGTCGGCAATCTTGAACACCATCTGCTCGGCCATATCGAGCACGTCGGTGGCAGCGCGGCCGGCCGGATTAAAGGCGTTATCAGAAATTTCGTTGGACACACGAATCAGCGTGCGCAGCGTGGCACGCTCACGGATGATGTTGGCGTAGGCAGAAATATTCGCAGTGCCACGCGCATGGCTGGCAAGGTCGGTCAGGTATTCAATGCCACCGGCGCTTTCCAGATCGTTCAGACTGTCCAGCGCTTCCACCAGCGTCACCACATCGATGGGCTTGCTGGACTCGATCTGGCGCTGCATTACCGAATAGATCAGCTGGTGTTCGTGGCGGTAGAAATCTTCCGGCTGCAGCACTTCGGCAGCGTTATCCCAGGCACTGTTGTCCTGCATCAGACCACCAAGCACGGCCTGCTCGGCTTCAACGGAATGCGGCGGCACCTTGAGTTTGTTCAGTGCCGAGACCGGGCCCTGAGTCCCGCTGCGGCCACCGCCCATACCAGATGGCGTGCTGCGTTCCTGATTGCTGCTCTGATCCAAGGTGTCCGCCATGTCTTGTTATGTCCAGTTGATGCCTGCGCTGTTTATGACCCGGCCTGATGACGTCCACGCCGGCTGTTCGGGCCCATAAAAAAAGCACCGCGCCCGATACCGGAACGCGGTGCTTTATTGTCTATCACCGGGCGCCTGGAGACAAGCGCCTGCTGGTAGTTACAGCCTTAGGCTGGAACAACTGCCAGAGTGACGGTTTCTTCGACTTCGTAGCCCAGGTCGATGGAGATTTCCCACTCGCCGACTTCGCGAATTACACCGATAGGCAGACGAACTTCAGCTTTAACGACGTCCGCGCCTTCAGCAGCTGCGTTGATCGCATCAGCGATGTCACGCGTGCCAACGGAACCGAACAGCTTGCCTTCGTCACCCGCGTTAACCGCGATGGAAACACGCAGGTCCTTGATCTTGGCAGCGCGAGCCTGTGCTTCAGCCACTTTCTCGTTGTGAGCAGCCAGCAGTTCTGCACGACGCTCTTCGAAGTCCGCCAGATTTGCTTTGGTCGCAGGCAGTGCTTTGCCCTGTGGGAACAGGAAGTTGCGTGCGTAGCCCGCTTTCACGGAAGCCTGATCACCAACGTTGCCCAGGCGACCGATTTTTTCCAACAGAATTACGTTCATGTCTATTTCCTCAATTAAAGTCAGATGCTGCCATCATCAGCCGGCGGCTGTATGCGACGGCGAAAATCGTAAAAACTGTCCAGCAACGCGGCGACCGATAACAGCTGCACAGCCAGCGGGCTCAGCAGCAACAGGTAGAAAGCTACCAGGAACAGCCGCGACAAACGCTTGATGCCCACCAGTCCGTGTACCAGTGCCACCCCGGCTATCGCCAAAGGGATGACAAAATACAGGATCCATCCGGTCAGCACTGTGCCACCCAGGCTCGCCAGCAGGAACAATCCCACCAGCAACATAGCGACTGACGGCTGCAGTCGGAATTCATGAAATTCCTTCTGAAACCCGCCCGGGTTATACATCAGCGCCTGCCACCATCTGGCCAGTATCAGCAGAAACACTGCCATCAGCATGTGCATCAGGCCAAACAGCGTGAGCACACCTTCGCGCAATGTCTCCGGCGTCACTTCCGGCAGCTCAGCCGATTCGCCGCCTGCTGCCATAAAGGCTTCAACCTGTTGCAGCAGCAAATCCATCACTGCTGGCCGCACCATCAGTGCGGCTTCGGAACCCACCGCCACCAGGATCGCGGCCAGTAAGGCATACTGCCAGGATGCTGTGCGTCGCAGTACTGCGGCCATCACACCCACGCCGACCAACAGAATAAGCGGCGTCATGTCTCCGACGCTGGCCCATCCTATCAACGGCAGCACGGCAAAGGCCGCCACCATCAACGCTTCTCTGGGTCCGTGGCGCAAAAGCACCAGGGCCACAAGCGCCGGGCTGATCATATTGATCAGCGGGATAATGCCACACAGCACGGCCGCGATAATCGCCTGTCGGCGGCCAGCCATTGCAAACGCAGCCAGAGCCCGCATTGCCAGTTCCTACTCCAGTCGTCCGCCGCAGCGGAACGGCTTATACGTTGTGGCTGTCAGTGTACGGAATCAGGGCCAGGTGACGCGCGCGCTTGACGGCGACAGCCAGTTGACGCTGATAGCGTGCCTTGGTGCCAGTAATACGGCTGGGAACAATTTTGCCTGTCTCAGAGATATAGGCCTTCAGTGTTTCCAGATCTTTGTAATCAATTTGCTTTACGCCTTCTGCAGTGAATTTGCAGAACTTACGACGGCGGAAAAAACGTGCCATGATCAGTATCCTTTAATAACGTAGTGATTAATTGTCGTCGTCTTCGTCGCTGTCATCGTCTGAATCAGAATCATAATCTTCGTCATCATCGGAGTCATCTTTGGACGCGGCTTCACGGGCAGCAGCTTCTTCTTCTACACGACGCTTCTGCTCAGCACGGGCACGACGTTCGCGGCTCTCACGTTCGCCTTTCAGGATCAGTGATTCTTCGGTAATTGCTTCATCGGTCTTGATGACCAGGTGACGCAGAATGGCGTCGTTGTAGCGGAACAGAGTCACGATCTCGTCCAGCACTTCCTGGCCGCACTCAACGTTCAGCAGGATGTAGTGGGCTTTGTGAATCTTGTTAATCGGGTATGCCAGTTGACGGCGGCCCCAGTCTTCCTGACGATGGATCTTGCCACCCGTTTCGGTGATCATCTGCGTGTAACGCTCAACCATCGCAGGAACCTGATCGCTTTGATCAGGGTGTACAACAAATACTACTTCGTAATGTCTCATAGAGACTCCTTTTGGCAATAAGTCTTCCTGGGTTTACGACGCCGCGGTAAGACAAGGAGTTGAAGTTAAATGCCCGTGAAGCGGCCTTCCGGCACGGAATTCAGGGGTCGTGCATTGTAGAGAAGATTAACAGGCGTTGCAACGCCTATTTGCAGGGGCTTAGAGCAGGCCCGGCCGTCAGCCGGACCTTTGTCTTACCACCTCAAAGAGGCAAACACCGGTCGCAACAGAGACGTTCAGACTACTTACCGCCCCGGCCATCGGGATCGACAGCAGATAATCGCAGTGCTCGCGCGTCAGGCGGCGCATACCCTTGCCTTCCGAGCCCATCACCAGCGCCAGCGGGCCTTTCAGGTCTGCCTCATAAAGGCTCTGCGTGGCCTCGCCGGCCGCACCGTAGATCCAGATACCGCGCTGCTGAAGCGCCGACAGGGTGCGACTGAGGTTGGTCACCGCCACCAGGTGCACTTTCTCGGCAGCGCCACTGGCCACCTTGCGCACCGTCAGATTCATCGGGGCGGAGTTATCCTTGGGCACGATCACCGCATCCACGCCTGCGGCATCGGCCGTGCGCAGGCAGGCGCCCAGGTTATGCGGATCGGTGATTTCATCCAGTACCAGCAACAGCGGCGGATGATCAAGCGATTCCAGCAGCTTATTAAGGAAGGCTTCGTCTTTGGTGGTATCGCGCCACTGACACAGGGCAATCGCGCCCTGATGCACGGGCAGCCGATCGTTGCGCGGCTTGCCGCCTTTGCGCGGCGCGCCGCCCAGGTGCTTTTCCAGCTCGTCGCGACCGACCTGACGGGTCTTGAGGCCAAGCTCCGAAGCCAGTGCGCGCACCTCGTCCAGACGTTTGTCATTGCGATCCTGCTGCAGCCAAAGCTCCAGCACGTCCTGCGGATTACGCTTCAATAATTCTGTGACGGCATGAATGCCGACAATCCAGTCCTGCTGCCCGGCCATCAACGTCTCCGCGATTTACCGGCCGGCTTGGCGGCCGTTTTGGCAGCACCGGCGCCCTTGGCCGCACCACTTTTGGCAGACCGACTGCCTGTGTTTTTGCTCTTGCCGGCAGTTTTGCTGGCCGACTTGCCACCTGAGCGGCCACCGCGCCTGGCCGTGCCTGCGCCAGCCCCGGCATCGGTCTGGCCTTTACTGCCACGATCTTTGCCGCCTGAGCTATTACCACGACCGCCTTTGGCACTCTTGCCATCTTTACCGCTGCCGGCCCTGGCACCTTTGCCCGGGCCACCCGGCTTGCCAACGTGACTGCCATCGACCACCTGCAGGTCGATCTTGCGCTCATCCAGGTCTACCCGAACCACGCGTACACGCACCGTGTCACCCAGGTGATAGGTCACACCACTGCGCTCACCGCGCAGCAACTGCCGCACCGGATCAAACTGATAATAGTCATTCTGCAGCGCAGTGATGTGCACCAGGCCTTCTACATAAATGTCGCTAAGCTGCACAAACAGACCGAAGCCAGTGACCGAGCTGACGGTACCATCAAACTCATCACCAACGCGATCCTGCACATATTCGCACTTCAGCCAGTCCAGCACGTCATAGCTGGCGGCATCGGCGCGGCGCTCGGTCATCGAACACAGCTCACCAAAGTGCACCATGTCCTTTTCCTGATACGGATAGATGTCGCGCTTGTTCAGCTTGACGGCATCCTTGATGCGTCGGATAAAAGCCCACTGCTTGCCGGAACGGATCAGATAACGCAGCGCACGGTGCACCAGCAGGTCCGGATAGCGGCGAATCGGCGAGGTAAAGTGAGTATAGGACTCAAAGCCCAGACCAAAGTGACCGATGTTGTCCGGCTGATACACCGCCTGCATCATTGAGCGGATCAGCATGGTCTGGATCAGATTGGCATCAGACCGGCCCTCGATGGCCTGTAGCACACGCTGATAATCCTGCGGTGTCGGCTTGTCGGAGCGCGTCAGCACCAGACCCAGCTCGCGCAGGAACAGCTTGAGGTTTTCCAGCTTGTCGTTATTCGGGCCTTCGTGGACGCGATACAGCACCGGCAGGCCTGACTCGGCCAGGAACTTGGCGGTACACACGTTGGCGGCAAGCATGCACTCTTCGATCAGACGATGCGCACTGTTGCGCACCACGGGCACGATCTCGCGGATCTTGCGGGTTTCGCCAAACACAATTCGGGTTTCGGTGCTGGAGAAGTCCAGCGCACCGGCCTTCTGACGGGCCTCGGACAACTTGTGATAAATACCGTAGAGCGCTTCCAGGTGCGGCACCAGCTCAGCATATTTAGTGCGCAATCGGGTTTGTGAGCGCTCACGCAGATCACTGTCCGGCTCTTCCAGCATGTCGGCGACTTCCGTATAGGTCAGCCGCGCATGGGAGTGGATGACTCCCTCAAAGAAGGTGTAATTGTTGACCTTGCCGGTGCGGCCGATTTCCATCTCACAGACCATCACCAGACGATCCACTTTGGGCTTCAGCGAGCACAGGCCATTGGACAGCACCTCGGGCAGCATGGGTACCACGTACCCCGGGAAATACACCGAGTTGCCGCGATTCTGCGCTTCTTCATCCAGTGCAGAATCGGGTTTTACATAATGCGAGACGTCGGCGATGGCCACATACAATTTGGCTGTACCGCGCGGACCCGGCTCGCAATAGACGGCGTCGTCAAAGTCCTTGGCGTCTTCACCATCGATGGTGACAAACGGCAGCTGGCGCAGATCCTCGCGACCCTTGATGTCGTCTTTGGCGACTTCTTCTTTAAGGTCTTTGACGGCCTGCGTCACTTCACGCGGCCACTCATGCGGAATGCCGTGACTGCGCAGCGCAACATCAATTTCCATGCCCGGCGCCATGTGATCACCCAGAATCTCGGTGACCTCACCAATGGCCTTGCGTCGTTTATCCGGATAGCTGCGAATCACCGCCACTACAAACTGGCCGTCCTGGGCGCCGCGCGTGTCTTTCTCCGGAATGATGACTTCGTGACTGATGCGCCGATTGTCAGGCACCACCAGGCCAAAACCCTGGTCTTTATAGAAGCGGCCCACCACCTGAGTGACGCGGCGCTCCAGAATCTCGACGACCATGCCTTCTTTGCGGCCGCGGCGGTCAACACCCGCCACCCGTGCCAGCACGATGTCGCCGTCAAACAGTTTGACCATCTCGTTGGGGGGCAGCACCAGATCGCCAGAGCCATCGTTGGGTATAAAGAAGCCCATGCCGTCCTTGGTGCCCTGCACCCGGCCCTTGATCAGCTCCATCTTGTCCACCAGGCCATACACGCCCCGGCGGTTGCTGATCAGCTGGCCGTCACGGCTCATGGCGATCAGCCGGCGACGCAGCGCCTCGGCCTGATCCGGATCGTCTGCCAGATTAAAGGTCTCGCACAGCGTCTCATAGCTGACCGGCTCGGCAATCTCCTCCATCTTAGCCAGAATAAACTCGCGGCTGGGGATGGGATTGTGGTATTTTTCGGCTTCGCGCGAGGCAAATGGGTCGTGATTCAGGGGAGGCGTGCTGGATTTACTGGATTTTTGCTTTCCGGGCTTTTTCGGGTTCGGCATAGATGCTCTGTTTACTCTCTTATGTCTCTATAATTTGCTTGTCGTTTATATACTCCGCGCCAGTATACACCCCTGCCTTGCATAATTCTTAAAGAATTTATCAAAGACCGTTGACAGCGGCATTTGGTATCGGCAAAATGCGCGCTCTGATTTGCTCCATCCCTAAATGCCCAGGTGGTGGAATTGGTAGACACGCTAGCTTCAGGTGCTAGTGCTCGAAAGGGCGTGGAGGTTCAAGTCCTCTCCTGGGCACCATTCGATAGACCGATACAAACCTTCCAACTTAAGGGGTTCTACCCCATTAACGGGGGAAAGCAGTCATTAAACCCTGTTCACAATGCCATCCCACCCACAGTGGGCCAGCACTCGTAATCGATAGTTTTCAAAGTTTCTAAAACCATACGCTCTCCTTGAGAT
>PALV01000021.1 GCA_002706685.1 Gammaproteobacteria bacterium | reverse complement strand
GTCATCAACAATGTCGAGTTCCAAGATGGAGAAGTGGTAAAGGATCAATCAGTCAGGAACGCTGCCTGATGGGCATACACCAGATTTGACAATAACTCCCTATCCGGTCACCATCACATACGTGGGCCAGGCGCCAGTGGAAAGTACCATTACTGTTTCTGCCGACCAGGTCGCCACACTAAATGTGTCTATGGAGCGCAGCGACGCCATTGAGACCATCACTGTGCGTGCGGCCCGCACCGGTACCGATCGTGCTATCAATGAGCAGAAGACCGCAGCCGGAATCGTCAATGTAGTCTCCGAGGAGATGTTCGGTGCCATGCTGGATGGCAATATCGGTCAGGCCATGCAACGTCTGCCCGGCCTGAGCGTGGATCTTGCCCAGGACGGCTCGCACGGTGGTATCAATATCCGTGGCGTGTCGGGTGAATTCAACTCCGTGCAGATGGATGGCAATCGTGTGCCGTCCTCTGGCAGCAGCAACACATTTGACCCCCGGCAGCTGGCTGCTGATGGTGTTACCAAGATTGAAGTGATCAAGTCGCCAACACCGGACCGTGACGGTGATGCGGTAGGCGGTATTGTCAATCTGGTATCGCGAAGTGCGTTTCAGCGCACGGGTCGCGAAATGAGTGTTGATGTTGGAGCACAACTGAATGAAGAGCCCGGCAATTGGGGTCACAGCGGCAAATTCTCGTTCTCTGATATTTTCAGTGTTGGGGATGAGCAGAACAATCTGGGTATCAGCTTTACAGTAAGCACCTATGATACTGATCGCTATTCGCGCAATGCCGACCAGGACTGGGTGCGTGTGACACCTGAGACTAATCCGCAATTGAATCTGGGCGGTTATAACGAACCGGTTTGGTTCATGGAGTCCACACACTTTGAACACGACACCCGCACTACCGAGACGCATACGCTGAGTGGTTCTATCGATTTTCGGGTAGGCACCAATCACGAGTTCTATGTGCGACCTATGGTCAGCACCTTTTCTCGCCAGGGCACTAAATACGAAACTGATATCGATATCGACACCGCGTTTGGCAACAGTCTTAGCGGCGACAAAACCTACGCCGAACTGACTCCAACCTACGGTCGTGGTACTGCAGACAGCGAAGCGTCTCGCGGCTGGATCGGTACGTTGGAAGACCAGGATAACGACCTGTTCTCACTGTCTGTTGGTGCAAAACATGAATACGATGCAGACCTGTTGACCTACGATGTTTCCTTCTCTCGAAACAAAAGCCAGATACATGACGACAGTGAATTGAACATGTTGATGGAGCCGGATGATCCCTGGTTCATCTTTGAGTATGAAGTGTTTGACCCCAACGGTGACATCCGCGTTGATGTGGTCAATGGTGTGGATTCCACAGATCTCAGCCTGATGACTGAAGGCGAACTTGAAGATGTGTTCGGCAGCAAGGAAGATGAAGTATTGAGCGGTCGCATCGACTGGCAGCGTGAAATGGCACTGGCCAGTGGTTCGTTTACCTTCAAGACCGGTGCCAAATACCGCCGCAGCGAGCAGTTCCGCGACATGACGGTTGACCTGTACGAGATGGATGATGCCTTCCCGTATGCGGATGTGCTCACGCCGACTGACGAGGTCATCTTCCGCAAGCCCAAGTACTTTGATGTTCAGCCGCAGATTGGTCTGGCAATGCTGCAAAGCAATCCGGAACTGTTTGATTTTGTTGAAGATGCATCGCTTGAGGACAGCAACATTGAAGACTACGATGCCACTGAAACTGTGTCTGCTGCTTACCTGATGGGCACCTACGAAACAGGAATCCACACAGTGATTGCTGGTGTGCGTTACGAGCGTTACGAATGGGACAACCAGAATAAAATCGTCAGCTACCTTAACGATGTGCCTTCCGTGACACCAGGCACTAGTGGTGACAGTCATGGCTTCTGGTTGCCAGGCATCCATTTCCGTCACGCGCTGACCGACAACCTGATCCTGCGCGAAAGCTACAATCGCAGCTATGCGCGGCCGCGTCTGACTGAGCTGTCTCGTGGACGCTGGGTTGATGACGACGGTAATATAGAAGATGGCAATGCGAACCTTCAGCCGGCGCTGTCGGACAACTTTGATGTCCAGCTGGAGTACTACACCGATCGCGGTGGTCTGTATTCGGCAGGTGTGTTTTACAAGGACATTGAGGACTTTACCTACACTGAAACTTACGACTTTGACACGCTGGGCAGTAACGGCATTCCAGTGCCGGCTGAAAACGGCGATCTGGAATACGAGCGTCCGGTCAATGGCTCATCCGCTACCAATTACGGTCTGGAGCTGATTGCCCGTCAGAACCTGTTTTTCCTCCCGGGTGCACTGCAGGGACTGAGCATCGCTGCCAGTACCACTCTGACTGAAAGTGACGCGACCTATCCAAACCGCACGGATAATCGTGATCTGCCGCTCGAAGGTTTTTCAGAGTTGCTGTACACGTTCACGCTGGATTATGCCTGGGGCAATCTTAGTGCGCGACTGGACTATACCTTCCGTGATGATTACATCGAAGGACTGGGTAGTGATATTGAAAGTGATGAGTTCTATGCGGCTGAAGATCGTGTAGATGCTGAAGTGCAGTATCGCTTTTCAGACAATCTGCAGGCCTTTCTCACCGGCAGCAACCTGACTGATGAGCCTCAGGTCTCCTATCAGGGCTATCGTCCGTTTGTTGAGGATGCCAGTTTCTCTGGACGCAAATACACCATGGGTGTGCGTTACGAGTTCTGATAGTCGGAGCTTAAGTGATCAGCAATGATACGTCATCAAAAAGCAGCGCCCAAGGTTGGACGCTGCTTTCTTGATGGAGCTGATCAGGGATTGACCGAATACTTGGTGAACGCACCACCAGCCTGGCTCAGTGAGTTGGGTCCTTCCGCAGCATAGACGTTGCCATCTGCATCGACTGCCACACCTTCACCTGCTGTGCCCTGATACACACGGTCTTCGCGCTCAAATGGCGGAATGAATCCAGTCACATGATCGTGATCGATATGGCCGATACGGACACCATTGCGCCAGCCAACGTGGTTGGTCGGACTTGATTCGGAATCAATGGCGTAAAGCATGTCGTCGTCAGTGATAAAAATTCCGCTGACCCGGCTGAACATATAGCGCGACTCCAGGTAGTTGCCGTCCTGGTCGAATATCTCGAGTCGATGATTGCCGCGATCCGCCACCCACAAACGGCCCTGGGAATCAAAATCCAGCGCATGTGGCGTACGGAATTCCCCGTGGCGAACCCCAATCTGTCCCCATTGTTTGATGAACGTACCATCGGGCGCGAACTTCATCACGCGTGCTGTCTGACCATTGGCCCTACCTTCGGACATGGCCTGATTGGTGGTCATTCCCTGTCCGCTATGCCCATCGGACACATAGATGCTGCCGTCGGGACCAACCACCACGTCGTTTGGCTGATTGAAATGTCGACCATCATTGCCAGTCTGCCCGGGCGTGCCCAGGCTCATAAGCAATTCCCCAGTGGGGCTGAATTTATGCACCTGCTGGCCTTTGGTGCCTTCATCGTTGGTAGCGAAGTCTGTGACCCAGACATTGCCTTCATCGTCAACGTGAATGCCATGCGGCGTTACCATGATGCCCCCGCCAAAGTTGGCAAGAACTTCACCGGTGTGGCGATCAAATTTAAAAATGGGATCGACCGGATTGGTATGGCAGTTGACCGGCACACCTGATCCGAAGCTGCCGGCGCCGCAGCGTTCATAAGCCCAGATGTTTCCGTCAAAGGGATCAATGTCCACGCCTGCAGTAGACCCCCATTCGCGCCCGGCAGGCAGCTCACCCCAGTTGCGTGTCAGCACAGGATTGGGATTGGGCAGACCTTCACCAGTGATAGCATTGTCATAAGCTGTGCTGAGGTTGTTGCAGCCGGTGAGTAGGGCAAGTGCCAGACCGGCGCCTGCAAGGCCCGGTTTGATGGGATGTGTCATGGGTGCTCCTTGTTATTATCGTGTCCTGCATTGATTGGATGGGGTACTGCCATGAAGTCCCAAGCATACTACCCCCGGTGTACGGGTCAACCCAATCGGGTCAACGGCGGCCTGTTGAGGATTGCTGCAGGGCCCAGAGCAACAGTCGCTGCTCCAGCCTGTCCATGATGCTATGTGGCTTTTCCAGACTCATCCGTTGCAACAGTGGCTGCCAGCCCTGACGATTTGCTGGTCGCAACAAAGCCGCTGTGATCGTTTGCCATTTCCCGGTAGTGGTGGCTGTAGCAGACTTGAGCATCTGCAGCGCCCGACTTAACTCCAGTTCTTCATCGGTGAAATCATGACCAAACGGGTAGGGTGGGAACAGGCTTTTCAGGGATTGATCTTCAGAAAGTGCCTTGATTGCCTCAGGAGTATTGCCCTGCCAATGCGGTGGTGGGGTGAAGTCAGGGTGAATCTTGCCAGCATCTTTGGCCTGTTGCAGCAGTTCATCCTGAAACTGCGCATCGGCCAGGCCGATCAGTCGGGTATAGACTTCCTGCTCGGGTTGGCCGCGCAGGTCAGCAATGCCGTATTCGGTGATGACAATGTCGCGCAGGTGCCTGGGTATTGTGCAGTGAGCGTAGTTGAACAGGATGTTTGAAACTGTTTTGCCTTTATGCTGCCTGGTACTGCGCAGTGTGATGATGGATCGTGCGTCGGGTAATTCATGCGCCATGGCAACAAAATTGTACTGGCCACCGACGCCAGAAATAATGCGACCATCTTCAAGTGCGTCGGAAACAACTGCGCCATTCAACGTGCACATCATGGCGGAATTTATAAACCTGCCATGGTCGCGCTGCGACACCTTTAGATGCTGATCTCCCAGGCGATGATCGAAAAGATCATTAATGAAGTTGACGCTGGTCATGCAGATTTTCTCACGCAGCTCATCAGGAAGCTCGCGCAGACGCTGATAAAAACGACGGGAACCCAGAAAGAAACCGCCATGCATTAGCGTGGCGCCGGCGTCATCAGATCCACGGCTGGCGACTTCACGTTTCAGTACACCTGCGTCAAGCAGATCTATAAATCCCTCCGTCATCATTTCGCTGCAGCCATAAAGACCTGCCGTGAAAGCTTCAGTGCCGCCTACCTCGCATGCAAAGGGGAAGCGCTGGTCGACCTCCAGAGCCCGGTATAACTGTTGCCACTGCTGATTATTACTGTGCCGCTGGATCGCCTGGTAAATGAGACCTGTCCCCAGTGAGCCTATGCCCAGCTGTAAGGTGCCTCCATCACGCAGCAGGGTGCTGGCGTAAAAACCAATGAGGTGGTCCTGGGCACTGAGTGCCATATTGGGAACAGAAAAAAGGGGATAGTCGTGCTGCGGCGAGTCAATTACAACATCGAACTGATCCTGGTTGACCAGAGCATCACGGGTCATGAACGGCAGATTGCGGTTTGTTTCAGCGACCAGCGCGGTCGGCGTGCCATCCTGGGCGCGCTGTTTCAGCAGAGGAATCAGGTCCAGTGTCAGGTCTGGATTGCCACTCAGACTGAATGCCCCGGAATCGCCTGATGGGTCGGGTGACACCAGTTGCGCAATGACGTTCATGCCCTGTGCCATCAGGTCGCGGACCGCGTGAGTGTAATTGGTACACACGTAATCACGTTGTTGCTGCGGCTGATCAACAAAGTTGCCCGCCTGGAAAAAGAATTCGGATACCCTGACATTTTGCGGCAGCTTGCCGGTGGCTGCGTCACGGGCATATTCCAGTTCGGGAATGTCACCGTAAAGACGCTCTAGAAAAGGCTCGAAAAAGCGTCGCTCCATGGATGAGGATGCCTTTGGTGTCTGTAGCGAGAGACCGGTGACAATATGCAGGGAGATGCTTGAGTCACGGCATGCGCGTTGATAGATGGCGTTGGCAAAATGCAGGGGTTTGCCAATGCCCAGTGGCAGGCCGAGCACGACGCGATGCCCAACACGTTTCAGGACGGCGTCGACAGCGGCCTCGGCATCTTGTGACCATTGTGGCCTTGCTGATGTCATTCCGTGCTCCTGTGTTGAACAAGCCGAATGGCTAGTAGCCGAGATTGACTGGTTTGGAGTATCTTTGATCCTGTCTTAAGAACTATAACAATGAGGAACGAGGGATGTCTGCCCTGATACACAAAACCTTGACGCTAATCTCTATTTTCCTGCTAATGGTTGCCAGCTCGGCTGTCTATGCCCAGGAGGATAGCGGGCTGGAATCCATCCTTCGCCCTGTACTTCGTTATCCTCCTTCACTCGAGAACCAGGATGAGGAGGGCATGGTGCTTGTGCGATATATGGTGGATCAGGAGGGCAAGGTTTTTGAGCCAAGTGTCTATCGGTCGACTGGCCACCCCGCCTTTCAGGAGGAAGCATTAAAGGCAGTGGCATCCAGTCGTTGGAGACCAGCGGTAAAAGATGGCCAGCCGGTGATGAACGCAGCGTTCTTCTTGGCTATATTCTACGACACAGATGAGGATCCTTCCGTAAATTTTGCATTTCGGCGTCGCTATGATGCTGTGGTTGCCGCCATTGCAGAAGACAATCAGCAGCAGGCGGCGCAGTTGTTGGAAGAACTTGAGAGTTATCCCGTTGCTACTAACTTTGAGCACGTGCTTCTGAATCTCACTCGTTACAGTTACTACCGGAAATATGGCGGCAATGAGCTGCAACTCATGCAATACCTGGATGCGGCATTGTTTTTTGAGTCCAGCTACCGGTCGCGCGGCACAACGGAGCTGGCTGCTAATTCCATGCCAGCTGATGTTCGTGCCATGGCACGTCGAAATTTGTTTATGCTTCATGTTAACAATCGCCGCTATGTCGAGGCACTGAATACTTATGCGTTAATGCTGGAAGGAGGGCAGGATGTGAGTGAGTTCGAGACGGCGTCGGATCGCATCCTTGCACTCACCCAGGATGATTCCGCTTATGTAGTCGCAGATGTAGTACCGGATAGCGGCTCGTGGAATATTCTTGTTGCCAAGCGTGGCTTCTACGTTGAAAGCCCTGACGGTGGAATCACGGAAATCAAACTGCGATGCCTTCATAACATACAGACTTTTCAATATAGCGAAGGTGCGGAATACCGGATTCCCGCATCCTGGGCCAACTGCAGCCTGGAGATAAAAGGCAGCCCAGGCGCTCAGGTTCACCTGGAGCAGTTTGGCTGATCCTCTTAATTCGCATTACTGACAAGGATATGTTACACATTAAGCGAAGGATCAATGAACTAAGGAGGTGTTATGAGCAACTTGCTGCAAAAGAGTTGGGAAAGTCACCGCAATCGTTTAACTGCCTTTGCAGGCTTGATTCTGAGTGTCGGGCTGGCCGGTTGCGCCTCGTCCAATGACGGCCTTGAGGCGCCATCCTATGCCACCATGTGGGACAACGACAGCTATCGCGTTATTTGCACCGGCGTCGACAATCGCGATGTGTATGTACGCTACAACGCCATGGACACGTTTTATAACGAAGATGGTACAACCAAGACGCGTGATGAGTTCTGCCGGGAGAACGCGGCAGGAGCCAGATCTCGATAATTCGCTATGCCAGCTTCTGATTTGATACTTATGTGGCCCAGCCAGAGTGGCTAGTTGCTCTGACTGGGTCGAATCATCAGCCTGAAAACTAGAACTGATACCGCGTAGTGACCAGGGCAGTACGACCGTAGGTGTTGTAACCGTCCACCACCTGATAATCCCTGTCAAAAAGATTGCCTATCTTGAGCTGTAAACGCAGATCGTTTATCAGCTGATATTCCATGACAAGATCGAATACGGCACTGCTGTCCACGGAAGACGTGCCAAATGTCACTGGATCAACGTCCTTTTGTTTGCCACGCAGATGCCAGTCCAGCCCCACTTCGAGCTTCTGGAAAGTTCGTGAAACGCCGGCGCTCAGGGTTTGATTGGGACGGCGTAGTAATTCCTGACCCGTATCGCGGTTCTCGTGATCCAGCAGAGTCAGCGCCGCATTTGCCTGCCAGCCTGACCATTCGCCCTGAATGCTGAGTTCCAGTCCGTTGATCAGAGCGCTTTCCACATTGGCTAATGTCGTAAAGCTCGCGTCGGTGGCAATGAGGTTTTTGATCTCATTTCTAAAGGCATTGACGGACCAGCCAACGCTGGGATTTGAGCCACGCAGGCCAAGCTCAACGTTGCGTGAAGTTTCAGGCTGCAGATCGGGATTTCCATAGAAGAAAAATGCCGGGAAATCGACGTAAAGATCTACCAGTGTCGGGGCCTTGAATGCCGTGCTGTAGGATGCCCAGAGCTGCATCGTTGCACCCAGGTCGGTGCCTATGGCGGCTTTGCCAGTTGTCTCGCCTCCGAATTGTTCATTGTCATCGTAGCGCAGTGAAAATGTCGTGTGCAGGCTGTTGCCGTCGCGCGGGAATTCACTGTGAATGACGGCGAATGCGGCACTGTTGTCGCGACTGGTGTCGCTTTGTGTCGCTCCGCTGGACAGGTACAGCAGCTCTTCTGATTCAAAGTCAGCACCCAGCACCAAAGCATGTTCACCAAGCTCAATATGGTTTTGCCAATTGAAGGAGTCCCGCTCTGTGCGGCTTTGTGAGCCAAACGTACTCCGGTTGATGCTTTCATCCTCGAAACGCGCGAGCTGGACATCACTTTGCCACTGCTCTGTGACCGGCAGGCTCAGTCCGATATTGGCGGTTTGGGCATCGCTGTTGTTGATACCGCCGTCATAGACCAGTTCAGATTCCGTCCAATAGTAACCGCCTCTCAGAGTGGCGCCACCGGTGAATTCGTGGGCGATTGAAACGTCGGCGGCATCACTGTCATAGGCGCTCCGACGGGCGCTCGGTGTTGGCGTGTGGATGGGACGGATGCCGTCAGTCTCATGATGGGCCACGTTGAGCGACAGCGATGTGTTATTGATTCGGGTACTGATACTGCCATTGGTATTGAAGGTTGATTCAGTGCCAGCAGCCACACTGACACTGCCATTCATGCCTGGTTCCACAGATCGATTGACAGCCTGCTTGGTGAAAATCTGAATAACACCACCAATGGCATCAGCGCCGTACAGGCTTGACTGAGGTCCGCGCACGACCTCAATACGCTCAATTTGCGCGACCGGGATATTTTCCAGTCTGGCGAAACCTTCGCTGGCGGTGTTGGCCTTGACGCCATCAATCAGTATCAAAGTATGGTCAGAGTTGGTACCACGCATGAACAGGCTGGTCTGTGTTCCCTGGCCGCCAGTACGCGCCATCTGGATGCCAGGCGAGCCGCTCAGCAGGTCAAACAAGCTGAGCGCCTGCGAGGCTTCAATGTCTTCCAGCGTAAAGACGGTGCTGGCAGCCAGCGTTTCGTTCAGTGGCTGGCTCATGCGGTTGGCAGTGACGATGACTTCCTGAGCCTGTTGATCGGCGGACTCGTATGCGGGAGTCTCCTGACTGGTCGAGGCGATCGTCGCGAGCGGTAGCACGGAGCACAGCAAACCAGCGTAGCCCATAAGCGCGGCAGCGCTGCGCGGCGTTTGTATGTTTGTCGTTTTGTCTTGAGGAGTCTTGTTAGGCGTGTTCTTGTAAATCATTGTGCAATCTCACCCGAGTGCGTCATGTAAAATCACGCAGGCAGAGATGGCGGCAACAGAAAGAACCACGGGCAGGCCGGGGGAAGCGTCTTTCCGCAGCACTGCCCTCCGCAGCGTGTCGTTGGCATCAGGCCGGTCTCCGGGCTTGCAAGTCATAATCGTCCGGAACAGAACGTTATCAAGCCGTATCGCCTTCCCGTCATTATCGCCATTTGGCACTTTTGACAGTGGCATCGTGATTCAGCTTACTTGCTTACCGTTGCGGGGGCAGCGTTGGCATTGACCTGATTGTGCGTCGCACCAACTTCCCGTTTAATTCCGAGGTCAACGAGGACCAAAGAACACCTGAAGCGGCGCCAATGTTAGGTGAATGCAGCGCATTAGGCAAATTGAATCGCAGATGCCTTGCGCCGGCAAAGACGCCAGGCTTGACGTCCATCCGCTTGCATCGGAAACTGAATGTTCATCTATCTGTCGGAGCGAGCATGAAAAATAACAACATTTCAAAACATGGCGTGTCGCGATCAATCGTCCTGGTGGTGGGGCTGATGGTGGCATCCACCGTCATGGCTCAGGACTGGGTGCCATCGCGTTTCGGTGCCGATGATCGCATTGGAGCTGCCAACTATCTGAATAGTGATCTGGTACTGCAGGCGGCAGAGCTGATCAGCACTGGTGAAGTCTATTCGCTGGGCGTGGAGACCGCTGAAAACTCCCCGGCCTACGGCAACCGCAGCTACAACATCGATATTGTCAGCGCCAACAGTCAGATTCCGGTCGGTGCCGATGTGGTCACCTCCAACGATGAACGTGTCAGCACCAGCTTTGGTATTGGTTCGCAACTTGATGGTCTCGGTCATCTGGGGATCGGCCACCAGTACTACAACGGTCTGACCACCGAGCAGATTGTTGCCGACGATGGTCTGTCGCAGCTTGGCACCCACAATGTTCCGCCCATCGTGACGCGCGGCGTGCTGATCGATATGACTGAGCACTTTGGCGTTGATATGGTCAGTGAGGGCACGGCCTTCAATCGCGCCGAAATCGATGCTGCCGCCGAGTCGCAGGGCATAGAGATACGCCAGGGAGATGTTGTGCTGTTTCACACTGGCTGGATGCAGCTGCTGGGTGTGGATGATCAGCGCTTTATATCCGCTCAGCCCGGTCCTGGAGTTGAAGGTGCGGAATATCTGGCCAGTCTGGGCGTTGTTGCCATAGGGGCGGATACCCCGGCACTGGAGGTCATTCCCTTTGAAGACCCGGCCCGCGCCTTTGCGGTGCATCAGACGCTGCTTGCCAAGCAGGGCGTGTACATACTGGAGAGCATGAATACCGCGGAGCTTGCTGCGGATAACGTGCAGGAGTTCATGTTTGTGCTGGGTCAGCCGCGTTTCAAAGGTGCCGTGCAGGTGGTGGTGAATCCGATCGCCATACGCTAAGCTGATCGTCATAACTTACAGGGAGAGACCCAGATGACCACGAAATACTCCAGCCATCCGGCCATGTTCAAGAATAATCCGATTGGCTTTGTAATTTCAGTGTTGCTGATTCCGGTGTTTGGTGTCGGCATCCTGATTCTGTTGTGGTGGTATCTGCAGACCAAGGCAGCGCGACTGACAGTGACAGATACCGAGATCATTTATGAAACCGGGCTGCTGAACAAAGAGCACTCTGAAGTGAGTCTGCAAAGCATACGGACAGTGCGAGTCAAACAGAGTTTCTTCGATCGCATTTTTGGCGTTGGCACCATCGCCATCTACACTGCCGGGGACAATCCTGAAATCATCGCCAAAGGCATGCCGGATCCAAACCGGATCAGAGAGCTGGTCTGATTATGAAAGCGCCTCTGGGAGATACAGATAACAAGGATAAAAAAGAGTCGCGACGTGTTGCCGCAGTGCTGGTGTCGCTGCTTATCGTATTGGCAGTGGGGGTGTTGTTATTGCTGCCGAGTCTTTCCGATATCGTTGCGACGCAGCTTGCACCGGGTGTGGGGCTGCGCACGGCAGCAATCATTGCATTTTTTGTGTCGGTCGTGCTGATGATCGTGTTTACACTGTCATCTGGGGATGGCCTGATCGGAGAAGTGCAGTTTGTGATACCTGGCTTTTTGCTGTTTTTTGTCATTTTGTGGCTGATGATTGCCTGGATTTTCTAGGCCTTGTTTCAGTCAATCATCAATCGCTCAACACACTAAAGAATTTCCCGGTGCACTTCGAGCACGGGTGCATCAATGTGCTGGGCGATTGCCTTTTCGATCTGATCCAAGCGTGCATTGATTTCAGAGGGCGTGCCACCCACAGTGACAACACTCCAAACCGCGCTGTCCAGGGCATCAAAATCGCCGCTTTCGGCAACGGCCACCTCGGGCTGTTTTCCCCAGATTGAACGCATAGGCGCAAACACGCGTCGCTTCTCTTTTAAATCACTGACGCCGTAAAGCTGAAAGTGTAGAGACATGACACCAACCGGGACGGTGATTGCCTTTGGCACTGGCTGGCGGGCCGCCATGAGCTTGCGAAATGCTTCAGACATCGTTACTGCTTCCTGTTTGACTGGTATCAGAATTGACGCGCACGGCTGACGCGCGCGGCTTTATTTCCTGCCCCCTGGCAAGCAGATGCACGCGACTGAACGCGGCACCGAACAGCAGGATCAGCGAGGAATAGTAGACCCACATCAGAATCAGCACAATGGCGCCTGCTGCACCGTAAGTAGAGTCAGGAGCCTGATAGGCCAGGTAGCTTGCAATACCGAAGCGGCCGAGTGAAAACAGCAGCGCAGTGACGACTGCTCCGATCAACACCTGGCGCCACCCCAGCACGACATCCGGCAGAACTTTAAATATGGCTGCGAACAGCAGCGTGATAACTACAAATGAGAGCACCGCTTCGGCACTGCTGATCAGCATCTCAACGGCTGGAAGAAGCTGCACGGTAAAATCCAGCATGGCGCGCAGCACTACCCCAAGCACCAGAGAGACCAGCAGGATAAAACCTATCGAGACCACCAGCATCAAGGAGAAAAACCGTTTGCGCAGAAACAGGAAAAAACTGTTACGCGAAGGTTTGGGTTTTACGCCCCAGATATCGTTAAGTGAATATTGAAGTTGTGCGAATACTGTGGTCGCCCCGACCATCAGTGCTGCAATGCCCGCTACTGTGGGTAAAATGCCGTTGGCTTCGATACGCGAATTGGCAACTGCTTCCTCGATGAGACTGGCTGCATCATTGCCCATGACCGACTGAAACTCGGCCACGATCTGACCCTGAGCGGCTGCTTCCCCGAGCACCACGCTGGCTACCGAGACGGCGATGATGACCGTTGGTGCCAAAGAGAAAAGCGTGTAGAAAGCCAGGGAGCCAGCATAGCTGAACGCATTGCATTCCATCCACAGTTTGCCAGCATCAACCAGCAAGCGCCAGACGTAGCGCAAAGTGTCCATCAGTGAATCCCCTTACTTGCCAGTAGACTTACAGTTTGACGGCTGAAGCGCAAGCTTGCAAACGCCAGGGTCAACCTGGTGCCTCAGGCAAGCAACCCAAACAGCATCAATGTCAGCAGCTGCCTGCTGCGGACCTGACAAGTTCGCGGGCGCGCTCACGGGCCCGGTTCCAGTCACGCCAGTCATTGGCAGGTGTGGATGTTTGTATTGGCCAGTTCCTGATGAATGAGCAATAAGCCCAGCCAGGCGTGTTATTCGTTTCAAGGAAGCTGACATACGCAGGCAGAGCGTCTGCACCCAGACGCATCAGGTAGCTTTCATCAAGCGGAACCTGTCGCTCCTGCGCCAGCTGCAGATTGATCTGGGCGACTCGCGCAGCCGGATTGCTGATTGCGAATATCAGGGCAACAGCAATGGCACCGTACAGCGAAACCGACAGAAAGTGGCGGGTACTGCCGCGAAGGACGGTTACGGCAAACCAGAGCAGCGTGGCTCCCAGCCACCCCATCAGGGCAAGCGCCATCATTCGCGACAGTGTCATGCCAAAGTATTCGATATACAGTGATAGTCGCAAAACAGCGGAGACGAGCATGATCATGACACAGCCGATCAGAATGGCCCCGAACACACGAAACAGACGCTGATGGCACTCGGTGGCCGCCATGCTCATCAGGACTGCCAGCGTCAGGCCAGCCACCAGCAGTAGCTCGAAAAATCCGCGTCGTGCGTAATTGGCCAGAGTCAGGCCAGTACGTTCTGCTATGACCTCATAACCGCCAAACAGGTAAAACGTCTGCAGAGCTACAAAGGCGAGGAAAAGACCAGTCAGTGAGCCCATGATGACAGCTGTTTCTTCCATGCCGAGTCGCAGCCAGCTCGTGCTGATGCGAGGGAGGTCGTCAGTCGGTGTGGCGTCAGCGCCATGTTGCTTCCGATTCAGTGTGCAACTCAGAATGCCGGTAGTCAGCACTATCAGCACCAGGCTGATAAACGGGGTGACAGGTGTCAGTTCTGCCAGCATGCTAGCCAGCCGGGTCAGCTGCTGATTGATAAGAACATCGGCTGACGCGAACAGGGTGATAAAAACAAACAGCAGGGGAGCTGCGAACAACGAGCCACGCAGGATGCCGCGGACACGCGTATTACCGTGTCGGGAGCTGCGCAGCAGCGCATCAAGTGGCGGCAGGATGCCCAGAGCGACCTGAGCCGGGAATTGCCACGCGGCCTTGATGAGCATGGGCAGTCTGGCTTCAGCCAGCTCGTGTCCACTTGTCTTGTAAAACACCAGTCCCAGACTGAGCAACATGACCAGATACATCGGCAGGATGACTGCCGGGGAAGCACGCAGTATGGCCAGCCCTGCTGCGGACACCATGACCAGAGCCCAGACGCCGAGTTCAAGTCTCCAGGCGCGGGTTTGACGTCGATTGAGCCAGCAGACTGCCATGCTTGCCAGCGCGGCCCAGATGAAAAGACCCAGGCCGCCTGGATGCCGGTCCCAGACCAGCCAGTGCAGCGCAAGTCCGCATAACACACCGCTCAACAACAGGGCGAGCATGTCAGAGGTGGTATACGGAACGTCTTTGCCGTGTCTCGACTTTGCCGTTACTGCGGTACTGAGTCCGGCTGATACTGAGCGGGAAGGGTCAAGTATGGTCATGGTGTCACTCCTGCTTCATTGCCTTGATGAGGGCTTCCATGTGAGACACGTAACGCTGCAGGGCTGCACGGCCGCTGTCCGTCAGCGTGAACTCCGTCCGCGGTGTGCGCCCGACAAACTGTTTGTGACAGCTCAGGTAACCCGCTTCTTCGAGCTTGCGGGCCTGAACGCTGAGGTTGCCGTCCGATAAATCCAATAGCTCCTTCAATTCACTGAAACTCAGGCGGTCGTGAACAGCCAGTGTGCTGATAATTGCCAGTCGACTCCGCTCGTGAATCAGATTGTCCAGCTGACCTGCCGTTGTGCCGCTTGCCGATGAAGAGGTTGCTGCCAGGCTGGCCTGGGTTTTAGCGGGCGTGTTATTGCCGTCAATCTTCTGTTTGCGCTTAACCGCCATAACGTCTCCAGATAATGAAACCAAAAACACAGTGCAGGCAGCCAAAACCTATACCCATCAGAGTGTTACCCAGATCGGGTAGCAGCAGAGCAAGACTGCCGATTACCATAAACAGAGCGCCCATTAACGGCAGTACACGCACCGACCAGGCACCGGCAGTCATCACAGCCGCTCCGTACAGAGTCAACCAGATGCCGGGCAGCAGGGAGTGAAAAGTGTGGACATAGCCAGCAAGTGTCAGTAGTCCGCCAGCGATCATCGCTGGCAGAAAGGCGCCGAGCAGTTTTCGGGTCGTGGCCAGCCGTATTGAGCGCCCCTGACGCCGTGTCTTGAGAACAGTGAACGTTGACGCGACGCTGGTGGCAATCAGAAGTTCAACCATCCAGATGTTTGCCTGCATCTCCGGTGCGTATGGTGCGGCTATCCAGGCTGTGATCATCGCAGTCAGTCCGGTCAGCAGGTAGCCAAGTCCGGAGATGCCGGTGAATACGCCTGCCTGTTCCATCGTGGAACGGATAAACCGCAGGTTCTCCTCGGCGTGGTCGGCGAGGCGGGTGGGGCGGGATGAGTCGTCTGCTTTGTTCATGATCCGGTATGGTCATTGCTTTGGTGAAAGTACTTTATACTATAAAGTGAATGCCCGCAATTTCAAACAAAAATATTTGGGGGGGCTCTGTAATAAATTTACGGCCTCGCGGCTGGAAGCTTTCGACATTTCCACGGCCTGGCTCTGAAAATTGCCGGCCCTAAAGACTTTTCTGTCGGTATAAGTGGCAGAATCTACCCATTTTCGGGGTCATTCGTTACGATTTTATACATTGCTTGAAAAGATTTGCGCTCTGGCTAAAATCCCGCGCTTCGATTGGAAATGGGTCTGTGTCCCATAATCAGTCGAAGTCATCTTTCTAGGGAGAAGCCATGTATAATTTCAAGAATGATTTCAAGCGCAGCAAAAAGAATGCACTCCGGCATTTGATCGCTGCATGTATTGCTTCGTCATCTGCATTGCCTCTGATGGCATCGGCGCAGTCTGACGCACCGGAACTTGAAGAAGTTGTGGTAACTGGCTCTTATATCAGGAACAGCGCGTTTGCAGGCGCCTCTCCTGTCAACACTGTCACTCAGGCTGACTTGCTTGAGTCCGGTGCACCGGCCATGGGTCAATACATTCGAGACCTGCCATATACTCAAAACACTGACGTTGTCGCCAACGTCAACTCAACTCAAAACGGTCAGCAGGATTCCAATGCTGCGCGCTTCAATCTGCGCGGCCTGGGCGTGAACAGCACATTGACACTGGTTGATGGAACACGCTCTGTAAATGATGGTGCTGTGGCATCCTTGCTGCCTGACATCGCCATGGAGCGACTGGAAGTCGTTCTGGACGGTGGCTCCGCGCTTTACGGCTCGGATGCAGTTGCAGGCGTTGTCAACCTGATCCCCATCAAGCAGTTTGATGGTCTGCGTGTTCGCAGTTATTACCAGACTGATGAAGAAACATCATTTGAAGAGCCGAAACTGGCGCTGCTGTTTGGCCGCTCTTTCCGCAATGATGTCAATTGGGTAGCGGCTTTCGAAGCCTCCAAAAAGACACCTGTTCTGCGCACCGAACGCCCTGAATACCTGTACTACGACATTTCGGAAACATCCACAGGTACACCTGGCTCCTTCCAGCGTGCTGCAGGTGGGATCGGTGACGCCGGCGTTGGTGGACTGTTGCGTGATCCGTCCTGTGGTACCTTCAATGAGGGTAATACCGACAAAACCAAACCAGGTGCATTCCCCAGTGGTCAGCCGCTGGGTTCAACAACCTGTCTGTATCACTACGGTCCCCAGCATGATTATGCACGAGGCAATGTCGATTACACGCTGTTCAACAACCTGACTTGGGATGCTACCAACTGGCTGCAACTCGAGTGGCAGTCCAGCTACAACTACCGTGAATCGCGTTACAACACCTCCGCCAGTCTGGCCAACACCACCAATAACCAGTTTGCATTGCTGGTGCCAGAAAGTCACCCGGCCAATCCCTGGGGATTTGATGTGGTACCTCGCAACTGGCGGCCGTTTAATGGTCTGGCAGGCACCCAGCCATCGTTCCTGAAGGACGACGGTCGTGAAGTACAGGATTACCGTTATTACACTGACTCGAACCGCTTCAGTGCACGCTATGATATGACGGATACCTGGACCGGTTACACCTACTACACGCATCAGGAAACGCGTCGCAGTGTGGACACTCGCACCATGGTTCTGCCTCGTCTGCAGGCAGCACTGTTGGGACAGGGTGGCCCAAATGGCGATGAGTGGTTTAACCCCTTCGGTTCTGCGGATCCACGATCACCATTCTACGAGGCAGGTGTCACAGACAACAGTCAGGAGCTGGTAGACTGGCTGTATGAGATCCAGAATCAGCGTGAGGTCAGCCGCAATAACCTGGAAATCTTTGAGACCATGGCGACAGGCGAGATATTCCAGACGGCATTCGGTCCTGCACAGGCGGCTGTCGGTCTGCAGCGTCGTGACGCGCGCGTCCGCACGAGTCCGAACCCCTTCTCAATGCTGGGGCAGAACTACAACAGCTCTATCACGGATGCACCGCCTGAGCCGACTGACTACGATGATCGCGTGAACGCAGCATTCGTAGAGTTTGAAGTACCGCTTTACGAGACCATCTCTGCTCAGGTCGCTGCCCGTCATGAAGAGTTTACAGATCAGGACATCGAGACGACAACTCCAAAAGTGGCGCTGCGCTGGGAAGCTCGTCACGATCTGGCCTTCCGTCTGTCATGGGGCGAAAGCTTCCTGGCTCCAGAGCCTGGCACCAATCGCCCGTTCAACCCGAACGAGAACTGTGGTGAAGTTTTTGCCGGAACTGACCCGATCACTGGTAACAGTCTGGCAGGCACGCAGTCGTGCTCTTCGGGTAATCCGGACATTCGTCCTGAAACATCAGAAATCTGGAACGCAGGCTTTACCTGGGAACCAACTGATGAACTGAGTCTGAGTGTGGATTATCAGACCATCGAATATAAAGACCGTATTCGTGAGCTGAGCACAGTAGATGCAGTTGAGCTGCAGTTTGCCGAAATGCTGAATGCGATCGGCGAAACTGAAAGCAGCTACGACGCAACGCCTGGCTCTGCAACGCGTCAGGCTGCCAATGCCTGGCTGGCTGCACAGGGTTCACTGACTGGTCCTGGCATTCAGCGCGATCCAGCTAACCAGCAGATCATCAAGACGGTTCGCAACGCAGCGAATGTCGCAGAAGTGATGATCGATCTGGTGGACGTGAAAGGACGCTACCGCATCCCGACCGACGACTTCGGTACCTTTGTTGCCACAGCAACTGCTTCTTACTTCACCAAGTATGAGTATGTGGATCTGTCTGGCCAGGTGAGCGATGCCCGTGGTCGTCAGAATGGTGACAGCGGTATTGTGCCACCACTGCCAAAGCTGAAAGCCAACATGCGACTGAACTGGTTCCTGGGAGCACACAGTGCGTCCCTGACAGCCAACTTCCAGGATCGTGTCAGCACCGACGGTTCGTTCTTCGCCTACACCACGGGTCTGACAGCGCCGGATTACATTTCTTCGCAGACTTTGTTCAACACGCAGTACTCTTATGCGTTTGATAATTTCTACGACAGTGAAGTGATTCTGAGCCTGGGTGTGACCAACCTGTTCGACAAGCGTGCCCAGCCGCTGCCGCAACTCGGTGGTATGGAAACACGTTTGCAGACACCATTCGGCCGACAGTTCTGGCTGAGTCTGGACTGGACGCCTAACTTCTAAGCGGAGTGCATCCGTTCAGCTAATAAAAAACCCCGGCAGTGCCGGGGTTTTTTTTGAGTACCGTTCTGTGTCCGTGCTGAACAGGCCGCGCCACTCAGACCTGATGCGGCAATTGTGTGCGTGCCGACTCCAGTGGACGTAGCTGCGGCAGACCCAATCGCTGTCTGCGACGTCCCAGCAACAACACGATGGGTGCTGCTATAAATATTGATGAGCTGGTGCTGACAATAATACCGAAAAGCATGGGTACAGCAAAACTGGCTACGGCACTGCCACCTGCTACTGCCATCGGCAGAACAGCTACCAGCGTGCTCAGCGAGGTATAAGTGGTACGTGTCAGCGTTGCGCTGATGCTGCGGTTCACAATCTGCTCCAGTGGCTGATCAGGACGGGCACGCATACTTTCACGCATCCGGTCAAAGACCACCACTTTGTCGTTAACCGAATAACCGATCAGAGCGAGCAGGGCTGCTATAGCCGTCAGATTGAACTCAATGCCGGTCAGCACAAAAAAGCCGATGGTTTTGGTCAGATCCAGTGCGATTGTCAACACTGCTGCCATGGCAAAGTGGTTTTCAAAGCGGTACCACAGGTACAGCAACATGCCTGCGCCTGCGAGCATTACTGCGAGAATACTCATGTCAGTGAAATCGCCACTGACGCGGGGGCCCACCAGTTCCGCTCGATCAATGCTTGCCTCTGGCAGGACTGACTTGACGGTGCCCCGTAGTGTTTCCATCTGACTGCCGCCGTCGATATTCTCCTGTATGGCCTGTCGCAGGAGCCACGATTGTTCACCGTCTCCCGACAGCGCCTGGACACTGATATCCACCAGACCTGCGCCCGCCAGCTGCGTGCGCAGCGTTTCGATAGAGGTGTCCGGAGTTCGGATTTCCAGCAAGGCACCACCACTGAAATCGATACCGTAATTCAGACCGGGTTTTGCCATCAGCCCCAGAGAGGCAATGGACAGGACGGCTGACACGATCAGTCCGGTGGTCCCAGCCTTCATGAAGCTGATGACACGACGACCGCTGCTGAACTGCTCACCAAATTTATCCAGCATCGGCAGTCCTCGGATGATCAAAGGTTGACGCGCCCTGCGTCGCACCACCCACTCCATCATGACGCGGTTTACAGCGACAGCCGTAAACAGCGATGTCAGCAGACCTATGCCCATGGTGACCGCAAATCCGCGTATCGGGCCAGAGCCCATCATGAACAGCAGGCTGATGGCGATCAGCGTTGTGATATTGGAATCCAGGATGGTGCCGTAGGCGCGACGGAAGCCATTATCCAGAGACAGCCAGGCACCTTTGCCCTGACGTGCCTCATCGCGGATCCGTTCGTTGATCAGAATATTCGCATCGACAGCCATGCCCAGCACCAGAATCAGGCCGGCAATACCGGGCAGCGTAAGTGTGGCTCCCAGTAGGCTGAGAATGCCGAACACCAGTCCCATATTGATGCCCAGTCCCAGCCAGGCAATCAGACCCCAGCTGCCGTAGCTGCACAACATGAACACCAGCACCAGTGCGGCACCGAAGATGCCAGCAACAATACCCATGCTGATGGCGTCACTGCCCAGGTTGGGGCCTACAGTGCGTTCCTCGACAATTTCCAGCGCCGCGGGCAAGGCGCCAGCACGCAGCAGCATGGCCAGTTCACCCGCCTCCACGGCCGTAAACTGACCGCTGATCTCCCCGCTGCCGCCCGTGATGGGGGAGCGTATGACGGGTGCAGTCACAACCTCACCGTCGAGCACAACGGCCAGAGCCCGGCCAACATTCTGACGTGTCATGTCGCCGAATATGCGGCCGCCTTCCTGGTCCAGTGTGAAGTTGACAACTGGCAGGTTGGTCTGTGGCTGCATGGCCATGCGCGCATCGCGCACATGTTTGCCTTCCATCGCCACTTTGCGTTCCAGGCGATAGTTCTGTGCGGGATCCGCCTGATCAGGCAGAGTCATGACATTTCTATTGCCCGGCTCGGCCACCCAATGGAAACTCATTTGTGCCGTCGTACCCAGCAGCGAACGGACCTGTTGCGGATCTTCAACGCCCGGCAGCTGCACCAGAATGCCATCACGTCCCTGTCGAGTGATGCTGGGTTCGATCATGCCGGTCTCATCCAGCCGACGATGAATGACCTCAATGCTCTGGTTAACGACATCATCGAGCAGCGCGTCAGCGCTAAGCTCGTCGCGGTCGCTGTAGATCTCCTGGGTGTCCACAACCAGCAGCAGCTGAGAGCCGCCGCGCAGGTCCAGGCCGAGTTTGACTGTGTTGTTCTGGTAAGCAGTCGGCAGGCTATTACTCACCGACTCAGGCAATACATTGGGCAGGGCACTGAGCAGGCCCAGTATGATGATAAATGTGTACCACAGGGTGCGCTTGTGAAGCGAAGTAGTCATGGATAACTCCTGTGGCTGACGCGAAACGCAGTTGAACTGAATCAACAACTGTGACGGCAGCCGGTTACATCAAAGAAGAAAAAGATGTTTACAGGGTTATCGGATTGGCGGCGCGCGCGCCTGTTGAGAAGAGGAGTTACGACTACGATCGGCAGCAGTGGTAGCGGCGAAACCAGCAGTAGTGGTTCTCAGATAGCTGAGTGCTGCTTGGTCGAGCGTGGCCGGATTGTCGTCACTGTCTGTATCGCCGGGCATGCCGGACAGCACAGTACGAGCGTTTGGCGAGATCGCCAGCTGTGTCGAAGTCAGCCGCTCCAGGGTGTCGCCACTCTGGCGTTCGATCGAGTTACTGCCGGCAGCAGGCAGGCTGATTCCCACTGACAATAGCAGCGAGCAGATCAACAGCTGAACAGACAACATGTGGCGGAGCAAAGTCACAGCACGAATATCCTGAATTGCAGGTTGCCATTGACCGACTGGCACAATGCCAGACATCACGGACACTTGCAGCCTCCTTATACGCCTGTCACGGATGAACAGCAAGAGCCATGGTCGGAATTTTTGTCGCCGCACACCTGGTTGTACAGCTGCCTTCGCCAATGGCTTTCGCTGCGCTGGCGATTGATTAGTTGAGCCAGGTTGGTTAGATTTCATTGTCGATTATAATCGCTCGTACATACTGATGGGGCCTATCGTTTGGATCTCGAATCAATCTATCAGCGTCTGATCACGCTTAGTGACCAGATACTGCTGGTTCTTCTGCAAACAGAAACCTATGCGCAGCTCGCGCTGGTGATGCTGATCTATGCATTTGCATTCTTTTTTGCCAACCGTCTGCGTGCCTATTTACCTGCATTTGCGGAAGCCCCGCCAGATGCTCCACTGAGCCCGTTGCGTCGCGCTGCAGGCCATATCGGTAACCTGATGTTCCCGTTGCTGAGCATCCTGGCACTGGGATTTGCTGTTGAGCTCAGTGCGTCGCTGATTGGTCAATCATGGCTGGTAAAAGTGGCACTGGTCGTTGCCATGCTGCTGGTCTACAACGCCATCATTCGTGATCATGTTCGCAATGAATTCATTGCCTTTGTGTTCCGCTGGGCCGGACTGCCGCTGGTGTTCCTGTATTCAGTGGAGTGGCTGGGGCCATTGATTTCGATTCTTGAATCCATGCAGGTAACGCTGGGCAACATTCAGATCTCTGCCTACGGCGTCGTCCGCGTGCTGCTGTTCGGTTCCATTCTGTTCTGGTTGGGACGTCTGTCCAACAATACCGGACAGGAAATCATCCGCCGTCAGGAGAAGCTTGATTTCCGGGCCAAGGAAGTCGCCGCCAAACTGCTGCAGGTGACCATCTTCTTTGTCATCTTCCTGTTGCTGCTGCAGATCATGGGTATCAACCTGACTGCGCTGGCGGTGTTTGGTGGTGCAGTAGGCGTGGGTCTGGGTTTCGGACTGCAGGCCATTGCTTCCAATTTTATCTCCGGCATCATCATTTTGCTGGATCGCTCGATTTCGCTGGGCGACTACATCGAGCTCGAAGACGGACGTACCGGTGTGGTTCGTGAGCTGACGCTCAGGTCGACCACACTCGAAACCTATGATGGCAAAGACATCATGGTTCCCAATGAAAAGTTCGTTACTGAAAGTTTCACCAACTGGACTCACAAGAATCAGAAACAGAGATACCGGGTCGATTTCTCGGTTGCCTATGACT
The DNA here is from genome assembly GCA_002706685.1 of Gammaproteobacteria bacterium. GTDB lineage: Bacteria > Pseudomonadota > Gammaproteobacteria > Pseudomonadales > Pseudohongiellaceae > Pseudohongiella. The sequence continues at coordinate 191,481 of PALV01000021.1, read as the reverse complement.
CTGATATTCACAAGCTGGTGGAAGTCATCAAGGCGGCAGTTGCCAGTCATCCCCAGGTTCTCAGCGGTGACGACATTCCACTTGAAGAGCGACCTGATTGCGAGATTGATGGCTTTGGAGATTCAGGCGTCAACATGTTTGTTGAGTTCTGGATGGAAGGAATCGACGATGGCAGAAACCGTGTCGGTGGCGATCTGATGCTGTTGATCTATGACACCATGCGCGAACATGGCTTTGTCATACCGTTCCCGCAGCGCGAAGTGCGCGTGCTCAACAAGCAGTCTCTCAACGACGATCGTCAGTGACCCGATCCAGAAAGGCCTGAATCTCGCGACGCAGGCCGGTGTCGTTGCCGGCTTCGCGAAGCGCTCTTTGCGCCAGTGCTGTTGCTTCAGCTGGGCGATTTTGCAACAGACGCACATTTGCCAGACTCAGCCAGATGCTGGCGTCGCGCGGGTCAATTCTTAAACCGCGCTCGGCAATCGCAGCTGCTCGCTCAAGTTCACCCGCGTCTACCGCGCTGTTAATGCCAGCCATCAATGTGGATGTAGGAGTGGCACGAGCGTCTGGCGGGGCAGGGGATGCGGGACCAACAAAACCACCCTGGGAATCTGCCCGGCCGTCTCCTGAACGGACCGGGCCGGGTGACTCAGATATTGAGCCTGCTGCCGATGTACCCGTCAACGATGGCTGACTGCGCTCCACAGGTGCAGGTGATTGCCTTTGGGGTGATGCACAGGCTGCGAGTAACAGAGTGCCTATCAACAGGCCAGAACGTAGGCTCATGGGCTGAACACCCTGAAGCGATCAAGCACTCTGTTAAACAAAGATCCGTCATCCTCGCAATCAACCGCACGGTCCGGTGGGCGGCTTTCAGCAAAGGGCAGCAGCACACTGTCCTGACACTGGCGATAGGCAGGGTCGCGTACCGCGTTTTGAGAGACCTGGCGCCACTCAATGTCCGGTGGTGGCGCTGTTGTTCTGGGCTCTATGCGCAGGGAGCTCATGATATCGCTCCACACTTTTAACGCGCCTGTGGCGCCGGTGAGACCTGTGGCGCCGTTGTTATCGTGACCAAGCCAGACCACCGCCACCAGATCATCACCATAACCGGCAAACCAGCTGTCACGCAGGTCATTGGTCGTACCTGTTTTTCCGGCCAGCGGCAGGTTTGCCTGCATGGTGCTCTGAGCAGTCCTTGCAGTACCGCGACTGAACACACCCTGCAGGGCATGCTCCAGCAGGAACATACTGCGCTGGCTGGCGACCTGTTCAATGGCCAGACCGTAGCGCTGCAGGCGTTGTCCGTCGCCGGTCATGACGGCCTCGACCGCGCGCAGGGGCGTGCGGAAACCGCCGCTGGCCAGTGTCTGGTACATCTGTGCGACTTCAATTGGAGTCATATCCACGGCGCCCAGCAGTAGCGAGGGATAGGCTGCCACGTCTCCGTTGTATCCAAGCCTGCGCAGCATGTCTATGGTTGCCGGCAGGCCCAGTTTCAGACCCAGGTCTACAGTAGCCTGGTTGAGCGAGCGCTCCAGTGCATCAAACAGATAGACGTCGCCGAAGTAGCGATTTTCATAATTGCTGGGCGACCAGTAAGTGCCATTGTCCAGTTCGATCTCGCGCTTGGCATCAGACAGCACGGTTGCCAGCGAATAGTCACCGGCACCGGATTCAAGTGCCGCCAGATAAGTTGCCGGTTTTACCAGCGAGCCGATCTGGCGGCGCGCATTAAGCGCGCGGTTGAAGCCGGTGTAGCCCGCCCTGCGACCGCCCGCCAGTGCCCGTACATCACCGTTGGTAGCATCTGTAATCACCACGGCGGCTTCCAGCGGGCCATTGTCGCTATCTGCTCGTTGTACTGCGGCCACAGCTTTGTCCAGGCGCGCCTCCAGCGTGGTCTGCATGGCAAGATCCAGCGTGGTAAAGATGCGCAGGCCTTCGGTGCGCAGTGCCGCTGAATCGTAGTCACGGGCCAGGTTCTGCTGTACCAGCTCCATGAAGGCGGGGTATCCGTTGCCCCGGTATGCCGGTCGTGGCGTTACTGCCAGCTCCGCTTGAGACGCCTGCGTCCGCTGCTCCTCGGTGATGTATCCGGCATCCACCATTCTTGCCAGCACGGTGTTGCGACGGCTGATCGCACGCTCCGGGTTGCGGCGCGGGTTGTAAAGAGAAGGGCCTCGTGGCATGCCTGCCAGCAGGGCAAGTTCGTCGAGGCTGAGCTGGGTCAGGGGGCGGCTGAAATAATGCTGGGCGCCCAGAGCGAAGCCGTGAATGGCCCGGTTGCCATCCTGGCCCAGGTAAACTTCATTCAAATAAGCTTCCAGAATCTGATTTTTGCTGAATCGCAAATCCAGAGCTACGGCCATCAGGGCTTCTTCAATCTTGCGCCGGAATGTCTGGTCGCGATGCAGGTAGAGGTTCTTCACCAGCTGCTGGGTCAGTGTGCTGCCACCCTGGACGATGCCACCGGCACGAATATTGGCCAGCATGGCCCGGGCAATGCCCTTTGGGTCGACGCCATGATGTTCGTAAAACCGGCTGTCTTCGACGGCTATTACAGCTTCAATCAGAACAAGAGGCACGTCTCCGAGCGCCAGCGGCAGGCGGTCCTCGCCTGTGTCAGGATTGAACTGTGTCACTTCAACCGGTTCAAGTCGGGCCAGGGGCACAGAGCCACCGCCAATACGCTCCAGTGAAGTGATGCGGTCGCCGGCGAAAAACACAGCCAGTGTCTGCGAGGGCTCCGGGCCATCCCAGAAATCAAAGCCGCGTGTCTGAATCTGCAGGCTCTGTCCAAGGCGGCGAAATTCTCCGGGTCTGCCCAGTTGCGAAACTTCGCGGTAACCCAGCTGCTGCAGCGTGGTCTGTACTTCATCAAGCGCGTGACTGGCGCCTGGATAAAGCTCCATTGGGCGCGCGTAAATACGCGCTGGCAGCGCCCACTGCAGGCTGCTGAAGCTTTCGCGAATCTGTCGATCAATCCACACGCACCAAAGTACGAACACAATGGTCGCTATCAAAAGCGTCCATACGGTCAGGCGGCGCAGGGAGGGGAGTTTGGTGTTGAGACGGCTCATAGGCGCTCATTATATCAGTGCTGTAGGTCAAACCGATGCAGCTCGGACCCGTTCCATGGGATTTTTTTGATGGTGGCGGCCAGCTGACGCTCTTAACTGCAGTTTGGAGCCACAAATTGTCGATACAGGCCAGCCCATGCCGGGCCATTGTTACTGCTCAAGTGTATGGGATTGCTGGGCAATGAGTGATTCAGCTCAAATTGATGAACGTTTTCCATTGCCTGCAGCAGGTACTGCTGAACCAGTTCCTCACATCCCTTCTGCACCTTGAATCCATCCTGATAAAAGTCGCCCAGCAATGGCCAGAAGTGATCGCCGCCGATCACATGTTTGAGCACCAGCGCCTGTCGACTGCTGCCATCTGCCAGCTCAAAACGGATGGTAAGCCAGGTTTGTGGCGTTGCCATCGGCAGGTTAAGGCGAATACATGAGACGATTTCCAGCGGGCTGCATATCCGTCTCCAATGCGAATGGTGCCACTGGTAAACACCTGACTCGCCAAGTTCAAATAGAAATTCCTGCTGCATACCATAGACCTCTGGTTGGAATTGTCACTTACCAGAGGTCAACGGCACAGCTGAGTGTTTATTCCCCGCTGCCCGCCGGGTTTACACGGGACCGATCGGCGGTATCGACCTGCTTGATAAACCAGGCCATGAAGCGGGCCATTCGCTCCATACCGGGTACTGAGATGACTTCTTCGACTTCACCGCTGGTGTGATAGAGCGGCGGTGCCTGCATGGTCGTCACGATTGGCACAGCTGCGCGCCGGTAGCCGCCGCCTTCGCCACTGGCCATATCAGAGTTGCCGGACACAAAATTGACGCCATAACGCTGTACACCAGTATCGAACAGTGATTGAAGGTAGGCCGATTCGTTGGTGATGCCGGCGACTATGGGTGCTTCACCGGAGTCAGCAATAAACTCACGATAGCCATCGGGCAGGACGCTGCGAGCTGGCGAGAAGTTGCGCTGTGCGACATGCTCCAGATTAAAGATCAGCAACGCTTCGTCAAACAGGTCCGGGTTCATGGCGACCGCATTGCTGGGGCCATTCAGTCCGGGAGTATGGTGACCAGCGCTGGCCACCAGCACCAGTGTTCGTTGCAGTGTGACATCGTCGCGGGAGAAGTGTTGCGCCAGAGCCATCAGCACCGCAAGGCCATCTCCGTTGTCACCGGCACCGTCATACCAGGCATCCATGTGGGCGTTGATGACAATTGTCTCGCTTGACTGGCCCGGTATGACAGCAATCACGTTTTCAGCCTGGAGTCCGCTGTATTCATGTGCCTGCAGGTTTAACCGGGCCTGTAGCGTGCCGCTGTGCCCCTGCGAGGCAGCCGCGTCGAGTGCGGCGCTGAGGAAAACACCATCTCGGCCTCCCACGTTGAAACAGGGGCCGCCACAGTTGGCCAGATCGCGCGCCATCTCATTCCCGGGCTGATCGATAATGTTAAGAACGGCAACTGCGCCGCGGGCAAACAGATCCTGAGCCCGCGGCACGGCATGACTGCGTTCGAACACCAGATGGGCCTGCGGAGTGATGTGCTGTACAGCGATTTTGCCGCGTACATCGATATGTTCCAATACGGCAGGGCGCGCATTGCCCGTGTATACCAGCGGTGCCTGCAGCGAACCGCCCGCTATATATGATGGGGACAGTGCGACCGCAGTCGACAGCACCACATCGTCGCCGCCAGTATGCTCATTGGCCAGCAGGCGAACCTCCCAGCGTTGAGGCAACCACAGGCTGCTGTCGGGATTCTGCGAGACTTGCTGTATCTCGACATCTTCAATCCCGTATTGCTGGAACTGATCTGCAACCCAGTCGGCAGTTGCCGTTAGTGATGGGAAACCGGCAACGCGTCCCCACATCTGATTGCCAACCAGTTCCTGATCGATAAGACTCTGCCTTGAAAATTGCACAATGGCCTTCAGGTCCGAAGCCAATTGCTCGCCTGCCAGGTCGCTGAATTGGAGTTCGTCGGCGGGGACAACGGCCGGGGCCGGGCCGCGAACACCGATTATGGCGGGGGTGGTATGAGGGGCAAAAGTCGGTGGTAGTGGCAGGCCGTACCATGCCTGCTGCGCCAGTGCTGTGCTGGCAAGGCCGACGCAAATCAGAGTGAGCAGTGGTGCGCAAGCGTGTTTGTACCGGTTCATTGGAGTCCATCCTTTTATTGTGATTATTGTTTCCGTGTCAAGCGTATTGTAACGCTTATCCTGGTTGTCATGATACAAATGCGTAGTTGGCAGATTGTTGACAATGTTGGCTACCAGGCGCAGTATTCGCCATTAAAACGCCAATAAACGTCACAATAATTTAGGATTATCTACAATCCATGGTTTCCGGTTCCCATCAATCCAGCTCCCAGACCCTGTCGGACGGTGCCTTTGAACGCATCCAGACTGCGATTGTCAAAGGGGATATAGCGCCGGGAACGCGCCTGAGTGAGCAGTACCTGAGTGATACCTTCGGGATAGGTCGTGGCCCGCTGCGGGAGGCCATTCGGCGGCTGGAAGGTCGACGATTGGTGGTCAGGATTCCGCACGCGGGCGTTCGCGTGGCATCGCTGAGTGTGGCTGAGCTGATTGAGCTGTACTACGTCCGCGAGGCGCTGGAAGGCATGGCCTGTCGGCTTGCTGCCCAGCATATGACCGAGGAGGAAATTGCGGGGCTGCGTCAGGTGCTGGCCAGACACGAGCAGCACGCGGGCCTGCATGCCAACGAATCCTACTATCAGCAGGAAGGGGAACTGGATCTTCACTATCTGATCATACAGGGTAGCCGCAATCACATGTTGCATGAGTTACTTTGCAGTGATCTTTATCATCTGGTACGCATGTACCGGTATCGTTTTTCGACAACTCCGGAGCGCCCACAGCAGGCGTTTTCTGAGCACCATCGAATTATCGAGGCGATTGCCGACCGCGATGGTGAACTGGCGGAACTGCTGATGCGCCGGCACATCAGCGCCTCACGTCGCAATATCGAACAGCATCTGGAAAAGCCATAAGACAAACTCAGTTAAAGAACTCAAAAGGAGAGTCCTGGACATGCAGACAACACCCGGTCAACGCTTTCGTGCAGCAGTCGCAGAGGAGCATCCGCTGCAGGTTGTTGGTGCGATCAACGCCAACCATGCGCTACTGGCAAAAAGAGCCGGCTTCAAGGCCATTTATCTGTCCGGCGGTGGCGTCGCTGCAGGGTCACTGGGGCTGCCTGATCTGGGTATTTCCGGACTGGATGATGTTTTGACAGACGTGCGTCGCATCACCGATGTGTGCGATCTGCCGCTGCTGGTCGATGTCGATACCGGTTTTGGTGCCAGTGCGTTCAACGTGGCGCGAACCGTGAAGTCGATGATCAAATTTGGCGCGGCTGCCATGCACATTGAAGACCAGGTAGGCGCCAAGCGCTGCGGCCATCGTCCTAACAAGGAAATTGTCACACAGGCCGAGATGGTGGATCGTATCAAGGCGGCTGTGGATGCACGCACCGATGACAGTTTTGTGATCATGGCGAGAACCGATGCCTTGGCGGTAGAGGGGCTTGAAGCGGCTCTGGATCGCGCCGAGGCCTGCATTGAAGCGGGCGCGGACATGGTGTTTCCAGAGGCGATTACCGAGCTGGAAATGTACGCCAGGTTCACATCCCGATTGAAGGTGCCGGTACTGGCCAATATTACCGAGTTCGGGGCCACACCGCTGTTCACGACTGAGGAGCTGGCCGGTGTGGATGTCTCGCTGGTCCTTTATCCATTGTCAGCTTTCCGGGCCATGAACAAGGCAGCCGAGAACGTTTATACCGCTATCCGGCGCGACGGCACACAGCAGAATGTCGTCGATACCATGCAGACACGTGCTGAGCTCTATGATCGTATTGACTACCATGTTTACGAAGAGCACCTGGACGCGCTGTTTGCCAAGCAGAAAAAATCCTGACTTTTTCATCCAAATGCCAGCTATGGTTTTAATAGCAGGGAGGAAACTTAATTATGTCTGACAAAAAAATTCTCAGTGGTGCGGGCCTGCGTGGACAGGTAGCAGGAAAAACGGCGCTGTCTACCGTGGGTGTGTCCGGCTCAGGTCTGACTTATCGGGGCTATGACGTCAAGGATCTGGCGGAGAACTGCCTGTTCGAAGAAGTGGCCTACCTGATTCTTAAAGGGGAACTGCCGACCCGCGCTGAGCTCACTGAATATCAGTCCACCTTGAAATCGCTGCGTGGATTGCCTAACGCTCTTAAAGAAGTTCTGGAGCGAATCCCCAAAGAAGCCCACCCTATGGATGTGATGCGCACGGGCTGTTCCATGCTGGGCAACCTGGAAACCGAAGAAAAGTTTGCTGATCAGGGGCATGCCGCAGACAGATTGCTGGCAGTTCTGCCATCCATCATCTGTTACTGGTATCGCTACAGTCACGACGGTGTGCGTGTCGATGAGGTGACCACTGATGAGTCGATTGGTGCGCATTTCCTGCACTTGTTGCTGGGGGAAAAGCCTAAACCTCTGCACGAACAGGTGATGAACGTATCCCTGATTCTGTATGCCGAACATGAATTCAACGCGTCTACATTTACCGCGCGTGTTTGTGCATCAACCCTCTCTGATATGCACAGCTGTATCACCGGTGCCATCGGCTCGCTGCGCGGTCCCCTGCACGGCGGCGCCAACGAAGCGGCCATGGATATGATCGAGAAGTTCCGGGATCCGGATCATGCCGAAAAGGAAATGCTGGGCATGCTGGAGCGCAAGGAAAAGATCATGGGTTTTGGTCATGCCATCTATAAAGAATCTGATCCACGCAATGACATCATCAAAGCCTGGTCGAAAAAACTGTCCGACGACGTTGGTGACACGGTGCTGTATCCGGTATCAGTGCGCTGCGAGGAAGTCATGTGGCGTGAGAAGAAACTGTTCTGCAACGCCGATTTCTTCCATGCCTCGGCATATCACTTCATGGGTATTCCGACCAAACTGTTTACACCCATTTTTGTCATGAGTCGAGTGACTGGCTGGGCAGCCCATGTCATGGAACAGCGTGCCGACAACCGGATCATCCGACCCAGCGCTGAATACACCGGTCCTGCACCGCGCCAGGTAACACCCATAGATAAACGGGGATGACATGAACAAACTGTATCGCAAACCTCTGCCGGGGACATCGCTGGACTTTTATGATGCCCGCCAGGCAGTAGAAGATATTCAGAGCGGTGCCTGGGCATCACTGCCTTACACCTCGCGAGTGCTGGCCGAAAACCTCGTGCGCCGATGTGATCCGGATATGCTGACTGAGTCTCTGAATCAGCTTATCGAGCGCCGCCGCGATCTGGACTTCCCATGGTTCCCGGCGCGTGTGGTGTGTCACGATATTCTCGGGCAGACGGCGCTGGTCGATCTGGCGGGGCTGCGCGATGCGATCGCTGAGCAGGGAGGTGATCCGGCCAAAGTCAATCCGGTCGTGCCCGTGCAGCTCATCGTCGACCACTCACTGGCAGTAGAGTGCGGTGGCAATGTTCCGGATGCCTTTGAGCGCAATCGTTCGGTCGAAGAGCGCCGCAACGAGGATCGCTTCCACTTTATCGACTGGACACGTTATGCCTTCAAGAATGTTGATGTGATACCGCCGGGTAACGGCATCATGCACCAGATCAATCTGGAAAAAATGTCACCGGTCATCTATGTCGACAAGGGGGTGGCATTTCCTGATACCTGTGTGGGCACAGATAGCCACACGCCACATGTTGATGCCCTGGGTGTTATCGCCGTCGGTGTGGGTGGCCTGGAGGCAGAAAATGTCATGCTGGGCCGCGCATCGTGGATGCGTCTGCCCGATATCATTGGTGTGGAACTAAAAGGTAAATTACAGCCTGGTGTCACTGCCACGGATATGGTGCTGGCACTGACTGAATTCCTGCGCAAGCAACGTGTGGTGGGTGCCTACCTTGAGTTTCATGGCGAAGGTGCCGCAGCCCTGACACTGGGTGATCGCGCAACCATCTCCAATATGGCGCCCGAGTATGGTGCCACCGCTGCGATGTTCTTTATCGATCAGCAGACCATCGACTATCTGACCCTGACAGGTCGTGATGATGAGCAGGTGCAGCTGGTTGAGACCTATGCCCGTCATACAGGTTTGTGGGCTGACGATCTGGTTACGGCCAGATATGAGCGAACACTTGAGTTTGATCTTTCCAGTGTCACGCGCAATCTGGCGGGGCCCAGTAATCCTCACGCACGTGTTGCAACAGCTGATCTGGCAAGTAAGGGTATCGCCGTTGGCCTCGAGCAGGCACGTGCCGAAGAGGCTCAGGGCCTGCTGCCTGATGGTGCTGTCATCATTGCCGCGATTACCAGCTGTACCAATACCAGTAACCCGCGCAATGTGATCGCTGCGGGGCTTTTGGCGCGTAATGCCAACCGTCTGGGTTTGACCAGCAAGCCCTGGGTGAAAACCTCCCTGGCGCCTGGGTCTAAGGCCGTAAAGCTTTATCTTGAGGAGTCGGGGCTCAAGCAGGAGCTGGAAAAGCTGGGCTTTGGTATTGTCGGTTTTGCCTGCACGACCTGTAATGGCATGTCCGGCGCTCTGGATCCTGAAATACAGCAGGAGATCATCGAGCGCGATGTGTATGCGACTGCGGTGCTGTCTGGCAACCGTAATTTTGACGGGCGCATTCATCCATACGCCAAGCAGGCCTTCCTGGCCTCGCCACCCCTGGTTGTTGCCTATGCCATTGCGGGTACGATTCGTTTCGACATAGAAAAGGATGTTCTGGCAGAGGTGGATGGCAAGCCTGTTCGACTGATGGATCTGTGGCCGACGGACGAAGAGATTAACGAGGTGGTCAAAGCCAGCGTCAAGCCGCAGCAGTTTCGTGATGTGTACATCCCGATGTTTGATATTTCGCGCGACGAAGCCAACAAGGTCAGCCCGTTGTATGACTGGCGCGAGATGTCCACCTATATCCGACGTCCTCCCTATTGGGAAGGCGCGCTGGCGGGCGAGCCCAGCCTGAAGGAAATGCGGCCATTGGCAATTCTGGGTGACAACATCACCACAGACCACCTTTCGCCCTCAAATGCCATCCTGGCTGATAGTGCCGCCGGTGAGTACCTGTCCAAAATGGGCGTCCCGGAAGAGGACTTCAACTCCTATGCAACGCATCGCGGTGATCATCTAACGGCACAGCGCGCCACCTTTGCGAATCCCAAACTGATCAATGAAATGGCCATTGTGGATGGCGAGATTAAACAGGGATCACTGGCGCGTATTGAGCCGGAAGGCAAGGTTACCCGGATGTGGGAAGCCATAGAAACCTACATGGAACGAGAACAGCCACTGATCATCATTGCGGGTGCGGACTATGGACAGGGCTCGTCTCGTGACTGGGCCGCCAAAGGTGTTCGCCTGGCTGGAGTCGAGGCTATTGTGGCGGAAGGTTTTGAAAGGATCCATCGGACCAATTTGATTGGCATGGGTGTATTGCCGCTGGAGTTTGAACCAGGCACCACACGCACGACGCTGAAGCTGGATGGTACCGAAACCTATGATGTTCGCGGTGAGCCCAGGGCAGGGGCGACGCTGACACTGGTCATTCACCGCCGCGATGGGACCGACCTCACCGTGCCGGTGCGCTGTCGACTGGACAGCGATGAGGAAACTTCTGTGTACCAGGCGGGCGGTGTGCTGCAGCGCTTCGCTCAGGATTTCCTGCAGGCAGAGGGCGCAGCATGAGTTTTCCACATCAAATACGCATACCGGCCAGCTATATTCGTGGCGGCACCAGCAAGGGTGTCTTTTTCGCACTGGAGGATCTGCCAGCTGAAGCACAGCAGCCAGGTGTTTACCGGGACAAGCTGCTACTTCGCGTGATAGGTAGTCCTGACCCCTATCAAAAGCAGATTGATGGTATGGGTGGCGCCACGTCCAGTACCAGCAAGACAGTCATTCTGACGCGCAGCTCCAGGTCAGGCTTTGACGTCGATTATCTGTTCGGGCAGGTTTCGATCGACAGCGCCTTTGTCGACTGGAGTGGCAACTGCGGCAATCTCTCCGCGGCCGTGGGTGGTTTTGCCATAACAAAAGGACTGATTGACAGCGATAAAGTACCGCAGGACGGTATCTGCCGAGTGAACATCTGGCAGGCGAATATAGGCAAGGCGATTGTTGCGCATATCCCCATGCGTGGCGGTGTGGTTCAGGAAACCGGGGACTTTGAGCTGGATGGTGTCACCTTTCCGGCCGCAGAGGTACAGCTTGAGTTTATGGATCCGGCTGACGACTCTGATGAGGGTGGTGCCCTGTTTCCAACGGGCAATCTGGTCGACGAACTGGATGTGCCGGGCATTGGACGTTTCGCCGTCACCATGATCAATGCAGGCATTCCCACTGTGTTTCTGAATGCCAGTGACCTGGGTTATAGCGGCACAGAACTGCAGGATGCAATCAATAATAATACTGATGCACTGTTGCGCTTCGAGCAGATACGCGCGGCAGCTGCAGTAAAAATGGGTTTGATCAAATCTGTTGAAGAAGCGGCAGCGAGGCAACATACGCCCAAAATCGCCTTTGTGGCACCGCCGGCAGATTACACAACTTCCAGTGGAAGGCGTGTGCTCGCTGGTGAAATCGACCTGCTGGTGCGTGCCCTGTCGATGGGCAAGTTGCACCATGCCATGATGGGAACGGCAGCAGTGGCAATCGGTACTGCGGCGGCGATACCTGGCACGCTGGTCAACTCTGCGGCAGGTGGAGGTGATCGAGAGTCTGTGGTGTTTGGTCATCCGTCCGGAACATTGCGAGTGGGCGCCCGCGCGGAGCAGCGTGACGGCCAGTGGTCTGTTGCCAAAGCCATCATGAGCCGCAGTGCCCGGACCTTGATGGAGGGCTGGGTCTACGTACCGCCGGTGGATTTGTAAAGAGTTGACACAGATTGCCAAAAAGTCGAGATCTTAATTACGTTACAAAGTATCAAAGACGCATTAAAATCGCCGTTCAATTAAATTTGAGGAACTGCGATGCGATCTGCTGTCACCGCCTGCTGGGCCATGTTGTCACCCTGGATGTTCCTGGCGCAAACTGCTTCTGCACAGAATGCTTCAGAAGCAGTTGTTGTCACTGATGCACCGAAACAGGTGCGTGCTGTTCGCATCAGCGTACCACCGGTCATTGATGGCAATCTGAATGACCCCGTATGGGAGCAGGCTGAAGTCATCACCGATTTTCACCAGACCCGTCCCGGTAATGGCACGCCGACGTCCGAACGCACCGAAGTTTATGTCCTGTATGATGATGACGCACTCTACATTGGTGCGCGCATGTTTGACAGCGAGCCTGACCGTATCGCCGCGCCAGTCATTCGGCACGGGCAGGGTATGCCCTCTGATGACCGGCTGGTTGTGATTCTCGACCCCTTTAATGCCGGCCGCGCTGGCTACCGGTTCGAGACCAATCTGAACGCAGCGCGCCATGACTCCCTGTATACCAGCCCGACATCTTTTTCGCTGGACTGGAACACCATCTGGGATGTGGCCGCCAATGTCGACGGCAACGCCTGGGTTGCCGAGATCGAAATTCCCTTCAAGTCCATTCCCTTTGACCCTGCCATCGAAAACTGGGGGTTCAACTTTGGACGGGCGATTCGCCGACGTGGTGAGGAAATGGCATGGGTGTCGCGAAACCGGACCTATAACCCCACCGTGATGGGGCAGATTACCGGGCTTGAAGGATTGAGCGCCGGGGCAGGCCTGGATATTGTGCCATCGCTTGCAGTCAATCGCCGACGTGTATACGGACCGCAGGGTGATTCGGAAGTGAATTGGGAGCCATCGCTTGATGCGTTTTATCGCCTTACCCCATCACTGAATGCCGCGTTGACGGTCAACACCGATTTCTCCGCCACTGAAGTCGACAATCGCCAGGTGAATCTGTCGCGCTTCAGTCTGTTTTTTCCGGAGAAGCGGGACTTCTTTCTGAACGACTCTGACCTGTTTCAGTTCGGCAACATCAGTGGCATGGCCGGCGGCAATAACGCTACTTCGGGTGGCAGCCGCGAGAACGCCCGCCCGTTCTTTTCACGTCGGATTGGTTTGAGCCAGACGGGTGCGCCAGTGGACATCAACTACGGTGGCCGGATCAGTGGCCGGGTAGGTCGCTGGAATATCGGTACGCTGGCCATTCGTCAGGATGAGTTTGGCGCCGTGGATGCCTCGGATCTGTTTGTCGCCAGGGTCTCGGCCAATGTGCTGGAGGACTCGGCAATCGGTTTCATCTATACCGACGGTGACCCGGCATCCAATATTGACAATTCTGTTGCCGGCGTCGATTTCCGTTACATCAACAATCAACTGGCTCAGGGGCGGACTTTCGAGGCTGACGCCTGGTATCAGCAATCGGATACACCTGGTCTGCAGGGCGATGATGCGGCCTGGGGCTTTGGTCTGCGTATGCCCAACAGTACTGGCTGGCGGTCACGCATGGGCTTCAAGGAAGTTCAGCGCAACTTTAATCCGGCCATGGGTTATGTGAATCGATCCAACATCCGCGATTTGACAGCGGATGTCGGTTATACGCATTTCTTCACAGGTGGTGGCTTGCTGCAGAGCGCGTTTGCCGGTATTGACGGTCAGCGAATCGAAGTCATCGACGGTGGCTTGCAGACCCAGGTGTTGACCTATCGGCTGCTGGAACTGGAGACAAACAGCCGCGACTCCATGGAGCTGTCGGTGATTGATAACCGCGAGGTTGTACAGCGTCCCTTCACGATCTACTCCAGCCCTGATCGCCAGGTCAGCATTGCGCCAGGCGACTATTCCTTCACGGAGCAGGAGATCGAAGTTTCCACCGGTGGTCAGCGTCAACTGGCCGGCAGTGTGGGTTATCTGACAGGTGATTTCTATAATGGTGAGCGCGACAATATCCGTGCTTCGTTGAGCTGGAATCAGTCCAGTAATTTTGTGCTGAGTACCAGTTTTGACTGGAACAATATTTCCTTGCCGCAGGGTGACTTTATTACGCGTCTGACCAGTGTGTCGACGCAGGTGGCGTTCTCATCCACGCTGTACTGGATCAATCTGGTGCAGTACGACAATCTGTCGGAGGAGATTGGCATCAACACCCGGCTGCAGTGGATACCGCGTGCCGGTCAGGAAGGCTTCATAGTCCTGAATTACAACGTGCAGGATTACGACAAGAACAATCGCTTTGAGGCACTGTCCTCAGATCTGAGTGTGAAGTTCCGCTATACCATCCGATTCTGATTCCCGCAGCCTGGGGCCTGGTCAGGAAGTCAAAGCCTGCCCGGGTCCAATCGGCAACACCGTGGTGGACTTGATTTCCTCCATGACAAAACTGGCTGTGACATCAAACAGGTCGGCCTCAATCAGGGACTGATAAAGCAGGTCATAGCCAGCCATGTCGGTGACAACAGCCTTGATCAGATAATCGATCTGTCCCCCCAGCCGGTAGACCTCCTGAATACCCTCAATTGACTGCACCACCTCGCGAAAATTGTCCGCCCAGGCCTGGTTGTGCTGATTCGTGCGGATGCTGATAAACACCGTCAGGCCCAGACCGAGTTTGGCCGGGGAGAGCAGGGTGACGCGCTGGCGTATGACGCCTGACTCCTCAAGTTTCTGGATGCGACGCCAGCAGGCGGACTTTGACATACCCAGCGCATCCGCGAGTTCGGCGACGGAGAGACTGGCATCCGGTTGCATCAGTCGCAGCAGTTTCCTGTCGAGCTTGTCCATAATGTGATCTCACTATTTTACGCGCATTGGTTCTTCGTGCCGAATATTGGCGATAATATGAAACAAAGTTGCAACATATTAGTCCAGTTCGAATCAAATAGGAACAATGTTCGCCTGTTCCATCGCTACTATACGGACATCCAAAGCTGTTCCCTGAAGTAGAGGTCCACGATGCATTCGCCCGATAGCCTGATTGAAAAAATACGCAGCGATATCATTGGCTGCGATGGCGCCATGACCACGGTGTTTGGTCCTAAACCCATGGTCTACGCGGATTACACTGCTTCGGGTCGCAGCCTTAAATTCATTGAGGAACTGATACAGCAGCAGGTGCTGCCCTGTTATGCCAATACCCATACTGAAACGACGCTGACCGGTGCCAATACGACCGCATGGCGCGAGTCAGCACGCCAGGCGATACGGCAGGCGGTCAATGGGACCGAAGACGACAAGGTCATTTTCTGCGGCTCCGGCGCAACAGCGGCGATCAACAAGCTTGTTGAAGTGCTGAATCTGCGTCTGCCCACCGACCCGGTCAAACGTCGCCAGGTGCTGGAGCTGACCGCCCCCGAAGAGCGCCCGATAGTGCTGATTGGGCCCTACGAACATCATTCCAATGAGTTGCCGTGGCGGGAAAGTCTCGCCAAAGTGGTTGTTGTGCCCCTGGACTCTCGTGGTCAGATGGATCTGCAGGCGCTGGAGTCGTTGTTGCAGCGTTATCAATCAGCCAGTCGTGTGATTGGCAGCTTTTCGGCAGCTTCAAATGTGACAGGCCTGCGTACCGATGTCGTAGCGGTGACCAGACTGTTGAAGCGCTATGGGGCGCTGGCATGCTGGGACTATGCGGCAGCAGGCCCTTACTCTGCCATCGACATGAGCGAGCTTGATGCCGTTTTTCTGTCGCCGCACAAGTTTGTGGGCGGCCCTGGCAGTTGTGGTGTACTGGTGGCCAAAGCTGCACTGTTTGTAAATCCCGTGCCGGCGACAGCAGGCGGGGGTACCGTGGTGTATGTCAGTCCGGACAGCCATGCCTATGTGACGAATATTGAGCGCCGTGAAGAGGCCGGCACACCCGGCATAGTGGAGTCGATACGTGCTGGCCTGGTCATGTCGCTGCAGCAGCAGGTTGGGGCTGAGCGAATTGCCGAACTGGAGCAACAGATGGCCGCCCGCGTCATGGCACGACTGAAAAAAATCGACAATATTGAAATACTCGGTGGCTGCGAGAACGAGCGGCTGCCAATATTTTCTCTTCGCTTTCGTAGTAATCAGGAAGGGCCCGGGAAAGGGCGGGATCTGCATTACGGATTTGTTGTTGCATTGTTGAATGATCTTTTTGGTGTTCAGGCGCGCGGCGGTTGTTCCTGCGCGGGCCCCTATGCGCACTATCTGTTGCACATGGACAGAGACTACAGTCGCCAGGTAGAGAGTGCAGTGTTGCTAGGTGCCAATGTGCTCAGGCCAGGCTGGGTGCGTCTGAGCTTTAATTATTTTATTTGTGACGAAGAGTTCGACTATCTGATGACAGCGATAGAGCTGGTTGCTCGCCACGCTGAACAGATGCTGGTGTATTACCACTATGATGCTGTGAATGGTGTATGGCGACACTGCGAATCCCAGGCAGTGCCACGTGACCGGTTTGCTGGTATCAACTGGTTCGAAGAAAATGTGGAATGTTCATTAAATTCACAGCGTCCGGGTTTACAAGTCGCGCTGAGCAACGCCAAAAAACAGATAGAAGCCGCGGTAGCTGCGGCACAATCGCGCTATCCTAAAGCGCTGAAGCAAGATCAGGAAGCGGTAAAACTCCCGCCAGAACAAGAAGCAATCCGCTGGTTTCTCTGGCCCTCCGAGGTGTTTTGCTACGAATTGTAGCCAGCTATCGGTGATTCTGAAACTTACGGTTATAGTCCGGGCACAACTAGAATTCAGAGATCACCCTCATGGTAGCAGTTCTTTTGTCGCGCCTCGCGAACCGTGCGCGCTCTTCCCGTTTGCAATTTGCCGTCGCAGCTGTCCTTGCGTCACAGCTGGCAGCATCGCAGCTTGCAGCCCAGGATGTCATTCCCCGTCTGACTCGTATCGATGGCCAGGCCAACATCGAACTGGACGGACGCCTGGACGAGGCAGTGTGGCAGCAGATACCCGCGTTTGACGGAATGCGGGTTGTGTCCCCCGATACCCTTGCCGAAAGTTCGCTGCGCACCGAAACCCGTATTTTTTACACAGAACGCGGGATCTATGTGGGTGTGATGAATCATCAGGATACCGACACGCTGGTTGCCCGAATGACGCCGCGTGACACACGGCTGGAGCGCGATGGTGTAGTGATCAGTATTGATGCCTCAGGTGATGGCCTCTACGGCTACATGATGCGTGTCAATCTTGGTGACTCAAAAACCGATGGCACTATTCTGGCTGAGCGCCAGTTCAACATGCAGTGGGATGGTCCCTGGGAAGCATATACCAGTGTTGTTGAGGGTGGCTGGGTGGCCGAGTACTTCATCCCCTGGTCGATGATCGCACTGCCCCAGATCTCAGGTGACAATCGTCAGATTGGCATCTACATGGAGCGTCAGGTAGGACACCTTAACGAAACCTGGTCTAACCCGGCACTTCCCAGTACCGTTAACCAGTTTTTGTCCGCTTTCCAGAAGTTCGAGCTGGAAGACATCGAGCCCAGAACTCAGATTACCTACTATCCCTACGTCTCTGGCACTTACGACGGTGTTGATGATGAAGCTGAAATGCGCGCCGGGGCGGAAGTGTTCTGGCGTCCCAGTACTAATACGCAGCTGTCTTTGAGCCTGAACCCCGATTTCGGAAACGTCGAGTCGGATGACGTGGTTGTGAACCTGACAGCCTATGAAACCTTTTTCCCTGAAAAGCGGGCGTTCTTCCTGGAAGGGCAGGATGTGTTTAATACCTCGCCAAGAAACCAGAGTGCGCGTGGCCCTGGTGGCCCCACATCCATGCTCAACACACGTCGTATCGGAAGTTCGGCCACCTTTGATGTGCCGGCTGGCGTCCGTGTTGCGGACACAGACCTGAGTGCACCGACCGATCTGCTGGGTGCAGTGAAGTTTACCGGGCAGAGTGGCAACTGGCGCTATGGCACACTGGCAGCCATGGAAGACGATATGGAAATCCGTGGTACGCTCAATGACGGGACACGTGTCACGCTGGAGTCAGAAGGCCGTGATTTCGCCGTAGGCCGCCTGCTGTACGAAACCACGGGCCCGGCAGGGCGTCGATCTATCGGCTGGATGGGGACCGATGTCTCCCATTCTGATATAGACGCCACGGTCAATGGGGTGGATGTCCATTATTTTTCCGGTAACAACCTTTGGCTGTTCGACGGTCAGGTGCTGCGCAGTGATGTGGATGGTGTAGAGGGTAACGGTGCCACTGGTGACCTGATATACATGCCTCAGCGTGGTGTCATGCACCGTATTGCTGCGGGCTATCATGATGACACGCTGGATCTGAATACTCTGGGTTTCCTGACGCGTAATGATCTCAGTCACTTTGATTACAACTATACAAACAACAGTTCAAATGTCGAAGGACTGCGCTCGCGTGAGTACTCATTGTTTGTCTTCAATCACTGGAATGGCAACAACGACTGGGTGCGACAGGGCGTATTTAATTCCCTGAATCTGACATTTTTGAACAACCACTCACTTAACAGCAGTCTGCGCTATTACGCGCGCCGTGTTGAAGATCGGCTGGGTCGCGGCTCTGGCGACTACAAGATACCGGGACGCTGGCAGTTTGTCAGTACCTGGGAGTCCGACCCCTCGCGGCAGGTACGCTATAAGCTGGGTATCGATGCCAACACCGAAGATCTCGGTGAACGAAACATGACGACAACGGCCGGTATCAGCTACCGACCGGTCGACAATTTTTCGCTGGATGTGGAAGCATCATATACCGATCGTGAAGGCCTGCTGGTTTACCAGGGCGGCGGTCGCTACACCAGTTTTGAGGCGACCCAGTGGTCTCCCAAAGTGACAATGGATTACTTCATCAGCGCCCGACAACAATTTCGCGTTGGTCTGCAATGGACTGGCCTGAAAGCGTTTGAGAACAAGTTCCTGCAGGTGAATCCGGACCGTATTGAAGAATTGCGCGAGGTAACAAAGCCCGATGCCCAAAGTGATGATTTTGTGATCAGTCGTTTGACCTTTCAGGCACGATATCGCTGGGAAATTGCGCCTCTATCCGATCTCTTCGTCGTTTACACTCGCGGCGGCAACGTGCCGGGTGGACTGTTTGACGAATATACTGGGCTGTTAAGCGAGTCCTGGCAGGATCCGGTGGTCGACACGCTGGTCGTCAAGCTGCGGTATCGACTCGGTTCGTGATCTGCGCTAATGTCAGTGGTGTCATTACCAAAACAATAATGAGATCACTGATATGCGACGTTTATCATTGCCAGTGGCTGCTGCGCTGCTGGTTTTCCTGGCCAGTCAAAATCTCGAGTTGCCTGGCATGGCACCTGTCCTGGCTCAGGAGCCGGTCAGTCAGCCCGCGCCGGAAACCAGTACGGATGTTCACCCCGGTGAGGACATCTATCAGACCTACTGCGCTGCCTGCCATGAAGGGGGTGATCCACGTGCCGCCAGTTTTGAAGCACTGCAGTCAATGACTGCGCAGGCGCTTCACTACACTCTCACTTCTGGCCCCATGGCGATTCAGGGCCAGCAATTGACTGACGAACAGCGAGATACTCTGGTTGACTATCTGGCGATTGCCGAAGTGTCTGATGAGTGGATCAGCAGTAATCTGTGTGCCGACGATAACAATACCATCAGCCTGAGCCCTGTGCATCTGAGTCATGCAGGTGGTGACCTGGCTTTTTCCCGCCAGCTGTCCGCTGCACAAAGCGGCTTGAGTCATGAGGATATGGGCAATCTGGAGCTGGCCTGGGCGCTGGGCATCCCTGGTGTCGGCGGCCTGCGCTCATCACCGGCCATTGCTGGTGACACACTGTTCTATCCCGCCGGGGCGTCTGGCAAGGTTCTGGCACTGCACGTTGAATCCGGTTGTGTTCAGTGGAGTTACGATGCCGGTGCCGCGCTGCGTGGTTCTGCCGTGCTCAGTGGTGCACTGGATGATGGCTCACAACTTCTTTATGTCTCTGACGAACGGGCGCGGCTGCACGCGGTAAATCCGCTGACAGGTGAACGCCGCTGGCTGATTGATGGCACGATCGACGAAGGTGTGCATTCCCGGCTCACCGGAGTGCCCATGTACCATGATCAGCGTCTGTATGTGCCGGTCTCTGCTTCGGGCGTTCAGCGTGGTGGCGAGCCAACTCACGAGTGCTGTGATGGGCGCGGCGGGGTGTTGGCTCTTGATGCAGCCAGTGGCGAACGTATCTGGACCTATGTCACCATGCCGCCGGCCGAGTATACAGGGCAGCGCAATTCTGTTGGTGTTCGTCTGCGAGGGCCGTCCGGCGCGCCAATCTGGTCGAGTCCCGGACTGGATCCGGAACGTCGACAGCTTTATGTCACGACCGGCGAAAATACCTCACTGCCGGCGACTGATACCAGTAATGCCATCATCGCGCTGGATATGGACACTGGCGAGCAGCGTTGGCTGTTTCAGGCCGTCGCCAATGACGTCTGGAATATGGCCTGCACCGGCCGTGAGTACGGACCCAATTGTCCCTCAGAGCAGGACAGCATTATCAAGGACTGGGATTTTGGTGGAGCGGCGATTCGTGTCACGCTGGCAGATGGCAGCGAGCGACTGGTTGCCGGCCAGAAATCAGGTCATTTGTGGGCCCTGAACCCGGACAATGGCGAGCTTGTCTGGCAGCAGCGTGTCGGTGAAGGCGGCGCTCTGGGTGGCAATCACTGGGGTGTGGCTGTTGCCGGAGACAAGGTGCTGTTGCCGATCAACGATCCTAATGGTGGCGGTCGCAGCGATGATGTCATCAAGGCTGGTGTACACGCCTTTGAGCTCGCTGACGGTGAGCCAACCTGGTCCTACCTGTCGCGACCGGACTGTGCCAATGGCCGGGACGAACGCGTGTCGGGTTGTCAGGCGCGCTACGGTTTTTCAGCCATGCCACTGGTTATCGATGGTGCACTGGTGGCCGGAAATATCGATGGGCGACTGTTTATCTTTGATACCGAGACTGGCCAGATACTGTTTGAGTATGACACGGCAGTGGGCTTTGATACCGTTAATGGCGTTGCGGCGCGAGGCGGTTCGATTGACGCTCAGTCGATTGCGGCAGGCGCTGGCATGTTATTCGTCGGGTCTGGCTATGACCGTTTCCGTCAACAGGCAGGTAATACACTACTGGCGTTTCGGCCGGCCCGATAGCAGCAAGGCGGCAGGACTCACCAGCCCCGCTGAATATTGGCTGCGGTTTTATCAATAACGGTCTGTCGGGCCTCTGGTGAGATCCAGGCGTTGTGTGGCGTCACAATCAGGTTGAGAGGGTCCTCCAGCGCCTGCAGCAAGGGGTGGCCATTGCGCGGTGGCTCCTCGGGCAGCACATCAACAGCCAGTCCGCCCAGCCGGCCGTCACGCAAAGCTGTCAGCGCTGCCAGTTCGTCAATCAGGCCACCGCGGGCGCAGTTGATCAACAGACAGCCTGGCTTGATGCTTTGCAGCCGACGGGCATTGATCAGGTGACGGCTTGCATCTGTCAGGGGACAATGCAGTGAGATAATGTCTGCGTCGGCCAGTAAGGCGTCCAGAGCAGGGCGGTGATCTGACGACTCATTGCCCGGACGGGCGGCGAAACTGACAGTCATATCCATGGCCCTGGCCAGCATTGAGACACGTGATCCCAGTTCTCCCTGTCCGACAAGCACCAGATGCCTGCCTGCCAACTGCATGGTTGTGTGATTCAGCAGACAGAAGTGTTCACTGGACTGCCAGCGGCCACGTCGCAACTCGTCCTGATAGAGCGGCAGGCGGTTGGCCAGTGCGAGCATCAACATGAAGGTGTGCTGGGCAACACTCGCAGTTCCATAGGCTGTTATGTTGCGGACTTCGATATCCAGGCGCTGAGCAGCCTCCAGGTCAATATTGTTGGTGCCTGTGGCCATCACGCAGATCAAACGCAGATTGGGTAGTGCCGCAAGCGCCTGTGCGTCCAGCACAACTTTATTCGTTATCGCGACGTTTGCATGCTGCAGTCTTGAAACTACTTCATCTGAGTTCGGATCCGACAACGTATTATCATGTATTTCCAGTGTGTCGGTGATTTTTTGCAGAGGCGAGAAATCGATATCTGAACCCAGTGTTGCGGCATCCAGAATGACGGCCCGGATATTCGTCTGTCTGCTAGTCATGCTGTTTTTCCGTGTTTGAGCGCGATACGCAGCTTGCCGGATTTTCCTGTTCCTGCAAAGCTTAAACCAATGACCAAAGTCCTTCCATCCGAGCAAACGTTCTGAAAGAATGCGAGGGATAGACGCAGCGCAACGAGCAGGTAGCTGGCTAGTGGCAGGCAACACTGAGTGACGCTGATGTATCAATACAGGACCAACGAAAGAGCAGAACGATTTTGAAAACCCCAAATGACAAAGAACACAACACAGATCAGGGCAGAAGTTCGGGCGCGACAGCCATAGGCACGCCCTTATCGGCAACTGCCACGCGGATAATGCTGCTGGGCAGTGGCGAACTTGGCAAAGAAGTAGTCATTGAGCTGCAAAGACTTGGCTGCGAAGTAATTGCGGTAGATCGCTATGACAACGCGCCTGCCATGCAGGTTGCGCATCGCAGCCACGTAATTGACATGCTGGATGCCCGTGCGGTCAGGGCTATCGTAGAGCAGGAACAGCCCCACCTGATTGTTCCGGAAATTGAAGCCATTGCGACTCAGGAGCTGGTGGCTCTCGAAGCAGAGGGCTGGCAGGTCATTCCTACCGCCCGCGCCGCACAGCTTACCATGAACCGTGAAGGTATCCGCCGTCTGGCGGCGGAAGAACTGGGTCTGCCGACCTCACCGTATCGCTTTGCCGACACCAGAACCCAGTATCTCGACGCCATCAAGGATGTTGGCATTCCCTGTGTTGTGAAACCCATCATGTCATCCTCGGGCAAGGGACAAAGTATTGTCCGGACTGCTGCGGACATGAATGCAGCCTGGGAGTATGCGCAGTCCGGCGGTCGTAGCGGCAAAGGCCGGGTGATTGTTGAGGGTTTTGTTGATTTTGACTATGAAATTACGCTGCTGACCGTCCGTCACCGCGACGGCACCAGTTTCTGCGAGCCGATCGGACATCGCCAGGAGCGGGGCGACTATCGTGAGTCCTGGCAACCGCAGGCAATGAGTGATCAGGCCCTGGCCCGCGCCCGCGAGGTGGCTGAGGCGGTAACGGGCGCCCTGGGTGGTTATGGTCTGTTCGGCGTTGAACTGTTTGTTAAAGGTGATCAGGTCTATTTCAGCGAGGTGTCACCGCGACCTCACGATACCGGGCTGATCACACTGATTTCGCAAAACCTGTCCGAGTTTGCCCTTCATGCGCGCGCCATACTGGGCCTGCCGGTTCCGCTGATCAGGCAGCGCGGCCCCTCAGCGTCTGCGGTGCTGCTGGTTGCGGGGGATTCGGACTGCGTGAGCTTCAGTAATCTGGCGCAGGCACTGAGTGAGCCAGACACCGACTTGCGCCTGTTTGGCAAGCCGGAAGTGCGTGGTGAGCGACGCATGGGCGTGGCGCTTGCCAACGGTGGTTCGGTAGATGAAGCTATTGCCAAAGCATTGCGGGTTATCAATACGATCGAGGTTAAGGTCTGACACCTGGAGGCGGGTCGCCATGGCAAAAACACTGTATCTGCTCGGCACACTGTGGCTGACGCTCTGGATCAGTGTGGCCGCCAGTGCAGACGAGCGCGATATTGACCGCAGCGCATTTGCTGTCCCTGGCCAGCCCGCCTGGACCGCTCTGACCGCGTTTGAGACGCAGGTCATAGACCTGTTCACAGGGCCTTCTGCGCAACAGGCCAGCGCTGACGAGCTGCTGGCCCTGTTTTTAGTGGCATCCGGGACTGTCCGCTCAGAAGCCGACTATCACCACTATCGGGAACAACTGCTGAGTTTCCTGGCCAGCCACGATGAACTGATCGAGGCTGACAGTCCGCGTGAAACAGGCGCGCTATTGTTGCGGCTGATGCATCGGCATTTTTTTGGCGCCGGCTATGATGCCAATCAGAGTGCCATGGCCGAGATCCTGGATACCGGGGTTTATAACTGTATCAGTTCGGCGCTGCTCTATATCGTGCTGGCGGAATACCTGGGTCTGAACCCCAGTGGCGTCATCATGCCCAGCCATGCTTTTGCGCAGCTGATGCTGGACGACGGACAGATAATAGAAGTTGAGACAACATCCGAGGACGGATTCGATGTAATTCGCGATCCCGAATTTTTTGCGCGGCAGGCCGAGCAATGGTTTTCTGAGCGCCGACTGGTGGTGGCAGACTATAGCGACTATGAAAGTCGTCGCCAGATCAGCGCTGCTGAACTGGGCTTTGAGAATATGTGGGTGCAACATATCAGTGTTGACCGCATGAACTATGCCGACCGACTGCGCATGGCCGAGCTTAAGGGGCTGATGCAGGCGGATGACCTTGTGGCACAGCATAACCGTCTGGTCTATTACTACCAGGAGGCTGACTACCTGAAGCGACATGACGAGGCTGCCTGGACGGCGCTGATGTCGAGAATCGACCCCTATTTGTCTGACTGGCAATCGGTGTCCCTGTTCGAGCAGCATCGCTTCACCGATAGAGATACGCTGCTGCCCATGCTGCTTTTGCAGTCGCATCATGCCGAGTGGATGCTGAGCAATAACAAGGTTGAGGAAGGGCTTGGGCTGGCTGAGGCCCTGCTTGCCGAAACGCCAGATCAACTGCGTGACGCCCATGTGATCCGCGCCGGTGCGCTGCAGGCGATAGAGCAATATTACATGTCGCTGGCAGCCAGACACTGGGAGAATCAACAATGGGGTCAGGTGATATCTGTTTATCACGAGTATCTTGGCAAAGATCTGGAGAGCCCCAGCCGCAGTGTATTTCAGGTCAATCTGGAAGCCGCCTACCTAAATAGCTCCAGCGACTACTGGCAGAGCGAAGAAAGGGATGTTGCCATTTCTCTTCTTGAGGCCTGCATTATTCGTCTGCCGGTTGCCGAGCAATGCCATCAGCGCCTTCAGGAAATGCGTCAGGTACTGCTGTAATCGTCCATTCGCGATCCCATTCGCTCATATCGAACAGGCCTGTGGTCGGGAAGGCAGGTGGTCTGATTGATTCGAAACGGCTGTCATATTCAACCAGCGTTGTGTAGCGAGGCTCGGTCGCCGAGATTGAGCCGGCCACCAGGGTGCCCATGATATGCAGGCGCCCCTGCGCGCGTGTGTTATAACGCCTTACACTGAAGCGCTGACGCGCAAACAGGGCGCCGTGAATGATCAGATCACCCGGTCCGGTGACTGAGGGATTGGCTATCTCGATGCTGCCGTTGCTGGTCAGGCTGAGCAGGTGATTTGCGCCGGCGCTCTGGTCGGCATAAACCAGGTCATCAGTAATCGTGATACGGCGCGGAGAGTAGATGGCGACCTGCCCATGTATGGTGCCGGATACATCAAACCGGCTGTCGTCGGTGCCGGCAATAATCAGCATATCATCAGTCAATGCCTGGTGGCCACCGAGCTGGGTGTCGGGCTGATACCAGTTAAAACCATCTGCACCCAGGAAGGTAAGCTGTGTGTACTGATCATAGCTGATCACCTGGAGTCCGCTGCCTTGTCCCGGGAAAACTGCTGGCACAATGGCATCAGGCATATCAATGCGGCCAATGCCGGTTTCCACTTCGTCTGTGAATATGTCGGATTCGCGCAGGCGGCGACCGATAGACTGATGCGTGGCCAGTGTGACAGGGCCTGCAAAGAGTGGCCTGGCGCGCCAGTCGGTTTCAAGGTTCACCGGGCTGTTCGAGTGGAAACGACCAAAAATCTGGTCGTTAGCCATGATCACATCATTGTCCCAGCGATTAATAAACTTGGCATACCAGGAGAATGGACGTTCAGTTATTGTAAGCTCCGTACTGGCGAGACCGTCGCCAAGCTCGGTCTGAATGGTCACCCGGTAGCTGCTTAACGCCGTGGGACCAGATTCTGCTAACTGTGAAACGCTTATCTCATAACCTTCAGGCGGCTGAGTAGTCAGCTGCTCCAGCACCTCTGTCAGAGATGCCTCGGTGGTAGATTGCAGTTGTTCGATCACCTCAGCCAGTTCCTGCTGTGTGGTCATGGAAACAGGCTGAGTGATGGGCGGCGGCATGATTTCTGGCGGGGGATCTGTTGCTGGCTCCATGTCTGGCTGCTCAGCGCTTTGCGCTGGGGTCGGCGTGGCTGCTACCGGTATCGCAGCAGCCTGATCACTGGCAGCAGTGCTTGTTGGCATATTTTGCTGTTGCGGAGCTGCCACTCTGGCAGCTGCGGCCTCGGTGACAGCTAAGGCCGGGGTTTCAGGTCTTGAAGCTTCAAAAACAGGCGAGGGCTCAAGGGGCGGGAATTCCGCGGATGCTGGAGCAGGTGGTGTGCTCGCAGCGGCAGCATCGCTTGCATTCTGGTTGCCAGCAACAGCGCTGATTTCTGAATAACTGGCTCCCAGATCAATCGCGACACTGAGGCTTGATGCCGCAGCCTGCTCGTTCCGCAGGTCAATACCCGGCCATGCCGCTGCCAGCAGCAAGTGAATAATGGCCGAAGCGGGCACAGCTACCAGAATCAAAAAGCGGCTGGGAGCCGTCCCTGTGTGTGTGCGGCTGGCATACACGGAGGTCCGTCCTGATAATCTGGTGGATCAGAACAATCGTTTTGATTATAGGGTAATCCGTCAGCTTCGGTAAGCGCTGATGCAAATTCAGCCAATGTTCCGGAAAAACAGGCGAGTGTACTTGCTGGCCTCGGTTTTCATGACCATGGCGTCAGGGTCTGTCAGGTATTCGTAGACCATCCCTGTCAGATAAGCCATGAGCGCAACACTTAAAACCTGAGGCTCAACGTCTGCAGCCAGATGGCCATGCTGTTTGGCTCGCTGGAAGTAACGCGAGAACAGTTCGATGCCTTCGCGCCGATTCTTGTTCTGGTATTGGAGGATGCTCAGCATTTCGTCGGAATAGTCACACTTGAGAAAGAAAATCGTCAGTATTTTGAAACGTCCGACATCGTTCTCGAGGTCCCTGAGTAGATCGGTACTCAGTCGTTCCAGTTGCAAGAGCGGGTGAGGGTGGTCGTTTTCCAGATCCTCAAGGATGGTGTCGGAAACAGATTGATGCAGCTGTTCGTGCAGAGCAGCAAAAACATCAAGCTTGTTTTTGAAGTGCCAGTAAATTGCGCCACGGGTGACCTGCGCTCTTATCGCGATATCGTTCAGTGTAGCCTTGGCGACACCTTTCTCGAAGAAAGTATCCACAGCGGCTTCCAGAATCCGCAGTCTGGTACGCTCAGCCTCTTCTTTGGTCCTGCGTGGCATGCTGTATACCTGTGCTTGGCACTGAACTGAAGGTTGCGCGCGGCAACCTGAATAACCGGAGACAGATTATACATGCAGTCACGAATGTATAGAAGGGTGGGTGCGGTGTCCCGGCGAATGGCAAAAAACGGGGTATCGGCCGTAATGGGCCGATACCCCGACTGCATCACCGGATCCAGCAGGAAGCGAGGGGCTTTCTCCGGTGTCCGCCTTCCCTGACGACTAGCGTGTACATTCCCTGTACACATTCTGTTTATAGACCAGCTTTGCTGACTCTGCACAAAATTTACGAAATTTTGCACAGGCTCCCTTGAAATTCAAAAAGCTTGACCACAACTAAGATATTAAGGTCAGGGCTCGTAGAGGCTGACCGGATGTCAGATCTGAGGATGGGCATCAAACAAACCAGACTTTATATATTGCTTGATGAGGATATAGCTATGAGAACTATTGATTTTGCACCCCTGTACCGCTCAGCCATTGGTTTTGAGCATATCAGCCAGTTACTCGATTCTGTTGCACAGCGCGAACAGAGTCAGCCCAGTTATCCGCCCTACAATATTGAGCGGCTGGATAAAGATGAATACCGGATCACCATGGCGGTGGCCGGATTCACCAACGAAGAATTGAACATCGAGTCTGAGCATCAGACTCTCAAGGTCAAAGGCAATAAGGCGGAAGAGTCCACCGAACGTCAGTACCTGCACCAGGGCATCGCAGCCCGTAACTTCGAACGGGTCTTCCAGCTTGCCGACCACGTCCGTGTGATTAGTGCCAACCTGGAAAATGGCCTTCTGCACATTGAGCTGCGCCGTGAGATTCCAGAGGCGATGAAACCGCGCCAGATCCCGATCTCTGCCAGCAATGACAAGTTGATCGAGGCTGGTAAGTAACTCCGCACGGAAGGTTAAATGCTTTAATATTCGCCATTATCAGGCAGCCCTTTGGGCTGCCTTTTTTTTGTCAGGCAAGTATACTCGGGGCTGATCTGACAATAAGGAAGCGTTTATGCAAGCTGTAGGATATACCGGTACCAACGCCCTCGCGCTGATTGAATGTGAGAAACCTGAGCCTGGGCCGCATGATGTGCTTGTGCGTGTCAAAGCTATTGCTGTCAACCCGGTAGACACCAAAATTCGCGGGCGGGTGACCCCGCCGGATGACCAGCCCAAGATACTTGGCTGGGATGCGGTCGGTGAGGTCGTGGGTGTGGGTAGTGCAGCGAGCATGTTCAAACCTGGCGATAGAATCTGGTATGCCGGTGACGTCAGTCGCGCAGGTTGCAACGCCGAATTTCAGTGCGTCGACGAACGTATCTGCGCTCTGGCACCGAAGTCGCTGAGTGATGTCGAGGCTGCAGCCATGCCTCTAACCACGATTACTGCCTGGGAAATGCTGTTTGATCGTCTGCAGATCCCGGAAGGGGAAGCCTCGGCAGACCGGACGCTGCTGGTCGTGGGTGCTGGCGGCGGTGTCGGCTCCATGTTGATACAACTGGCTCGCCAATTGACCTCTGCCACCGTTATCGGTACGGCCTCGCGTGCCCAGAGTCGCGAGTGGGTCAGTCAACTGGGCGCCCATCACGTGCTTGATCACAGCAAGCCACTGGCTGCGCAGCTGGAGGCAACCGGGCTCCGGGATGTAACTGATGTAGCCTCCATCAATCGCACCGACCAGCATTATGCTGATCTTGTCACCATGCTGCGCCCGCAAGGACGTTTGACGCTGATTGATGACCCTGCCGAGCCGCTAGATATCAAACTGATGAAGCAGAAAAGCCTGTCACTGCACTGGGAGTTTATGTTTACCAGACCGCTGTTTACGACATCAGATATCAAGGCTCAGCATGTTCTGCTGACCCGAGTCGCTGAGCTGGTTGATCAAGGTAAATTAAAAACCACGGTTGGAGAGAATTTTGGTGTCATGAGCCCGGAAAATCTGGAGCGGGCTCATCAGGCCATGAAAACTGAACACACCGTGGGTAAGGTCGTTCTGCAGGGACTCGGGAGCTAAACAAGAGTCTCTGATTATTCCGTCCATCACCACCAATATTGACTGTTGATTCATTTGCGTAGGGAGAGTTCATGTCACGCCTGCCCGCTGTATTGAGAGATCTGCCGCTTCCGGTAGTTGGTTCACCACTTTTTATCATCAGCAATCCAACCATGCTGATCGAACAATGCAAGGCCGGGATCATCGGTTCCATGCCTGCCCTGAATGCCCGACCTGCTGAACAGCTTGAAGACTGGTTGGCAGAAATCACAGAAACCCTGGACGATTACAACCAGAAAAACCCCGACAATCCTGCCGCACCTTTTGCGATCAATCAGATTGTGCATCGCAGCAATGACCGCCTGGATCATGATATGGCGCTGTGCGAGAAGTACAAAGTGCCCATCATCATTACAAGCCTGGGCGCCCGCGAAGACGTCAACCAGGCAGTGCATGGTTGGGGCGGCATCACCCTGCATGATGTCATCAACAATGTGTTTGCACGCAAGGCCATCGATAAGGGCGCCGACGGCCTGATCTGCGTGGCGGCGGGTGCAGGCGGGCACGCCAGCGTAAAAAGCCCGTTTGCGATGATTCAGGAGGTGCGAGAGTGGTTTGATGGTCCTGTTTTGTTGTCAGGTTCGATTGCCACCGGCGGTGCCATTCTGGCGGCCCAGGCCATGGGTGCCGACCTGGCTTATATTGGCTCGCCTTTTATTGCGACCCACGAAGCTCGCGCTGTTGATGACTACAAAAAGATGATTGTCGAAAGCAATTCAGATGACATCGTTTACAGCAATTTTTACACGGGTGTTCATGGCAACTACCTGAAAGGCAGTATTATCAACGCCGGTATGGATCCGGACAATCTGCCTGAATCGGATCCGAGTAAAATGAATTTTGGTGGTGGCGGTGAAAAACGGGCCTGGCGTGATATCTGGGGTTGTGGTCAGGGTATCGGGGTCGTGCGGGAAGTTGTATCAACCGCCGAGCTGGTAGCCCGCCTGAAGCGGGAATACCATGACGCCCGCTCCAGACTCTGCCAGTAAGGGTCTAAAGAACAGCGATGATGATCCAGTCCGCAATCAGGGCTGGTTTATCTTCGCCTTCGATCTCTATCGTGACAGCGTGGCGCAGCAGGTATTCGTTATGGCTGCGTTCCTGAACGCTAAGTAGTTTGAAGCGGCCACGCAGGCGCGAGCCAATCCGGACCGGATTCAGGAAACGCACACGATCAAGTCCGTAAATGATGCTTTGTTGCGTGCCGACAATTTTCAGGCTGCCGTAGGTGGCGAAAGTTGGCATCAACGCCATCACCAGCATGCCATGGGCGATGGTTCCCGCATAACAGGTCTCACGCGCCGCGCGCTGACGATCGACATGAATAAACTGAAAGTCACCGGAAAATTCCGCAAACTGGTTGACCAGGCTCTGAGAGATAAGAAACCAGTTGGTCAAGCCAACGTCCTGGCCTATGTAGGCCTGTGCCTGCTCCGGTGTCACGCGAAGGGGAGGGGCTTCTCCTATCAGTGTCAGTGATGTGGTTTTGACATAATTGCGCAGCTGCGAATCGGTGGTCATCTGCGCGGAGTCGTGCAGATAGTTGCGCAGGTCCTGAAGAGAATCTGTAAGAGACATGGTTGTATATTCTCTAGTTCTTATTGTGCGTTAAACAAACAGGTCAAACGATGCAATCAAACGGCCGGGTGGACACTAAAAAGGGAATGCAGCCAGTGCCGCATTCCCCGATAGTATACGAGTTGTAGCTGATTGTAACTATCAGCGGGTTTTCGCTGTAATGACCTCAACTTCAACAAACATCAGTGGTCCAACCAGACGAGCCACTTCTACAGTAGAGCGTGCTGGCAGACGCGGCTGCTCTTCCGTGCCCCAGTACATCCGATAGGCCTCCATGAAGCCATCGAAGTCCATTTCGCCGCCATTGGCCGGGTCACCCACGAGGAACACGGTCATCTTCGCAACATCGCCCATGCTCAGACCCAGGTTTTCCAGATTGGCTTTGGTTCGCTCGAAGACGCTGATTGCCTGCGTTCTTGTGTCGCCGTAGTACTCCGGTGTGCCGCGCTCGGCATTGGGGTTGGCGGCTGCGGGTGTCACACCACTATGGAAAATGATGGACGCGCCAGGACCCATTTCAACCGCGTTGGCGATGGGGAAGGTGCCGGGGTTCGGGTGAATGATGACATTCTCATCCTGAGCGTTTGTCTGGGTGCTCATCAGGGGCAGGCTGACAGCCAGCGAGAGTCCCAGAAGTGAACGCTTGAATCGATTGCTCACTGACATTGTACTTCTCCTTGAATAATCACTGAGGTAATCAGCTGTATCAGCGCCCCAGCGTGTTGATGTAACTGGCAATGTCTTTCATGGCCTGCTCATCGGGGATGGCGCGTGCCATCAGGGCCATTTGTGAGCCGTAGGTATCACGTGAATCGTAACCGCGGTGACCATTCTTGAACGCATTCAACTGATTAACGATATACCAGTCGTTCTGACCCGCCAGGGCAGGTGCGTTCATGGCTTCGTTACCCTGGGCATCGGCACCGTGACAGGCCGCACAGGGTTGATAAAGTGTCTGTCCACGCTCGGCATTAGCATCGGTGATGGTAATTTCAGCGGGCTTGTATTCCCAGGTCGCAACCCAGTCCAGAATGTCCTCTATGCTTTCATCGGTCAGGATTTCAGCCATGGGCTGCATCTCCTGGCCTGGGATATCTTCAGGGTGTGTGCCACGCAGGCCATCCCTGAACAGTTCCAGCTGCCGCTTCAGATACCAGCGCTCCATTCCGGCCAGACGCGGTGCGTCAATGCCCTGGTTGCCCTGGCCATCGGTGCCGTGGCAGGTCAAACAGAACCGGTCACTGACTTCAACGCCATCGATTGTCGCTGCCTGTGCAGTTGCGCACAGTGCGGCACCCAGCGCCAGACTAACCCAGAATCCTGCTTTTTTAGCTTTCATCATGCAAATCCACTCTCGTTAAAAAAGGGGACGGAGCACGGCCCCGTCCCCCTGTTTGGTCAGCTTAACGCTTACAGATTAATCTGTACGCGACCGTAGAGGAATCGTCCGTTCGGGCTGAATGCACCATCAGTCAGGTAGATATTACTGCTGGTAGCACTGAAGTCCACGGGACGTACCCGCTCTGGCATGGTGTTGAACAGGTTGTCCGCACCAATGATGAAGGTGTAGCGGTTATCGTAGGTATAGGCCACTTCGCCAGAGAAGATGGTCTTGTCGCCTACCCAGTAGTCTCGGGCCGGGTTGGCGTTGCTCGGCACACGGAAGTACTCATCGTAGTAGTTTGCCTGCAGCGTGAAACGCCAGTCCTGGTAGTTGTGGTTGGCACGGAAGTTAATGCGGTTTTTGGGAATACCGTCTTCCAGATCAGCCACGTTGGCGCGGGTCAGCAGACCAGGCGTGAAGTCCTTCAGTTCCTGTGTCTGATAGGCCCATGAGGCGTTGAAACTGGTTGTGCCAGCGTTCTGCCAGTCCATGTCCCAGGACGCAACCACTTCCACACCTTCGTTGGTGGTGGACATGTCGTTGGTGTAGTAGTTGAACGACACGATGCTGCGCGCACCGGAGATACCGGAATCTTCCAGCTCCTGAGCGATCTGCGGCGTAATGTCGAAGGTCGCGGAGTTCAGGATACGGTCGTCGATATCGATGCGGTAGTAGTCCACAGACAGGTCAACTGGTCCGAGTTCCGCGGTCCAGCCAATACTGAAGTTGGTGGCTTCTTCTGGTGTCAGCTCTGTACCACCAAAACGCTGGGAGATCGGGTTGGTTGGCGGAATCTGACCCTGTGTGACCGGGATGGAATCAACAACACCGGTAGAGATGTTGGAGATGTTGGCCTGGCCGGGCGACGGGGCACGGAAACCGGTGCTGACAGTACTACGGATGTTCATGGTATCTGTCAGGCGGTAACGGGCGCTCAACTTACCATTGGTGGTGTCACCAAAGGTGTTGTAGAAATCCTCGTAACGGATCGCAGCACCCAGCAACAGGCGCTCGGTCACGTCAATTTCCATATCCACGTAGAAGGCCCAGTTCTTGCGATCCCATGAACCCTGCTGGTCCGGACCAAAACCCTGGAAGCCGTCAGAACCTACACCGAAGCCCTGGTTGGCATATGGTCCAATGCGGTATGAGTCCTGATCTTCGTTACTTACCTTGAAGATCTCACGACGCCATTCTGCACCGTAACCAACGTTCAGGTCGGAGTACATGCCTACATCAAAGCCTTTAACCAGATCGACGTTAAAGGTATTTTCGATAGTCGTGTAAATGCCCGGCTCGAATGAAGTCGGTGAATCCGGACCCATGGAAGGGTTAACGGTGTTGTAGATGAAGTATTTCATCTCGTTAAAGCCGTTGTTGATGCTGACATCGTAACGAGTGCCATCATCCAGCTCGCCGCGGATACCGGCGGCTGCCATGGTATCAACGTTCGTGCCACCGAAGTCAGGCGTGTAACCGCCCGGGAACCACTCGGCGAACGAGAAGCAGTTGGGGTTGGCCGCGCTTGCATCGCGTGCTGCCAGCGAGCTGGTCACTCTGGTCTGCGGATTGACGCCGCGTGGAATAACCGGGCATCCAACGCCGTCGTTAGGGGTCAGGTCAGCAAACAGCTGGTTGGAGCCGCTGGTGAATACACCACCACGGTTTTCCGGGTTACGGTAGAAGAAACCCAGCTCAACCTCTTTCTCACCGTAGCCAGCGAAGGCGTACAGCTCCTGGGTGGCGCTCAGTTGAATGCCGGAGTTCATAAAGAAGTTGACCAGCTCGGAGTCAGGCAGACCCTGGCGCTGCACGTTCACACGCGGCGCATTGTTGCCGGCGTCGATCAATGCCTGGGCATCGCCTCGCTGCACGGAGCGGTCGCTGCGGCGCTGGTCAGTCAGGTCGAAACTCAGGCTGACGAAGCCGTCCGGGCCCAACGGCAGGCCCACGTTACCGGCGTAGTAGTTCAGCATGCCGTCGTCAGTTTCGGACAAACGGCCATGCTTGGCTTCAAAAGTAGCGCCGTCACGGTTTTCTTTCAGCAGGAAGTTGATTACACCGGCGATGGCATCAGAACCGTACTGAGCTGATGCGCCGTCACGCAATACTTCTACCTGACGCAGGGCAATCGGTGGAATCTGGGCAACGTCCGGGAAGTGGGTTCCCTGACGGCCAAACTGGATTGCTGCAGAACGGTGACGACGTTTGCCGTTAACCAGAACAAGCGTATCGTCTGCAGGCAGACCACGCAGTGTCGCCGGGCGTACCAGCGAGTTGGAGTCGTTGATGTCCTGGACGTCTACGTTAAATGTTGGAATCAGGTTGCGCAGCAGATCGTTCATGTCTGCGGTACCCTGGTCCTGGAAGTCCTGAGCGGAAAACACGTCGATGGGCGCTGCTGATTCAAGGGCAGTACGCGGTGCACCGCGGGAACCGGTGACCACCACTTCTTCGAGCTCCGGAGCCGCTTCCTGGCCGTATGCCAGCTGAGCGCCAGCAGTCAACGAGCCCAGCAGCACCAGTGACGATGACAGTGTGCAGAGTTTTAGTGACTTGTTCATTGATATTTCCTTTTATGTAGTAAGTGCGTCTTGTTCGTGAACCGAGTAAGAGCATGCCGCCTGGAGTTGTTATATGGTTTTTGACCCAACGGCAGTCTGATTATTAGATCAGCGCATGTGCAAAGTCCTCCCTAAAACCTTCTCAATACCTACTAAAACACTCTCCAGCTCACGTATGGCGCGGCTTTCGAGAGATTCTGACTTAGTGGACTCGAGCAGCGTTCAGGGTGGACGCCTGGGTCAGACGCTGGGTCTTGTGATGCTCGTATTCCGCCCACTGTTGCTCATTCCACAGATTATTTTTCTGCATGAACTGCTGATTCTCATAGGCGTCACGAGATCGGCGGCTAAGCGAGATGCCTGTGATCGATTCCATCGCCATTACACCTTCCATCAACCGGTGTTGCCAGCTGATGCCCGCTCCCAGGGATTCAAGCAGATCCTGATAGTCAGATGATGCAAGTACGTGGTCGGGAAAAAGCTTTTCCGCCGCGTGGGTGACATTGAAGAGACGGCGCAGGTGGACTGGTTGCAGGTTCTGCCAGTAGGCGACACCGGTGTCGATATCGCCTGCCATAAAGGCCAGCACGCCGTTGTTGAAGTAGAAGTCGGGCTCGTCACGCATGGCGCCTAGATAACTGTTGTCATCTGCCCGGATATTGCCTGCCAGAAAGTTGATCACTGACTCACTGTAGTGAGTCAGGATACCGTCCTGATCGACCTCGCGCTGCTGGGTCAGATAGATCTGTGCCTGCCTGAAGTCCCCCAGCAGTGCCAGGTTCACAGCCACCGATCCCAGATAGGACACATGGTATGGTCGCTGCTGCAATTCGTTTTTACGCGCGATGACAGCCTCTGAGGGTGTCATCACGTTGTGCCTGTAGCTCCAGACTTCGTCGGGAGAGATCTCAAAGGGGCCTACCTCGGAGGCCTGGTCCAGAAACTGGGAGGCCTCGTCGTACATACGAGCCCCGATCAGCAGTAGCGCATAGTGCGCCATCGCAAAGCGGGGCGGGTTGCCGGACAGTATCTGTTCGCGCAGCTGCATTTCCTGCTGTACATAGCTGGAGCCTCGCATCCGTAGTTTGATCGCGTGGATGGAGTCCAGAATTTCACTGTCCGGATCTATGCGGGAGATTTCCCTGTGAACGTCCAGCACAACCTGTAACAGTTCGTGAATCCGTTCTCCCGCGCTGTATACCGCAAGGTTATTGGCGGCTGTGGCCAGGCCGTGGTAGGCATTCAGAAAATCGGGGTCCAGTTCGATAGCATTGCGGTGGTAGTCCATGGCGCGCTGCCAGTCGGCAGGATTGAACTGGTTATTGTAGAACTCGCCGCGCAGAAATCGTTCATAGGCAAGAGGGTTGGTTGTACCCCAATCGCGCATCTGCTCGCGTTCGCTGTCGTTTAGGTATATGCGCAGGGCATCGACCACATTTTCGACAATCTGATCCTGAACAGCGAATATATCGTTCATGGGCAGATCGAACTGATCTGAGTACTCGCGCAGCCCATCGCTGGCGCGCACCAGTTGCACGATAACGCGCAGATGACCCTCGGACATCATGACACTGCCCTGCAGGATGTGGTCTGCATTGTACAGCTCCGAGGCATCGTCATAGCGGCCTCCCCGAGACATGGAGGCATTGATCATTTCGACGCTTCGAGGGCGTGACAGGATCTGCAGATGTCCAAGTTTTGCCAGCCCATGTATCAGCGATTCACGGATACCTTCAGCCAGGATCTGATTTTCATCACTGAAGTCGCGGCTGGCGAAAGGCAGTACGGCAAGTCGCACAACGCCGTCAGCAGCTGGCGTCGATTCCGGGCTCTTGATGAGAACAGGGGCTGCTACCACCATGGCAATCAACATCGCGGCCGCAAAAAATCGTTGCCAGAGCGGGCGATGGTCCAGCCAGCCAAACAGGGCGCCAGACCAGCCACGCGCGGCAGGTGATTCTGGGTGTGTGCTCTGTGTGGCGTGAATTGATCGCGGGTCAGCGGATGTCCCACCAACAGGCGCGCTCGGGAACCGATTTGCAGTTTGTGGGTCAGAATTATCAGTGCTTGATTCATCCTCGGCAACGTGGGTAGCCACAGCCGTCACAGGCGCGATCAAAGTATAGCCGCGTTTGGGTATTGTCTTGATATATATGGGTTTATGCGCGTCGTCCTGTAATGCGCCGCGCAACTCTGCAATGGCTTTGTGGACAGCGTGGTCGGTGGCGATAGGAGAGCGCCAGATGCTCTCAAGCATCTGAGTGGGACTGACTACCTGGCCGGCGTTCTCGATGAGCAGGCGCAGAACGTCCATGCTGCGTGGCGTAACTTTGTTCTCGATGAGTTCGCCAGCTGAATTTTGCTGGTCTCTAGTGGTATCAGAGGTGTTTTTCGAGACAGTGCAGGCACCCGGCGACACTTCCCAGTCACCGACCTTGACGAGTTGATAGTCCTGCATTTTTATCGTTGTTTTATCGGCCATAGGCAATCTTTCTTGTATCCATCTATGCAAACAAAAACGGCACCGAACGTCAAGCATTTACGTGCTCATGTTGCGTTATATCAAGCCTTGCCCTGACAGCGTAGTGACTATGGTCACGGCTGTGCCGAGAGGCAGGCGCTGAATATCTCCAGCGCCTGACGATGCAAGATTGAGGCCACGCACTAGTGATGCCACATTGCACACGGGAGTTCTGGCCGTCCCGCGTGTGGCGCGGACTCAAGCCGCCAGCCTTTGGTGCCGATAGCAGGGTAACGCACTAAAACAGGGCGTTTCGCTTTGGCCTGGAATGTTGTCAGGGTGAACCGGGTAGGTTTTTGGTATGTTTCGGGCAGGACTTTTTGCTGTGGCATGCGCATAATGGTGTCACCGATGACCAGCCAATGGTGCATAGATGCCAGCCCGGCCACTCGGCCAAGAAGTAGAAGTATGGACTGCAGAGGATATCGCAAGTGTCAAAACCCGTAACGCGTCGTGAATTTCTGAATCTAATTGCCGCCACTGGCGGTGTCGCTGCCGTACTCGGCGTTGGCGGAGCGCTGGGTCTGATTCCCGCCAGCACCTCGGCCAGTGTGCCGAACCTGATGCCACTGAACGGACAGAGCAAGCGGGTTGTTGTGCTGGGTGGAGGTATCTCCGGCCTGACGACGGCCTACGAACTTGGCAAGGCCGGTTATGACTGTACCGTGCTTGAGGCGTCACATCGCTGTGGTGGACGAATCATGACAGTGCGCCACGGAGACCTGATCGACGAGATCGGTAATCCCCAGATCTGTAATTTTGATGATGAGCCTCACCTGTACTTCAACTGCGGTGCTGCCCGAATTCCCAGTTCACACAAAAATGTACTGAACTACTGCAAGGAACTCGGTGTTGAGCTGGAAATGTTCATCAACGAGAACAAAAACGCGCTTGTGCATGATCCCGACCTGAATGGCGGCAAGCCCATGCGTAATATTGATATCAGCACCAACCTGAAAGGCTTCATGGCCGAGATGATGTTCAAGGGCTTTAACGCCGCAGAACTCGACCAGCCCTTTACGGATGAGGAAGCCAGCAAGGTGGTTACGCTAATTCGTCAGTTCGGCGACCTGGACCAGGACGGACGCTATACAGGCAGTCTGCGCAGTGGTTATGCCTCTGGCGGGTTTATCTCTGACCCTGTGCAGGAAGAAATGATTCAGATCCGTGACCTGCTGAAAGCCGATACCGGCCTGCTGCGTTCCGTGCTGCTGGAAAACGAGGGCGAGACGGCCCCGATGCTGATGCAGCCGGTTCATGGCATGGACAACATCACCAAAGGCTTCCTGCGCAAGCTGGAGGGCAAGGTGCAGTACCACGCCATGGTCATGGCTGTGCATGATCATGGCGACAGCATTGATGTGACCTATGACCAGAATGGCGAGCGCCACACCATCACTGCTGATTACGTCTTTAACTGCATCCCTGCACACCTGATGGTTGGTATTGAAAACAACTTCCCTGAAGACTATCGCGAAGCGATGAAACAGATCCGTCGCGGTGTTGCCTATAAAGGTGCCTTCCAGATGAAGCAGCGCTTCTGGGAAGATGAAGAGATTTATGGCGGGATCACCTGGACCAATCAACCGATTCGGCAA
This sequence comes from Gammaproteobacteria bacterium, assembly GCA_002706685.1. Classification (GTDB taxonomy): domain Bacteria; phylum Pseudomonadota; class Gammaproteobacteria; order Pseudomonadales; family Pseudohongiellaceae; genus Pseudohongiella. Next base: position 152,438 of record PALV01000021.1, on the reverse strand, counting down.
ATCTGGTATCCCTTCCACGGGCTGCTCAAGCAGAAGGGCGTCATGCTCGCTGCCTATGACTACGGCGGTGGTGACCGCTGGCAGCGTCTGACACAGGAAGAGAGAATTGAAGAGATGCTGTCTCAGGGTGAAAAGATTCACCCGCAGTATCGCGAGATGGCCGAGCACGGTATCACCATCGCCTGGCACCGTATGAATCATATGCTGGGCTGTTCTGCGCGTTGGGGTAGCATGACACCCGAACGGGAAGTGCAGTATTCACTATTGCAGCAGCCTGCCGGTCGTCACTACATGATCGGAGATCAAATCAGTCGTAAGTCCGCCTGGATGGAAAGTGCGATTCAATCTGCACACTGGGCAATGGCACACCTGGATCAACGCGTGCGGTCGGAAGCCGCCGCTTGATGGCTGGCAGGTCGGGAACCCTGCCAGATCTGTAGTACTTGAAGTTCCTCTTGATGGGTAGTCTCTTGTGGCTGCTCTGGCGTTTGCCGGAGCAGCCTTTCTTTTTTACGCGCTTGTACAATTGGCACAACCGCCATTTGATTTAAATCAAAACGCTGTTGCGGCGCTTGATTACTATTCCCCCTGCATCCTTTCAATTAAAGCAAAAAGGCTGAATAAACAGTCGGGTGTGTCCGCAAGTCACGGATTCGCGAGACGTTAAAAGCCATGCAAATATTTATGATTCAACTGAGAGCAGGGGAAAGACATGATGAAGAATGCAATCAAGAACGGCGTGTGGCGAAGTGCAGTGGCCGGAGTGGCCCTGTCCTTTATGGCACCCGCTGCACTGGCCCAGATCGAAGGCGTTTATATTTCTGATGCGGGCGATGAGTGTACCTTGACGATAACCGAGATCAATATCCCGGAGCCCCAGTTTGGTGACGGTTATTATCGTGTCGAGTCGCGTGGCAAAGCCGCATGTATGTGGGATGGTGTCGGCATGGGGCAGTCCACCAATCTTGTCGGTGGTTACGTGACCCTTCCGCCGGTATTCAATCGAGTCTATATAACAGCCAAATGGCTGTTCGGCCCAACCAGCCCCAAGGTGGAGATGGTGCAGACCAATGAGGCCGGTGAAGTCTTGATGAGCTCCACGTATACGCGTCAGTGATAGTTGTTATTCATCTGACTGTTTTGGGGGTTACCCTTAGCGGCTCGACACCCTGGCAGGTGTACGAGTCGCAATTTCCTGTAAAAAATCAAGCTGTTTCTGCGAAAGTGAGGTCTGACGCGTTTAAGCGAATCAGACGTCTTCGCGTGACAAATTGAATCGATTCACAATCTGTTGAACTGCGTATCTGCCTGGTTTAGTCTTGCTATCTCTATATCGTGCCACCAGGAGCAGAATAAATGACAATGCAACAGACTCCCTTATTAATGCACCGGCTGATGGACAGGGGCGCCATGCTGCAACCCGAGGTGGAGGTGCAGACGGCCACCGAAACTGGCGTTCGCAGCCAGACCATGCTGGAAACCCGTAATCGCGCGCACCAGCTCGCGCATGCCCTGACTGATGCCGGTGTCCAGATTGGGGATCGCGTTGCCACTTTTATGTGGAATGGCGCCAGACATCTTGAGTGCTATCACGCCATCGCGTGTATGGGTGCAGTGGTTCACACCCTGAATATCCGCCTTTCGCCAGTGGACCTTGAGTACATCATCACTCATGCCCAGGATAAAGTAATTGTGGTGGATGCGGACATCCTGCCTTTGCTTGAAAAGCTTGAAGGCAAGATGCCGAGCGTTGAAAAAATTGTTGTCGCCGCTGAACCGGGCTTTGAAAACTGGTCGACCTCGCTGCCCAATGCGGTCGACTATGAGGAGTTCATCAAAGACAAGCCGACCCGCTATGAATGGCCGGAAATTGATGAAAACTCACCAATGGGGCTTTGTTACACCAGCGGCACGACGGGCAAACCAAAAGGCGTGATGTACACCCACCGGGCTAACTACCTCCACACTATCTCCATCGCCATGACAGACGTCATGGGGCTGTCAGCCACGGATACACTGCTGGGCATTGTGCCGCTTTTCCACGCCAACGCCTGGGGTCTGCCCTGGGTTGCCACAATGCTGGGCATGAAACAGGTCTACCCGCATCGCTTCATGGTTCCAGATCATCTGGCGCGGCTGATTCGGGACTGCGATGTCACCATTTCTGCCGGTGTGCCGACCATCTGGCAGGGCATCAAAGGTCTGATGGAGGCCAATCCCGGCAAATATGAATTCAAGACGCTGACTCGTCTGACCTGTGGCGGCTCTGCGCCACCCCCGTCATTGATTGAATGGTTCTGGAATGAGCTGGGCGTTGAAATGGTGCAGGGCTGGGGCATGACAGAGACCAGCCCGCTGGCGACCATCAGCCGCCGGACCGGCAAGCGAAAGCATCTGGAAATGTCCGATGCCGAGCGCGCTGCCAATCAGGCAAAAGCCGGCCTGCCGATTCCCGGACTGGAGATAGAGATTTTTGATGACAAATGGAATGCCCTGCCACACGACGGTAAAGCATTTGGCGAATTGCTGATACGTGGTCCGTGGATATGCTCTGAGTATTTTAACAACCCTCAGCCGGACAAGTTCCACGATGGCTGGCTGGTTACCGGCGATGTTGCCAAGATTGACCCGGAAGGCTACATCATCATTACCGACCGTTCTAAAGACCTGATCAAGTCGGGTGGTGAGTGGATCTCCTCAGTGGATCTTGAGAACCATATTGCCGGCATGGCCGGTGTAGCCCAGGCCTGTGTCGTCGCGCATCCGCATCCGAAATGGGATGAGCGGCCGGTGGCTCTGGTAATCAAGAAGCCCGGTGCTGATGTGACTGCAGATCAGGTGCTTGCCCACTGCGAGCAGAAGTTTGCCAAATGGCAGCTGCCTGACGATGTCCTGTTTGTTGACAGCATTCCGCTGACCGCTACCGGCAAAATGGACAAGAAGGTTGTGCGCGCACAACTTGAGTCTGACGGTTACAAGCTGCCGGATCAGCGATAATCCAATCGGGTCTCAGCGGGCAGCTCAGTATCTTGTCGATATTGAGCCGCCCGTTGCCCATGACGTTTCCCGCTATTTGCCCCGTTTTCCTCCGACCTGCTTCCGCTGTTGCATCCACCAAGTCGAAGACCCGTTCTGATAAGAGGTAGTACTGATCATTATGTCCACTCTGATACTCAACCGACGTGACATTGAATTTTTGCTGTATGAGTGGCTTGATGCTGAAAAGCTGACCGAGCTGCCCCGATATCGAGATCATAATCGAGAGACATTTGACACCGTACTGGATTTGAGTCAGCAGATGGCAAGCGAGCGTTTCGCCAATCACAACAAACTCAATGACAGTAACGAACCCTGGTTTGACGGCGAACGCGTGCACATGATTCCAGAAGTAAAGGTGGCACTTGATGCGTTTGGAGAAGCGGGTCTGGTCGCAGCCGGGCAGGACTATGAACTGGGTGGAATGCAACTGCCGACGGTGGTTGAAAAAGCCTGTTTTGCCTGGTTTCTCGCTGCCAATGTGGGCACGGCAGCCTATCCCTTCCTGACCATAGGTAATGCCAATCTGCTATTGGCGCATGGCAGCAGGGAGCAGATAGAAACCTGGGTGAAACCCATGATGGAAGGTCGTTTTTTCGGCACGATGTGTCTGTCTGAACCGCAGGCAGGGTCATCGCTTGCAGATGTGCGCTGTCTGGCAGAGCCTCAGGAAGACGGCAGTTATCGATTGACGGGCAACAAGATGTGGATTTCTGGCGGAGAGCATTCCCTTTCCGAAAATATCGTGCATCTGGTGCTGGCCAGAACGCCAGGGGCGCCGGCAGGCGTCAAGGGTATCTCGCTGTTTATTGTGCCGCGTCAGCTGGTCAATGCCGATGGTTCTCTGGGCGAGCGCAATGATGTGGTGCTTGCCGGACTGAATCATAAAATGGGTTATCGTGGCACGACTAACACATTGCTGAATTTTGGCGAAGGGAAATTCCAGCCGCAGGGCAAAGCCGGGGCAGTGGCCTACCTGGTTGGCCAGGAACATAAAGGCCTGGTGTACATGTTTCACATGATGAATGAAGCCCGCATTGGGGTCGGCCTGGGGGCTGCAGCGCTGGGCTACACGGGTTACCTGCACGCACTGGACTACGCGCGTGAGCGCCGTCAGGGTCGCTCTGTTACCAACAAGGATCCCTCTAAAGAACCTGTTCGACTGATCGATCATGCAGACGTGCGGCGCATGCTGCTGGCACAGAAAGCCTACGTGGAAGGTGGGCTTGCGCTCAACCTGTATTGTGCCCGACTGGTGGATCTGGAGCGCGAAGCGCTGGACGAAGAGCGCGATCAGCACACACTGCTGTTGGATATTCTGACCCCGATTGCCAAAAGCTGGCCATCACAGTGGTGCCTGGAAGCCAATAACCTCGCAATTCAAGTTCACGGTGGTTACGGTTACACACGCGACTACAACGTTGAGCAGTTTTATCGTGACAATCGGCTCAATCCCATCCATGAGGGAACGCATGGAATTCAGGCACTGGATCTGCTGGGCCGCAAGGTAGTGATGCACAATGGTGCGGCGCTCGAATTGTTGACCCAGCTGATATTACAGAGCAGTCAACAGGCTGCCGCCCAGCCGGAACTCGCTGAATATGCCGCTGAGTTGGATGCTGCTCTATATCGACTGCTGGATGTTACCGGACAACTCCATGCGGCGGATTTTCTGGAATTGACGCTGGCCAACGCTTCTTTGTATCTGGAGGCCATGGGACACATTGTTGTAGCGTGGATCTGGCTGGAGCAGATGCTGGTAGCACAAGGTCACAAACTGGCTGGGCAACCCGATGACTTCTATCTTGGCAAGCTGCAGGCTGGCCAGTACTTCTTTCGGTGGGAGCTGACGCGAATCGGCCCCTGGCTCGACACACTGTCAGCCCTGGACAGCACCTGCCTGGATATGCGGGACAACTGGTTCTGAGGTCGTTTCCAATTTGTGACACAAGGTGTCACAAATTTTCCCGACGACCCCTGTGCAGCCCATCCGGCGCACAGGGGTCAGTTGTTTAGGGTGCCCGAATTTCAGGCGTCAGCTGAGATAGGGCGAGCGTTCTGTCGGTCAGAAAGAATCATGGTCATTTGTATCAGAGTTGTAACAGCAATTGTGATTTTTTTTACCAGTGCGCTCAAGTTCTAATTACTTAAGTATAGTCCAGCGGTGCGAAAGCGGACGTTTGTCGCTACTCGTCTGCTTTGCGGCCATCAAGAGCCAACACTGTAGTACTAATTAAAATTATAAACGGAGTGATACAAAGTAATGACTAGTCATCGAAAAACTCAATCGTTGCGATATCTCATACACGCCTGCCTGGCGGGGACATTGACGCTGCCAGCCATGGCGGTCGCCCAGCAGGAAGAGCCCGCTGAAATCGAAGAAGTAATCGTTACCGGTTCCTTTATCCGCAATAGTGCCTTTGCCCAGAACAACCCGGTAGACACTGTCAGCCAGGCAGACATTCTTGAGTCTGGCGCACCAAACATGGGCAACTACATCCGTGACCTGACCTATACCCAGAACACCAACACGGTCGCCAACGTTAACGCCGGCAACAGTGGTACACAGTCAAGTGTTGGCACTACGTTCAACCTGCGTGGTCTGGGTGAGAACAGCACGCTGACATTGATGGATGGCACCCGATCTGTTGATGCTGGTATCAACACATTGCTGCCAGAAATCGCCATTGATCGTCTGGAAGTCGTTCTGGACGGTGGTTCCGCGCTTTACGGTTCCGACGCGGTAGCCGGTGTAGTCAACCTGATCCCTGTTAAAGACTTTGACGGTCTGCGCACGCGCGTCTATCACCAGCGAGACGATCCCGGCGCGTTTGAAGACAACAAGATCGGCATCCTGTTTGGCCGCAACTTCCGTAATGGCCTCAACTGGGTAGTCGCTGCAGACTACGCGCGCACCACGCCATTGATGACCTTTGAACGTCCACGCACACTGCGCGCCGACTACGGCTGGGCGACCTCTGGCAATCCAGGTGTCTGGCGCGAACTGCAGGGTGCCACCGCCAACCCAGGCCAGGTACATGGCGGCAGGCAGGTTGGTTCCAACCTGGTCGATCCAAGCTGTGGCACGTTTAATGATGTAACGGATCTTGGCCAGGGCGACAATAACCCCAGTGGCATTCGGCTGGGCAGCAATTGCTACTTCCCATATTCGCAGCAATGGCCGTTGGCTGAGGGCAAGACTGAGGCGAACGTATTCCAGAACCTGACCTATCAGCTCAATCAGCGCGTGCAGCTGGAAGCGCAGATGTCACTGGCCAGCCGTGAAAGCGAAAACCACAACACGCTGACTTACCAGCTAAACGCCAACAACCGCGAGGCACTGGTTGTACCCGCTGCGCACCCGGCTAACCCGTTTAATCGCGACGTCGGTCCATTCCTGTGGCGTCCATTTGCTGCTGCCGGCACGTTGCCGTCTTATGCCGATGAAGCAACGGGTGCTCGCAAGCAGACCTACGAGGACAAGATTCAGCGCTACAAGGTGGGAGCACGATTTGATGTCTCCGATACCTGGACTGCGAATACTTCTTACTCATTCCAGCACACCCATCGAGACTACACGGCGCGTATGATCAATATGCCCAATCTGGCAAACGCTTTGATCGGACAGGGTGGTCCCGGCGGCAATGAGTGGTTTAACCCCTTCGGCTCTGCGGACCCACGTTCGCCGTTCTACAATGCCAGCGTGACAGCAAACAGCCAGGAACTGATCGACTGGATTGCGCCTACCGTGCCGTTCCGTACCTCGGAGCAGGAGCTGACAGTGTTCGAAGTGAACGCAACCGGTGACCTGTATGAGCTGCCGGCCGGTATGGCGCAAATGGCGGTTGGTTATCAGATGCGGGATATCCAGGAATGGAACTACGCCAACCCGCTGTCTGCAGCTGGCATTGATTACAACACCAGCATCATTGATACGCCACCTACCTCGCGCAACTACGGTAGTCGTGTTCAGGCAGCCTACCTGGAATTTGAAGTACCGATTCTGGAAACGCTGGATGCCCAGATTGCCGTGCGCCACGAAAACTTCACTACATTTGGTCTGGAAACAACTACGCCTAAGGTGGCGCTGCGTTGGGAAGCGCTGCCCACTCTGGCTTTCCGTGCCTCTGTTGGCGAAAGCTTCCTGGCACCAACACCGGCCAACGCACGTCCGTTTGATCCAAACGAGAACTGCGGTGAGATCTTCTTCGGTGCTGACCCGATCACGGGTGGTGTACTCAATGGTGGCGCAACCTGTTCGTCAGGTAACCCTAACCTGAAACCGGAAACATCCGACATCTGGAACGTTGGTTTTACCTGGGAACCGCTGGATGATCTGAGTGTGAGCCTGGATTACCAGTCTATCGAGTACACTGACCGTATCCGTACCCTGGGTACGCTGGATATCGTGGCCATCGAGTTTGAAGAAATGCTGGCAGCGATTGGTTCCACCCCAGGCACCTACGATCCTACACCGGGCTCGGCGACTCGTCAGGCAGCGAATGCCTGGATCGCGGCTGGTGGTACACCCAAGGCAAGTGTGACCCGTGAAGCGGGCTCTCAGCGCGTGTCTCGAGTTGTGAGCCAGGCGCAGAACGTCAGTACGGTATGGGTGGATCTGTTCGATGCCCGCGCTAACTACTCGTTCGACACCAGCCTGGGTAATTTCTCTGCCACTTTGAGTGCCACATACAACACCAAGTATGAATACGCTGATGGTGGTGATGTCGTGGACGCGCTTGGCTTCCAGAATGCTCGCACAGGTATCGTAGCGCCCGTGCCGGAACTGAAGTCGCAGTTGCGTGTAGGTTGGATGCGTGAGAACCATAACGCCTCTGTAACCTACAACTATCAGGACGAAGTGATCTTCGATGACGCCGTCAACAATCTGTTGACCGGTACACCGCCACCCGCTGATGGTAAGGTCGATGCGTGGGATACGGTGAACGCGCAGTACACCTATCTGTTCGACGATTATTTCGATAGCGACATCAGCCTGAGTCTCGGTGTCAGCAACCTGTTCGACAAGCAGCCGCAACTGCTGCCGATCCTGGGTGGCTTCGAAAGCCGTCTGCACGCACCGTGGGGACGTCAGTTCTGGATGTCAGTAGACTGGCAGCCACGCTTCTGATTTTCGCCGACAAGGCGTGATTGAAACGAAAAAGGCCCGGATCTTGCGATCCGGGCCTTTTTGTCAGGGGCTGGCCCCTAAAGGAACTGCTAAAGCTGTGCGTATGCCTTACAGGCCGATGACGTTCTCAGCCTGCAGGCCTTTGGCGCCTTGCGAAACTGTGAACTCAACACGCTGGCCTTCTGCCAGAGTCTTGAAGCCGTCTGATTTGATGGCGCTGTAGTGAACGAAGACATCAGGACCGTTGTCCTGCTGAATGAAGCCAAAGCCTTTGGTTTCGTTGAAAAATTTCACCTGGCCGGTAACTGTAGACATACTGAATTTCCTTGTTGCTGCAAATGTTGCAGCGGTATTAAATAGGTATTAATAACACTTTGTCCGACCCTGGCGGTCACGCCCGGCGTCAAAGTGGATAAACGCTCCTAAAGCATCAAGCTTAAAAGCACGAAGCTCAAATACGATTACAAATATGAGATACAGAACGAGGGACTGATTGCGGCACTTCGTATTGCAGACATAAATATAGCCGGTATTCTGGCTTATCGCGCAGTCTACAGCAGGTTCCTGGAATGTCAACGAGTATTTTGATTGTTTCTCACTGACCAACACTTCCTGAGGCTCAGTGTGACAGCAGTCCTTGCGCTCCCTTGTCGGAAAAGCCAGCCTGCAGCAGAGTATTACAATATCCGGGGTGCTGAGTTATCATCTGAACCTGTTCATAAAAAACGAATAACGACGTACAAGAATCACAATAGAAAGGGGTGGGGTATGCAATTGAAGACATTCTCGGGCCGACAGGTTCTGAGGGCTGCAGCATTTCTGGGCGCGGCCCTGACGCTGGTTTCCACAGCAGCAGCCGACAATCTCTCCTATGGTTCGCCTGAATCGGTCGGTATGTCTTCAGAGCGCCTGGAGCGTATCGCACCGGTTTTGAATCAATATGTGGACGATGGCGAGCTGGTAGGCGTCGTCAGCATGATTGCCCGTCGCGGGGAAATCGTTCATTTTGATGCCTATGGCGATATCAATCAGCAGACTGGTCAGGATGTTGAGCAGGACAGCATATTCCGTATCTACTCAATGACCAAACCGATCACCACGCTGGCCGTGATGATGTTGTACGAGGAAGGCAAGCTGCTTCTTACCGACCCGGTGGAGAAATATCTGCCGGCTTTCCGCAATGTTCGCGTGGCAGGACCAGGCGGTGCCCTGGTTGCACCAGAGCGTCCGATGACCGTGCAGATGCTGATGACGCACACCTCAGGCCTTACTTACGGCGTATTCGGCGACACCATGGTTGACCGCCAGTATCGGGACGCCAACGTCATGGCGGCGCCGGATCTGGATACCTTCATTGAGCGACTGGGACAGATACCATTGCAGTATCAGCCCGGCACGCGTTTTCATTACAGTGTTTCAACTGACGTTCTCGGTGCGCTTGTCGAAGCGGTATCAGGCATGACACTGGGCGAGTTCTTTGAGACCCGCATCTTCGAGCCGCTGCAGATGCAGGATACCTTTTTCCAGGTGCCACAGGAAAAGCTGAACCGCTTCGGTACCAATCATAGTTACAATCCGCAATCTGGTCAGCTGGAAATCGCTGACAATCCTGCCAATAGCAATTTTGTGAACCGTATGACCTTCGAGTCCGGTGGTGGCGGTCTGCTGTCCACCGCGGAAGACTATATGCGTTTCGCCCAGATGGTACTTAACGGTGGTGAGCTTGATGGCGCGCGCATCATTGGCAACAAGACTCTGGAGTACATGACACAGAACCATCTTCCAGGCATTTTTGGTGATCAGGGTGCACATGACCCGCAGACATTGCCAGGTTTTGTAAACGGTACTGGCTTCGGTCTCGGGTTTGCAGTGGTGGAAGATCAGACAGCCGCTGGTGGTGTTGGTTCGGACGGTGAGTATTACTGGGGCGGTGCCGCAGGTACCATTTTCTGGATCGATCCTGTCGAAGACCTGATCGGTATTGTCATGATCCAGCATATGAATGTCCGTGTTCCTCTGCGTGCCACGTTCAAGGCACTGACCTATGCAGCGATCACCGATTGATTCAATTTTGCCAAACAGATACAAAGGAATAGCTTGATGCGTTTGCTTAACTCAATTGAGCAGGTAGTGATCAGTGGTGTTGGTCTATGGACACCTGAACACGTAGTAACCAATCATGAGCTGGTCGAGGCACTAAATGCCTATGCCGACAAGTTCAATCAGGAGCATGCCGCTGGTATCGAAGCAGGTGAAGTCAAACCGGTAATGAAATCGGATGCAGACTTCATAGAGAAGGCCAGCGGTATCAAGCAACGCTACGTCTACGTCAAGGACGGGATTCTGGATATCGATCGTATGCGTCCCAGGATAGAAGAACGCGCTGACGGCGAACTCAGTCACCAGGCGGAGATTGCCCTGCATGCTGCGCGCAAGGCAATGGCAGCAGCCAACAAAACCGGTTCAGATATTGATGCAGTGGTTGTCAGTTGCGCCTACACCCAGCGTGCCTACCCGGCGATTGCGATCGAAGTTCAGCATGAACTGGGTATAAACGGCTTTGGTTTTGACATGCTGGTTGCCTGTTCAGCGGCTACCTTCGCCCTGCACCGTGCCTACGAAATGGTCCGAGCCGGTACTGCGCGTGCAGTGCTGGTTATCAATCCCGAGCTGGTGTCACCGCAGGTTAACTACCGCGATCGTGACAGTCACTTCATCTTCGGTGACGTGGCCACGGCAGTCATTGTGGAGCGCAAGGACCTTGCCAGCAGTGAACACCAGTTTGACGTGCTGGGCACGCAGGCGAAAACGCTTTATTCCAACAACATACGTTCCAATTTTGGTTATATGTCACGCGCCTACGACGGAGATCCCTTCACGGCTGACAAACTCTTCCATCAGGAAGGCCGCTCAGTGTTCAAGGAAGTCTGCCCGATGGCTGCTGAGCACCTGGCCGAGCATCTGCGCCTTCACGGTTACCAGCCAGAGGATGTCCGCCGCTGGTGGTTGCACCAGGCAAACATCAATATGAATCAGTTGATTTCAAAAAAACTGCTTGGACGCATGCCTGATGGCGACGAAGCTCCCATCGTACTGGACCGCTATGCCAATACAGCATCGGCGGGGTCGATCATAGCGTTCAACCTGCACCATCAGGACATGTTGCCTGGAGAGCTGGGTGTATTGTGTTCCTTTGGTGCCGGCTACTCGATTGGAAGCCTGCTTCTGAAAAAATGTGCATAAATTTTTGTCTGATGACATTGTGCGCTGATTTTTTTTTCGACAGGTAGTTGTTATGTTCCAGAGACAGTTTGCAAGAAATCTTTTTAAACTGACGGCGACGCTGGGCGTTGCCAGCGTTTATGCCATGTCGAGCCATGCTTCGACCCCCAGGAAAGGGGGCAATGGATGGCTGCCATGGGTGAGTCGGGCCTCCGGGCTTTTTGTTCATCCGGCAGTGATTTTGGCGAGATGGTCAACCGGGCCGTCAGTTATCAGACTGCTCAGCGTTTGTATCAGGGAGCGCAGGGTCGTCCTGGGGCACCTGACGCTGATGATATGCGCTCGCGGAGCAATACCTGGGTAACTCAGAATGACTCCCTGATTCCGATCTTTGATAATGTGGCCCGTCCTGTGTTCGGGCGTGTGCTGGTTCGAGTGGCCGGCCGCGATGAACCGGGCAGGGTACAGAGCCGCAGTGATCGTCTGGACCTGGGTATTGTGTATGCGCCGACCGCTCAGTCCTTTGTCAGTATTGGCATGGGCGCCGAAGAGACGACAGCGGATATTCTATACGCCGATGGCCGTTCCCGGGGGCAGTCTTTCGGACCACGTTTCGATGCAGGCATGTCTTTTGGGCCCGTGTGGTCAGCCGGTATTCGATACGACCATCTGAAGTATCAGGGTGACAGCGAGGTCAATGTAAATACACCTGCTGGCCGCCTTAATATCGCTCGGGACAATGAATACACACGGCAGTATCTGCAGGCAGACCTGATCGGACGTTTCTACCCCAATCAACTGCCATTTCTACCTGAGCGTTCAGTGCTGCGATGGACCACGAGTCTGCAGGTGCTGGACAATCGCTACGAGCAGTTTACCGACAGCCTCGGGCGACAGACCTCCGAGCCCTTCGGTCGCCACGAGCGTCTGTCATTGCTGCGCAGCGGCTTTAATGTCAGCCGCTCTTTCCGTGAGGGAAGTGACTGGAGCATGTTTGGCGAGCTGGCCTACGACTATCAGTTTGATACCAATATGGCCTTTCCGATTGATGACCGCTCTGTTGTGACAGGGACGGTAGGAATTGTCAGACAGCTGGCACGTGGCAAGCGTGTGCAGGTGTTCTACGACTACTACCATCACACACGCGATCGCCGCTCAAGAAGCAATGTTTCGCTGATCGGGGTCATCGACTTCTGATCAGCGACTTTCAGTCTGCTCCTGATAGGTATCTTTGTATTTGCGGCCAAGCCACAGCGCAAGGAAAAACCATAACAGTGACACTGGCAGCATGGTCAAGGCGAGACCTGTCAGTCCCATGCCAAACCATGCCATCGCGGTGTATGACCAGGCACCGACCTGATCGCCGACCCGATAGACAAAGGTGTCATTGAAGTTTTTGGCCTTGTATTTGTCAGTGCGTGACACGACCGTGTACAGCGACTCACGCGCCGGTCGCTGAATGGCAAAATTGCCGGCGCGTCTGATCACGTCGAAAGCAATGACCACGAGTAACACCGGTGCAACGGCGAGCATGCCGAAGCCGACGAAACTGACCAGTGGCAGTAAAGCCAGACTCACGCCAATGCCCAACCAGCGCAGAATGCGACCGGTCAGAAACATCTGCACGACCAGTGTAATTGAGTTGACGATCACATCGCGGTTAGCGAACAGCTGTGTACGGGCTACCCGGTCATCACCAAAAGCTTCATTGACGATGGCGATCTGCGCAAAATACAGATAGGTCGACACGATGGTAAACATCAGCATCAATAGCGCAATACCGAGCAGGTAAGGTGAGCGCATCACATGCGTCAGTCCCTCCCAGACACCGCCACCAATGATTTCTTTCTGTTTGTCGCTGACCTGTTGCGTGAGGGTGGCGGCATCGGGTCTTTCGATATTCCGCATGTCTTTGTCCTGACCTGTTGCTTCATCATCGATGGCAGCCATGGCAAGGGATTGTTCGTTGTCGCTGAGATAACGTGAGACACGCGCAGCGATCTCCAGCAGGGCGGCGGATACCAGCAGCAGAGTTACCGGCCCCAGTGCTGAAGAGAGGATGGAGGTAATTGTTGACCCCATCAGGGCACCTGCGGTACCGCCGACAGCTATGACTCCGAACAGCCGTTTACTTTGCGAGGGGCGGAATACGTCGTTGACCAGCGACCAGAACACCGACACTACAAACAGATTGAATACGCTGGCCCAGATAAAAAACACGCGGCCGGCCCAGACTTCACTGATGCCATCAAGCGCCTGAAAGGCCAGATAGAATATGATCAGCTGGGCGATAAAAAAGCGATAAACCAGAGCAATGAACTGCCGTCGGGTAAAACGCGCCACCATGGCGGTATACACGGGGTGCAAGAGCATCATGCCAATCAGCGTGCCGGTAAACAGCCAGGCGAGGTTCTCGACGCCGCCAGCAGCGCCCATATCATCGCGAATGGGGCGGATAATGTAATAGGCGCAGAGCAGCAGGAAATAATACAGGGCTGAAAGAAACAGCGAAGGGCCTTCGCCCTGACGGATGTTGATGGATCGATTGACCAGCGCGTGCCACGTAGACTTCATGATGACCCCATCACATATGTTTTTGTTATTTATAGCGTCAGGTTCTTACGTTACAGCCAGCCTTTCAGTTTAAAAAACACATACGGCGCGACACCGGACAGCACCATCAATCCCAGTGCCCAGGGGTAGCCCATGCTCCATTCCAGCTCCGGAATAAAGTCGAAGTTCATGCCATAGATGCTGGCAATCACAGTCGGTGGTAAAAACACCACAGCGGCGATAGAGAAGGTCTTGATGATCTGGTTCTGCTGGATGCTGATAAAACCCTGAGCAGCGTCCATCAGAAAGTTGATTTTGTCGAATACAAAACTGTTATGTGGCAGCAGTGAATCAATGTCACGCAGCAGTTCGCGTGCGGTTTCAGCATGGACCGCTGACAGTTTGCCCCGACGCAGCAGGAAGCTCAGCGCCCGTTGGGTATCCATCAGGCAGAGGCGGACCTTGCCGTTGGTATCTTCCTGACGGGCAAGTTCGTCCAGTGCATCCTCGATATCAGTGTCGTTGTCTTCCAGTACCAGATTACTGGTTTCCTCAAGCTGGGTATAAACCTCTTCCAGCGTATCCGCCAGGTCATCGATCTTGATTTCGAACAGGCTGAGCAGAATGGCTACCGGATCTTCAGCCAGTCCGCGAAGACGCCGACCACGCATACGCATCAGACGGAACGCAGGAATCTCGCGCTCCCTGAGAGTAATAAGCTGTGTGTCTGTCAGGGTAAACGCAACGCTGGTATTGCGATGGCGCTCATCGCTCTTGTGCAGAAAAAGCGAGTGAACGTGCAGGCCGGCTTCGTCCTGATAGGAGCGTGCGGAGGCCTCGATCTCCTCAACGTCTTCAGTGTCTGGCAGCGGCTGGCTATGCAGGCTTTCGATCAGGTTGCGTTCATCATCATCCGGGTTGACCAGGTCCAGCCACATCGCCGCGGCCAATGAGTCACTGGTAATCTCGCCCTGGCTGGGTATCAGATGTCGCTGTTTATCGAGCTGGTATCGAATCAGCATACTGGAGCCCCTTTATATATCGCGATCAGTGACAGCGCCCTCGGACGCCGAGGCAACGGTGCGCGCGTATTTTGCCAGCACGCCACGCTTGTAGCGAGGGGCTGGGGGCTGCCAACTCTTCAATCTGTTTTCTATTTCGCTGTCGTCAATATGTAGTGTGATCTGGCACGTCTCTGCGTCAATGGTAATTTGGTCACCATCTTCTACGATGGCGATGGGGCCACCGGCAAAGGCTTCCGGCGTCACATGACCGACCACGAACCCATGGCTGCCACCAGAGAACCTGCCGTCTGTGATCAGTGCCACATCCTTGCCAAGGCCACGCCCCATGATGGCGGATGTGGGGCTCAACATTTCACGCATACCGGGTCCGCCGCGTGGGCCTTCGTAACGAATAACAATCACGTCACCTGAGACAACGCTGCCATCAAGGATACCCTTGAGAGAGTCTTCTTCCGACTGAAACACGCGTGCTCGTCCAGTAAAGGTCAGGCCTTCCTTGCCAGTGATCTTGGCGACGGCACCTTCGGGGGCCAGGTTGCCCTTCATGACCACCAGATGGCTGTCTTTCTTGATGGGTTTGTCGAAAGGATAGATTATTTTCTGATCGTCCGGGTAGGGAGCCACATCAGCCAGATTTTCCGCCAGCGTTTTACCCGTTACAGTCAGGCAGTTGCCATCCAGCATGCCGGCATCCAGCATGCGCTTCATCAATGGCTGGATGCCGCCAATCTCGATCAGCTCGGACATAAGGTACTGACCGCTGGGGCGAAGGTCGGCAAGCACTGGTGTGGTTTTTCCGATTCTGCTGAAATCATCCAGCGTGATGGTCACGCCGATCGTGTGTGCCATGGCAATCAGGTGCAGCACAGCGTTGGTGGATCCGCCCAGCGCAATGACGACCTTGATGGCATTTTCAAAGGCTGCCCGTGTCATGATGTCGGAGGGTTTGATGTCCCGTTCGATCAGATTCATGATGGCCGCACCCGCCCTCAGGCAGTCGTCCTGTTTTTCTTTGGAGATGGCATTCTGGGCTGAGCTGTTAGGCAGACTCATGCCGAGAGCTTCGATTGCAGAGGCCATGGTGTTGGCTGTATACATGCCACCACAGGAGCCGGGGCCAGGGATGGCGGTTTCCTCGATCTGGCGCAGTTCGATATCGGAGACATTGCCAGCTGCATGACCGCCCACCGCTTCAAAAACCGAGACGATGTCAGTGTGGTTCTTGCCTGGCAGGATGGTGCCGCCATAAATGAACAGAGAAGGGCGGTTCAACCTTGCCAGCCCCATCAGGCAGCCCGGCATGTTTTTGTCACAGCCGCCAATAGCGATTATGCCATCGTGCCCCATGCAGCCGGATACCGCTTCTATCGAGTCGGCAATGATTTCCCGGGACACCAGAGAGTACTTCATGCCTTCGGTACCCATGGATATGCCATCGGATATGGTGATCGTGTTGTAGATGACACCCTTGCCGCTGGCACTGTCGACGCCTCGATTGACGTGCTCGGCAAGGTCGTTGATATGCATGTTGCACGGCGTCACCATGCTCCAGGTGGAGGCAATTCCGACCTGGGGTTTGCGGAAGTCTTCGCGCGTGAAACCGACGGCGTGCAACATGGCGCGGCTTGCCGCGTGCTCGACACCATCGACAACCTGGCTGGAGTATTTGCGTGTCTTATCGTTACTCATCGGCTGTCACTCCTTCAGGGCTTGCATGTGCTTGTTATGGCAGGGACTTTCTTGCCGCGAACTATACACCATCGGGCTGTCCGAGGGCCAGAAGCGTATGACTTTGCCGTATCCAACACTCGGCAGATCGATCATGTGTTCGCTTTGATGGGCGATTGCGGTAACATCGAAGGAAAAATCAGTTGCCTTGCCGGTCGTTCTCAGAAGGGCATTACTGATTACAGTAAACCAAGAATGTGTACGCCTAATATGACGTTTTATGTTGATAGGGGAGTGGTATGTTAAAACACAGTCGGCGCTTGCTCGCATCGCTGTTCGTTGGCTCATTGCTGGTTAATGCCGCATTGGTGGCTGGTGTTCAGGCTGCGGAAAATCTGGATGGTGACAGTCTCTATACCCAGTATTGTGCCATGTGTCATACCGCCCCACAGGATGACCGGACTCCACCTCGCGACTCTCTGACAACTTATACCGCGAACAGCATTTTTCGTGCTTTGACAGAAGGTATCATGCAACCGCAGGGCGCCGCGCTGACGGCTGAGCAGCGTATTGCCCTGTCCGAGTATCTGGCCGGCGAACCGATGCGCGAGGAGAGCACTGAAATGTCCGTCGCATCGTCCCGCTGTGAGTTGCCCATGCCAGAATTTGACCTGTCACTTGCCAGTAACTGGAATGGCTGGGGGAACGGATTGAGCAATCCCCGCCACCAGGCTGCGACGGGCACCGCCATTAATGCCAGCAATATCGGTCAACTGGAGCTGGTCTGGGCATACGGGCTGGAAAACGCATCCGTCGCACGCGCCCAGCCAACCATCATTAATGATGTGATGATCCTGGGCAGCACCAGTGGTGAAGTGCGCGCCATGGACCTGGAAACTGGTTGTGACTACTGGACCTTTGAAGCACCACGCGAAGTGCGGGCCGCGGTCACCATCGCTTTCTCCAGTACACATGACACCTGGCTGGCAGTGATCGCCGACGTGTCGAACCAGCTGCATGTCCTGGATGCGCGGACTGGCGAGCTGAAGTGGAGCGCCGAAGTTGACCCGCATCCTTACGCGGTCAGCACAGGTTCACCCGTTGTTTATGACAACAAAATCTTTGTGCCAGTGTCTTCGGCTGAAGTCAGTGCTGCCGGTCGACCTGACCATCACTGCTGTACGTTCCGCGGTAATGTTGCTGCGTTTGATCTCGATACCGGTATCAAACTATGGCATACCTATGTCATGGAAGAGGCAACACTGGCAGGTGAGAATAGTCTCGGCAACCCATTCTATGCCCCGTCGGGCGCGCCTATCTGGCAGGCCCCGAGTATCGACCCCGAGCGCCGCATCGTCTATGCCGGCACCGGGCAGAACTACAGTCGCCCGGCCAGCAACAGCAGCGACTCGGTGATTGCATTTAATATGGACAGTGGTGATATCGAATGGATCCATCAGACCACAGCCGATGATGCTTTTACCATGGCCTGTGCGCTGGGGCGTGAGCAACCCAACTGCCCGGACGCTGGTCCGGATGTCGACATCGGTGCACCCATCGTGACAACAACCCTGTCCAACGGGCAGGATATCGTGGTCGCCGGTACCAAGGGTGCAGTCCTGGTCGGACTGGATCCCGATAACAATGGCGAATTGCTGTGGTCAACACGAGTGGGACGTGGTGGCGCGCTGGGTGGCATCCACTGGGGTATGAGTTTTGATGGTGATGTGCTGTATGTGCCGGTTTCTGATCGCGGTGGTCTGAACAGCAACGGCATCACCCCGATGCCCGGCCTGCACGCTGTAGATATGAAAACCGGTGAAGTGCTCTGGTATGCACCGGCACCTGAGCGCTGTCAGGAAGGACAGCAGGGCTGCATGGAGGCCTACTCTGGCCCGGCTACCAGCAGTGACGATGTTGTGATTGCCAGCTCACTGAATGGTTATCTGTTTGCACACGATGCGCAGACCGGCGAGCTGGTCTGGGAATTCAACACGGTTCAGGACTATCAGACCATCAATAATGTGGAGACACGAGGTGGTTCCATCGATGCCACCGGTCCGGTGCTCTCTGGCGAATATATGGTAGTGAGTTCTGGTTACGCAACATTCAGCCAGATGCCAGGCAATGCGATTCTGGTCTTCAAGCTGCGATCTGAATAATAACTCGAAAAATAACAAAACAGTCTGCTGTGAGCAGGGGGAATAGATGATCAAACAAACACACTTGGGTCTGGTGGCCGCTGCCGCCTTACTGTTGGCAGCCTGCGGTCCTGCAGAGCAGACTGCTCCCACGCAAACGCAAAGCGCGCCGGTAGAGACGCCATCCTATCCGGCCTATCAGGCGTCGGTGACTACCGAGCGACTGGTTAATGCGGATAACGAACCCGGCCAGTGGATGTCCACTGGACGCTCGTACTGGGAACAGCGCTACTCACCGCTGGATCAGATCAACGAAGACACTATCTCTGACCTGGGTCTGGTGTGGTCAGCAGACCTCGATACCAGCCGTGGTCAGGAAGCAACACCCATCATGGTGGATGGTGCGCTGTACGTCACCACTGCCTGGAGCATGGTGAAAGCCTATGATGCGCGCACTGGCGAGCTGCTCTGGGAATTTGATCCGGAAGTGGATCGTGCACGAGGCGTAGACGCCTGCTGTGACGTGGTCAACCGTGGCGTTGCAGTATGGGATGGCAAAGTCTTTTTCGGCGCGCTGGATGGTCGCCTGATTGCACTGGACGCCGATACTGGTGAACAGATCTGGAGTGTGGTGACCACGGATCAGAGCCAGCCCTATACTATTACCGGCGCGCCGCGCATCATCGATGGTAAGGTCATTATAGGTAATGGCGGTGGTGAATACGGCGTACGTGGTTACATCACCGCCTATGATGCCAACAATGGCGACGAAATGTGGCGCTTCTTCACGGTACCGGGCAACCCTGAGGATGGGTTTGAACAGCCGGAGCTGGAGTGGGCGGCCGATACCTGGACCGGTGAGTGGTGGGTCATGGGCGGCGGTGGCACCGTCTGGGACTCCATGGCTTACGATCCCGATTCAAACCTGCTCTACATCGGCGTGGGCAACGGCTCTCCCTGGAACCAGTCACTGCGCAGCCCCGGCGGCGGTGACAACCTGTTCCTGACGTCAATTGTGGCGGTCAATCCTGATGACGGCAGTTACGTCTGGCATTATCAGACCGTACCTGGCGAGACCTGGGACTACACGGCTACCCAGCAGATCATCGTAGCTGACCTGAATATCGGCGGTGAAACACGCCGGGTTGTGATGCAGGCGCCCAAGAACGGTTTTTTCTATGTCCTGGATGCATTGACGGGGCGTCTGCTGTCTGCCGAAAACTTCGTGCCGGTAACATGGGCCAGCCATATTGATCTGGAAACCGGCCGACCCGTCGAAATTCCTGAGGCACGCTACAATGAAACAGGTGTGCCAGTCATCGTGTCACCCGGTGCATTGGGTGGACACAACTGGTATCCCATGTCATTCAGCCAGAAAACCAATCTTGTGTATCTGCCTGCAACTGAAAACTACATGGGTTACGTAGCCCAGCCCGAATTTGAGAGATCTGAGCGCGGCTGGAACACCGGTACCGACATGGCTGAAGGCGCACGTCTGGTAGCAGCGGCTGGCGACGCCGCGCCGCAGCGCAGTGCCTACCTGCTGGCGTGGGATCCGGTAGCTCAGCGCGAGGTGTGGCGGCAACCGCAGCTGGTGCCAACTGCAGCAGCCGGTGTCATGTCCACTGCTGGCGGCCTTGTATTCCAGGGCAACGCGGCTGGCGAATTTGTTGCCTATCGCGATACCGATGGTGAGCGCCTGTGGTCGCACATCACGCAATCCCACACCGTGGCAGCACCGATCAGCTACATGCTGGATGGCACCCAGTATGTTGCGGTAGTGACAGGTTCACGCGCCTTGCCACAGGTTGGACCGGGTGCGATTGGATCTACCACGCGTGAATCCAGCAACAACTCCCGTGTGCTGGTCTACGCACTGCAGGGTGATCACCAGTTGCCGACCGAAATCGCGGTAGCGGAAGAGCAGGAGCTGAATCCTCCGGCGCTTGTTGCCAACAATGAGATGCTGGCTCAGGGCGAGCAGACGTACGGTCGCTTCTGCAGCGTCTGTCACGGTAACAATGCGGCCAGTGATGGCGCCGGCGTGTTCCCTGATCTGCGTTATTCCGAGCGCCTGCATGACCTGGAAGAGTGGAATGCGGTAGTGCTGGAAGGTGAACTGGCGGACGGCGGCATGGTCTCATTCTCCGGTCAGCTGGAACCGTCGGACTCTGCCGCTATCCGGCAATATGTCATTTCCCGCGCAATCGCGCTGTCAGATGAGCTGCGCTCACAACAGTGAGCACTACTTACTATAGTGTCTACGAGTCTCCGGTCGGCAGTCTGCTGCTGGCCGGAGATGGCAGTGCACTGACGCTGATTGGTTTTCCCTCTGGCAAGGCTGCGCGTCAGCCTCAACCTGACTGGATGCGTCGCAATGAAGCATTCAAACAGGTCAAGCAACAACTGCAGGCTTACTTTGCTGGGGAGTTAAAATCTTTTGATCTGAATCTGGCGCCGCAGGGCACTGATTTTCAACGCCAGGTCTGGCAGGCCCTGCAACAGATTCCCTATGGCGCTACAGCCAGTTACGGTGACATCGCCAGGCAGATAGGCAGGCCTGATGCCAGCCGTGCAGTTGGTGCAGCCAATGGGCAGAATCCCATCCCGATAGTCATTCCCTGCCACCGCGTTATTGGCAGTGACGGCTCATTAACCGGGTTTGGGGGAGGGCTGGCTTGCAAGCGGCAGTTGCTGGTGCTAGAACAGCAGCACTCGCCATTTGATTTACTGGGTTAGCTGCTCCACAGACCTTGCTTAGCTTCTGTTGGCATGTGACTGGTTGCGTCCGGCTTTCTTGGCCAGATAGAGCGCCTGGTCGCTCTTCTCTATCCACTCCTGATAGGCGTTCATGTCAGGGTTCAGCGTACTGATACCCAAGCTTATTGTGACGCGCAGGCTCTTTTCTTCCCACTCGATAACAGTATCGGAGAGTTTTTTGCGCAAGCGCTCTGCGTATACCAATGCCTGGTCGATATGGGTTTCGGGCAGAATGATGCCGAATTCTTCGCCACCGTAACGCCCGGCAGTATCCGTTGAACGTCGGAATCGCTTCAGAAGACGGCCAACCACGCGAAGAACTTCATCTCCGGCCTGATGACCATGTGTGTCATTAAATGTCTTGAAGTGATCGATGTCGAACATGATCAGGGAGGCAGGTCGCTGGCTGCGTTTACAGCGCAGAAACTCCTGCTCAAGACACTCTTCCCAGAAGCCACGGTTGAAGACATCTGTCAGCTTGTCGGTGCGGCTGACAAGTTTGAGGGTGTCATTGGCGGCCTCAAGCTCTTTTTTCCGCGTGGCTATTTCAGTCACGTCATAGATCAGCAGGCAGACCTGTGAAACCGTGTTGTTGAGGCCGTGCAGCGGGATCAGCGTGACGTTCTGGTACATCTTGTCAGAGTGGCCTGTCAGCGGGCGTGTGCTCTTGAAATCAAATAGTCTCGGATGTTCCTCCCAGGTGCAGAACGCCCGGCTCTGAAGCTTGAAAACAGAGTCAATTTTCCGGGTCAGCCAGCTGCGCGGCAGGTCAGGAAACAGCTCGAACAGATTGCGATCACGGGCGTCGCTGATGGGGATACCGCTGTGGTTCTCCATGAAGCTGTTCCACAGCTGTACATTGTAATTCTCGTCCAGCAGGATCAGGCCATTGTCCAGTGTCTGCAAAAGCTGCATCAGCAGATGCAGGCGCTGGGTGCTGTCAGGGGATTCGGATGACAATGTCTGAAGTGGCATGCAGGTGTCTCGTCAGTCAGACGCACTGATCAGCTGAACACGGCTGGTCAGTGCGGGTATGGAATCGGAAGTCAGCAACAGCAGCAGGTGACACTCCAGAACCGGATGCATCATCTGATAGGTGATGGTGACAGCGAGCACATCCTGTTCGTTGTGCTCACTGTCCAGTAATTCAGCGCATTGCAGGTTGTGGCCCAGCACAGCAGGGTAGCTGTGGTTGAAATCCAGATCGAGCTGCTGGCTGATGCCTTTTAGGCAGGCCCCGACCAGAAGCTCAGAAAGATCTGTCAGAATGCCGGCATCGGTATCGGCCTTGGCTGGCAGGTCGCTGGCGACCAGTGTGCGCAGTTCGCTCATCTGGTCGGTCCGCATCAGCAGCACACCCTCGCCAGCGATGCCATTGCCACTGAAACCGTGGGATACAGCACTCATTCCGGTACCATCTGCATAGCTGAGGTGTCGCGGAAGTGTTTTATACGCACACTCGAGCACATCAGGTACTGGCAGCCCAATAAAGGTGTCCAGCAGGTCACTAAGGTGGCTGCCAGCCTGTCCCATGGCGACGTTGATGACTTCGCGGAAAGCTTCCTTAAAGTCAGGTGATTGCAGCGTGTCACCGTCAACAATGTGGGCGTGGGCGTCTTCATTGGCAGCGGCATCATAGATGCCATAGCGCTCGAGCAATTCCTGAATCTGATCAGCGGTTACGGGCTTTTTGATAAAGTCCAGTGCCCCCTTGGACATGACGCGCCGTCGAGCCTCTGCCTGTATATCGCCGGAAACCACCAGTACCAGTGTTGGCAGGTCTTCCTGACGGATGATTTCCAGCACTTCGTAGCCATTCATTACCGGCATGTTGAGATCCAGAAACAGCAGATCACCCTTGCCCTGGCGGATCATGTCGATGGCTTCCTGGCCGTTCTCGGCAAAGGTGATTTCAACATCCCAGTTTTCCGGGAGTGAACGCGCCATCTGGCGTCGTGCCAGTCTGGAGTCGTCACATATTAATACGGGTAAGGTCATCCGTGGGTGGTTCCGATACGTTGCTGGAGATCGCTGTCAAAAGCCCTCTACTGTAACACACTGTGACAAATTTAGGTAAAGACAAGCGACAGAATTCGGGATTATACTTCGATGATCTCTATTGAGTAACTACACAGGAGTAGATTTCCATGAAACTGGTACGACTAAAGATAGCAGCAGCCTGGTGAGACAAGGAGTGTTGTGAATTTAATGTGATCGCTCCGCATCGACGCATTTCACTTTCTCATTAAACCCCGCCTCATTGTTTCACCTTCGGTATTAAACCCGGGTTCCACGCACCCGACCTTTTGTATTCCAGACCAGTCAGAGCTTTCAGCACATCGGAATGATGCCGACAGCGGCTGACATGACTGCGTCCGACTACCGGATTTGAAACATGTTTGCAAAATTAAAAGCAGGTCTGAGCCTGTTCAAACAAGCGCTGGTGGGTAATGCCAGCATCAACTACACAGAAGGCTCGATCGCACGCGCCACCTTCCTGCTGTCCGTTCCGATGATTCTGGAAATGGCCATGGAGTCGGTGTTCGCGATCGTGGATATCTTTTTTGTTGCCGGACTCGGCGCGGATGCGGTCGCGACTGTTGGCCTGACCGAAGCAGTGATTTCTCTGCTTTACGCTGTCGCGATTGGCATCAGCATGGCCGCAACCGCACTGGTGGCCCGTCGAATTGGTGAACAGAATAAACTCGCTGCTGCGCAGGCGGCCGGGCAGGCACTCTGGATTGGTCTGTTTGTGTCGAGCGTGGTCGGGGTGCTCGGGTTCTTTTACGCCGATCGCATACTCGCCCTGATGGGGGCCAGTGACAATGTCATCGCGACGGGCGAAACCTATACCCGCATCATGTTCAGTGGCGCCTTCACGATTGTCTTTCTGTTCCTCAACAATGCGATCTTTCGTGGTGCGGGTGATGCCAGTATCGCCATGCGCTCGCTGGTTCTGGCCAACGGGATCAACATTGTACTGGACCCAATGCTGATTTACGGTTGGGGCCCGTTCCCGGAAATGGGGCTGACGGGTGCTGCTGTTGCCACCAATATTGGGCGTGGCGTCGGGGTTGCCTACCAGCTGTATTATCTGTGCTCGCACAACCGCCGTATTCGGGTGGCTTTGTCAGATCTGGTACTCAGACTGGGCATTGTGCTGCAACTTTGCCGTATATCGGTAGGTGGTATTGCGCAGTACCTGATTGCGACAGCGAGCTGGGTGTTTTTGATGCGTTTGGTCTCGCTGAATAGTGCCGATGCAGTGGCAGGTTACACGATTGCCATCCGTGTCATTCTGTTTGTGATCCTGCCATCGTGGGGGCTCAGCAATGCTGTTGCGACTCTGGTGGGGCAGAACCTGGGGGCCGGCAAGCCAGATCGCGCAGAACGCACTGTCTGGCAGGTGGCACGTTACAACCTGATGTACATGGGTTCAGTGGCGCTGGTGCTGATACTGATGCCGTCCTGGGTCATGAGCTTTTTCAGCCAGGACCCCGAGGTAGTCAGAAACGGTATCCAGAGCCTGCGTATCCTCAGTTATGGTTTTGTCTTCCTGGCGATCGGCTCAGTGGTAACGCAGGCATTTAATGGCGCCGGTGACACCATGACGCCGACCTGGATGAACGTAACCGCCTTCTGGATTGTGCAGATTCCCCTTGCCTGGAGCCTTTCTCAGGGAGCCGGCTGGGGGCCAGAGGGTGTATACTGGTCTGTCTTTATTGCCGATGCCACAATGAGTGTTCTGGGTATTGTGCTGTTCATGCGGGGCAGCTGGAAGACGCGCTATGTCTGAGGAATCTGTCATTGCTGCGCTGAACGTAGTATCGCTCAAACTCAAAAAGTCAGGATAGTTATGCAAAGCAGTCAACACCACATCATCAACCGGGTCGCGGCCTGGCTTCGTCAGGATAAAGCCGTATGGTTATGTACCATCCTCAAGACCTGGGGCTCTTCACCGCGTCCTGTCGGCGCCATGATGGCCTGCACGCCCGATGGCGAGCTGGTCGGTTCGATCTCTGGTGGCTGTATTGAAGAAGACTTTTTGCAGCAGCTGCGGGATGGCAGCCTGAAGCAGCAATACCAGGAAAATCCGCGACCCTTTGTGGTTCATTATGGCGTGTCCGCTGAAGAGCAGGCGCGCCTGCGCCTTCCCTGTGGTGGACAACTGCACGTGCTGGTAGAGTTCCTGGCGCCGGACGACGCACAGCGCCAGGTTTTCGATGCGCTGGACCAGGCGCTCAACAACCATCGTCCCATCAGCCGTCGCGTTGACCTGGCTTCCGGCGCGGTGACGACGCTTGATGAAACCTCGGACGAGGCGGTGCTGGTTGATGAGCAGCAGATGATCCACAGTCTGAGTCCTCGCTACAAACTGCTGTTGCTGGGTGCCGGAGATGTCGCCCGCTATGTGGCAGAACTGGCGCTGGTAATGGACTATGAGGTGACGCTTTGTGATCCACGCCCTGCCTACCTGGACAACTGGCACGTGGAGGGGGTGCACCTGTCTACAGAGTTGCCGGACGATCTGGTGCGTGATGGATTCAGCGATCCCTACAGCGGCATCATTGCTCTCGCACATGATCCACGTGTTGACGATATGGCGTTGATGGAGGCCCTGAAGACGCCGGCGTTCTACATTGGCGCCATGGGCTCTGACCGGACCTCGGCCAATCGACGCGAGCGACTGCCGGAACTGGGACTATCTGAGGAAGAGATCAATCGCCTGCATGCACCGATTGGCTTCCAGATTGGCAGCAAAACCCCGGCTGAGATCGCAATCGCGATCCTTGCCGAGGTTACTGCGGTCAGGCATGGACTAAAAGCCTGACCGCTCGCAATCACTCCTGCTCTTGCAGGTAACCATAGTCCTGATCGTAGTCGGCCATTGACGCGGCAATGACTTCTGCAGCGCGGTCGAAGCCGTAAGGCTCGCCGATTGTGACCTTGTTTTCTTTGCCGGGCACCATCTTGTAGGTGCGGAAGTAGTGGGCGATGCGGTGAATCATGATGGGCGGCAGCTCGCTGATTTCATTGACATGGCCAAACGCCGGGTCATCAACCAGAACGGCAACAATTTTGTCGTCAGCTTCACCACCATCGTTCATAGGCAGGCCGCCAACCACTTTTGCTTTCATCAGAATTTCAGTGCGGTCTATGGCCCGCTCGCTGATCACACAGATGTCCAGCGGGTCGCCGTCGCCACATTCAGCGCCAGGCATCAGGTCGCGTACACGATCGCCACAGTATGTCCGCGGGATAAATCCGTACAGCGTGGGCTGTTGTGCGGAAGTCGGCTGAGGTCTGTCGACACACAGGTATCCCGAATCCTTGTCAATTTCGTACTTCATCTGATCAAAGGGGCTGATTTCAATGTAGGCGGTAACAATACGCGGAACATCCGGGCCAGCAGCAATGCCGTGCCATGGGTGAGGGCGCCAGCGGGAAAACTTGGTTTTGCTCATCTTCGATCAGTATCCTGTGTCAGTAGGTGAATGGTTGACAAAAAATCGGCTTGCCGGGTACCGCATGCCGACAATAGCGCACCTTTTAAATAACAATCGGTGCCAAAAAGGCGCGCATTATAACAACAGCAGGGTCAGCTTGCAGCAACCGGCACAACGCCCTCAATTAATGTGTTGGCCAGTTGCAGCAGCGTCTGATCGCCTCCCCAGGCGGTACTGAACATCACCCCGATGGGCAAACCCTGCTGGCTCTTCCCCAGCGGCAGCGAGATGCTGGGCTGGCCGGTGCCGTTAAACAGTGCAGTAAACGGGCTGTAAGCGGCATAGCGGCTGGCGTATTCGCGCATGTCCTGACTGTTCATGTCCAGCCAGCCCAGAGGGGCCGTCGGGCGCGCCAGCACCGGAGACAGTACCAGATCATACTGCTGATGGAAGTCTGCCATTTGCCGCTCTATCTGTTTCAGTGTGTCGATTGCCTGCAGGTATTCCCGGGCTGTGGCCTTGATACCGCGCGCGACCATTCGTAGCACTGACTCGGACAACTGTGCGTCTTTGAGTTCCTGCTGTTTCTGCTCCAG
Organism: Gammaproteobacteria bacterium; assembly: GCA_002706685.1. Classification (GTDB taxonomy): domain Bacteria; phylum Pseudomonadota; class Gammaproteobacteria; order Pseudomonadales; family Pseudohongiellaceae; genus Pseudohongiella. Next base: position 124,859 of record PALV01000021.1, on the reverse strand, counting down.
CAGGGGCGCGATGATCTGGGCTGCATGAATGTTGATAAGGACCGCCATGGCACTGCCTGCGGCCGCGTAGTCCACGGGCGGTGCGATGAGCGCGATCTGATGTCCCATGGCTTCACATCGACGGGCGGTTCCCTCTACAGCGGCCTGACATTCAGGGTGAATTGCGCCGCCGCCTGGGTGTTCCAGCTGCACAGCGATGGTCAGCTTGCCTGGTGTCCGCTGGCAGGCATCAGTAAAGCTTGAAGGCTGCGGTGGCAGGGCAAACAGGTCCGGCCTGGACAGCTTCTGTATATCCAGAAACGCGGCACTGTCGCGTACCGAACGGCAGACAACATGGCTGACGCTCATGCCACTCCAGGCGTTGCCCATGTCAGGCTCCGTTACGGTCAGACCACGGCTTGGTTTGAGACCAATCAGCCCGCAACAGGCGGCTGGTACACGTATGGAACCACCACCATCGCTGGCGTCGGCGGCGGGTACAATACCGGCAGCGACGGCACTGGCAGAGCCGCCGCTGCTGCCACCTGCACTGAATTCAGGGTTATGCGGATTGCGGCACAGGTCAAACAGCGACCACTCTGTGGTTATGGTCAGGCAAAGCTCTGGCGTGTTGCTGCTGGCAAAGGGAAGCAGCCCGGCAGCGAAGTAACGTTGTGCAATCCGGCTGTGCTGGCGGGCGACATTGTCTCGAAGCAATGGAGTGCTTCGTGTGTAGGGCCAGTCCTTGACGGCATTGACCTCTTTGATCACAAATGGAACACCCGCCAGTGGTCCATCGCCTGGCTCGTGATCCTGTCGCCGGGCAAGCTCCATTGCCGATCTGTCTTCACGATGCACCAGTGCGTTCAGCTTCGGGTTGACGGCGTCTGCCCTGGCGCAGGCGATGGTCAGCAATTCCTCGGCAGTGACTTCCTTTTCCCGGCACAACTGTGCCAGGCCGGTCGCGTCGTATTTGAGATACTCGTCAATCGTCAGCATTTAATTTCCTTGGTCAGCTTATTCGTATCAATTGAATTGTATGTCAATCAAGCACAGTGACATTGCGCCCGGCCGATTTGGCTTCAGTGAGCATGTCGTCGAGCTGTCGCAACAAAGCGCTAATATCTTTATCAGCTGTCATGGTGATGATGGCAATGCTTACAGTAAGCTTCATGGACTGTTCGTCATCGTCCGGACTGACATCAGTAAGTGTCTGGTGTAAACGGTCCGCCACCGCTCCTGCCTGGTGCTTGTCTGTTGCTGGCAGCAGTATGAGAAACTCCCTATCGCCCCAACGGCAGACAACATCGTACTGGCGAAAAACGCTGTTACAGATCTCTGCGAATCTGACCAGTACCTGATCACCCATTTCGTGGCCATATTGCTCATTGATATGCCGGAAATGATCGATGTTGGCCAGCAGCAGACAGGCAGTGCGGTCGCCGCGCTGAATCCGGGCGTGTTCCTGTCGCAATCGTTCAGAAAAGCTGCGCCGATTGTTAAGTCCGGTCAAAGAATCAGTGGTCTCCAGCTTTTCCAGTCTGCTCTTCAGGTACTGAACCTCTTGCTGCAGTGCCGCAGCCTGATTGGCTTCCGTATCGGAGGTGAGAGTTCTGACCGACGGCAATTCTGCCGACCAGCGCTGCATGACGGCATCGATGTCGGTGACAGTTGGGCTTGCGCCGCAGCCGGAGGGGGTGCGGGAAAAGCGTGGTGCCGGCGCAGGTTGATATTTACCAGATTGGCCAGACAGACTGACAAAAGTCTCGCGTGCCCTGTTGTGTGGGTGCTCTGGCGCTTCCGACATGCTTAGCACAGGTGCGAAGCAGGCGTCAGTTCCCTCCAGTAATTCACACCACTGATCGCGCGAGTGCGTTGCGAATAGATGCTTTAGCTGTTCCTGCATGCGAGGCCAGCTGCTCTGATTCATTTGCTCAAACAACAGGGCATTTTCCTTGTCGGCCCTGACTCCGCAACGCAGCAGCAGCTCCTCATAGAACTGAGGTTCAATCGGCGCAATGCTGATAAATTTACCATCAGCACATTTATAGCACTGATAGAAGGGCGCACCGCCATCGAGCAGATTTTTTCCTGGTAGCTGTGTCCAGCGTCCGGAGTTATACAGCGCATAGGGTAGTGACATCAACAGCGCGGTACCGTCACTCATCGCGGCATCTATCACCTGGCCCCTGGACGATTTTGTGCGTTCATGCAGGGCAGCAAGCACACCCGACAGCAACAGCATGCCGCCACCACCATAGTCACCAACAAGGTTGAGTGGTGGGCGAGGTGGGGTCTCTCCATCTGCCATGGCATGCAGGGCGCCACTCAAGGCGATGTAATTGAGATCATGGCCAGCCGCTGCAGCCAGAGGACCCTGCTGGCCCCAGCCGGTCATGCGCCCATAAATAAGCCGCGGATTGTCCGCCATGCACGGCTCCGGCCCCAGGCCAAGCCGCTCCATCACGCCGGGGCGGAATCCCTCCAGTAATACATCCGCCTGTGCAATGAGTCGACGTGCCTGCTCAAGATCGCCAGTTTTTTTAAGGTTCAGTGTGAGATTCTGCCGACCGCGATCCATGGCATTGGGCGAGCTTTCGTCTTTGCTTTTTGAGCGGTCGATACGAACAACGTCGGCACCCATGTCGGCCAGCATCATTGCAGTAAACGGAACCGGGCCGATGGCGGCCATCTCCACAACTTTCAGACCCTGCAGCGGGCCGCCTGGTTTTTCCTGCGACTGCTGGATGCTGTTGTTGTCTGATCTTGGTGTCATTGTTGTTTTTCTCACCCGGTGTTGATCTTGTTTTAAGTGCGCTATCAATAAGCACTTGCTTCAACTGTTTGCATCTTACATGCTTGCATAATTGACTGCATGCGGAGGTTTTACCATGGAGATTCAGGAAAAAACAGCATTTGTGACAGGCGCTGCCTCAGGCCTGGGGCTTGCGGCTACCCGGGCGCTGGTCGCCAGTGGCGCGAAAGTGCTGATGTTTGACCGTGATGAAGAACGGCTGCTTGAAGCTGCAGCGAGCGTGGCGGGGGAAGTGGCCTGGCAGGCTGGCGACATTACAGACGAGCAGAGTGTGCAGCGTGCCATTGATTCTGCAATGCAGAAGTTTGGCGGGCTGCATATCAATATCAATTGTGCTGGTATCGGTGGTGCTGCCAAAACCGTGGGCCGAGATGGCCCCATGCCGCTTGATATGTTTCGCCGAATTGTCGATGTAAATCTGATTGGTACGTTCAACGTACTGCGTCTGTGTGCCGCTGCCATGTGCCAGCGAGAGCTTGAGGGTGATGCAGATCGGGGAGTGATCATCAATGTTGCTTCGGTGGCAGCCTTCGATGGGCAGCGCGGCCAGGCTGCGTACAGCGCCGCCAAGGGCGGACTGGTCGGCATGACGCTGCCAATTGCGAGAGATCTGGCTCGCGACCAGATACGGATCATGACAGTCGCCCCCGGTGTGTTTTCAACACCGATGATGCAGGCGGCTCCTGAACAGGTTCGAGACGCCCTGGTGCAGTCTATTCAGTATCCCAAACGGATGGGCCTGCCGGAAGAATTTGCCGACCTGGCGCTATCCATTGTCAGAAATCGCTACCTGAACGGCGAGGTGATCCGCCTGGACGGTGGCGTGCGAATGCCGCCATGAAGCTTCAGTCTTTGGGGCGCAGCGACAAACCGCTGTAGTCGATATTGGTGTTTTCCTTTTTGCTCTGAGCGCTGTTGTCCTGCTGGCTGACATCAGCAGATGTACTCAGCTTCCCGCCACCGGCCAGTTCAAGTCGCAGCCGCAGATTGTTCCTGGAATCGGCATTGCGCAGTGCTTCGTCTATGGAAATGCGGCCATCTCGGACCAGGCCAAACAGGGCTGAGTCAAATGTGCGCATACCCTGTTCTTCCGATTTCTCCATAACCTCTTTGATCTCGTCAACTTTCCCCTGACGAATAAGGTCGGTCACCCGCGGCGTACCGAGCAGGATTTCGAAAGCTGCCGCCCTGCGACCATCAGTTGAGGGAATAAGCCGTTGCGAGATCAGGCCGCGAAGATTCAGCGACAGGTCCATAAACAGCTGCCGATGACGCTCTTCCGGGAAAAAATTGATAATTCTGTCCAGAGCCTGATTGGCATTGTTGGCATGTAACGTTGCCAGGCAGAGATGGCCGGTTTCTGCAAACGCGATAGCATGTTCCATGGTGTCCTGGCCGCGGATTTCACCGATCAGGATCACGTCGGGTGCCTGGCGCAGGGTGTTTTTCAGGGCATTCTGATAATTGAGAGTATCTATGCCGACTTCGCGCTGACTGATCAAAGACTTCTGGTGCGGATAGATGAATTCTATGGGGTCTTCCACTGTGACGATGTGGCCACTGTCATGGGCATTTCGATGATTGATCAAGGCCGCCAGTGAGGTTGACTTGCCGGTACCCGTGCCGCCAACAAACAGGATCAGGCCGCGTTTTTCCATGACCAGCTGTTTAAGAATGTCAGGGTGTCCCAATTGCTGTGGGGTGGGAATGTCAGTCTTGATATGTCTGAAAACAAGTGCAGTCTGTCCGCGCTGGCGATAGACATTGACTCGAAAACGGCCGACGTCCGGTTCCAGCCATGCCAGATTCATTTCGGACTCGCGCCGGAACTGCTCTGCCTGTTCGCTCGACATGATGTGGCTTGCCAGCGCTTCCGTGTCGCGTTCGCTGACGGGCGAGTCTGATATCGCACTGACCTTGCCGAAAACCTTGATGCTGGCCGGCGCACCGACGGTCACAAAAAGATCCGAGGCTTCTTTGGCCACCATCGTGCTCAACAGGTTCTGAAGGTCCATGTGTGTATCTCCTGACGGCTCAGAAGCGGCGTTCTGTATACCAGTTGACGTCGCGAGCGTGTTTATCAACCTGATCTGCAACATCCAGCGTCAGTGCGAACAATGCCATACGTACCAGCACTCCATTGTCTGTCTGGCGAAAAATGGCCAGATTGGGGTGTTGGTTCAGATCATTATCGAGCTCGTTGGCATCGTCACGAGAATCACGGGGCAGTGGGTGCATGATGACCGTGTTGGGCTGACAGTAACGTGTGTAGATTGCCTGGTTAAGGCGGAAGCGTCCCCGGTAGAGATCGGCTTCCATCTTGCTGGCGAAACGTTCTTCCTGGATCCGTGTCAGGTACACGATGTCATTGGCGGTCAGGCCTGACTCCATGTCTTCGGTTTCCACCACTTCGTGACCACGCTGACGGAGTTCTTCAACGATCTCTTCCGGCATGCGTAATTCCCTGGGTGAAATCAGGGTAAAGCGAATATTGCTGTACAGGCTGACCAGCTGGGACAGCGAGTGGACCGTGCGGCCGTGTTTAAGGTCGCCGACCATTGCCAGATGCATGCCGTCGATACCCTGCTGGCGTGACATCAGTTCGCGCTTGATGGTGTAAAGATCCAGCAGGGCCTGACTGGGGTGTTCATTGGGGCCATCGCCGGCGTTCAGTACCGGTACCCGGCTGGCTCTTGAAAACTCAGCGACCGAGCCAGCCTGGGGGTGGCGCATGACAATGATGTCGCTATAGCCGCTCATTACACGTCCAGTGTCGTAGAGAGACTCGCCTTTGGTCAGCGAGCTGGCTTTGATATCGGTTGTCTCTCGCACTTCACCGCCCAGCAGATTAAAGGCGCAACCGAAGCTGACGCGCGTGCGGGTACTCGGTTCGAAAAACATATTGCCGAGAATGGCGCCATCAAGCACTTTGGTTACCCGTTCACGGTGCGCGTAGGGGCGCATGGCGCTGGCAACGTCGAAGATGCGCTCGACATCGCTGCGTTCGAACTGGGACACACTGATGATGTGGGCTCCTGGAAAATGCATAGCTGGTTTCCCTGCAAAGATGGTGACGCGCCCGGAACGAATCCAGGCGAATGATAGCTGCCGCCAAGTTTACACCACTTGAGGCGCTTCAATAACCGGCCTTCGTGCTATATTCCGGAGCCATGACTTCCAATCAGCACCCACGACACGCAGGTAATGGCTCAGGGCCCAGTCTGTACTGGCATGACTACGAGGCTTTTGGCGCGGATGCGCGTCGCGACCGAGCCTGCCAATTTGCCGGTATTCGCACTGACATGGATCTGAATGAGGTTGGTGAACCTCTGATTATCTACTGTCAGCCGGCCCTCGATTATCTGCCTCACCCTCAGGCTTGCCTGATTACCGGGATTACGCCGCAACTCGCGCAGCGAGAAGGCCTGCCAGAAGCGGAGTTCATCCGACAGATTCACGCGCAGTTTAGCCAGCCACAAACCTGTGGCGTGGGTTACAACAGTATTCGTTACGATGACGAGATGACGCGTCAGCTGCTGTATCGCAACCTTTACGACCCCTACGAACGTGAGTGGAAGAATGGCAATTCCCGGTGGGATCTGATGGATGTGATGCGCCTTTGTCATGCCCTGCGTCCCGCGGGCCTGCAGTGGCCGCAACGAAGCGACGGAGGTGTTTCATTCCGTCTTGAGGACCTGAGCCAGGCCAACGGGATTGATCATGCCAACGCACACGATGCGCTGGCTGATGTGCGTGCCACTATCGGTCTTGCTCGCTGTGTCAGACAGTCGCAACCGAAACTTTATGATTTCGCATTTGAGCTGCGGCGCAAACACAGTGTCAGTGCACAGCTGGATCTGGCCTCACATCGGCCAGTGTTGCACGTCAGTGGCATGTACCCCGTTGCACAGGGCTGCCTGACAATTGCCATGCCACTGGCTGCGCACCCAAGCGACGCAAACGGTGTCTTGCTTTACGACCTGATGATCGATCCCGGGCCCTGGCTTGACTGCGATGAGGCGGCACTCCGGCAGGCGATGTTCACGCCTGCGTCGGAGCGGTCGGAAGGGGAGCGACGCCTGCCGGTGACCACGGTCCACCTCAATCGCAGCCCGATGCTGGCACCAATGGCGACACTGGACCAGAAGCGCATGCAGGAACTGGGCATTGACATGTCAGTTGCTCGCCAACACTGGGAGAAAATTCATTCTCAGCCGGACTTCATGCGCCGGATTGCCAGTGCCATGGTCAGTGAGCAGGTGCCATCTGTGCAGATTGATCCAGACTTCATGATCTACAGTGGTGGTTTTTTCAGCGACGCTGATAAACGCCTGCTACAGAAGGTCAGGCAGCTCGACGTGCAGACCTTGAAACAACAGTTTTCTGCAATAACGGCTCAGTTTCGCGATGGGCGATTGCCGGAAATGCTGTTTCGCTATCGTGCGCGCAATTTCCCGTCCACGCTTGATGTAACTGAGCAGCAGCGCTGGCAGGAATTCTGCAGGCAGCGGCTGCAGCTGGCAGAACCTGATGATACCGACACCCTGGCTGGTCTCAGTGTGCAACAGTGCCGCCGGGAGATTTCTTTGTTGCGTCAAGAGCTTGGCAGCGAGTCAGATAAGCTGCAGATACTGGATGCACTGGAGCAATGGATCGAGTCAGTTTGCCTGAAACTGGCAAAATGAGTAGAATCGCGCGCACTCGCATCGCCATGGCTGAATAACTAATGACAGAGTCTTTAGCAGACACACAGCAACAGGATCCATTTCACGATATTCGTCCTTATCACGATGACGAGATCAGGCCAGTTCTGGACCAGTTACTGTCCGACAAAGACTTTATCCGCAGTATTGCTCATTTTAATTACCCGCGGGCGCATCGCATGCTGCCAGCAGTGCTGGAATTTCTGGCACGACGCAAGTTGCGTGAGCAACTGCAAAGCGTTCACAACGTGGCAACGATGCAGGATGTCATTGCGGGTTATATGGATCGCATGATCGAGCGAACCACAACCGCGCTGACCCACAGCGGTCTCGACCAGTTATCGAAGGACAAATCCTATCTCTTTATCAGCAACCATCGCGACATCGCAATGGACCCGGCATTTGTCAATTACATGCTGTATCACGCGGGTTTTGACACACTCTATATTGCGATTGGCGACAACCTGCTCAAGCGACCATTTGTTACAGATCTGATGCGGTTGAACAAAAGCTTTATTGTTAAACGCTCCCTGAAAGGACGCGAGCTGCTGAAATCGAGCAAGCAGCTATCGGCCTATATTCATCATTGCGTGGAAATCAATCGCAATGTCTGGATTGCCCAGCGAGAAGGTCGCGCCAAAGATGGCATTGACAGGACCGAAACGGCGCTGTTGAAAATGCTCGCCATGCATAAGCGCAGCGCGGGTCTGGCGCAGTCACTTAATGAGCTGCACATTGTTCCGGTTTCCATCTCTTACCAGTTTGATCCCTGTGACGCGATGAAAGCCGATGAGCTATATCAGAAACAGACAACCGGCACGTATATCAAAACCGAAAAGAGTGATATCGACAGTATCGTAACGGGTATGGTTGGATTCAAGGGTGATGTGCATGTTGCGTTCGGATCAGAGCTGAAGCTTGAAACCGACGATGATGAACAGGTCGCGGCAATGATTGATCAGCAGGTCGTGAATAACTACCGTCTGCAACAGACCAATCTGATGGCCTATCGACAATTGCGTGAACAGGGCGATAGTGATCTGCCGGCATTAAACGAGGAAGGTGAGCAACAGCTTGCCAGCCTGCCACAGGATGCAGCGGTGACCGAACGGTTTCAGCAGCGCATAGCGGCCATGCCGAAAGAAATTCAGCCGCTGGCTCTGCGTATGTATGCCAACCCGGTGGTCAGCCGCTTCCGGCGTTAAAAGTTGTTTCAGGCACGTTGACGGACGCGTTGCAGTCGCTCTGAAAACGAGGCACGATCCATCTCGGTTAGCGGACCACTGCAGATAAGATGCATCTCAGCCTGCTGTACATTCTCCAGACGCTCTTTCTGGGTCGCTGGCATTCTTCCCAGACCTTTCTGAAGCTGGTTCAGCTGCTGCTGCATGCGCAGTGCTTTATCGCTGGCAGGGGAATCCACTCCGCACATGATCTCGGCATCCACGCAGAGTAATCGCATCGCGTCGGCTTGTTGCCGTGCGGCTGCCTTGATAGTCTTGCCGTCGTCCGGGGCTGCGGCGACGTGAGCAAGCAGCTGTTGAAGTCGCTGTTCGAGCAGATTGCCAAGTGCCGGGTCACCCACAGGATCAAAAGCCTGCCACTGAGCCGTGATTTCATCGGCAGTCTCGGTGACCGCTTTTTTGCCCAGCAGCTGTATTTCGAGTTTCTGACAGAACTCCGCACGTGCCGTAATCAGCTGCATCAGCTGCATGGTTTTTCTGTCGGGCAGTGTTTTCATTCTGGCATCAAACCGTCTGGCCAGTTTATTAAACTGATCCTGGAGATTCTTGCGCTGAGCCTTCATGTCGGGGCTCAGTGCTGCCCTGAAAGCCTTGCTGAGGTCGTTATATTGAGCTCTGGCGTCAGCAAACTGCTCGTCGTCAAGGGCCAGCAAGGCGCTGAGCTGGCCAAGGATCTTGCGTGCTTCATTCTCGGCTTTATTGCCCTGGTTGCGCTGCTCGCGTGACACCTGGTCACGGCGTGCGAACAAGGCATCGCAGGCGCCTCTGAACTCGGCCCAGAGTTTGCGGTCATCCTGATAGGAGCCCGGGCCCAGGGCTTTCCAGTCTGCCTGCAACTGTTTGGCCTGATTGATGGCCGCTGCCAGGTCTGCCTCTTCAACCAGCGCTTTGGCCTGGTCAATCAGCGCCTGCTTCTGCGCGTTGTGTAGTTGCAGGGCAGAGCGCTTCTGTTGTTTGAGGGCATTCAGGACGTTATTGAAGCGTTGCTGCAGGCTTTTGATCTTGTTCTGGGCAACAGGTGCAAACTTTTTCCAGTCTGTGCGTGCCTGCTGTTCCAGTTTGGCAGCTTCCTGAAGATCAATTGCCTGTTCAGGCTTGTCAGCCAGGGTGGCGACGTATGCCTCAAGCTGTTCACAGATATTGGTGCGGGCTATCAGGTTGGCTGCCTGTTTCTCTTTACGTTCTTTGAAATAGGCTTTACAGGGTTCAAACGCAGTTTTGCCCAGCTCACTGAATTGCAGCCAGAGCTCATCGTTGTCATCTGAATGACCCAGCAGTTTCCATTCGTCCTGTAGTTCACGGATCAGTTTTGCCTTGGCTGCGGGGGCTGATTCGTCAGTTGTCAGCGCGCGCATTTTTTCGATCAGTTCGCGTTTCTTTTCTGATGCCGCGAACTTCTTCCAGTCCAGTAATTTGGTCAGCTCGGCTTTCAGCGGGGCGAGCAGTTCCTGCAGGCGCAGCTGTTCAGCTTCTGTAAGCTTCTTTAATGTATTCTGATTGCGATCCCAAAGACTCTGCGCTTCACGCAAACGTCCATCAGTCAGCAGCTGTTGCAGTGTTGCCTGGGACTTTTCGACCTCCGACACCATGGATGCCTGCCAGTCGTGGTGCAGGGCAATTCGCTCGGCAACTGTACTGGCCAGTGCCTGCAGGGCGGGGTCGTCTGCACGAGACTCTTCGCTCATCAGGGCTGCGAGGCGGGTCTGCAACACTAGCAATGTCGGCAGGTCTTTATGTGACGTATTGGGAATCGCGTTCTGCAGCTTTTCCTGTTCGGACACAGATGGCCGCGCCGGACGACTTTCGGTGGCGTCTGCGGTGGGCGTATCAGGCTGGCTGGTTGCCTCCTGCTGGGTTACTGCATCATCATGTGGTGTCGAAGAAGTCATAAAGGCTGCTCTCCCTGATCGGCCCCGTATCATACCAGACAGGTGCTATAATCACAGCACAGTCTTATCAAGTTGCCAGTTAATGCTCCCCACCGAAGTCAAGGATGAAATCCAGCGCGCCTACAAACAGATTGTCTCAGCCAAGTCGCTGCGACCGCGCTATGGCCAACGGCTGATGATCGCCGAGATTGCCCGCGCGCTGAGCGAAGTGGCAGTCGACGATGAAACGGATGAAGACGGTAAAGAGCATACGCCGCCCATTTGTGTGGTCGAAGCCGGGACCGGTACCGGTAAAACCCTGGCCTATGTCCTTGCCGCATTGCCATTGGCCAGACATTTAAATAAAAAGGTGGTCCTGGCTACCGCAACCGTTGCGCTGCAGGAGCAGGTGACGCAGCGCGATCTCCCTGACATTCTCAAACACAGTGGCCTGAGCTTCAGTTTTACGCTGGCAAAGGGCAGGGGGCGCTATGTCTGCCTGTCGCGTCTGGACCAGGTTCTCAAGGGTAACGCCAGTGAGAACGCGCTGTTCGAACTTTTTGGTGAGGTGGTTGGTGATATGGGCGCCGACGGGCGCGATAACCAGGCTCTGTATCAGCGTATGCTGGATAAAATTGCTGACGGCAGCTGGCAGGGCGACCGGGACGACTGGGAAGGCGTGTTGCGGGAAGACGAGTGGCGACCGGTGACGGTCGAGGCCGGGCAATGTGCTGGCCAGAAGTGCAGCAACTATAGTCGTTGCTGTTTCTATCAGGCACGCGATCAGGTGCAAAGCGCTGACTGTGTGGTTGCCAACCACGATCTGGTGCTGGTCGATCTGGCCTTTGGCGGGGGCGCAATTTTGCCAGCGCCGGAAGACACCATCTATATATTTGATGAAGCGCACCATTTGCCGGTCAAGGCTAACCAGCATTTTGCGGCCAGCACCAGGCTGAACGGTTCGCTGCAATGGCTGGAGTCAGTCAGTAAAACATTGAGCAAGCTGGTGGCTGACACTCGCCTTCCCGACAACGATACCCTGCGCCGCGAATCTCGTGAACTTGATCCGGTTGTCCAGCAGTTGCGGCAATTGCTGGTGGATGCACGCTTGATGCTGGAGCCGCTTTGCCCGGAAGAAGGCGAGGGCACATTCAGTTTTGAACTGGGGCGAGTGCCGGACGAGGTGCGCGAGCAGGCTGTACAGATGGCGGCCGGGCATTTTCGCCTGACACGAGGTCTGAAGGAGATAGTGACCCACCTGCGCCGTTTGATTGAGGATGCCCAGACGCTGCCAGAACGTCAGCAGGCAGAGCAATGGTTTCCGGTTCTTGGTGGTATGGCCAGCCGCGCCGAGGCCGCAGAAAAACTCTGGCAGACCTTTGCGGCCCAGGATCGGCAGGAGAGTGCACCGGCCGCGCGCTGGATGGCCTGGCTGGACGCCGGTGAAAATAAAGACCTGTCGCTTAACAGCAGTCCGGTGCTGGCAGACCGCACATTGACGGAACATCTGTGGTCGCGCTGCGCCGGTGCCGTGCTGACTTCAGCGACACTGTCGGCATTGGGCAATTTTGACGTGCTGACAATGCGCAGTGGTTTGCCGGCCCATACGGTCTATCACCATATCGACAGTCCCTTCGACTACGCAGCTGCGGCACGGCTGACCATCCCTAAAATGAACTGTGATCCGGGCAATGCGGCGGCACACACCGACGCCATCATTAGCTGGCTGCCGAAGTTGATAGATCCTGCCGAGGCAACGCTGGTGCTGTTCAGTTCACGCAGGCAGTTGCAGGAAGTGTTGGACGGCTTGAAGGCGCCCTGGCGTGAACATGTGCTTAATCAGGATGATTATCAAAAAGCCCAACTGCTGACTTACCATCGCCAGCGAATCGACAAGGGGCAGCCCAGCATCATTTTTGGACTGGCCAGCTTTGCTGAGGGGGTAGATTTGCCTGGCGATTACTGTCGCCATGTTGTCATCGCCAAAATACCGTTTGCGGTACCTAACGACCCAATTGAGGCGACGCTGTCGCAATGGCTGCAACAACAGGGTAAAAATCCATTCATGACCCTGTCGGTGCCGGAAGCAGCGTTTCGGCTGGTTCAGGCGACCGGTCGACTGTTGCGCAGCGAGACTGACAGTGGACGTATCACCATCCTTGATGAGCGACTGGTGAACAAGTTTTATGGCAAGGCCATTCTGGATTCATTGCCGCCTTATCGACGCGAGATCTTTCCACGCGTGTAGGCAATACCATTGCGCTTGTCGACGTGATAACCAACGGCAGCGCCCACCGCCAGACCGGCAAGCGTCATCCACAAAACGCTACTGGTGAGAGCGCCCAGGCCGAAGCCCAGGAATAGTCCGGCTGTCAGGCTCATCGGCATCAGTGCAGTGCTTGCTTTTACAGCTCGGGCTTTGCTTTTTCTACGGGGTGGTTTGGCCATTATTGATTGTGTCCTCCGCGGGAGTAACGCTAACGGGTCTGACCTGATACACACGCACACTGGCATTCGGATAACGACCAATCTGCTCGACAACGTCCATGCCTGAGGCTACTCGACCCACCACTGTATGGGTGCCTGTGAGCCAGGGCGCATCTCTTAGCAGGATGACCAGTTCGCCATCATTGGTATTGGGACCATAGTTCGCCATCACGACGCTGCCTGCCAGTGGCCGGCGGGATGCCAGCGTACCATCATAGCGATAGCCCATCTGCTCATAAGCCTGCAACAGATTCATGTTGCGCAACTGCCCGAGCACTTCATCCTGGCGCTGTATCAGCTGCGACTCATTGCTGATATTCAGGCGACGATACAGTGGCATCAGCAGTTTACTCTGAAAATCCATCTGGTCCCGGATATTCAGCCAGGCATGGGGCCTGCCGCCCGGATCAAGCACCTGTTGCTGTTCCAGGCCCAGACCCCGGGCGTTAATTTCATCTGGCACCGTTGTTGCTGGACGCTCGCGACCCGCCCGCTCTGGTGCACCGAGTTGAATCAGTGTGTTGTTGACTGAGCGATGGAAGGTCAGATTGTCATAATAGGCGCGCTCCGGCGCGGCTAGCTGCCGGACCCGCTCGACGTTCTGTGGTGCAGCATCGGGAAACAATTCGAGTTGAATATCGCCCAGCGAGCTGTTTATTTCCAGCACTGGATTGCGGGGATTGTTCAGCGTCGGTTCGTTGAACGATTGAGCTGGCACCATCGAACTGAAGCTGGCAGCCAATACGCAAAGCGCCGTCAGCGCGCAGAGACGACGGAGGTTAATCTGGTTGGTCCGTAAGATCGCAGTCATGGCGCCATTCTAGGCCAGATCGTCCGGCTGGTCGATATCCTGAAGAATGCCAGGGTCGTTAACGGGCAGGGGGCGTATTGCATCGGGTCGGGAGCTGAGCAGGTTTCTCGCGCCGGTGTCACCTTGGCAGTTCTGTAGTTCCTCAAAAAACCTTTGTCCAAAACCGATAGGATGGCCGCGGCGTCCCTGAAAACTGGGGATGACGATAGTGTCCGGGGCGCAGTGTTGCAGTATCTCACGGTAGGTTTCGGTAGCGATGTATGGCATGTCAGCCAGACAGATCAGACAACTGGGCCAGTGGGCCGGAATATGCGATGCCCCGGTCGCCAGCGTTCTGCCCATACCTTCCTCGGCCTGGGAGCACATGACCAGCTTCACCCGGCGTGGGTCAGCGGATTGCACGTCTTCATAGACGCCCTGTTGTGCCAATTCAGCTCTGCCAACCACAATCACTTCCGGAGCTGCTGCCAACAGATTGCGAAGTGTCCTTGCGAACAGGGTATCTCCGTCAGGCAGCCTGGCTGCCAACTTGACGCTGCCGAATCGTCGGCTAAAGCCAGCTGCCAGCAGGACGGCGCCGCCTGTACTGGAGGGCCCGTTGAGCTGGGAGGAGGTAGCGGAGATGTCGCTGTCAGACAGGCGTGTGCCAGACATAGATATAGGCTCATTTGGACAGGGTTGTTCAAGACACAGCGGTATCCGGCCTGGATGGTATGGCGAAAGACCACCCAGGCCGGACCCGATGTGTTAACTCTGCCCGATCAATCCCAGCTCAGTGCACCTCCGGTCTGGTATTCGATGACACGTGTTTCGAAGAAGTTCTTCTCTTTGCGCAGATCCATGATTTCCGACATCCATGGGAAGGGGTTCTTCACACCCTTGAACTGCTCGGGCAGTCCAATCTGGACCAGGCGACGATTGGCAATGAACTGCAGATACTCTTCCATCATGACAGCGTTCATACCCAATACACCGCGTGGCATGGTGTCACGTGCGTATTCAATTTCCAGCTGGGTAGCCTGCAGTATCATGCGAGTTGCATCACGCTTCATGGCATCGTCCCACAATTGCGGGTTTTCGATCTTGATCTGGTTGATCATGTCGATGCCGAAGTTCAGGTGCATGGACTCGTCACGCAGAATGTACTGGAACTGCTCGGAAGTACCCGTCATCTTGTTGCGGCGACCCATGGACAGAATCTGGGTAAATCCGCAATAAAAGAAAATACCTTCCAGACAGCAATAGAAGGCAATCAGGTTCTTCAAAAGTGCCTTGTCTGTTTCTGGTGTGCCCGTAGTAAAGTTGGGATCACTCAGTTCCTGGGTGTACTTAAGACCCCAGGAAGCCTTTTTGGCGACCGAAGGGATCTCGTGGTACATGTTGAAGATTTCACCTTCGTCCATACCCAGTGACTCGATGCAGTACTGGTAGGCATGGGTGTGGATGGCTTCCTCAAATGCCTGACGCAGAATGTACTGACGGCATTCCGGGTTGGTGATCAGACGATAGATGGCGAGCACCAGGTTATTGGCAACCAGTGAATCGGCGGTGGAGAAGAAACCCAGGTTACGCTTGACGATCAGTCTTTCGTCCGGCGTCAGCCCATTGGAGCCTTTCCAGAGCGCGATATCCGCGTTCATGTTGATTTCCTGCGGCATCCAGTGGTTGGCGCAGCCATCAAGGTATTTTTGCCAGGCCCAGTCATATTTGAACGGCACCAGCTGGTTCAGGTCGGCGCGGCAGTTGATCATGCGCTTGTCGTCAACGGATACGCGTTCCGTCCACTCTTCGAGCTCCTGCTGACCGGCGCTGATGTCCAGCTTTTCCAGCTCGGCGTGAGCCTGTGCCAGAACGCGCTGGTTATTGGCTTCTGCCTTGGCATCTGAAGATGCGTTGGCAGGCAGTTCCGTCTGGGCTGGCTCTGGTGCCAGGGCCTCGTCCATGGCCTGCATGGTACGGGCGGCTGCCAGCGCTTCATTGTAGCTGGACGCTGTCTGTTCGGAGACACGTGGTGCCACCGATGAGGCGACACTGTTGTTGCTGGCCTGCGCCGCAGCAGTTGCTGCCGCCTGACCGGCAGCAGCACTTGCCGACTGTGAGGTGGCGCGGGCGGGCTGGGCTGGTTTTGCCGCCGCCTTGCCGTCGTCCACTGAAGTCGGATCGTCGTAGAACTCATCCCAAGAAATCATGTTAACCCCCTGATTTTGAAATTTATTATCACTGACATGCTTCGCAGTCAGGGTCATCGATAGAGCAGGCCTGAGGTACCGGTGCTGGCTCTGGTGTACTGGAAACGGCATTCAATTTGCTGCCCGCGACCGTCGACTTCTCGGTGCTGGTCGCAGCCAGGGAGCGCAAGTAATAGGTAGTCTTGAGACCGCGCAGCCAGGCCATGCGATACGTGATATCCAGCTTCTTGCCGTTGGCACCTGATATATAAAGGTTCAGCGACTGTGCCTGATCGATCCACTTCTGGCGGCGACTGGCTGCATCCACCAGCCAGCGGGGCTCGACTTCGAATGCAGTTGCGTACAGATCTTTGAGGTGCTGCGGGATACGATCGATCTGCTGCACGCTGCCATCGTAGTACTTCAGGTCGTTAACCATGACGTTGTCCCACAGATCCAGTGCCTTCAGGTCGCGGATCAGGTAGGGGTTAACCACGGTGAATTCGCCCGACAGGTTCGATTTGACGTACAGGTTCTGATAGGTCGGTTCAATTGACTGTGATACACCCGAGATATTGGCGATGGTCGCAGTCGGTGCAATTGCCAGTACGTTTGAGTTACGCATGCCGGTCTGGGCAATGCGCTGTCGCAGTGCTTCCCAGTCCTGGGTCTGACCCATATCGACTTCCAGATACTTCTCGCCTCGCACTTCCTGCAGCAGCTTCAGTGAGTCGATTGGCAGAATGCCCTGATCCCACAGTGAGCCCTTGTAGGACTGGTAGGGACCACGCTCTTCGGCCAGATCAGTGGACGCCTGAATGGCGTAGTAGCTGATGACTTCCATCGAGCGGTCAGCAAACTCAACCGCCTGGTCGGAACCGTAAGCTATGCGCTGGGCGTACAGCGCGTCCTGGAAACCCATCACACCCATGCCCACCGGACGGTGCTTGAGGTTGGAGTTTTCCGCCTGTGGCACCGAGTAGTAGTTGATGTCGATAACGTTATCCAGCATGCGCACAGCAGTTTTGATGGTGCGCTGCAGTTTCTCTGTGTCCAGACCCTGTTCGGTGACATGGTTGACCAGGTTGACCGAGCCCAGGTTACAGACCGCGATTTCGTCAGCACTGGTATTCAGTGTGATTTCCGTACACAGGTTTGATGAATGAATGGTGCCGACATGCTGCTGTGGTGAGCGCACGTTACACGCATCCTTGAAAGTGATCCACGGGTGTCCGGTCTCGAACAGCATGGACAGCATCTTGCGCCACAGATCCTTGGCACGCACAGTTTTGTAGATTTCCATTTCGCCAGCAGCTGCTTTGCGCTCGTACTCTTCGTAGGCGCGCTCGAATGCTTCGCCATGCAGGTCGTGCAGTTCAGGTACATTGTTGGGCGAGAACAGTGTCCACTCGCCGTCATCAAACACGCGCTTCATGAACAGGTCGGGAATCCAGTTGGCCGTATTCATGTCGTGAGTACGACGACGGTCATCACCGGTGTTCTTGCGCAGCTCCAGGAACTCCTCGATGTCCAGGTGCCAGGTTTCCAGATAGGCACAGACCGCTCCTTTGCGCTTGCCACCCTGGTTGACCGCGACAGCCGTATCGTTGACGACCTTCAGGAATGGAACGATGCCCTGGGATTTGCCGTTGGTGCCTTTGATGTTGGCGCCCAGTGCACGCACGGGAGTCCAGTCATTGCCCAGACCGCCAGCCCATTTGGAGAGCATGGCGTTGTCTTTGATGGCGCTGTAGATGCCATGCAGATCGTCTGGCACGGTGGTCAGGAAGCAGGAAGACAACTGCGGGCGCAGGGTGCCGGAATTGAACAGCTGCGGTGTTGATACCATGTAGTCGAAGCTGGAAATCAGATTGTAGAACTCGATGGCACGTGCTTCACGGTCGGTTTCGTTGCTGGCCAGACCCATAGCGACCCGCATGAAGAAAATCTGCGGCAACTCGAAACGCACGCCTTCGCTGTGGATGAAATAGCGATCGTACAGAGTCTGCAGGCCCAGGTAAGTGAACTGCGTGTCACGCTCGGCTTTCAGGGCTTCACCCAGCACATCCAGGTCAAACTCCAGCAGGTGAGGTGACAGCAGGCCAAGTTCCACACCTTTTTCAATATAGGGGCGCAGCACGGTTGGATAGCGATAGTTCATTTCGCTCTGAGTTGCACTGTCAGTCAGACCGAGGAAACCCAGCGCTTCACTGCGCAGTGTGTCTAGCAGCAGACGTGCAGTGACGTAGGAATAATTTGGATCCTGTTCAACCAGCGTACGTGCCGTCATCACCGCAGAGGTGCGAACGTCTTCAAGCTTGACCCCAGGGTAAAGGTTGCGCAGCGTTTCTTCGTAGATGGCATCTGCAGAGACGCCTTCCAGTCCGACACAGGCTTCATCAATGACAGTGCGCAGTCGAACGGTGTCGAGAGGCGCCTGGCTGCCGTCAGGGTAGGTGACCTGAACACTGGTTTCCTGCTGTTGTTCGCGGCTGCGCTGCTGTTCACGCAGGCGTGTGTGTTCCGCGCGGTACAGTACGTATGCGCGAGCCACCTTGTGTTCACCAGTGCGCATCAGTGCCAGCTCGACCTGATCCTGTATCTCTTCAATATGGATGGAGCCACCGGACGGCATACGACGCTTGAAGATGGTGCTGATCTGTGCAGCCATCTTGCTGACAGTTTCACGGACTCGTGCCGAGGCAGCAGCCGTGCCACCTTCGATGGCCAGATAGGCCTTGGTGATGGCCACCACGATTTTTGACTCATCGTAGGTCACAACGGCGCCATTGCGCTTGATGACCCGCAGTTGGCCAGGCGCAGTCGCCGGCAGGTCTTGTTCTGCCCGCGGCGCGGCGCGTTGAGCGGTGGGTGTGCTGCCGTAGCTGGGGGTATTGGTCTGCATTGGATTCTCCATGAACGCAATGATGTTATTGTTAAGGTAGAAGCAAATTTCTGAATATCGTTGTGCTGTTTTTTGGTACAGGTCTTGTGTCAAAAATCGTCATTTCCGGGCGACAGGCTGTCGACACAGCAGTAATGACGGATGCCAAACAGGAAAACTACTATATATAGTCGGTTTTTGCGGACAACACACAAGATAGTGCGCTATTGGTCTTATTGCAAGTGCTTTTTCTGTGAATATCTTGTGGATAAGGTGTGATTTTTTGTGTAATCGAACACTATATATAGTGGTGGGATTTCAGATCTGGCAATACAAAGGGTTCAGGCGGGGCAGCGGGCAGTTCCTGTTTCCAGCATCAGCCCAAGCTGAGTAAGCGTCT
Organism: Gammaproteobacteria bacterium; assembly: GCA_002706685.1. Lineage (GTDB taxonomy): Bacteria > Pseudomonadota > Gammaproteobacteria > Pseudomonadales > Pseudohongiellaceae > Pseudohongiella. Next base: position 105,500 of record PALV01000021.1, on the reverse strand, counting down.
GATCCAGGGATTCGGGATTGACCGGTGGTGAGAACAGAAATCCCTGCAGGATGTTGCATTGGTTGTCGAGCAGGAAATTCGCCTGTGATGCCGTTTCCACGCCTTCGGCGACGACCTGCAGTTTAAGGCGCTGCGCCATTGCGATGATGGCAGTCGTGATGGCGGTGTGGCGGGCGCTTTCAGGCAGGTTGCTGACAAAAGAGCGGTCAACTTTCAGTTTATCCACAGGCAACTGTGTCAGATAGCTGAGTGATGAATATCCGGTGCCAAAGTCGTCGATGGTCACCGTAACACCGAGTTTCTTGAGCTCGGTCAGAATCTCGATGGCCTGTTCGATATTGTCCATTAGCATGCTTTCGGTGATTTCCAGCTCCAGCCAGCGTGGTTCAAGCTGGGTTTCGGTCAGTACTTCACGAACCAGGCTGACCAGGTTGGAGTCGCGAAACTGGCGAGCTGACAGATTGACAGCAACGGTATAGCCGTGCAGGCCGGCCACTTGCAGAGCCTTTATCTGCGCACAGGCCTGGCGCAGAACAATTTCTCCAACCTGGATAATCAGGCCCGTTTCTTCGGCTACCGGTATGAATCGATCTGGCGGAATCAGGTCAACCTGTTCATGTCGCCAGCGTACCAGCGCCTCGAAGCCACAGATCTTATTGTTGGCAAGATTGATCTGTGGCTGGAAAAACACCACAAAATCGCGATTCGATACTGCCAGCCGCAGTTCATTCTCAAGCGACATGCGCGCCTGCGACTCGATGTTCATGTCATCGGTGAAAAACTGAAAATTGTTGCGGCCCTGATCCTTGGCACGGTACATGGCCAGATCGGCATTGCGCATCAATACGCTGGCGTTCATGCTGTCTTCAGGTGCAATGGTGATACCGATACTGCCACTGACAGTCACTTCCTGGGCACCCAGCTGAATCGGCTCGGTCAGTGACTGAAGTATCTTGCGGGCAACCAGACCTGCGTCGTCGGCGTGACTGATGTCCGCCAGTAGTATCGTGAACTCATCGCCACCCAGGCGTGCCACGATGTCTTCTTCGCGCACGCACTCACGCAGTCGCCTGGCGACGGTGGTCAGCAATTCATCGCCGGCATCATGCCCCAGCGTGTCATTGATGCGCTTGAACTGATCCAGGTCGATAAACAGCAGTGCCGTGCTCTTTTTGCTTCGACGCACATGCTTGAGGCTCTGTTCCAGACGGTCCTTAAACAGACGGCGATTCTCGAGGCCAGTCAACGGGTCATAAAAAGCAAGCTGTTCCATCTGCGCCTGGGTTTCCACGCGCTCGCTGATGTCTTCAATGTTCAGCACGATATGGCTTAGCGCGCCCAGGTCGTCATGAATGGGGGAGGCAGTTACCTGTTGCCAGAAGCGTTCGCCATTCTTGCGGGAGCTGACCATGAAGGTTTCCCAGCTACTGCCAAGCTGCATGGCTTCCTGCATGGTCAGGTTGTTGGGGTCTGTCAGCTGTTCGTTGTTCATCAGCTCGGCGATGCGCCCGACAGCTTCTGCATTGCTGTAGCCGGTGATCTGCGTGTAGCGGGGATTCACGTATTCGATGATGCCTGAGCAGTCGGCAATGACCACGCCGCTCTGGCTCTGTTCCACAGCGCTGGAGAGGATGCGCATGGACTGTTCATTGAGCTGGTCACGGCGTGAACGACTGCTGGCCTGGCTTGGCTGCCAGCGCCTGAAAACGTAAAAAAGCGGGGCTAACAAAAGCAGGCAGAACAATAAGGTTGTGATGGTCGCGTTGCTCATGTTGGATTTGAAATTAGTTCCACGGTTGTTGTCAGTTACACATCCTTGTCATTTTCCAGCATTAGCCTGCAAGCCTCTGGCCATCAAGTCCTACCTGGCGTTACAGAGAAACTCCAGCAGCGCTTTTTGAGCGTGAAGTCTGTTTTCTGCTTCGTCCCAGACCACACTGTCTGGATCGTCCAGCACTTCAGCACTGACTTCCTCGCCACGGTGGGCGGGCAGGCAATGCATGAACAGCGCGTCGGAGGCGGCATGTGCCATTAATTCACGCGTCACCTGAAAGCCGTGGAATTTTTCCAGCCGCTGGCGGCGTTCTTCTTCCTGGCCCATTGATGCCCATACATCGGTGGCAACCAGTGACGCCCCGGCGACTGCCTCTGCCGGATTGCGCACGATGCTGACCCGGTTGCTGTTCGCGTCAAGCATGTCCTGATTGGGTTCAAACCCCTCAGGACAGGCGATTCGCAGTTCAAAATCGAACTGTCGCGCAGCGTTGATGTAGGACTGGCACATATTATGGCCGTCACCGACCCAGGCCACGGTTTTGCCGGCGATGTCGCCGCGGTGCTCAAAATACGTCTGCATGTCTGCCAGTAACTGGCAGGGGTGAAAATCGTCAGTCAATGAGTTGATCACAGGTACAGACGAGTTTCGGGCAAAGCGCTCCAGCTTGGCATGTTCGAATGTACGGATGGTGATTACATCGACCATTCGGGACAGAACTTTAGCGCTGTCCTCTATGCTCTCGCCACGGCCCAGCTGGGTATCCGAGGGTGACAGAAACAGTGAGGAGCCGCCCAGCTGGGTCATGGCCACCTCGAAGGATACACGTGTACGTGTGGATGATTTCTCAAAAATCATCGCCAGCGTTTTGTTCTTCAGCGTTTCATCGCGCAGGGTAGGGCTTTTTTTCAGTGCGATGGCCCGGTGAATGATGTTGTGCAATTCCTGTGGCGTAAGATCCAGCAGTGTCAGAAAATGTCGAGTCGTCATGGTGATACCAGCTTTAAAACTAAAAAGGGCAGCGAGCGCTACCCTCCGACCAAGCGTCGTATATTAGCATTTTTTGTCATGGGGGCAATTATCGATTGCCAGTCATTTCATGTAGAATGACGCAACTTCAGTCAATGTACCAACAGGTAAGGGTTTTATGAGTGTAGAACAGACCATTCGTGATCAGATCAGCGGCAACAATATCCTGCTTTATATGAAGGGGTCGCCGGACCAGCCGCAGTGCGGGTTTTCTGCTCAGGCGGTACAGTGTCTGATGTCCTGCGGCAAGCGTTTCGCCTACGTCGACGTACTTGCCAATCCTGAGATACGCGCAACATTGCCAGGTATCGCAAACTGGCCGACTTTTCCCCAGCTATGGGTTGCCGGCGAGCTGGTTGGCGGCTGTGACATCATCACTGATATGTTCCAGAATGGCGAACTGCAGACACTGGTCGATCAGGCGAGTGCGGACGCGCCAGGCGCCTGATCTGGCAGCGCATTAGCCGGCACTGCGTGGTTCAGTGCTTCGTCGGCTTGTTGCCCCAGTTCAGCTTGATGTCCGGCAGTTCTGGGGCCTTGCCATTTGCCTTCTCTAGTTGCTCACGTTTTCTCCGCTCTTCGGCCAATTCCGCGGATTTTTCCTGCAGGGCCTTTTTAAATGCATCAGACATGATGGCTGTATCCTCCGTCCGAATAAAAGTGTCTGTTCACCGCCAGTATAACGATGGTGTCAGCCGGGGGCTACATGAGCCCGGGTAAATTGCACGCTGCCATCGCTCTGTTGCTGGTGATGCTGTTTCTCAGCCTGCCAGGCAATACGCTTGAGGCAATTCAATCTGGTATCGCAGAGATTCTTGGCTGGCAATCTGAGCTCGACAACACGTCGGGACTGCCCACCGACAAACTGGTCCACATGCTGTTATTTGCCTGGCTGGCCTGGAGTCTGTTGCTCGGTTGGCCGCAAAGACGCTTTTATGTGCGAACAGCGGCCTTTCTATTATTTATTGCCCTGCTTAGCGAGGGTATCCAGTTGTTTGTGCCGGGGCGCTCTGCCGACTGGCTGGATGTAGCGGCGGATATTGTGGGGGCCGGATTCGGTCTGTCTGCGCAACACTTCCTGCGTGAATGGCGCGGCAAAAAAAAGCCCGGCTGAGGAGCCGGGCTTGGAGTCATACTACTATCAAGGGAGAGATAAATGAAACAAAACCCACAATTTTGTCTGCAATCTACCTACACTTACTCAGACTGGAACCGTTTTTAAAAGTTCCATCCTGACCAAAAAAAATTTCACATACCGTTTTACAGCGCTTTAATCGTTAAGCTCAGTTGTTCGGCGACTTTGCGCTGAGAGCTGCTGCTGACAACACCAGTGCTGGCGTTGCCCGGTATCAGGTAGCGGCGTGCGACGCGGACCAGATCCTCCATGGTGACCGCAAGCACGGCTTTTCTGAATGCCATGCGGGTTTCTCGTGTGCGACCAAACTCATTATTGTAATAGTCCTGCTTGGCCGCCCCCGCCGGTGACGTGGATCTGTCCATGCCGCTGATCACGCCCAGAATCGCTTCTTCCACCAGTTGATGCTGGTGTGTCTCGTTAAGCAGCCAGCTGACAGACTGGTCAAAGTCAGTCAGCGTGTCTGCCAGACGCGGGTCGCGGTAGGAGAAGAACCGGAACGAGGCCGATCCTGAATCCTGCTCCGCACCCGCCCCATAGGCGCCACCCTGTTCGCGGATGGCACGGTGCAGGTAGGCATTGCGCAGTACACCGGCCAGCACACACAGGGCAGGGTGGTCAGGATGACCTCCTGGTACCGTTGGATAGGCTTTGGCGCAGAAATTGACCTGGCTGTTGGTGGTCCACAATTCAGCAGTACTGTCGCGCAGCTCTGGTAATACCAGTGGCTTGTGCGAGCTTTCCACTTGCGGCGCATCACGCCAGCATTGATCCAGCTGCTGCACCAGGGTCTGCTGGTGCGCTTCCTCACCAATCAGCAGGAATCGCCGTGGTGCTGCTGTCAGACGCTGCTGTATACGCTGGAATTTTTCAGTCAGCTCATCGACATAAGCATCGGACTTGATCATTTCTTTGAGGTTTTTTATTGCCGCCAGGCCAGTGAATCGATGGTTCAACGCGGCCGTTGGGCTCATGCGGCTGGCGGCCAGCGAGACGGCCAGGCTGTGTCCGCGACCGGTGACACTGGACTGCTGCCGGGCACTGATCTGGGATAGCAGTTCCTGGATACGCCTGGTTTCATCGAAGCGGGCATTAAAAAACGTCTCATAAAGCAGCGTTGTCATGTCAGCGTGCCGATCAAGCAGCGACTTCGATGACAGTATCAGAATGGCTTTGGATTTTTGTTCGCTTTCCAGAGAACTGCGGATACTGGCGTAGCAGTTCAGGCCGCCACTGACACTGGCCTGCCAGGTCTGTACAGAGCTGTAGTCGCGTGATCCCACGCCGAGCTCGGTATAAATGCTGGTGTACAAGGGCAGAACATCCAGCAGCTCGGGTTCGAGTTCGGGCAGATCGACAACAATCTGCTGGTACGCAAGGCCATTGGTGCCCTGGGCATACCAGGTCAATGGTGTACCCTGAGCTGTCTTGAGCTGTCGGGACTCGATGACCGGCAGTTCCGGAGGCACATCTTCAAGGCCAACCTTGGGCAGAATTCCCGGATCATCCTGCTGCGCCTGGCGTTCCGCCAGCCGGCGGTTCAACTCAATGATGGCCTTTTTCTCATCATCGTCGAGCTGCTCTTTGATGGCCTGCAGCCGCGCCGTTTCGGCGTCAATTTCACGCTGTGCAAGCCCTGCATCGGGTGTGAGAGTCAATGTGACGCGGTGCGGATTGTTCAGCAGCAGCTGTTTGATCAGGCCCTGGATGAACCCTGGTTGTGCGACATCTTCCCGCAGTTGTGTGAGGGCGGTTTCAATATCCAGTACCTGTATAGGATCACCGCGATGCACGGCGGTCGACAGTGCTGACATCATCAACTGAAGTCCGTAAGGCCAGGAATCACCCGATATTTCTCGCTGGTGCAGTTCGAGCTGATGCAGGGCTGCGTCTACCTGTTCACTGTCCACGCCCGTTTCCGCGAGTCGCTCCAGCGTTTCGACGATCAATGATTCAACGTCACTGGTGGCATCCTCAGAGCAGCCTTCAAGGCCGCAGATAAAGCTCATCTCACGATTGCTGTCCTCCAGGCCACACAGAGGTGAGGGCGACTGACCAAGCTCTGATGTCTCCAATGCAGACATCAGCGGGCTTGCACTGTTGTCCAGCAGGACTGAGCTCAGCAATTGAGCGCGAAATAATTCAGTCAGGTTGGTGCTCTTGCCAAGCAGCCAGGCCGTGACCACATGGGTTTTGTCACTTGTACCTTCTTCAGCGTCTACCGCGTAGGACTCCTGCACCCGGATCGGCGCCAGATAGCGTTTTTCGTCAGTGGCCGCAAATTTTATGGACAGGCGTTCAAAGCGCTTCAGGGCGAGGTCCTCGAACTGCTCCTGGAGCTCGTGGGCCGGGATATCCCCGTAAGTCATGAAGATGGCGTTACTGGGGTGGTAGTGTGTCTCGTAGAAACGCTTGAGCTGAGCATAACTGAGATCCGGGATATGAGTCGGCTCACCACCGCTGTTGTAGTGGTAGGTGCTGGTCGGGAACAGATAGCTGGTGACGGTCTGCCACAGGCGAGCCGTGGCAGAGCTCATGGCACCTTTCATTTCATTAAATACAACGCCCTTGTATTGCAGATCACTATCCGGGTTGCTGTCTTCTGCAAATGCCAGTCGATGGCCTTCCTGGGCAAAGTCCAGTTCGTCAAGATTCGAGAAAAACACTGCATCCATATAAACCTGCAGCAGGTTGTTAAAGTCTTTTCTGTTTTTGCTTGCAAATGGGTAGGCGGTGCAGTCACTGCTGGTGAAGGCGTTCATGAAGGTATTGAGTGAACGCCTGATCATCATGAAGAAGGGGTCGCGAACCGGATATTTCTCACTGCCACACAGTGCTGTGTGCTCAAGGATATGGGCGACACCGGTCGAGTCCATTGGCAGGGTGCGAAGCGCCACCATGAAAACATTCTCCGGGTTGTCAGACGCCAGGTGATAGTGGCGCGCTCCGGTTTTTATATGTTCAAACTCCTGGACCTCCAGCTGCAAAGAGGGGATGGCATGGCTGCGCAGCCACTGAAAGCTGGGGTGAGTCTGCGATGGCATTTGCTGACTGGAGGTTTGACTCATTACGGGCGATGTCCTCTTTTAATTCATGATTACCAGATGGAGGGCTGTCAGTTCGGCTTTTGCGCCAGACAGGCAGTTGTGCAGTGCCAGGGTCTGGTCCTTCAGGAACTGAATTTCCTCGTCTCTTATATTGGGGTTGCGCTGCTTTAATGCAAGCAGTCGTTTGATTTCCTGCATCTGGGCCTCAAGCATGGTTTTGCTTGTCTGGCTGCTTAGCTGTTTGCACTGATCGCTTGCCAGCTGATTACCCGTTTGCAGCAGGTCCAGCAGGGACTGTCGGTTTTCCTCAAGAAACTGTGCTGCAGCGGAACGCTCAACGGCCTGCTGTGTGCCGCCGGGGTAAGCAGATGTCAATGTGACCGGCTCACCTTCCTCATTCAGTGTCAGTGTGACATTGATTGAGCTGTCCGTGAGGTATTTTTGCACCTGCAGCTGCGCCGGCGCGTCGACCCTGATCCGGTACAGTAGTTGTAGCACGAATTCACCAGTTTGCGGCTGATTCGGGTTCATGGTCCGGTCGCCGCTGGATGCGCTGATGCAGGCATTGCCATGCGTGGTTGCCAGCACCAGGTCCAATGCACCAATCACCATGGGATGCTGCCAGGTCAGGTGGGCCAGGTCGTCCCGGACCAGCGCCAGCTGGCGGTCGAAACAGGCGTCAATACCGGCGTCCGGCAGCCCGGGAAAGGCAGGTATCAGCATGTCTTCGCTGGGGACGATGGTGATGCTGCCGTCGCTGTGGCGCTCATTAAAAACCCCGAAGTGATCGAGAACGTCTATAAGCCAGCTGTCCAGTGAGCTGTTGGCTTCAAATCGCTGGATGGCTGAGATGATTTTCTGCGCTGCGGCAGCGTCAAACGAGTTCATGTCCAGCAGCTGGTCTCGTCCGTGCTCCAACGATTGGCACACGCCCTCGTGATGTGCTCTGGCGGCGTCCAGAAAGCCCTCAAATTCAGCAGTCTGAACATCCTGCCCGCTATCGGCGAGGTGAATGCAGTCCTGAAGCTGCTCACGAAACGCAGCCCAGGTTTGCCAGGCTCCCGGTGCAATCTGGCAAAAGGCGTTCAGTGCCCGGTGATACCAGCTGAACAGTACCTCCTGAGAGGTATTGCGCTGGTAGGGCACATGAATCTGGATGGTGTGAGTCTGGCCGATTCGATCCAGCCTGCCGATGCGCTGCTCCAGTACATCGGGACTGCCGGGCAAATCATATAGAATCAGGTTGCGACAGAACTGAAAATTGCGGCCTTCACTGCCTATCTCTGAACAGATCAGTATGCGCGCCGCGTCAGGCTCATCGCTGGAAAAGTAGGCGGCAGCCCGGTCACGTTCCAACAGGCTCATGCCGCGGTGAAAGACACTGCAGCGCACGCCAGCCAGCCGGAGCTGTTCTTCCAGCGTCATGACAGTGGCATCATCAGAGCATATCAACAGTGTCTTGCTGCGATGGTCGTCCAGCCACTGTCGCAGCCAGGCAAGACGAGGATCAGTGTCAGAGCTTGCCGACTTGCCCGGCCTGGATTTCGTCGACACTGCCGAGGCTGGCAAAGGCCAGGCGTGCAGTTCGCGCTCGGGCATGTTGCCGAGGGCACGCCGAGTATTCCTGAACAGGATCCGCCCGGTGCCATGCTGGTCCAGCAATCGACGGATTTCGTCGCTATCCACTGGCGAGGTATTCCTGATTTTTTCTATTCGCTCGGCGATTTCCTGATAGCGGTGCTGTTCAGCCTGAAACTGCTCAAAATCGTTGAACCGGGCTGGGTCGATCAGTCTTAGCAGCGCGAAAAAATTCGACTGACCCATTTGTTCAGGCGTTGCCGACAGCAGTAACAGTCCCTTTGTGGTGGCAGCCAGACTCGCCAGTGCCTGATAGGCTTCGGTATCGGGCAAGGCCTGTGCAGGCGAACTTTCCAGTTGCAGTTGCAGGTGATGTGCCTCATCAACAATGCACAGATCCCACTCTACCGACCGGGCACTCGCCAGATGTGCGGGGGAGTTGAGGAATAGTGACAGGGGGCATAACACCAGCTGACTGGTGGCGAAGGGATTGTCCTCGCCGCTTTCGATTAACGCCTGGTAGCGCGGCTCATCAATGATGGTGAACAGCAGATTAAAGCGTCGCAGCATTTCCACCAGCCACTGGTGCAGTAGCGGCTCTGGAACCACAATCAGAACGCGGCTTGCCAGCCCCAATGTTAACTGCTGCTGCAGAATCAGGCCGGCTTCTATCGTTTTGCCCAGTCCCACTTCGTCAGCCAGCATGACGCGCGGTGCGTAGCGGTTGGCGACTTCGCTGGCAATGTAGTACTGGTGTGGAATCAGGTCGGCGCGCGCGCTGCACAGGCCCATCAGGCCGCTGCTCTGGGCGCGCTGAAGCAGGTCGCTGGTTCGTCGCCGCAGCTCAAACCATGTCGCCGACTCGTACTGGCCTGCCAGTAGACGATCCAGTGGCCGGTTCATACTCAGTGCGTCAGGTAAGGCCTGCTCCGGCAAAGGCTGGGGTGGCTCGTCATTGACGCGAACCATGTAAACGAAGGTGTGGTTGCTCCCTTCGTGGCGGGCTTCAATGACTGCGTCAAGCGGCGGCTCGTCGCCGGAGCCGGGGAGGCTGACGGGGTCCCCCGAAGCCAGTCGTAAGCGGGTCAGAGGCGCCTGGGCCTGAGCATAACGACGGGTTTGCTGGCATGAGGGAAAGGCGACTGTCACTGTGCGGTGATCGAGGTCGGTTACTATGCCAAGGCCTAATTCTGGTTCTGTGTCGCTGTTCCATCTCTGTCCCAGTGAGAAAATACGTGCGTCAGGCATGAGTTTCGGGTGTTCCTGCGGGTGGTTCGCCATGTAATGTTTGATTGGAAGCCGCTGCAGGAGGCAGCTCAAGTGTCAGCCGTCCAAGTTTACCTTCCCGGAAGTCATGCAGGAGTATTTCCGATACTCTGTGCCAGTCGGTGTCACCGCGCTGGGTCCGACAGGCACGACGCTCGGCCAGTATGCTCATGAACTCTTCTGCAGAGCCGGGGAGCGGCTGTATGCGGTATCGCTCTATAAGTGCCTCCGGAAAATCCCGAAGCAGAAACTCGGCAGCTTCCATGGCAACATCCTCAAACACAATGGCAGTGTTGCGGATCGCACCAGCGGCCGCCAGCCGGTAGGCCGCGTCCTGATCTTCCAGGCGGGGCCAGAGAACGCCCGGCGTGTCGAACAGGAACCAATTTTCATTGAGTTTGATGCGTTGCTGGTTCTTGGTCACCGCGGGTTCATTACCGGTTTTGGCCAGTTTGCGACCGCTGATCTGATTCAACAAAGTGGATTTGCCAACATTGGGGATGCCAATAATCGCAGCGCTGTAGCGGCGTTTCTGGTGTTGGGCCAGGCGCTGGCAGTGCGTCACAATGGTGGCCGGAAACAGGAGCTGGCCAGTGCCGTTGGGAAGTGCTGAGCTCTCACCGGCGCGCGTCAGGTGTTTCACCCAGGCGCGTGTCGCGTCCGGATTGGCGAGGTCAGCCTTGTTCAGTATATGCAGGCAGGGTTTGTGATGCTGTCGGCGCATCTTGTGCAGCAGAGGGTTGCTGCTTGCTGCAGGCATGCGGGCATCGAGTACTTCAATGACTACATCGACCTGTTCTATCAGTTTGGCCAGTTCCTTGTTGGCCTTGAACATATGTCCGGGATACCAGGAAATCGTCATAGTGCGGGAGGTTCAGGATGTCAGTGCGGGTGCGCATGATAACACGTTGGAATAATCTGTCGTGCTCGACGTTACATCGGGGTAAGACTTGCGTCGTGTTATACTCAGGCTTTAACAGTAAAACGCATTATCAGACCGTTTGCGGGCCTTTTGCCGCAAGTGTTGACAGATAGCAGATGACAGAAAAGATCGGGAGGGTGTATATCAGATGACATCAGGACCTATGCAGCAACGTATACACCGGCGGGTGATTGCCGATTTGTCGCCCGAGCATTTTGAGCTGATCAATGAAAGTCATCGGCACAGCGGACCAGCCACAGAGTCTCATTTCAAGCTGATTCTGGCGTCACCGCAGTTCATCGGCCTGAACGCGGTAAAGCGACACCAGTTGGTCTATCAGGTGCTGTCCAGCGAATTAAAAGATGGTGTGCACGCCTTGGCGATGCATCTGTATACCCCTGAGGAGTGGTCAGAGAAGGGGGGGGCGGTTGCTGCTTCACCGGATTGTCGAGGTGGCAGTCTGAGTGGATGAAGCTTGCCAGGAAGGGCAAATTCCGTTAATGTGCCGCCCATTCGTGTTCGCAGGATGTGTCGTGAATGCTAGTTAAAGCAAGAGTAAAACAATAATTATCAACACCTTATAGTGAGATTAACCGGTCCTCAGACAGGCGTTAGAAGAAGCGAAGTTTAAAGCGCTGCTGAGTGACACAACGATAGAGGAATGATAATCGTGTTTGATTTACTCCGACATCCCCGTTTGCCTGCTATTGCGCGCACCGTCTGTGTCAGCGCACTTGCCGTGTTTACCTTTACCGCTTTCGCCCAGTACCGACAGACCGGACCAGTGGTGGACGAGCGCATTATTTTCGATCACACGCAAAATGAAGCAACCGGGGAGGCCACCGTGGTCAGCCCGGAAATGCCGGATTTTGAATCGCTGGGTGATGTCGATACACGCAAAGAAGCATTTTTTGAGTTTCTCAGCAGTTATGTAGAGAACGAAAACCGTCGTATCGCCGCCACCCGTGCGGAACTGATGCCGATGTGGGAAGTGGTTCGTGACGGTATGCCCCTGTCAGCAGTCGAACAGGAGCGATTTGCCGAGATAGCGGCGGAATACCGTCTTGATGATGCTGACCTGAGTAGTGCCGAAGGGCGCCTGAATGTGGGTCGCGAGTTGGTGCGCCGCGTTGATGTACTGCCTAAATCACTGGTGCTTGCTCAGGCAGCGAACGAATCAGGCTGGGGTACGTCCCGCTTTGCCCGTGAGGGTAATAACATCTTCGGTCAGTGGTGCTTCGATGAAGGCTGCGGGCTGATTCCCAAGCGTCGCGGCGAGTCACGGTCACATGAGGTACGTGCGTTTGCCAGTGTGCAGGCCTCTGTGCGCGCATATTTCCGCAACCTTAATACCCATCGCAGTTATGAAGATCTTCGCGTGCTGCGCGAGGCCATGCGCATGCGCGACATGCCGCTGGACTCGCTGGTTCTGGCTCGTGGTCTGACACGTTATTCTGAGCGTGGCCAGGCATATGTGTCAGAGTTGCAGGACATCATTCGCATCAATCAGTTGCGTCATCGCGACAAGTCCTGAGTACTCAATCGGCATTGTCAGGGGTGCTTCGCGTCCAGAACTTGCTGAACCAGTAGTAGCGATTGGTCCCACGCTTAGGTGCTGTGCAGATATAATTGAAGCGCCGCATGGCGAACTCCTGGCCCTCGGCTGGCTGAATACGGAAATGCACCGCTTCTCGATCCAGCCACTCCAGCTCCATGGGCTGACCATTGGCGTAACATCCCAGCTGACTGACGTTAAAATCCCCTGCCAGCTGCATGGTCACTGCCGGGCGGCGGCTGTCAGTCATTGGCGAGACCGGATCGATCTGTTTGACCTCAAAGGCCAGTGAATTCAGTTTGGTGGAAGCAGACTCAATATCGGCGAACGAGGCGGCCAGAGGGTAGCGCGGCAGTGCCCGAAAATCCGAATGATAACCAGCTGCGCCAGAGTTCTGCGCCAGTGCCGTAAACCCCAGGGACTCAATCATGTCGAGAATTTCCAGATCGTACTCACCGTACGGGTAGGCCAGTATCTTGTGTGACTGTCCGGTCTGTTCTTCGATGCGCGCTTCCGCTGTCAACAATTCCTCTCGCAATCTTTGCAGTCGTCCGGCCTCGCTCTCGCCCGGCTGGGCGTCCACCATGTGCGGGTGGTAGACCATGTGATTGGCGATAATCACGCCTTCGTCAGCCATCTCGCGTATCTGTGGCCAGTTCAGATATCCAGACTGTTCGTCATCAACAGGCTGAGTGCTGACAAACAGCGTCATGGGGTAGTCAAATTCCTTCAGCATGGGCCAGCCTGTGGTGTAGATTGACTCGTAGGCGTCATCAAAGGTCAGTGCCGCAACCTTGTCTGGCATCGGCTCCTGATTCCTGAGGGCCTCGATGACACGGTCCAGTGGCCAGACCGCAAAATCATTGTCACGCAGGTATTCCAGCTGTGTGCGCAGTTCCTGCGCTGTCAGGCTGGTGGAGCGCGGTGTGCTGTCAGATACGTGGTGGTAGATCGTAATCACAGCATGCTGGGCGATGGCGGGAGATGCCAGTGCGGCGCTTAGCGACACGGCGCAGGCGGCTAGCTTGATGGCGTTTCTGATGGGGCTGATTGTTGACGGCTTCTTTGAGTTCATGGCGCTCTTTTGAAATCGGACTGGTGCTGGATGTATTGAGGAATTGACTGTCCTGGTCATTCTGTCCCATATCCTGCAATGAGTTCAATTTAAATCAGTTTTTCTTTATGCGCGGTGGCTTTTGTGGTATAAAAGCGCGCGCTGAAAAACTGGCCCTCACCGCAGGGTGGTCAACAGCGTAATCTAAATAATGTCACACATGCACCGTCACATGTTTCCTGGGTGCCCGACGATCATATCGGTACGGGTTGGAGCATGGGGTGTGTGGAGGCCTAACCCTAAGTAAAAAGGTAATTATCATGACTGCAGTATCCATGAAGGACATGCTGAAGGCTGGCGTTCATTTCGGCCACCAGACCCGCTACTGGAACCCGAAGATGAAGCCGTACATTTTCGGCGCCCGTAACAAGATTCACATTATCAACCTGGAGCACACTGTTCCTGCGTTCACCGACGCTCTGATGGCCATTCAGAGCCTGGCGTCGCGCAACAAGAAAATACTGTTTGTTGGCACCAAGCGTGCGGCAGGCAAGATAATCAAGGAACAGGCAGAGCGTGCTGGCATGCCTTATGTTGACCACCGCTGGCTGGGTGGCATGCTGACCAACTACAAGACTATTCGTGGTTCTATCAAGCGTCTGCGCGATCTGGAAGCTCAGGAAACTGACGGCACACTCGAGCGTCTGACCAAGAAAGAAGCGCTGATGCGTCGTCGCGACAAAGACAAGCTGGAGCGCAGCATCGGTGGTATCAAGGATATGGCTGGACTTCCAGACGCATTGTTCGTGATTGACGTTGATCACGAGCGCATTGCAATCACTGAAGCCAACAGCCTGCGAATCCCTGTGATTGGTGTTGTGGACACAAACAGCAATCCAGACGGTATCGACTACCCAATCCCCGGCAACGACGACGCAATTCGCGCCATCGAGCTGTATGCGCGAGCTGTGGCTGATGCCTGTCTGGCTGGCCGTAACCAGGGGAACCAACTGGGTGACAGCGATTTTGTGGAAGTAGACGAAGCAGCACAGGCCAGCGCGCCTGAAGCGGCAGCTGACGAGAACAGCGCGTCTGCCTGATGGCTGCATGAATGCTGCCGGCAAACGGCAGCATTCATCATCGGTTGAGTAACTCCATTTTTCGAAGAAAAGGGGCTAGGCCCCTTTTTTTCAAAGTATTCAAAGTATTTAGACATTAATATAGAGATAATTTGAGGCGTTTATTATGGCTAACATTACAGCAGGTATGGTCAAGGAGCTGCGTGAGCGCACCGGTCTGGGCATGATGGATTGCAAAAAGGCTCTGGTTGAAGCCGAAGGCGACATGGAAAAAGCGATTGAAGACCTGCGTAAGTCAAGCGGTCTGAAAGCGGCCAAGAAAGCCGGTCGTACTGCTGCTGAAGGCGTTGTAATCACGCGTGTGGCGGACGATGGCAGCTACGCAGTTGTGGTCGAAGTGAACAGCGAAACAGATTTCGTGGCGCGTGATGACAACTTCCTGGGCTTTGCCAACAAAATTACTGACCAGGCATTTGCCGGTAAGGAAAGTGATGTCGAGAAGCTGCTGGCTTCCGGCATCGAAGACGAGCGTCAGGCGCTGGTACAGAAGATCGGTGAGAACATCAATCTGCGTCGTATTCAGGTTGTTGAAGCGCCTGCAGGTGGTGTGGTTGACGCATACGTGCACAGCAATAACCGTATTGCCGTGCTGGTCGCCCTGTCCGGTGGCAATGCTGAACTGGCGCGTGATGTCGCTATGCATGTTGCGGCCGTTAACCCAATGGTTGTCCGTGCTGATGACGTTCCCCAGGAAGTTCTGGATAAAGAGCGTGAGATTTTCACCGCACAGGCGGCAGAGAGCGGCAAGCCTGCAGAGATCATTGCCAAGATGATCGAAGGCCGTATTCGCAAATACGTGTCAGAAATTACCCTGCTGGAGCAGGCATTCGTTAAGGATCCTGATCAGACCGTAGGCGCGTTGCTGAAAGCAGCCGGTGCTGATGTGGTCGGATTTGTCCGCTACGAAGTCGGTGAAGGTATCGAGAAAGAAGTTGTCGATTTTGCTGAAGAAGTTGCTGCGCAGGCAGCAGCTGCCAAAAAGCAGTAAAATCTGGCTCACTGGCTCTGCAGCCGGCAATCGCCGGTTGCAGACCACGGCAGCTGACTGGAGATGCGTCCTTAAATCTAACCCTTGACTGGAGTAACCCATGGCAAAAGCGGATAAAAAGTATAAGCGCATACTCCTGAAACTTAGCGGCGAAGCGCTGACGGGCGAGGCCGACTTCGGTATCGATCCCAAAGTGCTTGACCGTATGGCAGTCGAGGTTGGACAGCTGATAGGCCTCGGCATTGAGGTTGGCATGGTTATCGGTGGCGGCAACCTGTTCCGCGGCGCCGCGTTGCACTCGGCAGGAATGGAGCGTGTTACCGGCGACCATATGGGTATGCTGGCAACTGTCATGAATGCGCTGGCGATGCGTGATGCGCTTGAACGGGCTGGCATCTCAACCCGTGTCATGTCTGCGATACCCATGAGTGGTGTGGTGGAGCATTACGATCGTCGTGCCGCCATTCGTCATCTGCGTAATGGCGATGTTGTCATCTTCGCTGCTGGCACCGGCAATCCATTTTTTACCACCGACTCGGCAGCCTGCCTGCGTGGCATAGAAATTGATGCACAACTCGTGCTCAAAGCCACCAAAGTTGATGGCGTTTACTCTGCAGATCCAATGCGAGTGCCAGATGCCGTCAAATACGACTACCTGACATATGATGAAGTACTCGACAAGAAGCTGGGGGTCATGGACCTCACAGCGATCTGTCTGGTGCGCGATCACGATATTCCGGTCTGCGTGTTTAACATGCAGAAGCCCGGGTCGCTGTTGAATAATGTAATGGGAACAACCGATGGCACGCTGATTGGCGTCGTCCGACCAGAAGTCTGACAGGGGAACGTAATGATTGAAGAGATCATCAAAGATGCCGGCGAGCGCATGGATAAATCCATCCAGTCGCTGGAGCTGGCGTTTAATAAAATTCGGACCGGGCGCGCCCATCCGGGCATCCTGGACAGTGTAAACGTGCCGTACTACGGGGCAGATACACCGCTTAACCAGCTGGCCAATATTACCGTTGAAGAAGGCCGTCTGCTGGTTGTGACTCCCTGGGAGCGCCCCCTGATTGGCGATATCGAAAAAGCCATCATGAAATCAGATCTGGGCCTCAATCCATCCAACAATGGTGAGTCCATCCGCGTACCGATGCCAGCCCTGACGGAAGAAACCCGTCGCGAATATACCAAACAGGCCAAGGCCGAAGCGGAAAACGCGCGAGTCGCAATTCGCAATATTCGCCGCGATGCCAACAGCACGCTCAAAGATCTGCTTAAGGACAAGGAGATCAGTGAAGACGAGCAGCGCCGTGCCGAAGAGCGCATCCAGAAGTTGACTGATAAACACATTGCGGCTGTTGAAGCCACATACAGCGAGAAAGAGAAAGACTTGCTGTCAATCTGAAACCCTGGGTGGAACCGGATATGCAGAACAAGGACGGTGACGCGCAGACAGACGCTCGCAGCTTGCCACAGCATGTTGCCATCATCATGGATGGTAATAACAGGTGGGCCCGCAATCGCGGCGAGCGTGGTGCAGTAGGGCATCGAGTGGGTGCGCAGATTGCCCGGGACGTGGTGTTTGGATGTGTGGATCGTGGAATTCCCTATCTGACCCTGTTTGCCTTCAGCAGCGAAAACTGGCTGCGGCCACGCAAGGAAGTACAGGGCCTGATGGCGCTGTTTCTGAATGTCCTGCAGCGCCATGAAATCGGCATGATGCATGAGCGTAATGTGCGACTGCAGTTCATTGGCAATCGTAGTTCCTTTGCACCCCGACTGCAGAGGCATATGAATGACGTTGAAAAACTGACGCGCAATAATACCGGGACGGTTGTAACTGTTGCTGCTGACTATGGTGGGCGCTGGGATATCGTACAGGCTGCCAGAGTCATGGCTGAGAAGGTTCAGCATGGGGAGATTGCGGCATCCGATATCACTCCTGAGCTGCTTCAGAAGCACATCTGTCTGGGTGATGTCCCGGAGCCGGATTTGTGCATACGAACTGGCGGCGAGCAACGCATCAGCAATTTTTTGCTGTGGCAGTTCGCCTATACTGAGTTCTATTTTACAGAGTGCTTCTGGCCTGACTTCAATGATCAGGTTTTTCAGCTGGCACTGGATGATTACAGTCGTCGACAGCGCCGTTTTGGCAGACAATCTGGTAGCGACGACGAATTGAACAATAATTAGAGGTTTGAATTGCTCAGGCAGAGAGTTCTGACAGCCATCGTCATGTTGCTCGGGTTGTACCTTGGCACCGCCTGGCTACCAGCGCCATTTTTTGCAGTGTTTCTTGGCCTGGTTCTGCTGCCGGCGCTCTGGGAGTGGGGGCAACTGATGGGCCTGCGGCGCGCTGCTGAGCAGGCGGTATGGACGCTGGGGTTTGCTGCAATTCTGATGCTCACCTTATTCATGGTGTCACGTTCATCAGTAGCCGGGACAGACCTCGATGTAGCTGGTCAGTCACTGGGTACGTCAGTTTCCTCAATCAACGAAATGGCCCTCACGATGCTGATGGCTATCGCGACACTGTTCTGGTTCTGGGTTTTCTGGACCATCAGACAGTACCCCAGTGGTCAGCATCGCTGGCAACAGCGCTGGAAAATCGGGGCACTCGGTGTGCTTTGTCTTCTGCCTACCTGGCTGGGACTGTACTACCTCAAGATGATTGAATCCTCGGGCGTGCTGGTTTTTGTGCTGGTGGCACTGGTCAGTGTTGTCGACATCGGAGCATATTTCAGTGGTCGCAAGTGGGGTAACAGACGCCTGGCTCCTGCCTTGAGCCCGAAAAAATCCTGGGCCGGGTTCTGGGGCGGCCTTGCAAGTTGTGTTGCCCTGAGTGCGCTCCTGCTCGCCTGGCTGCACAGTCGTCAGCCCCTGAGTATTGATTTATGGGCGCTGTTGATGTGCCTGGCGGTGCTGCTGGCCGTTCTGTCGGTGGTCGGTGACCTCTTCGAGAGCATGCTCAAACGCCATCGCGGTATTAAAGACAGTGGCCGCAGCCTGCCGGGTCATGGTGGTGTGCTTGATCGTATCGATAGCCTGATGGCTGCAACACCCGTATTTGTGCTCGCCCTGATCCTGCTCCGCGCCATGCCGGAGGTCCTGTGAACGTAACGGAAAAGCGATTGACGGTACTCGGGTCTACCGGCTCGGTCGGCGTCAGCACGCTGGATGTGGTCCGCAAAAATCCGCAGTTCTCTATTCATGCCCTGACGGCAAACACCAATCACCAGTTGATGACGCAGCAGTGTCTTGAGTTCGCACCTGCTTATGCCGTCATGACTGATGCTGATGCCGCGCAGCAGCTGCGACAGGCCCTTCAGTCTGCTGGTAGCGAAACAGTGGTGCTCGGCGGTGTGGAAGCCCAGTCGCAGGTAGCCAGCGCCCCGGAAGTTGACGCCGTCATGGCGGCCATTGTCGGCGCGGTAGGAATGCTTCCGGCGCTGGCTGCGGCATCAAGCGGCAAGCTGGTGTTGCTCGCAAACAAGGAAGCGCTGGTCATGGCCGGCGAGCTGTTTATGCAGGCTGCCCGGGAAAGCCAGGCGACAATCCTGCCAATCGACAGTGAGCACAATGCTATCTTTCAGTGTCTGCCTGCCTCCGCTCAGCAGGGTGAAGCCAAGCTGTTGAAGGCCGGTATCCGCAAAGTGATATTGACAGCCAGCGGTGGGCCATTCCTGAACGCCGACACCAGTCAGCTTGACCGGGTAACCCCGGAGCAGGCCTGCAAGCACCCGAACTGGTCAATGGGGCGCAAAATTTCAGTCGATTCGGCAACCATGATGAATAAGGGACTGGAGTTTATCGAGGCCTGCTACCTGTTCGACCTTGACCCGGACCGTGTTGATGTCCTCGTTCATCCGCAGAGTATCGTCCATTCCATGGTTGAGTACGAAGACGGGTCTGTGCTGGCTCAGCTGGGCAGCCCTGATATGCGTGTGCCCATTGCTCATGCACTGGGCTGGCCGTCCCGGATCAGCTCCGGTGCGAGCTTTCTCGACCTTGCGGCAGGTCCGGATCTTCAGTTTATGCGGCCTGACATGACACGCTTTCCCTGTCTTGAACTGGGAATCGAAGCGGCCAAGCGCGGTGGCGCCTCGCCGGCAGTCCTTAATGCCGCCAATGAAGTGGCGGTGGCTGCATTCCTGGGCAGACGGGTGGCGTTTACTGACATATCACGTATCATCGCCGCCACACTTGAGCAAATAACTTGTCGCGGGCCGGTCTCACTGGCTATGATTCAAGAGATGGATACGCAGGCGAGGTCGGTGGCAGGCGAATTGGTTGCCACCTTGCAAAGGCGCTCACGCACTGCATAACAATCCGGTGGAGTTTATGCTGCAAACCCTGATAGTCAATATACTGGCCCTGATTGTCACCCTGGGCATTCTCGTAACCATTCACGAGTTTGGACACTTCTGGGTGGCCAGGCGCTGTGGCGTCAAAGTGCTGCGCTTTTCCATTGGGTTCGGCAAGGCGGTAAAAACCTGGATAGGCAAGGATGGCACTGAGTACGTCATAGCCCCGATTCCGCTGGGTGGTTATGTGAAGATGCTTGGCCAGGAAGACACCAATGCGGAAGCCGGCAGCTCGGTTCCTGAATCGCAGCGCCATATGGCCTTTAACTACAAACCCATCTGGCAGCGATTTGCCATTGTAGCGGCGGGGCCACTGGCCAACTTCCTGCTCGCGATTCTGGTGTTCTGGGTAATCAATGTTGCCTATGGCCAGCGTGGTATTGCGCCGGTGATTGCCAATGTGGAAACTGAATCACCGGCATGGCAGGCCGGTCTGCGCCCGGGTGACGAAATACTGGCCGTCGATGGTCAACCCGTGGACATCTGGCAGCAGGTGGTCATGGCGCTGCTCGATAGAATGGGCGAGAGCGGCGCCGTGAGTATTTCTGCATCACCAGGCAACAGCGATGCCGTCAACGAGTACAGTCTGCCTATCAACAGCTGGTTGTCGGACACCACCGAACCCAACCCGCTTGTTGAACTGGGCATCGTGCAGTATGAGATTCCTCCAATTATCGACATGGTAGTGCCGGGTGGCGCTGCCGAGTCAGGCGGTCTGCAATCCGGGGATCGGATCGTTGCGGCTGATGGCGAGACGGTAAGCGACTGGATGCAATGGGTCAATATCGTTAGAGGCTCTGCGGAACTGCCTCTGGATGTTGTTGTCCAACGCGGAGCGTCTGAGGTGGCGTTGACGTTGGTGCCAGACGTCGGTCAGGCACAGGATGGCAGTCGTATTGGTGTGATCGGTGCTGGTGTGCAGGCATTTGATCTGTACGGAAGCCTGCCACCGGAGCATCGCCGCGAGGTATCTTACAACCCGCTGACTGCGATTGCCCCGGCGGTGGTGGAAACCTGGGACAAGTCGGTGTTCGTGCTCGACTCCATTAAAAAAATGGTTGTCGGGCTGATTTCCGTCAAGAATATCAATGGTCCGATTACCATTGCGCAGGTTGCTGGTGAAACGGCGACATATGGTCTGGAAGTATATCTCGGCTTTTTGGCAATCCTCAGCATAAGTCTGGGCGTGCTTAATCTGCTGCCCATACCGGTGCTCGATGGAGGTCATTTGTTGTATTACACCATAGAAGCTATCATACGCCGTCCCGTGCCAGAGCGCGTTCAGGCGATGGGCTTGCAACTGGGATTGCTGATGATCGGGGGTATCATGATGTTGGCCCTGTATAACGATGTGACTCGACTGCTGTAAATGACGGCAGGGCACGGCTGACATCAAAAAATTTACCAAGAATAAGTCCGGACTCGTTAGAACTTCATGATTAGAATTTGCCGTAGTGTATTGCTGACGAGTGCCTTATTGGGCACTACCGTCATGACCACCAGTGTTCCAACAGTCGCCCAGAATCAGCAACAGGGCTTCGAAATCACCGATATCCGGATTGACGGGCTGCAACGCATCTCTCCGGGGGTGATGTTCAGCCTGCTGCCAGTCAGTATTGGTGACTACTTTGAACCCGGCATGGCTGCTCAGGTCATTCGGGCCATTACCGAATCACAGTATTTTGAAGAAGTCGAAGTCGCCCGCGAAGACGGCGTCCTCCTGATAACGGTCCTCGAACGTCCGTCAGTCAGTGAAATCAATATTTCTGGTAACCGTGTTCTGCAGACAGAAGATATTCTGCGCAATATGGAGTCCGCTGAAATCGTTGAGGGTGGTATCTTCACCCGTTCTACGCTGGAAGCGATCCGCCAAGGTATCCAGGAAGTGTATTCATCACGTGGGCGATATGGCACTACCGTTGATATCGAAGTAACCGATCTGCCTCGTAATCGTGTTGCCATTGACATGACGGTGAATGAGGGTGAAGAAAGTCGCATTCGTGGCGTCAATGTTGTCGGCAATAACGTCTATGAGAACGACGAACTGCTCGAGCTGATGGACCTCGGTGTGAAACCCTGGTACCTGCCTTTTAGTGGTCGTGACAATTATTCGCGAGAGCAGTTTGAGGGCGATCTTGAACGTATCACGTCGCACTATCTGGACAACGGTTTCGCCCGATTCAATATCGATTCGACACCTGTTTCAGTTACCCCGGATAACGAAGACATCTATATCACCATCAATGTCAGTGAAGGGCAGGCCTACACGGTGAGCAACGTGGACCTGGTGGGTGACCTGGTTAACGCCGAAGCGATTCTGCGCGCCTACACACTGGTGGGTCCCGGCCAGACTTATTCACAGGCGCTGATCACCGCCAGCGAAGAGTACATGACGCAGATTCTTGGCAATCTGGGTTATGCCTTTGCTGAAGTTGAAGGTGTACCTGAGGTAAACGACGAAGATCAGACAGTTGAAGTGATATTTTATGTTGAACCTGGTGCGCGGACCTACGTCAATCGCATCAACTACCGGGGCAACATTGCCACAGCGGACGATGTCCTGCGCCGCGAAATGCGACAGCTTGAAAGTGCACCAGCCTCAAGTCAACAGATCGAGTTTTCCAAAGTGCGCCTGGAGCGTCTCGGTTACTTCTCCACGGTAGAAGTGGAAACCGTTGAAGTTCCGGGCATGACCGACCAGATCGATGTCGAATTCGACGTTGAAGAACAGAACTTCGGCAGCATCTCATTCAGTGTTGGCTCCGGTGGCGGTGGTGACTGGTTCATTTCCACAGATCTGCAGGCCGAAAACTTTTTGGGGACAGGTCGAACAGTTTCTGTAGGTCTGAACCGAAGCTATTACAGCTCCAGTGCCCGCTTCAGTTACGTGGACCCTTATTACACGCCCGATGGTGTCAGCCGCGGCTTTAGTCTGTTTGCCCAGAAGCAGGACTCTTTCCTGAACGTTGCCAGTTTCTCGACGACGTCCTATGGCGGCTCAGTCAGCTTCAGCTATCCTATCGATGAATTCCAGCAGATTGGTTACAACCTGGGATACAGCCATACAGAATTGACTTCTGGCACCGGCTTCTCAGTGCAGGAAATCGAATCTACACCCAAACTGAATCCGAATATCAATCGCTACATCATCAGTCCGGCGAATATCAATCCCTGGGAAGGTCCCGTGCGCGATGCCATTTTTGGCAACATCAGTGACCTGCCGGAGGAGTATCTCAATCAGGGTGGTGAGCCCGGTTTCATTGATAAGTATGGTCGCTCTTTCGACAATTTCACCATCACAACCAACTGGATCCGCAACACGCTGAACAGAGGCCAGCTGGCTACCCGTGGCTTCTTCCAGCAGGCGTCGGCAGAAATAACCCTGCCAGGCAGCGATCTGGAGTATTACCGCCTGAGTTACAACACTGACTATTACAAGCCGGTGTTTGGCGAAGACTGGGTATTCCGGCTGCGAACCAATTTTGGTTACGGTGACGGTTATGGCGATACCGGTGAGCTGCCGTTTTTCCAGAACTATTTTGCGGGTGGTCTTGCCTACAACGGTTCTGTTCGCGGCTTTTTGGAAAACAGCCTTGGACCGCGCAGTACACCGCCGGCCATATACAGCACAGACTTCACCGAGCTGGCAAAAGATGAAAATGGCGACATCATCATCAACCAGGCAGGCAGTCCGCAAGGTTTTGATCGCAACTCACAGGGCTACGTAACGGCGCCGGTGCTTGATGAGAACAACCAGCCCTTACTGGACGAAAATGGCAACCAGTTGCGTCAGTTAGTCACCAGTACGCGGGATATCTATGGCGATCGTAACAATTTTGGTGGCAACCTGCTGACAACAGCTTCATTCGAGCTGCTGTTCCCGCTACCGTTTGTTGATGATCGCAGCCGTGTCCGTTCAAGCCTGTTTGTTGACGTAGGCAGTGTGTTCTCAACGGATTGCACCCTGCGTCAGACGCGTAACAATAACTGCTCCGATTTCGATGCTGGCGAGCTGCGCTACTCGGTTGGTGTTGGCGTGACCTATCTGTCGCCATTTGGACCTTTGACTTTCTACCTGGCCAAACCGTTCACCAAAGACGACAACGACCGTACCAAGAGTTTCGACTTTACGATTGGAGCAGGTTTCTGATCACAGTGCTATAATGCGCCTCCCTGATCGACTGGTCAGGGCCAAATTCATGTAAGTTTCTAATTATTTAGAATAGGGTGATGATGATGAGAAAGATGATGATACTGGTTGCTGCCTGGCTGCTGGTTGGCAACACGGCAATGGCGCAGTCGCAACCGGTTATAGGTATCATTAACCTCGAACAGGCACTGTTTAACACAGATGCTGCCCGTGAGCTGGAAGCGAACACCCGTAGTCAATTTGCGTCTGATGAGCAGCGTCTGGAGCGATTGAACACTGAATTGCGTGAGATCATCGAGCGCGCCCAGCGTGATGAATCCATCCTGAGCGAGCAGGAACTGCAGCAGCTTAACTCCGACGCCGAAGAGCGTCAGGTACAGATGCAGGTTATTGCAGAGCGCCTGCAGAATGCCTGGAATCAGCGTCAGCAACAGTTCATTGAAAGCCAGCGTCAGTTCCTCGGACAGGCAATTGAGGCGGTGGTTGAAGAAGGCAATTACGATCTGGTTCTCAATGCAGAGTCAGTTGCATACTTCAATAACAGCTATGACATCACTGCGCTGGTGACGGCGAAACTCAACGAGCTGGCACAATAAGCGCCCTGAAGTTGCGGTAAAGATGATGGGATCTGTCACGCTGGGTGAGTTGGCACAGCATCTTCGCGCTGAGCTGAATGATGCTGGCCAGCGGGTGACAGATCTTCCCATCACAGGTCTTGCGACCCTTGCCACAGCTACATCCGGTCAACTCAGTTTTCTCAGTAATCCCAAGTATATCAAGCAGCTGGCGAAGTCAGATGCCTCAGCGTTTATTGTGCACCCGGATATGCTTGAGCTGGTCAGCAAACCCTGCCTGGTGACCCGCAAGCCCTACGTCGCTTACGCGCATGCGTCACAACTGTTCGACAGCATGGAAGCGCAGGAATCCAGGGCAGATAACGACGGATCCGGTATCGATGCCAGTGCGAGAGTCAGTCCGCAGGCAGTAATAGGTGAAAGAGTTGTCATTGGGCCCGGCGCTGTCATAGATGCAGACGTCGTTATTGGTGACGGCACGCGGATAGGCGCCAATGTCAGCATAGGTCGCGGTTCCCGCCTTGGCAGCGACTGTGTCATCCACGCCAATGTCAGTATTTATCACCGGGTATGTATCGGAAGACGTGTTATTTTGCACTCTTCCGTTGTTATCGGCGCTGATGGATTCGGATTTGCCTTCGATGGTGAGCGTTCAGTGAAGATCGCCCAGCTTGGGTCTGTCACATTGGGAGACGACGTCGAAGTAGGGGCAGGCAGTACCATTGATCGCGGAGCTCTGGACGACACCGTGATTGGTAACGGCGTAAAGATAGACAATCAGGTCCAGATTGGGCATAACTGCACAGTAGGGGATCACACGGTCATCTGCGGATGTACCGCATTGGCCGGCAGCACGCACATTGGTCGCTACTGCCTCATCGGCGGTGGTGTAGGGATAACCGGACATCTGACAATTGCCGACAAAGTAAGCATTGGGGCGATGTCCATGGTCAGTCGTTCTGTGGACAAGCCAGGTGTTTATGCATCGGGCGCGATACTGCAGGAAAGCAGTCAATGGCGCCGTAATGCGGTGGCGCAGACCAAGTTGGCAGACCTGTCCAAAGCGCTGCGAACTATTGAAAAGCAACTGGGCAAACGCCAGTTGTGACACTCAGGAATAAAACTATGATGAATGTGGAAGAAATCAAGGAGTACCTGCCCCAGCGATACCCGTTTTTGCTGGTGGATCGTGTGGTCAGCATGGAGCTGGGCAAATCAATCGTGGCGTACAAAAATGTCACTGTGAATGAACCCTTTTTTAACGGGCATTTCCCAGATTATCCGATTATGCCAGGCGTTCTCATTATCGAAGCGCTGGCGCAGGCTGCTGGTGTGCTGGGCTTCAAAAGCCAGGAGAAAAAACCCAAGGACGGTTATCTGTACTACTTTGTAGGTGCGGATGAAGTCCGACTGAAACGGCCAGTGGTGCCAGGCGATCGACTGACGCTGGAAGCCACTATCCTGACCAGTAAGCGCGGGATCTACAAATTCCAGTGCCGCGCTTCCGTCGACAATGAACTTGTCGGTGAAGCGACAATCATGTGCGCAGAGAGGAAGCGAGAACAGTGATAGACCCGCGCGCGATCATTGACCCTTCTGCCAAAATAGCTGACAACGTCAGTATTGGACCCTGGAGTATTATCGGTCCCAATGTTGAAATTGGTGAAGGAACGACCATAGCGTCTCATGTCGTTATCAAATCGAACACCCGGTTGGGTAAAGGTAATCAGGTGTACCAGTTTGCATCTGTTGGTGAGGATCCGGCTGACAAGAAATTTGCTGGAGAAGATACCTGGCTGGAAGTAGGCGACAACAATATCATCAGAGAAGGCTGTACGCTGCACAGAGGTACCGGTGCGGGCGGGTCGTATACGCGTATTGGCAGTAACAACCTGCTGATGGCGTACGTACACGTTGCACATGACTGTATCGTCGGGAACAACACGGTATTCGCCAACAACGCAGGTTTGTCCGGGCACGCCGAGGTTGATGACTGGGCGATTCTGGGCGGTTTTGCCGGGGTTAACCAGTTTCTACGTATTGGTGCGCATGCCATGGTTGGTGGTATGACACATATTTCGCATGACGTGCCTGCCTACGTAATTGTCAGCGGCTCTCCTGCAGCCGTTCGCAGCGTCAACACAGTAGGGCTTGAACGTCGCGGCTTTGACGCAGAAACCGTCAAACTAATTCGGGATGCGTTTAAAACTGTCTATAAGCGTGGCCTGAGCCTGGAAGAGGCGCGTGAAAGTCTGACACCAGTTGCAGAAACAAACCCCGCATTGGCAGTTTTTCTGAAATCCATCACCGGATCGACAAAAGGCATTCACCGCTAGGCGGCCCCGGTTCCAGTCACAACGTTAGTTGATGAGGCAGGTATGCTGATAG
Organism: Gammaproteobacteria bacterium; assembly: GCA_002706685.1. GTDB lineage: Bacteria > Pseudomonadota > Gammaproteobacteria > Pseudomonadales > Pseudohongiellaceae > Pseudohongiella. The sequence continues at coordinate 78,533 of PALV01000021.1, read as the reverse complement.
GGATCGTTGCCGGAGAAGAGTCTGGCGATATTCTGGGAGCGGGGCTGATGCAGCAGTTGCGTCAGCGTTATCCTGAGGCCCGGTTTATGGGCGTCGGTGGCCCCCGGATGCTCGCGCAGGGATTCGTCAGCATTACCCCCATGGAACGCCTTTCGGTGATGGGGTTTGTTGAACCTCTGGGGCGGTTGCCTGAATTGCTGCGCCTGAAACGGGACTTGCTGTCGCTCTATCAGCGCGAACGTCCTGCCGTCTTTATTGGTATCGACTCACCCGGTTTTAACCTGCGGCTGGAGCAACCACTGCGTGCGTCCGGTATCAAAACAGTTCATTATGTGAGCCCCAGTGTCTGGGCTTGGGGAGAGGGACGCATCAAACGCATTGCTCAATGCGTTGACCTGATGCTGACACTGTTTCCATTCGAATCAGAAATTTATCGCAGCAATGCAATCCCGGCGCGCTGCGTTGGGCATCCACTGGCAGACGAGACCGACCCCGATGCCGATCAGCAGGCCGTAAAGCTGCATCAGCGGGAGGCCCTGGGGCTGGCCAGTGATGCCGACTGGATCTGTTTGATGCCAGGTAGCCGTCGTAACGAAGTACAGAGGCTGGCACCGGTTTTTCTTGACGCAGCGATTGCCTGTCTGCGACAGCGCAGCACAGTTCGGTTTGTCATACCCTGTGCCAACGATTCACGCTACCATCAGCTTGTGCAGATGATGGATCAGCACGCGGCGTTGAGCCCGGAAATCAGAAATCACTTTGTATTATTGAACGGCCAGTCGCATGAGGCCATGCAGGCCTGTGATCTGGTTGTACAGGCATCAGGCACCGCGACGCTGGAAGCCATGTTGCTGCAGCGTCCCATGGTGGTCTGCTACAAACTTGCGCCAATCACCTGGATGCTGGCGTCGCGCATGTTGCGGGTGCCGTGGGTTGCATTGCCCAATCTGCTAGCCGGCAGGCAGCTGGTGCCGGAGTACCTTCAGCACGCAGCCACACCAGAGGCAGTCACGCAGTGTCTGCTGACCTGGCTGAACGAACCGGAGCGAACTGAGAATCTGGCTGAAGAGTTTGCCCGGATTCACCGCACTCTGAAACGCGATGCCAACCGTCAGGCTGCTGAGGCTGTAGCAGAGCTGATCGAGACTGAAGCTGGCAGCTGACACCCTGGCGGAACGGAAAGACATGAAGTGCTGCACCAGCTGTGCTTTCTGTTATCAAAAAACAATAACACCAGAAGGAAAGTAGCTTGGTGGATACTCATCTGCAATCTGGATTTGAATTTGCTTCTGACATCTCTGGCCCGATAGCAGGAGTTGATGAAGCTGGCCGTGGGCCTTTGGCCGGCGCTGTTTACGCGGCGGCTGTTATTCTGCCAGAAAAATATGATCTGCCCTTCCTGAATGACTCAAAAAAACTGACCGAGAAGCGACGACTGAATCTATTTCGCCAGATTCAGGAGCAGGCGGTATGTTACGCCATAGCTTGTGCCGAGCCCGAAGAGATTGATCAGCTGAACATACTGCAGGCCAGCCTGTTGGCCATGCACCGCGCGGTAGATGCTCTGTCTGAGACCCCCGAATTTGTCTTTGTAGATGGCAATCGCTGTCCTGTCTGGTCCTATCGATCGACAGCTGTTGTGCAGGGTGACAGCCGTGTTGATTGCATTGCGGCAGCATCGATTCTTGCCAAGGTTGCGCGCGACAATGTTATGCTCGAACTGCACGAGCAGTACCCTGACTACGGCTTTGCAAAGCACAAGGGATATCCAACAGCCGAGCATCTGGCTGCCCTGGAACGACTGGGCCCCTGCAACGCGCACCGCCGAAGTTTTGCACCAGTCAAAGCCCGCCTGGCACAGGCGCCAAATCTGAGGCAGGTGGGCAGGAATTGATACATCGATGGAGACACACTGACAGATGAGCGGCCTAGATTTTGTCCACCTTCGGGTTCACACAGAATATTCTATTGTCGACGGACTGGTTCGTGTCAAACCGCTGATCAACACCGTCGCCGAAGCGGGTATGCCGGCGGTCGCAGTAACAGACCAGAGCAACCTGTTTGCCATGATCAAGTTCTACAGCGGCGCCATGGCGGCAGGTGTAAAACCCATTTGTGGCTGCGATATTCTGGTTGAGAACACGGACAACCGGGAACGCCCGTTTCCCCTGGTGTTGCTGGTCCGTAATCTTAATGGTTACCGCAATCTGACGCGCCTGATTTCCATGTCGTATACGCAGAAAGAGGGGCATGGCAGCCCGACCATCAAGCGTGAATGGCTGGAGACACATGCTGACGGGCTGATTGCTTTGTCAGGCGGTCCGGAAGGTGAGGTCGGGCGACTGTTGAATGAACGCGATACCGCCGGTGCGCGCAGCGCCCTTGACTGGTGGATGAGACTTTTTCCGGAAAGTTTTTTCCTTGAAATACAGCGCTGTGGTCGTGCTGGCGAAGAGGCCTATATTCAGGCCGCGGTGAACCTCGCCTCGGAAGCCAGCTGCCCATTGGTTGCTACCAACGATGTGCGCTTTCTCAAGCCGGAAGATTTTGAAGCACATGAAGTGAGAGTGTGCATTCATGAACGTCGCACGCTCGATGATCCGCGCCGCCCGCGTCACTACACAGAGTCGCAGTACCTGAAGACCCCGGATGAGATGCGAGAGCTGTTTGCCGATATCCCGGAGGCGCTGAGTAATACCGTCAGTATTGCCATGCGCTGCAATCTTGATATCGAGCTGGGTAAACCCTTCCTGCCCAATTATCCTGTGCCACCGGGTATGAGTATGGACGAATACTTTCGTCAGCTCAGTCGCGAGGGCCTGGAGCAGCGACTCCCGAGACTGTTCTATGAATCTCACGGGCGCAGCTATGAAGCACAGGATGCCGATTGCATGGCTTTCAGTGAGCCGTACTACAAGCGCCTCGATTTCGAGCTGGATGTCATCATACAGATGGGATTTCCTGGTTATTTTCTTATCGTGATGGAGTTCATCCAGTGGGCCAAGAACAATGGTGTGCCGGTTGGGCCGGGGCGAGGCTCGGGCGCAGGGTCAATTGTAGCTTATGCGCTGGGCATCACTGATCTGGATCCACTTAAATATGACCTGCTGTTTGAGCGCTTCCTGAACCCGGAAAGGGTTTCCATGCCTGATTTCGACGTCGACTTCTGCATGGAGGGGCGTGACCGTGTGATTCAGCACGTTGCTGAACTATACGGGAAGGACGCAGTGTCCCAGATTATCACTTTCGGAACCATGGCTGCCAAAGCTGTAGTACGAGACGTGGCACGTGTGCAGGGTAAATCCTATGGTCTGGCGGACAAGTTATCCAAACTGATTCCATTTGAAGTCGGTATGACGCTTACCAAGGCTATGGAACAGGAAGAAGCCCTGCGCGAATTTGTCGAAGGTGACGAAGACGCCCAGGAAATTATGGAGATGGCGTTTAAACTCGAAGGTATCACGCGCAATGTTGGCAAACATGCCGGTGGCGTGGTGATTGCGCCAACGGTGCTGACTGACTTCTCACCGCTTTACTGTGACGAGAACGGCGACGGTCTGGTCACTCAGTTCGACAAGAACGATGTGGAAACCGCCGGGCTGGTCAAGTTTGACTTTCTTGGTCTTCGAACGCTGACCATTATTGACTGGGCAATCAAGATGATTAACGCCCAGGAGCCTGACCGTCACAACAATCCTCTCGATATTACAGCCATCCCACTGGATGATGCCCGGGTGTATCAGCTGCTGCAGCGGGGCGATACCACTGCAGTGTTTCAGCTGGAATCCAGAGGGATGAAGGAATTGATTCGTCGCCAGTTGCCCAGCTGTTTTGAAGATATCGTGGCATTGGTGGCCTTGTTCCGTCCTGGCCCGCTGCAGTCGGGAATGGTGGATGATTTTATTAACCGTAAACATGGTCGTGCGGATGTTGCTTATCCACACCCTGACCTGGAGCCGGTATTGAAGAACACCTATGGTGTGATTCTTTATCAGGAACAGGTGATGCAGATTGCCCAGGTGCTTGCCAATTACAGCCTGGGTGAAGCGGATATGCTGCGCCGTGCGATGGGCAAAAAGAAACCGGAAGAAATGGAGAAACAACGCTCCATTTTCCTCGAGGGTGCGGCTGCCAATGGGCTGGATGCGGATCTGGCTGGATCCATTTTCGACCTGATGGAAAAATTTGCCGGCTACGGTTTTAACAAGTCACACTCGGCGGCTTACGCGCTGGTATCCTATCAGACTGCCTGGCTGAAGCAGCATTACCCGGCCTATTTCATGGCGGCGGTGTTGTCGGCCGATATGCAGAACACCGACAAGGTGGTTACCCTGATTGAAGAATGCCGGTCAATGGAGCTGCCACTTGTCGAGCCCAGCGTGAATATTGGCGCCTACAATTTTACCGTCAATGACAAGGGCGAAGTGGTTTATGGCCTTGGTGCGATCAAAGGCCTGGGGGAGGGCCCGATCAACGCCATTATTGAAGCGCGTAATGCAGGGGGTGCGTTCACGTCATTGCTCGACTTCTGCCAGCGGGTGGACCTGAAGACGGTCAATAAACGTGCTTTGGAGGCCATGGTTAAAGCAGGCGCCATGGATTGCCTGGTGGATGCCGATGCAGATACAGCGCGTGCACGGTTGTTTGCCTCAATCGCCGACACTGTTCAGGCAGCGGAGCAGAGCAGCCGCAATCAGGCCGCCGGCGTGATGGATATGTTTGGTGATATTGCACCTGTCACTGAATCCTCTGATGCAGCAGCGCTCAAACCGGCCCGGCCTTGGAGCCAGCAGCAACGTCTTCGCGAGGAGAAGGAAACCCTGGGCCTGTATCTGAGCGGTCACCCCATCGATGAATATCTGCCCGAATTGTCACGTCTGACCAGGGACCGGATCGCCAATCTTCGGCCGGAACGAGAAGCTCAGTGGGTTGCTGGCCTGGTAGTCGGTATGCGCACAATGCGCAGTCAACGCGGCGACCTGATTGCATTTATCACGCTTGACGACCGAAGCGGGCGATTCGAAGTGTCACTGTTTGCAAAAGAGTACGAGCAATATCGTGATCTTCTGCAGAAAGACGCCATCCTGCTGGTTGAGTGCCAGGTGTCCATGGACGATTTCAGTGGTGGCATGCGTGGCCGCACACGGCAGGTACTGAGTCTGACACAGGCCCGGCAGAAGTTTGCCCGTGCGCTTGAGCTGACACTGAGCGCCGACCGGCTGCACCCCGACTTCAGCAAGCGGCTGGCGGCGTGCCTTGATCCTTATCGCCGGCCATTACCGGTCACCGGGACGGATCCTGACGAGAACGCAGAACCAGTGCTGAAGCCTTGCCGGGTGCGCATATGCTATCGGCGACCGGACGTGGATGGGTGGTTACAGCTGGGTGATGACTGGTGTGTGCTGCCAGAGCAGGACCTGCTGCAGGAGCTGGGTGAAATGTTTGGTCGTGAGTCAGTTGCTGTCGCTTACGGGCACTGATGCCAGTGCGGCTGGACAGGCCGAAAGCTGGCTGTCAGAAAGGAGATATGGGTCTGAATGACAGGACGGGACAGGGTGGCGTGATATTTGTTATCATCCGATCCTATAATGTCTTACAAAGGCTGATTTAACGCGACTATGAATCCCAATTATCTAGATTTTGAGCAACCGATTGCCGATCTTGAAGTCAAGATCAATGAACTGCGCCTTGTCAGTGATGACAATGAGTTGAATATCGGTGAAGAAATTCAGAAGCTGCAGGAAAAAAGCACCAAGCTGACAGAGAAAATCTACGCAAACCTGACGCCCTGGCAGATTTCCCAGGTTGCTCGTCACCCTCTGCGCCCTTATACACTGGACTACATCCAGCATATATTCACCGACTTTGATGAGCTGCATGGTGATCGGCTGTTTGCTGATGACCAGGCATTAGTGGGCGGTGTGGCGCGACTGGATGGCAAGCCTGTCATGGTTATTGGGCACCAGAAAGGCCGCGGGACCAAGGAGAAGGTGCGACACAATTTTGGTATGCCGCGCCCCGAGGGCTACCGCAAGGCGCGACGATTGATAGAAATGGCAGAGCGTTTCAGGCTGCCAGTGCTCAGCTTTATCGATACGCCCGGGGCTTATCCCGGTATTGATGCTGAGGAGCGCGGCATTAATGAGGCGATTGCTGAAAACATGGCGATGATGTCGCGTGTCAGAACGCCGCTGATTGCCACCGTCACTGGTGAAGCAAATTCCGGGGGAGCGATCGCTATTGGCATCGCTGACCACCTGAATATGCTGCAGTACTCAACCTACACCGTCATTACCCCGGAAGGCTGTGCCACGATTCTCTGGAAGTCAGCTGAACACGCACCTGATGCCGCTGAGGCAATGGGTGTGACATCCAAACGACTTGAAGAACTGGGCATCGTCGACAGCACAATCCCGGAACCGCTGGGTGGTGCTCACCGGGACATAAAAACCATGGCTGAGAACATCAAGGCATCACTGGTGGATCAGGTTGAACGTCTGCAGAACATGGAGATAGACAACCTCATCGAACGCCGCTATCGACGTCTGATGAGTTACGGAATCACTCGCTGAGCCCCGGCTCTGATTGCTGTTTTTGCGGTCCGCAGGAGCGCGTCACGTGAATTTGCAGCAAAGACTTCTCGACTCTATCGATGAATTACAGCGCCAGTTGCCGCGTAAGCGGCAGCTGGTGCTTGCTTTTAGTGGTGGACGGGACTCTACCGTATTGCTGCATCTGCTCTGGCAGTTGGGGGCTCAACTGCCTCTAGGGCTGCGTGCCGTCCATGCTAACCATGGACTGTCGCCCAATGCTGACGACTGGCAGCGGCATTGCGAAACGCAGTGCAGGGATCGGGCGATACCATTGCAGGTCTGCAGACTGGAACTGGGCCCTGATGATACCGGCAGTATTGAGATGCGTGCGCGTCAGGCCCGCTATCAGGCCTTTTCGGAGATTCTGGGCAGTGATGAGGTTCTTTTAACGGCGCATCATCTGGACGACCAGGCAGAAACCGTTCTTTTGCAATTGATGCGAGGCAGTGGTCCGCGAGGTCTGGCGGGTATACCCAGGTGTCGTGAATTGGGTGACGGGCATATCTGGCGACCACTGCTGGACCTGGGCGCAGAGCAGCTGGCCGAATTTGCCAGCGACCAGTCACTCAACTGGGTGACCGACGAGAGCAATCAGGATGTTGACATTCGACGCAATCACTTGCGTCTGGAAGTAGCGCCGAAACTCGCGGAGAAGTGGCCAGCCTGGCGGCAGCGGCTTGGTGCCGCAGCAGAGGTTCAGCGCGAAGCTGATGAATTGCTGCAGGAACTGGCTGAAACCTTGCTGGAAGAGGTTCGTGGTCCGGACCCGAATGTACTGAGACTGGAATCCTTGTTGAGCCTGTCGTCGCACCGGCAACGGCTGGTTCTGCGTCAGTGGTTATGGTTGCAGACAGGCGACTGGCCGTCCCGGACATTGCTGCTGACATTGCAGGCAGAGTTGTTGCTGGTGGCCGAAGACGCGCAGCCTGTGGTGCGCTGGCAGGGCTTTGAATTGCGTCGTTATGACGGGCTTTTATACCTGATCAGACAGAGCCTTGTACCATCTGCGCTACCCGCAGCTGGTCAGTCCTGGCCAACTGAGCAGGACAGTGTGCAACTGCCTGGTAATGGTGTGCTGATAAAGGTGCCCGTTTTGCGGGGTGGTCTGTACTGGCCGGCTCAGGCATCAGTGCAGATTACTTACCGACAGGGAGGTGAGCAGGCCAAATTGCCGGGCAGGCCACGCAAGTCGTTAAAAAAGGTGCTGAATGAGGCACGTATCCAGCCATGGCTGCGTGACCGGACACCGCTGCTGTGGATAGACGGGCAGCTTGCATGGGTTGCTGGCGTAGGCCCCTGCGAGGGCTTTCAGGCCGACAACAGTGGTGCAGGGTTTCTCCCGCAATGGATTGGTGGCACGTCATAAGCCAATCGGAACAATTGTAATGAAGCAGAGAATTCGTTTGTCGATGGGGGGCGGTTCTGGTAATCTGTAGCCCCATCAATGATTAAGGATGGGGCGTTAATGACGCGATATATTTTCATTACCGGCGGGGTGGTTTCCTCGCTCGGCAAAGGCATCACCTCGGCATCTCTTGGCGCGATTCTCGAAGCGCGCGGACTCAAAGTGACCATGCTCAAACTCGATCCATATATCAATGTGGATCCGGGGACCATGAGCCCGTTCCAGCATGGCGAAGTATTTGTAACCGAAGATGGCGCGGAGACCGACCTCGATCTCGGACATTACGAACGCTTCATTCGTACGACCATGTCTGCGCGCAACAACTTCACCACCGGTCGCGTTTACGAAGAAGTCATTCGACGTGAGCGCCGCGGAGATTATCTGGGTGCCACGATTCAGGTTATTCCGCATATAACCGATGAGATCAAACGGCGGGTCGTTGAAGGTGCAGCAGGTGCCGACATCGCCCTGGTAGAGATTGGTGGCACCGTCGGTGACATCGAATCGCAGCCATTTCTGGAAGCCGTACGACAGATGCGCGTCGAACTCGGTTCCCAGCATGCATTGTTCATGCATTTGACGCTGGTACCCTATATTGCGACGGCCGGTGAAACCAAAACCAAACCGACACAACACTCTGTAAAAGAGTTGCGCTCGATAGGTATTCAGCCCGATGTTCTGATCTGTCGCTCTGAACAGGAAATCGCAGAGTCGGCGCGCCGCAAGATTGCGCTGTTCACCAACGTTGATCTGCCTGCGGTAGTTTCCCTGCCGGATACCGATACCATTTACCGTGTTCCTTCTCTGCTCAGAAACGCTGAACTTGATGACATCATTGTTGGCAAGTTCGGGCTGGATTGCCCGCCGGCAGATCTGCGTGAGTGGGATCGTGTTGTGGACGCCAAGCTGAACCCGGACCAGGAAGTGACCATTGCCATCGTCGGCAAGTACATGGAATTACTGGACGCCTACAAGTCCCTGATCGAAGCGATCAGTCACGCAGGCATACAGACCCGCACCAAGGTCAACATTCGTTATATTGATTCCAGTGACATCAAAGTCCACGGCACAGGAATGCTGGAAGGCGCACATGCGATCCTGGTACCCGGCGGGTTTGGCCTGCGCGGTGTAGAAGGGAAAATTGCTACGGTACAGTACGCACGCGAGAACAAGATTCCCTATCTGGGGATCTGTCTGGGCATGCAGGTGGCCGTGATCGAGTATGCCCGCAACAAGGCGGGTCTGACTGATGCGCACAGCACCGAGTTCAAGACCGATTGTAAAGACCCTGTGGTTGCACTGATCAGTGAGTGGACAACAGCAGAAGGTGACGTTGAAAAACGTGATGAGAATTCTGATCTTGGTGGCACCATGCGACTGGGTGGCCAGCAGTGTCGCCTGCAGGAAACCTCGACGGCATATGGCTGTTACAACAAGGATGTCATTGTTGAGCGTCACCGTCACCGTTATGAATTCAACAACAACTATGCTGACGTACTGCAGCAGAATGGCCTGATTATCGCAGGTCGCTCCATGGATGGTGAACTGGTTGAGGTTATTGAAGTCCCAGATCACCCGTGGTTCGTTGCCTGCCAGTTCCATCCCGAGTTTACCTCTACACCCAGAGATGGTCACCCATTGTTTACTGGCTTCATAAAAGCCGCCCTGGTCCATCAGGCGAGCCAGCAATGACAGCAGAGTCCAGCAATATTCATCTCAGGCTCAGCGACAGTATTGTGTTCGGCAATGATCTGCCGTTTGTACTCGTTGGTGGTATGAACGTGCTGGAGTCGCATGCTTTAGCGATGGAAGTGGCAGAGCAGTATGTTGATGTCTGCTCGCGCCTCAATATTCCCTATGTGTTCAAGGCATCCTTTGACAAGGCGAATCGCTCATCAATTCATTCCTATCGTGGTCCTGGTCTGGAGAACGGCTTGAAAATTCTTCAGGACATCAAGACCCGATTCAAGGTACCAGTTCTCACTGATGTGCATGAGCCTGGTCAGGCCGCCCCTGTGGCAATGGTTGCGGATATCATTCAATTGCCAGCGTTTCTCTCACGGCAGACAGACCTGGTAATGGCAATGGCGCGTACCGATGCCGTCATCAATATCAAGAAAGCACAGTTTCTGGCACCTCAGGAGATGCGCCACATTCTGACGAAGTTTGAAGAGGCCGGTAATCGTAAATTGATGTTGTGTGAAAGGGGCTCCAGTTTCGGATACAACAACCTCGTCGTCGATATGCTGGGTTTCTCGGTAATGAAGAAATTTCGCTATCCGGTCATGTTCGACGTTACCCATTCGCTGCAGCGCCCAGGTGGACTCAGCGCCAGCGCGGATGGTCGTCGTGCTGATGTTACACAACTGGCGCGTGCTGGCATGAGCCAGGGTCTGTCCGCGCTGTTTCTGGAGGCGCACCCGGATCCGGACAAGGCATTATGTGACGGCCCCTGTGCACTGCCGCTCGACAAGCTGGAACCCTTCCTGCGTCAGATGAAGGCAGTGGACGACCTGGTCAAGCAGTTCCCGGAACTTGATACAAACTAACGGAAATACCGAATACCTTACCTATAGAATGGACAGGAAATAATATGGCAATTATTAAAGACATCTGCGCACGTGAAGTGCTGGATTCACGGGGCAACCCTACAGTGGAAGCCGATGTAACACTGGACAATGGCATTGTCGGTACAGCCTGCGCGCCATCAGGTGCCTCAACCGGTTCACGTGAGGCATTGGAACTGCGTGACAAGGATGCTGGTCGATACCTTGGCAAGGGCGTGCTAAAGGCGGTAGGAAACGTCAACAAGCAGATTCGGGATGCGCTGCTGGGACACGATGCCCAGGATCAGGCTGCCATCGACAAGATCATGATCGACCTGGACGGCACGCCGAACAAAGCCAATCTAGGTGCCAATGCCATTCTTGCGGTCTCGCTGGCTGCTGCCAAAGCGGCCGCACAAGCCAACAAAATGCCGCTTTACGCCTGGATCGCAAAACTCAATGGCTCAAGCGACAGCATGAGTCTGCCGGTACCAATGATGAATATCATCAACGGTGGCGAGCACGCAGACAATAACGTGGACATCCAGGAGTTCATGGTTCAGCCTGTTGGTGCACCAAGTTTTGCTGAGGCACTGCGTTATGGTGCCGAGATTTTTCACAGCCTCAAGTCGGTGCTGAAGTCTCAGGGGCTTAATACAGCCGTGGGCGACGAGGGCGGTTTTGCGCCAAACCTGCCATCCAATGCGGCGGCACTGGATGCCATCATGCAGGCGGTGGAAAAGACCGGTCTGAAGATGGGTTCTGATATCCGACTGGCACTGGACTGCGCCTCATCCGAGTTCTATCGTGACGGTAAATACGTCCTGAAAGGCGAGAATGCCAGTTTTGATGCGTCCGGATTTGCCGACTATCTTGCCAAACTTGCCAGGGACTACAACATTCTGTCGATTGAAGACGGCATGGACGAAAGTGACTGGGACGGCTGGGCCGTGCTGACCCGCAAGATTGGAGACAAGGTACAACTGGTCGGTGACGACCTGTTTGTAACCAACACCGAAATTCTGTCACGTGGTATTGAGCAGGGTATTGCCAACTCAATCCTGATCAAGTTCAATCAGATCGGCAGTCTCACTGAAACACTGGCAGCGATTCGGATGGCCCGCAAGGCCGGCTATACTGCCGTGATTTCCCACCGTTCAGGTGAAACAGAAGACACCACCATTGCGGACCTGGCAGTAGCCACAGGCGCAGGTCAGATCAAGACTGGTTCTCTGTGTCGCTCCGACCGTGTGGCGAAGTACAACCAGTTGCTGCGCATTGAACAGCAACTCGGTAGCAAGGCGATTTATCGGGGTATTCAGGAGTTCGATCACGTAAATTGATGAGGTCGATATGAAGGTCATCGTTTCCGGCCTGGTTGTGGTATTGCTGCTGCTTCAGTGGCGATTATGGATAGGAGAAGGCGGGGTGCGCGATTTGCGCCTGCTGGAGGAACAGCTTGCTGCCCAGCAGGCTGAGAACTCGGCTCTTCGTCAACGCAACCAGCTGCTGGAACGTGAAGTTCTTGACCTTAAAAATGGCCTGGATGCAATCGAAGAGCGTGCCCGGAGTGATCTGGGCATGGTCGGTGAAGACGAAACTTTTTACATGTTGATTGAATAAACCATGTCGATCCATGCCCTGGTAGCAGCGGCAGGCCTGGGAAGTCGGATGGGGGCGCAGATCCCCAAACAATATCTCCTCCTCCAGGGTAAAACCGTTCTTGAACACAGTCTCTTGCGCATGGCTTCGACCGAAGGCCTGTCGAGCCTGCAGCTGGTGCTGTCATCAGACGATGCTACGGGGCGCAGCATAGCCGATTCCCTCGCATCGAGAATTAAAACCCCTATTCATATCAGCCAGGGTGGCAGCGAGCGCTGGCAAAGCGTTCTGTCAGGTCTGTGCGATATCGCGGCGCGTTCCAGTGGGGATGACTGGGTGCTGGTCCATGACGCTGCACGACCTTGCGTCCGGACAACGGATGTCAATCGTCTGATTGAAGCCTGCCTGACAGATCACGCGCCAGGCGGCCTGCTGGCAACGGTCGTCTCTGACACATTGAAGAAAGCTCAGGATACTGTCGGAGGCGCCGGAGAGAAGATTGCCTGTGTTGCCAATACGGTCGATCGGCGTGAAATGTGGGCAGCATGTACACCACAATTGTTTCGGGTAGCGGATTTGATAGCGGCACTGCAGCAGAGTGAGTCCCGCGGTGAGCTTATCACTGATGAATCATCTGCCATGGAGCTTGCAGGCCTTAAGCCGGTTCTTGTTCCCTGCAGTAAAGACAATATCAAAATTACCTACCCCGAAGACCTGGCGTTGGCCGAGCTGATTCTGCAGGCGCAGGCCATTACAGCTGGTCAACAGACAGTCAAAGACAGGAATTGATGAATGTCGGTATTTAGCAATATACGAGTCGGTCACGGCTACGATGCACACAGGTTTGCCGAACCACATGACGGAAGACCCTTAATGATTGGTGGCGTACAGGTGCCGCATGACAGGGGCCTGCTGGCACACTCCGACGGTGACGTACTGTTGCACGCTGTCTGTGATGCCATTCTTGGCGCTATTGGCAAAGGTGATATTGGTCGACATTTTCCGGACAATGATGAGTCTTTCCGCAACGCCGATAGTCGACGGCTGCTATCATCTGTTTTCCAGATGGCGCGCGAGGATGGCTGGCAACTGGTCAACCTCGACTCTACAATTCTTGCGCAGACGCCCAGAATGGCCGCGTCCATACCCGGCATGTGTGAGGTCATTGCCGGGCTGCTGGAATTGCCTGTCAGTGCGGTCAATGTCAAGGCCTCAACTACTGAGGGTATGGGGTTTGTAGGTCGCCGAGAGGGTATCGAGGCATACGCAGTGGTTTTGCTTGCCCGTGACTGATCTTCACAACGAACAGGCCGAGGGCGTTGTTACTGAGGCGGAACAGGCAGATCTCATTGCATTGATGGCGCGGTTGCCTCATGCGCTGGGCGCAACAGAGGTAACAGGTGTCTTTAAAAAGACACCAGGCGATTTTGTTGTCGATGAAGTGCTTGGATTCAATTGCACCGGGCAGGGCGAACATGTCTGGGTGCAGGTACAAAAAACGATGCTGACAACCCTTGATGTTGCCCAGCGCATAACCGAAGTTACCGGTGTGCCGTTAAAGCGAATCAGCTACTCCGGGCTAAAAGACAAGCAAGGAGTGTGCAGCCAGTGGTTCAGCATTCACGATAAATCCTTGTCCGAGTCCATTATTCAAGAACTGGACAGCGATAACCTGAAAATTCTTGCTGTCAGCCGCAATAGCCGCAAACTGCGCCGCGGTAGTCATGGGGCGAATCATTTTCGGCTGCGACTGACAGGCCTCCGGTCAAAATGCGGAACAGATTCTTCGCCCGAGTTGTTATTGTCCAGCCGCCTGCAAAGCATTGCCAGTCAGGGTGTTCCCAACTATTTTGGTGAACAGCGTTTTGGTTTCGACAATATAGAAAATGCATTTGCCTATCTTGATACTTTGGCAAAGCGTTCTGAAGAAAATCGGGTTCCCCGGGCTTCACGAACACAACGCAGCATGTGGCTTTCCGCTGCAAGATCCTCTCTGTTCAACGCGGTATTGGCCGCGCGCGTCCAGCAGGGCAACTGGGATTCGCTGCTCGATGGTGATGTGATGAATCTCGACGGGACCGGCAGCGTTTTCCTGGCTGATAGCGAAGATCCGGCCTTGCCTGAACGACTGTCTCGCATGGATATCCATCCTACCGGACCACTGTGGGGAAAGGGAGCATTGCGCAGCCTGGGTGGAACCAGGGCTCTGGAGCAGGCATGCTGTCTGCGCTGGCCGACACTGTGCCATGGTCTCGAGAGAGCAGGCCTGGAACAGCAAAGGCGTAGCTTGCGCTTGCCGGTCAAGCGTTTACACTATCGCTTTTTTGACAGCGACCAGTTGGAGCTGAGTTTTGAACTTCCCGCGGGTTGTTTTGCAACAGCGGTGCTGCACGAACTGCTCGACTATAGTCAGGCGTAAAGAACCAACAACATTTTTGCAGGTAAGCAGTGAATACCATAAATCTCGCCGGAATTGGCATGACATCACAACGTACCAGGGAACGCATGATTGCGTCTCTGCTGGATCGCGGTATCAAGAACTGGGCGGTACTGGATGTCATGCGAACGACGCCGCGACATATATTTCTGGATGAAGCACTGGCTCACCGGGCCTACGAAGATACTGCACTGCCAATTGGTTACAACCAGACCATATCGCAACCTTACGTAGTGGCCAGAATGACCGAAGCCGTATTGGCTGGCCGCGCCAGTGATGGCAGTAAATTGCCGCGTGTACTGGAGGTCGGAACAGGCTGTGGGTATCAGACAGCCATCCTTGCGCAACTGGCAGATCGTGTCTGGACAGTCGAGAGAATTCAGCCGCTGCTGGATAAAGCCAGAAAAAATCTTGGCTTGCTGAAGATCAGGAATGTACGCAGCAAACATGATGATGGCAGCCTGGGCTGGCCTGAGCATGGCCCCTTTGATGCTATCGTGGCTGCCGCTGCCCCTCAGCATGTACCTGCCGAGCTGCTTGAGCAGCTGGCTGACGGTGGACGACTGGTGATACCAGTAGGGCGTGAAAAAGGCAGCCAGGAGCTGCGTCTGATTCAGCGACAGGGTGATGAGTTTCACACTCAGGTGCTGGAAGCCGTTAATTTCGTCCCACTTTATATTGGACAGGTTCAGTACTGAATGTCGTTCCCCAGAGAAACCAGTGCCAGGGCCAGATTGTCGGTATTTCTGAAAGGAATGGCGATGGGAGTTGCCGACGCTGTACCGGGCGTATCGGGTGGCACCATCGCGGTAATCACCGGGATCTATGAGCAGCTGGTAAACGCCCTGCGTCGCTGCAATCCGGTGGCGCTCAGCCTGCTCTGGAAGCAGGGGCCGCGAGCACTTTGGACTCACATCGATGGAGCGTTTCTGTTGTCGCTGGGACTGGGCATTCTTGGCAGTCTGCTGTTGATGGCAAATCTGGTGCTTTATCTGCTGGAACATCACTTTATGTTGGTGATGGCTTTTTTCATGGGACTGGTCCTGGCCTCATCCTGGCTGCTGAACAAGCAGGTGGGTATGTGGTCGATGATAAAAGTCCTGTTGTTCTGTCTGGGTTTCGCAGTGACAGGGCTGACGGCGCTGCTTAATCCAGCAGCGGGCAGCGATTCGCTGGTATATATTTTTTTCAGTGGTCTGATTGCCATCTGTGCCATGATACTGCCGGGCATCTCGGGTGCCTTCATTCTGCTGTTGCTGGGCGTTTATGAGTATGTGCTGGATGCACTGCGTGACTTCAACCTGCCGGTAATCGCTGTTTTTGCTGCCGGCTGTGCAATTGGACTATTGTCCTTCTCGCATGTGCTGTCTTTGACTTTCTACTATTATCGCGAACAGACTTATGCAGTCCTGACGGGTATGCTGGCAGCTTCGCTGATCGTTTTGTGGCCTGGCAATGAGCTTGTTGCGAGCGCTGGCGTAAGCGGGCAGCTGCTTGCTGTGGCCCTGTCAGGGCTTGGTGCGGCTGTCATTGTGTTGTTTGCCCGCTACACTCAACGCGCATAAACAATAACTCGCGCGCATAATAAAATACCGTCAAAATACACACAGTGCCGTAAACAGACGGCCTCAACAGCTTCCATCGCAGTGAGTCTGCAGGAGAGTGGTATGTCGTACATCGGAGTTGCCCAGGGGGCGCGCCAGCGTGGCTGGTTGCAGTGGAGCCTGGCGGGAGCACTTTCATTCCTGGTGGCATGCAGCAGCAGCTATGAAGCGCCTGTCGATGACAGAAGTAACAACCTTGAGCGTCAGCGCGCGGAAATCCTCAGCAGCGGCCAGAGTGGCAGCGGCGTTGCACGGAATCCCGCAACGGCTTCGCCAGCCCCGCAGAGCGCCAGCACCAGTCAGGGGCAGGTGGGCTCGGCTGCCACTGTGGTTCGCCCGGTTGCCATTGGCGGTGGTGTAAGGAGGGTTTCAAGCGATACTTCGACGGCGGGCAGTTCATCTTCTCAGAGCCCTTCGGCCCCATCGCCGGCGCCACTGTCCTCATCGAATGTGCAGAGTTCCACGCCGGTTCAGCAGCAGTCAGTTAGCTCAGCTGCCGACCGAGCGGCAGCTGCAAATCAGAGCCCGACTCCTGGCGCAGTGCATGTTGTAGCGCGTGGCGACACTCTTTACTCAATAGCCTGGACCCATAATCTCGATGTCAGAACCGTTGCCCTGGTAAATAACCTTAATCCGCCCTATACCATTTTTCCTGGTCAGCGGCTGATCGTCAGTGACCAGGCAATAGCCAGCTCTGCTTTGTCGAACATGCCAGACATTCCAGCATCACCTGCTGGTGAGAATATTGCCAGCTCGGAAGGTCAGCGCCCCAGCGAATCTGTTGCGGCCAGGCGCACCGGAAGCATCAACACCAGAACTCTGGATGGGGTTCAATGGCAATGGCCTGCAGATGGTCGTCTGTTAAGTACCTTCTCTGACACCCAGGCGCGCCGTGGTATCAACATCGCTGGTGCCCGGGGGAATCCAGTATACGCCGCTGCTGATGGTGATGTTGTGTATGCCGGGCAGGGTATCCAGGGTGCCGGTAATCTGGTCATCCTGCGTCACAGTGCGCGTCACCTGAGCGCCTATATGTACAACAGTCGCGTTCTGGTGGGTGAGGGCGACAGTGTGCGTGGTGGCGATAAAATAGCAGAGATTGGCACTGGCCCGGATGGACGCGATCTGCTGCATTTCGAGGTTCGTGTCGATGGTAAACCCAGTGACCCCACCGGTTTTCTTCCTTCGCGATAGAAGAAGCAGCGTATTTCTTGTTTTGTGAGATTGCGCACAATTTAAACCGGCTGATCCAGTATTGTGTCGCTCCGGCCTTGCGCCGATCCTCTCGTGTGATAGCTTAACGATCGTTCGTTTAACAATCGATCGTTTAAGAGCGCGGTCTTGTAAAGATGCTATCAGGGGGAAAACAAGGTAATGGAATATCGTTCTGCGGCATTGGATGCCGAATCCGCTTACATTCGTGAAGTCACTCCAATCAATCTGCTTAGCTACGACGATGAGGTCAAACTGGCGCGTGCTGCACGTCAGGGGGACATGTTCAGTCGCGGGGAAATGATCCGCCACAATCTCAGGCTGGTGCTGAGTGTTGCGCGCAAATACCGCAGCCGCGGCCTGGCGTTCCTGGATCTGGTGGAAGAGGGTAATCTTGGCCTGATTCGGGCTGTCGACAAATATGATCCGGAGCGAGGCTACCGTTTCTCTACTTATGCAACCTGGTGGATCAAGCAGAACGTGGAGAGAGGGATCATGAACTACGCGCGCAATGTGCGTCTGCCTGTGCATATCATCAAGGAAATCAGTCTGTGTCTCAGGACAGAGCGCGAACTTGGCGCAGAGCTTGGGCGTCAGCCACGTCGCGCCGAGTTGGCTGAGGCGCTATGCAAACCGCTGGCACAGTTGGATGCACTGCTTGACTGTCATGAATCGAGCTTCGACTCAACAGAGTGTCCCCCAGATCCTGACGAAGTGGCGAGCGATGATATTGATGCGGCAAATTCCGCTGATCCGATGGAAAGACTGCATGCCAGTACCCGTCAGCTGACCCTGCATCGTTGGCTGGCGGCGCTAGCTGAGCGACAACGTGAGGTGATCATCCGCCGTTTCGGTTTGCTGGGCCATCAGGCCGATACGCTTGAGAACGTCGGCAGGGAAGTGGGTTTGACGCGCGAACGTGTCAGGCAGCTGCAGCTGGAGGCGATCCGACGCCTGCGTAGCATGGCGAGTTCGGAAGGATGTGATATTTCGGTATTTTTTTGATGTTGCGGCGGCTGTTCAGCGCCTGTTGATCCAGGCGCTGGAAAGCCGGCAGTCAGGCGGATTTACTTGACCAGGTGCTCAATCTTTCCTGGGACGCCATTCCACTTTTCGGCTTCTTCCATCGGTGGCTTCATCTGGGTGATGTTGGGCCATTTTTCTGCCAGTTCCGCATTCAGTTCCAGAAACTGCTTCTGGTCGTCTGGTAGCTCGTCTTCAGCGAATATGGCATCTACTGGACATTCTGGCTCACACAGCGCGCAATCGATGCACTCATCCGGGTGAATGACCAGGAAATTAGGGCCTTCATAGAAGCAGTCCACTGGGCAGACTTCCACGCAATCTGTGTGTTTGCAGTTAATGCAGTTTTCGCCGACTACAAATGTCATGTTGTATTCCAGTCCTGTTGAATCGGTGCAGCGTCAAAAGTGAAGCGGCATTATAAGTCACCTGGGGCGTCCGGGCCAAGGAGGGTTTTCATGTTCCCGGCAGCTGCTTCTTCAGACGATAGATCAGCTCCAGTGCCTGCCTCGGTGTCAGCGCGTCCGGATCTGCGGCCGACAGCAGTTCCAGGGCCGGGTGATGCTGCGGTGCAAAAAGATCATTCTGTGCCGGGTTTTTGCTGGCGGCAGCCTGTGTTTGGCGCTTCCCACTGGGAGGGCTGTTGTCGGCTGCGTCCATGACGGCATCCTTGGAACGCAGCGCCTGCTGTTCGAGCTCATGCAGCTTGTGGTGGGCCCGCTGGATCACTTCTGCGGGAATACCTGCCAGTTGCGCCACCTGCAGACCGTAACTCTGATTGGCTGGTCCCGGTTTGACGCTGTGCATGAAGACGATGCCGTTGGCGTGTTCGGTAGCGTCCAGGTGAACGTTACCGATGGCCGGGTACTGATCAGCCAGCACAGTCAGCTCAAAATAGTGCGTCGCGAACAGTGTCATTGCCCGTAACTGTTCAGCGATGTATACGGCGCTGGCCCAGGCCAGCGAAAGCCCGTCAAAAGTGCTGGTGCCGCGTCCGACCTCATCCATCAGTACCAGGCTCTGTGCCGTGGCGTTGTGCAGAATGTTGGCGGTCTCCGTCATTTCCACCATAAATGTGGAACGCCCCCCCGCAAGGTCGTCGGATGAACCAATGCGAGTGAAGATGCGATCAACTGGTCCTATGCGAGCGGCTCTTGCTGGCACATGACTGCCGCAATATGCCAGCAGCACGATCAGGGCTGTCTGGCGCATATAGGTCGATTTACCACCCATATTCGGGCCGGTAATGATAAGCATGTCGTGCGATTCACCCAGTGAGGTGTCATTGGCGACAAATTGGGTTTCCAGGACCTGTTCAACAACCGGGTGACGCCCCTGTTCGATGGCAATCCCGCTTTCTTCGGTCAGTTGCGGTTGCGCCCAATCCAGATTCAGGGCGCGCTCGGCAAAATTGCACAGCACATCCAGCTCGGCCAGAGCCTGCGCGCTGTCCTGAAGTTCAGACAATTGCGTCGCCACCCGCTCCAGCAACTCGTCATAAAGTGCCTTCTCTCTCGCCAGGGCTTTGCTGTTGGCACTCAGAACCTTGTCCTCAAAGGTTTTCAGTTCGGGTGTAATGAACCGCTCCGCATTCTTGAGCGTCTGCCTGCGCTGGAATTCAGCAGGCATTTCCGCTGCCTGGGATTTACTGACTTCAATGTAGTAGCCATGTACTCGGTTGTAACCGACTTTGAGGGTACTGAGGCCGGTTCTCTGTTTTTCACGTACTTCAAGATCAACCAGGTACTGCCCGGCATTGCTGCTGAGGGCCCGCAGCTCATCAAGTTCGGCGTCATAGCCCTCGGCGATGACACCACCTTCACGGATGACAACAGGGGGGTTATCAATGACTGAGCGCGTCAACAGTTCCGCCAGTTCCGGGAACTCCGCGATTGTTGTTTGCAGGTTTACCAGCTGAGGCGTCTCTCGCTGCGCGAGGATCGGCCGCAGCTGTGCCTGCAGTTCTGGCAGTGCCGACAGGGCGTCGCGCAGTCTGGCCAGGTCGCGGGGACGCGCTGATCGCAAAGCTACCCTGGCCAGGATTCGCTCAGTGTCGCCAATCTGCTTGAGAATCGGCTGCAGTGTCTCAAATCGATAGTCCGCCAGCAGCTCCGCGACCGCCTGTTGACGTAGCTGAAGGCCATGCCGATCTCGGAGCGGCCTGTTGAGCCAGCGATTAAGCAATCGGCTCGCCATCGGTGACATGGTGCGATCCACTACCGACATCAGTGTATTGGTGCTACCGCCGCCGAGATTGCGATCGATTTCCAGGTTTCTGCGGCTTGCAGCGTCGAGGATCAGTGCGTCGTCGGGCTGTTCAACGCTCAGACGCTGCATATGCGGCAGGCTGGATCGTTGCGTGTCTTTTGCATAGCTGAGCAGGGCGCCCGCCGCCTGAATGGCCAGTGGCAGGTGTTCACAGCCAAAGCCACGCAGGTCACGAGTCTGAAAATGGCTGGTCAGCAGCCGGTGACAGCTGTCGGCATCAAACTCCCAGACAGGGCGTCGGCGGGCGCCGGAACGCTGGGTAACAGCTGTCGGGAATTCGACAGCATCGTTGTAGAGGATTTCAGCGGGTCTGATTCGCTCGAGTTCCGCCAACAGGGACTCCTGACTGCCAGCTTCGCAGACATGAAAGCGCCCGGCACTGATATCCATCCATGCCAGACCGAAGTGCTCTGCGCCGCCATGATCCTGAACGCCTGTCACTGCCAGCAGCACGCAGTCGCTGCGTTCCTTTAACAATGCTTCGTCGCTGACGGTACCCGGTGTGACAATTCTGACGACCTGTCGCTCAACCGGGCCCTTTGAGGTGGCCGGGTCACCGATCTGCTCACAGATAGCGACGGAGCGACCCAGTTCCACGAGTCTTGCCAGGTAGCGCTCCGCTGAATGATACGGGACGCCGCACATCGGGATGGGTTTGCCGTTGGAATTGCCCCGGGCTGTCAGTGTGATGTCCAGAAGCTCCGCAGCCTGAGTGGCGTCATCGTAGAAAAGTTCGTAAAAATCGCCCATACGGTAGAACAGCAAATGATCTGGCTGCTGTGCCTTGATTCGCAAAAACTGCTGCATCATCGGCGTATGGGACTGAAGGTCTTTTTCTGGAATCACAGGCGCTGTTGTCTGGGGTTTGAGAGTCACGGGTACTGGTGCCAAAATTCTTTCAATCGGTATCTGCAGGCGTCGCTGTCGAATCACTGCATTCGCAAGCGGCACAGATTAGCAGACCTGAGAGGCATCGAACAGCGTTGGCTGCGGGCACTGCAAAGTGATGCGGCAGACCGCTTTATTGATGTTAGACTTCGGCGCATGGATAACGAAATCTACATGCTGGCTGAATCAATAGGCCGAGAACTTTCCCGACGTGGTCAGTCCGTTACCGTTGCCGAATCCTGCACCGGTGGTGCCCTTGCTCACGCGCTGACGGATGTACCCGGAAGTTCCGGCTGGTTTGGTCTTGGGCTGGTTACCTATGCCAACGCTGCCAAGCATCGCCTGCTGGAAGTGCCACTGGAGTGCCTGGAAGGCGAACAGGCGCCGGGAGCTGTGAGCGAACCGACCGTGCGTCATATGGCGACGGGCGCCCTCAAGGCTTCTGCCGCAGATTTCGCGATCGCCACCAGTGGTATTGCCGGTCCCGGTGGTGGATCCGAGCGAAAACCGGTCGGCACTGTCTGGATAGCCTGGGCCTGCCGTGGCAGCAGAGACAATGTCGAGATGCGCACATCCTGTCAGGTTTATGATGGAGATCGTGAACAGATACGGCGACAGGCTGTGATTGCGGCACTGGGTGGGCTGCTGGAATGGCTGCAGGAAGCTTAATTTTTAATACTACTGGTTGAATATACAGTATATGTCTGCTTTAATACCTGACAAGTCCGGTATTTAATTTTCAACAACTAATTTTAACAACAGGATACAAGCAATGGCTGATGCACAGAATCGAGATCCCAACAAGGAAAAAGCGCTGAGCGCCGCATTATCGCAAATCGAGCGGCAATTCGGCAAAGGCTCAATGATGCGTCTGGGAGACAAGGGACGTGAAGCAATACCGGCCATTTCCACTGGTTCACTGGGCCTCGATGTGGCGTTGGGTATTGGCGGACTTCCCAGAGGACGCATCGTCGAGATTTACGGCCCGGAATCTTCAGGTAAGACGACTCTGACACTGCAGGTTATTGCTGAGTGTCAAAAGGCCGGAGGAACCTGTGCATTTATCGATGCCGAGCACGCACTGGACCCGATTTATGCGGGCAATCTGGGCGTTGATGTGGAGAATCTGCTGGTCAGCCAGCCCGACACTGGTGAGCAGGCACTGGAAATCTGTGACATGGTTGTACGTTCCGGTGCGGTTGACGTTGTTGTTGTGGACTCGGTTGCGGCCCTGACTCCCAAGGCCGAGATTGAAGGCGAGATGGGTGACAGTCATATGGGACTGCAGGCGCGTCTGATGTCGCAGGCCCTGCGCAAAATGACTGCCAACATCAAGAATTCAAACACCCTGGTCATATTCATCAACCAGATCCGAATGAAAATTGGTGTCATGTTTGGTTCGCCTGAAACTACCACTGGTGGTAACGCGCTCAAATTCTATGCCTCGGTGCGCCTCGATATCCGCCGCATCGGCTCCATCAAGGAAGGCGATGAGGTCGTTGGTAACGAGACGCGCGTGAAAGTGGTCAAAAACAAAGTGGCGCCGCCATTCCGTCAGACAGAATTTCAGATCATGTACGGCAAGGGCATCTATCGTATGGGAGAGATTATCGACCTGGGTGTCAAACTCAACCTGCTCGACAAGTCAGGTGCGTGGTACGCCTACAATGGCGACAAGATCGGGCAGGGCAAGAAGAATGTTGCGGTCTATCTTGAAGAAAATCCTGCTTTGGCCACTGAGTTGGAAACCAAAATTCGAGCCCAGCTTCTTGGCGGAAATGCCCTGTTGAGCGGCAGCGATCAGGAGGAGTTGCAGGACGCTGATGTCGACTGACGATCAGACCCGCAAGATTGCTGTGTCTTTACGCCGTCGCGCCATGGATTATCTGGCGCGACGGGAACACAGTGTAAGTGAGCTTCGGCGCAAGCTTACTGAAAAATTCCCGGAAACAGAAAAGCAGCTGCTGGAGTCAGTGTTGTCCACTCTTCAGGATGATGGTTTGCTGTCTGATCAACGTTTCGCTGAGTCCTATGTGCGTGCCCGTTTCAACAAAGGTTATGGGCCGCAGTATATTTTCTCGCATCTCAAAAATGCAGGGGTGCCGGATGACATTAGTTCTCAGGAGCTGGGCATTGATGAAAATGAGTGGGTGTCGAATCTACAAAAAGTAGTCTGCAAACGTTTCGGTAAGCCCCTACCGGAACCTGGCACCCTGGCTTGGGCAAAACTCGAGCGCTTTGCGCAGGCACGTGGCTTTCGCGGCAACCATCTACAGAAACTCAGATACCAACGATCTGAGGGCGAAGTGTAGCAAGCCTGGCAAGCAGGCGGTTCTGTGTGCCAATGTCGACACCAACAGTATCCATGGCGGCGATAAGATCTTCCACGACTGCATTGAACTCGGCCTCACTGATGTTCATGCCGGCATGGGTCTGCACCATCGAGTCACCGGTATAGACGCAGGGGCCATTTGCAATCATGCAAAAATGCTCGATGATTTTCTCGCGGAAACGTTGCACGTTTGAATCGGCAAAGCGCGGGAATACTCGATCGTCGTATGCAATTTCCACGATGAACTCATCAGCAATCCTGTCAATTGTTGGCTGCCCACCTAGATCGTCATACAGGGTTTTGTCAGTTTGATTGCTGGCACAGGCGCCCAGCGCCATTGCCATCAGTAAAGTCGTCAGTATCTGTGCTTTGCGAGCCGCCCTGATACCTGGCGTCAGCAGTAACTGAATGAATCGTTTCATAAGGTTGCCTGCACTGAGATGTAATATCCGCGTTGATCAGTAGCACCAGCTATGTCACCCAGATCGATCCAGGCTCCGGTTACCGACAGGTGTTTATTTGGAAACCATGCGATGAAAAGGTCTCGAGCATGGTCCTCGTTCAATGCGGACAGGTAGTCGCCTTTTTGCCTGAACTCGCCCCCGATGGCGATGCTGCGGGTTAGAAACATGGCGGCGGCAACTTCAGTGGTAAATTTATTGCCACTAACATCACCACCGTAACCGAGAATACCAAACTGGTTCGATTCACCGTATCGGACATTCACATTGAGCAAGGTGCTCCGGTTGGCAATACCGTCCAGCCAGACCTTGCCTGCACTGATAATAAAATCGGTTCCAGCAGTATGCTCGGCCCCAACTGCTCGCGCCACGGCCTTGTCGCGAAGTCGGCCATGTTCAATGCCGATGGTAATCTGGGGGGCGTTGCCGTAAATGATGTCGCCGTGCAGCTTGTATCGTGCAGAAATCTTGTCCTGGCGGATGTGGAGTCCGGCGGCTTCTATTTCGAAGTCGTGTTTGGCGTATGCAACCTCAACTCTGTCGTCGTAGTTGAAGGCACCACCGACCACATCCAGTGAATAGTCATCGACCGACGCCCGTGATTGAAAAATATTGATTCCCTGCTGCCCGTCGCTCGCGTAGGTGCCCAGTGTAGCCCAAGGGGTAAGACCACCTCCCGAGGCGCCTGAAATGCTGCTCACGGCCCCAGTGCCTTTGATTTTTCCCTGCCTGCCAGCAGTTTCCAGTAACTGTGCTGAGGCTGTCATCGCAAAGCCAGCGCTCATGATGCCAAGCAGGGGCAGAAGCAGCCAGCGACTAGTGCTCTCTGAACGTCCCGTTCGCAAATTGCGTTCTTTGGGCAACATTGGCATCAGCTATTCTCCTCGCGAATGGCCCGGAAGCCGAATACCTGAGATGGATCTCTTACATCCAGTTCTATGGTCAATTGGTTATTGGAAGCGCCTGTGAGTGGAATCTCCTGCCGGTTTCCGGGTGTCTGCAGCCAGGGGTGCCATACATGGATGACATCGGCCCCGGTGTTATCCAGACTGATTCTGCCCAGCTCGTCACTCTGGTAACGATCCTGCCACTCAGAGACATATACGTAGGCGACCATACTGTCGTGAATATTGCAGCCGAGTGTTGCAACGCCAGCCTGGTCGAACAGGATGGGATCGACCTCCTCGTCGGCATAAAGTGGCGTCGAGAACTGTCTGACATCCGAAAAGGAATAAACGTGGTGCCTTACGTT
The DNA here is from genome assembly GCA_002706685.1 of Gammaproteobacteria bacterium. Classification (GTDB taxonomy): domain Bacteria; phylum Pseudomonadota; class Gammaproteobacteria; order Pseudomonadales; family Pseudohongiellaceae; genus Pseudohongiella. The sequence goes on along the minus strand of PALV01000021.1, from coordinate 52,910 downwards.
ATCACTGTTTGGAAATCGAACCTGTTGTCCCCGGGCTATGAGCAGAATATTCGGCACGAAGGTCCGGTTGACCTGGTCCATCACGCCAATCTCCTGCGGGACCGTGTCTATTTGGGAAACCTGCAGCTCGGCGATGACATCGTTGACAGGGTTGCCGTCGGTATCGATAAACACGATATTGAGCTGTGCATGGCTATAGGGGACCGCGGCCATCCAGAAGGCGATAACAAGTGCCAGTGAGTTTATGAGACTGCGTGCGGTGGGGCAGAAAGCGGAGAAACAAGCCAAATACCGTCTTGTCATGATTAATTCCAGTTTGATTTCGTTCACAAAACGTGACTCCCCTACGATATAACAGGATAATGCACCGGGTAAATGCCCATAAGTCTTCCAAGTGGCAGTTCATGAGCCTGACCAGCATTCGTTCGCGATTGATATTGTTTCTCCTGGTACTGATACTGCCGGTTCTCGCCGTCATCTACTGGTTTGTAGAGCAGGAGAACCTGCGCTATACCGATCGAACGATCAACTCATACCTGAATATCGGCACTCAGGTGTTTGACTACAGTGTCGAATCCCACAAAAACACACTTCTTACCATCAGTAATGCACTCACGCGTGACTGGGGCTTCCGTAACGCCTTTGGTGCCGCAGACCCAATGACCATTCGCGACGCGGCTACCAATTTGCTTGCCCGCTCTCAGGGGGCAGCTGATCTTATGCTCATCAGTGACATGCAGGGCAGAGTCATTATCGATACGCATGATCAGGGCTTTTCGTCTTTACCGGCTGACTGGCGAGCGGTAGTGGACAATGCGGTCACTCATCCAGAGGGACAGGGCGACCGGATATTGATCGTAGGGGAGGTGCCTTATCAAATCACTGTTGTACCTCTCATGCTGCCGCAACCTGTAGCTTGGATATTCGCCGGATTTCCGCTGGATGAGAGTTTTGTCAGGGAGATACGACGCAGCACGGCATCCGAGATATCCATACTGCGGCATCGTCCTGCTCAGGCAACTGCGGCTGCACTGGAAGTGGTTGCTTCCAGTCTCGAAGGGGACAACCGCCGTCTGCTGGCGGAACGCCTCGATCCGTCGCGGATGAACGAGACTCAGCGTGTAAGCCTGGCAACGGAAAGTTATGGCGCCCAGGTACGACAACTGGCAAGTGGGGATGCCGAGACGCCAGCCATTCTCGCAGTAGTACAGCGATCGTACCGGGAGAATCAGGAGAACCTGCAGGTATTGCAGCAACGCCTGCTGGACTTTTCGATTGCTATTGTCAGCATTAGTCTACTGGCAGTGTTTGTGCTGGCCAGAGGTTTTACCCGTCCGGTTCTACGGCTTGCCACGCGCGTGGAACAGATTGAGCGAGGCCAGTATCAACTGGCTGACGGCGACAGGGTGGTGACTGGTAAAGATGAAGTAGGCGAGCTGGAGCGCGCAGTCGAGCGTATGGCCAACGGGCTGGCAGAAAAAGAGAAGGTCAGGGATCTGCTCGGCAAAGTAGTTTCCCAAGGGGTTGCGGATGAACTTCTCAGTCGACGGATTGAGCTTGGCGGCGAGGACAGAGAAGTAAGCATTCTGTTCGTAGACATCGCGGGTTTTACCGCCCTGGGCGAGCGGGTTCCCCCACAGCAACTGATCTCAGTGCTCAATACCTGCCTTGAGGGGCTATGCCGTGTTGTGGATAAGCACGGTGGTATCGTTGACAAATTTATCGGGGATGCTGTGATGGCAGTGTTCGGTGCTCCTGTTTCTCACGCTGACGACCACCAGCGGGCTCTGGAGTGTGCGATGGCAATGCAGGCTGAGCTGCCTGCTATCAACGAAATGCTGCGTGCCTATGAGTTCCCGGTCTCCGTTTCTGTTCGAATTGGCGTGCACACAGGGCATGTCGTTGCCGGCAACATAGGCTCATCAGACCGACTCAATTACACCGTGATCGGGGATGCAGTCAATCTTGCTGCCCGGCTGGAAGGCCTGACACGTTTCTACAATGTTGCGGCGCTTATCAGTGAGCAGACACGTGTTGCTGCAGATCCTGACAACCGGATAGTCTGGCGTGATATCGATCTGGTTACGGTGTCTGGCCGCGAAAAGCCGGTCAAGCTGTTTGAACCTGTAGCGCACAGGGACATACTGTCTCAGGGTGAAATCGATCAGGTAGAACAGTTCAACAAAGCACTGGATCATTATCGTCAGGGACAGGGCGAGGAGGCGGCTGATATACTCGCCATGCTGGTGGAGAAGGCTCACCCGGAATCCAACATTCAGCTCTATGAGCTTTACCTTGAGCGTATCCGTACGCAGGCAGATATGGCCGATGAGCACTGGAATCCCGTTTTTAGACATACCAGCAAATGAGCTGAGACAGTGGGCGATGTTGATTTGACCGCAGATACAAACAAGATAATGAACCCTGTCTGGATGCAGCGTGGTCGAAGAATAGCGCTGATCAATCCCACCAAGTTCTTAGGCAATCTGCTGCTGTCAGGTCAGCATATTCAACATCTGGTTTCATATTGCGCCGATGAAGGAATCGAGCTGCTGCTGGTGCTGGATAGCGGTTTTCGGGAGCTTTTCGAGCCAGCCTTTCAGGCACCCGGTGTGCACTTTGTATATTATCCCCGACAGTTGCTCAAGGCTCGCCGGCAGCGCCTGAAAGCTGCCAGGGCATGGCTCGCGTGTGTGCGCTCTATCAGAAGATTTCAGGCGGACCTCGCCTTCACAATTGAAGAAGACTCGGTCAGTCACCGTCTTGCTCATCTTTCGGCCGCCAGGTTCAGGGTCAGCAGTACTGAAGCGCGTTACCAGTTTGGTTTTCACAAATATCTGCAGGTTGAACGTGCCAATCGAGCTGCCGGAGAAAGGTCGATCTGGTTCGCTTACCGGGAAATCTTTAGCAAGCTTGCGCTGCCAGTTCCCCGTGACAAGGCCTACCCAGTGTTGTCGAGCGTCACCGCTCAAGTACCTGACCTGAAATCCGGACAATGTGATCGACCGCTGTTCATCATTCACGCCGGCGCAAGTAAACACTATAAAATATGGCCGGTCGCCAGTTTTATTGAATTGGCTTTGCGTGTCATTGAACGTGGCTACCATGTGGTTTTAATCGGTGCCGGCGCCGGTGACGCAGCGCTCAACAGAGCCGTGCTGGCGGGTTTGGGAGAGAGCTACAGACAGTGTACAGACCTTTGTGACCGCCTTGATCTCAAATCACTGGCCGAATTGTTTGCCGCTGCCGCCTTTATTGTCGGAAACGATAGCGGCCCTTCGCATCTGGCCTCTGCGCTGGGCTTGCCGGGTGTGGTAATCTTCGGTCCCACAATCGAGGCCATATGGCGGCCGCTAGGTCCACAGACAAGGGTCATTCAGCACCGGCATGTTTGCCTGAGCGACTGTACACGCCACCATTGTCGTCAGGCATATGCCTGCCTTTCGACCATCCAGACTGATGAAGTTCTGGAGAGCGTGCCTGAAGTGAACGCAGCTGTTGAATCAGCGGCAGTCAGCAGCGTGTCCGGGAACAGGTCTCATGGCGTCCGAATTAAGTAGAAAGGGTAGGGAGCAAACAAACAACATGGAAAAATCGTTACGCATACTGGTCACTGGCGGAGCGGGATTTATCGGCTCAGCCGTCGTGCGGCAGATCATCGAGCACAGCTCGGACGTCGTCCTGAATGTCGACAAGCTGACCTATGCAGGCAACCTGGAGTCGCTGGCCGCTGTCAGCGCCGATCCCCGTTACCAGTTTGCACAGCAGGACATCTGTGACCGGCAGGCAATGGATCAATTGATTGCAGACTTCCAGCCCGATGCAGTGATGCATCTGGCGGCCGAGAGTCATGTGGACAGATCGATAGATGGTCCGGCTGCCTTTATTGAAACCAACATTGTGGGGACATATACCCTGCTTGAAGCTGTGCGCTCGTACTGGAATCAGCTACCTGAGGATCGGCAATCACAGTTCCGTTTTCATCACATCTCGACCGATGAGGTCTATGGCGACCTTGAAGGGCCTGATGAGCTGTTTACCGAGTCGACACCGTATGCGCCCAGCTCCCCTTACTCCGCCAGCAAGGCCAGTTCAGACCATCTGGTCAGAGCCTGGCGTCGAACCTACGGTTTACCTGTCATCGTCACTAACTGCTCGAACAATTACGGTCCCTATCATTTTCCAGAGAAGTTGATACCCCACATCATTCTGAACGCCATACACGGTAAACCCCTGCCAGTTTACGGTGACGGAAAACAGGTGCGTGACTGGCTGCATGTTGAGGATCATGCCAGGGCTCTCCATCTGGTCGTGCGGCAGGGCATACCCGGTGAGACCTATAATATCGGCGGTCACAATGAGAAACAGAACATCGATGTTGTTAAAGCGATCTGTGAACTGCTGGATGAGCTTCACCCACAGTCGCCAGTCACGCCGCATGCCAGTCTGATTACGTTCGTGAAGGACAGGCCGGGTCACGATCTGCGCTATGCGATAGACGCGTCCAAAATCCAGCGAGAGTTAGGCTGGGTGCCGAGAGAAACCTTTGAGAGCGGATTACGCAGTACGGTGAAGTGGTACCTTGAAAATGCCACCTGGTGGGGGCGTGTGCTGTCAGGCGATTATCAGCTTGACCGCCTGGGCGACAGCAACTGACAAGCCGGAAGCACTGCGGCGGGCGCTGAATTGACATATAATTGCGCCGCGAAATTCAGTGTTTGGGCAAGATTTTAAAACAGCATATAAAACAAATATTTGCAGGAGAAGTCTAATGATTTATCAAGGCAAGGGCATACAGGTCAGTAAACTCGAGTCGGGGATTGCGAGACTCTGTTTTGATCTGCCTGACTCCTCCGTCAATGTTTTTAATGCACTGATGTTATCGGAGCTGGACGCCGCCATCAAAGCCATTGCGGCCAGTGATGCCACCGGTGTCATTTGTGTCAGTGGCAAAAGCAGCTACATTGTCGGTGCCGATATCAAGGAGTTCACTGACAAATTCAAGTTGTCTGAATCCGAACTGCTTGAATGGGTTGCAGGCGCGAACGCCGTTTTTGATGCGCTGGAAGATCTGCCCATCCCAACGGTTGCTGCGATCAACGGCATGGCTCTGGGCGGTGGCTTTGAGCTGTGTCTGGCGGCCGATTATCGTGTCGGCAGCGAGGCAGCCGTGCTCGGCTTCCCGGAAGTCAATCTGGGGATCTGCCCCGGTTTCGGCGGCACCGTCAGAGCCTTGCGTCTGCTGGGCGCTGATCCGGCAATTGACATGGTACGCAGCGGCCGCCACGTAAAGGCGGAGCAGGCGCTCAGCGATGGCGCGCTGGACGTGCTGGTGACATCAGATGCGCTGGAAGATGCAGCCATCGAAGTGATCGAGCAGGCACTGTCTGGAGAGCTGGATATCTGGGAGCGCCGCAAACAGAAAACCTCTCCCGTTGCGCTTAGCCCGGCGAGTCTTGAGAAAGTTTTTTCGGCCGGCATGGCGCGAACGCGCAAAGACGCTGGCAGCAACTATCCAGCAGCGGAAACGGCCGTTCAGTCAATGTGGGACGGCGCTACCAAACAGCGTGACGATGCGCTGCGCCATGAGAACAAGGCCTTTGTAAGCCTGGCGCGCAGTGAGGTGGCTGGCAATCTGGTTCAGCTGTTCCTGAATGACCAGTTCCTGAAATCGCGTGCCAAAAAGCTCTCCCGCGACGTCAGTCCTGTGAAAAAGGCAGCTGTGCTGGGTGCTGGCATTATGGGTGGTGGTATCGCCTATCAATCGGCTTTACGTGGCACTCCCATCATCATGAAAGATATCGCCCAGCAGGGACTGGATCTCGGCCTGAAAGAGGCAGACAAATTGTTGGCCAAACAGGTCGACAGAGGCCGCATGGACAGCGCCAAGGCAAAAAAGGTTCTGTCTGCGATCAGTCCTACGCTGGATTATGCTGGTTTCGATCAGGTAGACCTGGTGGTTGAGGCCGTGGTTGAAAACCCCAAAGTCAAACAGGCGGTGTTGGCCGAAGTCGAGAGTAGTACGCCGGATAACAGCGTGCTGACCTCCAACACCTCAACGATTTCCATCACTCGTCTGGCCCAGGCTTTGAAGCGTCCTGAGAACTTCTGCGGCATGCACTTCTTCAATCCGGTCCCACTGATGCCATTGGTTGAAGTCATTCGCGGAGAGAAAACCGGAGACGCTGCGATTGCCAAAACTGTTGGCTACGCGCTGTCCCTGGGCAAGATGCCCATCGTTGTGAACGACTGCCCAGGCTTTCTGGTAAACCGTATCCTGTTTCCCTATTTCGGTGCCTTCTGTCAGCTGCTGCGGGACGGGGCAGACCTGCGCGAAGTTGATCGTGTCATGGAAACCTTCGGCTGGCCCATGGGGCCAGCGTACCTGCTGGACGTTGTAGGTATCGACACCGCTTCGCACTGCATGAAAGTCATGGAGGAAGGTTTCCCGGATCGAATGAGCTATGACTTCACAACGGCAATCGATCACCTATACGAGCTGGGACATTATGGCCAGAAAAACGGTCTGGGCTTCTATCGATACGAGTCCGGCGGCGGTGGACGACCAACAAAGGTCTTCGATGAGCAGATATTGAAGACGCTGCAGCCACTGCAGTCAGGTCAGCAGTCGTTTTCGGATGCGGAGATCCAGGAGCGTATGATGGTTGCTCTTTGTCTTGAGGCTGTACGATGTCTTGAAGACAATATTGTCAGCTCTGCGGTCGAGGTGGACATGGGTCTGCTGCTGGGCCTGGGCTTTCCGAAGTTTCGGGGCGGGGCATTGCGGTTTATTGATAATATGGGTGCTGCCGCGTTCTGCCAGATGGCAGACAAATATGCAGACCTGGGACCGCTTTATCATCCCACCAGTGGGTTGAGAGAGATGGCTGCTGCCGGCAAAACGTTTTACTGAGGGTGAAAGCTGTGGAATACATTGAGGGCAGTCAGAGTCACACATTGGCGTGTGGATCAGAGGCGCCTGGCATCGCACAAAAAACGGACGAAAAACGTCTCAATCGCTGCCGAAAGAGTCTGCGACGGGACGTTGGCCGTGCCATCGCTGATTTTAACATGATCGAGGATGGCGATTTTGTCATGGTCTGCCTCAGCGGCGGTAAAGACTCCTACACCATGCTGGATGTTCTGCTGCACCTGCAGAAACATGCGCCCATTGATTTCAAAATCAAGGCTGTGAATCTTGATCAAAAGCAGCCGGGTTTCCCCGAGCATGTACTGCCTGAATATCTGGAGTCGATTGGCGTCGACTACCATATCATCGAGCAGGACACATTCTCGATTGTGAAAGAGAAAACACCCGAGGGCAAAACCTATTGTGGCCTTTGCTCCCGCCTGCGGCGCGGCAACCTGTATACCTATGCGCGTCAGATTGGTGCGACCAAAATTGCATTGGGTCATCACCGGGACGACATCGTAGAAACGCTGTTTCTGAACATGTTTTTTGGTGGCAAGCTGAAAGCCATGCCTCCGAAACTGTTGAGTGACGACAAGCAGAATATTGTGATCCGTCCGCTGGCCTATGTTGCCGAGAAAGATATTGCGCGTTACGCAAAATTGCGCGGTTTCCCGATCATCCCGTGCAATCTGTGCGGCACGCAGGACAACATGCAGCGACAGGAAATGAAAGCCATGCTGCAGGCATGGGAAAAGCAGTGGCCGGGCCGAATTGATAACATATTCCGCAGCATTGCCAATGTGGAACCGTCGCAGCTCGCCGATACGGGTCTGTTTCCATTCCGCGACCTGAAACTGGATCGGGAATCGTTCAACCGGATCCAGGCGATCAATGTTGCCTGATTATGGATATACCCTGGCAGGCACTGCCTGAAGACACACTGACTGCACTGATCGAAGAGTTCGTTTCGCGTGAGGGTACCGAGTACGGCTGGCACGACTATTCGCTGGCTGACAAGGTTGCTCAGGTTCGCCTGCAGCTGAAACGGGGTGAGGCCAGAATCGACTTTGATCCCGATAGCGAAACATGCAATATCGTGGCGGCGGATGGACGGCGGCCATGAGCCGGAACAGAAAGATACAGCGTATATGAGTAAGGAAATACCTATCAATCAACACCTCGACGCTTCGGGACTTTTTTGTCCCGAGCCTGTGATGATGCTTCACAACCGTATTCGTGACATGCAATCCGGAGACGTGCTTGAATTGCTGGCCACCGACCCGTCCACGACCAGGGATGTTCCAAAATTCTGCATGTTCCTGGGACACGAGCTGCTTGATCAGACTGAAGCCGAAGGTCGTTATCGCTACCTGATCAGGAAAAGCGAATGAACGCGCCGCTGTATCTGGTTGACGCGTCGATTTATATCTTTCAGGCACACTTCTCTCCGGCAACAGTTGCCTACGCTACAGATGGCAGTGATCGCAGTGCATTTGTCGGTTTCGCCCGTTTTCTGATACGTTTTCTGCGTCAGCTCAGGCGTCGTCACGATGAGGTTCTGGTCGCTGTGGCGTTTGATCAGAGCCTGTTCTCTGGTTTTAGACACCAGCTGTATCCAGCCTACAAATCCAATCGCGTGTTACCTGACGACAACCTTGCGCTTCAGCTTGATGCCTGTTTCCACTTGTGTGAGACCCTGGGCGTAAGTGCATTCGGCAGTCGCCAGTTTGAAGCTGACGATATTATCGGCACACTATGTATCAAGGCAGCTGATGAGCAGCCGGTTACCATAGTCAGCCGGGACAAGGATCTGTCGCAACTGCTGCTTCGACAGCAGGACAGGATCTGGGATTTTCAGTCGCAGACCTTTCGCAACCGTGATGACATACAGCTGCGCTTTGGCATCTGGCCAGAGCAGTTCCCCTGTTATCTAGGGCTGGTGGGTGACAGCATTGACTGCATACCGGGCGTACCAGGTCTGGGGCCAGTTGCAGCGCGTCATCTGCTGCAGGCCTACAGGGATCTTGACGTGCTGTACAACGAGCTCGACTCGGTTGCGAGCCTTGGTTTCCGCGGTGCCAGAAGCTGCCAACAGAAGCTGGAAACTCACCGTGAGCAGGCACAATTGAGCAGACAGCTGGCACGAATAGTCTGTTGCCATACTGAGGACTGCGCTGAGCCATTTGCAGCCGTTAGGCCAGAAGCACTGCTCGCGCGTGGTTTTGATCAGCCGGGCTTTACAGAGTTGTTGAAGTCTCTGGCGGTTGACGAGACAGAGACACAACGGTTGATTCGACAGCTGGACGGCGGCGTTGTCTGACAGATTAGGTAGTTTGAATATTTGGCTTGTTTAATAACTAAGGGGCTGCGATGAAAATAGTTGCTGACCAGAATATACTGGCACTGGATAAGTGGCGGGCCAAAGACATCGAACTGATCATGAAATCGGGCCGAGATATTGTCAGTGCTGATCTGCGTGACGCGGATGCATTGCTGGTTCGCTCTATCACTACAGTCAATGCCGAACTACTGGCCGGAAGTCGAGTCCGTTTTGTCGGAACTGCCACCAGTGGGACTAATCACATTGATATTGACTGGCTAACTTCCAATAATATTCACCTGGCTGATGCCGCCGGTGCAAATGCCGGTGCAGTCACTGACTATGTGCTGGCCTGTCTTGCCGAGCAGATTCGTGGTGCCGGTTTCGATCCGTGGGCTGCAAGTATTGCGATTGTCGGTGTTGGCCATGTGGGAGGCCTACTGGCAAGGCGCCTGAAAGCGCTGGGCATCAGCTGTGTGGGTTGCGACCCATTTCAGCAGAACGTCGACGGACTTGAGTACGTCTCGTTCGAGCAGGCCCTGCAGGCCGATGTTGTCTGTCTCCACACTCCGTTGACCAATGAAGGCCCGCATGCGACCCGCAGCATGATGAATGCCGAAGCGTTCTCAAAGATGCGACCTGACGCTATCTTGATCAATGCCGGGCGGGGAGAGGTTGTCGACGACGAGGCATTGCTGACTCACTTGACGAAGCAACGTCACTTTGTTGCGATCCTTGATGTCTGGCACAACGAACCGAACCCGTCCCGTGATGTTGTCAATGCCGCAAGTCTTGCGACACCACATATTGCAGGTTACAGCGTTGAAGCAAAACTGGCCGCGACACAATGCATTCTGAAAGCACTGGTTAACCATTTTGACTTGCCGGCATCGCTGGCTTCAGTCAGCAGATTGCCCTGCGTCGTTCATGACTCGCGTTACGAAACGGCTGCAGGGTCGGGCAGGCAGCCAGGGCAGGGTAGTGACTCAGCCGTATTTGCAGATTACCTGCTGCGCGCATTTTCACCAGCACGTGTCGCTGCTACTTTCAGGCTCCAATACAATAAAGCTTCCCACGATGAGGGCGCGATAGTCTTTGACAGGCTGCGCAGTCAACTGGTCGGCAGGCGTGAGTTTTCCGCCAGCCATGTTCATGCCGCCGGACTAAGCCCACAGGTAGCGGGCTGGTTACATGCCGCAGGTTTTGTACTGCAGGCTTAGCACTAGTGTGATTGCGCCCACTTGCTCAGGAAACGCTCTATTTTGTCCATCGCCTGCTGCAGAACATCTTTAGTGGGCAGGAAAACGATGCGCAGATGCTGAGTGTCTTCTATGTTGAACGCGCTACCCTGCACCAGCAGAATTTTCTCTTTTTCCAGCAGCTCCAGGATGAATTGCTGGTCATCAATAATCGAGTAAGTTGACGGGTCCAGTCTGGGGAACATGTAAATAGCCCCTTTGGGTTTTACGCAGCTGACGCCCGGAATGCTGGTCAGGGCATTGTAAGCCGCGTCACGCTGATCCCTGAGACGGCCGCCTGGAATGATCAGTTCGTTAATGCTCTGGTAGCCTCCCAGTGCTGTCTGCACAGCGAACTGAGCAGGTACGTTGGCACACAAACGCATGTTGGAAAGTATTTCCAGTCCTTCTATATAACCCGTTGCCTGCTCTCTGGCGCCGCTTAGTATCATCCACCCGGAACGGAAGCCAGCCAGTCGATATGACTTGGAGAGTCCGTTGAATGTCACGATGAACAAATCATCACAAAGAGATGCTATGGGTGTGTGCACTGCATCGTCGTACAGAATCTTGCTGTAAATCTCGTCAGAAAAAATAATCAGCTTGTGCTTACGGGCAACTCGTATCAGATCGAGTAGCAATTCAGGGCTGTAGACGGCACCGGTGGGGTTATTCGGGTTAATTATGACCATCGCACGCGTTTTGGGCGTGATTTTCTTTTCGATGTCCGCGATGTCAGGAAACCAGTCGGCCTGCTCGTCACAGACGTAGTGCACTGGGTTGCCGCCTGCCAGACTGACCGCTGCCGTCCACAATGGATAGTCCGGTGCGGGCACCAGAACCTCGTCACCATTGTTAAGCAGTGCCTGCATGGCCATGACTATCAGTTCGCTGACGCCGTTTCCGAGATAGATGTCATCAATGTCGACGCCGTCGATGCCAAGCTGCTGGCACTCCTGCATGATCGCTTTACGCGCTGAAAACAGCCCTTTTGAATCACTGTAGCCTTGCGCATTGGACAGATTTCGAATCACGTCCTGCAGGATTTCGTCGGGTGCCTCGAAGCCGAAAGGAGCCGGGTTACCGATATTCAGCTTCAGAATTCGGTTGCCTTCTTCCTCAAGTTGCTTGGCAACTTCGAGCACCGGGCCTCTGATGTCATAGCAGACTTTGGCGAGTTTGTCTGATTGGCCTATCTTGATCATATCTCCGTTTCCAGGATGTGCCTTGAGGCCGGATATTGTAAACTGACGTCAAAAAAATGATAGAGGCACTTATTTTATAAATTTCCGAATTACACCACCCTGAGGTGACAGAACATGAGTGACAAGGTGACTGACAACAAGGCAGCACTGAAAGAGAAACTGGATGCTGATACCTACAGAATCGTCTGCGACTGCGGAACCGAGCCAGCATTCACTGGAAAGTACTGGGATTGCAAAACGCCCGGTGTCTACCACTGCGTCGTCTGTGACGCTGCGTTGTTTGATTCTGAAACCAAGTATGATTCCGGTTCCGGCTGGCCAAGCTACTACCAGCCAGTCGACAGCAGCTCGGTCACAGAGCGTGCAGACCATTCGCTGGGCATGGCGCGTACAGAGATCCTGTGTGCCAACTGCGATGCTCATCTGGGACACGTTTTCCCTGACGGTCCACCGCCTACTGGACTGCGCTACTGTATCAATTCCGCTGCGCTGAATCTGCGACCACGATAAGGAAGATCAAGGCTGCCAATGTTGTCACATGCAAAATCGCAATGTGCTGTCCTGATGGCATTGGCAGTCGCAGTTGCCGGAACATCCGATGCCGTAGCGCAGGCTGCTGATGAAGCAGCGGCCTCGTTGCTAGAGACAGACACGTCTGCGTCGATAGGGCATACAACGGCTATAGCCCTGTATTACAGTCGCGGGAAATACGGCGAAGATTCCTCTACACGCATCCGCTATATGCCTGTTTCTCATGAGATTGATGGTTCCAACTGGCGTCTGAAAGCCACCGCTCCGGTGGTGGAAATCAGCGGACCCGGCAACATTCTGGTTAATGTCGGTCGGGTGGGGGACGACAGTGGAGGGCGCGTATCAGAACGTGGCGTTGGCGATGTTCTGGTTTCTTATACCTACGAGCTTCCTGCCGTTTCTGAGAGCCTGCCTTTTTTTGATATCGGCTTTGAACTAAAGCTGCCCACAGCAGACGAAAAGCGCGGCCTGGGCACCGGTAAACTTGACGGCACACTGCAGCTGGATGCCTATCAGCTTGCAGGTCCGATGACCTTGTTCGCAACACTGGCATGGAAGTATCGACAAGCCAGCCCGGTATTTCAGGACCTGCGCAATAGCTGGGTGGTCTCAGCCGGACTTTCCTACCCCCTGGCTGAAAACTGGCACGGTGGTCTCATATATGACTTCAGAGGGGCTGTCTCAGAGTTTACAGGTGACACGCACGAGCTCATCCCGCATCTGAGCTGGAGCCCGGACCCTCGCTGGTCAATCATGATGTATCTGGTTGAGGGCTTCACGAAAGACAGTGCCGATCTGGCGATCGGCACTCAATTGAGCGTTCGCTGGTAACCAGGATCTGAATTCCAGGCCTAGATTCGCATGGGCTGTGGACGTGGCGCTGTCACTGCGGCGCGATCGATGGCTGGCCTGATGCGCTGGAATGGTGGCAGCTCGGGGCGCTGTATACGCTCAGGGGATGCGCGCCGGTCAATTTCACCGTCCGCTGCTTGCTGTTCATCCGGCAGCTCTGAACTGTCAGACAGATGATCCACTACCTGGTACAGCTCAGGCCGCTCAGTCGAGTCAGCCTCGTCCAGACTGTCGGGCGCAGCTTGTCTGGCAGGTGTGATGACAGTCTCCTGTGCCAGCGCCTCAGTATCGATGACATCAGGCAGCTCCGGGACAGTCAGATTGATTTCCAGCGGTGCCTGCTCAACGGTAGTCTGTTCCGCAAGATCCAGCATACGACGGGTGTGTGGAGGCAGCTCCGCTGAATCGGGATCGAAAATCCGCAAAGCATCGGGATCAGCCTGCTCAGTGTCTGGCTGGCGGAACGGATCCTGCGGTAATGGAGTGCGCTGCAATTCTATCGCGGGCGCCATCGCATCGGGTGCGCCAACGGCGAGCTGATCCTGGCGCTGCATCCATGGCGCCGGCCACGCTTCCCGGCTTTGCAGTGGCTCTGTCGTTTCTGGCTGAGGCTCTATGGGGGATCTGGATCCTGGGTCAGAGCTGTCAGGCTCGGTGTCATCGGTATCAACTCCACCCAGGAAGGGGCTTGGCGAGCCCGTACCGCCCAGGCCACTATCGCCGAACTGGCCGGTTTTACCGGTACCGCCCATGCCGCTGCCCTGATCGTCACCACCCGGGATAGCACGCAGTACACCGACGCTCTGGGTAGCGATAATCAGGCTGCAGGCAAACAGCAGCAGGGCTGCCAGCAAGGCAACCGGGTAATGACGCAGCGCTAGTATGGCTTTAGCCATGGTCGGGATCCTTGACCTGATCTTCTTGCAGATCATTGTAATGAAAAATACCGAAATTCATACGGTAGCTGCGATGACTTTTTGTCGAGTTTGTGACGTGGGACGCTTTATCACGCTGCTGCAGCGCCAGCGCGCGCTGGTTGACAGCGATCAGGGCCTGCATGCCGAGCTGTTCAGCCAGCGCCTGGAGCTCTTCGACTGACGCTTCGCTAAGTTGATCGTAGTACACGGTACGATCCATCATCGGTGGTTTTCTGTTCAAAAGGTTGTGGGTGCCTGCACTGATATGATCATGCAGTGACTTGCCAAAAAAGAATGCCTTCTCGTCAAAGCCCTGATGGGGGGTAAATGCCCCGGTATCCAGTATCACTTTGTCTGTTTCATCGAGTGTCGCTACGCCCAGGCGCAGCCATTCGTCGAGTATGACGCGTGGGCGAATGTCCTTGCGGCAGACGCGTTCCACCAGTTCTTCGAAACTTGGCTCTTCGCCAGTGGCGGCCAGAGGCAGCGGCAGGGGATGCCCCTCACTGTCGCAGAATCGTGCGTCGCCCATCCAATGACCGATCATCTGCGCACCTGTGGAGACAGTGCGTGACTGTGGGGCGTTGTCGATCTGCTCGGAACGCAGGCGTTTGACGTCCTTTCGGTGAACTCCAGTGAGAAGTGTGATGCGGCTGTCTGATGGGCGTTTCCCGGCAACCGGAAATTCCGTTTCTGCCACTTCCACGTACACGGTTTTCAGCAGGTTTATCAGATAGGGATAGGTGATCTGGAATGACAGCAGCAATTTGACCAGTGGTCGAACCAGTTTGCGAATGGCATTGACCAGCGTTTCCGGCGGTTGTCCTGGAGGCGTCGGGTTATTGGGCGTTGTTGAATTTCCACTCATGCGCTGGAGTATAACGCTGGGTGGGAATAAATCCCACATAAAATTCGTCCTAATCAGGCAGTATGGCCATTGGTAGTATTGACGTGGGAAAAATTCCCACTTACTATTCAGGCATACCCAGACACAGGTGAAGTATGTTAGTTCCAGTCCGAGAAGAGCGCCGCACGCTGGGGAATCCCGGCGAGCAAGTCGACACGCCTGCCAACAGCGCGGTCAGTGGTCGCACGCGTTGTCTGTCGCTGGCTGCTGGCGGGCAGTTGGCCTGGTCTGAATTTGGACGCCGTCACGGATATCCGGTGCTGTATTTTCATAGCCAGGGCGGTTCGCGCCTGGAGGGGCAATTGCTGCATGAGGCTGCAGTTGCAGCAGGTTTCAGACTGATCGCCGTGGATCGCCCGGGCATCGGTCTTTCAAGTTTCCGGCCTCTCACGGGGCATTCCCAATTTAATACTGATCTGATTGCGCTGATTGACCATCTCGACCTGGAGACGGTCGCTCTGCTGTCCTGGGCTGGGGGCGGGCCATTCGCCCTGGCATTTGCACAACAGTACCCGAGCCGGGTCAGTTCAGTGAATATGATGTCACCCTTTCCGGTGATGCCGGATTCGGAGTCCGCCCTGTCGCGTATTTTACTTGCCGGCCTGAGAGGTGCCATTTATCTGCGGCACTCCCTGTTGTCCAGACGGGTGGAGCACTACATGGATCGTGCTCGCGAGCGTCTCTGTTATTCCGACCGCAAGCAGTTCGATAATCCTGGTGTGCGGCGAATTCTCAGGCAGGATGCTCTTGAAGCCTCGCGTCAGGGTGGGCGTGGTGTGGCCTTCGACAGTGCGATGAGCTTTCGCAAGTGGGATTTTGATCCGGCAGGCGTCGTTGCGCCGGTGCATTTATGGCAGGGTGGGGCAGATACACTGTCTGTGCCATGTTCAGCACTGCGGCTGCACGCCGTTCTGTCCGGTGCCGTGTTACACACGGTTGCCAGACAGGGGCACCTGTTCTTTACGACGAGTGCTGACGATATCTTCAGGGCCTGCCGGCAGGCGCTGGCTCAGCGGGATTGACGTCCAAGCTGTGCGCTGATTCGAAAATGTGGTTTGGTGTTGACCGGTTGCTGCTGGGCAGCCAGGTCTTGAATGAAGCGTGTCAGCATCAGCTCTGCCTCGGTTCTGTAGCGGAACGGGCCTACATCTTTTCCTTCTCGCGTTCGGAAGTACCAGAGCCCTGACTGGCTGAACAGCCGGTCGGTGCGTGCATGCTCTACCGAAACACGGTCACCAGCGCGGACGGAGCTGGATGTTCCGCTGGTCCCGGATTCAGTGTTGTCGGTTGCGAGACTGCCGTTATTCAGGGTGACGGGCGTGTACATGTTGATCACCAGTTTGTTGTTGTGTTTTTGTTTAATACTGACTTTGATAGTAGACCAGATGTTCAGGCAAAAATATCCCTCTTCTGAAAATAATTTGTAAAACGTCGCTAATGCCCGCCATCCCTGACTGTCAGCGATTATTTATTGAATAAACAGCGGTGATATGGGACAATCGCGCTCTTCAAATTTACCCGGTTTTCACTTAAGCCATTGAAATGTTTGATGGAAATCGGAATAGTAAGCCCATAAACACCGTTGATACTACGCTGGCGTGGTGGGCACGCCGGTTTGCGAGGACATTTCATGCAAGTTTCGATCGAAACCACGACTGGATTAGAACGCCGGATGACCGTTACCGTACCGGCGACAGAAATTGACAGTGCTGTTGACGCGCGCTTGAGCGAGGCAGCCAAAACGGTCCGCATCAACGGTTTCCGCAAGGGCAAGGTCCCCATGAAGGTCATCCGCAACCGTTTCGGTGCCGGCGTACGTCAGGAAGTCCTGGGCGATGTGATGAATCGCAGCTATTACGCCGCCCTGAATGAACAGGGTGTCAAGCCTGCGGGTCAGCCGAAAATCGAGCCAAAAACTCTGGAAGAAGGCAAGGACCTTGAGTTTGTAGCTGTATTTGAGGTTTATCCTGAGATTGAATTGTCTGACTTCAGCAAAATCAAGGCTGAGAAGCAGGTCGCTGAAGTGACAGACAAAGATATCGACACAATGATCGAAAATCTTCGTCAGCAGCGTCAGGGCTGGAAAGAAGTCAAACGTCAGGCGCGCAATGATGATCGCGTGAACATTGACTTCGTTGGCACCATTGACGGGGAAGAGTTCCAGGGTGGTTCTGCCAAGGGCACCAATCTGGTTCTTGGCTCAGGCCGTATGATTGAGGGCTTTGAAAAGGGTCTGCTGAAGTCCAAGGCGGGTGACGAAGTCACGCTGAACCTGAACTTCCCGGAAGATTATCGTAACAAGGATCTCGCCGGTAAGCCGGTAGAGTTCAAAGTGACGGTTAACAGTGTGGAAGCACCTGAACTGCCGGAACTTAATGATGAATTTTTTGCCGCATTCGGCGTGACCGAGGGCGGTGAGGAAGGCTTCCGTAAAGAAGTCAAAGAGAACATGGAGCGTGAGCTGAAGAAAGCCAGCAAAAATCGCCTGAAGTCTGAAGTCATGGATACCCTGCTTGAGCAGAATGATGTAGACGTACCGTCTGCGCTGGTAGCAGCAGAGATCAACGTATTGCGTCAGCAGGCCCTGCAGCAGTTCGGCGCGGGTGCTAAAAACCTGGACGCCAGTCTGCTGCCAGATGACCTGTTCCGTGAGCAGGCAGAAAAGCGCGTAAAACTGGGTCTGATCCTGGGTGAAGTGATCAAGCAGCAGTCAATGCGTGCTGATCCGGCCAAGGTACGTGAAGCGATTGAAGATATCGCCGCCACCTATGAGCAGCCAGAAGAGGTCATTAACTGGTACTACGGCAACAAGGAGCAGCTGGAAACCGTTGAGTCTGCTGTGCTGGAAGACCAGGTATTTGACGTAATTCTTGAGCAGGCGACCGTGAAAGAGAAAAAAGTCAGCTATGATGAGCTGACCAAACCTCAGCAGGAAGCAGCCGAGGACGATAAGAAAAGCACCGCCAAGGCCAAAAAACCGGCCAAGAAAAAAGCCGCTGCCGCCAAAGACAAGGACAGCGAATAAACAGCGATAAGTAGAGAAGGCCCGATTGATGCCATACAGAACCACAGTTAGCAGTGAATCGATGTTGTCCATGATCGAGGCCAATCTGGTGCCGATGGTGGTCGAGCAGAGCGCCCGCGGTGAGCGGGCCTATGACATATACTCACGCCTGCTAAAAGATCGTGTGATCTTTCTGGTGGGACCCGTGGAAGATCATATGGCCAATCTGGTCGTTGCACAGCTGCTGTTCCTGGAATCAGAGAACCCGGACAAAGATATACACCTGTATATCAACTCTCCGGGTGGTGCTGTTACGGCGGGTCTGTCTATTTACGACACCATGCAGTTCATCAAGCCGGATGTCAGCACGATGTGCATGGGTCAGGCAGCCAGCATGGGCGCGTTTCTGCTGACTGGTGGCGCCAAAGGCAAACGTTTTGCATTGCCGAATTCGCGCATGATGATCCACCAGCCAAGTGGTGGAGCGCATGGTCAGGCATCGGATATCGAGATCCAGGCGACCGAAATTCTCAAGATGCGTCAACAGCTTAATGAGATTATGGCGCATCACACTGGCCGTCCTCTGGACGAGATTGCACGTGATACCGAGCGAGACAACTTCATGAACCCCGAGCAGGCAGTGGCCTACGGCCTGATTGACAAAGTCATCTCTCGCAGGGCAGTCTAAAAGGCCAGAACAGTAGTTATACAAGGGTTAATGCATGGCAGATGATCGCTACAATAAGGGTGATGACAACGGCAAGCTGCTTTATTGTTCATTCTGTGGCAAAAGTCAGCACGAAGTCCGCAAGTTGATCGCAGGCCCTTCGGTGTTTGTGTGCGATGAGTGCGTGGATCTGTGTAACGATATCATTCGTGAAGAGATCCAGGAGAAGGAAGCCGAATCGGGACGCAAAAAATTGCCCGTTCCCGAAGAAATCAAGGCGACGCTTGATGAGTATGTTATCGGTCAGGACCAGGCGAAAAAGGTTCTGTCGGTGGCAGTCTACAACCATTACAAGCGCCTCGGTTACGATAACAAAGGCACTGACGTCGAGCTCGGCAAAAGTAATATCCTGATGATCGGCCCGACCGGTACCGGCAAAACATTGCTGGCCGAGACGCTCGCCCGTTTGCTGGATGTGCCGTTCACCATTGCCGATGCCACCACGCTGACAGAAGCCGGTTATGTGGGTGAGGACGTCGAGAACATCATCCAGAAGCTGTTGCAGAAATGCGACTATGATGTTGAAAAGGCTCAGATTGGTATTGTCTACATCGATGAAATCGACAAGATTTCACGCAAGTCTGACAATCCTTCAATCACCCGCGATGTGTCAGGCGAGGGTGTGCAGCAGGCCTTGCTGAAGCTCATCGAAGGCACTGTGGCCTCAGTTCCGCCACAGGGTGGTCGTAAGCATCCACAACAGGAATTCCTGCAGGTTGATACCTCCAATATTCTGTTCATTTGCGGTGGCGCGTTTGCCGGCCTGGACAAGATCATCCGTGATCGCTCTGAAAAGAGTGGAATTGGTTTCACGGCAGAGGTCCGCAGCAAAGACGAAGACAAGCTGCTGGGCGATGCCTTCCGCAAGGTTGAGCCAGAGGATCTGGTCAAGTTTGGTCTGATACCGGAATTTGTCGGTCGCCTGCCGATGATTGCGACATTGGACGAGCTGGACCTGGATGCGCTGGTGAGAATTCTTAAAGAACCCAAAAATTCACTGGTCAAGCAATATGCCAAACTGTTTGATATGGAAGGCGTAGAAATCCAGTTCCGTGACGACGCACTGCAGGCGGTTGCCCGCAAAGCGAAAGAGCGCAAGACTGGCGCGCGTGGCCTGCGATCAATCATGGAGAGTGTCCTGCTGGACAGTATGTACCAGATTCCCTCGATGGGTAATGTCACCAAAGTGATCATCGACGAGGCAGTCATCAAAGGTGAGTCTGAACCGCTGTTGATGTACGAAGCCGATCAGCAGAACTCTTCTCGCAAGGCGGACTGATTTTAGTTCGCCCGCACGACTGCATGCCCTGTAATTTTGATTGAAGGCCACCAATGGTGGCCTAAATCGCTCCCCAGATCGTACTCTTCGTAAAATCCCACTTGAAATCGGTTGGCCTTGGCCTCACATTAAAGGTCAACAGTCACTGAGAATTTGACGAGAGTATTTATGGGCGATGTATCCGATAATCCCACCAATGTAAATTCTAGCCTGCCGCTGCTGCCGCTTCGCGACGTTGTGGTCTACCCGCAGATCGTGCAGCCACTGTTTGTCGGTCGCCCCAGATCCATCAAGGCGCTGGAAGTTGCCATGCACAGCCACAAGCAGGTGCTGCTGGTAGCCCAAAAGAACGCCTCCGACGATGATCCCGGCATCAAGGATATATTTGCCGTCGGCACGGTCGCTACCATTCTGCAACTGATACGCCTGCCTGATGGCACCGTCAAGGTGCTGGTTGAAGGTGTCACACGAGCTCGCATCAAGTCCGTTGAGCTTGAAGACGACTATTTCCAGAGCCAGGTCATGCCGCTTCACACGGACCCGCTGCCAGACAAGCAGGGCCAGCTGCTGCTGAGATCCCTGATGTCGCAGTTTGACCAGTACGTGCAGCTCAGCCGCAAGATACCACCGGAAGTCATGAGCTCCATATCCGGTATCGACGAACCTGGTCGTATGGTTGATACCATCGCTTCACACATGTCTTTGCAGCTGCAGGAAAAACAGAATCTGCTTGAACTGGTGAATCTGCAGTCGCGCATTGAGCATCTGATGGGGCTTATCGAGGCTGAAATCGACCTGTTCCAGGTTGAAAAGCGTATTCGTGGCCGTGTCAAAAAGCAGATGGAGAAAAGCCAGCGCGAGTACTACCTGAATGAGCAGATGAAAGCCATCCAGAAGGAAATGGGCGAGCTGGAAGATGCTCCCAATGAGGCAGAAGAGCTCAAGAACAAGATCGACAAGGCCGGCATGCCGAAAGAGGCAAAAGACAAAGCGCTGGCAGAATGGAACAAGCTGAAGATG
This sequence comes from Gammaproteobacteria bacterium, assembly GCA_002706685.1. Classification (GTDB taxonomy): domain Bacteria; phylum Pseudomonadota; class Gammaproteobacteria; order Pseudomonadales; family Pseudohongiellaceae; genus Pseudohongiella. The sequence goes on along the minus strand of PALV01000021.1, from coordinate 31,997 downwards.
ATGTCGCCGATGTCATCCGAGGCGTCGGTAGTGCGCACCTATCTGGACTGGATGGTGAACGTGCCCTGGAAAAAGCGCAGCAAAATCAGTCTGCAGCTGGATAAGGCTGAAGAAATTCTGAACGCTGACCATTACGGCCTGGAAGAGGTCAAGGAGCGCATTCTTGAGTACCTCGCGGTTCAGAAACGGGTTCGTAAACTCAAAGGGCCGATTTTGTGTCTGGTCGGTCCGCCCGGCGTTGGTAAAACCTCTCTGGGTGAATCGATCGCGCGGTCTACGAACCGAAAATTTGTACGCATGGCACTTGGCGGTGTTCGCGATGAAGCTGAGATTCGCGGCCACCGTCGAACCTATATCGGATCGCTGCCCGGCAAACTGCTGCAGAAGCTGTCGAAAACCGGTGTGAAAAATCCCCTGTTCCTGCTGGATGAAATCGACAAGATGGGCATGGATCATCGTGGTGACCCTGCATCGGCACTGCTGGAGGTTCTGGATCCGGAGCAGAACAAGTCATTTAACGACCACTATCTGGAAGTTGATTTTGACCTGTCCGAGGTCATGTTCGTCTGTACTTCCAACACCATGAATATTCCTGGCCCACTGCTGGACCGAATGGAAGTTATTCGCCTGCCAGGTTACACCGAGGCTGAAAAAATCAATATCGCATCACGCTACCTGCTGCCCAAGCAGCTTGAGGCCAATGGCCTGAAGAAGGGCGAGCTGACCGTACCTGATGAGACTGTGCGCGATCTCATCCGTTACTACACACGCGAGGCTGGTGTCCGCGGGCTCGAGCGCGAGATTGCCAAACTGTGCCGCAAAGTCGTCAAAAAAGCGGCGCTGGAAGAGGGTAGAGGCGGTAAGAAATCCGCGGGCATTGTCCTGTCTCCAGACCTGTTGGAAGAGTACTCCGGTGTTCGGAAATTCGATTACGGCCGGGCAGAAGAGGACAACCGGGTCGGCCAGGTCAATGGTCTGGCCTGGACTCAGGTTGGCGGCGAGCTTCTGACCATCGAGTCGGTTGCCGTAGAGGGCAAAGGCAAAACCGTCAAGACGGGTTCGCTCGGTGATGTCATGCAGGAGTCCATCCAGGCTGCGCTGACTGTTGTGCGCAGCCGCTCGGCGATGCTGGGTCTGAAATCCAACTTCCATGAATCAGTGGATCTGCATATTCACGTACCTGAAGGTGCAACTCCCAAGGATGGCCCGAGTGCCGGTATTGGAATGTGTACAGCGCTGGTTTCTGTTCTGACAGGCATACCAGTGCGCGCCGATGTGGCAATGACGGGTGAGATTACGCTACGGGGTCAGGTGTTGCGAATTGGTGGTTTGAAGGAAAAACTGCTTGCGGCGCATCGCGGCAATATCAAAACAGTCATCATCCCTGCTGATAATGAGCGAGACCTGAAAGAGATCCCGGATAACATCAAAGCCGAGCTCTCGATACACCCGGTCAAGTGGATAGACGAGGTTCTGGAGATTGCGCTTGAAAGAATGCCAACCCCAATTCCTCCGCAGGAAGGTGTGTTGCCAGAGCATAGCCAGGAGGGTGACAAAAAAGCCGTCAGCACTCACTGATTATCAGTGTTTTATGTTGACAGGCATTTCTGGCGCTTGGTATAAAGTCACGGTTGTAGCGGCCGCAGGCCGCGCGCCGCTTGAGATTCAGGCGATTTCGAGAGAATCGACATCGGACATTGAATGGCGTAGGTCAGCTTCATTTTGCTGACGGCAAACAAGTAACAAGTATCCAAGGAGCGGCAGGAAGAAAGCGCTTCTAAAAACCTAACTCAAATTAACATAACAGGTACCAAAACAAGGGGTTATCGTGAATAAATCAGAACTGATCGAAGCTGTAGCAGCAAGCGCAGATTTACCTAAGGCGGCCGCAGCCCGCGTGATTGACGCAATGATTGATACCATTACTGAATCTCTGCAAAAAAGTGAGCCGGTTGTTCTGGTTGGCTTTGGTACGTTCGGCACCAAAGAGCGTGCAGCGCGCACAGGTCGCAATCCCCAGACTGGCGCTACAATCCAGATCAGCGCCGCCAAAGTTCCAAACTTCAAGCCTGGCAAAGCATTGAAAGACGCTGTTAACGGCTGATCAGTTTTTGATCGGCAGGCTCTGGCCGCTGTCTTAGTCAGAGCGTTATCCGGAGTCAGATCTGGCTCCAACTGGGGCGCATCTTGGATGCGCCCTTTTAGTTTACATGTATGACATTCAGGAAGCGCTATGCTGCAGACTATTCGTGACAATTCCCAGGGCGTTGTAGCCAAGATCATTATTGGTTTCATCATTGGCATTTTTGCGCTGTTTGGTGCCGAGTCCATTGTTGGCGGGTTTCTTGGCAGCAATAATGTGGCCTCGGTCAACGGCGAAGACATTACTGAGCAGGAGCTTGCAGTCAGTATTCAGAACCTGATGGCCTCGATGGGCGCCAATGTAGCGGACTTCGATGAAGAGCTGATCCGCGAGGTCGCGTTGAATCAGTTGATTGAGGACAAATTGTTGATGCAGGCCGCGCAGGAGTCCGGGATGGCAATCTCTGATGACTCGGTGGATCGACAGATTCTTCGCACCCCCCAGTTCCAGATTGGTGGGGTGTTTGATAACGAGATGGCTCGTCGTACCATGGCGGCACAGGGTTATACTCCCCAGGCATACCGTCAGTTGCTGGCTGAGAGCATGATGATGGGGCAGTTGGCCAATGCTTATGCTGCGACTTCGTTCGTGACAGATGCCGACCTGCAGCGCATCGCCGAATTGCAGACCCAGACACGGGATTTTCGTTATCTTTCAATTCCCCTGGGTAACAGAACCCTGGGCCAGGCGATTGAGCCAGAAGCGATTGAAGCCTATTACGAACAGAACCCGGAACAGTTCACGAGCCCGGAACAGGTTTCTGTGGCATATGTAATGCTGGATAAAGACGCGATCTTCGATGAGGTCGAAGTCGATGAGGCCGCCGTTATGGCGCGCTACGAGGCAGACCGTGATGCTGCCGTCGCTGACGTCGAGCGACGAGCTGCCCATATACTCTTTGACCTCGGTTCTGGAAGTGAAGAGGAAGTGATTGCGCGCGCAAACGAAGTAAAGGCGCGTATCGATGCTGGCGAGGATTTCGGTGAGCTGGCCCGGGAGTTCTCGGTAGACGAAGCATCCGCAGCCGAAGATGGTGATATCGGTTTCACCGATGGCAGCGTGTTTCCCCAGGAAATGGAAAGCGCACTGGCAGCTCTGGAAGTGGGTGAGGTATCTGACCCGGTAGTATCAGAGTTTGGCGTGCACCTGCTTAAGCTGACTGAATATGATGCGCAGGATTACCCACCCTTTGAGGAAGTTGAGGAGCGGCTGCGGCGTGAACTCAGCCAGGCGCGCGTTGACGAGCTGTACTTCAGTCGACTCGAATCAATGGCCAATCTGGCTTTCGAGAACTTTGATCTGCAGGCCATCAACGAAGAGCTGGGCCTTGAGATTCAACAGTCAGCGTTCTTTGGCCGGGAAGGTGGTAGCAGCGCAGTGACATCTGATCCTGCCGTTATCGAAGCGGCGTTTTCACCTGAAGTGCTGGAAGAAGATCTGAACAGTGATCTGATCGAGCTTGGCGAGACGCGGGCCGTCGTCATTCATCTGGCGGAACATCGACCATCAGCGCTTCAGCCACTGGAAGACGTTCGCGCCGATATTGCTGTCGAACTTCGCACACAGATGGAGGAGGAACAGGCAAGAGCAGTGGGTGAGCAAATTCTCGCAGCGCTGCAGGCTGGCGAAAGCATAGACTCTTTCTTACAGCAGGAGTCCATTGAGTGGTCAGAGAGAGAGGGCGTGCGTCGCGGTCAGTTCGATATCAATACCGAGATAGTCGCCAATGTATTCTCGATGCCAGCGCCAGCGGAGAACGAGTCCGAGCTTGCTGGTTTTCAACTCAATAATGGCGCCTATGTCGTGATTGAACTGCAGTCGGTCAATGCTGGCAGCCTGGATGAGCTGGGCGAAGACCAGCGTCAGCAGCTGGCAGCCGCCATGCTGGAGAATCGTGGGCGGAGTGTTTTTTCTGCACTGTTGAGCAATCTGCAGGAAGCGGCTTCCATCAGGTAGTTCGCAGCGTTGTTACGCGCACCTGCTAAGCTGCTGGCAGGTACTAAAGCGCCGTCGTCAGGGCCGGAATTTCTTGCCAAGGCGACGGCGTTTTGCTAGTTTTCTCCTGCGATTATTTTGGTTGTCGGGCGGTACGGCTACTTTGACAACACGTTGGCGCTATTGCCAAACAAATGGGTTGTTGACACAAATTGATGTAATTTGTCATCACAAATTTGCAGTCAGACAATCACATCAGGGGTTAAAATCCCATTCATAACAAATGGTCTTGGCAGGTGCAGAGCGATGCGTCTGCTCTGGGGCGCTAAATAATGAAGCACATGTCAGCTCTACTGGTCATTCTGGCCGTTCTTTGGTGGATACTCTCCGGTTACACCAAGGTTCTTCTCATCTCACTCGGTGTTGTTTCTGTTATTTTCACCACTTTTCTTGCTCACCGCATGAACGTGGTTGACGACGAAAGCCACCCTCTGCACTTGAGCTTCAAACTCGTGCGTTATTGGGGCTATCTGCTTGGTCAGATCGTCATCTCAAATTTTCAGGTCATCAAGGTCATTCTCAGCCCGAATCCCGATATCGATCCATCAATAGTGCAAACGCGCATCTCCCGACACTCAGAGTTGGGCAAGGTGGTTCTGGGCAACTCAGTCACGCTCACGCCGGGTACGGTTACGCTGGAAGTTAGAGGCGACCTGATCGAAGCCCATGCGCTGAATCGGGCTGCGGCTCAGGGCGTGCTGAGCGGAGATATGGATGCCCGCGTACCTTCTGAAGTTGAGGTGAAATCATGATACTGGCCGCTGCTGCCATCGCTATTCTGGTGACAATGTTGCTGGCCATCGTTCGGGCATTGCTGGGCCCCAGCATTTTTGATCGCATGCTGGCTGTCAACATGTTCGGAACCAAAACGGTGATGTTGATATCCCTGATCGCCGCCCTGGCAGGACGGGCCGATTATCTCGACATTGCTCTGGTCTACGCCATGATCAACTTCATCGCCATGATCGCGGTGATGAAGTATTTCGAATACGGCACACTGGGCCACGACGGCGAAACTACCGAGGAGTAAGTCATGGATCTGTTGCAATGGCTTTCGGCCATCCTGCTGTTGTCCGGCTGTGCGCTGGGAGTAATAGGGGGTATCGGTATAAACCGGTTTCCAGATTTTTACACCCGTATGCACGCCGCTGGTGTAACCGACACGCTATGTGCTGGACTGTTTTTCGGCGGACTGATGATTCATTTCGGCCTGACTCTGGCAAGTGCAAAACTGTTTCTGATATTCCTTTTTATGTTGTTCACCTGTCCAACATCAACGCACGCCCTGGCAAAAGCTGCCCGCCATAGCGGACTGGAACCCTGGACTAAAACCAGTGGTGTGGAACAAGGAGCCAGCAAGTGATACTGGAACAATTGATTGATATTTTCCTGCTGGTATTCCTCGCCATCATTTCCATCGCAGTACTGCGGATCCGGGATCTGTTTACGGCAGTCATGCTGTTTGGTATCTACAGCCTCACCTCGGCATCACTGTTTATGGTGCTTGATGCGGCGGACGTAGGGTTTACGGAGGCAGCTGTTGGCGCTGGTATTTCGACAATCCTGATGCTGGCAACCATTTCCATGACTGGCAGAGAAGAAAAGCCTTTAAAGAAGAAGGGCGCCATGCTTCCCCTGGCGATTGTTGTGATAACTGGCGCGACGCTGGTGTATGGAATAATGGACCTGCCTCCTTTCGGAGAGCCGGACAACCCGGTTCATACTCATGTTGCTCCGCGCTACATCGAACAGTCCCCGCAGGAGATCGACGTACCCAATTTTGTGACCGCCGTGCTGGCCAGCTATCGAGGCTACGACACACTGGGCGAAGTGGTTGTTATTTTTACTGCGGGTGTTGGCGTCATGTTATTGATAGGCCGACGTCGCAAGCGAAAAGAGGGTATATCCAATGAGTGACCATCTGATCCTCAGGATCGTCGGCAAGTTTCTCATACCGTATATTCTGCTGTTTGGCCTGTATGTACAGTTTCACGGTGATTTCGGACCAGGCGGTGGCTTTCAGGCGGGTGTGATTTTTGCCTCGGCTTTTGTTATCCATACACTTTTGTTTGGCCTGGAGTCAGCTGAACGTATTGCGCCGCAATGGATATTGAAGATTGTGGCCGCCTCCGGCGTACTGATCTATGCCCTGGTCGGTGTTGCCGCAATGCTGATGGGCGGCAATTATCTGGACTATGATTTTCTTGCTGCAGACCCGATCGCTGGTCAGCATATTGGTATTATTCTTGTTGAGTTCGGTGTAGGGCTGACCGTGGCATCAGTGATGATGCTGCTGTTCTTCACCTTTGCAGGTCGGGGAGAGGCATCATGAGTGGGCTTGGAGTGTGGAACTACGTCATCATCATTTTTCTGATGATGATCGGTTTGTACATGGTCATGTCGAGCAGCAATCTGGTCAAGAAACTGATTGGTCTAAACGTCTTTCAGACATCGGTCTTTTTCCTGTATATCAGTTTTGGTTACATCGAAGGTGCCACCGGTCCCGTCATGCAGGAAGGCGCATCGCTTTATTCCAACCCTCTGCCTCACGTACTTATCCTGACAGCGATTGTTGTCGGTGTGGCGACGACTGCAGTCGGGCTTGCATTGTCGGTACGCATCAAAGAGTCGTTTGGCACGATTGAAGAAGACGAATTACATACAATGGACTCCTCACTCTAATGTTAGCGCATCTTCCTGTACTTGTTATTCTGGCGCCCTTGCTTGGCGCGCCGGTCGCGTCACTGTTGCGCGGCCCAAACTGGCCCTGGCTGCTGGCGACGCTGCTTTCCTGGTTCGCGCTGCTGTGCAGTGTTCTGCTGCTGATTCAGGTCAATGCCCAGGGCACGTTCATCTATACCATGGGCGGCTGGGAAGCACCCTGGGGTATCGAATACAGAATCGATTTTGCCAATGCCCTGCTGCTGGTATTGATCACCGGTCTGGCGAGTGTGGTTTTGCCCTATGCCCGGCTGAGTGTTGAGCACGAAATCGGTGCCGATCGCTGCCCACTGTTTTACACAGCGCTGCTGCTGTTGATTCTCGGCCTTTGCGGTATCACTGTAACCGGCGATGCGTTTAACGTGTTTGTGTTCCTCGAAGTGTCGTCACTGGCGACCTACACACTGATTGCCATGGGCAGGGACCGGCGTGCTCTGACAGCGTCTTTCTCCTATCTGATCATGGGCACAATTGGTGCCACGTTCTACCTGATTGGTGTCGGTTTCCTCTATGTGATGACCGGCACACTGAATATGGCTGATCTGGCAGAACGCCTGCCTGCGATAAGTGATTCCAGCACCGTGCGCACGGCTTTTGCCTTCATCGTGACTGGTATCTGTCTGAAGCTGGCTCTGTTCCCGCTGCATCTATGGCTGCCTAATGCGTACACCTATTCGCCATCGGCCGTCACCGCGTTTCTCGGCGCTACCGCTACCAAGGTGGCCGTTTATGTTCTGATTCGTTTCGTATTCACGATTTTTGGTGTGGAGTTCAGCTTTGGCGCAGAACCACTTGCGGAGATTCTGGTTCCACTGGCGATTATCGGTCTGCTGAGTGCATCGACAGTCAGCATCATGCAACCGAATATCAAACGTATGCTGGCCTACTCGAGCGTAGCACAAATTGGCTATATCGTCCTTGGCCTTGCGATGGGCACGGCCATGGGTCTGACTGCATCGCTGCTGCATGTATTTAACCATGGCCTTATGAAAGGCGCGCTGTTCATGGTGATGGGTGCCGTGGCTTACAGAATGGGTGGTACCAGCATTGATGATATGCGCGGTCTCGCCAAAACCATGCCATTGACATTCTGGGCCTTCGTGCTTGGTGGCCTCAGCCTGATAGGTGTGCCATTGACAGTGGGTTTTGTCAGCAAGTGGCACTTGATACTGGCAGCCCTGGAGCTGGGCTGGTGGCCAGTCGTGGTTGCCATATTGGCCGGTTCAATGCTGGCCGTTGTGTATGTTGGTCGTGTTGTGGAAGCTGGTTTCTTCGGTGAGCCCAAAGATGCCACCAAGCGTGAAGCACCCTGGGGACTGCTGGTTCCATTGTGGGTACTTGTCATTGCCAATATCTGGTTTGGAATTGATACGCGTCTGACTGTGGATATAGCCGAAGCGGCTGCCGCTCAGTTGATGGCGGGAGGTGTTGTACGGTGACTGCCAATACTGCATTGTTGTTAACGCTGGTTGTACCGCTGCTGGGAGCGGTGCTGATTGCACTGGCAGGTCGCTGGCCGAACCTTCGCGAAACTGTGACCATGGTGACAGCCCTGACGCTGTTCGGTTTGGTCATTCGTGTACTGATGGGGCTGAACGCTGGTGAGGAAATAGGTGTTGAACTCGTCACGCTGTTCTCCGGGGTGCCAATTGCCTTCAATACCGAACCACTGTCGATACTTTTCGCAATGATCGCCAGTGGCCTCTGGATTGTTACGTCGATCTACGCTATTGGCTACATGCGCGGCACCAATGAAAAACAGCAGACACGCTTTTATGTGTGTTTTGCCATCGCGCTGTTTGGTGCCATGGGTGTTGCGTTCTCAGCAAACCTGCTGACTCTTTTTATTTTTTATGAAGTCCTGACAATCTCTACATATCCTCTTGTCACACATAAAGGTGACGACAAAGCCAAGGCGGGCGGGCGTACTTATCTGGGCATCCTGATGACAACGTCCATCGTGTTCCTGCTGCCGGCAATCATCTGGACCTATGCGGCCGCCGGTACCCTCGATTTTGTCCCGGGCGGCATTCTGGAGGGGCATCTGGCAGCGGGTTCTGCAACCTTGCTGTTGATGCTGTTCCTGTTTGGTGTTGCCAAAGCTGCTGTGATGCCGGTCCATCGCTGGCTGCCGGCCGCGATGGTGGCGCCGACTCCGGTGTCCGCATTGCTGCACGCGGTAGCAGTCGTGAAAGCGGGTGTTTTCACGCTGATCAAAGTGGTTATCTATATCTTTGGTACTGATTACCTGGCCGAAGTTCCGTATGAACAGTTCGCTGTCTATATCGCCGGCTTTACAGTAGTGGCAGCGTCCTGCATCGCCTTGCGTCAGACCAACATCAAGCGCCTTCTGGCCTACTCAACGATAGGGCAGTTGAGCTACATCATCATGGCAACGATGGCGCTGGCACCGTTCTCAGAAATAGGTGCGGCAATTCATATCGCCGCGCACGCGTTTGGCAAGATCACGCTGTTCTTTACCGCCGGTGCCATCTATGTCGCGTCCAAGAAGACAGAGATTACCCAGCTGAACGGCATAGGCTGGCGGATGCCGTACACGATGACGGCCTTTGCGATCGGTGCCTTGTCCATGATCGGTGTGCCGCCAACTGCAGGTTTTGTTTCCAAGTGGTTCATCATTGCAGGTGCCTTCCAGCTTGATAATTATTTTGTGCTGGTCGTGTTGATTCTGTCCACGGCACTGAATGCGGCTTATTTCCTGCCAATCATCTTTAATGCATTCTTCAAGCCCGAGGATGTGACACCCGTCAAGGATCACGCCGAAGCGCCCACAAATATGGTTATTGCGTTGAGCGTCACAGCGACCCTGACGCTGTTGTTCTTCTTCTTTAACGGTCCGGTACTGGATCTTGAGACTCAGATTGTAGGAGGGATGCCGTAATGAGCGAGCAGCCTGATGAAATCAAGGCCGTCCCCGGCAGGGCAGGTAAGGGGCTGGTGGCCAATGAATATGGCGCCGACTGTCCACGTGTAGAAACACCTGATCTGGTTGATGGCAAGCCCCATTGGCTGGTCAGGGCTTCCACTATCAAGATTCTGTGGTGGGTGTTTTCAGTCATCCTCGCCTTGACGGTACTGGCGCAGATATTCGTGCATGTGCATGCCTATTTTGCACTGGATGGTTATTTTGGCTTTTATGCCATCTACGGTTTTGTCAGCTGCCTGGGCATGGTGGTATTCGCCAAGCTCCTGGGAGTATTTTTGAAGCGTCCGGATACGTACTATGACGATCTCTGAGTTAATGTTCCCACCTGCGTTCATCATGATCATCGGCGCCATGCTGCTGCCGGTGGTCCGCGATAGTTTTCGTCCAGTTCTTCTGGTGCTGGTACCGCTGCTGACGTTGCTGATGATCTGGAACCTGGATGACGGTGTGCTGTTAAGCGCCCGATTCCTCGGTTATGAAGTCGAACTGGTTGAGGCCAGCAATGTCCGGCGCCTGTTCGCGACGATATTCGCCCTCATGGCCATGATCGGCGGATTTTTTGCCTTCAGGCATGCGAAAGTTGCTGAGCTCTCGGCGGCCATGGCTTATGCCGCCGGCGCTGTCGGTGTTTCTTTCGCCGGTGATTTGATTACGCTGTTCCTGTTCTGGGAATTCATGGCGCTGTTCTCGACGATCGTGGTCTGGTGTGGAGGCACTGAGGAGGCGCGCCGTGCCGGTATTCGCTACGGCATCATGCACCTGATCGGCGGCATCATTCTCAAAATTGGTATTGAAGGTGTGGCAATCCAGACCGGCTCCATCGAGATTCAGGCCCTGCAGCTGGAAAGTTTTGCCACCTGGATGATTCTGATTGGCATACTGATCAATGCTGCGGCGCCTCCGGTCTCTGCATGGCTGTCAGATGCCTACCCTGAAGCAAGCCCGACCGGTTCTGTGTTCCTCTCGGCGTTCACAACCAAAACGGCCGTACTGGCACTATGGTTGCTGTTCCCTGGTCAGTCTGTGCTGATCTGGATCGGTCTGTACATGATTTTCTACGGAATAATCTACGCGCTGATGGAAAACGACATGCGGCGCATTCTGGCTTACTCAATCGTAAACCAGGTGGGGTTCATGGTTGTAGGTGTTGGTATTGGTACCGAGATGGCGCTTAACGGTGTGGCCGCGCATGCCTTCTCGCATATCATCTACAAAGCACTGTTGCTGATGAGCGCGGGTGCGGTCATGGTCCAGACCGGCAAGCGCAAGTGTACTGATCTTGGCGGTCTGTACCGAACCATGCCGGTGACCGCTGTATGTGGCATCATAGGCGCACTTGCCATCTCGGCATTCCCATACACCTCGGGTTTCATTTCCAAGTCAATGATCAGCTCAGGCGCTGCCTACGAACAGTACGCCTTTGTCTGGTACTGCCTGGTAGCTGCATCGGCTGGTGTATTCCTGCATGCCGGCATTAAATTCCCTTGGTTTGTGTTTTTCCAAAAGGATTCTGGCCTGCGACCGAAGGATCCTTCCTGGAACATGCAGGCGGCGATGATTTTCTTTGCTGCGGCCTGCGTGCTGATCGGTGTTTTCCCGCAGATACTGTATGACTTCCTGCCATTCGAGGCGACATACGAGCCGTATACAGCGGACCACCTGGTGACCCAGTTGCAGCTATTGCTGTTTGCTGGTCTGGCGTTCTTCGTGACCCTGCCATTGATGAAACGCACGCTGACCATCAGCCTCGATGTAGACTTTTTCTACCGACGGCTCGGGCCGATTCTGTGGCGTGCATTCGAACGCCTGGTAAAAGGTCTGGGGGATTTGCTGCAGGCACTGGTCGTCAAACCCAGTAAATCAATTCCGGCAATGCTGCTGCGATATCATGGCCCGGAAGGCCCGCTGGCCCGAACCTGGCCGACTGGCAGTATGCTGTTGTGGGTGACAGTGCTGCTGGTTGTCATTCTGATAGGGGCCCGGTTGCTGTAACAGCAACCGGACCTGCCGTCCGGCGAAGCTGCCGGATTTACTCCACGTGCAGAATCAGCTCCTGGCCCGGGTGGATCAGAGCACGTTGGCTGATGCCATTCCACTCAGTAATATCCTCTACACTGACACCATGCCGTCTGGCGATTCCCGCAAGGGTGTCGCCCGATTTGACTTCATAACGCTGGGTCAGGGTAGCCTGGTTGCTGCCTGACAGGTCGGCAGCTGCTGTCAGGTTACCGGCCTGCAGAACCAGTCGCTGCCCCGGTTGCAACACAGCGCTCTCGCTCAAACTGTTCCAGCGCCTCAGCTCATTGACAGTTAGGCTGTAGCGATTGGCGATGCTCCAGAGGCTGTCTCCGCTTTTGACAATGTAATTGCCCGCAGGTATCGGCTGATTATTGTTCGCTGCCAGAATGCTGGCCATTACTGGGATGCCGTCACCGGCACCATAGGCGCGCGGAATCAACAGATCATCACCTGCCCGAATGGAGCTCCCGGTAAGATTGTTGGCCTGCTGCAGGGCGGCGACCGTAGTTCGCTGAGAACGTGCGATGCCGCTCAGCGTATCGCCAGGTTTTATCTGATAACGTTCCCAGGTAACACGGTTGTCGCCCAGATCAGCAAGATTGGCGGAAAACCGTTCAGCAGCATCCAGCGGCAGATTGATCAGGTGAGGGCCCTGCGGACGGGTAGCCCACTGCAGATAACCGGGGTTGAGTTGATACAGCAGTTCCGGCTCTATCCCAGCCAGTTGTGCCGCCAGATTCAGATCGATCTGCGAGCCTGCGTCGACACGCGCCAGCCAGGTGGTATCGGGTACCGGCTCTAACGCGAGTTCGTTTGATAATGGGTCTGCCATCAGATACGCCAGTGCGAGTAGTCGCGGTACATGACGCTGTGTCTCTCCTGGCAGTGACAAGGACCAGAAATCGGTGCCCCGGCCATTACGCTCGTTGCGCTCAATGGCTCTGGAAACGGTTCCCTGGCCGGCGTTGTAGGCAGCCAGTGTCAGTAACCAGTCCTCGTCAAATCGTGAGTGTAAGGTCTGAAGGTAATCGAGAGCTGCACTGGTTGACGCGATCGGGTCGTGACGGCCGTCGTACCACCAGTCTCGCTGCAGGCCCAGGCTGGCTGCGGTGGGTGCCATGAATTGCCACAGGCCTGCTGCATTGACGGGAGACCGGGCACTGGGTTCAAAGGCGCTCTCAATAAAGGGCAGCAGTGCGAGCTCGGTCGGCAGATTGCGCTGCTGGACCTCTGTTACGATTTCGTAAATGAACGGAGCAGCGCGTGCACTGATCTCGGTAATAAAGCTGCGATTAGTCAAAAACCAGTCAATTTCTTCCTGAATGCTGTCGTTGTAATGTTGGTGGTAGAACTGCATGCCTTCGCTGACCCGGAACCACACACTGTTCTGAAATTCGATCTCGGCCTGGGTCAGTTCCAGTTCCGGCTGGGTTTCACGTTGGGTCCGTATCTGTTGCGCACGATTGCGTGTCTGGGCAACGCTTCGTGTTTGTGTGGACAGTGGGCCGGCCTGTTCGGTATCTTCGGCCGGCGGTGGCAGAGTGCTGCAGGCATTGATGAGTAGAGTCAGGGAAATCAGGGCCGACAGTCGCCGGCGCTTGAAACGGGGTTTGGATGATTCTGGAGTCATGTTTCCTGCAGTATTCCTGTTAGTCGTTTCCTGCCGGCCATCTTCCTGTCTGGCCTGGCGTTTGTCTATGCGTTGTCCTTCCAACGACGCAGGGCAGCAAATGTGCCGCAGTCATCATTGATCTCAGCGGAAGAATGATCGATTACACGCTGTTTGAGGCTGTCATTGTGACAACGCAAAAACGGATTGGTTCGCAATTCTAACTCAATTGTTGAGGGGAGCGTCGGCAAATGTTTCGCGCGCTTAGTTTTCTCAGCTTCAATCCGCTGTTGCAGATCGGTGTTCTGTGGTTCGGCAAGCGATGCAAATTCAAGGTTCTTGAGTGTGTATTCGTGCGCGCAGTAGACCCGCGTGTTACCGGGCAGACTGCTCAGACGCTGCAGCGACTGGTACATCATTTCGGGCGTACCTTCAAAAATACGGCCGCAGCCGCCCGCGAAGAGTGTGTCGCCACAAAACAGAGCAGGGGAGTCATCGCCCGGCTGTTTGCCGAAATACGCGATATGGTCCAGTGTATGACCGGGTACCGTAATAACCTGAAGTCTGAAGCCACCGACGACCTCAAGCTGATCGGCCTCACCAACAGCGGTGCTTATGCCTTCAATATGACCGCCTTTTGGACCATAAACCGGCACGGAATAGCGTGACAGCAGCGTTTTCAGACCACCAACATGATCTGCGTGGTGATGAGTTATCAGTATTGAGTGCAGCTTGAGATCTTTTTCCTGAAGAAACGCGATCACGGGTTCGGCGTCCCCCGGATCGACTACAGTGCATGCACTGCCATGACAGATAGCCCATATGTAGTTGTCATTAAACGCCGGTATGGGAAGCATACTGAACTGCGCCTGATCGCTCATGGTGTTCTCCTTTTGCTGCTTTTCTCAATGATATCAGATCAGGTTTGGTGAGTTTCCGTTGCGGTGCTAGAATCCAGACTTGAGGAGAATGCCAATGTCATCCCACAACCGCAAACCCGAGTTACCCGACCCCGTGACGCTGGAGCCAGAACTATCTGCGTGGCTGCAATCACCGCTGGGTCAGGCCTTGCTGGATGCTCAGCGCCAGGCGCTATACCCGGTGCTCAGTCGTGTGTTTGGCTATCATGTTCTGCAGTTGTCCTGTGCACCGCAGGTGGACATGTTGCAGGACTGCCTGGTCGGGCACAAGATTTGTTTCGCACCGGCCTGGCGACCAGGTATCAACCAGCCTGTGGCCAGCATCGAGTCCTTGCCACTGGAAACCGACAGCGTTGACGCCGTTCTGCTGCACCATGCGCTGGATTACACGAATGACAGCCACCGGCTATTGCGGGAAGCGACACGGGTATTGCGGCCAGGTGGACGTTTGCTGATCGTTGGCTTTAATCCCGTCAGTCTCTGGGGGCTCAGCAAATTGCTGCGCTGGCGACCACGTACACCATGGAATGCTCGTTTCCTGTCGCGGCGTCGTTTGTCGGACTGGTTGAGCCTTCTGGATTTTAACGTCGACAAAGTCACTTACGGTGGGTTTCTGCCACCGCTCAAGCACCCACGGATTCTTGGTAAAGCCGCCGATTTTGAGCGTTGGCTGGATAAACTGGGCAATCCGACAGGTGCATTCTATATGGTGGTCGCCAGCAAGCAGCGCGTGCCCCTGATTCCGGTAGCACCGCGCTGGCGTAAGATGCAGCGGCCGGCGCTCGGCGTACCATTGCCTGAAACGGGTCGTGTCGCCAGCCAGCCAGGCAGGGCGGCCGGCAGGGCGCGCAAAGTCGTTCCGCTGCGCCCCTACAGACGTCATACTCCCGATCACGAATAAGTTATAAATAAGGCTGGATGATTGAAAGAAGTTGTTGAAATTTATACCGATGGCGCCTGTCGTGGCAACCCGGGGCCAGGTGGTTGGGGGGCTGTTCTGCGTTACCGTGGGGTGGAGAAGCAACTGTATGGCGGCAGTTACCACACTACCAACAACAAGATGGAGCTGCTTGCCGTCATCAAGGCGCTTGAGGCACTCAAACGTCCGGGCTGTCAGGTTTCACTATACAGCGACTCACGCTACGTCCTGACAGGCATCAGTGAATGGTTGCCCAACTGGAAGCGTCGCGGCTGGAAGACTGCCAATCGCAAGCCGGTATTGAATCAGGAGCTGTGGCAGGCGCTCGACGAGCTAAGTCAGCAGCACGATATTGACTGGCACTGGGTCAAGGGACACAGTGGCCACCCGGGCAATGAGCTGGCGGATGAATTGGCCAATCGTGGTATTGATGAGTTGCCGGCACAGGCAGATACGGGAGTGCATCAGTAGTGCGTCAGATTGTACTGGATACAGAAACGACCGGCCTGGAAGCCTCCCAGGGACACCGGATCATCGAAATAGGTTGCGTTGAAGTTGAACATCGCAGGCTTACGGGCAATCACTATCACCAGTATGTCAGACCTGAGCGGGAAATTGACGAAGGTGCACAGGAAGTGCACGGCATTAGCAACGAATTTCTGGCGGACAAACCGGTGTTCGCCGATATTGCTGATGAGTTTCTTGAATTTGTGCGTGGGTCAGAACTGCTGATACACAACGCCCCGTTCGATATTGGATTCCTTGACGCGGAACTGGAGCGGCTCGGCTCATCCTATGGGCGGATGGCAGATTATTGTCGCATTACCGATACATTGCAGCTGGCCCGGCGCAAACACCCCGGTCAGCGCAACAGTCTTGATGCCCTTTGTAAGCGTTATGAGGTCGATAACTCGCATCGTGAACTTCACGGCGCCTTGCTTGACTCGGAGATACTGGCCGACGTTTATCTGCTGATGACCGGTGGTCAGACTGATCTGAGTCTGGCCGAAGAAGCCGCGTCAGAGAATGACAGCGGTGCTACACAAGCTGTTCGTGTCAGCCGCGAAGGTCTGTCGCTGGCAGTTTCGCAGCCAACACAGGCAGAGTGGCAGGCACACCAGAAGCTTCTGGAACGCATCCACAAGGCCAGTGGCGAGAATTGTGTATGGCTCAGAGGCAAGTCCGACTAATGCCTGCCGCCGTCATCCTTTTTCACGAAGGCAGTGTTCTGCTGAATAATGGGCGTCCTCTCTGGAATCCAAATGTACTGAACCGCCCTGATGTTGTGCTTCGCGCCTTGTTGCCGGTAGCCGATGAGGCCGGAGGCGCAGGTGTTTACCAGGTTGCGGTGCTTGACTCCCTCAAACCATTCCCCGGTATTGAGCCGGTCGGCGTGCGCCAGTTTTTGCTGGAGTCAGGCTTTGATTCATTTTCGGTCGTGGGTCGTGCCAGTCAGCTTGTAAATTGGTACATCATGCACCGCTACTGTGGCGCCTGTGGACATCAGACAGAATTGGTGGAAGCAGCGAACCGTGTGTCGTGTACTGCCTGTGGCAAGGAATATTACCCCCGCATTAATCCCTGCATTATTGTCCTGATTACCCGAGGCGACAAAATTCTGCTGGCCAGAAGCAGTCGTCGCGGCACTGATTTTTACAGCTGTCTGGCTGGTTTTATCGAGCCAGGGGAGAGCGCAGAACAGGCGGTAAGGCGGGAAGTCTTCGAAGAGGTCGGCCTGCAGGTCACCAATATTCGCTATACCGGCAGTCAGCCGTGGCCGTTTCCGTCTCAGTTAATGCTTGGTTTTTATGCCGATTATCTGGATGGCGAAATTAACCCCGACCCGGAAGAGATTGCTGATGCCGATTGGTATGCTGTTGATCAGCTACCGAAGGTACCTTCCCCGCGCATAAGCATTGCTGGGCAATTGATAGAGACGTATGTGGAATCGGCGCTGAACAACAGCGCTCGCTGAAAGGAGAATGTAAATCTTGGAATACTTTGTTGAATACCTGATGTTTCTTGCGAGGGCGGTAACCATCGTCGTGGCCATTTTTGCGGTGGTAAGCATTCTTGTTGCTGCCGGTCAGCGCAACCGTCGCCAGGTGAACCGCGGCAGTATTTCTGTGATTCACCTGAACAAAGAAATTGAAGACCTGAAAGAGAGTCTGCAGCGCGTGATTCTGGACAAGTTCATGCTTAAAAAGCTGTTGAAGGCACAGAAGAAAAAAGACAAAGAAGAGGCGCGCAGGCAAAAGGGTGAGCAAAACAGTGAGCAGCGTAAAAAACGCATTTTTGTCCTGAGTTTCAATGGCGACATGGAAGCAAACGAGGTGGAATCGCTGCGGCAGGAAGTGACTGCTGTGCTGACCATGGCAGAGTCAAATGACGAAGTCATGTTGCGACTGGAGAGCCCGGGTGGCATGGTGCATGCCTACGGACTGGCGGCGTCGCAGTTGCTCAGACTCAAGCAGAGCAATATCCCGCTCACCATCTGCGTAGACAAAGTTGCAGCAAGCGGCGGTTACATGATGGCGTGTCTGGCGGATCGGCTGCTGGCAGCGCCGTTTGCCATCATAGGCTCGATAGGCGTGCTGGTGCAGATGCCGAACATCCACAGACTGTTGAAGAAAAACGATGTTGATTTCGAGATGATCACGGCTGGTGAATATAAGCGGACTCTGACTCCATTCACTGAGGTGACTGAAAAAGGGCGCGAAAAGGTCAAGCAGGATGTTGAAGAGATGCATGGCCTGTTCAAGGACTGGGTTCAGCGCTACCGGCCCGTCGTAGACATTGATCAAATCTCCACCGGAGAGACCTGGGTAGGCATGCAGGCTCATGACCGCAAAATGGTTGATGACATCGGAACCAGCGATGACTTCATAGTCCAGTCTTGCGAAGCTGCGGATGTTTACGAGGTCAGTTATGAAATACGTGTGCCGCTGGGCGAAAAAATTGGTGGGGTGCTGCAGAGGGCCATGGACAAGACTTTATTGAACTGGTGGCAACGCCTGCGCACGCCGCAGCAATTCTGACTTTCACGCAATACAAACTTCACGCGATACAGGATAGTTTATGAAACTTGATCAGGAATCATTCAAAGCATTGCTTGTTACCGAACATGCCGGCGATGACGGCAAAAACCGATACGAGTCGGCATTGGTCGATCGCAAGGTTGCGGAGCTGCCTGCAGGTGATGTGCTGATTCGCGTGGCCTATTCGTCACTCAATTACAAAGACGCACTTTCAGCCGCAGGCAACAAAGGCGTGACGCGCAATTACCCTCATACACCGGGTATTGACGCGGCAGGCGTTGTGGCAGAGTCGGAGAACGAACACTTCAAGCCGGGTGATGAAGTGATTGTTATTGGTTACGATCTTGGCATGAATACCGCTGGTGGTTTTGGGCAGTACATTCGTGTGCCAGCTGACTGGGTTGTGCCCAGGCCAGCAGGCTTGAGCCTTCAGGAAAGCATGATCATCGGCACAGCCGGCTTTACCGCAGCCCTGTGCGTGGAAAAGCTGCTCCTTAACGGGGTGGATGCAGACTCGGGTCCCGTTCTGGTAACGGGTGCCAGTGGCGGGGTTGGCAGTTTTGCGGTGGCTCTGCTTGCCCAGCTGGGCTTTTCTGTTGCGGCCATGACCGGCTCCAGCCAGGCGGCTGATTTCCTGAAGGGTCTTGGCGCTACTGAAATTATAGGTCGGGAAGACTACGCCAGCCCCAACCCGCGACCTTTGTTGAAGGAACAATGGGGCGGGGCAGTCGATGCCGTTGGTGGTGACATCCTGTTTAATGTCGTCAAATCCCTGCGCTATGGTGGCAGCGTGGCATGTTGTGGACTGGTCGCGTCACCCACATTTGATGCGTCGGTATTTCCGTTTATTCTGCGGGGAGTGAACCTGCTGGGAATCGATTCGGTGAACCTGCCAATTTCTCACAAGCGACAGCTATGGAACAAGCTGGCTGCTAATTGGAAACCCGCTCAGCTGGCATCACTGCAAACCACGGTGTCACTGGCGCAACTTTCCGATGCGCTCAAACAGGTCCTGGCGGGCAAGTCGACTGGTCGACTGGTTCTGGATCTGCAAGCTTAACGGCGACGGAACAGGGGTTCAGGCTGGTCAATGCTGGCCTGATATCCGGTCTTGAAGTCGGCGAAGGCAGTCAGCATGATCTCGGCATCCTGATCAGCGCGTGGCATGAGGATGTTGAAACCACAACGTTTCAGGTAGAAAACCTGGTCGCGCAGCACGTCGCCTATCGCCATCAGATCACCTTCGTAACCCAGATTCTGACGGAGTGCGCGTGCAGTGCTGTAGCCGCGACCATCGCTGAAAACTGGAAAATTGACAGCTATCAGCGGGATCTCATTAATATCAAATGTGGAGTCGACGATAAGCGAACCCGGCTTCTCATTACTGTCCAGCCATACGCCTGTCAGTCCCTTTCTGGCCTGCAGTGTGCTGCGTTCGGCCAGCCAGAAATCGAGTGGCGCGAGGATGGCTTGCTGCTCCATGTCCGCCAGCTCATCGACGCCAACCTCGGCCTCCAGAATTCTCCAGGAATTACTTACAACAGTCTGGTCCTTGATGATCCATTCAGATGATGCTGGCATTTTTTCAGTGTCCAATGATTAAGCCGGGCGCGACGCGCGTGAGTTGGATTTGTCGCCGTAAAGTGCGGCCTTGAACGGATCCAGGCCGATACGATTAAAGGTTTCGACAAATTCCTCACCACCACTTCGTTGCTGTTTATAGACTGATACGATCTTTTCTATCACATCCGGTATTTCATCCTGCGAGAAAGCCGGGCCGACAATCTTGCCCAGTGCGGTGTCGTTGCTGGCAGAACCACCGAGAGAAACCTGATAGAACTCCTCACCTTTTTTGTCTACACCCAGAATGCCGATGTTGCCGACATGGTGATGACCGCAGGCATTCATACAGCCTGATATGTTCAGAGACAATTTGCCAATCTCGCGCAGTTCGGCATGGCTGAATCGACGCTGGATCGACTCCGCTATCGGAATTGATTTGGCGTTGGCGAGCGCGCAGAAGTCGCCGCCCGGGCAGCAGATCATGTCACTGAGCAGGCCAAGATTATCCGCCTGAAGGTCGTGAGTTTTCAGTGCCTGCCACAGGTCGTACAGTTTGTCCTGCTCAACATCGGCAAGTACCACGTTTTGCGTATGCGTGATGCGCATTTCACCAAAACTGTACTGATCAGCCAGGTCGGCGATGAACTGCATCTGCGCGGCGTCCAGGTCCCCTGGGGCATAACCGGTCTTTTTCGCGCAAATCGTGACGATTGCATAGCCGGGTCGTTTGTGCGCGCTGACATTCTGGTCGTGCCACGCTGCAAACATCACGTCGCCGCCAAGTGCCCGCTTCAGCAGCTCACTGCTGCCAGGCAGATCTTTGTAATCCGGGTCATGGAAAAATCCGCGGCAACGTTCCACCTCATCCTGAGTCAATGTCATAGGACCGTCCTTGACGGTCAGCCACTCAGCTTCGACCTTGTCCCGGAACTGCTCCACACCGGTTTCCCTGACCAGAATCTTGATGCGCGCTTTGTATTTGTTGTCACGGCGTCCTTCCTGGTTATAGACGCGCAGGATGGCATCCAGATAACTCAGCAGATGTTGCTCTGGCAGGAAACTACGGATCTCACTGCCGATGACCGGGGTGCGACCCAGCCCGCCTCCAACAAGTACCCGGAAGCCCAGCTCGCCAGCTGCATTTCTGACCATATACAGACCAATATCGTGTACTTGCGTGGCCGCCTGGTCGTGCCTGGTGCCACAGACTGCAATTTTGAACTTGCGCGGCAGGAAGGCAAACTCCGGGTGGAAGGTCGACCATTGTCTGATGATCTCGCAGTATGGGCGGGCATCAGTTATCTCGTCAGCCGATACACCTGCGAACTGATCGGTGGTGGTATTGCGAATGCAGTTACCACTGGTCTGGATCGCGTGCATTTCCACTTCAGCCAGATGTTCGAGTATGTCCGGTACTTCCTCGAGATGAGGCCAGTTAAACTGAATATTCTGACGAGTTGTCAGGTGACCGTAACCTTTATCGTAGTGGTCGGCGATATAGGCCAGCTTGCGCATTTGTCGCGATGACAGCATGCCGTAAGGGATTGCGATCCGCAGCATCGGCGCCAGTCGCTGAATGTATAGCCCGTTTTGAAGGCGTAATGGCAGGAATTCGGCATCCGACAACTGGCCAGCCAGGTATCTCTGCGTCTGGTCCCTGAATTGTGCTACACGATCAGCCAGCATCTGGTGATCATATTGGTCGTATCGATACATAATTCGAAACTGCTACGGAAAATTTGGGAAGGCATTGTAATAAAAACAGGTATTGATTACCACCAGACGGAATATGGCGGTTTGTCATAACCGTATAACCAGAAGTGATTTTCGTGCAGATTACTTGATTATCCGGGTAGATGAATTAAAATGCGCTCGCGATTTTTACTGCGTAATTCACAGACAGCCCCTATACAAGCAGGTGAGGCCCCATGACTGATCAAGCCAACAACAGCCATTACACTGAAGAAGAGTTGCAAGCCAACAGCCAGGTCGACGCGGTCGCCATCTTTGCCGCTGTTATCGTTATGGTCAGCCTGGTGATTTTCTTTGTAGCCAGCTGATTCAGGCGTAATTTACGCCAGAACCACCCGTACAATGACCACCAGAGTCAGCACAAACAGTACGGTAAAAATGAGCGCGGCAGCGACAAAGCCCGAAATGGAGCCTTGTTCGAAGTCGCGCTCTTTGTTTTTGCGGCTTTGCACACCAAAACTGGCGGCGATGACACTGCTCATGGTTTGCCAGAAGCCAAGCTTCTTTCTGGCAGGCTGGGGCGCCTGACCCTGCTCAGTGGCTCCCGGACCTGAATGCTCATCAGAGCTGTGATCATCTGCAGTTTTATCAATCATGGTTGCCTCCGATAACACCCCGCTTAATCCAGCAGATTGGGTGTCAGTAACTTACGGGCTTCTTCAACGGTAATTCCGCGGCGCTCAGCAAAATCCTCTACCTGGTCATCATTGATCTTGCCCACCGAGAAATAGCGCGAGTCCGGATGGGCAAAATAAAATCCACTGACCGCTGCTGCAGGTAGCATAGCGAAACTCTCAGTCAGAGACATCTCAATTGAATTGTATATATCGAGCAGATCAAAGATGGCAACTTTGTCCGAGTGTTCAGGGCAGGCCGGATAACCTGGTGCGGGTCTGATACCGCGATACTTTTCGCGAATCAGTGCTTCGTTATCAAGAGTTTCGTCAGGGGCGTACGCCCAGAATTCACGTCGCACACGCTCGTGCAGATGTTCAGCAAAGGCCTCGGCCAGGCGATCGGCCAGTGCTTTGACCATCAGAGCGTTATAGTCGTTGTTCTCGGCCTGATATTTTTCAGCCAGTTCCTGAGCGCCAAGTCCAGCTGTCACGGCAAACGCACCGATATAGTCTGTGTCTGCCTCTGAGTCGTCCGCGATAAAGTCAGCGAGCGAGAGATTGGGGATGCCCTCAGCCTTGGATGCCTGCTGCCGCAGAAAGTTGAATTCATGGAGTGGCTTGTTGTGTGCATCGTCAGCAAACACTTTAACATCGTTGCGTCCACTGCGCTGGGCTGGCCAGAAGCCGATCACGCCCTGTGCACGCAGCTTTTTATTACTGACAAGATCATCCAGCATCTGCTGAGCATCCGCGAACAGGTCACGGGCTGCCTGACCAACCACCTCGTCCTCAAGAATGGCAGGGTACTTGCCTGACAGGCTCCAGGTGATGAAAAACGGTGTCCAGTCGATGTATGGCACCAGCTCTTCCAGAGGGTAGTCATCAAACACCTTTGTCCCCAGGAAAGAAGGCCTGGTAATAGTGTCGGCGCGCCATTCAAACTGACCGGCGTTGCTGTTGGCCTCGTCGAAACTCAGCAGGCTGCTGCGCTGGTCACGACCTGCGGTGCGCGTGCGTATCGTGTCGTACTCAGCTTTGACCTTGGCGACAAATTCGGGATGTGTCTCTTTGCCAAGCAGGTTGCTGACAACGGTTACGCTGCGCGATGCATCTGGCACGTACACAGTCGCGTTATTCTTGTAGTGCTGCTCGATCTTGACCGCGGTATGGGCTTTTGACGTCGTCGCACCGCCTATCAGCAGAGGTACCTGAAAGTCCAGACGCTGCATTTCCTTGGCGACATGGACCATTTCATCAAGCGATGGTGTGATCAGGCCGCTCAGGCCAATGATATCCACATCGTGTTCACGTGCCTGTTGCAGTATTTTCTCGCAGGGTACCATGACACCCAGATCTATGATGTCGTAGTTATTGCAGCCCAGCACAACGCCGACAATGTTTTTGCCAATATCGTGTACATCGCCTTTGACTGTGGCGAGCAGGACTTTGCCTTTGGATTTGCTCGCATCGCCGGACTTGAGCTTCTCGGCCTCAATGTACGGCAGCAGGTAGGCAACTGCCTGTTTCATGACCCGGGCACTTTTCACGACCTGTGGCAGGAACATTTTGCCACTGCCAAACAGATCGCCGACAACATTCATGCCGTCCATCAACGGACCTTCAATCACTTCGATCGGTTTGTCGTATTGCTGCCGTGCCTCTTCGGTGTCGGCGTCAATATAGCGAGTAATGCCTTTGACTAGCGCGTGGGTGATGCGCTGCTGCACCGGCGCGTCACGCCAGGCGACATCCTCATTGGACTCGGTGCTGCCGGTGCCGCTGTACTTGGCGGCAATTTCCATCAGGCGGTCAGTGCCGTCGCTACGCCGGTTCAAGACGATGTCGCTGACACGCTCTTTGAGGTCCGCGGGTATGTCATCGTACACCGTCAACTGGCCGGCATTGACGATACCCATATTCAGACCGGCCTTGATGGCGTGATAAAGGAAAACCGAGTGAATCGCCTCACGTACAGGATCGTTGCCGCGGAAGGAAAACGATACGTTACTGACACCACCTGAAATCAATGCGTGTGGCAGATTTTTGCGGATGTAACGACAGCTTTCGATGAAATCGACGGCGTAGTTGTTATGCTCGTCGATACCGGTGGCAATCGCGAAGATGTTGGGATCAAAAATGATGTCTTCCGGAGCAAAACCAGCCTCGGAGATCAGCAGATCATAGCTGCGCTTGCAGATCGATTGTTTCTTCTCGAGCGTATCCGCCTGTCCGGTTTCGTCAAAGGCCATCACCACGACCGCAGCACCATAGCGACGACAGAGGCGGGCTTTCTCCAGAAAATCTGCTTCGCCTTCCTTCAGGCTGATCGAGTTGACGATGCCCTTGCCCTGAATATTCTTCAGGCCACATTCAAGCACTTCCCATTTGGAAGAGTCGATCATGATAGGGACACGGCTGATGTCAGGCTCCGACGCGATCAGACGCAGAAATTTCTGCATCGCTGCCAGCGAGTCCAGCATGCCTTCGTCCATATTGATATCGATGATCTGCGCACCGTTTTCCACCTGCTGCAGGGCAACATCCAGCGCCTCGTTGTAATTGTTTTCGCGAATCAAGCGCGCGAACTTGCGAGACCCGGTTATGTTTGTGCGTTCGCCGACATTCACGAACAGGCTGTCTGGGCCGATGTTGAAAGCTTCCAGTCCACTGAGTCGGCATTTGACCGGAACCTGGGGAATCTTGCGCGGCTTGTGAGGAGCGACTGCTTTGGCGATGGCGCTGATGTGCAGAGGCGTCGTGCCACAGCAGCCGCCAATAATGTTTACGAAGCCGCTGGCAGCAAACTCTTCAACAATGGCAGCCATTTCGGCAGCGCTCTGATCATATTCGCCAAACGCATTGGGCAGGCCGGCATTGGGGTGTGCCGACACAAACGCTGAAGCCAGGCCCGAAATCTCCTCGATATGTGGCCGCAGCTGATCGGCACCCAGAGCGCAGTTGAAACCTATGGACAGCGGCTTGCTGTGCCGGACAGAGTTCCAGAAGGCTTCTACGGTCTGACCGGACAGCGTACGGCCACTGGCATCCGTAATGGTGCCGGAGATCATGATCGGCAGCTCGATGGCCATATCATCAAACACTTCCTGAATGGCGAAAAGCGCGGCTTTGGCATTCAGCGTGTCAAAAATTGTTTCCACCAGCAGCAGATCGGCGCCGCCACTGATCAACCCCTCGACGGCGACTTTGTAGTCCACCACCAGGCTGTCAAAGTCGGTGTTGCGGTAGCCCGGGTCGTTTACGTCGGGCGACAGGGAAGCAGTGCGGCTGGTTGGGCCGATGACGCCCGCCACAAACCGGGGCCTGTCCGGTGTCCTCAGACTGATCTCGTCACAGCATTCGCGCGCCAGTTTTGCGCCCTGGTAGTTCAGTTCTCTGACAATAGGCTGCAGGTTATAATCTGACTGGGATACTGCCGTAGAGTTAAAGGTGTTGGTCTCGACGATGTCCGCGCCAGCTTCCAGATAAGCCAGGTGGATTTTGCGGATGATATCCGGTCGTGTCAGTGTCAGCAGGTCGTTGTTACCGGTCAGGTCCGATTCATGATCCTTGAACTGTTCACCACGATAGTCTGCTTCAGTCAGCTTTTCGGCCTGAATCATGGTTCCCATTGCCCCATCCAGAATCAGGATGCGCTGGCTGAGGGCTTGCTTCAGAAGTTCAAAGGCCGGGTGTTGTTTCATCAGTCTGTCCGTTGGGTCGTCGCATTGGAAAAGCCGCAATTCTAGCAGAAGCAGGGCGGTGTACCGAGGGTTTTGTCATATCGCAGGGAGACGGGGGGATGTAAATCGGCTAATAACCTAGTAAAATACTCGGCTATTAGAGATAGAGGATTGCTATGATCACGATTACCGAACCAGCCCAGGAATACCTGGCACAGTTGCTGAAGAAACAGGATACCGAAGGGGTCGGCATACGGGTGTTCATCCTGGATCCGGGGACTCCGAAAGCCGAAACCTGCATATCCTTCTGTCGCCCTGGCGAACAGAAAGACGAAGATGAGCTGAAAGAGTTCGCTGATTTTAATGCCTGGCTTGAAAAGCGCAGCATTCCTTTCCTGGAAGAAGCTGTGGTTGACTATGCCAAAGACAGCATGGGTGGTCAGCTTACAATCAAGGCGCCTAACTCGCGCCTGCCTAAAATCCGCGACGACAGCCCGCTGGAAGATCGGATTAACTACGTGCTTTATAACGAGATCAATCCCTCGCTGGCCTCGCATGGTGGTGTTGTCAGCCTGGAAGACATCGTTGATGACTCAATTGCGATACTTCGTTTTGGAGGTGGCTGCCAGGGCTGTGGCATGGTAGATGTCACACTGAAAGAAGGCGTGGAAAAGACGCTGATGGACCAGATCCCTGGCCTGACCGGCGTGCGCGACGTTACCGACCATACCAACCGGGAAAACGCTTACTTCAAGTGAGCCGTAAGCCTGATGGCTGTGCCGCGAGGTTTGGTCGCGGCACTTACTGTTTTTCTTCCTGCCTGTTTAATCAATCAAGCATTAAAAGTTTAATCTTATCAGTGGCTTGCTGGGTATCTCTCAAGCAGAGCCTGATATAGTCGGGCAGGGTAGTCGTCCGTTTCGGCAGACAGCCCCCCCATAACCTCTACCAGGTGTTCGTTGTCTTCCCGCCCATGCCAAAGCTTTTGATAGCTTCCTTGCTTGTAACCGTGGTCCTGGCGGAAAAAATTTAGAACATTTTTACCCACGTACTGGCGAAACAGCTCATTCCATGACATCTCGCAATCACGCATGATGTGTTCAAACAGGGGCAGTTCGATCCGCCTGGCAGCCGCTGTCGCCGTCAATAGCTCCAGCTTTTCAAGAAGAGACAAACCGCCCAGCTGCCATTCCCTGCCATCAAAGAGCAGGGAATCACTGTTGGTGGGCTGTATGATCTGTGTCAGGGATGTCTCCAGATCCCCTTTGGCTCGCAACAGTACTTCAGACATAAGAAAGTGCCAGATATCGATCACTTCCATTTGTAGCTGCGGCAGGTCCAGCGTCTGTTTTTTCCACCATTTCCAGCCGTGGTGCTCAATCGCTTCGGAAGCTTCAACAAGCACCGCGCGCAGATAGGGGTATCCCGCGTTTAGCCAGTCAGGGTCGACTTTAGAGTTCATGGCAGTCTGAAGTTCCAGCATGGTGCGAGCCTGCCGGGGGGAGAGCGTGTCGTGCATGGTGAGGTCCGGTCGATTTCTGATCAGTGATTTGCTGTGTTGCTCAGATTGGCCTTTTGTTGCTGCAGTGCCGCAAGCATCTCCCGACGACTTCGCAGCATATCTTCATAGGACCGGCGGGGCTCTGCATCGGAAGAATCGATATCGGCTATCCAATCCTGCAGCGTCTTGATTTCCAGGCTCAATTGAGTAATTCCCTGGTCGAGCAGATCTGGCTCAACCTGGGGGAGCGATGGGGCGCGCTTACGCTTTTCTGTCAAGCTCATGCCGGAATTCTCTGACAAACTGCAACCGCCGTTACCTTACCATGACAACGGTTATCGGCCACTAAGCCAATAGCATTAGTCATCGCTCGGATTGAATTTGTAAATTTTCTGGAGATTGGCACATTTGCGCTTAGAACTCAATAGTTTGCTTGCGTTTCAAGCCGGTTCGGACGGTTCAAACAGGCTTCGATGATAGGCTTTGGCACTCTGTTGTCGTTCGGGCTCGCCCCACAGGTCTACCATCTGGCGACTGTCGGTCTTGTTAAGTAGGCGCATATGCTCGTGGCCCAGCTCCCGCCAGGGCAACTCAATTTGTGCGATTTGTTCGGCGGTGAATCGCTGTGACAGCGATTGCCATTTAAGATCGGGGACTCCGGGAACTTTATCGTGCAACAGGCTGGCCTCTGCAGCCAGGCGGTAAAGCGTCTGTAGCCAGTCGGCCCTTGACTCCTCTGTGGCTGCGCGGGCCGCAGCGCGGGCAATGATCGCAGCCTGTTGGTATCCCTGTAGCTGTGGCCAGGCGACATTGCAGGCAGAGAGCGCTGCATCATAGTCCCCCTGGTTCTTTAATGATTGCGCCAGCTGCTTCCAGTCGCCGGCCAATGCGGCTGGGGAGGGGCTGGCTTCCTGCTCAGACTTGTTGGCGTGGTTTTGTTCCCTGGACTCTTTTTCCACCTCAGGCGCAGGCTCTGGATCTGTTGTTGCTGTTTCCGTCACACGCTGTTCCGGTTCCTCTGTTGATGTCTCAGACTCTTCTGTTGGCGACTGCGCCGCTTCCGGTTCCAGTTCAGGAACTTCGACGTCCAGAGGAGGTAAACTGCGCTCACGCTCAACTGCATCTACACGGGCTCTTTGCTGGTGACGGTGGAGTACATAAGCGATTGCGCAGACCAGCGCCAGCGATAAGACTAGACTGAAGAATACTAACATTGTGCGAATAATGCCCTGTTTGCAGAGTTTGGATACTTAACTATAACACTGTTGATCCAGTGTGAAGAAAATGCCGTACGTACTGGCACGATGGGTGAAGGCTTCCTCATCAGGGCAAATGTGGTGCTGAAGTAAAAAAACAAATAATTTGAAAATAGTTCTATCAGCTGCCGAATCTATTTGCTATTATGCGCGCGCTGCATCGGTAGGGCATTAAATGTTCTCAAGTCACTGGTTTCGACTGGTGGTAGCAGTAAAAAACTGCGATACAACTCTGAATAAGCTAATGTACAAAATCAGAGTGAAAAAAGTTGTCCAGTTTGACAGAATTTACTTGACGGCGACGTGTCAGCTACTTAAAATTCGCGCCGCTTTCTGCAACAAGGCAGGAAACAAAGTTTTCTGTCCCCTTCGTCTAGAGGCCTAGGACACCGGGTTTTCATCCCGGCAACAGGGGTTCGAAACCCCTAGGGGACGCCATATTTTAAGCCTGGCTTTTGCCAGGCTTTTTTTTTGGCCATAATTCGGAAATCGACGTCATCAGGTTCCGCCATGCAAACAGAAAATCACCACGCCATCTCGATTCGCAACCTGAAGAAAACCTACGACAATGGCCACCAGGCGCTTAAGGGAATCGATCTCGATGTTCGCGAGAACGACTTCTTTGCGCTGCTGGGACCCAACGGGGCAGGGAAGTCGACAATCATCGGCATTATCTCCACGCTGGTTCGTGCGACGTCTGGCCAGATCCAGATTTTCGGGCGCGATGTGGCAACAGACGTTTATCAGACAAAATTGTCACTGGGCGTGGTCCCGCAGGAAGTAAACTTCAGTCAGTTCGAGAAAGTCGGTGATATTGTCATGACCCAGGCCGGGTACTATGGCCTCAAGGGAGCGCTGGCAAAGGAACGCACAGAAAAATACCTCAAGAAGCTTGACCTGTGGGACAAGCGCGACAACCGATCAAGAATGCTTTCTGGCGGGATGAAACGTCGTTTGATGATCGCCCGGGCACTGGTGCATGAACCCAGGCTGCTGATACTGGACGAACCAACGGCCGGGGTTGATATCGAACTGCGTCGCTCAATGTGGGATTTCCTGCAGGAAATCAACCGAAGTGGTACAACCATCATTCTGACTACCCATTATCTGGAAGAGGCAGAACATCTGTGTCGAAACATTGCCATCATCAATCATGGCGAAATTGTTGAAAACACCAGCATGCGAAGCCTGTTGGGCAAACTGGCGCGTCAGACACTGGTATTTGACACGTTCAGTGAGCTTTCTGCTGCGCCGACATTCGAAGACCCGGATATCCATAGCCACCTGATTGATTCGCACAGTTTCGAGGTCAGTATGAGCACCAGTCGTGATATCAACGCGCTTTTCAACGTTCTGTCGCAGCAGAATGTATTGATCAAAAGCATGCGCAACAAGACCAATCGGTTGGAGGAACTGTTCCTGTCCAGCCTGAGCACCCAGAAGTAACGGGGCAGGGGGCACATTATGTTCAACGGACACAAATACATAGCCTTCGAGACGATTCTTATCAAAGAGGTGCGGCGCTTTACCCGTATATGGATGCAGACGCTGTTGCCACCTGCTATAACAATAGGCCTGTATTACCTCATATTTGGCAACCTGATTGGTCGCCGTATCGGGGATATGGGTGGTTACGATTACATTGATTTTATCGTGCCGGGCCTGATCATGATGGCGGTCATCCAGAACGCCTACTCGAATGTCTCATCGTCATTCTTCAGCAACAAGTTCCAACGCTGTATCGAAGAAATACTGGTGTCACCGGTTCCAAACTACATCATCCTGCTGGGGTTTGTGGCCGGCGGGATGGCCCGCGGATTGCTGGTGGGCATCATCGTAACCATCATGTCATTTGTCTTCACGTCATTAAGCATTGCGCATCTGGGGCTGACTGTTCTGGTGGTGCTTTTGACTGCCATGGTTTTTTCCCTGGCAGGGTTTATCAATGCACTGTTTGCCAATACCTTTGACGACATTTCCATCATTCCCACTTTTGTTCTGACGCCGCTGATTTATCTGGGTGGTGTGTTCTACTCAATCGAATTGCTACCCGAGGCTGGGCAGTGGGTGTCAGCTCTGAATCCTGTCCTGTATATGGTCAATACATTCAGATACGGCATTCTGGGTACCAGTGACGTGAACGTTTATTGGGCGCTGTCCATGCTGGTCTTTTTCAGTGCTCTGCTGTTTGGCGTGGCGCTCTATCTGCTGCGACGTGGCACGGGGTTGCGACATTGATGGAACACTCGGGCATTCCGCTGGGGAAACAGACCAGTTACCCGCAGCAATATGATCCTGCACAACTGTATCGCGTTGCACGAAGCGACAATCGCGCGCTTCTGCCATTTGCTGACGCCGGGACCGGTTCTGCCGATCTTTCAGACAAGGACCTGCCGTTCTTCGGCTTTGACCATTGGCGAGCCTATGAACTTTCCTGGCTGCAGCCTTCAGGTAAGCCCGTTGTGGCAACCGCAGACATCATCGTTCCCTGTGACTCGCCAAACCTGATTGAGTCCAAGTCAATGAAGTTGTACTTCAACTCATTGAACCAGCACAAACTGGCTGACATGCAGGAAGCGAGCGAGCTGATAGCTCGTGACCTCAGCCTGGCTGCCGGCAAGCCAGTACAGGTGCGACTGCATCCCCTGACGGCGGGCGAGCATCACACGTCGATTGATACAAGCGCTGTTCTGTTGGATGAGCTGCAGATAGCGACCGAAGCCTTCTCACCTGATGCTGCTCTGCTGGCCATTCGGGAAGACAGCTCCGGCCCGGTTTCCGAAAGGCTGCGTTCAGAGCTGTTTCGATCCAATTGCCCGATTACCAGTCAACCTGACTGGGGCAGTATTACGATCGAGTACACCGGTCAGCCAATAAACCACGAGAGCCTGTTGCGCTACATTATTTCCTACCGGCAGCATGAAGGCTTTCACGAACACTGCGTGGAAATGATTTTCTGTGACCTGATGAAGATCTGCCGACCCCAGTCTTTGACGGTAAGCATCAATTTCCTCAGGCGCGGCGGCCTGGAAATAAATCCGCTGCGCACCACACGAGCAGGGCTTGCCCCACAAAGCCTGCCAAGGGAACTACGCCAGTAATTACTGCGGATTCGCTTGTATTTGCCACAGCCATGTTATAGAGTTACGCGCCTTAAAACGGTGAGGTGTCCGAGTGGTTGAAGGAGCACGCCTGGAAAGTGTGTATACGGAAACGTATCGAGGGTTCGAATCCCTCCCTCACCGCCATTTTAAGAATCCGCGCAGTACGACTTCCCTAGCCAGCCCAGAAAAAAGCGCTACCCTCAATGAGGGATG
>PALV01000020.1 GCA_002706685.1 Gammaproteobacteria bacterium | reverse complement strand
GCTCCGATTGCGATGGATGAAGGTCTGCGTTTTGCGATCCGTGAAGGCGGTCGTACTGTAGGCGCTGGCGTGGTATCCAAAATCATCGAGTAAGTCGGTGAAGGCATAAGAGAGGCGGTCGATAGGCCGCCTCTTTTTATTGCTTCGCTGTGTTAGGGTCAAAGAAGACTAAATTTGCTGTAACGAAATAGTTTTCTTGACATGGGGCTGTGTCAGCCTTAGAATTCCGCTTCCTTTTTTCCGGTCCTCAACTGGGATCCGGGTAACAAAAAAAGTAAGTATTTAATTTAAAAAGTGTTTGGAGAGCAGACTAGATGCAAAATCAGCGTATCAGAATTCGGCTGAAGGCCTTTGATCATCGGCTGATTGATCAGTCTACTCAGGAAATTGTCGATACTGCCAAGCGAACCGGTGCGCAGGTGAGAGGGCCAATCCCTCTGCCAACGAACAGGGAACGCTACACGATTCTGATATCGCCGCACGTGAATAAAGATGCGCGCGATCAGTACGAGATCAGAACGCACAAGCGCCTTCTTGATATCGTAGAGCCGACAGAGAAAACAGTGGATGCGTTGATGAAGCTGGACCTGGCGGCAGGTGTGGAAGTGCAGATCAGTCTTGGGTAAGGGCTGAGTGATCCAGAATTTTGTGTTAGGCCGGGTTTGTAGATAGAAGCGAGAATGGTTCAGTAATGGTTCAACTCTGAAACAACTGATAACAGCTGGCTTGGCGGGGTCCAAAAGCCCCCAGGCAAACATGGTGTAATGCGATAGCAGCCATAGCGGGTTAAAGCCCCGTACACGATGAGGTTCAAAAAATGTCGATTGGTTTGGTCGGTCGAAAAAGCGGCATGACCCGTATATTTACTGAAGCTGGGGATTCTGTTCCAGTGACAGTGGTAGAGGTCAGCCCAAACAGAATTACTCAGTTGAAAACTGAGGAAGTGGATGGCTACAGCGCCGTTCAAGTGACTGTGGGTGAGCGCAAAGCTTCCCGCGTTTCGCGCTCTTTGGCGGGTCACTTCGCGAAAGCTGGAACAGAAGCTGGTGCCGGCCTGTGGGAATTCCGCGCTGGTCAGCAGGAGCTGGCTGAGTTCGCCCCCGGTGCTGAGTTGACAGTTGCTCTGTTTGAAGCAGGTCAGCGTGTAGACGTAACCGGCACTTCAAAAGGTAAAGGCTTCGCTGGCGCCATCAAGCGTCACAATTTCCGCGCACAGGATGCAACTCACGGTAACTCGCTGTCTCATCGTGCTCCTGGTTCAATTGGTCAGTGTCAAACGCCTGGTCGTGTCTGGAAAGGCAAGAAGATGGCTGGACACATGGGTGATGTGCGCGTAACGACTCAGTTTCTCGAAGTCGTTCGCGTGGATGCCGAAAATAATCTGCTGTTGGTAAAAGGTGCCATCCCGGGAGCTACTGGCTCACACGTGGTAGTGCGTCCTTCTGTCAAATCAGCCGGATCCAGGGGGTAAGCAATGATGGAATTGAATCTTGCGCAGCCCGGTAAAAAGGCCGGAGCAGGCACTGTTTCTGTTTCAGAAGAAACGTTTGGCAAAGAATTTAACGAAGCGCTGGTGCATCAGGCGGTCGTGACCTACATGGCAGGCGCCCGTCAGGGTACTGTTAAGCAGAAGACGCGTTCAGAAGTTGCAGGTGGTGGTCGTAAGCCATGGCGTCAAAAGGGTAGCGGTCGTGCGCGTGCGGGTACCACTCGTGGCCCTATCTGGCGTACCGGTGGTGTAACCTTCGCTGCGCGTCCCCAGGATCACAGCAAAAAACTGAATCGCAAAATGTACCGCGGTGCAATGCGCAGCATTCTGTCAGAGTTGCTGCGTCAGGATCGTCTGGTCGTTGTTGAGCAGTTCAGCGTTGATACGCACAAAACCAAAGATCTGGCGAGCAAGCTGAAAGAGTTTTCGCTGGATAACGTACTGATCGTTGCTGATGAAGTGGCAGAAAATCTGTACCTGGCAGCTCGCAACCTGCGTCACGTTGATGTATTGGATGTGTCAGGTCTGGATCCGGTCAGTTTGATCGGTTTCGAGAAGGTGCTGATGACTGTTCCTGCGCTGAAAAAAGTTGAGGAGATGTTGTCATGAACCAACAGAGACTTTACACGATTATCGTTGGGCCGCACGTATCTGAGAAGGCTGCGCTGATTGCAGACCGCAACAACCAGGTTGCGTTCCGTGTTGCCAATGACGCAACCAAGCCTGAGATCCGTGAAGCGATTGAAACACTGTTCAAAGTGACAGTGGAAGATCTGCAGGTACTCAACGTCAAGGGCAAGACCAAGCGTACTGCGCGTGGCAAGCTGAGACAAAAATCAAACTGGAAAAAGGCTTACGTGAAGCTGGCGCAGGGTCAGGAAATTGACTTTGCGGAGATGGCGTAAGAAAGGGTCGCGGTTATGGCAGTTGTTAAATGTAAACCCACCTCGCCAGGGCGCAGGTTCGTCGTAAAAATCGTAAACCCTGATTTGCACAAGGGTGAGCCTTACGCTGGTTTGGTGGCGACCAAGTCAAAGACTGGTGGTCGAAACAATGCTGGACGCATCACTCGTCGTCATGCGGGCGGTGGTCACAAGCAAAAGTACCGAATTATCGATTTCCGTCGTGATAAAGACGGCATCGTAGCCAAGGTTGAGCGTCTGGAGTATGACCCCAACCGTACGGCCAACATTGCGTTGCTGCTCTACGCCGATGGCGAGCGCCGTTACATTATTGCGCCGGCCAAGATTTCTGCTGGCGACACGCTGGTCTCAGGTGATGAGGCGCCGATCAAGACAGGTAACTGTCTGCCGCTGCGCAACATCCCGCTGGGTAGCACCGTTCACTGCGTTGAGCTGAAGCCGGGTAAAGGCGCTCAGATCGCGCGAAGCGCTGGCGGCTCAGTGCAGCTGGTGGCTAAAGAAGGTAATCACGTCACGCTGCGTCTGAAGTCTGGTGAGATGCGCAAAGTGCTGGCCGATTGTCGCGCAACGCTGGGAGAGGTTTCCAACTCTGAGCACAGCCTGCGCTCCCTGGGTAAAGCCGGTGCCAAACGCTGGCGTGGTATTCGACCGACGGTGCGTGGTGTGGCCATGAACCCGGTTGATCACCCGCACGGTGGTGGTGAAGGTCGTACCTCCGGTGGCCGTCACCCTGTGACGCCATGGGGTAAGCCGACCAAGGGCTACAAGACCAGAACTAACAAGCGCACGACCAATATGATCGTCCGCCGCAGAAATGCTAGCCGATAAGGCCTGACAACAGAGGAAATTAAAGTGCCACGTTCACTGAAAAAAGGTCCCTTCATAGACCTTCATTTAATGAAAAAAGTGCAGGCAGCACGCGATGCTAATGACAAGCGTCCTATTAAGACCTGGTCACGACGCTCGATGATTTCTCCAGATATGCTCGGGCTGACGCTGGCTGTGCACAATGGACAGCAGCATGTGCCGGTTTTTGTGACCGAAGACATGGTTGGTCACAAGCTGGGTGAATTCGCGCTGACGCGTAACTATCGCGGTCACGCGGCAGACAAGAAAGCCAAGCGCTGATAAGTGGGGAAATTGAGATGGAAGTTGTAGCAATATTGCGCGGCGCTCGGCTCTCTGCCCAGAAGGCGAGATTGGTAGCCGATCAGATCCGCGGCAAGAATGTCGAAGAGGCACTTCAGTTGCTGACCTTCAGCCCAAAGAAGGGTGCTGATGTCATCAAGAAGGTGTTGAACTCTGCGATTGCGAATGCCGAGCATAATGAAGGGGCGGATGTGGACGAGCTGAAAGTCTCCACTATCTACGTCGACGAAGGTATGTCCATGAAGCGAATCCGTCCACGTGCCAAAGGCCGTGCTGATCGCATTCTGAAGCGTACCTGTCACATCACCGTTAAAGTAGCCGATAAGTAGGAGATCAGGATGGGTCAGAAAGTACATCCAACCGGAATTCGGCTTGGTATAGTTAAAAAGCACACATCAGTGTGGTTTGCCGAAGGCAAAGATTATGCTGAGCATTTGCTGGTTGATTTGCAGGTGCGTGATTACATCCGCAAGCAACTTGCCAATGCGTCTGTTTCACGTGTTGATATCGAACGTCCGGCGCAGACAGCCCGCATTACTATTCACACTGCCCGTCCAGGTATCGTGATTGGTAAGAAAGGCGAAGATGTAGAGACGCTGAGAACCGCTCTGATTGCCAAGATGGGCGTGCCGGTTCACATCAACATCGAAGAGATCCGTAAGCCTGACCTCGATGCGCAACTGGTTGCTGACAGTGTTTCGCAGCAGCTGGAGCGACGTGTCATGTTCCGTCGCGCCATGAAGCGCGCTGTACAGAACGCCATGCGCCAGGGTGCGGAAGGTATCAAGATTCAGGTCAGCGGTCGTCTGGGCGGTGCAGAAATTGCCCGAACAGAATGGTATCGGGAAGGTCGTGTGCCATTGCACACACTGCGTGCCGATATCGACTACGCGACTTCAGAGGCTAGCACAACTTACGGGATCATTGGCGTTAAGGTCTGGATTTTCAAAGGCGAGATCCTTGGCCACAAGGAAGCCCCTGCGGCTCCCCAGAAAGCGTCCAAGTAGAGGATAGGCCAAGATGTTACAACCAAAGCGTACTAAATTTAGAAAGATGATGAAGGGCCGTAACCGCGGTCTGTCTCATCGTGGCAGCAAAGTGGATTTCGGCGAGTTTGGCCTGAAAGCCCTGGGTCGTGGCCGCCTGACTGCGCGTCAGATCGAAGCTGCCCGTCGTGCCATGACTCGTCACGTAAAGCGTGGCGGTAAAATCTGGATTCGGGTTTTCCCCGACAAGCCAATTACCCAGAAGCCTCTCGAGGTTCGTCAGGGTAAAGGTAAGGGTAGCGTGGAGTACTGGGTCGCCCAGATTCAGCCCGGTCGTGTGATGTTTGAGATCGAAGGCGTAGACGAAGGTCTGGCGCGCGAAGCGTTTCAACTGGCTGCTGCCAAGCTGCCGTTTGAAACCACTTTTGTAAAACGGACGGTAATGTGATGAAAGCCAGCGAATTGCGAGAAAAGTCAGTTTCTGAGCTGAACGAGCAGCTCAATGGCCTGTATCGTGACCAGTTCAACTACAGGATTCAGAAGCGGACCGGACAACTGGCACAGACTCATGTGCTTTCTGCAGTAAAGCAGGATATTGCCCGGATTAAGACCATCATTACTGAAAAGCAGAAAAGTGGGTCCTGATTATGTCGCTTAATGAAACAGAAGCAGTACAGACCGGTCGCGTTGTGACCGGCAAAGTTGTCAGCGCCAAGATGGACAAGTCCATTGTTGTGCTGATCGAGCGTCGGGTTAAGCACCCGGTGTATGGAAAGTTCATAACTCGCTCTTCAAAAGTGCATGCGCACGATGCGAACAATGATTGTCGCGAAGGTGATCGAGTTACGGTTAAAGAAGTCAGACCGATCTCCAAGACCAAGACCTGGTCTTTGGTATCAATTGATGAGCGTGCAACGCAGATCTGATTCTGGCGGTAAATGGGTTTCTGGCGCCAGTCGGCGTTGTTGCTAAAGCGACAGTTTAAGGGTTCGGAGAGAATCGATGATTCAGGTACAGTCATATTTAGATGTGGCAGATAACAGTGGTGCCAAGCGAGTAATGTGTATCAAAGTGCTCGGTGGCTCACATCGTCGTTATGCCCGCATCGGGGATGTCATCAAAGTGACAGTGAAAGAAGCGATTCCCCGAGGCAAAGTTAAAAAGGGACAGGTGCTTTCAGCACTCGTTGTTCGCACGAAGAAAGGTGTTCGCAGAACTGATGGCTCGTTGATCAAGTTTGATGACAATGCCGCGATTCTGTTGAACAACCAGCAGGCGCCTATCGGTACTCGTGTGTTTGGGCCTGTGACGCGTGAATTGCGAACTGAAAAGTTCATGCGAATCATCTCCCTGGCACCAGAAGTGCTGTGACAGATATCGAGGCCGCGGAATATGCGTAAGATTAAAGCTAATGATGAAGTAATCGTCATCGCCGGAAAAGACAAGGGCAAGCGGGGAACCGTGACGCGCCTGGTCGGTGAAACCAAGGTGATTGTCGGTGGTATCAATATTGTAAAACGACACACCAAGCCTAACCCCAATGCGGGTATTGCAGGCGGTATCGTTGAGAAGGAAGCTGCGCTGGATGTTTCCAATGTAGCGATCTTCAATCCGGAGACCAACAAAGCTGACCGCGTCGGCTTTCAGGTTGAAGATGGAAAGAAAAAGCGGATTTTCAAGTCCACTAACAAAGTCATTGATTAACGGAAACTCAGGTCGCCAACATGGCTCAGTTGAAAGAATTTTACAAAAGTGACGTAGTACCCACACTGACCAAACAGTTCGGGTATGACAATCCGATGCGTGTACCCCGTATCACTAAAGTGGTACTGAATATGGGTGTAGGTGAGGCCGTCGGCGACAAGAAGTTGCTGGATAACGCCGTCGCTGAATTGACCATGATCAGTGGTCAGAAGCCGGTTATCACCAAAGCGCGTAAATCCATTGCCGGATTCAAGATTCGTGCTGGCTGGCCAATTGGCGCCAAAGTCACACTGCGCGGCGAGCGTATGTACGAATTCCTGGATCGTCTGGTTGACATCGCGATTCCACGTATTCGTGACTTCCGTGGTCTGAACCCGAAGGCATTTGATGGTCGTGGCAATTACGCTATGGGTGTGACTGAACAGATCATCTTCCCGGAAATTGAATACGACAAAGTCGACAAGCTGCGTGGTCTGGATATTACCATCACCACTACTGCACAGAACGACGAAGAAGGACGCGCCCTGCTGACGGCGATGCGCTTCCCATTTAAAGCATTGACCGGCAAAGCTGCCGCCAAGGAGTCGTAAAGATGGCCAAGACCTCAATGGTTGCACGTGAAGAAAAACGTACGCGCACAGTTGCCAAGTTTGCTGCCAAGCGAGCTGCCCTGAAAGCAATCATCGCTGATGTGAATGCCAGCGAAGATGATAAGTGGCAGGCGCAGATCCAGCTGCAGAAGCAGCCACGCGATGCAAGCCCTGTTCGTCAACAGAAGCGTTGCCGTATCACCGGTCGTCCCCACGGTGTATATCGTAAATTTGGTATTTGTCGTCACAAGCTGCGTGAAGCAGCGATGCGTGGTGATGTGCCGGGACTGACCAAGGCAAGCTGGTAAGCGGAGAAATTTATTATGAGTATGTCAGATCCTATTGCAGATTTGCTGACACGCATTCGAAATGCACAAATGGCCCGCTTGTCCCAGGTGAGCGCGCCCGCGTCCAAGCTGAAAGTTGCCATTTGCAACGTTCTTCAGGATGAGGGTTATATCAGTGGTTACTCAGTCAGTGACGATGTCAGCGCCAAGCGCGAGCTGGTCATTGATCTGAAATACTATCAGGGCAAGCCGGTTATCGAAGAAATCAAACGAGTCAGCCGTCCTGGTCTGCGTCAGTACATGGGCAAAGAAGAACTGCCCCGCAACCGTCAGGGACTGGGCATTGTGATTGTGTCAACCAACAAAGGGTTGATGACAGACAAGCAAGCACGTGCTGCCGGCATCGGTGGTGAAGTTCTGTGTACGGTATTCTGATACACACGATTCTTACTAACAGTTTATAGAGCACGATTATGTCCAGAGTAGCAAAAAATCCGATTTCGCTGCCCAAAGGCGTGGAGACAACAATCGCTGGTTCAGCGGTCACTGTCAAAGGCAGCAAAGGCAGTCTTAATCTTGAACTGCATGACTATGTGCAGATCGAGAAAGACGGTGAAGTCCTGCGCGTGTCCGCGAAGAACCAGTCTCGCGAAGCAGTTGCGATGGCTGGTACATTCCGCGCACTCGTTAACAACATGGTTGTTGGCGTAAGTGAAGGATTTCAGCGCAAGCTGCAGTTGCAGGGCGTTGGTTATCGAGCCAAGGCACAGGGCAACACTGTCAATATTACAGTAGGGTATTCTCATCCAATCGATTATCAGCTGCCAGCTGGTGTCACAGCAGATACACCTTCTCAGACCGAAATCGTACTGAATTCGGCTGACAAGCAACTGCTTGGCCAGGTAGCCGCTGAGATCCGCAAGTTCCGTCCACCAGAGCCTTACAAGGGCAAGGGTATTCGCTACGCGGATGAGAATGTTTACAGAAAAGAAGCGAAGAAAAAGTAGGGCGTGACATTATGAACGATAAAAAAGTAGCTCGTATCCGTCGCGCACGACGTACCAGAGCAAAAATAGCGGAGCTCGGTGTAAACCGATTGTGCGTGTATCGTACTCCGCGCCATATCTATGCGCAGATCATTGCCCCTGAAGGCAATGTAGTGTTGGCTTCTGCCTCCACAGTTGAAAAAGACCTGCGTGGTAAGGCAACAGGAAACGTTGAAGCGGCCGGCAAAATCGGCGCACTGATTGCTGAACGTGCCAAACAGGCTGGCGTAAGCAAAGTGGCGTTCGATCGTTCCGGTTACAACTATCATGGTCGAATCAAAGCGTTGGCTGATGCGGCACGTGAAGGCGGCTTGGAATTTTAAGGGTTTAGAACTATGGCACTGAGAGACGAGGCGAAAAAGAACGAAGAAGGTTTGCAGGAGAAACTCATCCAGGTAAACCGTGTCGCCAAAGTAGTTAAAGGTGGTCGTATTTTCGCCTTTACTGCGTTGACCGCAGTAGGTGACGGTAACGGTCGAGTAGGCTTCGGTCGCGGCAAAGCACGTGAAGTGCCACTGGCGATCCAGAAGGCCATGGAAGCCGCACGTCGCAACATGATTTCCGTGTCGCTGGACGGTAATACACTGGAGTATCCGGTCAAGGCGCGTCATGGCGCGTCCAAGATCTACATGCAGCCAGCATCCGAAGGTACCGGTATCATCGCCGGTGGCGCGATGCGTGCGGTGCTGGAACTCGCTGGTATCCAGAACGTTCTGGCTAAATGTTACGGTTCAACCAATCCGGTCAACGTTGTTAACGCGACGTTCAAGGGATTGAAAGAGATGCGTGCGGCTGAGAGTGTTGCAGCCAAGCGTGGTAAGACACTTGAAGAGATCCTGGGTTAAGCGTTATGGCCAACAAAACAGTTAAAGTTACGCTGGTTCGCAGTCCGATCGGCACGATGGAGCGTCATCGTCAGTGCTTGAAAGGTCTGGGTCTGCGTCGTATGCACCAGACTGTGGAGCTGCAGGACACGCCTGCTGTCCGCGGCATTATCAACAAGATCAGCTACATGCTGCAAGTTGAGGGTTAACAGATGCATTTGAATACATTGAGCCCGGCAGAGGGCAGCACCCAGTCTCCGAAGCGCGTTGGACGCGGCATCGGAAGCGGCTGGGGCAAGACCTGTGGTACAGGTCACAAAGGTCAAAAGTCACGCAGCGGCGGTACTGTACGTCCAGGTTTCGAAGGCGGTCAAATGCCTTTGCAGCGTCGCTTGCCGAAGTTCGGTTTCAGCTCACGTATTGGTCGTCTGACCGGCGAAGTTCGTACCAGCGAACTGAATGCCCTGGAAGGCAACGTTGTAAGCATCGAAACACTGCGAGCTGCCAACCTGATCAACGGTGGCATCAAGCGAGTAAAGATCATGCTTTCTGGTGACGTGACCAAAGCTGTTACTGTAGAAGGTCTGCGTGTCACTAAAGGTGCGCGTCAGGCAATTGAAGCGGCTGGTGGCAAGGTGATCGATCCTGTTGTACCTGAGTACGCAGGAAAGAAAAAAACCAAAAAAGCTAGCGCTTAATTTTGCAACTACCGAAAGAGCTGATTGATTAAAGATGGCAAAGAAACCCAATATGTCAGGTGAAGGGATTGGAGCGGGACTAGGTGAGCTGAAGGCTCGTCTGCTGTTCCTGCTGTTTGCCATATTTGTCTATCGTGTCGGCACGCATATACCGGTTCCTGGTATCGATCCAGCGCAGCTGGCTAACATGTTCAGTCAGAACGAAGGTACCTTCCTCGGTCTGTTTAACATGTTCTCTGGTGGTGCGCTGGAGCGTATGAGTATTGTTGCCCTGGGCATCATGCCGTATATCTCCGCATCGATCATCATGCAGCTTCTGAGTGCGGTAAACCCTTACCTGGCACAGCTGAAGAAAGAGGGTGAGTCGGGTCGTCGCAAGATCACGCAATACACCCGTTATGGCGCTCTGGCGCTGGCGATTGTGCAGGGTACTGGCATGGCCGTTGGCCTGCTGGCACCGATGGCTTACAACCCGGGTCTGGGCTTCACCTTCACTGCCATTGTGTCGCTGGTGACAGGTGCGATGTTCATGATGTGGCTGGGTGAGCAGATTACCGAGCGTGGCGTTGGTAACGGCATCTCCATGCTGATCTTCGCCGGCATCGTGGCAGGTCTGCCCGCCGCTATAGGCAGCTCGCTGTCGCAGGCGTACGAGGGTCAGATCAGCGGTTTGCTGTTGTTTGTGGTGGCCATAATTGCGGTCATCGTGATTGCTGGTATTGTGTTTATCGAGCGCGGGCAGCGTCGCATCACGGTTAACTACGCCAAGCGTCAACAGGGCAACAAGCTTTATCAGGCGCAGTCGAGCCATCTGCCTCTCAAGGTGAATATGGCGGGCGTGATTCCGGCGATTTTCGCCAGCAGTATCCTGCTGTTTCCGGCTTCCATCGGACAATGGTTTGGACAGAGCGAAGGAGCCGAATGGCTGCAGGATCTCGCGCTGCTGATTGGTCCGGGTCAGCCTCTGTACGTAATTCTGTTCAGCGCGATGATCATCTTTTTCTGTTTCTTTTACACCGCGCTGGTGTTTAACCCGAAAGATGTAGCGGATAATCTGAAGCGTTCGGGTGCATTTATCCCGGGTATCCGTCCCGGTGAGCAGACAGCCAAGTACATTGATGCTGTTCTGACGCGACTGACCATGTTTGGTGCGATCTACATCACTATCGTGTGTCTGTTGCCGAATTTCTTTCAGATGATGGCGAATGTACCGTTTAACCTGGGCGGCACCGCGCTGTTGATTGTTGTGGTCGTAAGCATGGACTTTATGTCACAGGTACAGGCGCATCTGATGTCGCATCAGTATGATTCTCTTATGAAAAAGTCCAATTTGGGTAGTTTCGGTCGAGGCCGCTAGGCCGTCGGGAACTTGAATTTAGAGCGTCTCGGGCGATACCCGACGTTGAATGGAGAGTAGAAAGTGAAAGTCAGAACATCAGTCAAGAAAATCTGCCGTAAGTGCAAGGTGATCAAGCGCAACCGAGTCGTACGAGTTATCTGCGACGCAGAGCCTCGTCACAAGCAGCGCCAGGGTTAAGCACTGGTTGATTTTTAATTCGCCAGAGTATATCCTTTGCGCCCCTGAATTTAGGGGTCCAGGTTCTCTGGTAAACGCGTAAATTAAAAGATTGGAGTCAAGCTATGGCACGTATTGCCGGTGTCAACATACCAGATAACAAGCACCTGGTTATTTCCCTGAGTTATATCTTCGGGATTGGTGCCACGCGCGCTAAGTTGATTTGTGAACGCGTGGGCATCGCTCCTTCGACAAAAACCAGTGCACTGTCACCGGAAGAACTCGACAATGTGCGTGCCGAGGTTGGCAAGTTCACTGTAGAAGGTGACCTGCGTCGTGAAGTATCCATGAGCATCAAGCGATTGATGGACCTTGGCTGTTTCCGCGGTATTCGTCATCGCCGGTCACTGCCAGTACGTGGTCAGCGCACCAAGACTAACGCCCGTACACGTAAGGGTCCGCGCAAGCCGATTCGCAAATAATATTTAGAGACAATACGCTTTAATCTTATTCAGGAATTTTCTATGGCTAAGCCAGCAGCTAAAGCAGCGCCTAAAAAGAAGGCAAGAAAAGCCGTTATTGACGGAATTGCATTCATTCATGCGTCGTTCAACAACACCATCGTTACCATCACTGACCGCCAGGGCAACGCTCTGAGCTGGGCTACATCTGGTGGTTCTGGTTTCCGCGGTTCGCGTAAGAGTACGCCATTTGCCGCTCAGGTTGCTGCGGAGCGTGCGGGTAAGACTGCCATCGAGCTTTATGGTCTGAAAAACCTGGATGTTAAGGTCAATGGTCCTGGCCCTGGCCGTGAGTCGGCAGTGCGTGCCTTGAACGCCTGTGGCTTGAAAGTGGGTGTGATCACTGATGTGACACCGATTCCCCACAACGGTTGTCGACCCCCGAAAAAGCGTCGCGTCTAAAGGCGAGAGTCGTAGGATCAGTAATAGCTTATTCCGGCTAATAACCGAGATTTAGAAA
Organism: Gammaproteobacteria bacterium; assembly: GCA_002706685.1. Classification (GTDB taxonomy): domain Bacteria; phylum Pseudomonadota; class Gammaproteobacteria; order Pseudomonadales; family Pseudohongiellaceae; genus Pseudohongiella. The sequence continues at coordinate 294,429 of PALV01000020.1, read as the reverse complement.
ACAGGAGTCAGTGTATGGCCCGCTATCTAGGCCCCAAATGTAAACTCGCACGACGCGAAGGAACCGATCTGTTCCTGAAGAGCGGCGTTCGCCCGCTCGACAGCAAGTGCAAGGCGGAAACGATTCCGGGTCAGCACGGTGCACGACGCGGCCGTCTGTCTGACTACGGCGTTCAGCTGCGTGAAAAGCAGAAAGTACGACGCATCTACGGCGTACTCGAGCGTCAGTTCCGCACGTATTACAAGGAAGCAGCCCGTCGTAAGGGCGCAACAGGCGAAAACCTGCTGCAGTTGCTTGAGTCGCGACTGGATAACGTTGTGTACCGAATGGGATTCGGAGCAACTCGCGCTGAGTCGCGCCAGTTGGTGTCTCACAAATCGATCACTGTTAACGGTAGCGTTGTTAATGTGCCGTCTTATCAGGTTAATCCCGGTGATGTCGTTGCTGTTCGTCAGAAATCCAAAGAACAGCTGCGGATCAAGTCAGCGCTGGAGCTTGCCAACCAGCGTACGCCGGTTGAGTGGATCACTGTCGATTCGGGCAAACTGGAAGGTCAGTTTACCCGCAAGCCAGACCGTGCTGATCTCTCAGCGGATATTAACGAAAACCTGATCGTCGAGCTTTACTCCAAGTAAACCTGCTTAAACAGGCGTTATTCGGAAGTAGAGTTAAACATTACCGGGCTAATTGTTAAGGGTGACCCCATGCAGATTTCGTTGTCGGATTTTCTTACACCACAGTTGATCAAGGTAGAAGAGTTTGACAAGTATCATTCCAAAGTGGTGCTTGAGCCTCTTGAGCGTGGTTTCGGCCATACTCTGGGGAACGCATTAAGAAGAATCCTGCTGTCTTCCATGCCTGGTTGTGCAGTGGAAGAAGTTGAAATCGATGGTGTTGTGCACGAGTACAGCAGTATCGAAGGCGTTCGTGAAGACGTTATTGAGATCCTGCTGAACCTGAAAGGTGTTGCAGTGATTCTGAACGGCCAGGACGAGGCCGTGCTCAACCTGAGCAAGAAAGGCCCTGGCGTTGTCACAGCTGCTGATATCGAGACCGACCACAATGTCGAGATCGTTAATCCGGAGCACGAGATTGCCAACCTGAATGGTTCAGGTGAGCTGAACATGCGACTGGTGGTACGTAAAGGCCGAGGTTATGTTCCTGCCGATTCTCGACGTCATGATGACGATGAGACTCGCGCTGTTGGTCGTCTGCAGTTGGACGCCACTTACAGTCCGGTGCTGAGCGTTGCCTACTCTGTTGAGAGCACTCGAGTAGAGCAGCGTACTGACCTGGACAAGCTGATTATCGATCTGCGTACGAACGGTACAATTGATCCAGAAGAAGCGATCCGTCGCGCAGCAACAATCCTGCAGCACCAGCTGGCTGTGTTTGTTGACCTGCAAAGCCAGGAAGCTGCAGCACCGGAAGAGCCCGAAGACGAGATTGACCCGATTCTGTTGCGTCCGGTCGATGACCTGGAGCTGACAGTTCGTTCTGCAAACTGTCTGAAAGCGGAAGATATTTATTATATTGGCGACCTGATTCAGCGCACAGAAGTTGAACTGCTGAAGACTCCAAATCTGGGTAAAAAGTCGCTTACAGAAATTAAAGACGTATTGGCTACTCGTGGACTTTCACTGGGCCTGCGTCTTGAAAACTGGCCGCCGGCTAGCCTGCGTACAGAAGACAAGTAATACCGTCATCGGATTAAAATACTATAGCGAGTCAGCCGTGAGGCTGCGGTTGAAATAGGAATTGTAGATATGCGTCATCGTCATAGTGGACGTCAGTTGAACAGAAACTCTGCGCACCGTAAGGCCATGTTCCGTAACATGACTGCCTCGCTGGTTGAGCACGAAATTATTAAGACCACTGTCGTCAAGGCAAAAGAGCTGCGTATGGTTGCGGAGCCTCTGATTACCCTGGCCAAGACGGATAGCGTTGCCAACCGTCGTCTGGCTTTCAGCCGTCTGCGTAGCAAGTCTGCCGTCGGTAAGCTGTTCACGGATCTCGGTCCGCGTTACCAGGGTCGTCCTGGTGGCTACATCCGTATCCTGAAATGTGGTATCCGCGCTGGTGATAAAGCACCTATGGCTTATGTAGAGCTGGTGGATCGTCCGGCAGGTGTAAGCGCTGAGGAAGGCGCTGAAGACTGAAGCAAGCTGTATTGATGTCGCGGATAATTTTCTGCGTTCAAATACAAAAAAGCCGGGACTGTGTCCCGGCTTTTTTGTTTGGGAGGAGCATATGACCAAGACATTCCATCCACCACACAGGGTTTTGATGGGGCCGGGTCCTTCTGATGTCAGTCCGCGTGTGCTGGAGGCTCTTGGCCGTCCAACTATTGGTCATCTTGATCCCGCCTTCATCGGATTGATGGATGATATCAAGCGGCTGCTGCAATATGCCTTTCAGACAGAAAATGAGCTTACTTTGCCCGTTTCAGCACCAGGTTCAGCTGGGATGGAAGCGGTTTTTGTAAATCTTGTGCAAGCAGGAGACAAAGTAATTGTCTGCCAAAATGGTGCTTTTGGCGGGCGAATGAAAGAAAACGTCGAGCGCTGCGGTGGCACTGCGGTAATGGTTAGCTCAGAGTGGGGGGCAGCTGTCGATCCCGGCAAAGTCGAGGAAGCCCTGTTGGCCAACCCGGATGCTGTAGCCGTGGCATTTGTTCATGCTGAAACGTCAACAGGTGTGCGCAGTGACGCAAAGTCACTGGCCGCGCTGGCGCATCGACATGACTGTCTTGCAATAGTCGACGCCGTTACCTCGCTGGGTGGTATCGAACTTAAAGTCGATGAGTGGGAGATCGACGCGATCTATTCCGGCACACAAAAGTGCCTGTCCTGTGTGCCAGGTATCTCTCCAGTCAGTTTTAGCCCCAGAGCAGTAGAGCGAATCAAGAGTCGACGCGAACGTGTGCAAAGCTGGTTCCTGGATATGAATCTGATAATGGATTATTGGGGGAGCGGGCAAAAGCGCAGCTATCATCATACGGCGCCAGTTAATGCCATGTATGCTCTCCATGAGGCTCTTAGCATTCTGGAGGAAGAAGGGCTTGAACAGTCCTGGGCTCGGCATGCGCAGCACCACCACACGCTGGTTGAAGGTCTGGAAGCGATGGGGCTGCAGATGGCTGTGGCAAAAGAGTCGCGACTGCCCCAGCTTAATGCTGTCAAGGTTCCTGAGGGAGTGGATGAGACAGCGATCAGAAATGCGCTACTGAGCGACTGGAACCTGGAAATTGGCGCAGGCCTGGGTCCGCTGGCGGGCCAAATCTGGCGTATTGGATTGATGGGACATAGCGCGGACGCCACCCATGTGCGTTTGCTGATGGCCGCGCTGCAGGACGTGCTGCCTTAGAAAGCAGAAACGGACCAGTTCAGTTGGGGCCTGACAATTCAGTCCCTGTGCCAGAACAGGCCAATAAATAACAGAGGCCAAAGTCCGACGTGGATGAATACGTCGGCAGTATTAAAGACGTAGTTCCAGAATGGGATTGCGCGGATATCAATAAAGTCGACAACACTTCCGTAGATTAGCCGATCAAGGATATTGCTGATTCCGCCTCCGGCGACAAAGCCGAAAAATATGAACTCGTATTGGCGAACCTGTTTTCCTTTCACCAGGTACCAGCAAAGAACTGATATCAGTGCGATACTGAAAAGCGCAAACAGCCAGCCTTTGCCCTGCGCCATTCCGAAAACACCGCCCAGATTGCGCACGTGAGTGACATTAAACACGCCATCGACTACGGCCACACTGCTGCCAATAGACAGTGAGCTGTTTACCAGCCAGCTGCTTAACTGGGACAGAGACAGGCAGGTGACTGCGATCGCCAAGAAAATAAGCAATGCCCGGGGGCGAGTCGACGTCGCGTCGTTTATCAGTCGGTCCCGAAGGGATTGGGGTGAGGGTTTAGTGTGATTCAATTCGGTCTCGCGATTTTATGCCGTTGACGGTTGGCCAGAGTGTCCCGGTTGCCACCCTGCAGGCAGCAACCGGATCCAGCGGACAAGCCTACCGGAACTTCATTCATAGTTCAGCAAAAAAAGCTCGCAGCCGCTCGGCATTTTTGCCGACGTCACTCAGACCAACGCGGGAAGTTGAACGAGCATCCAGTTCCGTCGTACCGTCCTCTGTCTCCTGAATCCGTATGACGACATCATCCTTGAAGCGGAACCAGAAGGTTGTATCAGTGGCCTCAATGCGCCCCTCATCAGGCACCTGAGACACCAGCTCCCAGCCCAATGCGTCGACTGCCGCCAATGCGCGTTCAAACACAACATCGACAGGCTCTGAGAATGTCTGAGTGCTCACATCTGGATAGGCTTCAAGTTGCAGTTCTGCATGCTGCTCAGGTGTGTAGTTGGGGTTGCCGGTGCCATAGACTGTCGGGTTGCTGTTGCTGCCTCTTAGTGGCAGCACATCAACAAACTGCGGCGGATTGGCCACATCCGTGCTGATGTCATGGATCGGAGGAATCGTGCGACCCGCGCCCGGAAGATAGGACTGGGGAACGTACCAGGCGATTGCCGCAACCACTGTCGCAGCCAGGCAAATGGCAGTGTTTCGGCCGGCATTGCTGTCACTCTGCCGACGCCCCAGTCCAAAGACGATGACGGTCGCCAGCGCGCAGCCTATCGTTATCCAGGCCACCAGTGGCTGGGCTGAACGCAAAATGGAGAAACCCTGGCGGAAGTCCCAGGCCTGCAGCCAGACACCGACAGGTGCAGCCAGGGCGGTCAATCCCAGACCGATACCTGCAATGCCCGCTAATACCGTCAAGATTAACGGTAATCCGGCTTTAGTCTTGTTTTCAGTGCTCATTTTGAATCTCCACGGAAGGGTGTTCGTAAGGTTTGTCGCAATAGAGAGTTATACGACGACTGCCGTCGCGCTGGATTTGTATCGTACTGCGTGCACAGTTATGCATGGCAGGAGGTTGCCACAGATCAGCAAGGTCGCGGCCTTCGATTGCACACAGCAGCGATTTTATCCAGACGCCGTGGCTGACGATCGCGATATGTCCTGCATCAGTTTCTGCCAGTATTTTTTCCAGTCTGCTCAGCGCTCGATGCTGGATGTCGGCAAAGGTCTCCGCACCGCTCAGCAAAAACGCATCAGGTTGATTCCAGAATGCATGATAGCGCTGCGGATCGTTTTTCTGGATGTCTGCATACAGTTGTCCTTCCCAGGGTCCCATATTGATTTCCCTGAGCAGGTCGCAATATTCCATTGGCACGCCTCGCTCGCTGAACGCGATCTCGGCCGTTTCGCGGGCGCGCTGACTGCTGCTGACAAAAACAGCCTGCACTGGAATGTCGCGTAATGCCTGTCGCAGTTGTCTGGCCTGCTCACGGCCGGTGTCAGTCAGAACAGATTCCTGCTGTCCCTGTGCGCGCCGCTCGCGATTCCAGTTTGTTTCGCCATGCCGAATAAGATGCAAGGTTCTCATGACTGGCTCCGGGTTCTGCGCACGGCGTCCAGCCAGCGGGCGTACTGAGCGTCGCGCCACTCTTTCGGCTGGGTAGGCTCGAACTGACGCTCCAGCTGCCACAGCACTGAAATGTCTTCGAGTGAGCCATACAGGCCAGCCTGCAGACCTGCTACAAAGGCGGCGCCAAGGGCGGTTGTCTCCGTGATCTGTGGTCGGTCGACAGGGCCGCCCAATAAATCGGCAAGTCGTTGCATCGCAAAATTGTTGTCTGCCATACCGCCGTCTACGCGCAGCATGGTTGGACGCTGACCATCTGACTCCATGGCCTTTTGCAGGTCCTTGGTCTGATAGGCCACCGACATCAGTGCGGCAGCAACGATCTCTGGGATACCTGCGTCACGTGTCAAACCGAAAATCGCACCACGCGCATCGGCATCCCACCAGGGCGCTCCCAGGCCAGTGAATGCTGGCACCAGCATGACAGACAATCCAGGGTCAGCCTGATTGGCCAGGGCCTCAGTTTCTGCTGCTGACTTGAACAGGCCAAGTTTATCGCGCAGCCACTGCATGGTGGCACCTGCCATGAAGATGCTGCCTTCCAGTGCGTATACAGGCTTGTCGTCAAGCCGGTAGGCCACGGTAGCAAGCAGGTTGTGGCGAGATTCCAGAATTTGTTCGCCGGAATTCATCAGCAAAAAACAGCCAGTGCCATATGTACTCTTTGCCATACCAGGTTGAAAACAGGCCTGCCCGAACGCTGCAGCCTGCTGGTCTCCAATCATGCCGCAGATTGGCACGGGCGCGCCCAGCAGCTCAGACGAGGTTTGCCCAAAGTCGGCAGCGCAATCCTTAACCTGAGGTAGCAAAGAGGCTGGGATATCAAACAGATCCAGTAATTCTTCATCCCATTGCTGCGTCTGGATATTGAACAGCATGGTGCGAGAGGCGTTCGTGGCGTCGGTGCTGTGTTCCTTGCCGCCAGTCAGGCGCCACAACAGGAAAGTGTCGATTGTGCCAAAAGCGAGATGCCCTGCCTTTGCCGCGTCGCGTGCGCCGGTCACGTTTTCAAGCAGCCAGTGGATCTTGCTGGCCGAGAAATAGGAGTCGATAAGAAGGCCGGTTTTTTTCTGGACGAGATCGGGACGTCCCTCACGCTCAAGGCGTGATCGAAGCTTCTCACAGAAGGCTGCAGTGCGACGATCCTGCCAGACGATGGCTTTATGGATGGGTTTGCCGCTGCGACGATCCCAGATCAGCGTGGTCTCGCGTTGGTTGGTGATACCGATACCGGCCAATTTTGACGGCTGGATTCCACTGGCAGTGAGAGCCTCACGACAGCTCTGGACAGTTGTTGTCCAGATATCTTCGGCTTCATGCTCGACCCATCCGTCATTGGGGTAGTGTTGTGGGTAATCGTGCTGACCAACTGCGACGCGCTCGCCATTCCGCGTGAAAATGATGGCCCGACTGCTTGTCGTTCCCTGATCAATAGCCAACAGATAGTCACTCATAGGTGTTTTCCGTTTCCATCGCACCGGCCTCCTTTTTCGCTTATTGTTGCGTGCTACTATAACATACGTTCGATACGTAAACGGTGTACAGGGGGACAAAGTGCCGGATCAATCAGGCGTTATACAAACTGACTTGCTGGTAGTCGGAGCAGGTGTCAATGGAGCCGGCATAGCCGCGGATGCAGCAGGCAGAGGTCTGTCAGTGGTCCTGTGTGACCAGGCAGACATTGGCGGTGCGACTTCTTCGTCCAGTACCAAGCTCATCCATGGTGGTCTGCGATATCTCGAAACCTGGCAGTTCAAACTGGTCCACGAGTCGCTCGAAGAGCGCGAGGTGCTGCTGCGTGCCGCCCCTCACATCATCTGGCCGATGCGGTTTCGGCTACCTCATCACAAGCAGTTGCGCCCGGCCTGGATGATTCGCATCGGCCTGTTCCTGTACGATCACCTGGCTCGCCGTGTCACTTTACCCGGATCCCGCAGCATTTCCTTCAGTGACGACGGACCACTGCGCTCCGATTACCGGCGTGGTTTCGAATATTCAGACTGCTGGGTGGATGATTCACGCCTGGTCATTCTTAATGCCCTGCAGGCTGCCAGCAATGGGGCCCAGGTCCTGCCGCGCCATCGTTGTGTCAACCTGACAGCGCAGCAGAAAGGAAAACAAGGTCGCTGGCTGGCTGAACTTCTGAATGAGCGCAGTGGTGAGGTCACAAAAGTGAGTGCTCGCTGTGTGGTTAATGCAGCAGGGCCATGGGTAACACGTGTCCTCACACAATCAGGCACCGATAACCGGGCGGTGAGACTGGTGAAAGGATCGCATATTGTGGTACCAAGAATGCATCCTGGCGAGGAGGCCTTCCTGTTGCAGAATGCTGATGGCCGGGTAGTGTTTGTCATTCCCTACGAAGATGACTACACCTTGATAGGCACGACCGAGGAGGATTACGCCGGCGATCCAGCAGATGCCAAAATCTCGTCGCAGGAAATCGAATATCTGTGTGACGTGGTTAACCAGTACTTCAAGCGGAATATATCACCAGCCGATGTTGTTCATACCTACGCGGGTGTCCGGCCGCTGGTAGAAGAGGAAAGCGATAAGGCAGTCGGAAAGTCCGCCAGTAAAGTCTCCCGTGATTACTCGTTTCAGCTCGACAGGCGCGAGGCACCACTGTTAACGGTGTACGGGGGCAAGATCACAACCTACCGGCATCTGGCTGAGTCGGCACTTCGTCAGCTTCGTGAGATATTTCCCGACATGGGGGAGCCCTGGACCAGGACCGCCAATCTGCCGGGAGGTGATTTTACTGACCAGGCTTCATTGCTGAGCGTTTTGCAACAGGAGCACCCGGCTTTACCAGCGCAACAGATTGCCGCCTGGGTGAAACGCTACGGCACATCAACTCGAGAGTTACTTGATGGTGTGAATGGAGTGGCTGATCTTGGCCGGCAGTTTGGCCCGGGTCTTTATGCTCGCGAAGTGGACTACCTGATCGCTAAAGAATGGGCGATGACGGCCGACGACATACTCTGGCGACGAACAAAGCTGGGTATCCGTTTTACGCAGGAACAGGTTCTTGATTTAGAAGGTTACATGGCACGTGATACCTGATAAACGGCGTCTGCTCTGGTGATCTGATCTGCACACAGCTGGTGCGAATGCCTGATTCAAGTGTCCGCGTTGGTGCAGACTGGCTTGCACCCGGGAGTGACAAAAGCTCTACAGGGGACAGCAGGAAGCGTGTTCGCTCCAGCCGGGAACACGCGCAGATTGCTGTCAGTCTAAGCAAGCCCTCGTATTGTCGGCAAATTTTGCGTCGTATGTCATAAAGTGAGCGCGATGACACGCGAATGGCACTTAAATTGCTTCAGTCAATACTGTGTGATCGTGGCATCAGAAGCAGATATCAACAAGCAGTAGTCCACGGAAGGAGTTGCTAATCATGAAGTTTTTGTCGAACTCTCGGCTTCGCGGCAATATTGAACAGTCAATTGATGAACTGGCAAGGAATCTGGATCTCGGCGCTGGCGCCGGGGCACAACACGACGCTGCGTTGACTGCACTGAAACAGACTTTGCACAGCCGAATCAAACACTGCATTGAGGCTGCCGTGACCATCGCCTGTCAGGCGCCTGAAATGTCCGCCATTGCCAGTGACACGACGCGCACGGGACAGCAACTGGCGCAGTCGTCGGAAGCCATCGCCAGCAGCAGTGAGCAGGTTACCACTGCTATTGAAGCTGAACTGCTGCCAGCGACGCAGGATGTTGCCAAATTGTCGGCCGAAGTGGCGGATGCCATACGTACTTGTGAAGCTGACAGTAGCCGCACCCGATCGAGCATCACTCGCATCAACGCCACTGAAGAGCATCTCGGCAGTGTCATCGCGAGCCTGCAGCTGCAATTGCAGGAAGTCGTCAAGGTAATCTCGTCCATCTCCGATATCTCCAGACAGACCAATCTACTGGCCCTGAATGCGGCCATTGAAGCCGCTCGGGCCGGCGAGCACGGGCGTGGATTTGCTGTCGTTGCCGAAGAGGTCAGGGCTCTGGCCAACAACACAACAGATGCCACCAGCCAGGTTTCAATGATTATTGAGAATTTTACCGAGCAGGTGGCGGGTCTGGGCGTCGCGGGCAAGGAGATGCGTGAAGCAGTGACAGCAGGTTCGGATAGTGTGGAGCACATTGGCCAGGAGCTCTGCAAAGTCCGTGAAGCCATGGATAACCTTGATCAGCGATTTCATGGCATAGTATCCAGCACCGAGCAGATGAGTCAGGCCATGCAGGCGGTCAACCGTGACGTGCACACAGTCTCAAGTGTAGCGGCGGATATGAAGACCAAGGCGGCGCGCGTGAATGAGCTCGGACATGCAATTCATGTCCAGAGCGACTCGCTGCTGGAAGGTCTGGGTGGTTTCCGGTTGCAGATTCACAGGCTTGCCGGTGAGGTTATTGCGGAGCTGGCTGCGGCACCCGAGCTTGTCAGTCACGATCGTGGAAGCATGGAGTCCCGACTGGCTACAGCGCTCAACCAGCACCAACAGTTCGAACTCATGTACCTGGTTGGTGCCGATGGAATTCAGGTTTCCGAGAATATTTTTGCCGCTGATCTGTCGCCGACAGCGGACAGGGCATCGGCACGAGGTAAAGACTGGCGTTCACGGGAATGGTTCAAGCGGGTCGTTGACACCGGAAAGACCTATATATCCGATGTGTACCGTTCGTCGGCCACTGACGAGTTCTGTTTTACGGTATCGGTTCCGGTGTTTCAGAATGGCAAGCTGGTGAGAGTGCTGGGTGCAGACGCCCGGCTATCGGCATTGCTGTAGCGCCTCAGTTCGGGCGCGAAGCTTATTCCTCTGCCTGTGGGAGCCAGGTGTCCCTGATCCACTCCCACAGGTTTTGCCACTCTTTGTTGCCTTCCGGATCCTTGCCCAGCTTTTCGCCATTCCAGTAAAGGATTACACCGTCTTCCCTGATGCAGTAGCAACCCGATCCAGCCTGGCAAACCGGCAGCAGGTGGCGCGGCATACCTTCATTCCACATGATCGCCGCGACTTCAGGCAGATAGGTATGTGAGCGCGGATCGGTTACTGTTACCGGCTCAAAGGATCCGAGCACAACGTCGCTGGCCTCCAATAAGTAAACCCGCAGGTCGTCGGGTAATGACAGCAGCAGCTCTTCCTCAATCTCGACAAGCAGATCGTCATCAGGCAACTCCAGCGCAACTGGTACGTCCTCACTCAATTCATGCAATAGATCGATGATGTCTTCCATGGTGTTTACCTGATTAGATACCTGGGGGGCGATTACAGAGAGTCGGCCGGTTTGCGGGCACGCAGCAGGAACTGGCTGGTTCCACGATTGAGCATGGGATCAAAAATTGATCGACGCGGGTTGTCTCCATCAGTGAGCAGCAGCTCGCTCTCCGCCTCGATGATAAAGCCCGCATCAGTAATTACCTGCTCTGCATCGGACTGCACCATGCGGTGCAGTCGGCGGTTGTCATTGCCAGGTGCACCATGATGATCAATGATGCCGATAATGCCGCCTGGTCGAAGCAAACGATGCAGCTCGACCAGCAGGCTGTAAGCGCTCGCGGGGCTGCGGTTAAAGTAATCGTGCAGAATCTGCGATACCAGCACAAAATCTACAGAAGCCTCTGGCAGTCCCGAGTCCTGGATGCCGCGATCGATCCGCTCGACATTCTGCAACTGGCCGTCCCGTATCTTGTTGGCGAGCGCGTCGCCCTGACTTATGTCGGTGCGATCTTCGTCATAACGAAGCGCCCTCGGCGAGTTCTGCGCGTACACGATTCCAGCCGGGCCGACCGCTTTTGAGAGTATGTAAGTGTAATAACCACCGGCGGCATACACATCAAGCACCGTCATGCCTGGTTCCAGACCCAGAAACTGCAGTACCTCCACAGGTTGTCGGGCTGAATCACGCATTCGATCGCTGATGTCGCGATCACTGCCACTGATCTGTGCCTTGAGCGCCTCGCCGTCCAGGCTTTGCGCGAGCGCCCCGGTCATCAGACCAGCGAGAAGGCATACCGCGGTAAGCATGTGTGCCAGGTGCTGTGTCGACTTGTTCAGCATGGTTGTTCCTCTTGCGTGGTCGATTGACCCTAAAGTTTCCTATAATGTCGAAATTACCTAAATCAACAATTGAACCGCGAAGGATGCTTGATGACTAATTTGCCCGCGCTTGTCAGAGAAACCCGCCCGGATGGACACGCCGATGCGGCGGTTATATGGCTGCATGGCCTGGGTGCCGATGGCAGCGACTTTGTCCCCATTGTACCCGAGTTGCGACTTCCGTCTGACATGGCGGTACGCTTTATTTTTCCGAATGCACCATCGATCCCGGTATCCATAAACCAGGGGTATGTCATGCCGGCATGGTATGACATTCTGGAAATGGATGTCAGCCGGCGGGTGGATGAAACTCAGCTGCGCGCATCGGCTGCAGCCGTGCATGAACTGGTTGAAGCCCAGATGGCGGCTGGCATCGATAGTCGACGCATTATCCTTGCTGGATTCTCGCAGGGAGGAGCGGTTGTGCTGGAGGCGGGCCTTAGCTGTCCACATCCGTTGGCAGGTATCATGTCGCTGTCCAGTTACTTCCCGACGGCCGACACCGTGACAGTCAATCAGGCGAATCGAGAGCTGCCAATCAGAGTCTTTCATGGCACGGCCGATCCGGTCGTGCGAGAGGCGTTGGGACAGCAGGCAGTCGCTGCGCTGCAGGCCAAAGGCTACAAGCCAGAATACAGCAGCTACCCAATGCAGCATACCGTTTGTCTGGAGGAAATCAGGGATATCTCAAGCTGGCTTCAGTCGACGCTGAATACCAGGTCCGCCTGATGGTCGACTAGTATCCTATGCCTCTTGCCACCAGCCAGCCCAGAACCGGGGTCACGATAACCACTGCCACGGCGGCTTTTTGTAGTCGCGTGATGGCGCCGGGGGTGTCCTCGATGTGTTTGTCCGGTGTCAGTGTGTGCCGCTGACGCCAGAAGAATGCGGCAGGCCAGGCTGTCAACAGAATGAGCAAAGCAACCAGGGACAGTTTGGCGTGAAACAGTGGGTTGTTACTATAGAATTCTGCCGGTTTTCCAACCATCAGCCACAAGGTCAGTCCTGCAGTGATTGCTGTCAGCAAGGCGATTAATGTCCATTGATAGACTTTTACTATCCCTTTCAGGTCGTCGTGGCTGACAGCTTCACGCGGCGCCATGGCAACTATTAGCAAGCCGATTGCCCAGCCGAGTAGCGCGATGAGATGCAGGAAATCAATTGCCGCCGTGATCATGTCAGTTCATACCGTCAATTTTGCTGCCGGGCGACCAGCTGCGCATTAACCAGTTCCTGCAGTTTTCCACTCTGAGCTGCCTGCCTGGTCTCTGTATAGCCACCGATGTTATGTGAGGCTCCCACAAAAACCTGCGGCAGTGTCCGGCTGCTGGTCATTTCCAGCAGTTCACGCCGCATTTGTTGATGGCGGTCTGGGTTGGCGTACTCTCCGGTATCCAGCTCCACAGTGGTGTATGCAATTTTCAGATGATCCAGCAACTGTCTAACTGCGTGGCAATAGCTGCACCAGGACAGCGTGAAGACTGTCACTGGCGTTTTGCTGACACCCAGCAGGGCATTGATATCTGAGGTTTGTGGGGATAGATCGGTCTCACTCATTGCTTTTCCCGCGGCAAATAAACGCTATTGTGTCATAACTGAGTATGGTAATCTTTAGCGCCGTTAAATTACGGCAAGATAAATCAGGTGTTCATACATGGCAGACGACACTAAATTCCGGGCCTCGGACAAGGTGGTCGATATGACGGTAAACCCTGCCGACAATCCTGCGTTCGCAACCCTGGGTTTGCGTGAGCGCAAAAAGATAATCCGCTTGCAGCGGATCGTCGCGGCGGCCCGTATCCTTTTTGTCGAGAAAGGCTTCACCAATACCACGATTCAGGATATTGCGGCGGAAGCCGATGTCGGCCTGGGTACACTCTATCTGTATGCCAAGAGCAAGGAAGATCTGTTGGTGATGGTCTTTAAAGACGACATCATCAGCATGATTGAGCAATCCTATGCGGAAATTGAGCCAGATGCGCCATTAATTGACCAGTTGATGGTTTTCTTTGATGGGCATATCCGCTACCTCAGTCAGGATGAGGTGCTGTCCCGCACTGTGCTCAAGGAGCTGTCGTTTTCTGCGACAGAGCAACGCCGCGAAGATATCGATCAGATCATGAACCGCACCTACGCCAAGCTGATGAAACTTATAGAAAAAGCCAAGCGAGACGGGCGTTTGTCGAAGAATCTGTATACCGGTACCGCCGCCTGGAGCGCTTTCGCCCTCTACTATCACCTGCTGCAGGGTTATCTGTGCGGATTCCACTCAGAAACCGAGTTCCGTAAAAGCCTGCGCAACGCGCTTCACGCGCTGCTAAACTGAACAATCCGACCTGTCTATGGCTGTGGTCGCCAGGTGTGCTGTACGCCGGCAATCCAGCGCCTCAGAAAATGACTTTCGTCATTTGACTTTGCACCGCACGGTGGTACGATCAGAATCCTGAATAGACTCAGAATTATAGTTTAATCGCCTGATTTTCAATGTCTTAGTAACGCTGCGAATAAGCGGTATCAGTTAATCTGATAATGGTCGCCGCCCGAATGGACTAGCGGCTCAAGCGGGTCTTTTAAACTAAGGTTTGAATCGCATCAATTTTTGGCTCAGCCAGAGTGGTTTTGGCTAGCTGGTTTTAGTCGGAGGGGTAAAATGATCAGTTGGATTCGAAAGAGCAGCAGGATGGCAGCTGGTGGCGCCATCACTGCCCTGGCACTGGGTTTTAGCGCAAGCTTCAGCCATGCTGCCGATGAGCGGGTTGGGGATTTTGCCCTTCTCGATCACGAGGGTTATTACCACCACATGGCGTGGTATGACAACAACAAGGCCATCGCGTTTCTGGTGCAGGGTAATGGCGCCGAAGAAACCCGTGCGGCACTTGGCCAGTTCTCTGCCCTGAAAGCGGAATACGCTGACAAGGGTATTCAGTTCATGATGATCAACCCGTTGGGTGAGGCTCGTGACGAAGTGGCAGCAGATGTTGCCGCGCTGAATACCGAAATACCTGTGCTGATCGATGATGTTCAGGCTGTTTCCGAGTCCATGGGTATTGAGCGTTTTGGCGAAGCTGTCATATACGACCCCAAATCGTTCTCGGTTGTTTACCGTGGTGATGCTGGTCAGCCATTCGCTGATGCACTGGCCCAGGTTGCAGCCGGCAATGCCGTCAGCACCGCATACGTGGCAGCCAGCGGCGCGGAAGTTGAATATGTGGAGCGTGATCCAAGCTCAGTGTCCTACGAGAAAGACGTAGCGCCGATCATTGCTGAAAACTGTGCAAGCTGTCACCGCGAAGGTGGTGTAGCACCGTTCGCTCTTAATAGTCATGCGATGGTGCAGGGCTGGAGCCCGATGATCCGCGAAGTACTGATGACCAAGCGTATGCCGCCGGGCCAGATGGACCCGCATGTGGGTAACTTCCGTAACAGCTACGTTGTGCCTTTCGAAGATCAGCGCAAGGTGCTGGACTGGATTGCGGCAGGTTCGCAGAAAGATGGCTCCACAGATCCGCTGGCGATGATTGAGTGGCCACCAACCGAGTGGGCATTCGGCGAGCCGGACTACGTAATCGAGATTCCGGAGCAGCAGATTCCCGCAACCGGTGTCCTGGATTACCGCTATGAATTCATCCCGATCAATCTGCCGGAAGGCAAAGATCGCTACGTGAAGGCCAGCCAGTATATGCCTGGTGACCGCACTGTGCTGCACCACACGCTGAACGCACTGTTCAAGCCGGGTGTGCGCCCTAGCGGAAACGGCTTTGTAAGCACGCCTGATCCGAATCAGGCTTACATCACGCCCTACATCCCTGGTGCTGCGCCATACGTGGAAGAGCCCAATACCGGTGGTCTGCTGATGGACGGCTCTACCATCGCTATTCAGCTTCATTACACAACAACCGGCCGTGAGTCAGTAGATGCCAGCCGCATTGGTGTCTGGTTCTACGATGAAGATGAGATTCCGGAAGAGCGTATGACAGGCGAGTGTGCGTGTATCTTTACACCTACATGGACCAACATTCCTCCGTACGATCCCAATTTCGAGCAGCAGACCGAAATCGTGATCCCGGACGATGCGTATCTGCACAGCTTCCTGCCGCACATGCACTTCCGTGGCAAGTACATGCGCTTCGAAGCACACTACCCGGATGGTTCTACTGAGCTGCTGGCCAACATCGCCAATTACGACTATAACTGGCAGATGGAATACAAACTGGCTGAGCAAAAGCGTGTTCCCGCAGGTACTCGTATTGTAGTTACCGGTGCATTTGACAACTCAACCCAGAATAAAGCCAACCCTGATCCTGCACGTGAAGTGCCATGGGGTGACCAGAGCTGGGATGAGATGTTCTTCGGTCAGGTCTACTACAAGTTCGTAGACCAGAGCCGCTACCAGGCTCAGGCCGAATCAGACGACGCTAACCTGGTCAGCAGCGCAAACTAAGCTGAGCAAGTTGCAGTAAGAGGGCGACCGACTGGTCGCCCTTTTTTTTGCCGGAACCGAGGTGGATTGCCAGGAATTCTGCTCAGTCTGCTTTGCAGTCACCTTTGCAGTCACCAGCCAGCGGCGCTGGGCTGTACAGCACTTGCCGGGATCGATTAACATCGAAGCAGCTCAACACAGCAGTAACAGACCCATGCCGTGATCCGATTCCAATCTGGAAATGTGAATGAACATATTGTCAGCAAGCCGTCCTGTCCTGATCACTGCTATGGTTGCACTGGTCCTGTCTTCCTGCGGGGGTGGCCCCAGGTGGCAGGCACCTTCCGCTGATGAGCTTCTCATCCCGGAGATTTCGGCAGACGGCACAAAGTTCTTTGTGTTTCAGCGTAACTATCATCGACCACAGCCCGCCACCGTCCAGACACCCGTTGATCCGTCGCGGCGACAACAGCTTCCAATCGGTGAATATGATGTCACAGAGCGTATTGATAACGTCCTTCTCCAGACTGAGTACTGCCGCACCGGCTTCTTTGAGCTGTATCGTGAGCAGGGTCTGCAGCATTTCGAAGTGCGAGGTGAGTGTCGAGAGGCGGCAACCGAGGAAGATCGGCAACGCTACGACGGGCCTTTACCAGTAGACTCACTGGCACCACCGCCACAGTAGGACTGAAAGGAGATTCTCAGGTGTATTCTCTACGACAAACACTGCTCCTGGTGATGTGCCTGAGCTGCTTCTCTGCAACCTTTGCCCAGTCCCCGCCCTCTGCACCACTACCAGATGGACTGCAGACGATCAGCTTTGACAGTCCTGCCGTTGGCCGCCGGATGAAGTTCGATATCGTTTTGCCGCCTGACTACGAACAAAGCGACAGACGCTACCCTGTGCTGTACCTGCTGCATGGGTACATGCAGAACTATACTGTGTGGGGACGAAACCTTGGGGCTGCGTTCTACGCCCGCAATATCGGTGAGCTGATAGTGGTGATGCCGGATGCCGGCAATAGCTGGTATATCAATTATGCGGAAAGTGCAGGCGGGCAGCGCAATCACTGGGAAGATCATGTTATCGAGGACGTTATAGGCTACGTCGATGCGAATTTCCGGACTCATGCCCGACGCGAAGGTCGGGCGATTGCTGGTTTGTCGATGGGCGGCTATGGTGCGCTGATGCTGGCGCTGCGTCACCCGGACATGTTTGTGTCAGTGGCCAGCACCAGTGGTGCGTTGACTCATGCCAGACAGCGCGCAGACGCAATCGCACAGCAAAGACCAGCGCCACAATCGCGTACCGCAGCCGATTCGCCCGAGTTGGCGCGGGCAGACGCCGTCATATCCCAGATTATTGATATCCCCGGATTCAGCACGCAGGAAGAGCGCAATCCGCTAGGTGTGGACTTCGCCACCGTGGAGCAGGCGCAGGCCTACGACCCGTTTCAGATCATCTATAATGTGCCAAAGAGTCAGCTGCCACATTTTTATTTCGATGCCGGACTCAGTGATGGCCTGATCAATGACGCACGCGAATTCATGCAGGTACTGCTGCTGAACGACGTCCCATTCACCTACATGCAGACAACGGGCCGTCACAACTCCGAATACTGGCGGCGCTCAGTTGGGCAATTCATGCCGGTACAGAACGAAATCATGCAGCGTGCGCTGGGCAACCGTCCCTGAGTTTAAGGGCGATGACTGATCAGGCGTTGTTTTCAATCAAGAACCTCAACTGCAGGGTTACCAGCCGGTTGCAGTTGCAGGTGGATTTCTTCGAAATTCGGGAAGGCCAGCACTGGTGTCTGTTTGGTGGCAACGGCGCTGGCAAAACGCTGCTACTCGATGCTCTGCTTGGTAAACTGCCGCTGGCCCGCTCGCACATGAGGTATCAAGATGGTTTTGATCCGCGCGTCGACGTGTGCGTTGTGTCATTTGAAGAGCAGCAGCGTTTATGGCAGCGCGACAATCGATTTGATGTCAGTGAGTTTGAAGCCAGTGGGGCAGACAGTGGGACGACGGTCTGGGCGCTGGTCTCCCGTCGCGCTCGGGTCAACGACAGTGAGGTTCAGTATTACCTGCGATTGCTGGGTATCCATGATCTTGCTGAGAGGGGCATTCGCTTCCTCTCCTCAGGGCAGTTCCGGCGTGCACTGATCGCCCGTGCACTTGCCCAGCGCCCGAGATTGCTGGTTCTGGACGAACCGCTGGAAAGTATCGACAGAGACAGCGTAACCGTCATCACTCAGGCGCTTGCCGAATGGATGACGCCTGGAAATACTACCCTGTTGCTTGCTCGACGCGAGAATCAGCTGTTTTCCCGGCTGAGCCATATGGCCCTTATTCGGGATTCTAAATTGATTGCTGTAGGCGAAGCAGGTCCTGTCAGGCATCACCCTTATTGCCAGCAGTTGTTGTCTCCACAGTTGCCCAGTGATATTAGCTTGCCTGAGTCGCCGGCAATAACTCTTAGTGATCGCTTAAAAAGTGCCATCTCGCCCAGTCGATCACAGCCATTGATTGAACTGAAACACATCAGTGTTCAGTACGGCGACAAGCATGTATTTCGTGATTTCAGCTGGCAGATGAACTGGGGTGATCACGTGCTGGTGGAAGGCCCCAATGGCTGCGGGAAATCAACACTTCTGGCCCTGCTCGATGGCGACAACCACAAGGCCTACGGCCAGCATGTCGTTCTGTTCGGTCATCGCCGTGGCACGGGAGAGTCTGTCTGGGATGTGAAGGCGCACTTCGGTATTGTTTCCAACGAACTACAGCGTCAATACGTCAGCGGTTGGCGTGTGCTTGATGTTATCTGCAGTGGTTTTCACGACACCGTGGGGCTGTATGCAGAAATTGGTGCGACGCAGCGTGCTCACGCCAAAGCCTGGATGCAGGCCCTGGGGCTGATTGCTGCCGCTGAAAATTTTTTCAGTGAGTTGTCTTTTGGTGAACAACGACTTGTGCTGCTGGCCCGTGCCATGGTGAAGCAACCACTGATCCTGATACTGGACGAGCCCTGCGTCGGCCTTGATGATGTATACAGGGCGAGACTGCTGCAACTACTGGACCTTATCGCAGCACAAGGGCAAACACATTTGATCTACGTGAGCCACACTGACGAAGATGCACCATGCAGTATTAATCACCATTTGATCTGCGCAATGGATGAGGGAGAATCAGTCGGTCACTGGCGTAGCCGTCCAGCGTTCAATCAGGCGTAACAACTCTCTTTTACTGAACGGTTTGGTCAGGACATCATCCATGTCCGCCTGCAGGCAGCGTTGTTTGTCCTGTTCCAGGGCGCTGGCGGTGATGGCGACTATGGGCGTCCGTGGCCCTGATAGTTGCCTTATCTGGGCTGTGGCCGCATAACCGTCCATCACCGGCATCTGACAATCCAGCAGAATGAGGTCGAAGTCATGATTGCGGGCGGCGTCTACTGCGGCCGCGCCATTGGGGACAATATCAAGAAGGCAATGACTGCTGGCCAGAAAAGCTTTGGTTAATTGCTGATTAATGGGGTCGTCCTCGGCCAGCAGGATGCTGAGAGGGCGACTTTTGACGGGCGCCCCGTCGACAGCAATATCTTCCGTGGCCGGGATGGCGGCACGCGGTGCGCGCAACTGCAGCGTAAATGTGGAGCCTTCACCTTTCTCGCTGACGACAGCGATTGTGGCGTCGAGTTTGTTGGCCAGTTGATGGGCTATTGTCAGCCCAAGCCCGGTGCCGGAGTAAGAACGGCTATCGCGGTCATCGACCTGATAAAACGCGTCAAACAGGCGAGGTTGGTCAGCGCTGGCGATACCAATACCGGTATCCGTCACACTGAACAGTAAATCCTCATCTTTAACTGTGGCACTCACGGACACAGAGCCCATACTGGTAAATTTGATCGCGTTACTGACAAAGTTGTGCAGTATTTGGCGAATGCGCAAGGCGTCGCCGATTCGTGGCATGTGGCCGGAATCATCGAGCTTCACAATCAGTTCCAGACCCTGCTGTTTTGCCAGTGGCAAAAACATGCGACTCAGTTTCTCCAGAATATCGGCGGGACTGAAAACGACCTTTTCGATAGTGATTTCATTGGCCTCAACTTTGGAGAAATCGAGAATGTCATTGATGATCTCCAGCAGCGTTGCGCCGGCATCGTGAATGGCATGTAAGGTCTGTCGTGACCGGCGGTCGTCGACATGCTCCAGTGCGATATCTGTCAAACCCATGATGGCATGCAAAGGCGTGCGAATTTCATGACTGACGCGTGCCACAAAACGTGATTTAGCCTCATTCGCAGCTCGCGCATCATTGGCCAGCCTTTCGGCGGTATCCCGAGAATTGCGCAGTGCTGCGTTGGCCTCCTGCAGCGCTTTCTCATGGCCTTGCCTTCGCTCGGCATTCACGAGCAGCTCGGCAAGCAGCTTGAGAATGGTGATATCAACTTCAGTCCAGTGACGTTCCTGGTGCACGGCATCAAAGCCGATGAAGCCGGTGCAGCGATCATTGTCGATCAATGGGATAGTGACGATGGAACGAATCTGCTGGGGTTCGAGTATATTGCGCAGGACGTTGTCTTCAGGAAGCTCGGATACGCGAGTGCAATAGAACGGCAGGCCGCTGGTATGGGTGTTTACCCACAGTGGTATGTCATCGATAGGCACGTTCTGCAGGTTGTCTATTTCCGGTGTTATCCCGTCCCGACACCATTCGTGGGTGTTGCGTATGATGCGCTCGTCGAACAGATAATCCATACGATAGGCACGGTCCGCACCAACAAACTGACCAACGTCGCGCAGAGCTTCGGTTGTCAGATGATCAATTTCCGTTGCATCGGCCCTGACCATTTTCATTGACAGCGTGATCAGCAAATTTTCCAACTGTGATCTGTAAAGCGATTGCGTTCGCGCCAACTCAAGTTCGGTAATATCGTAGTTAACCCCGATGATCTGCGCTGAACCATCCTGCGCTTTCGTCAATGAGGCATAACCTGCCAGCTTTTTAGTCACGCCGCCTGGCGTTGTGATGCGAAATTGATACTCGGCTGGTTCTTTGAGGTCCAGCTTGATCAGGTTGCCAAGCAGGGTAACCACGTCGGCCGCGTCTGCTGGGTCAAGCCAGCGCCGGAAGTCATCTATACCGCCGCTGAACTGTGCCGGATCGACTTCAAACAGCCTGAACATTTCCTCGTCCCAGTTCAGTGCCTGCGAGCTCAGGTTGTACTCCCAGACACCAATGCCACCCGCATGTGTGGCAAGCGACAGGCGGCGGCTGCGCTCGATTTCACTCAGGCGATTCTGCGACTGCTGCAGCGCGCTGCCCAGTTTGTCGAGAATGCGCATGAATTGGTGGTTGTCGGTCTCCGACAGTGACCAGGTATCACAATGAATAATCAGTGTGGCATTGTCCGCAACAGGAAACTGGCGCATCGCAGCCGGAGTTTTATCTGCATGTCGGGACAAAAGCTGTCGTGTCGTTGAATCGTCGGGGACCAGGACAACAGTTTCGGCGCCAGGAACGTGCATGACAGGCTTCAGCTCGAGGGCAGCGTAGCCTTGAGCGCAGCGGACCTGTATGTGTTCGTAGAGAGTGGAAAGAAATCGCCGGCATAACACATCGGCACGATCTTCAAGCGAAATGGCGAGTGCCAGGTCCAGTAACAGACGATGTGTTGGCCCGGCAACTTGTGCTGGAAGAATGTTTTCAGTCACAGCGACATCTCACATTAAAGCCTCGCGCATTGCCTGACAGGTTGCTGGCCATGCCTCTTCCAGTTGAGCCAGCAACTGCTGGCATGTCTGGCTGTCTCCTCGTTCACTGTGAGTTTCCAGTTCGGCCATCAACTCAGCCACCCGCCGCGCGCCGATGCTTATGCTGGAGGCACGCACGCTGTGCGCCAGACTGGCCGCCCCGGCCAGGTTCTGATCAATGTTAATGGCCTTCTGCAAAGCAAGGATGATCGCGGATATGTGGGATTGATAATGCTCGTGCAACGACTGCAGTAAAGCCTGTTCATCGGACTCGAGTTCCTGAGGGAGCCGGTTGGCATCAAACAGCGCTGAGGACCTGCTTCGAGCCGGAAGCGTATTCATGTCAGTCACCCCAGGGAGAGTTCATAACCTTCGCCACGCCGGGTACGAATCCTGAAAGACGGATCTGCCGTTGCCAGCTTGCGGCGCAGGCGGCTGATGAGAATATCGATAGATCGATTGCTGGGATCCATTTCATAGCCATATAGGCTCTGAAACGCACCGTAGCGATTGATGAAATGCGGGTGCTGACAGAAGAACAGCTCCAGCAATGCCGCCTCCTTCTCAGTCAGTGGTACGGATTTGCCATTATCACCGATGATACTGTGGCTCTGGCGGTCCAGCCTGAAGGTTTCACTGAGTGGGATGGTCATGGCCGAGCGTGCCGCGCCCTGATGGCCGGAGACCCGGGACAGACGCTGTCGATTGCGATTTACTACCTCGATGCGTGCCACCAGTTCTTCCAGGTCGCATGGCTTGACGATGTACTGGTCGGCACCGCCATTCAGGCAGGATACTTTGATATCTGTGGTGTCGTCAGTCGATAACATGATGACGGGCCTGTCCAGATATACGCGTATCTGCCGGCATAAATCCAGTCCAGATTGCGATTCATTGCCCAGATGGTAGTCCAGAATAAAGACATCGGGCAACTCACTGTCCATCACGCCGTTAAGGCTGGAAGCCTGAGCGGACGGCAAAACTTGCGTGGCGTCATTACAGACGAGGCACTGATAGCCTCGATTTTTTAACTGATGCGACAGTATCCGGGTATAGACCGGATCGTCATCAACAAGCATTAATACCGAATTGTTATTATTCATACCGTAGAGCAGGTAGCGTACATTTTTTTACAATGACTGTGAACTGGATCAACGACAAACGATGCCGTTTTTAGCACTATCGAAACTGCGAGCCAGATAATAACAGAAAAAAGCGCCGGAAATGTGGGGAGTATGAAACTGATGAAACAAGAATTTTGCGCGGTGGTGAAAGCCAGGCGATCCTTCGTCTTTGTGATGGCCGCCTGGCTGCTGACGCTGGGTGTTGTGCAGTTGCTGGGGCAAATCTAGTGTCCTGTCCTCAGTAGGGCGCCCCGGCGATGCTGCCATCTCCTGGCAGAAACAGCATGGCCTCGTCAGGTGCCTGGTACAGGCGTGTCACCATCAGGAGGACACCCGGGACGTCAAGAAGCTCGGCGTCAGACAGCACCAGCTTGCCGCGGATCCGCTGCTGCTCCACGAAGGCCAGTCCATTCCGGGAGAACCGCAAGTGACTGAAGTATTCGCCCGAACGTCCCCACTTCGATGAAATCATTTCCTGACCGACTTGCCCGTCCAGTCGCGCGAACGGATAAAACCAGCGCGCACCCTGCACACCTGCAAGGTAAGTAATAATATGCCCGTCGGGGTAGTACCACGCCTCCTGCTCGGTCCGGAAGCTGAAAGTGGCAGGGTTTCCATTCGGCCAGAAAACCGTTTCTTCACCGCGTGTCCAGCCATATGCCAGCAACTGACCATTGGGGTAGTAGATGGCTGAACTGCGGCCCGGATGTGTTGTGAAGACCTGGCCGTTCGGGAAGTACCAGGCCTGATTGAACAGATCAATGGATACCTGGCGCCCATTGGCATAGGTGTTCTGATAGCGTGTGCCGCCATCGTGCACAACCGGCTGGCAGGCAAGGCGATTCAGTTCGCGCATTTGTTGACTGGCCAGCTGCAGTTCGGCGACATCATCATTGTTGGCAGGCAACAGCAGGTTCAGTGCAGTCATCTTCGCCATGAACTCAAGCGTGGCGCAGGCACTTGCAACATGTTCTTCGTCTGCATGACTGACACTGACCGGTATCAACAAGCAGGCTGGCAGTATCATGCCAAACAGGCGTCGTATGTAACGGTTTCGGATGTTCCTGGCTTCTCGATTGCTACTCATGCCGCTGCTCCTTTGCAATGCCTCTGAATGTGCCCAACAACCGATTGGGCGCTTACAGAGACAGCCTAGAAGCCTGAGTCTTAACCATTGCTGAACAGCCTGGCTTAACGGGCAGGGAGATTCAGAATACCGCCCCGGATGTTGGCAACTTTGTCAAAACCAGCGCTTTTCAGAATGCTGTAGGCCAGCGATGATCGTTTGCCTGAGCGGCAAAGAGTCACTATCGGTTTGTCGCCTGGTATCTCTGAAAGACGATCACGCAGCTGATTTAATGGGATGCTGATGGCGTTGCTCAGAACTGAAAGATCCTGCTCAACTTCTTCGGCTTCGCGGACATCAACGATTGTCACAGAGGGTTGGTTATGTACCACCCATTCTGGGGTGACCTCAGGGATGCCTGCGAAACTTATACGAATGTCCGCCCAATCGGGTTCGTCAGGTAACTTTCCGTCTTCCGGTTTTCCACTTCGCATGTTTGCGGGAAGTGCCTCGTCTATTTTTTTGGGATGCGGCAATTGCATCGCCTTCATGTAATGCACAAAATCAGTCTCATTGGCATTTCCGCCAACTCTGGGGTTGTGCAGTTTTTCTTCCCCGACAGACGAGCGTGTGCGTCCATTGTAGTCATGGGCCGGGTAGATAGCGCAGTCATCAGGCAGTGAGAAAATCTGCTCGGTTATCGAATGGTACAGCCTGGATGCATCACCCTGCTGAAAATCGCTGCGGCCGCATCCGCGAATCAATAGTGCATCACCAGTGAATGCCATGCTGTAATCGTCCAGCACATATGTCAGGCAGCCACTGGTATGGCCTGGCGTGGCTCTGACTTCCAGCTTGACACCCTGCACGCCAAATTTGTCGCCATGCTTAAGCTGCAGGTCAACGTTTTCGGCGCCGGCATCAGCTGATGAGGCAATCCAGCAGCCAGTATGCTGTTTCAAAAGCCATGCTGCGGTGACGTGGTCGGCGTGTGCGTGGGTATCAGCAACGATCTTCAGTTTGAGGTCCAGCTCTCTGAGCATGGCAAGATCGCGGGTCACCTGTTCGAATACCGGGTCGATCAGTATCGCCTGACCCGATTGTTCGTCAGCCAGCAGGTAGGTGTAGGTGGAAGATACCGAATCGTATAGTTGTCTGAAGATCATGCTGCCTTCCTGTTATTTACCAAATTGTCATGATTCTGTCATGTAACAGTGTCATTACTATCCCTCAAAGCGAAACACAAATCATTGATAGGCATCAATAAAGCGTCAGTCTGAGGGCTGATACCGGGAGCCGGAAATTTTTCGAGAGCTGTCACAGTTCTGACAAACAACTCGTTCAGTATACGGCCATTCAGGATTCTTGATTCCATCCCGGAGAGAGCTAAGGTATGAATATTAAAACAATCTTTGGTGTCAGTGTATTGGCCGCAGCAGTCGCAGCATGCGACGGTGGTGGTGTCACACTGGCTCCTTCCACAACTGTTTCAAACTCCAACAACACCACTAACACTGGTGGCGACACAGGTGGCGGTACTACCAACCCATGTGCCAGCTACACCGTTTCCGGGCAGGCAGTACAGGGAGCGTTCAGTGGTGGTAACTGCACTTACTCTAACACTTTTGTCAGCGACACACGTCCTCTGACCACCGACCTGGTCATCAATGAGTTGCCAAATGACGGCCTGCACATTTTTGAAGACAGCCTGTTCGTTGGCCGCGATGTTAACGCCAACTCTGCAGCGCAGGGCGTCCGTATTCCTCAGGATGGCGAGGGTGCAACCCTGACAATTGGCGCCGGCGCCAAGATTGCCTTCTTTAACGCGGAAGACTACGTCAGAGTCGCTCGCGGTTCGCGAATCGTTGCCGATGGCACGCGTAACAAGCCGATTATTTTCAGTGCGGTCCGTGACCTGCGCGACAACCAGGCTACTCAGTCTGACCGTGGCCTGTGGGGCGGCGTTCAGATCAATGGTAATGGTCTGACCAACAAGTGTACCGATGCTGATCGTCAGGCGACAAGCAGCAACCCGCACAACTGTCACGTGACCTCAGAAGGTCGTCCAGCTACATACGGTGGTAACAACAACTCAGAAAGCTCCGGTCTGTTGCGCTACGTGCAGATTCGTCACGCTGGCTTTGAGGTGGTTGATGGTGACGAGCTGAATGGTCTGACCCTGAACGCAGTAGGTTCTGGAACAACTATTGAGTATGTACAGACTTACACCACGCTCGACGACGGTTTCGAAATGTTCGGCGGTGCAGTTGACCTGAAGAACGTCGTGGCAGTCAACGTAGGTGACGATTCCATCGACTACTCCGAGGGTTGGGTAGGTGACATTCAGTTCGCGCTGATCGTTCAGACTTCTGGCTCCAACCGCTGTATCGAAGCCGACAACACCGGCGACTCACAGCCAGACAACATCGCTCCTTACACCAAGGGCCGTGTTTCCAACATGACCTGTATCACCTCAAACGTTGATACCAACGCAGGTACTGCGCCTTCCTCCAAGGGTGATGCAGAAGGCCCGCTGTACCGTGAAGGCAGCTACTTTGAACAGTACAACTCCATCGTTACTTCCAATGCCAGCGGCATGGCCAGCAACGAGTGTTTCGAAGTTGAGAGCTCACAGACAATCGCTGGTATCAACAGTGGTATCAGTGCTGCCAGTGGCAACGTGATCGCCTGTACTGAGTCACTGAAAGTGTCTTCAAGTGCCGGTCTGGACCTGCGCAACTGGTGGACCAGCAATGGCAACGCCGTCGTTGATGCGGCAGCCAATCTGCCGGCTACGGTGATCACTGGTCTGAGCCCGTCCAACCCGACAGCTTATGTCACTGCTCCCAGCATGACTGATGCCAACGGTGCGGCGATCAATGTGACTGTGTTCGATGTGACACGTCTGCAGGATAACTTCAGCGCTGACGCAGCGCCAGCTCTGGGTGGTTCTGGCAGCAGCTCATTCTTTGAGTCTGTCGACTTCATCGGTGCTGTGAAAGAGGGTGACGACTGGGTATCTGGCTGGACAACCGGCCTGTAACAGTCAGCGCAATCAAGCGCAGCCCAGAGCGGGGATGAGGCCGAACAGGACTTATCCCCGTTCGGGTTTCCAGAAAGGCATAGATTAACGTAAAGGTGATGAATATGATGAACTGGCAACCACGCAAACTGACGTGTGCGATTGCAGTCGTAATGTCAGGTGCAGCAACCGTTTCAGGTAAGGTCCTGGCGCAGGAAGAGGCTGGACAGGCTGCCCAGGTCCCGGCACCCCAGGTGGAAGAAATCATGGTCATGGGACGCCTGCGCGATGCGGCGCGCTCCATCATCATGGAGCGGGTGGAACAGCCTTTCGCTGCCGAAGTGGTCGGCGTCGAGCAAATCTCACGTGCGGGTGATTCCGATGTGGCCATGGCGCTGCGCCGCGTGACTGGTCTGTCGCTGGTGGACGGCAAGTTCATTTATGTGCGTGGTCTGGGTGAGCGCTACTCCAGCGCAACACTGAACGGTGCAGAAATTCCTTCACCTGAGCTGAGCCGCAACGTGATTCCGCTGGACTACATTCCTGCCTCGATTCTGGAGTCAGTGAAAGTTCACAAGGCCTATTCATCAGACCAGCCGGCAGCCTTCGGTGGCGGCAACGTTGATATTCGTACTCGTGGCACCCCGGATGACCTGGTATTCGATGTGTCGGTGGGTGCAGGCTGGAACACCGAAAACAGCGGTGACGGCTTGCGCAACCTGGGCGACCAGGGTGACCTGCCAGAAGGCATCATGAATGCGCTGAATACTTATCAGGGCGATATCAGTCCTTCCAATATCACGCGATTTGAGTATCCAGGTGTTGGTACGCCGACGGAAGCACAACGGCTTGAAGGCATTCGCATCAACCGCGAACTGCTGCGCTCAATTAACCGCGATGTTGATATCGAAAGCACAACGTCCCTGGATCCGGATACCAATGCGTCCGTGACGCTGGGCAATGCATTTGATATCAACAATGATCTGACATTTGGTGTACTCGCCAACGGCGCAATTGGTACTAGCCAGAGCAACTCCGATCAGTTCGAGCAGAGCTTCAGCAACCCGGATGAAACCTTCCGCAATATTCAGCGAACATTCACAAATGACAGTCTGACTGCTGCACTGAACCTGAGTCTGTCGTATCAGGACCGGCATACCATTTCCACCAACACCTACCTGTTGCAGGATGATGAAGATCAGGCGTCCATAGTGCTGGGCTTCAACCCCGATTTCCAGCAGGCCAGTGGTCGCCAGCGCAAGACTAATGTGTCGCGTCTCGAACAGCGCGAATTGTTCGTTAACCAGGTTGTAGGAGAGCATTCCCTGGAAGCCTACGACCTCGAACGTCTGCCAATGCGCAGTCTGTTCAGCTTCGTAAACGGAGTTGATCTGCGCTGGTTCTACTCAGACGCCCAGGCCAGCACCAATGTGCCTAATTCAAGCTCGGTACAGTCGACCAATATTCTCGACCCTGGTTCACAGCAGCTGATTTCAACCCAGGTCAACACTGGCTCGTCGGCTCAGTTTGCCTTCCTTGAACTGGAAGACAGTGTAGAAAGCTGGGGTTATCAGGCTGATGCACATTTTGACCTTGGTTTCACAAATGGCACCGTTTCTGGTGGCTACAACTACAGCGAAAAAGCTCGTGAGTACTACGGCTATACTGCCAACATCGTGATGGGCCCGACAGGTCGCGAAGGACTGCCATCGCAGGTTTTCAGCGATGATAACCTGGCGGATCTGGATAATGGCTTCTTCCTGAACATGGGTTCCAACTTTGGTACCGAGAGTTACGTTGCCGGTGAAAGCAAAATCGCTGCCTTCGGTATGGTGGACTCTTACTTTATGGACAACTGGCGGATGACGGCGGGTGTGCGTTGGGAAGATTTCTCCCGCGGCGTGATTCCATTGAACCTGCTTGACTACTCTGGCGACTTCCTCAATGAAGTAATCGAAGATATTAACCAGCCAGATAGCAATGCGCTGCTGCGGGATGATGATTTCTATCCGTCTGTAGCACTGACCTATATGCAGGATGGCCTGTTTGGTACAGATAATTTCCAGGTACGACTCGGCTATGGCAAGACGGTTGTCCGTCCTGACCTGCGAGAGTACGCAGACATTCAGTTCATTGACCCCGAGTTGAATGACCGTGTTCAAGGCAACCCGAACCTGAGTTTCTCGGACATTGATCATTTTGACCTGCGCACCGAAATGTTCTTTGATAACGGTGACAACCTGACGGTTTCACTGTTCTACAAGGATATCTCCAGTCCGATCGAGCGAGTTGAACGACCAGGTCCACAGGACGCGCGTTTGCTGAGCTTTGACAACGCAGAGGCTGGCGAGATCTACGGTGTGGAGTTTGAAGGCCTGAAGAACATCGGCCGCGGCTTCTTTGTCAGTGGCAATCTGGTGCTCAGCGATTCCGAGCTGACATTTGACGCTTCCAGCTCGCAGACCAGCCTGGACCGTCGTTTGACTGGCCACTCGGAATATGTGGTCAACACGCAATTGGGCTTCGACTCTGACAACGGCAGACACGCCGCGTCATTGCTGTACAACGTGTTTGGTGAGCGGGTCTTCTTCGGTGGCCGTAATGAGTCACCAGATGCGTTTGAAAATCCGTTCCACTCACTGGACCTGACGTACTCTTATTTTCCGACAGACCGCATTACTGTCAGATTGCGTGCGCAGAACCTGCTCGACGAAAACCGCGAATTCTATCAGGATGATGTAAAAATCATCGACGTTGCTACCGGTTCGCGTTTGCGTCTTGACCTGCAGTGGAAACTGTAAGGTTTATTCGGAGACGATGCTGAACAAACTTGCGCAAACCCGCCTGTGGGTGTCCGGACTTGCAGTACTGCTGACTCTGGCAGTGCTGATCTGGTCCGGATACTCGCTGGCGAGACTGTTCTGGTTGCTGGTTCCCGATGCCGCGGAAGGTATTGCGCCGCCGTCGGTAACGCGCGCCGATAATGTTGCGACTCAGTCCCGTTCTGTAGATCTTGCCCGCATAGCCCAGGCATTCACATTGACGGAAGCCAGGGGACTGTCTGCTTCAAACATGGTCAGTGAAACTGCTACTGCCGATGACACTCGCTTACAGCTTGTGTTACGCGGAGCCGTACTAAGCACTGAGCCGTCCTCATCCCGAGCCATCATTGCCAGTGGTGACCAGCAACAGGTTTATCGGCCTGGCGACGCGCTAGAGGGCACCTCGGCCGGTGTGACTCTAGAGCAGATCTTCAGTGATCATGTCACCCTGAACAACAATGGTCGGATAGAGCGACTTCGGCTTTATGATCCTGCTGCAGTCAATGGGTCGACTTCAGCAGTTGCACCAGTTACGACTGCCCAGTCGAGCTCCGTGAGTGAGGACACGACGGAACCAGTGTCCGGCATGGACCAGGCAGCAGAGTTGGCTCGCGTCATGCGGTTGCAAATGGTCAATCTGGAAGGAGTTGCTGGTCTGCGCATCCGTCATGGCAGTCGCGCCGATCTTCTGTCAAATGCCGGTCTGGCAATCGGCGACATCATTACTGCCGTCGATGGTACGTCCATCAATGACCTTGGTCAGCTGCAATCCCTGCTGGGTCAGCTGCAGCAATCACAAACGGTACAGCTGCAGGTGTCACGCGACGGCACCTTGCAGACTGTCAATCTGAACAGGGCCACGCTTGGCCTGCCGTGATATGAGATAGTTAATGAAAGCGAATCCTGCCAATCTGCTTATCCGCAAGATCCAGCCTGACTGGATGGCTCCTTTGTGCCTGTCATTCATGCTGGCATTGTCATCCGTGACAGCCATTGCCCAGGAAGCCATGTGGACGCCAAATTTTCGTAACAGTGACATTCTCGAGGTTATTCGGGCTGTTCAGGATGTGACCGGGAAAACGATGATTCTGGATCCGCGCGTGCGCGGCGAGATAACCGTTATCAGCAGCTCGCCTGTCAACGCTCAGGACTACTACCGTATCTTTCTGAGAGCCCTGGACATCACCGGGTTTACCGCCGTGGAAACCGGCGACAATATGGTCAGCATCGTACCGTCGCAGGAAGTGCGCTCGGCGCCGCTGCCATTCTCGAGTTACGACAGCAACGACAGCAGTCGCTATGTCACCGAGGCCATCCAGCTCGACAATGTGTCTGTTAATCAGGTGCTGCCAGTGCTGCGTCCACTGGTGTCGCAAAGCAACGGGCAGATGTCTGCCTACCCCGATGGAAATATGATCATTCTGGTCGACACGGTTGCCAATGTGCAGCGTATTCGACAGATTCTGGATCGCATTGATCAGTCTTCAGTGCCGGAAACCGAAGTCGTCAGCCTGCAGTTTGCGCAGGCCAGCGACATTGTTGCCCTGCTTCGCGAAATGAACGAAGACCAGGTGGCCGCTGATCAGGAGCCGGTCACCTCGCGGCTGCAGATCAATGCAGATACACGCACGAACTCAGTGCTGGTGACAGGTGGCAAACGACAGCGGGACACCATCCGGGAACTCATTACCCTGCTTGATAAGCCGCGTGAGCAGACCGGCAACACTCGTGTTGTCTATCTGGAATACGCAAGCGCCGAGCGAGTCGCTGAGGTGCTGACCTCAGTGATACGCAACACCTTTCAACTGGGTGGTGCGGCGCCGGGGCAGGGTGTCACCGAAGGAGCAGCCGCCGATGGGGCGCGCCGAGCCAGTGTTGAAGCTGACCCTGACAATAACGCGGTCATCATTACTGCAGACATGGACATCATCGATTCTCTGATGGATGTTGTGCAGCGACTGGACATCCAGCGCGCCCAGGTTCTGGTCGAGGCTATTATCGTCGAGATCAATGATGATGTGGGGCAGAACCTTGGCATCCAGTGGCTGTTCAGGGACGAAAGTGGCGCCTTTGCCGGCAGTTTTGAGCCCGGCGCCAATCTGCAGCGACTTGGACTCATAGCCGATGGCGCACTCAATGAAGACCGCGAGGAAGGCCTGCAAAACCTGGCGGCCGGTCTGGCCAGTGCGGCCGGTCAGACCATTGGTATCGGTCGCCTCGGCGGCAGCACCGACCTATTGGCACTGATAGATCTGTTACAGGCCAACTCCGGCGCCAACATTCTGTCTACGCCAAATATCCTGACCACGGATAACACCGAAGCACTGATTACTGTTGGTGAAAGTGTGCCGTTCATCACGGGCTCCTACACCAGCACGGGCAACAGCGGTAATGTTCAGAATCCGTTCCAGACCATTACCCGACAGAATGTGGGTACCACCTTGCGAGTCACGCCACATGTCAATCGTGGTGACAAAGTCGCACTGGATATCGCTCAGGAAATCTCCAGCATTTCCCAGAAAGCAGGTGCGGTGGACCTGATCACCAACGAACGCAAAATTGAAACTCGTGTGACGGTAGCAGATGGTGAGACCGTCGTGCTGGGCGGCCTGATTCGCGACAATGTGGTTCAGAGTGAAAGTCGTGTGCCGGTACTTGGCAGCGTGCCAGGCCTGGGCCGACTGTTCCGTTCCACCTCCAGTTCGGTACAGAAAACCAATCTGCTGGTATTCATACGACCGACTATCCTGCGCGATGACAACGCCCTGCGCGGCGCCACCGCTGAAAAATACGAACACATCCGTAATCAACAGCTTCTGCAACAGCCTGTCCATGGTGGTATTTTTGGCGACTCACAAATGCCATTGCTGCCTGCCTGGGAGACGCTGCTGGACGCCCCTGATGCTGGGGCGCAGGAAGATCAGCCGTGAACCAGCACTATGTTCTGCCCTATGATTTTGCCAACGGCAAAGGTGTGCTGCTTGATGACGGAGAAGTGATCTGTCGGGGTGAGCCTGCGCTGAATGTGCTGCTGGAACTGCGTCGTATCATGGGTCATGGTTTCACGCCGGTCGTGATATCAGCAAACGAATTTCAGCAGCGGCTGACCGCGCTTTATCAAAGTGGGGCAGATGACGCCCAGCGCGCGGCTGATGAGCTGGGCGGTGATATCGATCTGACGGCCCTGGTTGATGATATCCCAGGCAACAGCGATCTGTTGTCCGATGCCGACAATGCCCCGGTGATCAGATTGATCAACGCCGTGCTTTCCCAGGCTGTTCGCGAGCAGGCGTCAGATGTACATATCGAACCCTTCGAGCAGCGCGTCGCAATCCGCTTCCGCGTGGATGGTGTTCTGCGCGATGTGCTGGCGCCGCGCTCTGAGTTGGGCCCCGTGCTGGTCTCACGTCTCAAGGTAATGGCGCGCCTGGACATTGCCGAAAAGCGACTGCCTCAGGATGGACGCATCAGCGTCAGGCTGGCGGGTCACGCAGTGGATATTCGCCTGTCCACCATTCCATCTGCGTTTGGAGAGCGCGTCGTGCTTCGCCTGCTGGATCAGGCTGCCGGCCAGCTAAAGCTGGAACAGCTGCAGATGCCGGCACCCATTCATGCGCTGTTTGCCAGTGCACTGGCTAAACCACACGGTATCATTCTGGTCACCGGACCAACGGGCTCCGGTAAAACCACAACGCTCTACGCAGGCCTGCAGCATATCAACAGTCGCGAGCGCAATATCCTGACGATTGAAGATCCGGTCGAATACGTGCTGCCCGGCATTGGCCAGACACAGGTCAATACCAAAGTGGATATGAGTTTTGCCCGCGGCCTGCGTGCGATTCTACGGCAGGATCCCGACGTGGTGATGGTGGGTGAAATCCGTGACCAGGAAACTGCGGCGATTGCCGTGCAGGCATCGTTGACCGGACATCTGGTGTTGTCGACACTGCATACAAACACGGCGGTGGGTGCCGTAACCAGACTTCAGGATATGGGCATCGAGCCCTTCCTGCTGGCGTCCAGTCTGCAACTGGTGCTGGCGCAGCGTCTTGTTCGACGTTTATGTAAGGACTGCAAACAACCGGTCGCTACCGATGCGGCGGAGCAGCAGCGTTTCGGATTTACGGAAGGGACGCAGGTATGGCGAGCCGCCGGCTGTGATCAGTGCAACCACACCGGTTATCGCGGCCGGACCGGCCTTTACGAGGTGCTGGAGGTGGACGCCACCATGCGCCGACTGATTCACGATCAGGCTGGAGAGCCAGCCCTGGAAGCCCACGTACGGGCGGCCAGTCCTGCCTTGTCCGAGCACGGAAGGCAGCGAATACTGGCTGGCGAAACCAGTCTTGAAGAAGTGCTGCGGGTGACTGCGATGGGCACGGGGATCTAGGTCATGGCTTCGTTCCGCTACAAAGCACTGGGCGCCGACAGCAGGCCTGTGAGTGGTGTGCTGGAGGCTGACAGCGAGCGTCAGGCGCGCGCACGGCTGCGCAGCCAGGGCATGAAACCCATGACGGTCACAGTGACCAGTGCTGCCAATGATGCCAGTGGCGGACAGTCTCTCTGGTGGCGACCGCGCCGCCTGTCGGTCGCCCAGCTTTCATTAATTACCAGGCAACTGGCGTCGCTGGTGCAATCAGGCATGCCGCTGGACGAGGCACTGCAGATCAGCGCCCGGCAGTCACGGCAGATTAAAGTGAAAGGCATACTGTCTCAGGTCAGGTCGCGGGTTGTCGAAGGCCATTCGCTGGCACAGGCAATGTCAGAGCACCCGGCGGCGTTTGACCGAATGTATTGCGCCATGGTTCGGGCAGGTGAATCCGCGGGCTACTTGGGCCCGGTGCTGGAGCGCCTGGCAGAATACACAGAAACAGGTCAGCAGGCGCGTCAGAAACTCAGCACCGCCATGATTT
Source organism: Gammaproteobacteria bacterium (assembly GCA_002706685.1). Taxonomy (GTDB): domain Bacteria; phylum Pseudomonadota; class Gammaproteobacteria; order Pseudomonadales; family Pseudohongiellaceae; genus Pseudohongiella. Next base: position 259,712 of record PALV01000020.1, on the reverse strand, counting down.
ACCCTCTGGCATTATTGTCGGTCAGTCTGATGGTAGTGGCCTTGCTGATGACATTTGTGGTGCCGCGACTGGTTACCATGTTTGCCACATCGGGGCGCGACCTGCCTGGTCTGACACAGGCTTTGATCAACGTAAGTGAGTTTATGGGCTCACCATGGGCCTTGCTGTTGCTGTGTGCCATTGCATTAAGCGGGGTACTGTTTCGCTGGTGGCTGCAGGCTGTCGAAAACCGCCTGCGCTGGCACGGATTTCTCCTCAAGGTGCCAGGTGTTGGTGAAAACCTGCGGCAGCTGGAAAGTGCACGTTTTGCGTCGACGCTGGCGATACTTCTTGGCTCCGGAGTGCCATTGCTGGAATCAGTCCGCATTGCGGCACAGGTTCTCAATAACGAGGTCATGCGCGCCGCGGCACGCACCGTGGCGACTGCAGTCCAGGAGGGTGGCAGCTTCAGCAAGAGCCTGCGTCAATGCGCGGCCTTTCCTCCACTCCTTGAGCAGATGGCCGCCAATGGAGAAGCGAATGGCAGCCTGGGGCGTCAGCTGGCCTATGCTGCCGAAAACCAGGAACGGGAATTGAGCATCAGGCTCAGCACCATGATGGCATTGATGGAACCGCTGACCATTGTGCTGATGGGCGGTCTGGTGACATTGATCATGCTGGCAGTTCTGCTGCCAATTTTTGATATCAACACATTGATATAACGAGTTCAGACGATGGGTGATTCTATGTTGGTTAAAACCGCTGCCGTTAACAGCAAAAACAGCTCGGCTCTGCCTCTGCCAGAAGCTAAATCTATGAGGAAGCAACAAGGCTTCAGTCTCATCGAGATACTGGTAGTGCTGGTCATCATGGGCCTGCTTATCAGCATTATTGCGCCCAATGTTCTCGGACGTGCCGATGAGGCACGAGTGCAGAAAGTGTTCGCCGATTTCAGCGCCATCGAAACTGCGTTGCGTATGTATCGCCTGGATAACTATGCCTATCCCAGCAGTGAGCAGGGGCTGCAGGCACTGGTAGACCAACCGACGCTGGAGCCGGTGCCGGCAAACTGGAAGCAGGATGGTTACCTGGAAGCTCTGCCAGTCGATCCATGGGGGAATCCCTATCGCTATCTGAGTCCCGGTCAGAACGGTCAGTACGACATCTTTACCTTTGGTGCCGACGGAACGCGTGGTGGTGAGGGGCAAAACGCTGATTATGGCAACTGGCAGAATCAGGAACAGTAAACCGATGAGCGCTGGCGCGGCCCGTGGTTTCAGCCTGGTCGAGCTCCTGGTGGTGATGGCAATCGCCGCGCTGCTGGTCAGCACGGTGGCGTTCTCCCTGGGGCGGGATTCAGATGCTGACGACCAGGCTCTGGATATCGCCGAGGATGTGAGCCAGCTGATTGGCATTGCCTCAAATCGGGCTGTTGTCATGGCGCAACCGATAGGAATGCATTTGAGGGCTCCTGAAGATTTGGCTGATGAAGGCTGGCAGCTCGTGTGGTCTCGTTGGCGTAACGGTCAGTGGCAGATTGATGACGACATGGAATTACAGGCTGAATTACCGCCATCCCTTCAGCTCGATTTATGGGTCGAAGAACAGCCTGTTGATCTGGCCCGCCGTGGGCTCCAATCTGGCGATGAATCAAATGAACCTGTGCTGGTCATGTATCCGACTGGCGAAACGACGCCATTCATCTTGCAGTTGTCAGTGCAAACGGCGAGTGGAGAAACACAGCTTGCTCGTGTCGCCACTCAGGAATCAGGGGTCATTGAAACACAGTGGTAGCGAAAAATTTCCACAGCCCGCTGGTTCGGACAGTTCAGCTAATGAGCCTGCAATGGTGAGCGCATGATGCACAATCAGCGATCGGAACAGCTCGGCTTTACCCTGATTGAGGTGATGGTGGCATTGCTTGTCGTCGGAATCGCGCTGCCGGCGCTGATGTTCCAGTTGGGCGCACAACTGGATGCTACCGACCGGTTTCGCCAGCAAACCATTGCCAGCTGGGTTGCTAAGAATCAGATGTCACATTTACAGCTGGATGCGGCGGCGGGAATCATGTCGACTGCAGCGTTCCGGGAGGGCGAAACTGAACTTGCCGGGCGTCGATGGTCATGGCAGTTGTCGGTGGAAGAGACACCTGTGCCGGGTCTGCTACGCCACCGGCTTGATGTGGCAGCCATGGAGCGGCCTGCCGACACGCTGGCCAGTCTGACCAGCTATCTGTCTGCTGCTCAGGCGATTGGCCCCTCAGCGCTCGGTGGAGATGTCGATGGTCAGGACTGAGGGTGGATTTACGCTGGTCGAACTGCTGATCGCGATGTCAATCACGGTCATGATTGCTGCAGTGTCCTATCAGTTTCTGGACAGCGCGATAGAAGCCCGTGAACGCGGCGATCAACTCATGCAGGAAATAGAGCAGATCGAGCGGTTCTGGCAATTATTGAACGGTGATATCGAGCACATTGCCAATCGCCCATTACCGATGCCGGCCACTGGGGTTGATCCGCTGCAGTCAGTGCTTGGTGACACCGATGAGCGGGTGGTAATGCTGGCAGTGCCACATAATGCGTTTTCTCTGGAAGCACTCAGTGGTCGACAGGGTGCCATGATCTGGTTCAGCAGACACGCCTGGCACAACCCAATGGCGTCTCCGCGATCGGAGCTGCAACGGGTGCTCTACCGCCTGTCACCTGACGGCACGCTGTACCGCGATTCTTGGCAGGAAAGCAATCAGGCGCTGGGCACACCTCCAATGCAGTCCATGCCACTGTTGCAGGCTGTAGAGCAGGTCTCCTGGCGGTTCCTGCCGGTTGGCGTCACTACCCAGGGCTCATCAATCGATGATGCGGGCTGGATATCGGGTTGGCCGCTCGCTGCTGCTGCCGGGGACAACGAAATTCTGCAGCGCCAGCGCCGCTTACCGGCGGCCATCGAAGTCAGTTTGCGCGTTTCGGGTCTGGGTGAGGTGCGCCGGGTGTTTGTGTTGCCGATGGCGTTTTCAGCGGGCGGAGCATCAACGTGAGCGATCAGCATTCAAAAGCTGCAAGCCAGCGTCTTCAGCAGACTGGTAGTGCACTCATACTGGCCATGCTGGTGACTGCCATGGTCGCAGTGCTGGCGACTCAATTTGCTGAGTCCTTCGTACGAAGCGCATCGATGGCGGAGGCAAGATTAATGCAGCAACGATTTGATACCTATCTGCAGGGAGCTGAAACCCTGGCTGCTCAGGTATTGCTTATGGACTCGCAGCGGGCAGGCGACAGGCCTGCAGAGCCGGTTGATCACCTTGGTGAGAGCTGGGCTGCGATGTTGCCCCCCATGCCAACCGACGATGGTTTTCTGCGCGTATTCATTGAGGACGCGCAAGGGCGGTTCAATATCAACAATCTGGTATACAAAACAGAAAATTTTGACGATCTGGGCGCATTGAGCTCAGTTCGTTTCAGTGCTGCACAGCGGCACTTTATACGCATGTTGCAGAGCCTGCCCGAAATGGCTGTCACCGAAGCGCAAGCGGTCGCGATCACCGAGGCTATTGTAGACTGGATCGACGAGGATGACCGAGTTAGTGGCCTGTCAGGCGCCGAGTCACTTTATTACACAGGCGCTGGCACGGTCGCACAGTCTGCGAATCAGCTCATGCATGATGTGAGCGAGCTGGCGATGGTGCGACACATCACGCCGCAGCTTCTGAAGGCATTGCGGCCACGTGTGGTTGCCCTGCCAGTTGCGACATCCATCAATATCAACACGGCATCGGCATCAGTGATGTCAGGCGTCAATGACGAAAACACCCTGACCTTTGCTGAGCAGGCCGTCGTGGACACGTTTTTGGAGCTGCGGGATCAACAGGCCTTTGTGTCTGTCACTGAATTTTTGCAGTCCGCGCAGCAGTCTGGCCTGCCGTCTGATCCCGGACAGTCAGGGGACGCCGCAGGTCAAGTGCCCACATACAGCGTAAGCAGCGAATATTTTCTGGCCTACATACAGGTCACAATCGGTGAGGTTTCCCGTTACCTGACATCACTGATTCATCGTGACGGGAGTGGCGTGACGACGCTGGCGCGCTATCACAACTCCTTTCACGAAAATCCGTTTGAAACACTGGTGAATTGAAAAATGAGTGTATTGATAATCAGGCCGGAATCGACTCCGGGTCATTATCGCTGGCGGCGATACGACCGACGCGCCGGTTGGCTGGCTGCTTCTCAGAAAGGATCACTGCAAACGCTGTGTAAACAGCACCCTGGTGCTCAGGTCTGGCTGATGCTGGACGGACCACAGTTGGTCATGCGTCGCCTGCCCTACAGACCGGAGGAGAGAAAACATCTCAGTCGACTGATTCCGTTTGAACTGGAGTCAGACATTGCCGGTGATATTCAATCCCTGCATATTGCCATTGATGCTGTTGAGCCGGAGACCGTCACGCTTGCCTATGTTGACCGGGAGTGGTTTGCAGAGCAGATAGAAGCCCTGGAATCAGCGGGCCTTGAAGTATCACGCTGTTTTGTTACCGGTCAGTTGATAGATGGCGATAAGGATGACTGGAAAATACTGGTCACGGACGGAGCTGACGATGGTTGGCTGCCGACACAGCTCAGCGGTCTCGGGCTATCTGTTGATGTCAGTATGCTGCCTCTTGTTGCAGAACGAGTCCAGCGCGAAGCCGTCGCTGGAGCCATCCCGGCGTTGCACGTGTTTGCGAGTTCACAGTCCGAAGCCGACGATATCGTCAGTATGTTGCCAGAGAGCATTCGGGGCGAAGCCCGGACGAGAGTATCCATTGTTAACGAGCCCTGGGATGCATTGACGTTTGAGAGGCCGGGCGCCATCGAACTGCGTCAGGGACTTTTCGCGGCGCCGGTACGCTGGCAAAAACTGTGGCGACCGGCGCGGATTCCTGTCATTGCAGCGGCGGCAGCCTTGCTGATTTTTCTGTTGTCCAGTTTTATAGAACTGCAGATCAATAACGCTGATTATCGCCGCATACAGCAGCAGGTGGAACAGGTTTACCGGACTGCCGTGCCGCAGGGTGTACTGGTAGATGCTGAGCAACAGCTGCGCAGCCAGTTGGCGCAACTTCGCGGCTCTGGTGCCAGCGCATCGGTGCTGCCACTGCTGGATCAGATCGCGCCGGTGCTTTTGCAGCACGGCGATGTGCGTGTACACCGTGTGAACTTCCTGGCGGCGCGCCAGGAGTTACAACTGGCGTTGACTGCGCAGAGCAATTCCCAGCTGCTCGCCTTTAGCGAAGCACTCGGGAATGCAGGGCTGTCAGCGCAGGCGCGCAATATCAGTCAGGCTGGCAGTCGGCAACAGGCCAATCTGCTTGTCAGCGGGGTAGCGCCATGAAACTGAGAGCATTGCAGGTCAAGTTGATACAGCGCTGGCAGCAATTTACCGGACGTGAGCAATTGTGGCTGCTGGCATGTGGTGCGTCGCTGCTGGTGTACCTGCTTTGGGCTGCCATCGTCCAGCCGCTGAATGCGGCCAGAGAGCTGTCAGAAAGACGGGTCACAGAGGCGCGCCAGCAGGTACTTGCTGTACAGAGTCTCGCGCAGGAGTTGATCGAGTTGCGCGATGAGCGCCAGCTTGGGACCGCGATGGCAAGTCTGCCGCAGTTTCTCGATGATGCGGCAAGCGCAACCGGCCTGCGGGTAAGCACACTGGAACCTGCGATTGATGGTCAGTCGGCCACCATTCGCATGGAGCAGGTGGCCATGAACAATCTGCTGCAGTGGCTGTCAGCAGTCGAGGCGGGTGGCCGTAACCGTGTCGAGAGCATGACCATAGTGCCATCAGCGGCCGCGGGCCTGTCTGTAAACGTCACAGTGAGAGGCCGTTGACGTGACCCGCACTCGCGTACTTTGGCTGGTGGTTCCAATGACGCTGGTATGGATTGTACTGCTTGCACCGGCGACTTTGCTGGTGGGGCCTGCCCAGGTTGCTGGCCTGCAATTGTACGGTGTTGACGGCACATTGTGGCGGGGCGCAGTGGATCGAGCAATGTTACGGCAGCCACAGGTCGTGCTGGATATCGGCGAGCTGCAATGGCAATGGCTTCCATCCCGACTCATCCAGGGTCAATTGTGTGCAGATGTGCAGTCGCGTGCCCGCCCGATAGCCGGCCAGCTCCAGTCCGTAGACGCCCGCGCCTGCCTGCAAACCAACGGAACTGTGTTGCTGAGCCAGGCCTCCGCGGACATGCCCGCCGCCGTCCTGTGGCGGGAAGAAAACGTCCGCTTGCTGGGCCACCTGGCGCTGAAACTTGTTGAACCAGTGACGTTGCAGGCCGGGTCTGCGGTAGCCAGCGCACGCGGGCTCTGGTCGCAGGCTGGTATCACGGTGCTGGGGCAGGGAACGAGGGATCACATTGACCTTGGCGAAGTGGCACTGGACGTCGCTGTTACGATGAACAATGGTCAGGTTTCAGAGGTTCAGCTTCGCCTGTCGCCGATTGGTAATCAATCAATCACATTACCTGAGTGGCTGGCGCTTATGCTGGAACAGGATGAATCTGGCAGTTATCTGTTTAACTGGCAATCCTGATACCTTCCTCTCGCAAGCTTGTGACAAGACGGCTGGCGAAAAGCAGTGCTTCTGGTGTGTCGCCGTGCACACAAAATGTTTCGGCATTCACCGAAAGCCGCTGCCCCGTTACAGTCATCAGGTAACCATGTTTAATGATTGACAGGGCCTGCTTAATCGCGGCATCGGCATCATGAATTAGGGCGTCAGGCTGTGAGCGTGGCACCAGCGTGCCGTCTGTCTGGTAGCGCCGGTCCACAAACGCCTCCGCACGGGTTCTGATGCCAAAAACTCTGGCTGTCTGCAGCAATGCACTTCCCGCCAGTCCCACTACTGTCAGTCTGGTGTCGAACTCCCTTACCCAGTCGCAGAATTTTTCAGCCAGCGCCTGATCAGTGGCCATGTCATTGTAAAGTGCGCCATGTGCTTTGACGTGACAGACGCGAGCACCTTCAGATGAAGCCATGTCGCACAGATATTTCAATTGTCGCAAGATGCTGTCGCGCAGCTCATTTATCGGGATGTCCAACGAGCGCCTGCCCATGTGTTCCCGGTCCGGATATGAGGGGTGAGCGCCAACGACAACACCAAACTCGACAGCGTTTTGCAGCGCGGCCCGGATACTGTCAGCGTCGCCAGCGTGAGCGCCGCAACTGATATTTGCAGAACTGATCAGCTGCAGCAGCTCTCTGTCATTGGGGGCGCCTTCACCCAGGTCTGCGTTCAGGTCTACCTGCGTTGCCTTCATCTTGCCTGCTTCCGGTACTGTATCTGTTGCCTGAGTATCTGCAGCTCATGCTGCCCGGCGCTATGTAGACCCTGCGCTTCAGCAACGCTTACTTCCCTGAAATAAAGAAGCGTGCCAGGTGTTGCATAAGCAAGCTGGTGGAAGTCGACCTCGATGACGCTGGCAATGACCGGATAGCCTCCGGTTGTCTGGGCGTCGCAGCCCAGCAGAATCGGCTGACCATTGCCTGGCACCTGCAACAGTCCGGGCAGCACTCCGGCTGACAGACGCAAGGTGTCTCCCTGATATCTCAGGGTGGGGCCTGACAAACGTAGCCCGGTGCGGTTGCTGTTGGCCTGCACTCGCCACGGAAACTGCCATAAAGCATTCTGGCTTTGGGGATCGAAATGCTCGTAGTCCAGCCCGCGTATGGCGCGCAGTGACATGGTGATGGCTGGTTGCCGAATGCCTCCGGAAGAAAATTGCTGATTTGCCGCTTCGCCAACGGGCAATCGATCTCCCGCCCGCAGGGCGCGCCCCTGATAACCGCCAAGCTGATTATTCAGATCAGTGCTGCGGGAGTTTAGTGTGGGGGCAACATCAATGCCTCCGGCAATGGCGAGAACAGCGCGTTGTCCGGGAATCTGAGGGCGGTTGAGTAGCAGTCGTGTTCCTGCTGGCCAGCGCATAATGAATCCTGGCGGCAGATAATTTTGCACCACGGTTTGCATATCGGCCAGCAATAGCTGAGCTGACATATCTGCGCCAGACAGAACAATATGCTGGTCCCGATCGCTCTGCAGGACCACGGGTCCAGCAGAAATTTCCAGACCTGCGGCCAGCGGATCATTCTCCAGTAGCAGGTTGGCCCGCAACAGGGCGGGGGCATCCATCATGCCGCAGCGAGGTACACCGAGATGGCGCATGCCGAATCGGCCCTGATCCTGCACGGTCAAAAGTGGCGCTGTGGTGATGACCTCTATCATGCCGGGAGCTCCTCATTGACCGCTACAAATCGAACCCAGTCGCCTGGCTGCAGCAGGCTGGGCAGCTGCTTCTCAGGGTCGAAGAGTTTGATGGAAGTGCGTCCGATGATATGCCAGCCGCCCGGACTCGCCGAGGGGTAAATGCCGGTTGTGGCGCCACCAATGCCAACGGCGCCAGGCATTACGCGGGTTGCCGGATTATCCTTGCGAGGTGTGGCCAGTGCCGGATCCATGCCGCCAAGATATGGGAAGCCCGGCATGAAACCCAGACACAAGACAAAGTAGTCTACCGAACAGTGGCGCTGAATGACTTCGCGCGGGGAAAAGCCCGTAATTTCAGCAACCGCCAGCAGGTCAGGGCCATGGTCGCCACCGTAATGCACCGGAATATCATGTCGTTGACCTGCGCTGGCATTGAATTCAAGGTGTTGCCAGAGCTGCTCAGCTTCGCGCAGCACACGACGCGCCGCATGTCCGTCTCGCAGGGCCAGCAAAAGACTGCCTGGCCCCGGTACCGCATCGGTCAATAAGGGGCCAATCTGAAGGTGTGCCTGCAGGGTACTGGCCAGCTGACAGATTCTGGCCTGCAGCTCGACATCAACGCTGTTCAGCGAAGGTTCAGCGAACTGCAGGAGAATAGCACTTTCAGTAACAAAACTGATTCCAGGTTCTGATATGCTCATATCGCTACTTTGCTCACGATGACGGCTCATGGCTGAGGTCTAACTGGTTGATTGCATACGTGAGAATAAGTTCACTGTTATGGATGTCGAAGACTTAGTCAACAGCCAATCGTGACAGGCATGTTTTAGCTGGCAGAACCTGCAACTGGTGACGTTGTAAAAAAGCGACGAATGAAAGGAGTTTCATATGACTTTTCGCAAGGGGATAAGATTCACGGTAATGAGCGCCACGCTGGCATTGCTGGCTTTGTCCGCAAATGCACAGCAATCAGTATTACCGCAACTGCCGGAGGGGCAGACGCTGATCAATCTGTCAGTCACAGAGCGGATCAACGTGGCTCAGGACGAGATTGTTGCCGATCTGCGAGTGGAAGTAGAGGACCGCGATGCGAGTGTTGTCCAGAATGCCATTAATGAGCAGATGCGTGAGGGGCTGATCGTGGCGCGTGCCGTGACAGGAGTAGATGCTGCGACAGGTCACTACAGCGTTTATCAGATCAATCGCCAGCCTCAGGGTGGGCGCGCTGATCCGGTCTGGCGCGGTTCCCAGAGCATCACACTGGAGAGCAAAGACCCTCAGACTTTATTGTCGCTGGCGGGTGAGCTGCAGGATATGGGTTTTGTCATGAGTCAGTTGTCCTACCGCCTGAGCACTGAACGTGCGGATGAGGTACGCGATTCATTGATGGAAACCGCCATCGCCAGGGCTCGTGCCAATGCCGAACGCGCGGCGGCAGCGCTGGGCCGTCCTGAGGTAGAGATCGCTTCATTAACCATCGAGACAGGCATGTCATACGCGGCACCGGTGATGATGCGGGCCATGGACACAGGCTCGCGCGAGATGGCAACACCATCTGCGGAGGCAGGCGAGTCCGAGGTTTCGCTGACGGTCAATGTGCAGGCAGTCGCGCGCTGATCATCACAAGCTGACCCCTCGTTACGGGTTTGGGGCATGTCAAAAGTCATTCATCGAGCGCCTGCTCTTGCCTTGCCGTGCCCCCCTGTTTATGCTCCGAAATCAAAGCACAAAAATAAGCAGCGGAGATTTCAGGTATGCAAACCCACAACCCACCGGCGTCGACCCCTTTTTTGCGCAATAAACTGGCGCTGGCCATGATCATGTCGGGCGTGCTGCTGGCAGCATGTTCCAGTGAGGAGACGACTCCCCCGGTAGAAACCCTGAACGAAACCACGGGCAGTGCGTCAGTTGACCAGATGGCGGCCGATCGACCTGAGGATCTGCGGCCGGTAGATGCCAGCCGTATCATCAATGCGGGGAGCAACACTGCTGACTGGTTAAGTCATGGGCGGACCTATTCAGAGCAGCGTCATAGCCCGCTGGATACCATTAACCGCAGCAATGTCGAACAGCTGGGCCTGGCCTGGGACTTTGAACTGGACACGGATCGCGGCCAGGAAGCCACACCACTGGTCATTGATGGCGTAGTTTATTTCACCTCTGCCTGGAGCAAGGCGTTCGCTGTTGATGCGCGCACTGGTGAGGAAATCTGGCGTTATGATCCCGAGGTACCTGGTGCGAAGGCGGCTGATGCCTGCTGTGACGTTGTCAACCGGGGTCTGGCAGCCTGGGGTGACATGGTATTCCTGGGTGCCCTTGATGGCCGGCTGATTGCGCTGGATCGCGAAACCGGTGCCGAAGTCTGGTCAACCATGACCGTCGATCCGGAGGGTCGCTACACAATCACTGGCGCGCCTCGAGTCGTCGATGGCAAGGTTGTGATTGGCAATGGTGGTGGTGAGCTGGGTGTTCGTGGCTATGTATCTGCATACGATGCGGAATCTGGCGATATGGTATGGCGCTTCTACACGGTGCCCGGTAATCCGGAAGAGGGCTTCGAAAGCGACGCCATGGAAATGGCCGCCGAGACCTGGGCAGGCGAATGGTGGCGAATCGGGGGCGGCGGTACCGTCTGGGATTCCATGGCCTATGATCCAGAGTTGGACCTGCTGTATATCGGCGTTGGTAACGGCAGCCCCTGGAATCACCACATCCGTTCCAATGGAGAGGGTGACAACCTGTTCCTGTCATCCATTGTTGCATTGCACGCTGATACAGGTGAGTACGCCTGGCATTTCCAGACCACACCTGCGGAATCCTGGGACTACACAGCAACGCAGCACATGATCCTCGCAGATATCGAAATTGATGGACGCATGCGTCAGGTGATCATGCAGGCGCCCAAAAACGGTTTCTTCTACGTGATTGACCGCACCACTGGTGAATTTATCTCCGGTAACAATTACGTTGAGATTAACTGGGCCAGCGGCCTGGATCCGGTGACCGGACGTCCGATAGAAGCGGAAATCGTGCGCTACGAGCGCGACCCTGCCGTGGTTATCCCCGGTCCCCTGGGTGGTCACAACTGGTACCCGATGTCATACGATCCCAATACCGGTCTGGTCTTCATTCCGAGTCAGAACACTTCCTATGTCTATTCGAACCCGGGTGACTTCGAAGAGCAGGAAGTAGGCTGGAACCTCGGTGTTGGTGGCGTCAATGCGCCACCCGCAAACCCTGAAGATGCGCAGCGAGCCCAGCAGCTACCGGCATCAGCCCTGTTGGCCTGGGATCCTGTTACACAACAGGAGCGCTGGCGCGTCGAATATCCCGTCTATGGAAACAGTGGTCTGTTATCGACAGGTGGCGGCCTGGTCTTTCAGGGCTCTGCAGATGGGCTCTTCCATGCCTATCGCACGGACAATGGTGAACGCCTGTGGTCCTACCCCGTTGGTGATGCCATTCTCGGCGGTGCAGTCACTTATGAACTTGATGGTGAACAATATGTGCTGGCGCTGGCTGGTCAGGGCGGTGCGATGCCATTGACCATGGGGCTGCTGTCTGGCAATTATCCGCGAGAGCGGAATGGTCGCCTGATGGCATTCAAACTGGGTGCTGAGGGCCAGATGCCAGAAATGGCAACGACCGAACGAGTGCCATTAAACCTGGAAGGCATCAGCAGCGATGGCAGTGTTGAGTTGGGTGCGGCCATGTATAGCGCTTACTGCTCTGTGTGTCATGGCCCTATGGCCCTGAGCGCTGGCCCGATTCCTGACCTGCGTTACAGCCCGATGCTGCTGAGCAGTGAAGCCTTCCATGGCATCGTGCTGGAAGGCACGCTGGAAAGCCGTGGCATGCCGAATTTCTCGGCTGACATAGGTGAAGCGCAGGTGGAAGGCATCCGGGCGTTTCTGCTACAGCGCGCCGCAACCGTGGCGGCTGAGTGACACCACTGTGATTCAGCTCCTCCCATCGAGCTTCGATGGGAGGAGTACTGAATGTTTATCAATCCAGCAGGTGCTGATTGAACCATTCCAGGCGAGCCCGGTAATCATGTGGGTGCCACCAACCTGATGGGCAAGGCGTTGGGGATCGTCACCCGCTGTATCGTCACCGACCTGATCCACAGAGCCGGCTTCGCCCACGACACGGCCCGCAGCAGTCTGTTTGCCTTGCCCATAAATGTTAACGTTATGTATTAGGTCGGGCGGAAAAACTGGTACTGATTCCGGCCGGCGGCCTTGGCCTGATACATGGCTTGGTCGGCCTTGGTCACCAGTTCCTTGAAATCTTGGCCGTGATCCGGCGCCAGCGCTATGCCCATGGACAGCGCAGGGATCAGGGTCTCGCTGCGGATGGTGACAGGATTGGCGACTGCGCGGCGGACCTTTTCCAGAATAATCTCGACATCCGCGCTTTTGGAAATATCGGATAGCAGGATCAGGAATTCGTCGCCGGCGATGCGGACCAGTCGGTCGGACTTGCGCAGCTGCGAGCTGATGGTCTGGCCCAAATGGCGGAGCAGCTCGTCGCCCAGGTCGTGGCCATGTGAATCGTTGAAGGTCTTGAAGTTGTCGACATCAACAAAGACCAGACCCACACCCGCCGCTTCTCGCTGGGCGTGCTGCAAGAGCTCCTGAAAGTACTGCTCGGCCATCCGTCGGTTCGGCAGCCCGGTCAGATTGTCGTGATTGGCCATGTGCTCGGCCCGCAGTTTCGACTGAGTGACATCGTCCATTTGCACATGCAACGCGGCCAACAGCGCCAGCAGGTCTGAAGCCAGCACGCGAATAATGAAGGCCGCGGCAATCAGAATAACTCCGTAGTCGCCCAGCCAGCGATAGGCAGTGGCGTCTTCCAGGCCGGTTCGCCAGCCGTTTTGGGTGGCATATAGCAGAATTGGCATGTACACCAGCATGGCGATCAGGGCCATGTAAAACGTCCGTTTGCCAATCATGATCATCGCGAACAATAAAATTGCCGGGTAACCCATCAAGGCAGATGAACGCAAACCTGCGCCTCCCCACATGGCCTGTGCCACACAGACAAACATGACTATTACGGTCAATGCGGCAGCCGCCTGCGGATAGCCATTACGTAAAAGCAACAGGGCAAGTAACAGAAATATGACAGTAAACAGCAGCGCTGTTACAACAACGGGTCGATTGTCCAGGAAGTTGACCAAGGAGAGGGTGATGATTGCCAACAGCATAACCATGATGCCCTGGCCTATACGTTTGGTGCGAATCTGTCGAATGGGGTCTGAGCGACGTGACGTGTTCAGCGGGTTGGGCTGGTTATTTTTATTCAGCTCTTGCATCCTTTGAGTCCCGTTTATGCTACAAGCGTGTGACTACGTTAGGAACTATGCAGTGGATCAACGGAGAAGGCAATCCCCCGGTTTTGCCTCCTGCCAAAGTCATGAGGCAAAAATGCCGGAATCAATGACGAATCAGGCTATGACCAGGATTCAGGCACCAACAACAAGCTGGACCGACTGCGATGGACTGATCCCGGTTTGCCAGACACTTCTGGCCTATAATTGGACAGATCTAGGCCTGCGCCACTGTGGCGGCTGAGTAACTCTGCTGTGATTCAGCTCCTCCCATCGAGCGTCGATGGGAGGAGTACTGAACGGTGATCAATCCAGCAAGTGCTGGTTAAACCATACCAGGCGATGATCAATCCAGCAGGTGCTGATTGAACCACTCCAGGCGAGCCATGGCAGCTTCCTGCGCATCGTCGCCACGAAAACCATGCGCGCCGCCTTCGATTGTGATGAACTCACTGACCACGCCCGCTTCCTGCAGCGCCGAGTACATTCGCTCGCTGTGACTGATATTGACCAGTTCGTCGGCATCACCATGGATCAGCAAGACGGGCGGATCGTTTCGGTCTGCAAGCAGCAAGGGTGAGATACCAGCGGCCAGTTCCTGGGGAAAATCCAGGGCCGGGAAGCGGTCGTTCGGACCGGTCATTTGCCGCAGATCCACCGGTGGGAAATAGGCGACCACGGCGGCCACGCCATTGCCTGCCTGCATAATCGGGTCGTCGCTGTCTGCCATGCCATCATCGGCGTCCAGTCCCAGCATCAAGGATAGATGGCCCCCTGCGCTGCCATGATGGACAGCAATCACGGTATAGCCCTCGGCCAGCATGGAGGCAAAGGAAGCCAGGCGATTCTCGGGTTCAGTCCAGCGGGAGAACCATCCACCACTGACCATGTAGACAATCGCCGCGCCATTGGCGTTCTGTTCGGGTTGAAAGACGTCATAAATCAAGGCCATGCCGTCTTTGTGCCCGTATACCACATTCGGGATGATCCGGGCCTGCGCCTGCGCGCCTGCCGACAACATCATCAGGCATGTCAGCAGGCAAGCGGTCATTATTCTTATCGTTTTACACCTCAAAGTTTTTAATTGTTGTGTCAGGTAAACCCATTGTACTCGCCATTGCCTGTCGGCATAGCCCTTTCAGCCTGCCAGGCGTGCAGTCTGTCTGCGGTCAGGGCAAAAGTCTGCGCAGATAATGACCAGTGTGCGAGTGCTGGCTCTCGGCAATCGTTTCCGGCGTGCCCTGTGCGATTATCTCGCCACCACCACTGCCACCTTCCGGCCCCAGGTCAACAATCCAGTCGGCCGTCTTGATGACATCAAGATTGTGCTCAATAACCACAATGGTATTGCCCTGGTCACGCAGACGATGCAGCACAGTCAGCAGTTGCTGAATATCGTCAAAATGAAGCCCTGTTGTAGGTTCGTCCAGGATATACAAGGTCTGACCGGTATCGCGCTTGGAAAGTTCACGTGCCAGCTTGACGCGCTGCGCTTCGCCGCCGGACAGTGTCGTCGCTGCCTGGCCAAGACGGATGTAGGACAGACCAACATCCATCAGGGTCTGCAGTTTGCGCGCAACGACCGGTACCGGATCAAAAAACTCACGGGCGTCCTCAATGGTCATGTCCAGTACTTCGGCGATATTGCGACCCTTGTATTTCACTTCCAGTGTTTCGCGGTTGTAGCGCTTGCCGTGACAGATGTCACATGCCACATAAACGTCCGGCAGGAAGTGCATTTCGACTTTGACAACACCATCGCCCTGACAGGCTTCGCAGCGTCCACCTTTAACATTGAAACTGAATCGGCCAGGGGTGTAGCCCCGTGAGCGTGCTTCCTGGGTGCCGGCAAACAGCTCGCGAACTGGCGCGAAGATACCGGTGTAGGTCGCCGGGTTGGAACGGGGGGTTCGGCCGATAGGGCTCTGGTCAATATCAACCACCTTGTCCAGTAGGTCCAAACCGCGTATCTCTGCATGCTCGGAGGGTGTCAGGGTGGTGGCACCATTCAGACGCGTTGCAGCGACCGGATAAAGGGTGTTGTTGATCAGTGTTGATTTACCCGAACCAGACACACCCGTGACACAGGTGAACAGACCCAAAGGAATTTCCAGGTTTACGTGTTTAAGGTTGTTGCCACTTGCGCCGATCAGGCTCAGCGTTTTGCCTTTTTTGGGTGTATGCCGACTGTCAGGTATTTCGATGCGGCGTTTATTGGACAGGTACTGGCCGGTAAGCGAGCGCGGTTCGGCGATAATATCGTCAATAGTGCCTTGTGCCACAATTTCACCGCCGTGCACCCCGGCGCCAGGTCCGATGTCAATCAGATGGTCGGCGCTGCGGATGGCATCTTCATCATGTTCGACTACGATGACTGTATTGCCGATGTCACGCAAATGGAACAACGTGTTCAGCAGCCTGTCGTTGTCACGCTGGTGCAGCCCGATGGACGGCTCATCCAGGATGTACATGACTCCGACCAGGCCAGCGCCAATCTGGCTGGCCAGGCGGATTCGCTGCGCTTCGCCACCAGACAGGGTGTCGGCACTTCGACTGAGCGTCAGGTAGTTCAGGCCCACGTCAATAAGAAACTGCAGGCGCAGTTCCAGTTCTTTCAGGATCTTGTCGGCAATGGTCGCACGTGCTCCACTTAATTTGAGCGAGCCAAAATAGTCCCTCGCCTGTGCGATTGTCATGTGTGTAATGTCGGGCAGGGTTGTTCCTTCGATATACACATGGCGAGCATCGGAACACAGCCGTGTGCCTTCGCAATCCGGACAGGCGTGTGAGTTCAGAAAACGCGCCAGGTCATCGCGGACGGCCTGAGATTCGGTTTCCCGGTAGCGACGCTCCATATTGGGCAGAATGCCTTCAAACGCATGGCGCCGGACCATGGTGTCGCCCCGGTCATTGGCAAACCTGAAGTCGATCTGTTTGCCCTTGCTGCCGTAAAGGATCAGGCTTTGATGGGCATCACTCAGCTCGGCAAATGGTGTGTCCACAGCAAATTTATAGTGCTCAGCCAGTGATGTGAGCATCTGGAAATAATAGAAGTTGCGACGATCCCAACCGCGAATTGCGCCTTCTGCCAGCGATAAAGATGTGTCAGTGATAATCCGCTGCGGGTCAAAGAACTGTTTGACACCCAGGCCATCACAGCTGCTGCAGGCACCTGCCGGGTTATTGAACGAGAACATGCGGGGTTCCAGTTCGCTGATGCTGTGGCCGCAGACGGGGCAGGCAAAGCGCGCAGAGAACATGATTTCATCGCGTTCTTCGTCCATGAAAGCGATCGTGACCGTACCGTCACTGAGTTGAATGGCAGTCTCCAGACTTTCTGCCAGACGCTGCTGAATATCATCCCGAATTTTCAGCCGGTCGATGACAGCCTCAATGGTATGTTTCTTGTTTTTCTCAAGCGCTGGCGGATAGTCGAGTTCGGTTACGGTGCCATCGATACGGGCACGGATGAATCCGCTGCTCTGCAGTTCCTTGAAAACGTGCAGATGTTCACCTTTGCGCTCCCTTATCACGGGTGCCAGTACCATGATCTTGCTGCCCTCGGGCAGGGCCAGCAGCTGATCGACCATCTGACTGACGGTTTGCGCCTGCAGCTTCTGATGGTGTTCGGGACAGAATGGTTCGCCGGCACGAGCAAACAGCAGCCGCAGATAGTCGTAGATCTCGGTGATGGTACCGACAGTCGAACGTGGGTTATGAGACGTCGATTTCTGCTCTATGGAAATGGCAGGAGAGAGGCCTTCGATATGATCAATGTCCGGTTTGTCCATCATGGACAGGAACTGCCGGGCATAGGTGGACAGCGATTCCACATAACGGCGCTGGCCCTCGGCATACAGCGTGTCGAATGCCAGCGAGGATTTTCCCGAACCCGACAGCCCGGTGATCACTACCAGTTTGTCCCTGGGGATACTCAGACTGACGTTCTTCAGGTTGTGGGTGCGCGCCCCCCGGATCGTGATTTTATCCATGCTGTTCCTGCTGCTCCCATCGCAATACAACAGCCCATTATGGTCAAATCCCTGTCCCAGCGCAAAGGGCACTGAACGTAAATCTGCTGTCGGCGCAGTCCCAGGAAACATGCTATGCTTAAACCGAACGTAACGAATTTATCTTCAGTCTGACAATAGACGGCAGAAGACGCCAAGGGCACGGGAGGATTAGAAAAGGTGGCAAGTCGCGGCATCAACAAAGTTATTCTGGTAGGCAATGTAGGCAAGGATCCCGAAACCCGCTATATGCCCAGCGGTGGCGCGGTCACCAACCTGACCCTGGCAACTGGCGATACCTGGAAGGATAAAAATACCGGGCAACAGCAGGAACGTACGGAATGGCACCGTATTGTTTTCTTCAACCGTCTCGCAGAAATTGTGAATGAATATGTCCGCAAGGGCAGCAAACTGTATATCGAAGGCAGTCTGCGTACCCGTTCATGGGAGCAGGATGGCATTACCCGCTATGCAACTGAAATTGTTGCCAACGAAATGCAGATGCTGGATTCACGTGGCGCGTCCAGTGGCAGTGACGATCGCTTTGGACAGGACATGAATCAGGATATGCCGTCTCAAAATGCACCGTCGCAACGCAGCGGCGGCCAGGCAGCCCAGGGCAGCTCGCGGCCGGCGGACTTCGATAATTTTGACGACGACATTCCTTTTTGATCCGTTGGGCGGGGAGTGAACTCAGTCGGTGAAGGTCTTAATTCTCGGGGCGGGCAGTGGTATCGGACAGGAGTTGTGCCGACTGTTCGACGAACGCCAGATTCAATGGGTTGCGGCTGATCACAAGAGTGTCAATGTAGATGACCCGGTTGGCGCAGCTCGGGTCATTACCCATGCTGGCGCGGGTCAGGTGATAAACCTGACCGCCTATGCGGCCGGCCGCCAGGATGCTCTGGAGCTGGCCGAAGCAGCACCCGACGATACAGATAAACAGAACCACCAGCTGGCCGACCTGTTATCACAGGTCTGTGATCATCTGCATATACCCATGATTCACCTCTCCACAGCGCAGGTGTTTGGTGGCGACAAGAAGCTGGCATATAACGAGCAGGACACCCCGGCACCGGTAGGTGTTTATGGTGCAGCGGCATTCGCAGGCGAGCAGGCCATCCAGAAAAACCTCAAGCAGCATATTATTATCCGTTCAGGATGGCTGTTCGGCCCGGGGCAGGACCAGGATCTGCGTCGCTGGCTGGATGAGCTGCGTGACGGCGACGGCAATGTCCAGGTGATGCGCCGCAAACTTTCACCAACGCCCATTGAGGACCTGGCGCGAGTCATTCTGGCGGTTGCTCTGCAAGTGGATTGTCATGCCGATGTCTGGGGTGTGTACCATTATGCGGCACTGGAACCGCTGCGTGAAAGTGAGTTCGTCCAGCATCTCGTCAAGTTTGCCGCGCAACATGACGAGCGCGTGTATGCGCTGCTTGACCACCTCAATATCAACCTGGTTCGCGTCGAAACGCCACATATTGCCAATAACACGCTGGCAACCAAGAAGATTTTCGAGACCTTTGGTATCAAGCAGCGACCCTGGCAGGGCAGCCTGCAAAAGCTGATCAAATCCTGGTACAAGGGACAGCCTGCGTAATGGCCAGCTCCGGCGCTTTCATGTCAACGGCCACCCTGAAACCCGTCGGGCAGGTTCGTGACCATATTCTGCAGGTGGCGCGTACTCGCCTAACGCGTGAAACCATACCTTTGTCCGAGGCGCTGGGCCGGATCCTCGCCACGGACGTGATTGCGGCAGTTGATGTTCCGCCGTGGGACAACAGCGCCATGGATGGTTATGCCATACGGGTTGCTGAACTGGCGGATGGCGATGTACTGCCAGTGAGTCAACGAATCACCGCAGGCAGCTCTCCTGTGCCACTGCATCCGGGCACTGCAGCCCGCATTTTTACGGGTGCGCCCGTCCCAGATGGCGCTGACGCTGTGGTCATGCAGGAAAACTGTGAGCAGTCAGGCGTCGAAACCAACACACAGTCTGTTTGCATTCTGCAGGTTCCGCAGGCAGGCGCCAATGTCCGGCGCCGAGGCGCCGACATTCAGAAGGGTGAGTTGTTGTTCGCGGCCGGCTACCGATTGCAGGCAGCCGATCTTGGACTGCTGGCGTCAACAGGGGTATCGCATATCGCAGTTGGTCGAATGCCCAGAGTGGCCATTCTGACAACTGGGGATGAGCTGGTTGCGCCTGGCGAGGAGCTGGCGCCCGGGCAGATCTACAACAGCAATGCAGTGACGCTGCAAGGCCTGCTTAACGGATTGGGTATAGTGCCGCAGCAGGTCAGGCACGTCGCTGACACTCTGGCACAGACTCAGGGCGTGTTACGCGAGCTGGCGCAGACCTGTGACTGTATTATCAGCAGCGGAGGTGTCTCGGCAGGCGAAGAGGATCACGTCCGTCGTGCACTTCAGGAAGAGGGCCAGCTTGATGTCTGGAAGCTGGCTTTAAAGCCAGGCAAACCATTTGCCTTTGGGCATCTTCACGATACGCTGTTCTTTGGCTTGCCGGGTAATCCCGTGTCTTCGTTTGTAACATTCGTTCTGCTGGTACGTCCAGCGCTGTTGGCGTGGATGGGTGCGGCCCGGCCGCTACCAACGTCCTGGCCTGTGCGCGCGGATTTTGAGCGCCCGGTTGCCAGCGAACGTGAGGAGTATCTCCGGGTAACATGTCATGAGAGGGACAGTCAGGTCTGGGTAACACCGCTCGCTGATCAGAGTTCCGGCGTATTGAGCTCAATTCATACAGCTGACGGGTTGGCGATTGTGCCCAGCGGCCAGACGCTGGCAATTGGCGATGCATTGCGATTTATCGCGTTTAGTGACATAGTTTAGACAAGTAATTACCCCCACTGTGAAGTCATCATGCATTACGCGCCCTTCTGTTTTCCGTCGCCTCACGTTTTACGGTCCTTTGCGAAATATGGAAAACAGGGTTTCGTCAGTCTGTTGTTTTTGACTGGAGCGATCGGCTGCACTGTGCAGCAGGCGCAACCGGCTCCACCGGCGCAGGAACCTGTCGTAGAAGTACCTTCTGACGATCTCGACAGTGTCAGCGCAGAAAGGGATGAAGCAGAACAGCAGCGACGAATCGTGGCTGATATTCTGTATAGCGGCATGCGAGCCCTTCGCGCCGACCGACTGCTGACGCCACCCGAGGACAGTGCCTATCGGTATTTCAGTCGCGCACTGGCTCTGGATCCGGGAAATAGTGTGGCGCTGGACGGCATGCAGGATATCGTCCTCCGCTATCTGCAACTTGCCGAGCTGTCATCGCGGCAGGGCCAGTTCGAAAATGCCGAGACCTACCTGCGCCGCGCCGCTCAGGTTGATCCCGGGCATGACGGGATTGTCGCTGCCCGCAACAACCTTGCTGCCGAGAGAGAGCGGACGCACAGCGTTCATACGCTGGATGGCCGCGCTCTATATGCCCGCAATGAGGCAATGGTGAACCAGTTGCAACAACTGGCACGCGTTGTTCACGAGACTCAGGCCTTTGTCTTGATTACAGCACCCAATGATGAACTGGGTCGCTGGATTTACGCACGAATGCAGGACGCCTTGACGGATTACCGTGTTCGCGGTGATATCGAGATTGGTGACCAGGCCACCGTCAGACTGGTCAGGACTGGCAACAGCTGAAGCCAGAAGTTGGTTTCCGCAATTTCGAATTCACTTCATCATACTGTCACACCTCATTGCTAGAGTACTCACCAGAACCGAATGCCAAGGTTGGTCCTGGAGTCGATTCTTTTTGTTCATTCAGATAGACCTTTTTGCTGTAAGTGGAATTCTCCCCGCCTACCACTGCCAGGCTTTTCGGCCCTTACCGAAAAGCCTGTTTTTTTATGCGGAAGAGGAACTACCTTTACATTTTGTGATGCTCTATTTAGGCTTGGCCCTCAATAATGAAAAGACATTGAGGTCATCAGACAGCTATGAGCAAGTCGATCGCCGCGCTATGGCAAAGCCTTTGGACATCCCACCGCCAGACCAAGAATGCGCTGCGAGGCAGGCCACCTGAGGACACTCCACCACAGGCCTATTCCCGCTCACAAATTGTCGGGCTACTGCTTGGACCGCTGCTGTATATCCTGGTTATGCTGGTTTTTGAGCCACAGGGCCTGAGCTACGAAGCCAAAGCCGTGCTTGGTGTCACCTTGTGGATCGCGACCTGGTGGATAACTGAGGCGATTCCCATACCAGCCACATCGCTGCTACCTATACTGCTACTGCCGATTACGGGTGCCGTGGACAATGCCACGGTTACCTCAGCCTACGGTGATGACATCATCTTTCTGTTCCTGGGTGGTTTTTTTATCGCCACAGCGATGGAGAAGTGGAATCTTCACAAGCGGATGGCGCTGGCCATCATTGCCTACGTGGGTACCAGCACACAGCGCATACTGCTGGGATTTATGCTGGCCACCGCATTTTTGTCCATGTGGGTATCCAACACTGCCTCGGTGATGATGATGGTGCCGATGGCGCTGGCGATCACGGCGCAGGTTGCGCATACCCTGCGCGGCAAGCCGGGGGAAGAAGACATCCCGGTATTTGAAAAGTCACTGATCTTTGGTGTTGGTTATGCCGGAACTATCGGTGGACTGGGCACTCTGATTGGTACGCCGCCCAATATTATTCTGGCCGCCCAGGCGCGCGAGCTGTTTGGCGTTGAGATCAGTTTTGCGGGCTGGATGCTGATTGGTGTACCCATGGTCGTGGCCCTGCTGGTCATCACCTGGTTCTACCTGGGTCGTGTGGCGTTTCGAATGCATATCAAGTCACTGCCTGGCGGGCGTCAACTGATCCAGCAGGAACGCGACGCGCTGGGCATCATCTCTTTTGAAGAGAAGGCGGTGGCAGCGGTGTTTGCGTTTGCTGCCTTCATGTGGATCAGTCGAGGGTTCATCTGGGCCGATCTGGTCCCGGAAATCAGAGATGGCATGATTGCCGTTATGGCCGCAGTACTTTTGTTTGTCATTCCGTCACGTTCCGAGGCGGGGTCACGCGTGCTGATGTGGAAGGACAGCAAAGAAATCCCCTGGGGCATTTTGTTGCTGTTTGGTGGTGGCCTGGCGATAGCGGCAGGTTTTCGCTCGACCGGCCTGTCTGACTGGATGGGCAGTCAATTGACCATTCTTGACGGCGTGCATCTGATGGTGATGATCGCCACGGCGGCGCTGCTGATTCTGTTCCTGACCGAAATCACGTCCAATACAGCCACTGCCACCATGATTCTGCCGGTTGTGGCGAGTCTCGCCCTGGCGCTGAATGTGCATCCATTTGCCTTGATGATTCCGTGTGCCATGGCGGCCAACAGTGCCTTCATGCTACCTGTGGGTACGCCTCCCAATGCCATTATTTTTGCCACGGAAAAGCTGCGTATTGTCGAGATGATGCAGGTGGGTTTTCTGCTCAATCTGATAGCAACCGTGCTGATCACCTTGATGGTGTACTTTGGTGTGCCCCTGCTCTGGGGTATTGATCTCACTACAGTTCCTGCTGCATTCCTTCAGTAAGGCTTTGTTTTAATTTCAATAATCAGCGTTAACGATTTTCGTTAACGCTGATCGACAACCGTTTCGTAACTACCGGCTTCGTGCCACCAGCCTCCGATGCACCTATAGTGCAGCAACCGAAATTTCGCAGATTCAACAAGAACTGTATCGGGAATAATGATATCGACAGTGGCCGGCTTTAACGCCAGGCCGCTGCGCATTCTATTGCTACAAGGGGAAGCAGTTATGAACACCAGGCACGACGCTTACAGGTCCGCTAACGCGTCCACTCAATTGCAGCATGCAGTGTCCAGATCACTGCCCGCTGCAAAGGTCACCAGCACCTTGATCATTTCTGCCTCGCTGATGGCTTCCTGTCAGCTTGCCATGGCCCAGAACAGCGATGACCCGCAGATTCAGGAAATGCTGATCACCGAGCGCAGCATTGAGAACACCCTGCCGCTGGAGCTGGCACGCTATGGCGCTGACCTGGAGATCGTAACCGAGCAACAGATCCGTAACCACGGTTTTGTGGACGTTGCCCAGGCACTGGAAATGCTGGTTCCAGGCCTGTCACTGACCACCCAGGCGGGCGCATTCAGTTATGTCAATGTCGCGATGCAGGGTTCGCGGTCCAGCGACATTCTCTGGACGGTCGACGGCGTGCGAATCAACAACCGCCTGTATAACTCAACCAGCCCAGCCGACACACTGCCGGCCAGCATGATCGAGCGCACTGAAGTGCTGAAGGGCAGTCATGGCCTGATGTATGGTACCCAGGCCATCGCCGGTGTAATCAACGTCGTGACACGAGGCTTTTCTGAGACACCTGACGGACAGATCAGCGTGGGCGCCGGCAGTGACGGTCTGATGCGCGTCAACGGTTATGGTCGCGGTGCCATCGGTGATCACAAGTTTGTTGGCTGGGCGTCGCGCGATGAAAGCGATGGTTATGAGATCTACGACAATTACCAGCCCACCTCGCAGTTTCGCAAGCGCGGCTACAAGGTGGATAGTGCTGGCGTTAAGTATGGTTATGACTTCACGCCCGATCTGAGCCTGTCAGTGACCGGTATCCATACCGAAGGGCGCATCGACTACCCGAGTGTCAGCACCGTCAGCATCAATGACCGGACTGAAAATATCGTCAGTGCCAAGCTGGACTGGCTGCCATCAGAGACTGCGCAGTTCTTCCTGAAAAGCTACTACCACAGCTGGGACACTGACTATTACACGCCGGGCAACCATTCGGATTACTGGGGATATGAAGACAAGGGCGTCAATGCCGCTGCGGTTTTCAAACCCGAAGGTTTCCTGGAATACCATGTGGGTTATGACTTCCAGACCTATACAGGTCAGGACGACTACCTGCTGATCGCACGCCAGCGTGAAGATGTGCACGCGGTATTCACGCAACTGCGCAGTACTGACGATCTTAGTGATCGGGCGCGTTTTTCTGCCGGGTTCCGTCGTGATGAGACCGGTGGCAACAGCTCAAACACCTGGAATATAACCGGTGTGTATGAGATTTCGGACACCCTTTATATTAAAGGGATGACAGGGACGTCCTTTATGCTGCCGAGTGCCGAAAATCTGTATCGTATCCACTGTCCCAGCGGCAGTGGCTGTACACACGGCAACCCCAATCTGGCACCCGAGGAAAGTTTTGCCGTCAACGCGTCGGTGGGTGGTCTGCTGACTCTGGCTGAGCGTGACATCGGCTGGCAGGTTTCGGTGTGGGATCGCTCGGTCGACAATCTGATCACGCGCGCGCCCATCCCGGCAGACATGCCCAATCGTCCGGGTCCCGAGTTCGATAACACCTTTATCAACATCACCGATGAGGTCGAGATTCGGGGGGCAGAGTTGTTACTGAATGGTGACCTGACAAGCACACTTTCCTACGATCTGAGCTATACCTACAGCAAAGAGGAAGAGCGCGGGACCGGACGGCAGATTGAGGACCGCCCGCCACGCAGCTATAAGGGGGCCTTGGCGTACAGTGCGCCAAGCGGTCGTTTTGGCGCCAACATTGCGTTCAAGTATATCGGTCGAAAATCATCCGATGTGACAGGGTTCGGCCTGCAGTATTACGGCGACAATCACGTACTGGATATGGGGGCACACCTCTACCTTGACCGTGATCAGCAGCATCGTTTGACGCTGCGACTCGAAAATCTGCTGGATGAGGACTATGCTACAAGACTTGGCTCTGCCGTACTGACCGGTTCCAACCCATCCGAGCGCTTCCTTTGGCAGCGCCTGGCACCACCACGCACGGTGCACCTGAACTACAGCTATAACTTCTGATAATGCGATATATCCTGATCACACACCGTTACCTGGCAGTTGCCGTAGGCTTGTTAATGAGCCTGTGGTGCCTGTCAGGTTTCGTGATGATGTACCAGGCCTTCCCGGAGCAGACCCGGGCGCAGCGCCTGCAGGGTCTGGCTCCCCTGGACCTGCAGGAATGCTGCGACCTGTCTGCTCTGGCGGCGGTGGATAGCAGTGTGGCACCAGCTTTCCGCGTTGAGATGTTACTGGATGATCCGGTGATGCGGACGCCGGCTGCCGTTGTCAATCTACGCACGGGTCAGCCCATTTCACCGCTAGGTGATGCCGAGCTCATGCAGGTTGCGCGTCTCTGGGCGGAAGGAAATAACCTACAGGATGCCAACCCGAGCTTGCAAGGTCAGCAGGAGATGGACCAGTGGATTATCCAGTCTGCGCGTCGCAACCGGCCAGTACACCACGTGTTGATGGGCGATAACGCCGGTACCGAGATCTACATTAACGGCAGCACTGGCGAGGTGTTTCAGAAAACCACCCGGCGTGAGAGAGTGCTGTCCTGGCTTGGCGTGATACCTCACTGGCTGTACCCGACTGCGCTGCGTCAGAACGGCGCCTTGTGGTCCGAGATTGTTATCTGGACGTCGATTGCGGGTACCTTCCTGACCGCAACCGGACTCTATGTCGGTATCGCCCGCCTTCGAACCCGGCGCGTCAGACGTGACGCTGGAGCTCAGTCAAGAAGCCAGATATCCCCGTACAGGGGGCTCTGGTACTGGCATCACATGCTGGGGCTGGTGTTTGGCATTCTGACGCTGACATGGGTGTTCAGCGGGCTGCTGACCATGAACCCCTGGGGTGCACTTGCAGGTGACGGAAGCTCCTACCGGCAGGACTTTGTGGGAGATGCGTCCTGGCAGCAGGTTCGCAATCTGCTCAGATCAGCAGCGCAGGCGCAGCAGCAGGGCGAGCTACCGCAAAATATGGTTGCCCTGCAGTCAGGTGTTTTTGCAGGAGATCTGCATGCTTTCGTGGGTACCGCTGATGGTGAGCAGTCACTTCGAATTGACGCTACGGCACGACCCGCTGAGCCGCTGAGCGAGAGTGTTATTCGACAGCGTATTGCCGCTGCCGGAGTGCCGCTGGAGTCACTAAGGCTGCTGACTGAGGAAGACGCGTATTACTACGCGCACAAGAGCCCGATTGAGTTGCCTGTCTGGCGCGCGCAACTGATTGATTCCGATAACACTGCCATTTACATCGGGCCGGAGTCGGCCAGCGTGCGGGTAATGACCGAGACCAGTCGCACTTCGCGCTGGTTGAGGGTGGGTTTGCATCGCCTGGACTTTGCCTTCATGAAGGACAGGCCGCTGTGGGATATCCTCGTGATTATTCTGCTGGCAGGCGTTACCCTGTTATGTCTGACTGGAACCTGGATGAGCTTTCAACGCATTCGCCACGACATGCGATCCGCGCGGCAGCAAAAGCGCCGCGCATTTTAAAATTCCCAGCCGGGTTAGCCGCACCGGGAATTGCAGACTCGCGTGATCCGGTTCAGTTGCCTGCTGACAACTGCCGAACCGCGGCGAGTATCTGACGGCAGGTAATCTGTCCGACCAGCTGACCGCTGTCATTGACGACGGGGCGTCGCCGCTGCCCTTTTGACAGCATGTCGGTGGCGATATCAATGATGTGGTCGCCGGGCTTGGCGGAGTTGATGTTGGCTGACACCATATAGTCCTGCACCAGGCCTATCGAGCCCTGATCATAACTGGCTCCAAGAATACCCCTCAGGCAGTCCAGCTCTGACAGAATACCCAGCAGTTGACCCGTCTCGTTGACCACACACAGACCGGATACCCGGTTTTTGGTGATCAGATCGACTGCCTCGATCAGTGGTGTCTCAGGTGCGACCGTGATCGGCTTGTCGACCATGTAATCTTCCAGATTGACAGAACGCAGCATCGAACTTTCTCTTTTGATTATTGGATGAACAGTCTATCAGTCAAACGAAAACGCTGACAACAAATGCTGAGGAATGCAGACAAACACCTGCTTGCATCAAGATATATACTAAACTATATTTCGTTTTATGAAAAAAGCAGATCAAAACAGGAGTGTTCCGCATGAGCGCGGCGACTTCGTTGCTCCATGGATCCTGACGACGTCGGCGGGGGAAATTTCGCCGCGGCGGCTGGCCCTGCTGGAGGCAATTGGCGATTGTGGTTCGATCAGCGCTGCCGCGCGAAAGGTTGGCATTACCTACAAGGCCGCCTGGGATGCGGTCGATGCCATGAACAATCTGGCGGACTGCCCGCTGGTCAGCGCCCAGCATGGTGGCCGCGGCGGCGGTGGGGCAGAACTGACCGACGAAGGCAGGCAACTGGTGCGCGATCTTCAACAATTGCGCAACCTGCAGCAGGCGTTTATTGAAAGTGTGACCACGGGTAAGGACGGGGAATTTGATTTGGATGATTCATTGCGCATGCTCCGACGGCTGACAAGCAAAACCAGTGCGCGCAACGTACTCAGTGGCAGGATTGCCGGGGTCACGCATGGCGCTGTTAACGCCGAAGTGTCGATTCGGCTGGGTGGCGATGATCAGTTGATTGCGATCTGTACAGAGGAAAGCACACGGGACCTGGGGTTGGCTGTAGGTCGCGAGGTGCAGGCGCTGATCAATGCGTCCTGGATTATTCTGGCCGATGCAGACAGCACGGGCAGAACCTCTGCCCGCAACCGTCTGTGCGGAATTGTGCAGAGAATAACCCCTGGGGCTGTGAATGCCGAAGTTGTGATTCGCCTCGATGGTGGTAACACGCTAGCGGCCATCATTACCTCGGAAAGCCTTCAGGCCATGGAGCTGGAGGAGGGGAAGCCAATCTGTGCTCTGATTAAGGCGTCAAATATAATTCTTAGTGTACAGGAAGATTGAGCACAACTTGCCGCATCTCACGACAGGAACACTTATGATGTTTTTCAAACTGCCAACTGTCCGATTGCGACTCATCCTGCTTTTGGTTCTGACAGGCTTGCCGTCGGCCTGGAGCTGGGCGGAGTCAGCGACGGTTGCTGCGGCCTCCTCCCTGCGCCCGACTCTCGACCGGATTGCTGAAGCCTATATGGAGGCCAATCCAGAAGATTCGATCACTATCATATATGGCGCCTCCGGGAGACTGACCGCGCAGATTTTGAATGGCGCCCCTTTTGATGCGTTTCTGTCAGCAGACACTGCATATCCAGCGGCACTTTTTGAACAGGCGCCCGGCACCTCCGAGCCGGTAATTTATGCGCTGGGCCGCCTGGTGCTGTGGAGTGCCAATCATGATGTCAAAGGCCTCGCGCTGTCTGGACTGACCCAGGACAGATTCAGACGCATTGCCATTGCCCAGCCAGCGATTGCGCCTTATGGCCAACGCGCCAGAGAGGCTCTTGAGGCAGTGGGCGTGTGGGCGCAGATAGAGAATCGGGTAGTGTACGGAGAGAACATCTCACAGGTGGCTCAGATGTCTGCGTCAGGAGCGGCGGACGTTGCGATAACTGCGCTGTCGCTGGCGCTGCAGGATGGTCTGGCGGAACGCCCCTATGCCTTGATTGATGACTCGCTGCATGAGCCGCTTGCCCAGTCTATGGTGGTGACTGCGCGTGGGCAGCATAACAATGCGGCGCGCAACTTCATTAAGTTTATGCGTCATACAGTTGCAGCAGACATTCTCGTGCGGGCGGGATTTCAGATGCCGGTCTCCGGCATGGCAGCAGGGAGCTGAGTTCAGGTGTTGGGATTGAGCCCTGAAGACTGGCAGGCCATTGAGCTTACGCTGCGGCTGTGCCTGTATACAACACTGATACTGTTGTTGCTGGCGACACCGATAGCCTGGTGGCTGGCCAGCGGACGCTCATGGCTGCGCACGCTGGTGCAGTCAGTGGTGGCTTTGCCACTGGTATTGCCACCGACTGTGCTTGGTTTCTATCTGTTGATCGTGCTGGGGCCGCTAGGCCCGATTGGCGCCACGCTGGAACAGATGGGCCTGAACCATCTGGCCTTCAGTTTTGAGGGAATTCTGCTCGCCTCTGTCATCTACTCCATGCCGTTTGCCGTGCAGCCACTGCATGAGGCTTTTTCGACATTGGGCCGCAGACCCTCAGAAGTTGCGTCATCACTGGGCGCAGGCCCGATCGACCGGTTTTTTAGCGTGATTCTGCCGCTCACTCGCGGGGGGTTTATTGTCGCAGCCACGCTGACCTTTGCTCACACCATCGGCGAGTTCGGTGTCATTCTTATGCTCGGTGGCAGCATACCGGGAGAGACGCGCGTGCTGTCCGTGTTGATCTATGATCATGCCGAATCCATGAACTACGCGGCAGCACACAGATTGTCGGCCATGTTATTGATATTTGCGTTTGTTGTGCTGTTTGTTGTTTATGCATTCAATCGTCGATTCCGGACGGTCAGATTCTGATGAATAACTTTTGGCTGCACATGACGGATGCGTCAACCCTTGCCCTTACTCACGGAGAATCGCCATGCAGCTAAGTATCAAGGTCGAGTGGCGGCGCGAACAGTTTCTGCTGAAGGTGGCGGAGCAGTTTGAAATGACAGGAGTGACCGCGCTGTTTGGTCGTTCTGGCTGTGGCAAAACCAGTCTGCTGCGAGTCATTGCAGGACTCGATCGCGTGCGGGGAGCGGAGGTCGTGCTGGGCGAGTCAGTCTGGCAGCAGGGCAGCGCATTCAAACCCACCGAGCAGCGACGCCTTGGTCTGGTGTTTCAGGAGCACAGTCTGTTGCCGCATCTGGATGTTACCGAAAATCTGCTTTATGGCTACAAACGGACCAGGCCTGAACATCGTCGCCAGCACCCAGAACAGGTTTTCAGTCGCCTGGAGCTGGAACCACTGCTGGGTCGGCGCATTGATCAGCTGTCCGGAGGGCAGCGACAGCGGGTGTCACTGGGTCGCGCGCTGCTGACCAGCCCTGATCTGTTACTGCTGGATGAACCTCTGGCAGCGCTGGATACACAGAGCAAGCGCGATATTCTGCCGTTTCTGCTGGATGTGACCCGCGACAGCGAAGTGCCAGTCATTCTCGTGACGCACTCACCTGATGAAGTGCAGCGACTGGCGGACCGTGTTGTATTCATGGATCAGGGGCGTGTCATCAGGACCCTGGCAATAGAACAGGCAATGGCAGACCCGGCGTCGCCACTGTTCGCTGATGAGGGCCCGGCGAGCATCCTGCGGGGAACCCTGAATGAAGCGGATGCATCCGGCCTGCGGACCTTTACGACCGATAAAATATCCCTTCTGGTCAGAGCAGGATCCGCCCGCTCCGGAGAAGCGAGGGTTCGGGTACTGGCGCGAGATGTCAGCGTGGCGCTGGACGACCCTGGCCGCATCAGTATTCGTAACCAGCTGAGAGCCACTATCGTGGCAAGCACGCCGATCGCCGATCAGCAGCAATTGCTGACGGCCCAACTGGCAGACGGTCAGGCTCTTCAGATAGAAGTTACCGCCTGGTCTGCGGAGCGACTGGGGCTGAATGTCGGCACCGAAATATGGGCGCTTGTAAAGTCGGTGGCATTAATGGAATAAAAGACTGAACCGATTCGTCATACTTACCGTAATCACTGACAAAGCCTCGCTGGCAGTTCGCAATAGTTTGAAATGAGACAGTCTTGGCTTTCAGCACGTAAAGGAAGGTGTAAAGGTACAGTTCTCTCCCTTGGCCCGACAGACCCGCTCTGTCGGGCCTTTTATTTGTCACGCAATTGTCACTGCTTGTTTACGGTTCTGTTATGTCCGGTTGTTAAGCTGTGCTTCCATCAAGATGGCAACAGGAGTTGTTCTGATGGAAAAGCGCAAACATTACCGCACAGTGTTCCTGTCCGATATCCACCTCGGTGACCAGGACTGCAAGGCAGAATTTCTGCTGGATTTTCTTAAGCACACTCGTATTGATCGCCTGTATCTGATCGGCGATATCATCGATATGTGGGCCATGCAGCGCCAGTTCATGTGGCCTGACAGCCACAATCGTCTGCTGCATAAACTCATCAGCCTCTCCTCAGAGGGAACCCAGGTCATTTACCTGCCTGGCAATCACGATGAACCGGCGCAAAAATATGACGGCATGGCACTCGGTGATGTCGAGATCCACCGGGAGTACATTCACACGCTGGCAGACGGCCGCAAATTGCTGGTGCTGCATGGTGATCAGTTTGATCAGGAAGTCTGTTTCGGACCCTGGCATGCCTGGCTGGGCGACAAAGCCTACCGCATGCTCATGTTCATCAATCGCTGGTACAACCGTTACCGCGTCTGGCGTGGCCGCGACTACTGGTCGCTGGCAGGCTATATCAAACAGCGCATCAGTGGCGCCGGCGAAGCCATTGTGCGCTATCGCCAGACAGGATGTGCGCATGCCCGCAGGCGTGGGCTTGATGGTATTGTCTGCGGCCATATTCATCACCCTGAAATTACTGAGCTGGACGGTGTTCTGTACTGCAACGATGGGGACTGGGTGGAAAACTGCTCGGCGCTGACCGAGGACATGCAGGGCAATCTCAGTCTGGTGTTCTGGGCACGTGAGAGCGCGGTGTCTGCGCTGCGCCCAAGAGCAGATATTGCCGTAAGCGGCAGCAAACAGAAGGCCGCCTGAGCAGTCATCAACACCGGCGGCGGCGATTGACCGCTGCAGGCCCAGGCGTCATGATAACCACTGTTTCAACATGAACAGCGGGGATCATGCCATGACTACCAGGACACACTTCGATATCGTGATTGTCGGTGCCGGCGCCGGCGGAATTTCTGTGGCCGCCAGTCTGCTAAAGCGCAAATCCGGTCTGAGCATCGCGCTGGTTGATAAATCCGAGAAGCATTACTACCAACCCGGCTGGACCATGGTCGGTGGTGGTATTTTTGAAGCAGCCCAGACTGAACGCACAACTGCCTCACTGATTCCCGATGGCGCCAACTGGATAAAAGCCGCGGTTACCGAGTTTGAGCCTGACAATAATACTGTGAGGCTTGATGACAACAGCCAGTTGACCTATGAGCGGCTGATTGTTGCCCCGGGTCTGAAACTGAACTGGGAAGGAGTCGAAGGCCTGACCGATACACTGGGTCTGAATGGGGTAACCTCCAACTACAGGTATGACCTGGCGCCTTATACCTGGAAACTGGTGCAGGGTCTGAAATCCGGCCGCGCCTTGTTTACCCAGCCACCCATGCCCATCAAGTGCGCTGGCGCTCCACAGAAAGCCATGTATCTGTCTGCAGATTACTGGTTGCGCCAGGGTGTCCTTAAAAACATCGATATTGAGTTTTACAATGCCGGCGGTGCGCTTTTTGGCGTTTCCGACTACGTGCCTGCCCTGATGGAGTACGTCAAACGCTATGAGGCAGAATTAAAGTTCAGTCACAACCTGGTGAAGATAGACGGCGAAGCCCGTAAAGCCTGGTTCGTGAAAAGCGATAGTGACGGAAACAAGGAAACTGTCGAGACAGAATTTGATATGATTCACGTCTGCCCACCACAGCAGGCGCCGGATTTCATTCGCAGCAGCCCGTTGGCAGACAGTGCCGGCTGGGTTGATGTGGATCAGCAAACCCTGCGTCACAAGCGCTACACTAATGTCTGGTCGCTGGGTGATGTCATCAACGCGCCCAATGCCAAAACGGCAGCGGCCGCCCGCAAGCAGGCACCAATTGTGGCCTGCAATGTTCTATCTGACATGGGCGTGCTGACGGGTCATGCGCATTACAATGGGTATGGTTCATGTCCGCTCACGGTTGAACGGGGCAAAATCGTACTGGCGGAGTTTGGTTACGGTGGAAAGCTGTTGCCCAGCATGCCGACATGGCTGCTGGAGGGCAAGCAGCCGACACGCCTGGCGTGGCTGCTGAAAAAGGACTTCCTGCCCTGGCTCTACTGGAACGGTATGCTGAAAGGCAGGGAGTGGCTTGTTAAGCCCGAAGTGGTGTGACTGCCCAAGGGCGTAAATTTATGAAGAACACGGAGTAAAGTATATGAAGGCAAAACAGGTGACTGACGAATTCGCGGTCGCGGAGCAATTGACAGCAGATGATGTCGACATGATGGCCGCTGCCGGCTTCAAGACCATCATCTGCAATCGCCCCGACGGTGAAGCGGCCGGTCAGCCGTTGCGCGCGGAGATCCAGGCCGTTGCCGAGGATCATGGCATGCAGTTTCGCTATATCCCGGTTGTGTCCGGGGAGCTTAGCCTGGAAGATGTGGCGGCTTTTTCCGAAGCACTGGACAACGCACCACGTCCGGTACTGGCTTACTGTCGCAGTGGTACACGTTCCATCCAGCTCTGGGGATTGGCATCAGGCCTTAAAGGCATGGCCCCGGAAGCTGTAGTCTCTCATGGTGCGGAAGCTGGCTATGACCTGAGAGGGGTCGCGGGCTGGCTGGCGCAACAAAGCCAGGGTTGAACCGTTACCTGCCTATTCTGAACTGGGGCCGCCAATACCGTGCGGCCCAGTTCACTGACGATCTGCTGGCGGCCGTCATTGTCTCGGTCATGCTGGTTCCTCAATCACTTGCCTACGCACTGCTGGCTGGCTTGCCACCGGAGATGGGCCTGTACGCCAGTATTTTGCCGTTGATGGTATACGCGGTTTTCGGCACCAGCCGCTCTTTATCTGTGGGACCCGTCGCTGTGGTGTCGCTGATGACAGCCGCTGCGGTGGCCAGGCTGGAACTGGCTGATGCTGCTCAGGTGATTGCAGCGTCAACACTGCTGGCAATGATGGCGGGCCTGTTTCTGGTATTGCTGGGTTTATTGAGACTGGGTTTTCTGGCCAACTTTTTATCGCATCCAGTCATCGCGGGATTCATAACAGCGTCAGGTGTCATTATTGCGTTGGGGCAATTGCCGGGTATTCTTGGCATAGAGGCAGGTGGCCAGACTCTGATGCAGCTGCTCCCATCGCTTGTGGCAGGATTTCAATCGGCGGCTGGCAGTCTAAACTGGCCAACGATTACAGTCGGTGTGGGTACGCTGGCATATCTGCTGTGGGCAAAACGTTACCTGGCGGCCTTGCTGGTTCGGTTTGGTCTCAATCAGCGTCTGGCCGTCATACTGTCGCGACTCAGCCCGATTGTGGCCGTGGTTGCAACAGCCGTTGCAGCGTGGTCGCTGGATCTTGGCAACAGGGGGCTGGCACTGGTTGGTGATGTGCCTGCAGGCTTGCCGGCATTGTCCCTGCCAGTCATGGATTCTGAGCTGTGGCTGGCGCTGGCGGGTTCTGCAGCCCTGATTGCCATTCTGGGGTTTGTGGAATCAGTTTCCGTGGCTCAGGGACTGGCCGCGAGGCGTCGCGAAAGGATTGATCCGGATCAGGAACTCATAGGCCTGGGGGCGTCAAACATGGCAGCCTCGTTCGCCGGCGGGTTTCCGGTGGCGGGCGGTTTCGCACGCTCGGTGGTAAATTTTGATGCGGGCGCCGCGACGCCGGCTGCCGGCCTGCTCGCCGCAATACTGATGGGACTGGCAACCTTTTTCCTGATGCCTTTGCTGGCGTGGTTGCCCAAAGCCACACTGTCGGCAACCATTATTGCCGCTGTGCTGTCTCTGGTTGATTTCAGTATTGTAAAAAAGGCATGGCAGTATTCACGTGCCGATTTTCTCGCAGTCTGCAGTACCATTCTGCTGACCTGGCTGGAAGGTGTTGAGGCCGGCGTGGCTGCCGGTATCATCGTCTCAATACTTGTTCACATGTACAAAAGTTCGCGCCCGCATGTTGCCATCGTGGGACAGGTGCCCGGTACAGAGCACTATCGCAATGTTGAACGACACGAGGTCATCACCTATGACACGATACTGTCGCTGCGCGTCGATGAGAGTCTTTATTTCGCCAACTCGCGTTACCTGGAAGACCTGATATACCGTGAAGTGGCGGAGCGACCAGCACTGCAGCATGTCGTTCTGATGTGCAGTGCGGTTAATGAGATTGACCTGAGCGCGCTGGAGTCGCTTGAGGCCATCAACAGCCGCCTGGCTGACAATGGCATCAGGCTTCATCTATCTGAGGTCAAGGGGCCGGTGATGGATGCACTTGAGACCACGCATTTTCTGCAGGCCTTGAGCGGTCAGGTCTATCTAAGTCAACACCAGGCCATTAGCGATCTTCAGCGTTCCACGGCGATAGCGACGCCCTGACCACCACCGATACACAGTGTCGCCAGCCCGCGCTGTACATCCCGACGCATCATCTCGTGTATCAGAGTGACCAGCACGCGACATCCCGACGCACCAATCGGATGGCCAAGCGCGATGGCGCCGCCATTCACGTTGACCTTCTCCATATCCCACTGCAGTTCTTTGCCAACGGCGAGTGACTGTGCGGCAAAGGCTTCATTGGCCTCGATCAGGTCCAGCTGGTCCAGTGACCAGCCGGCCTTTTCCAGGCAGCGACGTGTGGCAGAGACGGGTCCGATCCCCATGATGGCCGGATCGACACCTGCATTCGCCCAGGCCTTGATACGCACCAGGGGCTCGAGCCCGTGTTTTTCTGCGGTTTCGCGGCTGCAGACAATCACCGCGGCTGCGCCGTCATTTAATCCTGAGGCATTGCCGGCAGTCACGGTGCCATCCTTTTTGAAGGCAGGTGACAGCCGCGCCAGGCGTTCGATGGTGGTGTCGGCTCTGGGGCCCTGATCCTGATTCACGATGATGGGGCTGGCTTTACGCTGTGGTACTTCGATGGGCAGGATTTCCCGGTCAAAATAGCCATGCTGCATGGCAGCGGCGGCTTTCTGCTGTGAGGCCAGCGCAAACGCGTCCTGCTCCTCTCGGCTGATCTGATACTTGTCGACCAGGTTCTCGGCAGTGATGCCCATGTGGTAGTGGTTAAACGCGTCCCACAGGCCGTCGTGCAGCATGGTGTCGATGGCCTGCCAATGACCCATTTTCTGGCCTTGCCGTGAGCCAGGCATCACATGGGGCGACTGGCTCATGTTTTCCATGCCACCCGCCACAACCATACCGGCGTCTCCAAGTGCAATGGCCTGGGCCGCCAGGTGGACGGCTTTCAGGCCGGAGCCGCAGACTTTATTCACTGTCATGGCGGGGGTTTTCACGCCCAGTCCGGCATTGATGCTGGCCTGGCGGGCGGTGTTCTGACCACAGCCGGCGGTCAATACGTGGCCCATGATCACTTCATCTATCAGCTCTGGCTTAATGTTTGACTTGACCATCAGCTGCTTGATGACTTCGCTGCCAAGCTGGGCGGCGGGAATATCCGCCAGGCTGCCCTGAAAATTCCCGATGGCGGTGCGTCCCGCCGCTACAATAACGATGTCCTGCATATGCTTACCTGTTGACTCGGTTTTCGATCAGATTGTCGACCACGGAGGGGTCGGCAAGTGTTGTGGTATCGCCCAGCTGTGAGGTCTCGTTGGCAGCGATCTTGCGCAAAATTCGGCGCATGATTTTGCCTGAGCGGGTTTTTGGCAGGCCCGGGGCGAACTGTATGATTTCCGGTTTTGCAAACGCACCAATTTCATCAGCGACAAACTGGATGAGCTCGCGTCGCAGTGCGTCGGATTCTTCGATACCTGACATCAGTGTGACATAGGCATACACTGCATTGCCCTTGATATCATGCGGATAACCGACCACGGCTGCCTCGGCCACTTTGGGATGCAATACCAGTGCGCTTTCCAGTTCTGCCGTACCGAGACGATGACCAGAAACATTGATGACGTCGTCCACCCGCCCGATGATCCAGTAATACCCATCCTCGTCGCGGCGCGCACTGTCACCGGTAAAGTAATAACCCGGATAGGCAGTGAAATAGGTATCCACGCAGCGCTGGTGATCACCGTAAACCGTCCTTATCTGTGCTGGCCAACTCTGGGTTATGACCAGGTTGCCTTTGCCGGCACCCGTCACTTCTTTGCCATCAGCGTCCAGCAATGCGGGCTTGACCCCAAAAAACGGCAGGGTTGCCGATCCGGGCTTCAGGTCTGTGACACCCGCGATTGGACTGATCATGGATGAGCCGGTTTCCGTTTGCCACCAGGTGTCGACGATTGGGCAACGCTGTTCACCGACTACCTCGTAATACCACTCCCAGGCTTCGGGGTTGATCGGCTCACCAACCGAACCGAGCAGGCGCAGCGAATCTCGAGAGCTGCGTTTTACCAGTTCGTCACCCTGACCCATCAGCGCGCGCAGGGCCGTCGGCGCGGTATAAAAAATATTAACCTGATGTTTGTCTATGACCTGCCAGAAGCGGCTGGCATCTGGGTAGGTGGGGACACCCTCAAAAATAAGTGTCGTGGCGCCATTGCAAAGAGGGCCGTAGACAATATAGCTGTGTCCGGTCACCCAGCCAACGTCAGCGCTGCACCAGTAGACTTCGCCTTCCCGGTAGTCAAAGATGTAGCGGTGTGTCATGGCTGCCTGCAGCAGATAGCCGGCTGTGGTGTGCAGCACGCCCTTGGGTTTGCCGGTGGAGCCTGATGTGTAGAGGATAAACAGTGGGTCTTCTGCATCCATGGGCTCTGCAGGGCAATCAGTGTCCGCTTCGGCAACCGCTTCGTGGTACCAGACGTCTCGTCCGGCAGTCCAGTCGCACTGGGCATCGGTATGTTTAACAACAATCACGCTATGCACATCGGGGCAATGCGCGAGGGCTTTGTCCACGTTCTGTTTCAGGGGAATCTTCTTGCCACCACGAACGCCCTGATTGGCTGTAATGACAGTGCGGCAGTCGCTGTCCTGAATACGATCGCGAATAGAGTCGGGTGAGAAGCCGCCAAAGACCACAGAGTGGATTGCACCAATACGTGCACAGGCCAGCATGGCATAGGCTGCCTCCGGGATCATCGGCATGTAGATACAGACACGATCGCCTTTTTTGACACCACGCGCCTTCAGCACGTTGGCAAGTCTGCAGACGGCCTCATGCATTTCTGCATAAGTGATTCGTGTGCTGGTATCCGGTTCGTCACCTTCCCAGATGATGGCGGTCTGGTCGGCACGCTCTGGCAGATGTCGGTCGATACAGTTCCAGCAGACATTCAATTTTGCATCAGCAAACCAGCGGACATCCGCTTTGGCGAATTCACCCTGGTACACGGCTGAC
The DNA here is from genome assembly GCA_002706685.1 of Gammaproteobacteria bacterium. Lineage (GTDB taxonomy): Bacteria > Pseudomonadota > Gammaproteobacteria > Pseudomonadales > Pseudohongiellaceae > Pseudohongiella. Next base: position 221,232 of record PALV01000020.1, on the reverse strand, counting down.
CAGGGTTCAAAGAAAGACAGGAACTGTTCTGCCTGCCCGGCCCAGAAAGTCTCCGGTTGGCTGATCGACTGTTGATAGAGCTTCTGGTACTGCTCAAAGTCGATCAGACTGTGTCGGTCTCTGGCGGGATCCACCGGGTAGAGTTTGTCTTCAGCCATGCGATTCTCCTCACGTGTCGACGTGTTGGGTCTCACTGATTATTGTTAGTGTCGACTTCAATGTTATCAATCAGCCGGGTCGACCCGGCGAAGGCAGCTGCCAGGATGACCAGAGGACGGTTGTTATCCTGCCCGGGAGCAGCTGGTTGCAGGTCATCCTGAGTGCAAATGACAAAATAGTCAGGCTTCAGGCCGGATTCCTGAAGGACCTGCAATGCACCTGACTCCAGCGCACGATAGTCGCGCTGTCCTGACTGGATCTCCGCGGCCGTCTGACGCAGCACCTGACCAAGTGCCAGAGCCTGTGTCTTTTCAGCTTCACTCAGGTAGGAGTTGCGTGAGCTCAAGGCCAGGCCGCTCTGCTCACGCTCGGTGCTGACGCCAGTCAGTGTGATATCAAAACACAGGTCTTCGACCATTTTACGAATCACCTGAAACTGCTGGTAGTCTTTGAGTCCAAATACAGCATGGTCGGGCTGCACGATGTTGAACAGTTTGCTTACCACTGTTGCGACCCCGTCAAAGTGCCCCGGGCGGCTCGCACCACAGTGACGCTCAGCAATGTCCGGCGTATGGACAAGCGTGTGATTGCTCAGGCCTCTGGGATAAATCTCGGAGACCGGTGGTGTGAACAGGTAGTCACAGCCCGCCGCGGTCAGCTTTTCGATATCAGCATCTGGAGTGCGTGGGTACTTGTCCAGATCTTCGCTTTGACCAAATTGCATGGGATTGACGAATATGGTGGCAACAACAATGTCTGCTTTGGCGCGCGCCGTGGTCACCAGTTTGATATGGCCTGCGTGCAGGTTGCCCATGGTGGGCACCACCGCAATGGTCTTGCCTTGCTGACGGAATGGCTTGAGTGTGTCGCGCAGCTCGCGAATGAGGTAACAGATTTGCATAATGTCCGTGGTCCGCTTTATTTGGCAGTGTTCCTTTTCAGTTGATGCTCAGGGTCGATGAACAGAAGCGGTAAGCAGCATCAGTCGAAACAGTGTTCCGGTGCAGGAAACTGGCCGCTTTTTACAGCTTCGGCGTATGCCTTGAGTGCCGCTGGAATACTGCTGTTGGATTCAGCCAGAAAGTTCTTCACGAACTTGGGTTTGATGGGTGAGATACCCAGCAGGTCATGCAGCACCAGCACCTGTCCGGTTGTGTGTGGTCCGGCGCCTATGCCGATCACGGGGATGTCCAGCGCGTCGGTAATGCGTTTGGCCAGAGCTGTTGGTACGCACTCCAGCAGAAGGATGCTGGCGCCGGCCTGCTGCAACTGCAGAGCCTCTTCTACCATCTTGTCTGCCTGCGCCGGGTCACGCCCCTGGACCAGATAACCGCCAAACAGATTAATGGACTGCGGTGTCAGTCCCATGTGGACACAGACCGGAATGCCACGCTCTGCCAGTAGCCGGGTGGAACTGGCCAGCCAGGCGCCGCCTTCGAGTTTTACCATCTCTGCGCCGGCCCGCATCAGGGCCGCAGCATTCTCCAGCGTCTCGGTTTCGGAGGAGTAACTCATGAATGGCATGTCGGCCATCAGGAAGGCACGGCTGTTGCCACGTTTCACACATTCGACGTGATAGACCATGTCGTTCATGGTGACGGGGAGTGTATTGTCATGCCCCTGCAGCACCATGCCAAGAGAGTCGCCTACCAAAATGACTTCTACACCCGCTTCATTGACCAGTGATGCAAATAGGGCGTCATATGCTGTCAGGCAGGCGAATTTGTCACCGGCCTGGTGAATCTTGTTCAGAGTGGCCAGCGTCACGTGCTGGCGACCGGACTGTGTACTCATGTTTCCCCCTTGTTGATGATGAGCTTAGCCTGACGCTGTAGTCACAGCAAGGTGGGCTTGGGATTGAAATAGTGTACACCACGCAGCCCTGATTTGATCTGGTTGACCAGTTGTTCGTAGTCGTCATCGCGACCGACCAGGTCCAGGTCACTGCAATTAACGATTAGCAGGGGAGAGCGGTCGTAGTAGTGAAAAAAGGTAGTATAGGCGTTGTTGAGTCGCTCCAGATAATCAGCCTCAATCGCCTGCTCGGCAGCAATACCGCGTTTCTGAATGCGGGCCAGCAATACGGGCGTAGGGGCCTGCAGATAAATCACCAGATCCGGTGCTGGCGCATCAATCGTCAGGTGTTGATAGACGGTTTGATAGAGTTGAAATTCATCCGGGTCGAGGTTCTGCTGTGCAAACAGCATGTCTTTCTCTATCAGAAAGTCGGCTACCCTGACCGGCTCAAACAGGTCATTCTGTTTCAGTCCCTGCAACTGCTGCGAGCGCTGGAACAGGAAGAACAGCTGTGTGGCCAGCGCATGCTGTTTGGGATTGCGATAAAAACGTTCCAGGAAAGGATTGTCTTCGGGCTTCTCCAGCACTATGTCGTAGTTGAACGATTCGGCCAGTCGTTTGGCGAGGCTGGTTTTGCCGACGCCAATCGGGCCTTCCACTGCGATATAGCGAGGCAGATAGTACATCAGTTGCTGGGCTCCGCGGGTTTACGGGGTTTGCGGCGTCGCCGTTTTGGCGACCGCGCCGGTTGCAGATCGCCAATCATGCTCTCCTGCAGGGCATGATCGCCATCCTGGAACCGAGTCCACCAGTCACCAATACCACCAAGATTCTCACCGGAAGCTTCTCGCAGCAGCAGGAAGTCGTAGGCAGCCCTGAATCGAGGGTGAGCAATCACACTCTCCACATTGCGCCGGCTTCGCGGCTGCAGACGCCACTGCAGCTCCCAGATTTCTCGCATCATGGCAGTGAAACGCTTGGGAATGGACGTGTAGGCCAGCTGTCGACTGATAACTTCCGAAGCTTCGCGCTGAATCACCGGCATGGCCGGTGGTCGATTGCCATCCGTGTCCGCCAGCGCATCCTTGAGAGCGGGCCACAGCAGCGCCGAATACAGGAAGGCGGGAGTGACTGATTTTCCGTCCGCCAGTCGCTGGTCTGTGTTTCGCAGCGCCAGGGAGATCAGTTTGCTGTCGATGGAGTCCGCATCCTTGAGATAGGGCATGACCGGTTTGAAAAGGTAGTCGGCGACTCCATAGTGACGCAGCAGCGCAAATGTTGCCTCCGCCTTGCCAGTCGTGAATAGTTTGACCGTCTCATCAAACAGACGGGCTGGGGATATCAGTTTCAACAAACCTGCCAGTTCTTTGAGAGGTGCTTCGGTGGCAGCTTCGATCTGGAAGTCCAGCTTGGCGGCCAGACGTATCGCACGCAGAATACGCACCGGATCTTCGCGGTAGCGGGTTTCCGGATCGCCGATCATACGAATCAGGCGCGCATCAATGTCTGCCAGGCCTTTGACAAAGTCCAGCAGCAAAAAACCTTTGGTAGTGTAATACAGCGCGTTGACAGTGAAGTCGCGTCGCATGGCGTCTTCGTTGATAGAGCCATAAACGTTATCGCGCAGAATCATGCCGCCGGTGGTGTGGGCCGAATCCAGGTCGCGGATATGTTTGCGCGGCTGGTCATCTTCCACTTCAATTTCAATCTCGTGGTGTGCGCGGAAGGTAGTGACCTCGATAATCTCCCGTCCAAAACGTACGTGAGCAATCTTGAAGCGTCTGCCAACCACGCGGGAATTGCGGAACAGATCTTTGACCTGTTCGGGTGTCGCATTGGTCGAGATGTCAAAATCCTTGGGGTGGCCACCCAGCAACAGGTCGCGTACGCCACCACCCACCAGAAAGGCCGGATAGCCGGCATCGTTGAGACGATATAGCACCTTGAGTGCGTTGGCTGATATGTCCTTGCGTGAAATATGGTGGTCTTCGCGGGCGATGATGTCGACATCGTGCAGATCCATTCCCAGCAATTTGGCAGGCGAAGTCTCTGCTACTGTTTTGGCGCTGGGTTTGCCGTGACGGGATGTGGCCTTCTGTCGGCCCGGTTTCTCTGATGAAGGATGCTCCAGACGCCTGGTTTTGCGACTCTGGTCGTGTTGGCCAGTGGCGCTGTCGGCACTGTTGGCACCATCCGTGATTCCCGTGTCTCGCCACGGGCGACCTGTCAAAAGGCGGGTTAGCTTTTTAAACATCTAGGCATCTGTGTCCGTTCACTGTATGACCCCGATCAGCCCTTATGGACTGTAAAGCACGCATGATGCACTAATACAGGATCTGTAACAAAGGCCAATAATACACTGAAGTGAAGGAGGAGTGCAGGGTGAAATGCTCTGGGGGGTGACTCGACCCCCCCGCAAGGAAGGTATTTGATTATTTTTATTGTTATTTCTTTTTGTTCTTGTTTACAGGCAACTTTTAGATGCCTTTTGTTGTTGGTGACAGTTCTTTTCTGTCCAGTCACAGTGTCGGTAGTGATCAGCAAGACCTGAGTCATTACCTGCCTGTCAGATTATTTTTATTATTTTGCACCATAAGCGATGCGAATTTTTATTGTTTTTTACGATTTATTTTTATTGTGTCTTTTTATTGTTATTGCGCGTACTAGTGCACGTAGTGTGCCAACAATTAAATATCTTTGTTTATCAGGTGTTTATGTTTTTTGTGGCTATTTGATGACTGTGTAGATCAGGGAATCTGTTACCCCAATTCACACTCAACTGGGTAGTTGAGTATCGGTAACACAATCTCAGGCTTGTTTTTTCTTGCGCGGCAGGCCGAATCGCTGGCGGCGCTCCCAGAGACATTTGCGGCTGATGCCCAGCTTTTTGGCGAGCTGTGTTTCATTCATCTGGTCCTGATGTTCAAGGACGAATTTCTGGAAGTAGTCCTCCAGAGAGAGTTCTTCGGCAGAATCATCTTCTTCGCTTGCCGTATGCTGAGTGCGCTCGGTCATCGGCCGAATGGCTTTTTTGCTGTTCAGATCGATTGCCAGCAGCTCGGCACCTATTTCATCGGTTTCGGCCAGCACTACAGCACGCTCGATGGCGTTCTCCAGCTCTCGGACGTTACCTGGCCAGGAGTAGTCGGCAATCGCCTGGGTTGCGTCCCGGGTGAACGTCAGCAGCGGCGACTTCAGGCGTCTGCAGGTGCGACCGAGGATGGCGTCAGCGAGTTCCAGGATGTCATTGCCGCGCTCCCTGAGCGGTGGCAGGATCAGTGTCATGACGTTGATCCGGTAATACAGATCCTCACGGAAATCGCCGTCAATAACCAGCTGCTTCAGATCACGGTGGGTGGCTGCCACCAGCCGGACATCGACCTTGCGCGACTGCACAGAGCCCACTTTTCGGATTTCACTTTCCTGCAGTACCCGCAGCAGGCGGGCCTGAGCATCAAGTGGTAGTTCACCGATCTCGTCGAGAAACAGTGTGCTGCCATTGGCTGCCTCAACCAGGCCGGTGCGGTTGGCTGTGGCGCCGGTGAACGCGCCTTTTTCATGGCCAAACAGCTCTGACTCGATAAGGTTTTCCGGGATGGCGGCGCAGTTGACCGATATCATTTCGGAATCTTTGCGGTCGCTGAGTTTGTGAATTGCCTGGGCTACGAGTTCTTTGCCAGTGCCGCTTTCGCCGTTGATCAGCACAGTTGAGCTGGTCATGGCAACTTTGCGGATACGTCTGAACAGCTCCATCATCTGCGGGCAGCTGCCGATCATACCTGGCACGGGTGGTTCTGAGATCTCCTGAACCGGTGCTCTGACGGGTGCCTCGGGGGCTCTGGTGCCGTGATCTTTAATGATGCGGGCGACGGCCTGCAGCATTTCTTCATGTTCGAAGGGCTTTGGAATGTAGTCCACTGCGCCGAGTTTCATTGAGTCGATGGCAGAACGCAGGCTGGAGTAGCTGGTCATGATCAGGACCGGCGTGCTGGTGGCCTTGATCAAATCAGTGCCGGGTGCGCCGGGCAGACGCAGGTCACTGACAACAATATCAAATGTCTGTTCTGCCAGAAGATCCAGGCCGTCTTTGACTGAGCCAGCCTCGCTGACCTGATAATCGTGACGTTCCAGCAGCCGGCGCAATGCCGTACGAATCACCTGTTCGTCTTCTACTACCAGAACCTTGTGCTTTGCTGTCATCGTCATACTCGGTTGGCGGCGCTCTTTAGTACTCAGGAGTTGGGAGCGTGTTGCGCATCATAACAGGGAAAACTCAGAATTACCTTAGCGCCGGGGTTATCGGTGCGCGCCGAAGCATTCATTATATCAATATGTCCGCCAAGGTTTTCAACCAGGCTGTAAACCAGTGATAGGCCCAGTCCGGTTCCTTCTCCTGGCTCCTTGGTCGTAAAGAAGGGCTCAAAAATGCGGTCTTTGATGGAGTCCGGGATGCCCGTGCCTTCATCACTGACGCTGATCTGTACCGAGGCCGCTATACGCTCACAGTTAACGCTTATTGTGCTTTGCTCCGGGCTGGCATCGCGGGCGTTATTGATCAGGTTTACAAGTACCTGCAGCAGCTGCTGTGAGTCCCCCAGAATAAAGGCCGGCTCATCGCAACGCACATCGAAGTTCATGTACTTGCCCTTCTTGTTAAGCGACACCAGCGTAATGGCCTCATCGATGCAATCAGATATCGATACCCGTTCTTTGCGCTGGTCAGATTTGTTGTGACTGCCGCTGTGAGCGAAGTTGACCAGCGACTGTACGATGCGCGAGGTGCGATCTGTCTGTTCGATGATCTGGCGGGCCATGTTTCGTATTTCATCATTCTGCGTTTCATCACGGACATTCTGAGCCAGGCAGGCAATGCCGGTAATAGGGTTGCCGATTTCATGCGCTACGCCTGCAGCCAGGCGACCAATGGAAGCCAGGCGTTCACTGTGCGCGAGTTCTTCTTCGAGCAACTCGGTTTCCGTCAGGTCTTCCAGCAAGATGATCACGCCGTCCTGACGTATCCTGGGGCTGGCTGACTTTTCGATGACAGCCTTGTGCAGGCTGACATAGCGTTTGCTGCCGTGGATGTTGACGGTGGCTTTATGCTGATGCGTGTTGTCGCCCGTTCTGAATTGATTGAGCAGCGAGAACCAGGGTTCACCGATTTCTCCCAGCTGCAGACCGGCGGCCTCGTCAGGCGTGATGCCTGTCAGGCTCTCCATCGCATGGTTCCACATAATGATCTGGTCTTCCGGTCCCAGTGAGCAGACGCCCAGCGGCAGATCCATTAGAATCTGGCGATGATAGCGGCGCAGGTTGTCCAGGTCGGCCGCCATGCCCGACAGATTGCTGCGATAGGCCTCAATTCGATTCTCGATCGCAGCGACGTCGGATGCGCCGGGTTCACTGTTGGCCGTGTAGGGCAGGAATCGATCAATCAGGTCATGTGCAATGGCAGGGCCGAGCAGACCCGACAGGTTTGCCTCCAGGCGGCCGCGCAGTAAACGCAGCGACTTGGGACGTTTGTCTTTTTTGTCCATGTTGAGGTCACGAAGAGCCTGCATGACTTCTCGTGTTGCGGTCCGCTCGCCCAGGGGTTTGGTGAGCTGGGATATGAACTCATCGGCCGAACCGGCGCTGACCCTGGCACGTCGCTGGCGCCGCAGGTTGTCGACTGAGCAGATATCTGCAGACACTTTTTCTTCAGTCGAACTGCGGGTCATCAGTGACACGGTGATGAACAGGATGATGTTGCAGATCAGCGACAGGGCTATGATGACGCGTGTGTTCATGCCATCCAGCACCACCAGATTGAATCCGGTCGCCACCGGCAATACCAACAAGGTCACCCAGATTACCGTGCCAGCCGCCACACCGGCCATGAAACCTTTTTTGTTGCCACGCGGCCAGTAAAGTAGCGCTATCACTGCCGGCAGAAACTGCAGGCTGCCCACCAGGCCAATGTTGCTGACGGCACGAATGCTCTGGCTGTCTGAGGGGATGTAGTAAAACAGGAAGCCACCCCATATCAGTGCAGCAATCAAGGCACGACGTTTCCACAGCAGCCACCGGTAGATATCCTGGTTTGCCCTGGGTTGCCAGATGGGCAGGATCAAGTGGTTCAGACACATCGTCGACAGGGCGAGGGTGATAACAATAATCAGGCCACTGGCCGCTGACAGTCCGCCCAGGAAGCCGATCAGCGTCATCAGGGGTGTGTCGTAGTCAATACCCAAGGTGACCGGGTAGTACTCCATGGGCGTCAGGCTGCCCGAATTCAGACCTGCCCAGAGGATGGGCAGCACCGGCAGGCTCAACAACAGGAAGTACAGGGGCAGACCCCAGCTGGCAACATTCAGTGCTCTGGGGTGATTGTTCTCGTGAAATGTAATGTAAAACATGTGTGGCGTCGCCACAGCAGCCGTAAAGAATATCAGCATCTGAACCTGAAACGTGCCGGGAGGCGCTGGCTCTTTCAGGCGTCGCAGCAGTTCCGGCTGGTCCTGCAGCCACTCCTCCATGGCGGCGAAGCCCCCAAATCCCTCATGAACGGCAAACCAGCCGACCAGCAATACGGCCAGCAATTTAACCAGTGACTCAAACGCAATGGTCATGACCAGGCCGTCATGACGCTCGCGGCCGGAGCCCTTGCCGGTGCCAAAAAATATCGCAAACAGCGTGATCAGCAGACAGAAGGTCAGTGCCAGAGTGGTCTGAGTCGCGTCTGGTGATAAAAGGCCTACTGTATTGGCTACCGCCTGAATCTGCAGGGCGAGCAGTGGCATGACACCGATCAGCATGATCAGTGTCGTCAGTGTGCCGGCCCAGGGGCTGCGATAGCGAAACGCCAGCAGGTCCGCGAGTGAGCTGAGCTGATAGGTCTTTGTCAGATTCAGAATGGGGCGCAGTATAAGCGGCGACAGAAGGAAGGCCAGGGATATACCGATAAACGGTGCCAGATAGCCGAAACCGTCCCTGAAGGCATTGCCTGTAGACGCGTAATAGGACCAGACACTGGCAAACACACCGAGCGAGAGAACATACACGATGGGATGGCGCACCACGCGCTCGGGTATCCAGCCCTTTTCTGTAATGAAAGCGATGCCAAACAGAATGGCCAGATAACCAATACCCAGCGCGAATAATGTACTGAGTTCAAAGCTCATCGGAGTTCTGTTCCCGGTATGCCCATGCGCCCGCGGCTATCACCAGAAAACACAGCACAAAGGGGCGATACCATGCGCCGTCCATCTGCATGGCCCATTCCACGCTGACCAGAAACACCAGGTAAGTAAACAGTATGACAATCAGTGTTGCAGGTGGCAGATACATGACGTTTCCGATTCTGGTTCGGCATTCAGCTCAACATGGGTGAAACCGGGATATTAGCCAACTTGGGCACGTTATGTATATCCCAATGCTCGACAGCCCAGTCAATCTGAATTGATGCAGCCTCGCTGGCGAGCTCAGCTGGAGGCTGTTGACCGAGAAATTCCAGAGCTTTATGAGTGGCCTGTCGAGACTCGCTGGCCAGTAACGGCCGCGCAAAATGCTGCTTGCTGAGCTTTTGCCCGAGGTCGTTGGCGGCGACGGGAATATGGGCATATTCGGGCGTAGGGTAACCCAGCAAACGCTGCAGAAACACCTGGCGCGGTGTCGATTCAAGCAGGTCGTAACCACGCACAATATCAGTTACCTGTTGCCATGCATCGTCAACAACCACGGCCAGTTGGTAGGCAATCAGCCCGTCGCGACGCTGCAGAATGAAGTCGCCGCAGTGGTGAAGCAGGTTCTGTACGAAGTCGCCCTGAATCTGGTCGGGTATGCAAATAAGTTCGTCACTTACTTTCAGGCGTGTGGCAAAGTCATGCCGTGGCGGGCTTTGACGCTTTCGACATTTGCCATCGTATACGCCCCCCATGGCTTTTATGCGCTTGCGGGAGCAGGTGCAGGGGAAGGTAAGGCTCTGATGCTGTAGTTGCTCGAGTGCCTCAAAATAGGCTGCCTGTCGCTGGCTTTGATAGATTACCTGACCATCCCAGAACAGCCCGAATGCTTCAAGTGTCCGGAGGATCTGATCAGCTGCGCCGGGTGGCTCGCGGGCGGGGTCAAGGTCTTCCATGCGCACCAGCCATTGGCCGCTGTGCGCACGCGCATCAAGATAGCTGGCGAGGGCTGCCAGCAGGGAGCCAAAGTGGAGAGCGCCACTTGGTGAGGGAGCGAAACGGCCTATGTAGCCGTGTTCAGGCTCCCCACTGCTTTTCGCGGATCTCATCGAGTGTTTTGCAGTCGATGCATTTGTCGGCCGTCGGTCGGGCTTCGAGTCTGCGAATGCCGATCTCTATGCCACAGGACTCACAGTATCCGTAGTCATCCTGGGCAATCTTTTCGATAGTAGAGTCGATTTTCTTGATCAGCTTGCGCTCGCGATCACGGGTGCGCAGCTCGAGACTGAACTCTTCTTCCTGAGTGGCCCGATCTGCTGGATCCGGATAGTTCGCCGCATCGTCCTGCAGGTGATGCACTGTGCGATCCACTTCTTCCATGAGCTGATTGCGCCAGCTGCGAAGTATGGCCTTGAAATGTTCTTTCTGAGCCTCGTTCATGTACTCCTCGCCCTTCTTGATCTTGTAGGGCGTGAACGTTTTCAGAACCGAAGCACTGTCAGTTGCGATGCTCGTTTGTGTCTTGGACATGGTTAACCAGGCCTCGTACCCTTGCGGGTTTTCCATAATTTCGGTGCCGTCGCCGGTGATCGAAATCTGACTCTTAACAGTAGCGCGATCCTGCACGCTTGCCAACAGAATTACTGCCTGATCCCCGCTCATCCTGCTCTTATTCACTGGCAGAGCGTCCCTGACGGCGGTGTCGGATTCAGCAAGCGCAGTAAGCTACCAGATTATTATCGTCCAGGCTACAAAAAATGTTATGTTGCGACGCTGAATTTTGACCACTGCAAAGCAGGTAAAAAAGCATGACAAAACTGCCGTTTCAGGCGACCGATCGGGCCAAAAAAGTGAATCCATTCAGGGTCATGGATGTGCTCGAGCGAGCCATGCAGCTTGAAGTGCAGGGCCGTGACATCATTCATCTTGAGGTCGGTGAGCCTGACTTTACGACCTGCGACCCCATTGTTGCTGCGGGCGTTCAGGCATTACAGTCTGGCCGGACCAGTTACACGGCAGCATCAGGCCTGTCTGCTCTGCGCGAACGCATTGCCCGGTTTTACGCTGAGCATCACGAAGTAGATGTTGAACCATCTCGCATCATCATTACGCCAGGTGCCAGTGGCGCCCTGGTGCTGTTGTCCAATCTGCTAATCAACCCTGGCGATCATGTACTGATGCCGGATCCTGCCTACCCATGCAATCGGAATTACGTGCAGTTGGCTGGCGGTCGATCGGTGCTGCTTGCACCGGAAACACCTGGCCAGGCGGCGCCATCAATCAGTCAGCTGGATGCCATCTACACCGATAGTGTCAAAGGTCTGTGGCTGGCTTCGCCCGCCAATCCAACAGGCGCGGTCATTGAATCTGCTGCCTTGCAGGAGCTTAGCTACTGGGCGCAGCGGCGCGGTGTCCACCTGCTGGTTGATGAGATTTACCATGGACTGGACTTCACCCGCGCGCGGGAACAGAGCCGGCCCATGGGTGACCTGCCGACAGCTGTTGCCTTCGGTGAACAGAATTTTGTCATCAACAGTTTTTCGAAATATTTTGGTATGACCGGGTGGCGTGTTGGTTGGCTGGTCGTGCCGCAGAGCTTTGCTGCCACCGCCAATGTACTGGCTCAGAACCTGTTCATTGCTGCCTGCACAGCTTCGCAGCACGCAGCCCTGGCCGCATTTGATCCAGCATCGATAGAGATACATGAGGCCCGGCGCGAGGCATTCAGGCAGCGGCGCGACTTCCTGGCCAGTGCCCTGCCTCAACTTGGATTCAGCCTGCCGTGGCAACCACAAGGTGCGTTCTACTGCTATGCCGGAATTGATCAGTTTTCGGACGACTGCGAGGCGTTTTGCCAAAACCTGCTGGAGAACCATGGCGTGGCACTGACGCCAGGTACGGATTTTGGTGAGCATAATGCCAGACGTTATGTCCGCTTCGCCTACACACGGTCACTGACCGATATGGAGCGAGCGGTTGAGCGTCTGGCCAAAGCCCTGCTGTCTGGCTGAAAAGCGCCTGCGGACCTCAGAGGCGACCAAGCAGGGCGACCTGCGATTCTTCAACCATCATGAAGCCATTGCCCAGCTCAAAGGGGATTGGTTTTAGCGACTTGCCTTTGCAGGGGCCCTGAATACACTGACCGTTCTCGATCTGGAACAGGGCGCCATGGGTGGCGCATTGAATAAAGACACCATCCGGATCGAGAAACTGATCCTCCAGCCATTCCAGTGGGGTGCCAAGATGCGGGCAGTAGTTGTAATACAGAAAAAGCTGCTCGTCTTTTTTAACCGCGAACAGCTGTTTGCCATTCACATCAAATCCCTTGGCGCGGCCTTCCTCGATGTCGGACTGGTGGCAAAGTGTAATCATATAGCCAACGCCTCTTCAAAATCGTGAATGAGGTCATCAATGTCTTCGATTCCCACAGACAGTCGGATCAGGTTGTCACTGATACCCATTGACGCGCGGCGCTCGGCACCCATTTCATAAAAAATAGTATGAGCAACCGGAATCGCAAGTGTGCGGACGTCGCCGAGATTGCTTGAAGCAACCACACAGGTCAGTTTGTTGAGAAAGTCGAAGCAGTCAATGCTGTCATCCAGTTCAATACTCATTAGAGCGCCGGGTTTGCGAAACAGCTCGCGTGTGCGCTCATGCTGCGGATGCGATGGCAGTCCGGGGTAGAACACTTTATTGATACGAGAGTGCTGTTCACAGAACTGCGCCAGTTTCAGAGCGTTGTCGGCCGCCCGTTCAATGCGCAGGGGCAGGGTTTCTGAGCCTACCGCCAGGTGATGGGCAGCCTCCGGTCCGAGCGTGGCACCAAAATCCCGCAGGCCTTTTTTGCGAATCTGGGTTGTTCCCCATAGCGCCGGGTCACCTTTTTTGTAGGTGTCATCAATGCCCGGGTATTCCTGCCAATCATACAGACCTGTGTCGGTCAGCATGCCTCCAAGTGCATTACCGTGACCGCCTATAAACTTGGTGAGCGAGTTAATAATCAAACTGGCCCCAACATTGACCGGCTTAAAGAACCACGGCGAGGTCATCGTGTTGTCGACGATATAAATGATGCCGTGTTTGCTGCACAATTCGCCAATACCTTTAAGGTCGGCGACCTGGGTGACAGGGTTGGCGATCGTTTCCGTAAAGACAAGCCTGGTGTTGGGTTGAATCGCCGCCGCAACAGCCTCGGCTGAGGTTGTATCGACAAAGCTGACTTCAACCCCAAATTTTTTGAACGAGTTAAACAGGCTGTTGGTGTTTCCGAACAGGAATGCGCTGGAGATAATATGGTCGCCATGTTTCAGCAGGGCGAACATTGCCGAACCAATAGCCGCCATTCCTGTCGCAAATGCGGTGCTGGCAATGCCGCCTTCCATTTGGGTGACGCGGTCCTGCAGAGCATTGACCGTGGGGTTCTGTTGACGGCCGTAATTGAAGCCTGATTTTTTGCCCTGAAAGACTGCCGCCAGATCGCGTGCATCGTCGTAGCTGAATGCAACTGAAGTGTGCACAGGCTTGTGCAGCACACCGTGTTCAGGTTTGGCATTACGGTCGGCGTGCAGGTTTGCCGTGATGAATCCCTGCTTGTCTGATGTTGTCATGCTGAATGATCAGTCCGTGTAAACCGGCAAAGCCGCTATTAACTCATTGATATCGGAAAGCCTGCTATTGTAAACGTCGCTGCTCCGATCTACAAAGCGTTGCGCGAATTCCTCCTCGGTCATTCCGTCTGCATCGGTCCTTGGGGTGGGCATATAGTCGGTCTCGGCCTGTGCTGCAGCCATCCGGCGTTGCAGTTGCTGTGCACTTTCGGGCTGTGTGGCGGCCTCTCCCAGCGCCATGCCTGACAGATTGGCTGTCAGGTCGCTGAAACTGAAACCGCTGCGCTGTCGCGAATCATAGACTTCCTTGGCGGTTCCCAGTATGTCCGCCAGATCAACACCGGCCGAAGCGGCGATCGCCGCAGCGGTGGTAAAGTGCAGACTGAGATCGTGCCGGTAGAACATCATTGTGCGCAGATCAGTGGCCCGGGTATCGGCCTCGCCTGGCTGAATGTCGGGTTGGGGCCCCAGCAGGTCACTGACGGGCAGTTCATTGGTAAACATGGACAGGGTCAGTAATAAAGCACGGTTCTCCGCGATAGCGTCGTCTGCCGAGTCGCTGCGCTCGACCGCCAGCGTGAACAGTGATGGCAGGAAGCGGTGCAGGGATACAAAGCGATTGTCGACGGCCTGTTGTTCAGCGATGCGGACGATTTCCTGATAATAGGCACGCACTCGTTCACGATCCTCAGCGGAAATGGCCCACTGCCGGGCCTGGCTGCGCAGACGTTCCAGAGTCTGTTCGTTCCATTGCAGCCTGAGTTGCAGCTCGTCATTGGCCAGCGCGGTGTTGTCCAGATTTCGTCTCAACACCAGCAACTCTTCTCTTGGGGTGCCAGCCGCCTGCAGACGGCTGGCAAGCCAGGCTTGTGCGGCATTCGTGAAGTAGCGCGGTATTGGCAGTCTGCCGGCTCGCAGTGATGTCAGTCGAACGCTGTCACCCTGCTGGGCAAAACTTGCGCTCAGGTTGAGATAGACGGTGCCGAAGGGGCCGAGAGTTTGCGGGATGCTGATCTCGCCATCAGCAGTTGCACCGCTGATTGCCACTCTCATCGCGGCTGGTTGCAGGCCGGGAACGCTGTTTAGCAGGACGTTGCCGAGCATGGTCAGCTCGTGGGCATCCAGCGTCAGTTGTTGTTCGCCGCTGCCCCTCAGGCGGTTGGGGCTGTAATCGGCAATCAGTTGCTCGACTTCGCGGCGTTCTGATTCATTGAGAGCCCCATTTCCAGTCACATTCGGGGATGTGCTCAGGATCAGCATGCCCAGGCCCAACAGACATGCTATTAGCAGACCGAGTATGAAAATGAAATGTCGTAGAAACGTTCTGGGCATGGTTCACGGTATCGGTGAGTTGGCTCGTGGGCCTCTGTGGCGCAATCGATTATAGAGTAAGTTGGTGGTCGACAGCCAATCTGGACTGAGCGCTGCTCAATCGTCTGATTGGTGTGGTAAAGTATGGAAATCGTTCTATTTGATGCGGCAAGCCCGCTTGCCTGTCCCTGATCCTGATTGTAGACAAGGGTATGAAGATGATTCGCTTAAACACAGCATCGCTGCGCCTGTTGGTCGGGGCAGTGACTTTAATGGTGCTGGCTGGCTGCGCGTCGCAGGCCGAACAGCAGGCTATGATGGAGCAGCAGGCGGCGGCTCAGGCCGAGGCCAGAGAACTGGCGGTTCAATTCCAGCAGGCAGAACGTGCACGGCTCGAGGCTGAACGCAGCGAGCGTGAATTGCGGGAGCAGCTGGCAATTATTCAGCGGGAACGTGAGGCAGCTGAGGCGGCCAGAGAAGAAGCAGAACAAAGAGCTGAGGAGCGGGCTCGCCAGGCAGCAGTGCTGCAGCAACAGCAAATGGCAGCCGAGCGGGCGCGCATGGCTCAGGCCGAGGAAGAGCGTATTGCTGCGATGGAACGGCAACTGGCCGAGTACGAGGCCCGCATCAGTCGGCGCGAACAGGCCAATGCACGATTGCGTGAGGCGATTACGGCCGCCGAGGAACTGCTGCAGATGCTGGCAACCGAGCAGAGCAAGTACGACAATGTGGATGCGAATGGGCAGACCGCCGAGCCCCTCCAGAAGGCTCTTATCTCCGAGCTGGAATCGCGCAAGGACCGTCTGGTCAGAGAGGCGCAGTCGCTAAGCAACTAAGCAGAGCAGGTAATCTGCAGGTGCATCAGTCGATGGGTAGCCGTTCAAAGTGGTACATCAACCATTGCGGGCCTTCTCCGCTGATATCCTGGTCGATGTTGTGCCAGTGTGCGCGAACGCTGCGTACGCACTGATAAATTCGAAATGAGCGGGTGTTTTCAATAATCAGACCACGCACCGACGGATTAAGCGTGTAGTTGGAAATTTCCACCAGCTTCCAGTCATCCTCCATGGTGCGTTCCACGCAGTCATTTCCGGCCAGAAGCTCCTGATAGGCAACCTGGGTCTCGGCCCAGCCGTGGGCGGGTACCGTCAGGTTCAACAGCAGCTCCGAGGGCGGCTCCTCCCCCGACTCATCTGTGAACACAACCTTTTTCAATTCGATGGCTTCGTCGCTCTGGTTCTGTGCAACGATGCGCAGGCCGGCATTGGTGCTGAGGTGCCATGCTGGGGAGTAGATTGCATACTTGACCGGGTGCTCGAAGGATTGCTGGGCATTGGCCAGTGGGTCGTTTCCCATGCTGGAGGGTTGTTCCTCAGCTGCGACTGCGATGCTGCCCAGCAGCGCGGAGGTCACGACAAATGCCACCGTGTGTCGTAAACAGTGTCTCAAGCCATAGCTGCTGCGGGCAGCCTGGCTGTTCTCGACTCTTGCAGTGTGTTTAACAGACGTTGTCATGATCCAACCAGATTTACCGGATTCTATTAATGTACGATGTCAAATAGAACATGGTTTTGCTGCCAATATCAAGACTGCAAGTGTGTCTAAGCGCAACAGCCTGCTAAACTCACGCCTCTTACAGTTACAGCAATTAAGCCAGGCAGTGTCTGTCTGAGCGGGAGGGTCGCATGGAGTCGCTGGCAACCATAAAACACATTATCTGTATTGCGTCAGGCAAGGGTGGAGTAGGCAAGTCAACGACTGCGGTGAACCTGGCGGTGGCGCTACATCAACAGGGTTATAAAACAGGTTTGCTGGATGCGGATATTTACGGGCCCAGCCTGCCGCTGATGCTGGGAGTTCCAGACGGAACACGTCCGCAGGTCAAACCTGGAAAAATCATGTTGCCACTGGTGGCCCACGGCATCGAGACCAATTCAATAGGTTTTCTGGTCGATGCGAAAACTGCCATGGTCTGGCGCGCGCCAATGATCGTTGGTGCCTTCAATCAGCTGCTGCTCAACACCCAGTGGTCGGCACTGGATTATTTGATCATTGATCTTCCGCCCGGGACCGGTGACATACAGTTGAGCCTGACGCAGACTGCGCGTGTCAGTGGTGCTGTTATTGTCACCACGCCTCAGGATGTGGCGCTGTCTGACGCTCGCAAAGGCATGGAGATGTTTCGCAAGGTGAGGGTTCCATTGCTGGGCGTGGTAGAGAACATGAGCCAGCATGTCTGTTCCAATTGTGGGCATATTGAGACGATTTTTGGCGAGGGCGGCGGCGATCGCCTGGCGCAGGACTTTGATACCCCGCTGATAGGATCCCTGCCGCTGGACAGGCTGATCCGATCACAGGGGGATGCTGGCACACCGGTGACAATAGCCCAGCCGGATGGTCCGATCGCCAGGGCCTATCATTCTCTGGCCGACGCATTGCGCGATCGCCTGGCGCGGCAGGTCGAAGCCAGACCCGCCGCGCCCACAATCGATGTTACGGATGATTGACTGCTGCGGGCACCGCGCCTGGCAATCGAATTTCCTCAACCATGTTCTGGATGTCACGCGGTGGCGCTGGATACAGGCGGCTGACAGTCAGTGCCACCACGGTATTGATCAGTGTGCCCAGGGTGCCAATGCCCTCTGGTGATATTCCGAACCACCAGTGTTCAGGTGTGCTGAGTTCGGGTACCACAAATTTGAAGGCGACAATGTAACCGGCAGTGAACAGGAAGCCTGCCAGCATGCCGGCGATCGCTCCTTCACGGTTCATGCGGCGGTAGAATATGCCCAGTACAATCGCCGGGAAGAATGATGCGGCAGCCAGTCCAAACGCGAAGGCGACTACCTCGGCGACAAACCCGGGTGGATTGATGCCGAAATATCCTGCGATCAGAATAGCGACAAAGATGGCGAGCCGGGCAAACAGGAGTTCCTGCTTCTCACTGATCCCCGGCATCAGGCTGCGTTTAAGCAGGTCATGCGAAACAGCCGTTGAAATGACCAGCAGCAGGCCGGCGGCCGTTGACAGCGCCGCCGCCAGCGCGCCTGCCGCTACCAGCGCAATCACCCAGTTGGGCAGCTGGGCAATCTCGGGGTTGGCGAGCACCATGATGTCGCGATTGACCTGCAGTTCGTTGGTTTCCGCATCGCCCGAGTACTGCACCCGGCCATCCCCGTTGCGGTCGTCAAAAGAGATCAGCTGGGTTGTTTCCCAGGTGCTGAACCAGGACGGCAGCTCTTCGTATACGGCGTTGTCAACGGTATTTAATAAGTTGGTGCGTGCGAATGCTGCAACTGCTGGTGCAGTCGTGTATAAAATGGCAATAAAGATGAGCGCATAGGCCGCTGACTTGCGCGCGTCCCTGACGCTTGGCACGGTGAAAAACCGGATGATCACGTGTGGCAGTCCGGCTGTGCCGAACATCAGCGCGGCAGTGATGAAAAAGACGTCCTGCGTCGCACGTTGACCTTCGGTATAGGTTGCGAAGCCCAGGTCCTGGCTCAAGCTGTCCAGGCGGTCAAGCAGATAGCCACCACCATACTCTGCAGTCAGTTCGGAACCAAAACCAATTTGAGGAATGGGGTTGCCTGTCATCATCAGCGAGATAAAGATGGCTGGCACCATGTAAGCGAAAATCAGTACGCAGTACTGAGCAACCTGCGTATATGTGATGCCTTTCATGCCACCCAGAACGGCATAGAAGAACACAATAGCCATGCCTATTATCACACCGGTAGTGATATCAACTTCCAGGAACCTGGAAAAAACGATACCTGCCCCCTGCATCTGGCCGCAGACGTAAACAAAAGACACCGAAATGGCGCAGAAAATTGCCACCAGGCGCGCGCTGCGAGAGTAATAGCGATCACCGATGAAGTCCGGCACGGTGTACTTGCCAAACTTGCGCAGGTAGGGAGCCAGCAGCAGCGCCAAAAGCACATAACCGCCAGTCCAGCCCATCAGGTAAAACGCACCGTCGCGTCCAAGAAAAGAGATAAGGCCTGCCATGGAGATGAATGACGCTGCCGACATCCAGTCGGCGGCAGTTGCCATGCCATTGGCGAGAGGGTGAACACCACCGCCAGCTACGTAAAAATCATTGGTTGAGGCGGCGCGCGACCAGACGGCAATGCCTATGTATAAACCGAAAGAGAGCGCAACAAAAATATAGGTCCACAGCTGAACCGTCATGACTGATCCTCCCTGGATACACCTTGCTCGCTATCGCTTCGGTAGCGCGCATCCAATCGGTCCATCAGCACAACATAAACAATGATCAGCACCACAAAAACGTAGATGGATCCCTGCTGTGCGATCCAGAAACCGAGCTTGAAACCGCCGAACCGGATTGCATCCAGCGTGTCGGCCAGCAGGATGCCACAGACGTAGGAAATGAAGAACCAGACAGACAACAGGCCCGCCAGTATTCTGACGTTGGCCCGCCAATAGGCTCGTGCGTGTTTGTCGCGCATAACACACCCTCAGTTTTTATTATTGCTTCGATGGTAGCACTCGTCAGTCAACCGAGGCCAGCCCCATTTCCGCCAGTGGTGCCACCAGCTCTCCCATGCGCAGCGCTCGCTCATTAGAGGCATTGCCGTCGAGGCCACGTTTGTAGACGCCCTGCAGAATGGCTGCCAGTCTGAAGAAGCAGAATGCCATATAGAAGTTCCAGTGTCGCGGTGAGGCTAGCTGGCGCTGCTGGCAGTACAGGTCAATCAGCTCCGCTTCTTCTGGGATATTCAGATCCTTCAGATTCTTGCCCTGCAGGCCCCGAATCTCGCCTTCGTCGGGCAGCCGAAGCGCCATCAGGTAGTAAGCAAGATCAGCCATTGGGTGTCCCAGCGTCGCCAGCTCCCAGTCCAGTACTGCGCGGATCTGTGGTGATCCCTTATGGAACATGACGTTGTCCAGACGGTAATCACCATGAATGATGCTGCTGGCACCGTCATCAGGCGGCATATTGCGCTGCAGCCATGCAATCAGAGAATCCATGGCAGGCAGTTCGGTGGTTTGCGAGGCCTGATACTGTTTGTGCCAGCGTGTCAGCTGGCGCTCAAAATAGTTCCCTGGCCGGCCAAAGTCCTGCAGCCCGACACTCTCATAGTCGACATCGTGCAAGGTTGCTAGCGCGCCTATCAGCGAGTGATAGTACGCCGGCCGTAAAGCTGTCTCAGCATCGGGCAACGCCGGGTCCCACAATATGTCGCCCGGCTCGTAGCTCATCACATAAAACATGCTGCCAATCACGCTGTCGTCGGTACACAGTGCCAGGGCCTGGGGCACCGGCACGTCAGTGTGCCGAAGTGCACTGATAAGGCGATACTCGCGATCTACTGCATGAGCCGAAGCCAAAAGTTCGCCAGGCGGTTTACGCCTGAGGACAAACTGCTGACCTCCGCACTGCAGCAGAAAACTGGGATTGGATTGTCCAGTTGCAAACTTTTCAAGTTGATACTGGCCGTCACAGCCATCGATATGAGTGTTAAGCCAATTTGCCAAAGCATTATTGTTGTTCATGGTGCCAGTTCCGGTCGGGCATTGCCTTCAGGTCTCATTTCGCTGTCAGAAGTCCTGCATTCAGGTGTAGGTAAGCGCGTGCAAGCGGTCGCGTCTCTGCAGGTGCGGCAGCGCGTTGAAAGTGGTCAGCTGAAAGCCGCGCTGACTGAAATGAAAATGGTGTATGCCGGTGTTGCGTGTCTGCATGTTGAGGTCGATCAGCGTATCGACTCCGCACCCCAGAATCTGTGACACGGCCATGGCCATTGCGCCGCCAGAACTGACAACCAGCACAGTTTCGCCCGATTCAAGGGCGGTCAGGGAATGCAAGCTGTTGTGCACCCGATCATGGAACTGTTGCCAGCGCTCCAGTGAGTGTGATGAGTTGTCATTGTGGCTCGCATGCAGCTCATCACGCGACCAGGTATGCATGGCCTTGCGCAGCATCTGGAAAAACAGACGTCCACCATCGCTGACCGAGGGTACTTCCATACCGGCACTGTGGCAATAAACTGCGGCCAGGGTATGGAAGTCAAACTCATTAAAGCCGGCATCGATGGAAACGCTCAGAGGCTGGTCGGCGCCGAGCAGGATGCCCTGTGCTGTCTGCTGCTGACGCTTCATGGAGCCTGCGATGGCGCGGGTAAACGTCACACCCAGTTCGCGAAAATAATCACCAAGCCAGACGGCCTGCTGCTCACCCAGCTCCGATAATTGATCATAATTGTCGGCACCGAACGACGCCTGTCCATGGCGGACCAGATACAACTGACTCATTTAAATTTATCCATACTATTGATTTGTATTATTGCGGAATTTGAGTATCATTCACGAGAATAATACATAAAGCAGGGCAAGTCACACATAGGTCTCAAGCTTGGAAACAGCACAAGGACTGGCGACTGCGACAATAAAAGGGGGCCGTGCTCTGAAAAAGCTGGATCTTAATCTGTTTCTGGTATTTGACACGATCTATACCGAGCGTAATCTGACTCAGGCCGCGAAGGCTCTGTCGATCACCCAGCCGGCGGTCAGTAATGCACTGTCGCGGCTGCGACGAGTGTTCAACGACGAGCTTTTTGTTCGCACCTCGAAAGGCATGTTGCCGACGCCTGTAGCAGACAGTATTGCCCAGAACATCTCTGCTGCATTGGGGATGTTGAATGCGAGTGTTCTTGAGCGCGAGGACTTTTCACCGGATTCTGCAGAACGTACCTATCATTTCAGCATGACGGATCTGGCCGAGGCGGTCATCCTGCCCAGGCTGTTTCCGCATTTCGAGCAGCATGCGCCACACCTGTCACTGCAGAGCTACTATACCAAGCGTCACGAGATTGTACGTCAGTTGTCACGAGGTGAGCTGGACTTTGCTGTCGATGTACCCCTGATAGAAGATACCCAGGTGTCACACCAGTCCTTGATCAAGGATGACTATGTGTGTGCCATGCGCCCCGACCATCCCATGTCACAGCAGCCACTGACACTGGATGCTTACCTCGCCCTGAGTCATATCCATGTGTCGAGCCGCCGCAGGGGACTGGGGCAGGTCGATATGGCCCTGCTGCGCCATCAGGCTGAACGTCGCATCCAACTGCGAGTTCAGCACTACCGGGTCGCTGCCGAAGTGGTGCGTGGCACCGATCTGGTACTGACCGTCCCACGTTACCTGGCGTCCCAATACCAGCTGACATTGCGCAAACTTCCCTTCGAAACCATGCCCCTGGACTTGCACCTTTACTGGCACCGCCAGTCGGACAGCGACCCGTCACATCGCTGGTTGCGTGAGACCCTGCTGGCGCTGTTCAAGCACTGAAGGTGACACAGCATGGGGTGCGGGCATCATCAACCAGAGCATGTTCTGCTGAGAGTGCCGGGAAAGTACCGTCATAACGGCGCTGGCGCGATCGTGCTGCGGATCATGGCGCTTGCTATGGTGCTGCTGTCTGAATCCATCAGCGCACAGCCGACAGCCGACCCCTTTCGGTGGCTTGAGACAGATAACGGGCAAAGCCGGGCCTGGCGCCAGGTTCAGCAGGCACGCACCGTTGAAATGCTGTCCAGACTGCCCAGCCGTGAGCAATGGCAGCGATTGATGGCTCAAAGCTGGGACTATGCCCGCATTCAGGCAGTTGCTGTCGCCGGGCAACGTTATTTCTATTATTTCAATCCAGGCATGCAGGACCATTACGAACTCTACTGGTCTGAGCTGCCGGCACCCGGCGATGCATCCCGCAACTCATTTGATGTGGCTGCTGCTGGACAGACTTTGCCGCCAGTCGCTGGTGTGACATCTGACAGCTGGCGCTCGGTATCGGTGAATGCGAATGGGTCGGCAGTCCTGTTGCAACTGGCTGACGCCTGGCATGTTGGTTTTGTCGATTCGGGTGACAGTCTGGCATTGAGTGCAAACGGTCAGAACCCGGTTCTTGCCGCCTGGGCTGGCAGTCAGGACGGGGTCTGGAGCAGCGATGCTCAGTCGCTTTATTATCATCAGCTGCGATCTACACCATCAGAGTCAGCAAACAGCGCGACGGTATATCAGCCTGAGGAAGGCTGGGTTATTGAGGCTTTGCTGCCGGTACCGCAGTCCGAGCGGGTCATTGTTGCTGAATCGCATCAAGGTCGCCATCGCCTGACACTGCTGGCCGATCGCTCCGGCACTCAACTGGCGCGCTGGATTACCGGTATGCCCGTTCGAGGCGACGGGTTCTGGCAGGGCGACGATGTCGGCTTATGGTTTGCCGGCGCGATTGGCGATGAGTTTATTTTTTATCGTCGTGAAAGGCGTCGACCGGCTGGTGATCCTGTCATTTACACGGCCTCTCTGGCGGATACTGCGCTGCGACCCCTGTCCTTGGATGCGCCACTCGAAAACGCCCAGCTGTCCTCCGTGCAGGTCGTGGGCGACGTTTTCCTTGTGGAATACCTTCGCCATGGACAATCGTTGCTCTACCAGCAACGCCTGGATGGCGTAATAGTGGGGCAGGTGGCACTGCCAGAACCGGTGCGACTTGATCGAATGCGCGCCATAGAGCCCCAGCAGTTATTGCTGGCCTATAGTGGCCTGACCGTACCGCCGCAGGCGACCTTGCTGGACCTGAGCACGGGTAATACGAAGTTGCTGAGCCAGGATATGCCACCTGCCGCTGATCTGGATGTCAGGCTTGAATTGTCCAGCATGGGCCATTCAGCAGGCGAGAATGGCACTGTCCCGTACTTTGTGGTTTCCCCTCAGAAAGAAACGGATGCTGATTCGCAGATTCCGGACATCAATAATCATGTGCTGGTCGAAACCTATGGTGGTTTCGGTGCGCCAATCGAGTTGGGGTTCTCCATTGCTCGTTATGTGTGGCTGCTGGCTGGTGGACATTACGTCGTCGTGGGGCCTGCTGGTGATCTGCCTCAGGCTGTTGATGAGTTTGTCCATGTAGCGTCAGCTTTGCAGACGCAAGGGAACAAGGTATCCGCGATGGGGCGCAGCCATGGTGCGCTGCTGGTCACCATGGCCATGTTAAAGGCGCCTGATGTCTTTAGTTCGGTTGTTGCCGATTCAGGGTTGCATGACCTGCCGTCCTTTCTGCGACTGGGAGGGTCGCCGTCCTGGGTGGCGGAATACGGTGACCCCGGTGTTGAGCAGTCAAGAGAATGGCAGCTTGCCAATTCTTCCTACCACCAGGCACTGACTCGCGAGAATTCACCGACTTTACTGCCGCCAGTTCTGACGGTCGCACGGCCTGGTGATGACATTGTTGCGCCTGCGCACAGTTACAAACTGATTGCCGCGTTGCAGCGTCGTCATGGTGACAAGGCTACAGCCTGGTTATATGCCGCGGAGGGCGAGGGCCACTCGCCAGCGGGGGCTGTGAATGCCCTGATCCTGGAATACGCAGACAGATGGAGTTTTCTGGCATGGTCACCAGACGTCAGACAATGACCTGACCCAGGTAGTCGAAAAGGCGACGGCGGGCTTTTCTTGCGGCGACCACCGCAGGAGAGGAGCTGTCTGCCTCCGGAGTGTTTTCCATCGCGGCCTTTGCGGAGCCAGTTTCCTCAGACGCTGACAAAGGTTTCACACCAGCATCGGTGCAATTTCTAAGTAATTGCCTGAGCGGCTGACGTTCGGCATGCTGCCATTCAGCCAAAAATGCCTCGACCGTCTCATCGTCGCCCTGCAGCAAACGCTCGCCCCAGGCTTCAATCTGTTGGGCCCGGCGCATTTCCTGACGATCAGGCGCACGCAGTTTGTCCAGTGCTTCACGGATAGCATCGTGGTCGGCGGCACGCATCAGTTTGCCAATGAACTGCATCTGTCGGCGTTTGGCTTCGTGGCGGTTAGGCAGGCGCTGGTATTCTCGCATAGCCGACAACAGATTCTCGGGCAGATCAATAAGATCCAGCTGGCGCTTGTTCAGAGTCATCAGTTCCGCACCCATTTTCTGCAGCTCGGTCATGCGCTGCTTGCGGCGGGTCTTGCTCTCTGTCTCGTTGTCGTCATCCCAGGGGGATTCGTTGTAATCAGTCACGCTATCGCTCACTCGCCTTCATCAAATCGGTTGTTTACCAGCGCCACGATGTCTTCCAGTGCCGCTGATTCGTCATCGCCATCAACCACGATTCGCAATGTGGTGCCTTTGCCGGCAGCGAGCATCATCAATGACAGAATGCTGTGTGCATCAACAAGCTTTTCGTTGCCGATGTGCACCTTGCTCTGGTACTTGTTTACGACGCCAACCAGTTTGGAGGCGGCACGGGCATGCAGACCCGCCTTGTTACAGATAGTGATGGTCGATTCGATCATGTTGCGTTGGTGTTGTCCTGACGTCGTCGAAGCTCTCGATGGAGAACCTGCAGATTGTTGATCTTGTCGGCAAAAGCCAGTTTCAGCTGTTCACACAGGAATACAGATCGGTGCTGGCCGCCTGTGCAGCCGATTGCAACAGTCATATAGCTGCGATTGCTGGCTTCAAAGCGTGGCAGCCACCGATCCAGAAATGCCTCAATATCCTGCAGCAGTGCCTGCACATCCGGCTCATTGCTCAGGTAATCGGCGACAGGTGCATCCAGCCCACTGAGAGGGCGCAGCTGGCTGTCCCAATACGGATTGGGCAGGCACCTGGCGTCAAATACAAAGTCGGCATCAATCGGCACACCATTCTTGAAGCCAAATGATTCAAACATCACGGACAGCGATGAATCCTTTTTTTCGAGAATTCGTGAACGAACGACTTCACGCAGCTGATGTACCGACATTGTACTGGTGTCGATCGACAGCCCGGCCATAGCGGAAATGGGCTCCAGCAATTCGCGCTCCTGAATGATGGCCTCGCGCAATCCAACCGTGTTGCTGGTAAGCGGGTGACGCCGGCGGCTTTCGCTGAATCGCTTGATCAGCGTCGGGCTGTTGGCATCAAGGAAAATGATTTCAATATTGAGCGCCGACAGCTGCAGCTCGTGCAGGATCTGCGGGACGTTCTTCAGGTCCTCAGGGATATTGCGCGCGTCAATACTGACAGCAACGCGGGGCAGTTCGGGTGTATCGCGGCAAATGCGCGAAACAAATGCCTGCAGCAGGCTGGCAGGCAGGTTATCAATACAGTAATAACCGTGATCCTCGAGCATATTGAGGGCGGTACTTTTTCCCGAGCCGGAGCGACCACTGATAATCAAGAGTTTCACGACGTCTCACAGCCTGCTTCAATGAATCGTTGGGTCAACTGGCAGGCTTAAGCCTGTTGTTCCTGATCAAATCGTACGGCGATGTCGTACAGTTCCTGGTTGCTGCGAGCGCCCCGCAGAGCCTGACAGAATTCATCCTGATGGAACAGGCGTGCCAGTGCGCTTAGCACGCGCAGGTGTTCATCGGTTTCCTCGGCCGGCACGATCAGTACAAAAAGCAGATCGACCTGTTGTGAATCGACGGCATCGAAATCGATACCCTCATCCAGCTTTACCAGGGTGCCGGTGATTGTTGTGCATTCGGAAACGCGACAGTGGGGGATGGCAATACCATTGCCGATACCGGTGCTGCCCAACTGCTCACGTGCCAGCAACGCGGTGTAGATAGCATCAGCCGACAGGTTGGGTGTGGTTTCTGCGATGGTTTCACTGATCGTGGTCAGAAATCGTTTCTTACTGACACCCGGCAGGTTGCACAGGGCGCGTTCCGGGGTAAGTATGCTGCTTAATTGCATTGCTGTGTCCTGTTTTCCAGAGCCGCCATTCTAGTGCCTTGGGCAGGCGCTGGCAACGTGCGCCGAACGGACTGGCAAGGTGTCAGACCAGCCGCTTGCGTTCATTGGAAGGGGGGATGGACAGGGATTCGCGATATTTGGCGATTGTCCGGCGGGCGACATTAATGCCCTGGTCTTCCAGCAACTGAGTGATTTTGCTGTCGCTGAGTGGTTTGCGCGGGTTTTCGCCAGCGACCAGCTTTTTGATCAGTGCGCGTATCGCGGTTGATGAGCATTCGCCTCCGCCAGCGGTACTGACGTGACTGGAGAAAAAGTACTTGAGCTCGAATATCCCGCGCGGCGTGTGCATGTATTTTTGAGTGGTTACCCGGGAGATGGTTGATTCATGCATCTCCACTGCTTCGGCAATGTCGTGCAGGACCAGTGGTTTCATGGCCTCTTCACCGTGTTCCAGGAAACCCTGCTGATGCTCGACGATGCGCGAGGCAACTTTAAGCAGTGTCTCGTTACGGCTTTGCAGGCTCTTGAGGAACCAGCGTGCCTCCTGCAGGTTATCGCGCAGATAATTGTTATCGGAGCTGTTATCAGAACGTTTGACCAGTGCTGCGTAATCGGCGTTGATACGCAGTTTGGGGGCTGTTTCCGGGTTGAGCTCGACACGCCAGCGTCCGCTGCGGGTGTCTTTGCTGACAATCACATCAGGGATAACGTAGGTGGCGCTGGATGGGGCGATATCGGCGCCCGGGCGTGGATTGAGTTTTTCGACCATGGCAATCGCATCACGCAGCTCCGGCTCTTTTAATCGCGTGAGCCGCATGATCTGGGCGTAGTCCCGATTGCCCAGCAGGGCCAGGTAGTCCCGCACCAGTATCTTGGCGTGCCGTATGGGATCGGTCTCGAGTTCGGACGGGACCTGGTTCAACTGGATCAACAGACACTCCGACAGGTCGCGGTAGGCGACACCCACCGGGTCGAACTGCTGAATGCGATGCAGTACGGCGAGTACCTCATCTTCTTCCAGCTCTTCGATATCATCCATCAGGCCTTCGTGAATAGCCTCAACGCTCAGTGACAGCTGGCCGTTAGCATCAATGGCATCAATGATCGCCATGCCAATCAGTCGGTCGGTATCCGACATGTTGGTAAGGTTTAACTGCCAGTTGAGGTGGTCCTGCAGAGTTTCTGAAGCGGAGTCACGTGATTCGAAATCATCCGTGTCTGCCATCGGGCTGCCCGTGGAGTATGTAGTCTGGTAAATATCATCCCAGTTGGTATCCACCGAAAGCTGCTCGGGAATGTGTTCCTCCCAGCCGGCTTCGCCGGTATCGCTGTCGGTATTGGAAGGCGTGGCCGCAGTGACCTCATCAAAGGCGTTCTGGCGCTCCTCGTAGGTGCGCGAGTCGGTTGCTTCATCAGCGCCATTGGTCTTGTCTGTGTTATCGCTGTTCTCGTAACTATCGCTGCTGTCGCTGTCAGGAGACTCATCCACCTCCAGCATTGGATTTGATTCCAGTGCCTCGTGAATCTCGTTCTGAAGGTCAAGCGTCGACAATTGCAGCAGACGAATTGCCTGTTGCAACTGGGGGGTCATGGTCAGTTGTTGACCGAGTTTGAGTTGGAGCGAAATCTTCATGACATCAGGCGCATCGCTAGAACGGGGTCGATCTCGTGAATTACTGGGCCAGATGTGGACCGGTTAATTAAAGCAAACATCATGCCGATATTGAGTGGGATTTTCAAGATTTTGTCACGACATTTGATGGTCAGATCTGGAAATTCTTGCCCAGGTACACATCGCGCACACGCTGGTTGGCAAGTATCTGTTGGGCGTCACCCTCGGCAATAATGCCGCCATCGCTGACAATGTAAGCTTTCTCACAGATGTCCAGCGTTTCACGAACGTTGTGGTCAGTCAACAGCACACCGATGCCACGATCCTTCAGGTGTTGAATAATGGACTTGATGTCACTGACCGAGATGGGGTCAACACCGGCAAATGGCTCATCCAGCAGGATGAAGCGTGGGTCGGTGGCCAGCGCCCGGGCAATTTCAGTCCTGCGGCGCTCACCGCCGGACAGGCTCATGCCCTTGTTGTCGCGAATGTGATTGATGTGGAATTCCTGAATCAGGCTTTCCAGCTTCTCTTCGCGCTGCTGGGCACTCAGTTCCTTGCGGGTTTCCAGAATGGCCATGATGTTATCGGCCACAGTCAGGTTGCGAAAAATGGAGGAGTCCTGAGGGAGATAGCCCAGCCCCAGGCGTGCTCTGGCAAAAATGGGCAGCCCGGTCAGGTCCTGATCATTGATGCTGATCCTGCCTTTATCGGCATTTACCAGGCCCACGATCATGTAAAAACATGTAGTCTTGC
This sequence comes from Gammaproteobacteria bacterium, assembly GCA_002706685.1. Lineage (GTDB taxonomy): Bacteria > Pseudomonadota > Gammaproteobacteria > Pseudomonadales > Pseudohongiellaceae > Pseudohongiella. The sequence continues at coordinate 192,131 of PALV01000020.1, read as the reverse complement.
CTGCGCCATTGGGGCCAAGCAGACCAACAATCTGACCGCTGTTTACAGTCAGGGATACATCTCGTACAACCTGGCGACTCTTGTAGGACTTGGCCAGATGGCTGGCGCTCAGCAGATCCATCAGTTGCCCGCCGAATCGTCGTCAGAGGTTTCATCAGGTGCAAACACACCACTGCAGGGGCCGGGTGAATCCGTTGCCGCTGTTTCAATGACATGCTTGATTTCCGAGCATTCCAGCGCCGTGCCGCCGCGAGTAAAGCTGGCTTCACCCACAAATTCCACGACGGACAGCAGCGCCTCGGCAGTGGCGCCTGGCTCGTTGTAATAGATGATGGTGTCACTGCTACCGGTGATCGTCTCCGACGCCAGGGGTGCTTCACGCGTGAAGCGCGCGGGTTCGCCATGGACGGTTGCCCGAATCAGTTCGCCGGTTTCGGTGTTCTGGATAACGGTGGCGGTATCACCGTAAATGGTTACCATGCCCTGCTCAATACGAACATTAACACGCAATGTCATCGTACGCACATTGCCCTCGGTCTGGATGGTGCCGCCACCGTCGGACCAGTATCCGATCCGCTCGGTACTGTCTGAAGGTGCTACGGCTGCGAGCGAAGGCAATACAAATGCCAGAGCGATGCCCAGGAAAACAGTTTTGGCAATGTACCGATTACCAGTCAGTGCCAGCAGTGGTGGCCGTATTGACCGATTACGGTGATATGTCTGTAAAACGTCCTTCGACATCTGATAAAAATTCCAGTGAATCCAGTGAGAAATTGGCCCGCAGGCCCACAGAACGCTGTTCGATGCGATTGCCGTTGATCAGTACCTGCGCGTCGGTATACAGCCGCTCGGCCTGCGGTTCGACTATCAGCCAGGCAGTCTGCACCTGAATGGCGTCATCGGCGCCCATCTGGTGGCGCACCTGAACTGAGTCCCGAAGTTCCAGTTCCTGAATATCGCCGCCCGACGAGGCTCGAATTCTGCCTGATACTGCGGATATATTCCAGCGTTCCTGGCCCTGCTGAAACATGCGGATCATGGGGTAATCGAGCTCTGTAACCTCGTCTGTGTACAGGCGTTGGGCTTCTGCTCCGATCGTGTACTCCAGCTCGCCGCTGTCATTGTATACACGGCTGTGAATGTCACGGCCGAATCCCTCATACTGTTCGCCCGACGGCAGTTGCACCTGAGAGCTGCTCTGGTCGGGATTGGAAACATCCAGATCGCCAGTCATCAGCCATGCCAGCAGAACGGCTGGGGCCAGCGCCACCAGCCAGCCTTTCAGGCGCAATGAAATCAGTCGATTTATCAGGTATCGCAGCGCACGCATCAGGAATCCTGTCCGCTCTCGCAGGCAGCGATGATGGCGTCATACTTGCCTGCCGTCTGTAGCAGAAAATCCGCTACCTCGCGAACTGCACCGGTGCCGCCGCCACCGTCTGTGCAAAGGTGCGCGCGTTCGATAATACTGGGATGTGCATTGGGGACAGTAATTGCCAGCCCGCAGCGCATCATGACCGGCAGGTCGGGAAGGTCGTCACCCATGAAGGCAATGTGTTCAAAGTCGCAGGGGTGCTCTGACAAGAGCTCGCGGGTGGCAGTCAGCTTGTCTTCGCGTCCGCTTTTGATGAGGGTGATGCCCAAAGCGCTGGCACGTGTGGAAAGGGCCTGCGAGTGGCGGCCGGATACGATGCCGACACGAATACCATTGGCCTGCAACAGCTTTATGCCATGGCCGTCAAGCGTATTGAATGCTTTAAAAATTTCGCCCTGATCGCCAAAGTAGAGCTGGCCGTTGGTCAGGATGCCGTCCACATCAAGCAGCAGCAGCGATATGCTGGCTGCGCGGCGAGTGGCATCGGCAGAGTCGGTCAGAAACTTCATCGGTACTCCTAGACCACATTGGCCTGCAGCAGGTCGTGCATGCGAATGATGCCACTCAACTGTTGATTGTCATCCAGCACCACCAGTGTATAGATTCGGTTTTCTTCCATCAGTCTGGCAGCTTCAGTAGCCATGGCATCCACGGACACAGTTTTGCCGTTCACGGACATGACATCGGTAATCAGGGTGCGGGTAATGTCCTTGCCGGCATCCAGGGTCCGTCGCAGGTCGCCATCGGTAAAAACCCCCTGCAGCCTGCCACTGTCGTCAACCACCGTGGTCATACCCAGTCCTTTGCTGCTTATTTCAAACAGCGCGTCCTTCAGCAGGGTGCCAGCCTTGACCCTGGGGATACTGTCACCACTGTGCATGATATCCCTGACCTTGAGCAACAGGCGTCGACCCAGACGACCGCCCGGGTGTGAAAATGCAAAATCTTCTTCGGTGAACCCTTTGGCCTCCAGCAGTGCCATCGCCAGTGCGTCGCCAAGAACCAGCGCGACGGTCGTACTGGCGGTCGGGGCCTGTCCGAGAGGGCAGGCCTCCTTGGTCACGCTGGCGTCAATATTGACGGTAGCGGTGGTTGCCATACTTGAGTGAGGATTTCCGGTCATGCTGATAAAGGGAACACCCTTGCGTTTGATCAGCGGCAGGATGTTTACCAGTTCCTCGGTGGTGCCGGAATTCGACAGTGCCAGCAGCACGTCCTTGCCGGTAATCATGCCGAGATCGCCGTGGCTGGCCTCCGCCGGGTGCACAAACATGGCCGGGGTGCCCGTACTGGACAGGGTGGCAGCTATCTTGCGGGCGATGTGGCCGGATTTGCCCATGCCGGTGACGACAATGCGGCCTTCGCAGTCGAGCATGATCTGGCAGGCGCGTGCGAAAGACTCGTCGACGCGTGGAAGCAGTGCCGCGATCGCGTCATGTTCAATACGAATAGTGCGCAACGCACTGTCGATCAGTGATTGGGGGTCGGCCATGGAAATCTCGCCAGTCTAGTGAATCTGATAATACATTATGCCGAACCATGCCAGGTAAAGCATTATGAATGCCAGCCCGCTGAGGCGACCCAGCTGACGCCGGGCGCGGATCGCTGGATAACACAGCGCGACCAGCAGCGCGGTCAGTACCATCATGGCAACGTAATCACGGGTCAGCAGGGAGCTGTCGAAATAACCAGCGGCCAGCAGGCCGGGGAATGGCAGTACAACCAGGATGTTGAGGATGTTGGAGCCGATGATATTGCCAACTGCCAGTTCGTGGTGACCACGCAGCGCACAGGTGACAGTCGCGGCCAGCTCGGGAAGACTGGTGCCCAGTGCGACCAGTGTCAGGCCGATAATGCCGGAGGTGACACCGAGAATGGCGGCGATTTCAATGGAGGCGTCGACCAGATATTCGGCACTGATGATCAACAGTGCCAGCCCCAGTAACAGGAATCCCAGTGCTTTGCCGGTACTGACATTGTCTGGAATCTCCTCCTCTTCAATCGCCTCTACCTCGCCTGAGCGATGGCCGCGGAATAACTTCCAGATGAAAAACGTCACCACTGCAATCAGCAGAAGTGCATCAATGGGCCCGATATAACGGTTGAACATCAGCAGGCCGCAAATAACACTGACCAGAATCAGCGCTGGCAGTTCTTTGCGGGCCAGCGATTTTGGTGGCGTAATTGGTTTGATGACAAGCGCGACGCCGAGCGCAATGCCCAGATTGAATATGTTGGAACCGATAGCGTTGCCAATAGCCAGTTCCGGCTCGCCTGCCAGTGCAGATGCGGCGGAAGAAAAAATTTCGGGTGCCGAAGTGCCGAAAGCGACGATTGTCAGGCCGATGACCAGGGGTGGTATGCCCATATTACGGGCGAATGCCGAAGCGCCGAAAACGAATTTGTCGGCACCCCATATCAGGCCGGCAAATCCAAGGCAGATTATCAAAATGTTTACGAGCATAGTTGAGTTTGCAGGATAGAAATTCCAGTTAAATGCATACTGTCCAGCTGCTGATGGCACCAAAAAACGATGAACGCAGGCTTTGTCTGGGCCGCCCATTAGACGGAGTAACACCCTGCATTGCAAGTAGTAATTTATAGTCTTTCTCATTTGAGGTACACTGCAACGCTGTGGAAAACGACCGTTACCACGCGTCTCGTCAGCCCGCACGGGCCAGGAAGGAGAACAGAGATGAAATCGAACATGCGTCAATATTTAATGTCACTGCTGACCGCGGTATCACTGGTAGCGCTGTCGCCAGCACTGGCCCAGAACGATCAGCTGTCTGCGGTTGAAGCCGCCGAGCAGTCGGTAAACGAGCTTTTAGCGCGAGTCGAAGAACTAAGACCCTATTTTGAATCCGACCCGACTCGCTACTACGCGGGAATTGAGGAGGAAGTCGGCAAGTTTGTGGACTTCCGTGAAGTTGCACGCGGCGTGATGGCGAGATTTTCGGAAGACGCCACTGACGCGCAGCTCACAGCGTTCGGCGAGAAGCTGCGCAGCACTCTGACGCGTTTCTACGGTTCTGCCCTGGTTGAATACGGTGGTCAGGAACTCACTTATCTGCCACCTCAGGATCCACCGGAAGATCCCAATGCGCCAACCAACGTGCGCATGCAGATCAACTCCGAAGGAGCCCGGATAGAACTGCAGTACGCGCTGTTCAAAGACGATCAGGGCGAGTGGAAACTGCGCAACCTGTTTGTTGGCGGGATCAACCTGCGCAGACAGTACCATACCCAGTTTGCCGCGCTGATGGCGCGCAACAACAATGATATCGACGCAGTTATTGAGGCGTGGCAGTAAGGTCCCGACCCCGGTCCCGCCGTTAGAGGTTTTCGAATGAGTTTAGATGCACAGTATATTTCAGAGCTGTTGAGTGCTGCCCTGCCAGATTGCCAGATCAAAGTGGATGGCGGGGCAGGCAAGTTCCAGGTTATTGCAGTCGGAGACGTGTTTTCGGGTCTCGGCGCTGTCAAGCGTCAGCAACTGGTGTATCAGCATCTTAACCCGCACATTCAAAGCGGCGCGGTGCATGCGGTGACCATGCGACTGATGACACCGGCCGAAGCCGCTGCCGCCTGATCCAACCCTTTCCTCTTTACGGGACCTTTCATGGACAAGCTCTTGATTCAGGGCGGTGTCAGTCTTAGCGGTGAAATCCGTGCAGCAGGCGCCAAAAACTCTGCATTGCCAATTCTGGCGGCGACGCTGTTGACAGACGAGACTGTCAAAATCAGCAATCTGCCGCATTTGTACGATATCACCACGATGCTGGAGCTGCTGGGCAGCATGGGTATCGAACCCATGCTGGACGAGACACTGACTGTAGAGGTCAATGCATCGACAGTGAGCAAACTCAGCGCGCCCTATGCGCTTGTCAAAACCATGCGGGCTTCAATCCTGGTCCTGGGACCCATGCTGGCGCACTTTGGCCAGGCAGAGGTCGCTTTGCCAGGAGGCTGTGCCATTGGCAGCCGGCCGGTCAACCTGCATATTCAGGCCCTGCAGAAAATGGGTGCCAATATCGTTGTTGAAGACGGTTATATAAAGGCTTCTGTTGATGGCCGCCTCAAAGGGGCCAGAATTTTCTTCGATCTGGTCACCGTCACAGGCACAGAAAACGTGCTGATGGCGGCTACTCTGGCCGACGGACAGACGATCATCGAGAATGCCGCCAAGGAACCTGAAGTTGTTGATCTGGCCAATTGCCTGATTGCCATGGGTGCCGAGATCAAGGGGCACGGAACCGACACCATCGTGGTCAACGGCAAACCCCGTCTGCATGGCTGCAGCTATTCCGTCATGCCCGACAGAATTGAAACAGGAACCTATCTGATTGCCGCCGCCGCGACACGCGGCCGTGTGCGAGTCAAGGACACGGTGCCCGGCACACTCGAGGCGGTGTTGTTGAAGCTGGAGGAAGCAGGTGCCCAGATTCAGGTAGGCGAGGACTGGATTGAGCTCGACATGCATGGAAAACGTCCAAAAGCAGTGTCGCTTCGTACTGCTCCACATCCGGCCTTTCCAACCGACATGCAGGCCCAGTTTGCAGCGATGAACGCTGTCGCATCAGGTGTGGGTATCATTACCGAAACTGTTTTCGAAAACCGCTTCATGCATGTGCATGAAATGAACCGGATGGGAGCATCCATGCAAGTCCAGGGCAACACTGTCACCATCACTGGTGTTCCGACCTTGCGTGGTGCACCCGTCATGGCAACGGATCTGCGTGCCTCTGCCAGCCTGGTCATCGCTGGACTGGTTGCTGACAATGAAACGCTGGTAGACAGGATCTACCATATAGATCGCGGTTACGAATGTATTGAAGAAAAAATGCAATTACTGGGCGCGAGGATCCGTCGCCTGCCATAAGGAACGCATGATGAAAGACAACAAGGGCCAATCGCTGGTCATGGCCTTGACCAAAGGACGAATACTGCAGGAAACCCTGCCCTTGCTGGCAGCTGCGGGAATCGAGATGCTGGAGGATCACACCACCAGTCGCAAGCTGCTGTTCGAGACTAACCGCCCCGATTTGCACATCATGATCGTGCGCGGCTCTGATGTTCCGACCTATGTGGAGTTTGGCAGCGCAGACCTGGGTGTTGTTGGCAAGGACCTGCTGATGGAGCATGGTGAAGGCGCTTTCTACGAGCCGCTGGATCTGAAAATCTCGCGTTGTCGACTCATGACAGCAGCGCCTGTTGGCGCGCCGGCGCCTACTGATCGAGTGCGTGTCGCCAGTAAGTTTGTGAACATTGCGCGCCGCTATTTTGCTGACCAGGGGCTGCAGACAGATATCATCAAACTCAATGGCGCTCTGGAGCTGGCACCATCCATGGGGCTGGCTGACTGGATCGTTGATATTGTGGATAGTGGCAATACGCTGAAAGCCAATGGCCTGGAGCCGCTGGAGCTGATCGCCAACATCAGCTCGCGGGTGATAGTGAACAAGGCTGCCATGAAAATGAAGCACGCAGCTGTCTCGGATCTGCTGGAGCGGCTCCGTGCTGCTGTGGAAGCAGGGGAAAAATCATGAGTGATGCAACTGAGCCAACATCGCTGAGTGTTCGCCGGCTTGATGCGGGTCAGGCTGATTTTCACGAGATCCTGACAGCGCTTCTTGACCGGCGCATGATTGAAGACAAAACTGTCAGTGATACGGTGGCCGAAATTCTATTGCAGGTCAGAACGCGTGGTGATGAGGCTGTGCTCGAATATACGCGTCGATTCGATCGCCGCGATGTTGGCAGCGTCTCAGATCTGGAAGTTAGCCGCGAGCAGATGCAGGCGGCTCTGGATGCACTGGACACCGAACAGGCGGAGGCGCTTCAGGTGGCTGCAGAGCGCATCCGTCGTTATCACGAGCGTCAGCGGCAACCATCCTGGCAGTATGAGGAAGAGGACGGTTCGGTATATGGTCAGCACGTCGTCGCCCTGGATAGAGCAGGTCTGTATGTGCCAGGTGGCAAGGCGAACTATCCCTCGTCAGTGCTGATGAACGCCATCCCTGCCAAAGTGGCAGGCGTGGAAGAAGTGATTGCCGTTGTACCTACTGCCTACGGTGCAGATGCCGGTGGTGATGGCCGCCTGATATTTGCGGCTGCCGCGGTGGCCGGTGTTGATCGCCTGTTTACCATCGGCGGTGCGCAGGCAATTGCCGCGCTGGCATTTGGCACGCAGACCATACCGAGAGTCGACAAGATTACCGGGCCGGGTAATGTTTTTGTGACGGCTGCCAAAAAACAGGTTTTCGGTGAGGTGGGTATCGACATGATAGCCGGCCCATCCGAATTGACCGTGGTCTGTGATGGGAAAACTGATCCTGACTGGATCGCGATGGACCTGTTCTCACAGGCTGAGCACGATGAGCAGGCACAGTCCATTCTGATCAGTACGGACAAAGATTTTCTCGATGCAGTCAGCGCCAGTATCGCACGGCTGCTGCCGACGATGGAGCGGCGCGACATCATTGCAACGTCCATGGGCAATCGAGGTGCATTGATCTACGCCCCGGATAAAGAAACGGCGCTGGCAATCTGCAACGAGATTGCACCTGAGCATCTGGAGTTGTCGGTCGAAGATCCGGATCAGTGGCTGCCGGGTGTGCGGCACGCTGGTGCCATTTTCATGGGGCGTCACACACCGGAAGCGTTGGGCGATTATTGTGCCGGACCCTGTCACGTCCTGCCGACATCGGGTACCGCACGATTCTTTTCACCACTGGGTGTTTACGATTTTCAGAAACGGAGTTCCATTCTGAAATGTTCTCCGCACGGTGCGGCAGCGCTGGCGCCAGTTGCAGAAACGCTGGCGATCAATGAGCGCCTGCAGGCGCACGCGTTGTCTGCGGCCTGGCGTATTCCTGGCCGCCATTCGTCAGATCAGTCTTAAGACAGGCGCTGAGCGCGGGTGCCGGAGCACACCAGAAAGGCTGCCTTATTGTGAGTCCAGACGGGTCCGGTACTGGGCAGTGCCGGTGCCCAGCGTCACTGTTCTGTCGACAGACTCGCCGGCACGGTAAAGCGTCAGGACAACCTGTTCACCTGGTGGTTTGCGGTTGATCTGCTCTATTGCGCCTATGACGCTCTCAATGGCCCGGCCATCGATATGTGTCATGACATCCCCTGCCTGAATACCAGCCTGTTCTGCGGGGCTGTTGGCGTCAACCTGCTCAATCAGCAAACCCTCAATATCTGGCGTACCGAAAAAGGTAGTACTGGTTTCGTCATTGAGCAACTCGCCGGTAATGACGCCAAGATAGCCAGGTGTAAATACGCCCTGCTGGCGCAGCTGCTCCACCACAATCATGGCTTTGTTGATTGGCACCGCGAAGCCAATACCGTCAGAGCCGCCAGATTGAGAATATATAAAGGAGTTAATGCCAATCAGCTCACCATTGGCATTTATCAGGGCGCCGCCGGAGTTGCCATAATTCATGGCCGCGTCGGTCTGTATATATTCCACGATGGGAAGGCCGTCCCTGGGGATACCCAGGGCGCTGACAACGCCGGCGGATACCGACTTCTGATTCATCAGGTCTCGCCGCGGATATCCTATCGTCAGGACAGTGTCTCCCACATTGACGTCGTCCGAAGATCCAATCGGCACAGCAGGAGGCAGTTCGGTGCTGTCCACTTGCAAAAGGGCAAGATCACTGTCAGCGTCGGCACCCAGCAGGCGAGCCCGGGCGGTGATGTTCATGCCCTGGGAATTGTTGAAGTGGACCTCAATATCCTCGGCGCCTTCAATAACATGCAAAGCTGTGAGAATATGCCCCTGGTCGCTGATGGCAACGCCTGAGCCAAGGCTGTCCCAGAGACGTTCCGATGGCAGATTCTGCAGTAAATCACGTAGCGCCGCAGGCAATTCCTCGACAGGCGGAAGTTGAATCTGCTCGCGAATTGTTGAGTGAATGCTGACAACCGAAGGTGATGCTTTGGCGACAGCACTGGCGTGAGATGTCGTCGACTGGGCGGGAGCAGGCTGAGAAATCTGTGCCTGTGACTGCAGTGCCAGTTCGTCGATTCGAACCGACAATTGGCGAATTTGCTGGTATTGCAGCAGCACAAGTGCCAGCAGTACACCAACGAATGTGGGCCAACTGATAAACTGCAAAAAACTTTTCATATGGTTGCGCATTATGCGAATAAAAACCCATTAAGTGAAGGTAAATCGTTATGCCGATAGATCGCCGCACCCTGCTCAAAGAGCTGGACTCTCTGCTGAAGACGGACCAGTTCAATGATTATTGCCCAAACGGACTGCAGGTTGAGGGAAAAGACCAGATTCGACATATTGTGTCGGGTGTGACAGCCAGTCAGGCGATGATCGAAGCGGCTGCCGCGGCCGGCGCAGATCTGCTGCTGGTGCACCATGGTTATTTCTGGCGTGGCGAGTCGTCAGTCATTACGGGTCTGAAACAGCGGCGGGTGCGCCTGCTGCTGGAACACGACATCAACCTGGTGGCTTACCATTTACCGCTGGACGCACATCCCGAGCTGGGCAATAACACACAGCTGGCAGCCGTGCTGGGTTTGCCTGTCAGTGGCGAGCTCACCAAAATCAACAGACAACCGATGGGCCTGTATAGCGAGCTGGAGACCCCCATGACAGGGGAGACGCTGCGAGCGCGCATTCACGATGCACTGCAGCGTGAGCCATTGCACATCGCGCCACAGTCTTCATCGAGCAGCTCCGGGCAGGATATGTCAGACCGTCCAATCCGACGCATCGCCTGGTGTACGGGCGCCGCGCAGTCTTATATCGAGAGGGCGGTTGAGATCGGTGCAGACGCCTTCATTTCAGGCGAGATTTCCGAGCCTACTGTTCATATGGCCCGTGAGCACGGTATCCATTATTTCGCTGCCGGACATCACGCCACCGAACGCTACGGCGTCCAGGCGCTGGGCGAATGGATCGCCCAGCAATTCGACGTGAGCCATCAGTTTATCGACATCGATAATCCGGTTTAGCGGCCGTTAAGAATACCTTTGTCGCGCATCATATCCAGCACCTGATCCAGGCATTCATCGACGCTGAGGCTGGCTGTATCCAGTTCCAGCTCGACCGTTTCAGGTGGCGAGTAAGGGAAGGAGATGCCAGGGATATCGGCTGATCCTGTTGCCTCTGCAGCTGCGTAGATACCGCTGGGGTCACGCTGCTGGCAGACCTCGATGGGCGGATTCAGATAGACGATGTAGCAGTTGTCCTTGCCAATCACACTGACCGCGTGCTCACGTGAATCCGGGTTTGGCGCGACGAAAGCGGCACAGCAGATCAGTCCCGAGTCGTTTATGAAACGGGCGATATGTGCACTGCGGCGCAAATTTTCAGCGCGACCCTCGGCGTCATGTGGCAGGTCTTTGCTGATACCCAGTCGCATGGCCTTGCCGTCCAGCACCGTACTGACCCTGCCCATGTCGAACAGACGACGTTCCAGGCCATGAGCCAGTGTTGACTTGCCGGCACCGGAAACACCAATGAACATGACCGTTGCCGGTTTCTGACCGTAACGGGCCGAACGCTCTTCACGGGTAACGTGAGTAATTCCGCTGCGCTTGCGGCGTTTGGCGGCGGCCGCATCCAGATTGATCATGCCCGCACCGACGGTGACATTGGTGAGGCGATCAATGACGATAAATGAACCGGTATTGCGATTGCGATCATAACTGTCGATGCAAACCGGCTGATCCACCGAGACATCACACACACCGATTTCGTTCAGTTCCAGCGCGGGGGCCGGACTTTCTTCCAGTGTGTTGACATCAATCTGGTGTTTGATGGTATTAACTCGGCCGCTGACCGTTTTTGTACCCAGTTTAAAGTCATACATCTTGCCCGGCAGCAAAGCGTCTTCGGTCATCCACACCACCGTGGCATCAAACTCTTCGGCCACAGTCGGCATGTTATCCCGATGCACGATCATGTCGCCGCGGCTGACGTCGATTTCGTCCTCCAGGGTCAGCGTGATCGCCATATCAGAGTGTGCCAGCTCCAGTTCTTCCTCGAAGGTCACAATCGATTTGATCCGACTCTTCTTGCGTGATGGCAGCACTATGATCTCGTCGCCCTTACGAACGACACCTGACGCCACTGTGCCACAGAAGCCTCTGAAGTTAAGGTTGGGGCGATTGACATACTGAACCGGATAACGGAAGTCTTCATAGTTCCGGTTCTCCGTGATCTGAACGTTCTCCAGCAGGTTCATCAATGTCGGGCCTTCGTACCAGGCCATGTTGGCGCTGGGGTTGACGACATTGTCGCCATCCAGCGCTGACATTGGGATAAAGTGAAACTCGGCCGGTTTCAGTTTTTCGGAAAACTTCAGATAGTCGGCGCGTATTTTTTCAAAAACGTCCTGACTGTAATCGACCAGGTCCATCTTGTTCACCGCTACCACGATGTGCTTGATGCCCAGCAGCGAGGTGATGAAGCTGTGGCGTCTGGTCTGAACCTGAACGCCATGGCGGGCGTCGATCAGGATGACTGCCAGGTCGCAGGTTGACGCACCTGTGGCCATGTTGCGCGTGTACTGCTCGTGACCGGGCGTGTCGGCGATAATGAATTTTCGTTTTGATGTCGAAAAATACCGATAGGCAACATCGATGGTGATGCCCTGTTCACGCTCTGCCTGCAGACCATCGACCAGCAGCGCCAGATCAAGTTTGCCGCCGGTCGTGCCGACTTTGAGGCTGTCTTTCTGAATGGCGGCCAGCTGATCCTCATAGATCATCTTGGAGTCGTGCAGCAGTCGACCAATCAGGGTGCTCTTGCCGTCATCAACGCTGCCGCAGGTCAACAGGCGCAGGAGTTCCTTGCGCTCGTGTTGCGCAAGGTATGCAGTGATATCAGTGCTAATCAATTCGGACTGGTGTGACATATCAGAAATACCCCTTGCGCTTTTTCTCTTCCATGGAACCTGCCTGATCCGAGTCGATCAAGCGGCCCTGGCGTTCGGAGCTGGTTGTTAACAGCATTTCCTGGATGATCTCGGGCAGTGTGGTGGCCCTGGATTCAACGGCACCCGTGAGCGGGTAGCAGCCCAGGGTCCGGAACCGCACCATTTTCTCCTGAATTTTCTGACCTTCCGGAATTGGCATACGGTCGTCATCGACCATGATATCCACGCCGTCGAGGTTGACGATGGGCCGCTTCTTGGCGAAGTACAAAGGCACGATGTCGATGTTGTTCAGGTAGATGTACTGCCAGATATCAAGTTCGGTCCAGTTTGACAGCGGGAACACTCGAATGCTTTCACCCTTATTGACCTTGCCATTGTAGGTGTTCCAGAGCTCCGGGCGCTGGTTTTTGGGGTCCCAGCGATGGTTCTTGTCGCGGAAGGAAAATACGCGCTCTTTGGCGCGGGACTTTTCTTCATCGCGTCGGCCGCCACCAAAAGCGGCATCAAACTTGTGCTTGTCCAGTGCCTGGCGCAGCGCCTGTGTTTTCATGACGTCGGTGTGCTTTTCGCTGCCGTGAGTAAACGGTCCGATGCCTGCCGCAACGCCTTCCTGGTTGGTGTGTACGATCAGGTCCAGACCCAGCTTCTTCATCTGGGTATCGCGAAACTCGATCATCTCCCGGAACTTCCAGGTTGTGTCTACATGCATCAACGGGAACGGCAGTCTGCCAGGATAGAACGCCTTGAGCGCCAGGTGCAGCATGACCGAGGAATCCTTGCCGATGGAGTAAAGCATGACCGGATTACTGAATTCCGCTGCGACTTCGCGAATGATATGGATGCTCTCGGCTTCCAGTTGCTTGAGGTGTGTCAGGTTGTAGTCAGCCATAAGTTCAGGTTCTAGGTTGCCGCAAGCCGCAGGCTCCCGGCCAAGGCCAGGAGGCAGCATATTTGCTCATTGAATTTGGAGTGCTTTGCTTACGATGATGGGGAGGTCGCCGTGGCCTGCTGGCCGCCGCGATTCACTCCTCTGCGCGAGACGTGTTTCTGTCCAGCCCGAACTCCTCAGACAGAGCGCCAGGGCCGGGCGACTTCTTGGGCGCGTAATCCTTTGGCGGCTCCAGTGTATCGTTCTGGTCAGCATCGCTGACAAACATCGTCTGCTCACCTGCCGGCAGCAATTTGCTGGCAACATCTTCGGTGCAAAGCTGTTGAGCGCCGGTGGCCAGATGCTGATACACATCGCGATAACTTTCTGTCATCTGTTGCACGAGTTCTGCCGTTGTATCGAAGTGGCTGCTGACGTGCTCGCGATAATCGGCGTGGCTGCGCTGCAATTCCTGAATCTGTGCTTCTAGTTCAGCAATTCGCGTCGGGCTGCCGGTCTGAACTTTTTTACCAACAAGCAGTCCGGCTACCAGACCAACTGCCAGACACGCGATGCCTGTCAACCACAACATACGGATCCACCTTCGCTTAACGGCGATACAATAATGAAACTTTTAAAGCATGTATAGCTATATAAAAACATATACATATTGCTTTTTTGAATATAAGGCTGTTCGTTCAGTCATGGCGATTCTATCACGATGCAATCGTTCTGTGTTGTCTGCCGCTGCGCTGCCTTTGTCTACAATCAGGCATTCGCTTAGAATGCCCGGCTTAACGTCAGGAGAGAACAGTCTATGAGCGGCGTACCAGTGTCGGGGATTTCTGCGCCAACAGCGTCGCCGCAGCAGCGCTATCAGAATGACCTAAAATCGGGCCTGCTGCAGCCGGACGCTGCGCAGGCAGCAGCCATCGAGGCGGTGGAGCAGCTATATAAGCAATTGCTGGCGGGCGGGCAGTCCAATGGCCTGGGGCGCTGGGCGAACCCGATGCACTGGTTCAGGGCTGCATCACAGGAACCAGTCAAGGGCATCTACTTTTATGGCGGGGTAGGGCGCGGCAAAACCTACATCATGGATCTGTTTTATGAAAGCCTGCCGTTTGCTGACAAGCAGCGCACTCATTTCCACCGCTTCATGCAACAGGTGCACACACGGCTTGCTGCGCTGAAGCATCAGAAGAATCCGCTCGAGCGGGTGGCTGAGGACCTGGCGGAAAATACGCGGGTTCTTTGCTTCGATGAGTTTTTTGTCTCGGATATCGGTGATGCGATGATTCTGGGCCGGCTGCTGGAGCATCTGTTTGAGCGCGGAGTTGTGCTGGTGGCTACTTCGAACATCCACCCTGATGGTCTGTATGCCAATGGGCTGCAGCGCGACCGGTTTCTGCCTGCCATTGCGCTGCTTAACAGTCATACGCAGATTATAGAGCTGGATGGCGGGGTTGATTACCGCCTGCGTGCCCTGAAACAGGCATGTCTGTATTTCTCGCCGTTGGGGGAAAAGGCTGACATTGCGCTGGATGACGGTTTCAAAAAGCTCTGCACTGGTCATGAAGAGGTGTTGAGCGATGTTGATATTGATGTTCTGGGTCGACCAGTGCGCGCGCGCAGAGTCGCCGAAGATGTAATCTGGTTTGACTTTGACAGGCTGTGCGCCGGCGCTCGCAGCGCGTTTGACTATATTGAGCTGGCCAAGATCTATCATGCAGTGGTGCTCGCGGATGTTCCGCAGATGGGGGCGGCCAGTGATGATGTGGCAAGAAGATTTGTCAGTCTGGTCGATGAGCTGTATGATCGCCATGTAAAATTGATCATCTCGGCAGAAGTGCCATTGCGTGATTTGTATATTGGCCAGGAACTGGCCTTTGTATTTGAGCGCACCCGCAGTCGCCTGTTAGAGATGCAGTCCGAGGAGTATCTGGCCCGCGAACATCGCCCCTGATCTGTTGGAAAGAAATACTCCATAAAATACTTGAAGTTTAATAGGCTCTTCGGTAGTATTCGCGCTCCCTGAAGAATATGCCCTTTTCGGTGATGTTACATGAAGACTTTTAGTGCCAAACCACAAAATGTTGAACACAACTGGCTGCTGGTAGATGCAGAAGGCCAGACGCTGGGTCGTCTGGCGGCAGAGATCGCAACCCGTTTGCGCGGCAAACACAAGCCTGAATACACGCCTCACGTGGATACCGGCGACTTTGTCGTGGTGGTTAACGCTGAGAAGGTCAGTGTGACGGGCAAGAAATCTGCCAATAAGATGTACCACCATCACACCGGCTACCCGGGTGGTCTGAAATCTTTCAGCTTCGAGAAGCTGATCGACCGTTCACCTGAGAAAGTGCTGAAGCTGGCCGTAAAAGGCATGCTGCCCCGCACTCCGCTGGGTCGAGCAATGTTTAAAAAGCTGAAAGTGTATGCCGGTAACGAGCATCCACATGCGGCGCAGCAGCCGCAGGCTCTGCAACTGTAAGAATTTTAAGAGGTTCACGGAATCCCCATGGCAACGACTCAATACTACGGCACCGGCAGACGCAAAACCGCAACCGCGCGCGTATTTATCAGCAAAGGAAGCGGTGAGATCACGGTCAACAACCGTTCACTGGACACATTCTTCGGCCGCGAAGTGGCGCGAATGATTGTCAAGCAGCCCCTGCAACTGCTGGAGCTCGACAACCAGTTTGACATCAAAGTGACTGTCAATGGTGGTGGCAGCTTCGGCCAGGCGGGCGCTATTCGCCACGGCCTGACCCGTGCATTGATTGCCTATGACGAAGAGCTCCGTTCGCCGCTGCGTAAAGCAGGTTTCGTTACACGAGACGCGCGTGCCGTTGAACGTAAGAAAGTGGGTCTGCGCAAGGCGCGTAAGCGTCCTCAGTACTCCAAGCGTTAATCGTTATTTTTCTTCGCCGACTACGAGTTGGGAGGCGTTAGAATCAAAAAAGCGCTCTGTCTCGCGACAGGCGCTTTTTTTTCGCCTGGTGGAAAATAAATTTCTGTATTTTATTCAATTGCTTAACTGTGTATTGGGTGATCGGGCGCTTGAAAAAAGTCGCCAAATTAACTACCATTCAGCCCGTTTGCCGGTTTGCGCCACTTCCGACTCATAAATACAGATTGCCTCACGATCTGATAACAAAGGCGAGCCCAGACAAGCGCAGCGCAGCAGCATTTTGCAGATTTCGTCCGTGACATGGCTTATGACAGTCGTGCTGCGGTCTCGATTCTTTTTTGATAGACGACAAAGCTCAGGAGAATACACGGTGAGTGAAGACGGTACTGATTCTGGCCGCAGACGGTTTTTATTGGGGTCAACCTCGGTTGTGGGCGCAGCCGGTGTCGTAGGCGCGGTAGTGCCCTTCGTCGGTTCCTGGAATCCCAGCGCCAAAGCGCGCGCAGCGGGTGCCCCGGTTCGGGTTGATATCAGCCAGATAGAAGAGGGTGGTATCCTTGGTCCTATCCCGGCATGGCGCGGACGACCTATATTTGTGGTCCGTCGAACGCAGGCGGCGCTGGAAGCGCTTCCGACTATTGCTGATGATCTGCAGGATCCAGATTCTTCTCAGCCAGAACAGCCCGAGTATGCGCAGAATGCATACCGTTCGCGCGAACCAGAGATTCTGGTGCTGATCGGTCTGTGCCCGCACCTGTTCTGTTCTCCAACGCCTCGTCTGGAGATTCGTGCTCAGCCATTTGAAGAAAATTGGAAGGGTGGTTTTTACTGTCCCTGCCATGGCTCGAAGTTCGATCTGGCCGGACGTGTTTATGTCGGCTCTCCCGCATCCCGTAATATGGAAGTGCCGCCTTACTACTACGAATCAGATACTGTTCTTGTGATTGGTGAAGACGAGGTGGGTGCATAATGAGCGATACGAAGAAACAAGGCTGGATTGTGTCCTCACTCGTAGGCCTGCGCGACTGGACTAATGATCGTCTGCCGATCATGACCGCGTGGGAAAAGCACATGAGCAAGTACTACGCACCGAAGAACTTCAACTTCTGGTATTTCTTTGGTGTACTGTCACTGGTCGTGCTGGTCATCCAGCTGGTGTCCGGTATATTCCTGACCATGCACTATACCAACAGTGCTGAAGGTGCATTCGCGTCCGTCGAATACATCATGCGTGATGTGGAATTTGGCTGGTTGATCCGCTATATCCACTCTACAGGTGCGTCCGCATTCTTTATTGTGGTCTATCTGCACATGTTCCGCGGTCTGATGTACGGCTCGTATAAAAAGCCGCGTGAGCTGATCTGGGTATTTGGCATGGCCATCTACCTGATTCTGATGATGGAAGGCTTCATGGGTTATGTTCTGCCCTGGGGTCAGATGTCCTACTGGGGTGCCAACGTGATTGTATCCCTGGTCGGCGCTATTCCGGTCATCGGTGAAGATCTGCTTGTATGGGTTCGTGGTGACTTCCTGATTTCCGGTGCGACACTTAACCGATTCTTTGCTCTGCACGTGGTTGCACTGCCGATCGTCCTGATCGCGCTGGTTGTACTGCACCTGCTCGCTCTGCACGAAGTGGGATCCAACAATCCAGACGGTATCGAAATCAAGAAGAACAAGGATGCCAACGGCATTCCTGTTGACGGTGTGCCTTTCCACCCGTACTACACAGTCCACGATCTGGTCGGTATTACCGTCTTCTTCTTCGTGTTCTGTGCAATCATCTTCTTTGCTCCGGAGATGGGGGGCTACTTCCTTGAGCCGCCAAACTTCCAGGAAGCAAACCCGCTGGTTACGCCTGAACACGTGCCGCCAGTTTGGTACTTCACACCTTTCTACTCCATGCTGCGCGCAGTGACAGTGCCTCTGTTTGGCATTGACGCGAAGTTCTGGGGCATGATCGTAA
Organism: Gammaproteobacteria bacterium; assembly: GCA_002706685.1. Classification (GTDB taxonomy): domain Bacteria; phylum Pseudomonadota; class Gammaproteobacteria; order Pseudomonadales; family Pseudohongiellaceae; genus Pseudohongiella. Next base: position 174,098 of record PALV01000020.1, on the reverse strand, counting down.
TGTTTGGTGCGATCGCCATTCTGTTTGTGCTGCCATGGCTGGACAGGAGCCCGGTGAAGTCAATCCGCTACAAGGGCTGGTACAGCCGAATTGCGCTGCTGATTTTCATCTCCAGCTTCCTGATTCTGGGTTATCTCGGTACGCTGGGAACAAGCCCTGCGCGAATCGCCCTGGCTCAGTTCTGTACAGTGCTGTACTTCCTGTTCTTCTTCCTGATGCCCTGGTATACGAAGAAGGAGCAGGTGTTTCCTGAGCCGCAGCGTGTCACAGGCCGCTGGATCAGCAACAAGCAGCTGGTCATCACCCTGGCCCTGCTGGCGTTGCTGGTTGTTGTGCCGCTGAAAGCTGTGGGTGCTGAGTCCTCCAACGTTCATCTCGATGAGATCGAGCTGGACCTGCGTGATGAAGCATCGCTTCAAAACGGCTGGAAAACCTACATGAACTACTGCCATTCCTGTCATTCGCTGCAATATGCGCGTTACGAGCGCACAGCGACTGACCTGAATGTACCCAACAATCTCGTAATGGATCACCTGATCTTCGGTGATGCCGCTATCGGTGATCTGATGGAAAACGCCATGCCCGCGGACCGCAGCAACAACTGGTTTGGCAAAACGCCACCAGATCTGACGCTGATCGCCCGCGTGCGCAGCCCGGAGTGGCTCTACACCTACATGCGCTCGTTCTACGAGGATGAAGCGCGTGTTTATGGTGTCAACAACAAGGTGTTTGCTAACGTTGGTATGCCCAATGTGCTTCACAGCCTGCAGGGTGACGTAATCTGCACGAATAATGCGGAGTCACCCGATCAGTGCGAACTGGCTCATGTCGAAGGAACCGGTGAGCTGACGCCTGAAGAGTTTGATACCGTGATACATGACCTGGTGAACTTCCTGTATTACATCGGCGAACCAGTGCGTCTGAAGCGTCAGGCCATCGGTGTCTATGTACTGGGATTCCTGGCATTGCTGTTCATCCTGGTTGTGCTATTGAACCGTGAATACTGGAGACGTATTCACTAAAAGCCCATGCACACGTGTGCAGGCTGACGGTATTATTTGAGGAAGCAATTTATGGGTGTTGTAGCTAAGCGCTCTTCCATGACGTTTTATTCTGATGGCAACAGTCAATACAGTCATCGGGTGAGAATCGTGCTGGCGGAGAAAGGTGTCACCGTTGAAACAATCAGCGTGGATCCAGCCAACCCGCCTGAAGACCTGTCTTCCCTGAATCCGTACAACAGCCTGCCCACGCTGGTGGACCGGGATCTGGTGCTGTATGAGGCGAACATCATGATGGAATATCTTGATGAACGCTTCCCGCATCCGCCGCTGTTTCCGGTCTATCCAGTTGCACGTGCCCAGAGCCGCCTCTGGATGTATCGCATCCAGCGCGACTGGTGTGCGGTGGTGGACGAGCTGTCAGCGGGCAAGGGTACCGCTGCGCAACAGGAAAAAATGCGCAAGGAGCTGCGTGAAAGCCTAATTTCCATCGCTCCAATCTTCTCGGAAAAACCCTTTTTCATGAGTGACGAATTCACCATCGTGGACTGCTGTGTTGCGCCCATTCTGTGGCGGCTTCCGTCGCTGGGTGTGGACCTTGGCAGCCACAAGGCTGTCCAGCCGCTGTTGGAATATCGCGCTCGTCTGTTCTCACGGGATTCGATACGAAGCAGCTTGTCGGATCAGGAAAAAGAGATGGTATAGGTCCGTTTATGGCCATGACTTCCAGTCGTCCGTATCTGTTACGCGCCTTGTACGAATGGATACTGGAAAACGAATGTACACCATACATCGTTGTGAACGCCTACGCTGAGCATGTGCAGGTGCCGCAGGAGTATGTAAAAGATGGCCAGATCGTCCTGAATATTTCTCCAGCTGCGGTTCATGCCCTGCAGATGAACAATGACGCGGTGGACTTCAACGGCCGCTTCGCAGGTATTCCGACGCCAGTATATGTGCCCGTTAGTGCGATTATGGGTATTTATGCCAGAGAAAATGGCCAGGGGATGGTATTCGAGACCGAGGTTCCATCGCCCCCGCCACCTGAGGCGCCAGTATCGGATGACTCTGGCAAAGCCGGCAAAGCCAAACCCGCCGGCGCACCCAAATCAGAGGGTAAGCGCCCATCACTGCGGGTCGTCAAGTAAGCCTTTAGATTAGCTGTTTACAGGTATTCGAATACCGTCACCACGCGCTGAACACCACCTACACTGCGAGTGAGGCTGGCGGCGCGGTCTCCTTCTGATCGATCAACAATGCCCATCAGATAAATCGTGCCGTTATTGGCTACCACTCGAATGCGGTTGGCATTCACACCGTCGTTGGCAACCAGCTGTGTGCGCACCTTGGTAGCCAGCCACGAATCATTGCCTCTCGCCAGCATGCTGCGGCTGCCAGCTACTTCCAGTTCGTTGTGAACTCTGCGAACGTGCACGCTGGCATCGGCGGCGATGCGGGCGGCCTGCTCTTTCAGCGCCTCGGACTGAACCTGACCAACCAGCAGCACAACGCCGTTGTGACTTGTGACGTCAAAGCTGGCATCACGGAACTGTGGTTCCTGGGATCGCATATTGACCGCTACCTTGGTCTCAATCGATTCGTCTTCAACGATGGTGCCGGTGGTCCGCAGATAAGGATCTTCCTGCAGTCCCTGGTCTCCCGTGGTTTGCGTCAGAATGGTTGTACAGGACATCATGCTCAGTATCAGGCCCATGCATGCAAAATGTTTAAGGCTCACAGTTCTTCTCCAAATATCTGAATATCGATCAAGTCGCAAAGGCAATGGCAAATAAATACCTGGATCTCGAAACACCGGTGCGAGTGTCTGGACGGTGCCCGTATTTCGTACGACTCAGAGTTTAACACTTCGGCCAGTCCAGCGCTCTGCTCACCACTCAGCAGTATGACGGTCAAACTCCGGTCGTTGGCTGCAGTGATGGCCTCTCTCAGGTTGGCTGCCTCGGCATCGCCACCAAATATCACCAGGACATCCAGTGGCTGCGAGAGAGTCCGAATCTGTTGTGCGTAAACCGATGCTGAATCGTGGTTCTGGTACAGCCCGGTCAACTGTGTCGCGTTGGCGCTCAGACAGATGGCAGGCAGGCCCGGTCGCTCGCGGATAAACCGGCTGACCAGTGCCTGTACAAAATACTGCGACAGTGCTGCGCCGCCGCCGTTGCCGCAAGCCAGTATGCGGCCACCCTGCAGTAATGCACCTGCCAGCGCCTCGGCCGCCTCGGCTATCGGGTTGGCCAGCATATCGTGGGCTTCGCGCAGTTTGTCGGTACCCTGTTGAAAGTGCTGTTGGATGCGTAGCTGCAAACTCATTGATAATACCCGGCGTCGCTGGTTCTGATGTTTAGTCTGGTGGCCATCCTGAGCATTCTACCGGAATGTGCTTTCAAGGTGAGTCTCGCGCAATAAGAAAATTGGTTCTTGAAGTAATTTACGTCTGGATTGCGTTTTTAATCCATTCAAACTGATAGTTGCCGGCGGAGGCGGACGAGATGCCCAGCACATCGATCCTGCATCTTGCTGAATTGCTTATTTTATTTCGTTGTAGATAGTACAGGGCAGTTTTAATGATACGTTGCTGCTTCTTTCTATTGATACTGCTTATCGGATCAACGAAGCTGGTGCGGCTGCGGAAGCGGACTTCGACAAACACCACTGTGTCCTCATCCATCATGATCAGGTCGATTTCTCCAACCCGGCAATAAAAATTCTGTTGGACGAGTTGCAGGCCTTGCTGATCAAGCCAGCTGGCGGCGAGAGATTCCAGTTGGTGCCCAGCCTGACGGCGGTCTGCAGGCTTAATGGCATTATTTCTTGTGGCTGACATCCATGTCCTCCAATAATGATCGATTGGCGCTGTTCCGGGCGTTTACTCCATTAGTTGCTCGGCAGGTATGATCTGCGGAACGTTGTCGTCAAATTGTGCGACGACCAGGTCGCGCGCGATACTGCCATCAGCTCTCATGTGGAGCATTCCGGTTACGCCCTGAATGCGGGTTTCCGGAAAATTGGCGAGCTGACCGGTGCGCGCGTGCAGTCTGAATGCATCAACTCCCATGGCGCGCAGTCGCTGCACAGCCGCCGGTGCACCTGGCCAGGTCTGTTGAGCCTGTCGATGGGCCGGGTCAGCCGTCCCCAGCATCCATGGTGCATCGATAAAGATGACATCATTGAGGTCCCGGTTGGCAACGGCGTTGAACTCACCATTGAAGATTGATGGCATCGCAAAGACCGGAAGGTCGCCAGCGAAATGAAAACCAAGGGTGGATTTTAGCTGTCGACCCTCGCTGGGGTTGCCCTGCAAAAAAATGAAGTCTGTGTCCTGGCGCCTGCGAGGGATGAACTCCATGTCCTGTCTTGGCAACACACTCAGCAATCTTTCTGCGCGCGCCTCGCTGGCACCTATATTCAAGAGCTGTCTTACGGCGTCTGAATAGGAGCCAGGTCCAACATAAGTAGCAGAGCTTGTCACGCGTCCATTCTGTTGTTGCCACTGCAGCGTAAAGAACTCCCGGAAACGCTGATACTCGGACCCTGCAGGGGTGAGCAGGGCGGCTGATTGATGGCCGGCCATGGCGGCCAGTCTGGCGATCTGTCTGATTTCATCTTCGGGTGCCAGCCCGAACTGATAGAAGCCAGCGGGATTGATGACACCCTCATCACCATAATTTAGTGCCAGTGTCGGGATATCGAGCGAGGCCTGCTGCTGCAGTTGTCGCACTGACTCTTTACGCAACGGGCCGACCACCAGATCCACGTTGGCCTCAATTGCCTGCTGGTACAGAGGCAGCACGTCAACGACTCCACTGGTGTCAATCACAGTGACATCGGGGACCTGTTGCTGCTGGGCCACAGCCTCGTAATAGGCGGCCAGAAAGCCCTCCGCGACCGCCTGGCCGGCAGCCTCGGCCAGAGGTACCATCAAAGCGATACGCTGCGGTTTGTCACGGATTAACTGCACTGTATAGGCCAGGGACTCAGGCAGGCGGCCGGCGGCGCGGTGCTGGGTCCAGCGCGCCTGCCAGCGATTGACGGCTTCGACCTGTTCCTCAATATTGTCCTCACGCGCGTTTACGACTGTGACCAGATCGATCCAGCCGCGCAGCTCGTAGGAGTCGATAATATTGCGCTGAGCGTTGAGGCTTTCCTCGGGTGCGGCTGACAGTATCTGCCAGATGCTGTCGATGTTCTCACCCTGTTCTGAAGCGGGCAGCATCGGCGCGACACGGGTCAACTCCCTGGCGGCCGCCAGGTACTGGTTCAGAGCCAGGTAGAGATCGGCTCGACCGCGCATGAAGGCGATGCGCGTGTCAGTTGGCAGTTGACTGACATCCTGCTGCTGTTCAAGCAACCGGGCAGCCGTTGCTGTATCGTTTCTGGCAAGCGCCAGGCGTGCTTGCAGCAGCAACTGGCGAGCCTGCAGTTGTCCGGACAGCGGTCGAGTGTCAACGGCTTCCAGTAATTGCGCTGCAACTTCGCTGTCACCTTCGTCGAGCGCGTCGGCGGCAGCCTCCATTAACAAGATCTGTGCTTCTGGTCCGTCCGTCTGTGCTGCCTGTTGCAGAATGACGTCCAGCTCTCCAACTGTTACTGGCATGGACGTATCCGTGACAGTCTGTTCCGGCCGCGTATTGTCGGAGATCGGCGCTGATGCACAGGCAGCCAGAATTCCGAGCGAGATGATCAGAAGAGGGCGATGGGGAAAAAGTGTGCGGACAGTGACGGTCATAAATGCGGGCTGCTATGATAGGCGTTCAGAAAATTTAGTCGCTAGTGTCTCGAATAACGCGTTATATCTTGGCGTAAATAATCATAGCAGGCGCTGATGCTGGATGCGACATAACGCCTTCTCAAAAGTCAGGAGTTGCCATGGAAAACGCAAATGCTTCGGCAGTTGCCAAATCGACACTGTACGTCGTTGCGACACCCATAGGCAATCTGCAGGACATAAGCCAGCGGGCGATAAACGTACTGCAGGGCGTGGATGTGATTGCCGCTGAGGACACCCGCCATAGTGGCCGTCTGTTGCAACATCTGGGAGTTTCCACCCGCATGGTCGCCTATCATGATTTCAGCAATGAAAGGCAGGAGGCTGCGCTGTTGCAGAGACTGGTAGAAGGGCAGTCTATTGCGCTGATCTCGGATGCTGGCACGCCACTGATTTCCGATCCTGGCTACGGGCTGGTGATGCGCTGCCGGGAGCACGGCATCGCTGTGGTGCCGATTCCCGGGGCAAGCGCGCTGATTGCTGCATTGAGCGTGGCAGGCGCACCCAGTGATCGATTTGTATTTGAGGGGTTTGCTCCGGCCAAGTCTGGAGCGCGACAAAAATACTTTGGTGCCCTGGCTGACGAAGCTCGCACACTGGTGTTTTATGAGTCGCCCCACCGCATTCAGGCATCCATCAACGATATGGCTGGCGCGTTTGGGGGTGATCGCCAGGCGGTGATCTGCAGAGAGCTGACCAAAACCTGGGAGACCGTGCACGGTGATTCACTGGCAAATCTGTGTGACTGGCTGGCCAATGATGACAATCAACGCAAGGGCGAGTTTGTTGTCATTGTGCATGGCGCTCCCACACCTGCCGCTGCAGACGTGGACGCGAATGCGCAGCGGATATTGGGAATACTTGCGCGGGACTTACCGCTCAAGCAGGCGGCTGCTCTGGCGTCTGAAATTACCGGAGCGAAAAAGAATGCGCTGTATCAGGCGGGTCTGTCCATGGCAGCTGAATCGCAGCAGGACTAGCGGCTGTTCATGGCTTTTTCACCCATTGCCCATTCGCATCTTCGACATAATGACCGGGCCGTGTCGCCTGCACCGCGCGCGCGTACGCCAGTTGCGCGACTTCATTGACACTGATGTTGTTCTGTTGAGCGATCTGCTCGTAACGTTCGCGCCGTTGCCGATTGACGTTTTCAACCAGCGAGACCAGTTCGGGGGACACGCGCTCGGCGACAAAGCCGATATAACCATCGCTTTTTTCGCCAATCAGGCCGTCGGCTTTAGCCTGGTCCAGTGTCTGTGCGCTGGCGATGCTGCCTGCAGCAAGCAGACAGCTCATCAGTATCAGCTGCACAAGTATTTTCAAATGTCGGCGTGCATTCATATTTGTGGCTCCAGTAAAGACGTGTGATCAGCAGCTGCAGTTGTCAGAACAGATCGCTGTCTTCAGAAAAAATATCATCGAGTTCGCGATCAACCCGCACGCGTACCTCATGTTCAATGCGGACATTCAGGTTTATCGTGATCGGCTCTGTGGGCGCAGCGACCTGAACTGTCGGAGTGCATGCCCCGGGCACGCCCAACACAGTGCCCGCAATCAGCAGGCTGATCCGGAAATTGCCTAGCTGGCGTGTAATCGCGCTGATATCCATGTTCAGATTTACCTCCGTTGCAGATGATCGCTTAGCGCTTCCTGAACGGAACGTCCAGCCTGCAGGCTGCGTAATAGTTCAGGAACATTATCCGCTATGGTCAGGTTCAGATTAATACGTTGGCCGTTGTTGAGCAACGGGCTGATGCCCTGCAGGCCAATGTCCAGATTCAGATCGCCGGTTGCAGTATAGTTGATGGTGGCATCCAGCGAGCTGTAGTCGTAACGCTGCAAGGCCTGGTTGACCAGCTCCATATTCTGGTTGCTGCCGCCGAATCGCCCGCCCTGATAGCGAATGGAGCCGCCAGGCGGAACTGAAGTGACCTTTCCGCCATTGATAACAGCGGTCGTATTAAGCAGTTCAACTGGAAGGCTGCCATCCAGGCGGCCTGTCGCCTGAACCTGTTGATAGGCACTCAGGCCCAGTATCCGGGCGACATCGATTTGCTGCAGCTGGATCTCGAAGTGCTCAGGCGTGTCCGGCTGCCAGTTGATCTGCTCAGCGCTGACGATGCCGTCAAAAACCGTGGCCTGGGGGCGTATCAACTGCACGCTGGTATTGCGTGTATCCAGCGTAAAACGGGTGCTTAGATACTCCAGTTCAATACCGGGATCAACGGCGGTAAGGGCTGCGGAACCAAGCTCGCGGGTGCGCAGCTGCCAGTCAGGCAGCAGCTCTGCCTTCATGTAAACGCCCAGCCGGGTGAACACGGTATCGTCAAAATAACCGCTGAGATTTTGTGCCTGAACATCGATCGGGCCCTGTAGTTCAAATTCGTCTCCAGCCGGGCGGAGCCATGTTAACTGAGCCTGTACTGCGAGCTGGCCGGCAATGATATCGGTTTCGTCTGGCAGCGAAACGAGAGCGGACAGGGGAAACAGTTCGGTGAAAACAAAACCATCCGACGTGAATTGGCCGTTACCTCTGCCAGTGCTTATTTCGTGGCTGGCATTTATCTGCAGGCTTCGGTCGGCCGGCAGATGGGCGCTTGCATCAATCCGCAGTTCCTCGCCGGATCGGGAAAGGGCCAGATCAAGCTGAACCGGCATCGATTGCAATGGCAGTGAGGGCAATGCCAGGGAGTCGGCCTGCAGCGAAAGCGAGGCAGTGAATTGGCTGGCGCTGACCCAGCCTGCCCGTATCGGTTGTGTCCAGTCGAACTGCAGAGGGGTCGGATCTGGTGAGCCCGGCAGTAGAATCTCGATATTGACCGAGCCGCCACCGTCGGCAACGACTTGACAGATGCCAGTGCGTGCACAGTCGACACTAACGCGGCCGGTTTGCAGGGTGCCTTCAGTCAGGCTGTCTTCGCCTTGCAAAAGCGTAGCCCGGATGTCATCGATTCTGACAGCCTCGACCCGGCGCGCAAGCAGGCTGGCCCAGCTGTAGCTCAGCTCAACCTGATTGAGAGTCAGTTCTATTGCGGGCTCGCTCAGCACCACGCTGATGCTATCGATTGTGGCGTGTTGTGTGTCAGCGTTCAGTCCGGACATTTCAGTGATGCGCGCCGGCTGGTTGCGAAGCGCTCTGTCCAGCAAGGTGTTGGCGATTTCAGTCTGGTATTGATGGATTACAGCGCCGGCGGCAATAACTGGCAGTAAAGTGCCTGACAATAGGATTAGCCACCGGCGGGTGGTCCGTCCTGTCGTTTTGGGTGTCTGGATATCCCTGTCGTTCATGCCAGTGCTCGAAGATCATCCCCTGGAATTTCAGTTTGCCATGCGGGAGGCGCGAAGGCCATGACATGCATATTGCGGTTCAGCCTTTAATTCCGCTTGAGTTTGCCAGGGGACTCACTTAAGCTGCGCTGCGAGTTGGCCAGACAGTCGCTGCCGTCATCCGCTTTTGCAATCGTGCAATCGATCGCAGAGGCCGCCGGTGGAGGAAAGTCCGGGCTCCGCAGAGCAGAACGCCAGGTAACGCCTGGGGGGTGAAAGCCCACGGAAAGTGCAGCAGAGAGTAGACCGCCGGTACGTCACTTCGGTGTCGAGCCGGTAAGGGTGAAAGGGTGCGGTAAGAGCGCACCGCGCGACTGGTAACAGTTCGTGGCACGGCAAACCCCGTTCGGAGCAAGGCCAAATAGGAACCCAATGGTGTGGCTCGCACTGGGTTCGGGTAGGCTGCTTGAGGTCAGTAGTGATACTGATCCCAGATGAATGACTGTCCCCGACAGAACCCGGCTTATCGGCTGACTCGTTTGTTTTTCCGCTTTTGCGGCCGCTCTACAGCACTGTAGGGCGGCTGCAGATGCCGGCCAAGGCCAATTCTGGCTGACTTTTGGAACTCCTGGTTACACGCCTTCCTCACAATCTACTTTAAGTTAATTTTATAGCTTTTTGATAATAAGTTTCTTTTGCTGAGACTTGTTCTCCCACTTCAGCTTCGAGCCATTTTTCCTTGAAATTTCAGGCGCTTCTAGCCGCCAAAAAGTACAAATAGTGCTTGCGCTGGGCTATTTGTGTGCATATAGTGTCGCAATGTGGAGTTTAGTGGGTCAAAGTGTAGTTCAGTGGGGAATTTTGCAGGTCCTGGATCGTTAGACTGATCTGACTGGCAGGAGCGAGCGGCGTGTTCAGAGGTGTGAATACAATCAACCTGGATGCTAAAGGGCGTATGGCAATGCCAGCGCGCTACCGCGAACTATTGTCTGACAAGTACGCCGGCCGACTGGTGGCGACTGTGGATTTCTCGGGTCAATGCCTGCTGCTGTATCCCATTGATGAGTGGGATGTCATTCAGCAGAAAGTTGAGGGCCTCTCCAGCTTTGATCGTGCCAGTCGGCAGGTTCAGCGCATGCTGATTGGTCACGCCCACGATGTGGAAATGGATGGTAGTGGACGGATTTTGCTACCGCAGATTTTACGTGCCCGGGCGCAGCTGGATAAGCATGTGGCGCTGGTCGGCCAGGGCATGAAGTTTGAGATCTGGAGCGAAGAACGTTGGAACGAGCAGGCGGACAGCTGGTTCTCCGGTGATACCGGACAGGATGAGCTGCCGTCGGAATTACTTAGTCTGTCACTCTGATTGGTGTGGTGGACATGATGTCTGAGCGGTGTGCTATGACTGCAGCGCAGGTACATGAAACCGTGTTGTTGCATCCGGCAGTGGATGCACTGGTGACAGACTGCGCCGGATTTTATGTAGATGGTACTTTCGGGCGTGGCGGTCATTCGCGGCTGATTCTAGAACGACTTAATGAAAACGGGCGATTACTGGGTATCGATAAAGATCCACGAGCGATTGAGGTCGGCAGGGATCTCGCTGCCAGTGACGCCCGTTTTGTCATCCGGCAGGGCACTTTTTCTGACATGGATGACTGGGTCAGCGAATATGGCATGAAGGGAGATGTGGCCGGAATCCTGCTGGACCTGGGTGTGTCGTCCCCACAGCTGGATGACGCCGAGCGCGGGTTCAGCTTTATGCAGGATGGTCCGCTAGACATGCGCATGAACCCGAATGAAGGAGAAAGCGCAGCGCAATGGCTGGCACGAGCGCCAATGGAAGATATCGCCAACGTGATGTATCAGTTTGGCGAGGAGCGATATTCGCGGCGAATTGCCAGAGCCATCGTTGAACAGCGCGACCTGGCGCCTATAACGCGAACGCTGCAGCTGGCAGAAATTGTGAAGAAAGCCAATCCGGCCTGGGAAAAGCATAAGCATCCGGCGACCCGCGCCTTTCAGGGTATCCGGATCTATATCAATCGCGAGCTGGAGTCATTGCAGTTACTGCTGGAGAAGGCGGTGGCAATGCTTCGTCCTGGTGGTCGGCTTGCAATCATCAGTTTCCACTCGCTGGAAGATCGGTTGGTAAAGCAGTTTATAAACAAGCAAAGCAAGGGCGATGACTACCCGCGCGGTTTGCCAATACCGCAGTCCGCTTTAAACCCTACACTCAAGAAAGTGGGGGGTGCGGTCAAACCGACAGCCCGGGAGATCGAGGCTAATCCTCGTGCCCGCAGTGCTGTTTTGCGAGTTGCGGAGCGTCTCGACTAAAACAAAAAAACAGACAGGAAATCCAAATAAAAGACACGATGTCATGACAACAGCAAACCAACAAACAGCAAACCGGCAAGGAAAGGTTACACCAGTGCAACGCTGGCTGGGACTGTTTGTGCCTGCCAATCTGCTGGTGATGGGGCTGGCGACTGCGGTTTTGTTGACGGCGCTGGCGGTTGTTGTCTACACGTTTGAATCCCGGACCGTCTTCTTTGCATTGCAGGAGGAGCGTGATCTCTACAACCAGCTTGATGTGGAGTGGGGTCAGTTGCTGATCGAGCAAAGTACCTTCGCGCTGGAAAGTCGTATCGAGCAGGTGGCCGTGGAGCAGTTGGGCATGAAGGTGCCTGACTGGTCACAGATCGTGGTTGTTCAGGATCGTTCGCTAAATGAGGTGGACGATGAGTAATCCGGAACAAAAAAGCATCACTCAATCCTGGCGCATCTGGCTGGTCTGGATAGCGCTGGCTGTCGCCATGCTGGCTGTAGTATGGAAGTTGTTCACGCTTTTGCTGGTGGACGGCGATTTCCTGCAGGGGCAGGGCGACGCCCGTACTATCCGCACCGAGCCGATTCTCGCGCACCGCGGCATGATCGTCGATCGCAACGGCGAGCCTCTTGCCATCAGCACGCCGGTATCCACTATCTGGGCCAATCCGCGCGAACTTTCCCCGGATGAAGCTGATATTCGTCGTCTGGCAGAAGCGGTCGGCATGGATGCAGAAAGCCTTGTCGCTACCGTAATGGACAATGCAGAGCGTGAGTTCATGTACGTTCGCCGGCGAATGCCGCCAGCAGAGGCGGAGGCCGTGCTGGCGCTGGACCTTCCGGGCGTCTACGCAAGACAGGAGTATCAGCGCTACTATCCGCAGGGCGAGGTTACGGCCCATGTGCTGGGATTCAGCAATATCGATGACATCGGTCAGGAAGGTATTGAGCTGGCCTACGATGACTGGCTCAAAGGGGTGCCTGGCCGCAAGCAGGTGATCAAGGATCGTCGTGGCCGCATCATCAGCGAGCTGAACACAATCGAACCGGCGCAGCCTGGAAAGACATTGCAGCTCAGCCTGGATTTTCGACTTCAGAATCTCGCCTATCGTGAGCTCAAAGCGGAATACATTTACCGACGCGCGCGTTCTGCTTCTGCAGTTGTACTGGATGCCCGCAATGGTGAAATTCTGGCCATGGTCAATCAGCCGTCATTCAACCCACACAATCGTGGCGCCATCACGGATTTTGGCGCCTTGCGCAATCGCGCTGTGACCGACCTGTTTGAACCGGGTTCGACCCTGAAAACATTTACCGCTGTGGCGGCGGTGGAGTCCGGTCTGTATGACCGCAATACTCTGATCAATACCAGCCCGGGTCGCATGCGTGTAGGGCGCGACTGGGTGGAAGACCGTGGCCTTAATTTTGGCGAGATCACACTGGAAGAAATGCTGGTCAAGTCCAGCAATATCGCATCGGCCAAAATCGCACTGGCGCTTGGCCATGAACCGCTGCGTGATGTGTTGCTGCGTGTCGGGTTTGGCGAAAGCCCTGCCAGCGGCTTTCCCGGTGAGCGCGTGGGTGTGATGCCCGATCATCGTATCTGGCACGACATAGAAGTCGCCACGCTGTCATTCGGCTACGGCATCTCCACATCCGCACTGCAACTGGCGCAGGCATATTCGGTTATTGCCAATGACGGCGTACGTCGACCGATTACCGTATTAAAAGACGGCAATAACGTTGATGGAGCCATTGCCGGGCAGCAGGTCATCGATCGCAATGTGATCGCTCAGGTTCAGGACATGCTGCGCTCGGTTGTTGACCCGGAAGTCAGTGGCTCCGACAGCTCGCTTGTGCCGTTCTACTCTGTCGCCGGTAAAACAGGTACCGCCAGAGTCGTCGGGCCCAATGGTTACGATGCCAGTCTGCACAACTCGATGTTTGCCGGTTATGTCCCTGCAGATGATCCGCGCATTGTGGTTGTCATCATCATCAATGAACCGCAGGGTGCACAACGCTACGGTAGTCAAGTGGCTGCGCCGGTCTTTGCGCGCATCGCCAATGGCGCCATGAGACTTCTTGAAGTAAGTCCAGACAAAATTGATTCGTCCAATGTCATGACGCTGACGGCCAGGTGATGTCATGAATACTCTACAGAAATCAATGAAATCGATAACCCTGGGTGAACTGGTCGGCGATACGCTGCCAGCATACGAAACGCTGCTTGCGCCATTCGCCTCGGTCAATGTGGAAGGCTTGACTCAGGATAGTCGTGCTGTCCAGCCAGGCCACATTTTTGTCGCGCTGTTTGGCAAGAATCACGATGCACGTGACTACATCCCGGTGGCTATCGATCGCGGTGCCGTTGCCGTACTGGCCGACGCTGGAGGTGACTGGCAGGGCATTCAGACCATTGATGGTGTGCCAGTCATCGCCATCGACTGCCTGCGCTATCAGCTCGGCCGCCTGGCGGCACGCTTTTATGGATACCCGTCGGACAAGTGCACCGTTGTTGGTGTCACCGGTACCAATGGGAAAACCAGTTGTACACAGTTTATAGCTCAGATTCTGACGGGCCTTGACGCCAGCTGTGGTGTTGTTGGCACCCTTGGTTTTGGTGTGTATCCAAAACTGCACGACACCGGTTACACAACACCAGACGCGATTGCACTGCAATCAGCGCTGGCTGATCTGGCCAGTTCCAATGCCCGATTTGTGGCGATGGAGGTCTCATCGCAGGGCCTGCACCAGTATCGAGTGACAGGTGTCTCTTTCCGAGTCGCGCTGTTTACCAATCTTACCCGAGACCACCTGGATTATCACGGCAGTATGCAGGCATACGCAGAGGCCAAGCGTCGACTGTTCGAGTATGAAGGCTTACAGGCTGGCGTAGTCAACATGGATGACAGCTACGCGGTGATGATGCTTAACGCAATGCCACGACAGGCTCGATGTATCACTTACAGCCTGGGAAATCGACACGCCGATGTCTACGCTGAGACGCTGACTTTTACGGCTCAGGGTTATGTTGCCCGCGTTTATACTCCATGGGGCAGCACTCAGATTTCCGGCAGCCTGCTGGGTGCATTCAACTTCAGTAATGTGCTGGCGGCACTGACGGTGGTGATGACAGCGTCAGGCGAATTCACGCTGGAGCAGGTGGCCGCGCAGGTGGCAGCCTTGAAGCCAGTGAACGGAAGGATGGAGCTGATTGGCAGTGCCGCAGGCGTTTCTGCAGTAGTGGATTACGCACATACGCCGGACGGCCTGAAGTCCGCCCTGGAGGCGATGCGTCAGCATGCTAATGGACGGATCTGGTGTGTTTTTGGTTGTGGTGGCAATCGTGATCAGGGTAAGCGTCCGCTGATGGCTGAAGTGGCGGATGAGTTGGCGGACGAGATCATCGTCACTGATGACAATCCCAGAAATGAAAATGCAGACGACATCGTGCGACAGATCATGTTGGGCTTTTCTGACCCGGATAGTGTTCGTGTCGAGCGGGACAGGGCCAAAGCAATCAGCCTGGCAATTACCCTGGCCAAACCTGGTGATCTGGTATTGATCGCGGGTAAAGGTCACGAATGTTATCAGGATGTGGCAGGCCAGCGCATGGCGTTCAGTGATGCCGCGCAAGTACGACTGGCCCTGCAGAAGCGCGCACAGCATTCAACAGACACTAAAGGTAATCAGCCATGATTGGCAGCATTCGGTTATCAGACATCGCCACGCAGATGGATGCCCAATTGATTGGTGAAGACGTCAGTTTCACTGCCGTCAGCACAGACTCGCGTACCCTGAAAACAGGAGAGCTGTTCATTGCCTTGGCCGGGGCAAGTTTTGATGGTCACAGATTCATTCCGCAGGCTGTCGATCGCGGCGCTGTCGCAGTGGTTGTATCGACCAGACAGAGCATTGACCTGCCGCAACTGCTGGTCGACAACACGGAGAAAGCGCTGGGTTTCATCGGCAGCCTGAACAGACAGAAGTCCGGTGCTACCGTGATTGCATTGACCGGTAGTCAGGGCAAGACCAGTGTCAAGGAATTCACCGGAGCAATTCTGAAGACTGAGTTCAATGTGCTGGTCACTCAGGGAAACCTGAACAACATGATAGGCGCTCCTCTGACTTTGCTGCGACTGGAAAAGGCACATGATCGAGCTGTGATTGAGCTGGGTGCCAATGCAGCTGGCGAGATCGCGTGGACAGCCCGTATCACTGATCCGCACATTGTGCTGATCAATAACGCCGCTGAGACACATCTGGAGGGCTTCGGCAGTCTGCAGGGTGTGGTGCGGGCCAAGGGTGAAATTATTGATTCCGGCAAGTCAACGCACACCGTGATACTCAACGCTGACGATGATAATTGTGAGGCTTGGCATGATCGCGCTATTGCGGCGGGTCGTCAGGTTCGCCTGTTTTCAATAGCCAAGCCGCAAAAAACCAAGGTTGATTATCAGGCGCTCAATATTCAGGCTGATGCCGACGGATCACGCTATACGCTCACTACGCCCAGGGGATGGGTGGATTGCTTCATACCCATGCCGGGTCGACATATTGTTGCAAACGCAGTTGCAGCTGCTGCGCTTGCGGTGGAGGCCGGCGCCAGTCTGGAAAAAGTCGCAGAAACACTGGCATGCGTCAAACCCGTGCCAGGTCGACTCTATCCACTGATGGGTGTACAGGGAGCTCGTCTGCTGGATGATTCCTACAACGCCAGTCCATCGTCGTTCAAAGCCGCCATCGACGTATTGGCAGATGTTTGTCATGCCAGTCAGCGGCGGGCTGTAGTGATCATGGGTGACATGGCGGAACTCGGTGACAAGGCAGAAATGCTGCATTCAGAGATCGGTAGTTATGCCCGTGAGCGTGGCGTCAATCAGGTATGGACTGTTGGTGCCTTCAGTAGTCTGGCGACGCAGGCATTCGGGGACGGTGCGCATCATTTTGACAGTCAGGAATCGCTTTGTGTCTACGCTCGTGAGGCGATGGCCAACGATATGGTGGTGCTGGTGAAAGGTTCCAGAAGCGCAGGGATGGACGCCGTTGTGGCACAGCTGACAACAGGAGGACCGCACTGATGCTGGTACTGTTAGCCGAATATCTTATGCAGTACAACAGTGGCTTCGCAGTGGTGCAGTACATCACAGTGCGCGGCATCATGGGAATACTCACAGCGCTTATCGTGTCGCTGCTGGTAGGGCCCGCAATGATCCGCCGGCTGAACCGTTACCAGATTGGCCAGGTGGTGCGCACTGATGGGCCAGAGAGCCATTTCAGCAAGGCTGGCACGCCGACCATGGGCGGCGCGCTGATTCTGGTTGGCATAGCCTTCAGCACATTAATGTGGGCAGATCTGCGCAATCATTACGTCTGGGTCGTGATGGCAGTAACCCTGATGTTTGGTGCCATTGGCTGGGTCGATGACTATAGAAAAGTCATCCGCAAAAATTCGCGCGGTCTGCCTGCCAAGTGGAAGTATTTCTGGCAATCGGTAGCTGGCCTGGGTGCTGCGCTGTATTTGTATCTGAATGCCACTGACCCGGTCCAGACAGCCTACATCGTCCCGTTCTTCAAGGATGTCGCGATAGACGTAGGCCTGCTGTATGTCGTCATCACTTATTTTGTAATCGTCGGTTCCAGCAATGCTGTCAACCTGACTGACGGTCTGGATGGACTGGCGATTCTGCCGACTGTGATGGTTGGTGGCGCGCTGGGCATTATTGCCTATCTTGCGGGTCATGCGGAATTCTCTGTTTATCTTCATATTCCGTTCATTGCCGGTTCTGGTGAGCTGGTCATCTTCTGCGGAGCGCTGTTGGGTGCCGGTCTGGGATTCCTCTGGTTCAACACCTACCCTGCGCAGGTGTTTATGGGTGACGTGGGTGCTCTGGCGCTGGGCGCTGCACTGGGCATCGTGGCTGTCATCGCGCGCCATGAGATCATTCTGTTCATCATGGGCGGCATATTTGTCATGGAAACGGTGTCCGTCATTCTGCAGGTAGCTTCCTACAAAATGACCGGAAAACGCCTGTTCCGGATGGCGCCTATTCATCACCATTTTGAATTGAAAGGCTGGCCAGAGCCGAGGGTCATCGTGCGGTTCTGGATTATCACAGTCATGCTGGTTCTGTTCGGACTGGCAACTTTAAAACTCAGGTAAGGCCAAGAGGTCATGGCAGTGACATCAGCTAAGGTGGAAAAGTACAAGGTCATCGTCGGTCTGGGCAAGACTGGGTTGTCCTGTGCGCGTTACTTTCACTCCACTGGTCAGGCTTTTCGTGTTGTCGACAGTCGCTTCAGCCCACCCTGTCTGCCCGAATTCGAAGTCGAGTTTCCATTTGCCAAAGTCAGTCTTGGAAATTTTGATCAACAGCTGTTGCTGAATGCTGAAGAGATTGTATTGAGTCCAGGTGTCGGCCTGAAAACACCAGAAATCGCCGCTGCTGTTGCAGCTGGCGTGCCCGTTACTGGTGATATCGATATTTTCAGCCGCCAGGCGACAGCGCCGGTAGTTGCTGTAACGGGCTCTAACGGCAAGAGCACGGTCGTAACATTGCTTGCAGAGATGGCTCGCGCAGCCGGTATGGAAGTGGGAGTAGGCGGCAATCTGGATGGCAGGGCCAGCATGCCCGCGCTTGATCTGCTGCGACTGGGCCCGCGTGATCTCTATGTCCTTGAGTTGTCAAGTTTTCAGCTGGAAACCACACAGAATCTTCGCGCGGAAGTAGCGACCATACTCAATTTGAGTGAAGACCACATGGATCGCTACGAAAGCATGGACGAATATAGAGCTGCAAAACAGCGGATCTACCGTGGCTGCCACCAGGTCGTGGTCAACACCGATGACGCGGCAAGCGAGCCCGAAGGTGAGACGCAGTTCAGTCGTCGATTCACTTATGGTTTCAGTGAGCCCGCTGAACAGCAGATGGGTATCACCATGCATGAGCGCGAGCCATGGCTTGCGATGGGCGAACATCTCGTCATGCCGGCACGTGATGTGCGTCTGGTAGGGCGACATAACCTGGCCAATGTGATGGCTGCCTACTGCCTTGGCTTTGCTGCCGGAATACCGGAATCCGCCATGATCGCGACCCTGCGCGAGTTTGCCGGGCTGCCGCACCGCTGCCAGTTGGTCCGCTCCCTGCGCGGGGTCGATTACTACAATGACTCCAAGGGAACCAATGTGGGTGCCACCCTTGTGGCGATTCAGGCAATCGCCGAACGAACACGCGGTGAGTTGGTACTGATCGCGGGCGGTATCGGCAAGGACCAGGACTTTTCTCCCCTGCTGCCGTCACTGGATCGTTTCGTCAAGCGAGTCATCCTCATTGGCAAAGACGCGGACAAGCTGGCAAGCGTGATCGGCAGTGCCGTCGACATCATGCGTGCATCGAGTATGGAAGAAGCAGTTGCTGAAGCCGCTGAAAGTGCCAATAGTGGGGATGCTGTGCTGCTGTCGCCAGCCTGCGCCAGCTATGACATGTTCAAAGACTTTGCACATCGTGGCCGGGTATT
The DNA here is from genome assembly GCA_002706685.1 of Gammaproteobacteria bacterium. Taxonomy (GTDB): domain Bacteria; phylum Pseudomonadota; class Gammaproteobacteria; order Pseudomonadales; family Pseudohongiellaceae; genus Pseudohongiella. The sequence continues at coordinate 155,201 of PALV01000020.1, read as the reverse complement.
TGCGGCCGCTGTGGAGGCGCTGTCATGAGTACGCTGATGACAAGAAGCCGCGGTGCCGTTCGGGTCGCTGCCAGAGAGCCGGCACAACCTGTCAACACAATGCTGTTGATGATGTTGATGCTGACCGGCATTGGCCTGGTCATGATGACTTCAGCCTCGATGGAAATAGGCAACAGTCAGATGGGTGACCCTCTGTATTTCTTCAAGCGCCAGGTGTTTTTTATTGTCGTGGGTCTTGGCCTGGTGGCTGTGGCGTTAAAAATACCGATGCGGCTCTGGTACCAGGCGAGCGCGCCGCTTCTGGCGGTAGCCATCCTGTTGTTGATTCTGGTGCTGATTCCGGGCGTGGGTACTGTCGTCAACGGCAGCGCACGTTGGCTCGACCTGGGGTTCTATCGTCTGCAGCCGTCGGAGATGACCAAAGTATTTATGGTCTTTTTTATGGCAGCCTTTCTTTCCCGTCGCCGGGAGGAAGTGCAGCTGAGCTGGTCTGGATTTCTAAAGCCGATGGTCATCATGGGTGGCGCAGTTGTCTTGCTGCACTTCGAACCTGATCACGGCGCAATGGTCATTCTGATGGCCACGACGTTCACACTGCTTTTCCTGGCGGGCGCCAAACTGCACAGATTCATGTTCCTGGTGATGCTGTGCTTTGCAGCATTTGCCTGGCTGGCGATCAGCAAACCTTACGTCATCAATCGTCTGACCTCGTTCCTCAATCCATGGGCGGCCGAGTATGTATATGGTGAGGGATATCAGCTGACTCAGGCATTGATTGCCTTTGGACGTGGTGAGTGGTTTGGGGTTGGACTTGGTAGCAGTATTCAGAAGCTGTATTTCCTGCCGGAAGCGCACACCGACTTCGTGTTGTCCATTCTAGCCGAGGAGCTGGGACTGGCGGGTGTTCTGGTCGTGCTGTCGCTGTTCTGCGTGCTCATTCTTACCGCATTCCGGGTAGGCCGCGCTGCCGAGGCGCAACAGAATTATTTCAATGCGTATGTGGCATACGGTCTGGCCATGATTTTTGCGACACAGGTGTTTATCAATTTTGGGGTGAATACCGGTCTGCTGCCAACCAAGGGGCTTACGCTGCCATTCCTCAGTTATGGTGGCAACAGCCTGTTGATCAGCTTTTTTATGATCGGGGTGCTGATGCGCATCGACTATGAGCTGACAAATGGCAGTTCTGTAATTGAACAGGAGGATGCTGCATGACGCACCCATCTGTTCTGATCATGGCAGCCGGCACCGGCGGTCACATTTTCCCCGCACTGGCTGTGGCCAGAATTCTTCAGGCCGAGCAGTACCAGGTGCACTGGCTCGGCACGCCAGCCGGCATGGAAAATGATGTGCTGTCAGGAACTGACGTGCAACTTCATAAACTACCAGTCAGTGGTCTGCGTGGCAAAAGTCGCCTGTCGATGCTCAAGGCTCCTTTTATGCTGATGAGTTCCGTGTGGCGTGCTGTTCGATTGCTGCGTAGTTATCGTCCCTGCTGCGTTATCGGGTTTGGCGGCTATGTTGCCGGTCCTGGTGGTGTGGCGGCCTGGTTGACGCGTACGCCGCTGATCATTCATGAGCAAAATGCGATTGCCGGGACTACCAACCGACTGCTCGTACCATTCGCGAAAAGGGTGCTTGAGTCATTCCGCGGAACATTCCCGGGCAGCAGCAAGACGATATGCACCGGGAATCCTGTACGCGCCGATATCGCCAGGATGTCGGTCAGTACCGACCAGTACGACGGTCAGCGTGAGCTGAGGTTGCTGGTGTTGGGTGGCAGTCTGGGCGCCGCCTGGTTGAACTCGGTGATGGTCGAGTTTGTGTCGCGTACAGCCGATGCCAATATAAAAGTCAGGCATCAGTGCGGCAGACAGAAATTTGTGGAAACCGAGCAGGCGTACGCCAGTGCCGGACTTGCCGGATCTGATCGTGTTCGTCTGATGCCATTCATTGATGATATGGGTGAAGTGCTGCAATGGGCAGACCTGGTAGTCTGCCGCGCTGGCGCCGGCACCCTGGCCGAGCTTGCTATCGCTGGCCTGCCTTCGGTGTTGGTGCCGTTCCCGCATGCGATTGATGATCATCAGACAGCCAATGCAAAGCATCTGGTTGAAGCGGGCGCTGCCGTTATGTACCAGCAGAAAGATTTGAATGTTGACATGTTAGTGGCGCTTTGCCGCGAGTTTCTGGCGGAGCCTGCCCGTCTGGCGGAAATGGCAGTTGCTGCGCGACGTGCGGCTATGCCTGATGCAAGCCAGCGTGTTGCTTCGATTTGTAAGGAGGTCTGTCATGGATAGTCATCGCTCGCGTTATTACCAGGTTCCTGAGATGCGGCGTATCAAGACCATCCACTTTGTTGGTATCGGTGGTGCCGGCATGTGTGGTATCGCTGAGGTGCTGCTGAACCAGGGTTATCGGATCAGTGGCTCCGATATCAAGTCATCAGCTGTAACGGATCGCCTTGATCAACTGGGAGCGACCATTTTTATCGGTCACACCAGCAGCAATGTCAAAGATGCCGATGTGGTTGTCTACTCCAGCGCTGTCAACAAGGAGAACCCCGAGCTCGTAGCAGCCAAGCAGAACGGCAAACCAATTATCCCGCGTGCAGAAATGCTCGCTGAACTGATGCGGTATCGTCACGCCGTGGCGATTGCCGGCACTCATGGCAAAACGACTACAACCAGCCTGGTCGCTTCCATCTTTGCGCAGGCTGATCTGGCGCCGACCTTTGTTATCGGTGGCCGACTGAACAGCGCAGGCGTGAATGCGGCGCTGGGTGAAAGCCGGTATCTGGTCTGTGAAGCTGATGAGAGCGATGTGTCATTCCTCCATTTGCAACCTATGGTGGCAGTTGTCACAAATATAGACGCCGACCACATGGGTTCCTATGACGGCGATTTCAACAAGCTGAAAAGTTACTTTATTGAGTTTCTTCACAATCTGCCTTTTTACGGTCTGGCGGTGCTCTGTATTGATGACCCGGTAGTGCGCGAAATTCTGCCGCGTGTCGCCCGCCCGGTGATTACCTACGGGTTCTCGGATGATGCGGACTATCGCGTTGCCGACTGGAGCCAGCAAAAGCAGCACACCCGCTTTGTGGTGCATCGTCCCGACGGTCACGATGCCTTGCCAATCAGCATGTCCATACCCGGGCGTCACAATGCCCTGAATGCTGCCGCGGCGATTGCTGTGGCGACTGATGAAGGTGTCGACGACGAGTCGATCTGCTCCGGCCTGGCTACCTTCCAGGGTGTCGGGCGGCGCTTCGACATTCAAGGCGAGTTCGAGATTGCCGGTGGTGGCAAAGTGATGTTGCTGGATGACTACGGTCATCACCCAAGCGAAGTCGCAGCGACCATTGCAGCACTGCGGGCTGGCTGGTCACAGGCGCGTATCGTGATGATCTATCAGCCACACAGATACACACGGACAAAAGACCTTTACGAAGACTTTGTTACCGTGCTGTCAGAAGTCGACGTGCTGTTGATGCTCGATGTTTACTCGGCTGGTGAAGAGGCAATTCCTGGCGCTGATTCGCGCAGCCTGTGTCGCAGCATTCGGATGCGGGGCAAGATTGACCCGGTGTTCGTCAAGAGCGAGGACAGCGTGCGGGACGTTCTTAAAGATATCGTCAAAGATGGTGATGTGGTGATTACACAGGGCGCTGGCAGTGTCGGTGCACTGGCCAGGGCTCTGGCCGAGCAAGGGTTGATGTAATGAGTGATATGAGTCGTTTTGGCAAAGTCGCAGTCCTGATGGGCGGCAAGTCGGCGGAAAGGGAAATTTCTCTCCTCAGTGGTCGTGCTGTGCTGGATGGTCTGGTGCGCGCTGGCGTCGACGCAATTGGCATTGACGTCGATGACAGCCTGCCTGCTCAGCTGCTGGATAAAAAGATTGACCGTGTATTCAATATCCTGCATGGCCGCGGAGGTGAAGACGGGAAGCTTCAGGGCATGCTCGATCTGATGGGTATCCCGTATACAGGCAGTGGCGTACTGGCATCTGCGCTGGCAATGGACAAAGTCAAAACCAAATGGATCTGGCAGCACAGTGGACTGCCAACGCCAGCCAGTGCCGTACTTGATGAGGCAACTGACTGGCAGGGACTGGTTGACAGTTTTGGAGAGCTGGTGGTGAAGCCCTCTCATGAAGGCTCCAGTATAGGAATGTCCATGGTCGCCGATGCCGACGCGCTGAAAGCTGCTTTCGATAAAGCCCGTGGTTTTGACACCGAAGTCATGGCAGAACAGCGTATCCGTGGCAGAGAGTTTACGGTTCCGATTATTCGTGGTGAGGTATTCCCGGCGATCGAAATGTCCACCCATCACGAGTTCTACGACTACGACGCCAAGTACAAGTCCAACGACACAAAGTACCGCTGTCCAGCGCCGCTGAGCGATGAAAAAAGTGATGAGCTGGCACGACTTTGTCTGAGAGCTTTTGAGGTGCTTGGCGCTAATGGCTGGGGACGCGTTGATGTCATGCAGGACGGCGACGAGAACTTCTGGCTGCTGGAGCTGAACACAGTCCCAGGTATGACAGACCATAGTCTCGTGCCACTGTCAGCAAAGACAAACGGGCTCAGTTTTGAGCAACTGGTAGTTCGAATTCTGGAGACCAGTCTGTGACCGGAAACCGTCGATCAACATCATTTTCTGCATACTCAGCCAGTGCTGACGTGCCGCAGGACTTTGCGCCAATTCGGGCAGAGAGTGCAGCCAGAGGAGCCTCTGTAGAGGTGTCGGCTGATGATGTGAAGCGTCGCAAACCATGGTGGCTGCTGGCTCTGGCACTTCTGGGATTGGCAGTGGTACTGGCCAACCACTATCGGGGCATCATCTCCGATGCCGTGGCGGAGTACGCCGCGCTTGTGCCTGATCTGAATATTCCGGTGATCAACATGCCGGAGTTTGATCGCCCTGTCATAAACAGAACGATCAATACCGTGCGAATGGAGTCGCCACTGACCAACGTTACCGAGCAGGAAGTAAGAAGCCTGCTGGCAAGGTACACCGAGTCTGGATTTCTGGGGGTGGATGTTCAGGATCTGAAGCAGGAGCTTGAGCAGAATCCCTGGATACATCATGCCAGCGTTCGTCGGGTCTGGCCGGACGCGCTGGTAATTCGACTTGAAGAGGAGCAGGGAATTGCGCGCTGGGGTGAAAGTGACCTTCTGAATATCGAAGGTGAAGTATTCAGTGCGCCGTGGCGCGGCGGAGAATCTGAATTGCCGGGGCTGTCGGGTCCGCAGGGTATGGAGTCTCAGGTTTTGCAGCGCTACCGCCAGTATGCGGACATGTTGGCGGGTATTGGAATGAGTGTAGAAGCTGTTGCACTGGACGAGCGCGGGTCCTGGCAAATAGAAACGGCCGACGGCCTGACGCTGAAGCTGGGTAGAGCTCAGGCAGATGAGCGGCTGGCACGATTTGTCTCGATTCATAATCGGGGCATGGCAGCAGAAATAGCCGCAGCCGACGTTGTCGACTTGCGGTACAACAATGGATTTTCAGTAAGCAAACGCTCGGCACCCACCGATACCGTGGCGAGCCGATAGGCAGGTAAAAGTTATGAGCGCTGCAGAGAACAGCAACATGATCGTAGGTCTGGATATAGGTACATCCAAGGTTGTCGCCATTGTGGGTGAGATCAAGGCCGATGGTGCGCTGAATATTGTTGGCATAGGCAGCCATCGCTCGCGCGGACTCAAGAAGGGCACGGTCGTCAATATCGAGTCAACGGTTGAATCGATTCAACGTGCCGTGGAAGAAGCTGAATTGATGGCAGGCTGTCGCATCCACTCGGTTTATGCGGGAATCGCGGGTAGTCATATTCGCAGCATGAACTCACACGGAATCGTTGCCATTCGTGACCGTGAGGTCACTCGCGCTGATATAGACCGTGTCATTGATGCTGCGCAGGCAGTAGCCATTCCGGCCGATCAGCGCGTGCTGCATATTCTGCCGCAGGAATACATTATCGACTCTCAGGAAGGCGTGAAAGAGCCGCTGGGCATGTCAGGTGTTCGCCTCGAGGCAAAGGTGCACCTGGTGACCTGCGCCATCAACGCTGTCCAGAATATCGAGAAATGTATCAAGCGATGTGGTCTGCAGACTGAAGAAATCATTCTTGAGCAGCTGGCGTCCAGCTACTCGGTATTGACAGAGGATGAGAAGGAGCTGGGCGTCTGCCTGGTAGATATCGGTGGCGGCACGACAGATATCGCAATTTTTACAGAAGGCGCCATTCGTCACACAGGCGTGATTGCTGTTGCCGGGGATCAGGTCACCAACGATATTGCAATGGCCCTGCGTACCCCGACTGATAACGCCGACGAGATCAAGATCAAGTATGCATGTGCGCTCACTCAGCTCGCCAGCGCCGGCGACATGATCAAGGTGCCAGGTGTTGGTGACAGACCAGCGCGTGAACTTTCCAGGCAGGCACTGGCGGAAGTGGTCGAGCCACGTTATGACGAACTGTTTACGATGGTGAAGGCCGAACTGCAGCGCAGTGGTTATGAGAATCTGATGGCTGCCGGTGTTGTACTGACTGGCGGTACCAGCAAGATGGAAGGCGTCATTGAACTGGCTGAGGAAATTTTCCACATGCCGGTCCGGCTTGGCATGCCGCAAAGTGTTAAAGGTCTTTCCGATATTGTACGCAACCCGATTTACTCCACAGGCGTTGGTTTGTTGATCTGGGCAATGAAACAGCAGCAACACCAGGAAAGGAGTCACAAGCCGGTTCCGGTCAAGGAGCCGAAAATCAATGTGTTGAAACGAGTCAAAGACTGGTTGAAAGAAAATTTTTAGTAATGAACGTTTTAAAACCGATAAATTCTTTTTGATGTAGAAATGGGGGCCAATATGTTTGAACTATTAGAAAGCGTTCCGCAAAGTGCAGTCATCAAAGTGGTTGGTGTTGGTGGAGGCGGCGGAAACGCTGTTCGCCACATGATCGCGAATCAGGTTGAAGGCGTTGAGTTTGTGTGTGCCAACACTGACGCACAGGCATTGACTGATGTGCACGCCAAAACACTGCTGCAACTCGGCAGTACGGTAACCAAGGGTCTGGGCGCCGGTGCCAATCCCGAAGTTGGCCGCCAGGCTGCACTCGAGGACCGCGAAGAAATTGCGGAGATCCTCAGCGGTGCCGACATGGTGTTTATCACCGCTGGCATGGGTGGCGGTACTGGTACGGGCGGCGCGCCGATCTTTGCTGAAGTCGCCCGGGAGCTTGGTATTCTGACAGTGGCGGTGGTTACCAAACCATTCCCATTCGAGGGGCGCAAGCGTTCCCTGATCGCTGAGCAGGGTATTCAGGAGTTGTCCCAGCACGTCGACTCGCTGATCACCATCCCAAACGAAAAGCTGCTGGCGGTGCTTGGCAAGCAGGCTTCGCTGCTGGAAGCATTCAAGGCGGCCAACGATGTGCTGCTGGGAGCCGTGAAAGGCATCGCTGATCTGATCATTCGTCCCGGTATGATCAACGTGGACTTCGCGGATGTGCGTACCGTGATGTCTGAAATGGGTATGGCCATGATGGGTACCGGCTACGCAACCGGTGAGGACCGGGCACGTGAAGCGGCTGAGGCAGCCATTCGCAGCCCATTGCTGGAAGACGTAAACCTGCACGGGGCACGCGGTATTCTGGTCAACATCACGGCTGGTGAGAACATGTCACTTGGTGAGTTCTCGGAAGTGGGCGACACCATCTCTGAATTCGCTTCCGATGACGCGACAGTCGTGGTTGGTACGGTAATCGATCCGAATATGACTGACGAAATCCGTGTCACTGTCGTGGCCACTGGTCTGGGTGAGATTCGCGCCGCAGAGCAGCGTCCTACTAAAGTGGTGGACAACACCCGTGCGGTGGCATCTGGCGCGAGCCAGCGCAGCGCAGAGCGGGCTCCAGAGCGCCCGATGGCAGCACGTTCGCGACCGGCAGCGACTGGACACACTATGCCTGGCAGCAGCTTTGCCAAGGCTGTGGGTGCTGAGGATGGTATGGATTACCTGGATATTCCTGCTTTCCTGCGTCGCCAGGCCGACTAAGCCCGGCTGGACCCGGGAGGTGGCTCCACCCGGGTCCAGATTTGCGCCAATTCAACATTTGGGTTATTTGTTGATCTTTGCTATCATCCGGCGAAATACCATTCCCGGAAAAATTTCCCGATATGTTGAAACAGCGCACCTTAAAAAATGTCATCCGAGCCACAGGCGTTGGCCTGCACACGGGTGAAAAGGTCTATCTTACGCTCCGACCGGCACCGGTCGACACTGGCATTGTGTTTGTAAGGACAGATCTTGAGTCGCGCCCCCATATTCCGGCTCGCGCAGAGCTGGTCGGCGATACAACGCTGTCCACCTGTCTGGTCAAGGACGGGGTACGGGTTTCCACCATTGAACACCTTATGTCGGCCATGTTTGGCCTCGGCATTGACAACGCCTACGTTGAAGTCAGTGCCGGCGAAGTGCCGATCATGGATGGCAGTGCAGGCCCATTCGTATTCCTTATTCAGTCTGCTGGTATCGAAGAGCAGGATGCCGCCAAACAGTTTATCCGCGTGACCAAACCGGTAAAACTTGAGGAAGGCGACAAATCAGTCAGCATCGAGCCATTTGATGGCTTCAAGGTCAGCTACACGCTGCTGTATGACCATCCCGTTTACCGGCGCTATACCAAATCCGCAACTATCGATTTTTCCAGCACTTCCTTCGTTAAGGAAGTCAGTCGGGCGAGAACCTTCGGCTTTATGCATGAGTTTGAAGAGCTGCGGAACCGTAATCTGGCGCTGGGTGCAAGTATGGACAATGCCATTGCCGTTGGCGATTACAAAGTCCTCAATGAAGATGGCCTGCGCTACGAAGACGAATTTGTTAAACACAAAATCCTCGACTCTATCGGCGACCTTTACCTGCTGGGTTACAGTCTGCTTGGTGAATTCAAGGGCTACAAGTCAGGCCACTCGCTGAACAACAAGTTGCTGCGAGCCTTGCAGGCCAACCCGGACAGCTGGGAGCGAGTCAGCTTTGACTCGGAATCACAGGTGCCGATTTCCTACATCAAACCGGTGTTAGCCGCCTGAGCGACAATGACACGATGACACCGACCTCTCTATGAAACTGATTCTGGTAAACCAACGCTACGGACACAGCCGGACTATTGTGATCCGGGGATGGCTCAAGGGGCTGCTGTCGCTGTGCCTGCTTGGTGCGCCTGTAGCGCTGGGTTACCTGGGTTATCAGCTGGCGGTCAGTGACTCCGATGCCAATCAGCTTGTCAGCCAGGAAGCTACTGAAAAGTGGCAGCAGAAACTGGATGAACAGTCCCAGACCCTCGCGCAGCTTAAACGCAACGCCGAGGTGCAGCTCGAAGCGCTGACGACCCGCCTGGCGACGCTGCAGGCGAGAATGCTGCGCCTGGACGCACTGGGTGAGAGGCTGACCACGGTCGCAGATCTGGATACCAGTGAGTTCGACTTCAGCCAGCCACCAGCGGCCGGCGGCATCCTGATCAGTGATTCCGGCACGGTCTCGACACCAGACTTCCTGTTTGCCATTGATCAGCTGGAACATGACATTGCGCGTCGCAGCGAACAGCTCGAGACGCTGAGCCAGCTCATCAATGGTCAGCAACTCCTCAAAGAAGCGGAGATCGCCGGACGTCCGGTGCGCAGCGGCTGGCTGTCCTCGGGCTTTGGTCGCCGGGCCGACCCATTCACTGGTGCCATGGCCTGGCACAGTGGTGTCGACTTCGCAGGCGCCGCCGGTGGGCCAATTGTGTCAGTTGGTGCGGGAGTGGTTACTTACGCTGGTGACCGCGACAATTACGGACTGACTGTTGAAGTTGATCATGGCAATGGTTACCTGACACGCTACGCGCATGCGAAAGAACTCAAGGTCGAAACGGGTGACATCGTTACCCAGGGCCAGACCATCGCATTGATTGGCAGCACCGGTCGATCAACCGGCCCGCATGTTCATTTTGAGGTTTACAAGAACGGTCGCGTCGTTGACCCATCCTCCTATATCCGCCGCACACACCGCTGACGCGGTACTCAGACATTCCCTTATTTAACAATGCCGTCGCCCCTTGATGAGCCGGCGCCGTATACCGTCATTTACGATTCAAGCAGGACACCATGAGTACATCATTTCTAAGCAGAATTTTTGGTAGCAGCAATTCCAGAAAGTTGAAGAAGCTGCAAAAAACTGTCAGGCAGATCAACAGCCATGAGGCGGAGCTGGAAAAACTGAGCGATGCCGAGCTGCGTGCCAAAACGCAAGAGTTCAAATCGCGTTACGATGACGGCGCGTCACTGGACAGCCTGTTGCCCGAGGCATTTGCGGTGGTCCGTGAAGCCAGTAAAAGAACGCTGGGCCTGCGGCATTTTGACGTACAGATGATTGGCGGCATGGTGCTGCATCACGGCGACATAGCCGAGATGAAAACCGGTGAGGGCAAGACCCTGGTCGCCACGCTGCCTGCCTACCTGAATGGTCTGACCGGTGAAGGCGTCCACATTGTGACGGTCAACGACTATCTGGCCTCTCGTGACGCCAACTGGATGCGTCCGTTATATGAGTTCCTGGGTCTGACCGTTGGTGTTATCAAGAGCGGCCAGCCGCCACAGGAAAAACGCGAGGCCTACCAGGCATCCATTACCTACGGCACCAACAACGAGTTTGGCTTTGACTACCTGCGCGACAATATGGCGTTTCGCGTTCAGGACAAGTTCCAGCGTCAATTGAATTTCGCCATCGTCGACGAAGTGGACTCCATCCTGATCGATGAGGCGCGAACTCCTCTGATCATCTCAGGTGCGGCAGAAGACAGCTCACGCCTGTACCAGACCATCAACTCTTTGGTGGACAAGCTTGAGAAAGGCGATGCTCCGGTTGAAAAGACGCCAGGCATCTCGCTGGAGCGAGAGGAAAAGGTTGAGTCAGGTCACTTCATGGTGGATGAGAAGACCCGACAGGTGGAACTGACCGAAGCAGGTCATGAACATCTTGAACAACTGCTGTCCGAGCGTAACCTGCTCAAAGAGGGCGAAAGCCTGTATGCGGCTGCCAATCTGGGCCTGCTGCACCATATCCATTCTGCGCTCAAGGCGCACTATCTGTTCAACAAAGACGTTGAGTACATCGTCAAGGAAGGCCGTATCGTGCTGATCGACGAGCACACTGGCCGCACGATGGAAGGGCGACGACTGTCCGAGGGTCTGCATCAGGCCATCGAGGCTAAAGAAGGGCTGGAGATCCAGAGTGAGAGCCAGACGCTGGCATCCACCACCTTCCAGAACTACTTCCGTCTGTATCAGAAACTCTCCGGCATGACCGGTACTGCCGACACGGAAGCGTTTGAATTCAAGCAGATCTACGATCTGGAAGTTGTCGTGATTCCACCCAACAAACCCATGCAGCGACGCGACATGAACGATCTGGTATTCATGAGCATGGAAGAAAAATTCGAGGCGATTGTTCGCGATATCAAGGAATTCAGTTCACAGGGCGCGCCGGTACTGGTGGGTACTGCCTCAATCGAAACCTCGGAGTTGCTGTCTGCCTTCCTGAAGAAAGAGAAGGTGCAGCACGAGGTCCTCAACGCCAAGTTTCATGAAAAAGAAGCGCAGATCATCGCCCAGGCGGGGCGACCAGGGGTCGTCACCATTGCCACCAATATGGCGGGCCGGGGTACAGATATCGTACTGGGCGGCAACTGGGAAGTTGAAGCGGCTGCAGCCGGGGAAGTGACACCGGAGCAGCGCGAGAAACTGAAAGCAGAGTGGCAGCAGCGCCATGACCAGGTGCTGGAAGCGGGTGGTCTGCATATCATTGGTACTGAACGTCACGAATCACGTCGAATCGATAACCAGTTGCGCGGTCGAGCTGGTCGTCAGGGCGATCCAGGCTACTCACGTTTTTATCTGTCGCTGGAAGATAATCTGATGCGTATTTTCGCCTCAGAGCGCGTGAAGAACATCATGCAGGCGCTGGGTATGGAGCGTGGCGAGGCGATCGAGCACGGCATGGTCTCCAAGTCGATTGAAAAAGCACAGCGTAAAGTGGAAGGTCGAAACTTTGACATCCGTAAACAGTTGCTTGAATACGATAACGTAGCGAATGATCAGCGCACCATTGTTTACCGTCAGCGCAATGAAATCATGGCCAGCGACGACATCAGTGAACTGGTCAGCAACATGCGCGATGATGTGGCGGATGAAGTGATCAGCAGCCATGTACCGCCGCAAAGCATTTTTGAGCAATGGGATATTCCGGGTCTGGAAAAGGCGATTGAAGCCGAGTTTGCCATTCACCTGCCGATCGCCCAGTGGCTGGAAGAAGACGAGAAGCTCTACGAGGAAACCCTGCGCGAAAAGATCAAGGTGGCACTGGCGGATGCCTATACGCAAAAGCGCAGTACAGTCGGCGATAAAATGCAGTTGCTGGAAAAGCAGATCGTACTGCAGATTCTCGATACCCTGTGGAAAGAGCATTTGCAGGCGATGGATCATCTGCGTCAGGGCATTTCGCTGCGTGGTTACGCGGGCAAGAATCCCAAGCAGGAATACAAACGCGAGGCATTTGGGCTGTTCCAGAGTCTGCTGTCTCGCCTGCAGCACGATGTGATCCGCTTCCTGAGTCATGTGCAGGTGCGTTCGCCGGAAGAGATTGATGCGATTGAGCGCGCCCGTGAAGCAGAACGTGCCAAAGAGAAAATGCAGTTCGAGCACTCGGAGGCAAATGCCATGCAGGCCGAGGCTGCCGCAGAGGGCAGGCCAAGGGAGAACAATGATGATCAGCAGTCACCATTTGTGCGCGAAACTCCGAAGCTGGGCCGAAATGATCCCTGTCCCTGTGGCTCGGGCAAGAAATACAAGCAGTGTCACGGCCGATTAAGCTGATAACCCAGGAAGGGTGCCCGCTGGTCGGGCTGATGATTGTGTTCACGAACAGAAAAAACGTCAGGGTGTAAGTTATGGCAACTGGAAGTCATGAGCTGGGTCAATTATTGCCGGTAGACGGCATCAATATCGCTACTGTCTGTGCTGGCGTGCGCTACAAGAACCGCCGCGACCTCGTGTTGTTTGAACTCGCCGAGGGCACACGCACGACGGCTGTCTTCACGCTGAATGCGTTTTGCGCGGCACCGGTTACGCTGGCGCGTCATCATATCGCCAGCGCGAAGGGGGATATCCGCTATCTGCTGGTCAACACCGGCAATGCCAATGCCGGCACAGGCCCGCAGGGTATGAAAGATGCGGAAACCTGCTGTCACGCTGTTGCCGGGCTCACTGGCGTTGACGATCATCAGGTATTGCCGTTTTCTACCGGGGTTATTGGTGAGCGATTACCGGCTGAACGCATTGTCGCAGCACTGCCAGAGGCCAGACAGTCGCTGGTGGCTGACAACTGGCTGGCAGCTGCCAGCGGTATCATGACCACAGATACGCGCCCCAAAGGCATCTCTACTGTTGTTGAACACCAGGGCAAACGCATCACCCTGACAGGTATCACCAAGGGTGCCGGCATGATCAAACCCAATATGGCAACCATGCTGGCCTTTGTTGGAACCGACGCGGATATCGAGTTGCCTCTGCTGCAGTCGCTGCTGCAATCGGCGGTCACCTATTCGTTCAATCGCATTACCGTGGATGGTGATACCTCTACCAATGACTGCTGCACACTCAGTGCCACCGGCAAGAGCGGTATCAAAGTCAGTGAGGCAGATCCGGCACTGCTGGATGCGTTCACAACCGCGCTGCATGAACTGATGATCGGGCTGGCAAAACTCATTATCCGTGACGCAGAGGGCGCTACCAAGTTTGTCACTGTAGATGTTCGCGGTGGCGGCACGGTTCAGGAATGTCTCCAGGTAGCCTACGCAATCGCTGAGTCGCCACTCGTTAAAACTGCGCTGGCCGCCTCGGACCCGAACTGGGGTCGTATTCTGGCAGCTATCGGTCGGGCTGGCGTTGAGAGTCTGGATGTCACTAAAATCGATATCTGGCTTGGCGATGTGCAGATTGTTGAAAAGGGTGGTCTGGCGCCTTCCTATACTGAAGAGCAGGGGCAGCGCGTCATGAACCAGGTCGATATCACATTGACCATCAGCCTGGATCGGGGTGATGTCAACGAGCAGGTATGGACAGCCGATCTGACAGAGGAATACGTGCGCATTAACGCTTCCTATCGCAGCTGATCAGTCAGCTGCGAGCTGGCAGTCAATCCTGCTTCCTGTACATACTGATGCCAGCGATGCCTCTGGCGCCGGCCTGCTTTGCTGTTTCCAGATCGGCTAACTGCATTCCCCCCATGGCGTATACTGCCGCAGGAAAATCGCGCGCCAGCTGTGAGAATGCCGGCCAGCCCATGCCCGGATTGCCGGGATGACTGGTGGTTGGCAACACGGGTGATACGATGGCAAAGTCCACCGCAAGCACTGCGGCATGATGCAACTCCACTTCTGAATGGCAGGATGTGCCCAATAGCAGATCGTCTGCCCGTTCCAGTTGATGCCCGGGTGGTATCTCTTTCGCTGCATGGCTGTTCAGATAGAAGCCGGCGACATGCAGCGGGAACTTCTTCGCCAGCTGCAGAATTTCGGCGTGACTGTTTAAATCGCTATCCAGCAGGAATCTGACAGTCTGGGTATCAGTTGAATTGTGGCTGTACAGCTGGATAAGTTTGCTCGCCATGGCGCAGTAGTTTGATGGCGACGGATCTGAGTCGGTTCTGCGCAATCGGATCAGTGCTGTGTTGGCCATTGCGCCGGTCGGCAGCGATTCTGCAGCGGGGGTGCCACAATCGCAAATCATGACGTGATCGGGCAGATGCAATGCGCGTATGATGGCTCGATTGGCGGCCGGAAACTGATCAGACCGCAGCTCTCTGCGATCGAGCCAGCGCATCGGCTGGTTCTCCATGCCACGCGGCTCACCTTCAAATGCGGTCACTTCATGCACATCAAGTAACACGGATTTATCCGGGTAATGATGAGTAATTCTGCACAGTGAGCGATGACTGACAACGCGGATATCAAGTTCTTCGCGGAGTTCCCGTGTCAGCGCCTGCCCAACGGATTCGTCGGGCTCTACTTTGCCCCCCGGAAATTCCCAGTAACCACCGAGATGCTGTCGCGCATGGCGCTGGGTAATCAGGATTTTTCCATCCGTTCCTAATATTACACCGACGGCCACGTGAACGGTCGCACTGGTCTGTGCGGTTGCGGTGTCAGTCATTTCGCTCGGAGCTGAAACTGGCCAGGGCGTCAATCTGCTCAGGGTCTACAGGGTCACCGGCAATAGTGTGGCGCTCATTGGCCCACTCGCCGAAGTCAATCAGTTTGCAGCGTTCGCTGCAGAACGGCCGGTATTTATTTTCCTCTTTCCATACAACCATGCTGCTGCAGGTAGGGCAGTTCACTTTGAGGATTCTTTCAGTCATTGTGTCATTTCCAGATATCTTTGGTGCTGAGCCGCTACAGCGTCTTTGAGTTGATTCAGGTCGCCGTCATTGACAATGATATCATCCGCGCGTTCGATCCTGGCGTGGCGTGCCATCTGGCTTTCCATGATGGCCTTGACGGTCGCTTCACTGCTGTTGTCTCTGATAATCGTGCGTTCGATCTGCAGGGATTCAGGCGCATCTATCAGCAACACGCGTGAGCACAGTCGCTGCTGATCGGTTTCCAGCAGCAGTGGTGAAGACAGCAGTGTATAGGGCGACGTGCTGGCGGTCAGACGAGTGATGATCTCCTGCCGGATCAATGGATGAAGCAGCTGCTCAAGCCACTTTCTTTCATTGTGGTCATCAAAGATTCGCTGACGAAGCTGGCGCCGGTCCAGCTGACCGTCGTCCAGCAGCACGCCGTCTCCGAAGTGCGCAACGATGGCCTGCAATGCAGGCTCACCGGGTTTAACGACTTCCCGTGACAGCTCGTCCGCATCAACGACGGTGATACCCAGTTCGGAAAAGAATCGGGTCGCTGCAGACTTGCCGCTGCCGATACCGCCCGTCAGGCCTATAATCAGACGTTCTGATTTGAGAGTTTGTGTCATGTGCGCCTCCCAGCTTTTCTAAAGCGGCTTTCTGCTGATCGGTTTTTTTTGCAGGACACTAGGCGCCCGCGACTGTCAAAAGGTACCACTGATTGATGGCATCGCCCCAGATGAGCGCAAGAAACCCGGCGATGGCCAGATACGGACCAAACGGCATGGGTATGTTGCGATCCTTGCCGGCGATGACAGTCAGCGCAATGCCAATAACGGCACCTGCGAGTGATGACAGGATAATGATAGTCAATAGATGCTGCCAGCCCAGCCAGGCGCCCAGTGCCGCCAGTAATTTGAAATCGCCATACCCCATACCCTCGCGACCAGTCAGCAGTTTGAACGCCCAGTAGATGCTCCAGAGACTCAGGTATCCAATGCTGGCGCCCAGGATCGCCTCAGCGGGTGTTGTTCCCAGCCCAGCCGGAGTCAGGGTCAGGACAAGACCCAGCCACAGCAGGGGCAGGGTAATATTGTCCGGTAGCAGCTGGTGATCAACATCAATGACTGTCAGGCTTATCAGACACCAGGTCATGACCAGCGCGGCAAGCATGGTGGCAGTCGGGCCAAACTGCCATGCAACCAGGCCGGACAGAACGGCAGTCACCAGCTCAACTACCGGGTAACGCCAATGGATGGGCGTCTGGCAATTTGAACATTTGCCTTTCAGCAATAAATAGCTGACAACTGGCACGTTCTGCCAGGGTTTGACCTGCTTTTTGCAGACGGGGCAGTGTGATGCAGGCACGGTCAGGTTGAAAACCTTGTGCTCTGGTGCCGGATCATTGATCTTGAGTGTTTCAGGGTCTGTCTGCAGAAATTCGCAGCACTGCTGCTGCCATTCGCGCTGCAGCATCAGCGGCAGACGGTAAATGACAACATTCAGGAAACTGCCCACCAGCAGCCCCAGCAGTGTTGTCAGCAGAATGGTTGCAAGCGGTGATTGGGCCAACAATTCAAGCAGCGTCATATTGCGCTTCCCAGTGTAAATACGGGTAGATACATCGCCAGCATCAAAATACCAATGACAATGCCGAGAAAAGCCATCAGGCACGGCTCAAGCGAAGCGGTAAACTGCGCGATACGCGAATCCAGCACCTGCTGGTAGTGGGCAGCGCATTTGTCCAGCATGGAGTCCAAAGTGCCCACCTCTTCACCGACCGTGGCCATTTGCTCAATCATAACCGGAAACAACCCTGTCTTGCGAATGCACGACGACAGCGTATTGCCCTGTGAAACCTGGGCAAGCAGTGAGTTCACGGCATTCTGATACACCTCATTGCCGACAGTCGGTGCACTGAGTTGCAGCGCCTCCACCAGCGGTAGCCCACTTCGCAGCGCCACAGTCAGCGTATTGCATAGTCGACTGATGCAGGCCGCGCGAATGGTGGGTCCGATCAAAGGGGCATTAATGATGAGTCGATGCCAGAACTGCGTTCCGCGTGCCGTCCGCCTGATTATCAGTCTTGTTGAAACCAGCGCCGTTGCTAGGCCAACAGAGATCGACAGTCCATGCCGGATGGCAAAATCTGAAACACTCATGACATGCTGGGTCAGCCAGGGCAGCTCAGCACCGAACTGTGAAAAACTGTCTGCAAAACCCGGTACCACCTGTGTCAGCAAAATACCGCACACCACGATGGCCGTCATCAGCACAATCGTTGGGTAGCGCAGCGCCTGCCTGAGTTGCTGGCGTGTGTGCAGCTGGTGCTGCGAAAGACTGACCACGCGTTTTAGCATGGCATCCAGCTGGCCAGTCAGTTCACCGGCCTTTAACAGGTTGATCGTCAACGGCTCAAAGCACTCTGAATGTTTCTCCATCGTCTGATGCAGCATGCTGCCGTCTGTTACATCCTGATTCATTGTTCGCAAAATCTGCTGCAGACTTCCGTCAATGCAACTGGCACTGCAAATCTCCAGGGCTTTGTTTATTGGCAGACCCGCCCTGGTCAGGCTGGCAAGTTGTTCCAGCATCACCATGGTGGCGCTGGTGTCGGGGCGCCGGCGCCACAGGCTTGCGGCTTTTGCCTCGACACCCTTCCATGGGCTTTTCTGGCGAGCCCTGGAAAGCACATGGGCAGTAATGCCCTGTTTCAAAAGCATCACTTTGGCGTCGCTTGTTGAATCTGCCTTTATCTCGCCAGCCAGGCAGTTGCCCTGAGCATCCTCTCCCTGCCAGCAATATTGCCGACAGTTCCGCCTCAACATACGCGTTCAACCTCTGCCAGACTGGTTTCGCCAGCGGCCACCTTTTGCAGGGCGGCCTGTCTGAGGGTGATGTGTCCTGACCGGGCTGCCGCCTGGCGTATTTCGATGGTACTGGCGCCTGCGCTTATCAATGACTCCATGTCTCTGTTAATGGGCAACAGCTCAAATATGGCTACCCGTCCGCGATAGCCTTTGTGACAGGCATGGCAGCCAAGCGCCTCAAAAACCGTGGCGGACTTGATCTGTTCGGTGTTCATCCCCGCAGCAAGCAGCCTGTCAGCGCCATCCTGCCTGCCAGGGTCAACGGCCATCTTGCACTGTTCACACAGTCGACGGCACAGGCGCTGGGCCACAACCAATGACAGTGCGCTGCTCAGGTTGTAGTGCGCCACGCCCATGTTGAGCAGCCGCCGAACCGTGTCGGCGGCACTGTTGGTGTGTAATGTCGACAGCACCAGATGGCCGGTCTGGGCGGCCTTTACGGAGATGTCTGCCGTTTCCTGGTCACGAATCTCGCCCAGCATGATGATGTCCGGGTCCTGCCGCAGAAACGCCCGCAGCGCGGTGGCAAAGCCAAGTTCGACGGCAGTATTGATCGCAACCTGGTTCGCGCCGGCCAGCGTCATCTCGACCGGATCTTCCACGGTAAAGATATTCCGGTCTCGCTGATTGAGGTGCTGTAGTGCGGCATAAAGGGTTGCGGATTTGCCGCTGCCGGTGGGCCCGGTAACCAGAACCAGGCCCTGAGAGCGAGTCAGCGCGTTTAGAAAAACATTGGTTTGCTGCTCATTCATGCCCAGGTTCCGACAGTCCAGTTGTTCGGGGCTGTCGTTCATGATGCGAATGACAATTTTCTCACCCCAGATAACGGGGATGGTGCTGACACGCAGACCCACCTGTTGCCCCGGGCGGTAGTCAAACTGGATTCGACCATCCTGTGGTTTGCGGCGCTCGGTGATATCGAGATTGGCCATCACCTTTATCCTGCCGCTGATTCGTGGCGCCAGATGAAGCGCGGTACTTTCGATTTCGTGCAACAAACCATCGCAGCGAAAGCGGATGCGGTAGTGGCTCTTGCCGGGCTCCAGATGAATATCCGAGGCGCCCGCGTCAATCGCCGCGCTGATCGTCCGGTCAATAAAACGCACAACCGGTGCTTCCTGGTCATCACTGCTTTGTGACTGGTCACCGCCAGATAGTTGCCGATCGTCATCCGGACGAGCCTGCTCCTGCCGGCTGTTAACCGGGCTGAGCCGTTGCTGCAATTGATCATGGGCTACGATAACAAGCGGCAGTGGAGCGTGGCTGCGCTGCACAACTTCTTCAATGAATGTCACGCAGGCGGGGTCGAAGAAGGCAAGCGTGGGCGTTTCCGGGTGCAGCGAAAGCGGCAGGATTTCATGCTGGCGCAAAATGTTCAGATTGAGCTGGTATGGCTCAAGCTGACTGTCGTCAGAAACTGATGCACGAATGTTGCTCAGATCGACCCATGGCAATGCCAGTTGCCTGGCAATGAAACGTGCCAGAATATTGCCAGGAATACTCTGGTTGCGTGCAACCAGACTAAATAATGAGACATGCTCCGTTTCCGCCTGGTGCACCATCTCCCTGGCCGCTGCTGATGGCAAAAGCCCTGCCTGTACCATGGAATTGGCAATACTCTGGTTGAACATCAGTTCGCCTGTGTGCTGAGCGTGGTTCCCTGTTCAGTTGTATAGCAGGCAATCGTCGCAGCTGCTATAAATCGATGAGGGAGTGCTGGCGCTGTTCAGCCATTCCGGAGGTTTACTCGTTCATAGCAGACTTGGTCATCATGGAGGATGGAGTATGGATACAGGAACACTTAACTATTTCACGCGGTGTCGTAAGATCATTCGGGCCAGGGGTTTTACCCTGATTGAGCTGATGATGGTGGTCGCCATCGTAGGCATTCTGGCAGCCGTGGCGCTGCCGTCGTATCAAAGTTACGCGGCGCGAGCCAGTTTTGCAGAAGTGATCGCGGCTGCGTCGCCAGCGCGGGCAGCTGTGGATCTTTGTGTTCAGTCCCGGGGAGCGGAACAGTGCACGGATATACCTTCCCAGGATGGCTGGTCAGCATCCGGCGGTGTTGATTCGGTCGCTGTCTCCATGAACGAAGAGGATTTTCTGGTGACTGTCACGCCTGCCGGGACTGTAGCCGGTATCGCAGCGACAGATACCTATATTCTTCTGGGGCAGGCCGCCACGGGATCGGTGCAATGGCAGACCCACGGCGACTCAGGTTGTCTTGGCAGCGGATTGTGCTGAGTAGCTACCGCGTCGGCTGTATTTTTGCTACATTACGGCCTTCCTGAAGAATGCAGATATCTGTTAAGCAACGGTTCAGCCAGATGTTTCTATAGTGGAACTGTCAACGGATCAGACGAATCAAGGTCTACCGTGGTTTAACGGGAACAGAAGACGTAAAGACACAAAGGGTGTCGGAGTAGCAATTATGAATAAGTTCAAGTTTGGTATGTTGTCTGTTGTGTCAGCCGTGGCTGCCGTTGCCGCCTTTGGCCTGAGTGCTCAACCCAAGACAATTGCGGATGGTGTGTATACCGAAGAGCAGGCCGCAGCGGGTCAGCCGATATTTGAAGAGCGCTGCTCAGCGTGCCACAACGCGGACTTCTACAAAACTGCACTGTCCAACAGAAACAACCAGCCGCTGGTGTTCCTGTTTGAAGAAATTCTGGGCACGATGCCGATGGACATGCCCGGCTCGCTGATGGATGAGGACTACCAGAATGTACTGGCTCACATCCTGCAGATTACCGGCTTCCCGGCTGGTGAAGAGCCCCTGGACTACTACGGTGGCAGCATGGAAACTGTTGTAATCATTCCGCCGGAGTCCTGATCCGCGATTCCTGCTAATGTCTCCCGGCCTGACCCTCGGTCAGGCCGGCGGCGACAGCCTGATCCCAACTCTGGATAACCTGGCGTCAGCTCCGAGTCAGGCTCCCGATCTCCTGAGCGCCATCCAGCGCGGGCATCACATCTCCGATCTTGAGCGCTCAGAATCTGCTCAAGACTGCTGCATCGTCAGTCGCATGGACAGATCAATCGCCCGCACATCCTTGGTCAGGGCGCCAATTGAGATGTAGTCAACGCCAGTCTCGGCAACCGTTACCAGAGTATCGCGGTTGATGCCTCCTGATGCTTCCAGCTTGCAACGCTGGTTTCCGCGATCCGCATTGCGGACCACCGCTGTGCGCATATCTTCCAGCGAGAAGTTATCCAGCATGATGATGTCGGCGGCCGCGTCGGTGGCCTGTCTGAATTCCTCCAAAGACTCCACTTCAACTTCAACCGGCCTGTCTGGGGCGATCTGGCGGGCCTGCTGCACGGCTGCGGCAATCGAGCCACAGGCACTGATGTGGTTTTCCTTGATCAGGAACGCGTCATACAGGCCCATGCGGTGATTCCCGCAGCCCCCTGTTCTGACGGCGTATTTTTGTGCGGTGCGCAGCCCCGGCAGGGTTTTTCTGGTATCGAGCAGGGTTACGCGGGTATGGGCTACCAGCGCGGCATACTGACGAGCAAGCGTGGCTGTGCCGGATAATGTCTGCAGGAAATTGAGCACACAGCGCTCGGCAGTCAGCAGCGCGCGTGCAGGACCTCTCAATGACAACATGGTCTCATTGGCCGCGATCTCATCACCATCCTGCTTGTGCCAGGTCGCCTTGATGTCCGGGGAGACCTGGCGCAGGGTTTCCTCTGCCCACGCAATACCGCAAACAACTGCCGGCTCCCGGCTGATCACTCGCGCCTGGGCGGCTGTACCGGCGTCAATGAGCATTGCCGTAATATCACCGCTACCGATATCTTCCTCAAGCGCTCGAGTGACGCAGCTGCTGATATCGCTGGGGAGTGTCAGTGAATCCAGACTCATGTCGATTTACCTGTCGGGTGCTATACTGGTGCGCGACTTTAGCATATCTGACAGGAGTCATGCTTGATAGCAGACCATTGGCTGGCGGATGTCACGCAGGTGCAATCGCCCAATTGCAGTGATCGCCCGGCAGGCGAAGAAATAAGCCTGCTGGTGATACACAATATCAGTTTGCCACCCGGTGAGTTCGGCGGTCCGTGGATCGACAAGCTGTTCACCAATGAGTTGCCACCCGATGCGCACCCGTACTTTGCAGACATTGCAGCCCTGCGTGTGTCTGCGCACCTGCTTATCCGGCGGGATGGGGCTATCATTCAGTATGTGCCGTTCAACAGGAAAGCCTGGCATGCGGGACAGTCCTGTTTCGAGGCGCGAGAAAACTGTAACGAGTTTTCAATTGGCATCGAGCTAGAGGGATGTGATGATAAGCCCTTCACAGATGAGCAGTACGATCGCCTGGCCACGGTGACGCGCTATCTGATCTCTCACTACCCGGCAATCGGCTCAGGGCGTATAGTAGGGCACAGTGATATCGCTCCAGGCCGCAAGACAGACCCAGGCCCCCACTTTGACTGGACACGTTATCTGGCCAACTGCCTATGAAATTCCTGACAATTCTGATCGTCCTGTTATTGAATCACTATTGGCGTCGCGATCGCCATCTGGCCGTGGATTCCTGGTTTGTCGCCTGGCAGCGCTGGCTGCTGAATCATCGCCATCGCCTGCCGGAGTGGCGGGCACTGATTCCGGCGATGGCGGTTATCCTGCCGCTGTTGCCATTGTTGCTGCTGATCTGGCTCGCCCAGAGTGTTTTCTTTGGCCTGCTGACGCTGGGTATCCATGTGCTGGTAGTGCTTTACTGTTTCTCGCGACATAACCAGGACCTCCTGGTGGAGCAGTACCTGGAGCTTTGGGAGGCGGGTGACTACGAAGCCGCCTGCCAGATGGTCGAGCCGCTGGTGCAGGAGGCTGGTGAGCCCGCGGCTGATGACTACGCGAGAATCCATAGCCAGTTCATGACATACCTGCAGCGCACGGCATTACGAAAGCTGTTTGCCGTGCTGTTTTTCTACTTCCTGCTCGGGCCAGCCGGCGCGCTCGCCTATTGTCTGCTGGTGGCCATGTTCCGGGACGGTCGCCTGCTGGATGACGTGGACGAATTTGCCCTGTTCGAGCGCACGCTGGCGGCCGTTGAGTGGGTGCCGGTTCGTGTTCTGGCATTCAGCTTCGCCCTCGCTGGTGATTTTGTTGGTGCCTTCAGGGCATTGCGCAATCATTTCTGGCAGGCACCGGATCTGCTTGCCAATTTTTCGTTGCTGGCGGCGGCGACCGACGGTGCCGCGGGTCTGGATGACGTGGAGGCAACTGCTCAGGAATCGAGGCTGCGGGCTGCGCACCAGCTGAAGGCACTGCAGGATCTGTTGCTGCGCACTCAGGTCGTATGGGTCATTGTGTTGTCCATGCTGGTTTTTGTAGTCTAACTACAAAAATGCCGTGTCCGACTTGAAATCTGCGTCGCCAACGGGTAGCATTTGCCGCCAGATGTAATTGATTTACAAAATTGCCGGCATTTATTCAGAAGTGACCGGCAACCGTCACATAATCAAAACCAACCGACAGAATATGACGCATATGACCGACCTTAATGATGATCTGAACCCTACCGAAACCGAAGAATGGCTTGACGCCCTTGGCGCAGTGATTGAGCACGAAGGCTCCAATCGGGCACACTTTCTTCTCAATCGTCTGACCGATAAAGTATCTCGAGTCACCCAGACTCTGCCCTATGCTTCGGTTACCACGCCGTATCGCAATACTATCTCGTCCAAAGACGAAGACCGTATGCCTGGCGACATGTTCATGGAGCGTCAGATCCGCGGCATCATCCGCTGGAACGCGCTGGTGACGGTAATGCGCGCCAACCAGGACAATTCCGATCTGGGTGGCCACATTTCCACTTTCTCCTCATCGGCGACACTGTACGATGTAGGTTTCAACTATTTCTTCCGCGGTCCAACCGAGAATCAGGGCGGCGATCTGATTTACTTCCAGGGACACTCCGCGCCGGGTATCTACGCGCGATCCTACCTGGAAGGCCGTATCACCGAAGAGCAGCTGGACAAGTTCCGTCAGGAAGTGGACGGCAATGGTCTGTCTTCCTACCCGCACCCCTGGCTGATGCCTGATTACTGGCAGTTCCCGACCGTTTCCATGGGTCTGGGGCCGCTGCAGGCAATTTATCAGGCTCACGTCATGAAGTACCTGTCGGCGCGTGGTCTGCTGGAACACGAAGACCGCAAAGTCTGGGCATACCTTGGCGACGGTGAGATGGATGAGCCGGAATCACTCGGCGCGATCAGCAAAGCCGGTCGAGAAGGCCTGGATAATCTGATTTTTGTCATTAACTGTAACCTGCAGCGACTGGATGGCCCGGTGCGCGGTAATGGCAAGATCATTCAGGAACTGGAAGGTGTATTCCGCGGTGCCGGCTGGAATGTCATCAAGGTCGTCTGGGGTCGTCACTGGGACGCACTGCTGGCTGCCGATAAAGACGGTATTCTGCAGGCGCGCATGGACGAAGTCTGCGACGGTGAGTATCAGAACTACTGGGGGCGTGGTGGTGCCTACACGCGTGAGCACTTCTTCGGCAAGAGCCCCGAACTGCTGAAAATGGTTGAGCACCTGTCCGATGACGACATCATGGCGCTGAACCGTGGCGGCCATGACCCGTTCAAAGTGTATGCGGCGTACAAGCAGGCCGTAGAAACCAAGGGCAAGCCCACCGTGATTCTGGCCAAGACCGTCAAGGGTTACGCCTTTGGTTCGGCTGCAGAAGCGCAGAATGCCGCCCACCAGACCAAGAAGCTGGACATTGAATCGCTCAAGCGCTTCCGCGACCGTTTCAATATTCCGATTCCTGATGACAAGCTGAAGGATCTGCCTTACTACCGACCTGAGGAAGACTCGCTGGAGCTGCGCTACATGCGCAAAATGCGGGACGCACTCGGCGGAGCAGTGCCGCAGCGCCGGGCGCAGAGCTACGCGCTGCCGGTGCCGGATATCAGCGCATTCGACGCTCAGCTGAAAGGCACTGGTGAACGTGAAATCTCCACCACCATGGCCTTCGTGCGCATGTTGAACACACTGTGCAAAGACAAGGAAATCGGCAAGCGAATTGTACCGATCGTGCCTGACGAAGCTCGTACATTCGGTATGGAAGGCATGTTTCGTCAGCTGGGTATCTACTCCGCCGTGGGGCAGCTTTACGATCCCGCCGACTCCAATCAGGTCATGTACTACCGCGAAGACAAGAGCGGTCAGATGCTTGAAGAGGGCATTAGCGAAGCCGGTGCATTCTCCACCTGGCTGGCGGCCGCCACATCTTACAGCGTCAATGATTACCCATTGATTCCGTTTTACATCTACTACTCCATGTTCGGTTTCCAGCGGATTGGCGACCTGGCCTGGGCAGCGGGCGATTCGCAGGCGCGTGGTTTCCTGATCGGTGCCACCGCTGGCCGGACAACATTGAACGGTGAAGGTCTTCAGCACCAGGACGGACATAGCCATCTGCTGGCTTCCACGATTCCGAACTGCGTGACCTACGATCCGACTTACGCCTATGAAATGGCCGTGATCATTCAGGACGGTCTGCGCCGGATGTACCACGAAAAAGAGTCCGTGTATTACTACATCACCAGCATGAACGAGAACTATGTTCATCCGGAGATGCCCAAAGGTGCCGAAGAAGGCATCATTAAGGGTATGTACGTGCTGGAGGACAGCAAGGCGAAAGAATACAAAGTCAGTGGCAAGGCCCTGACCGACAAGCCATTGCGCCTGATCGGCAGTGGCACAATTCTGCGCGAAGTACGTGAAGCAGCAGCAGTGCTGCGCAGCACCTACAAAGTGCCGGTCGAGGTATGGAGCGTCACCAGTTTCAATGAGCTGCGGCGCGATGGTATCGACGTCACACGCTGGAACATGCTGCACCCTGGCAAAAAGGCTAAAGTGCCTTATGTCACCAAATGTCTGCAGGACGGACAGGGTCCAGTGATTGCTGCCACCGACTACATGCGCATTTACGCTGACCAGATTCGCGAATACGTGCCGGCATCTTACCGGGTGCTGGGTACTGACGGATTTGGCCGCAGTGATACGCGTCAGAATCTGCGAAGGTTCTTCGAGGTGGATCGTAACTACATCGTGCTGGCAGCACTGACAGAGCTGGGCAAAGAGAATCTTGTCAGCGCCGACGTGATCAGCAAAGCCATCAAGGAAATGGGCATCGATACCGACAAGCCCAACCCGATGACGGTGTAATGGTCAGAAACAATAAGAATCTGAATTGAACCTAACGTTCAGGAGCATGCCAAGTGGCTGTAGAAAGTATAAAAGTCCCCGACCTGGGGGACACCAAAGACGTAGAAGTTATCGAGATACTCGTCAAGGCAGGGGACACAGTCGCGGAGAACGATTCGCTGCTGGTGCTTGAGAGTGACAAGGCAGCGATGGAGATACCGTCGCCGAAATCGGGTGTCATCAAGAGTATCACAGTGAAAGTTGGCGACCAGGTCAATGAGGGCGATGAAATCGTCACCATGGACGTCGAGGGTTCCGCCGATTCTGATGACAAAGGTGCTGAGGCTGACAAGGCTGAAGCTGCCAAGTCAAAAGATGAGTCCGGGAAATCCGAAGCCGCTGACAGTTCAGAAACCGCCGACGATAATGAGCCGGCTGATGAATCTGGAGGCAGTGACAAGCGCGTCGAGACAATCAAGGTGCCTGACATTGGTGGTGACAGCGATGTTGAAGTCATCGAGATCCACGTCAAGGAAGGCGATGAGATTCAGAAAGAAGACGCTCTGATCACGCTTGAGTCCGACAAGGCTGCCATGGATGTTCCGGCACCACAGGGTGGCGTTGTTAAATCGCTGAAGCTGAAGGTCGGTGACAAAGTGTCCGAAGGCTCCGCAATTCTGGAGCTGGAAATTGCAGGCGGTGCGCCGGCAAAGAAAGCCGAAAAGGCGAGTGCCGACAAGCAGGACAAGAAGTCAGAGAGCAAATCGTCCTCAGAGCCGGTGAGCCAGCCGTCCAGCCCAAGTGGTTCTGGTGACAAGAGCCTGGCTCGCAAACAGGCGGAGTTCGCTGAAGAAGTGGCCAGCCGCAACGACGGTAAGGTTTACGCTGGCCCGGCGGTAAGAAAGCTGGCCCGAGAACTGGGAGTGGATCTTACCCAGGTGCAGGGTACCGGCGCTAAAGGTCGTATCCAGAAAGAAGATATCCACTCATTCGTCAAGGCACGCCTGAGTGCTCCTGCCTCGGCCAGCATGTCTGGCGGTGGTGCTGGCATTCCTGCGGTACCGGATATCGATTTCAGTCAGTTTGGCGAAGTTGAAGAAGTACCAATGAGCAAGCTGCACAAGGTCACGGCGGTCAATATGCACCGCAACTGGCTGAATGTGCCTGCCGTTGCACAATTTAATGAAGCCGACGTCACTGAGCTGGAGGAGTTCCGCAATGCCCAGCGCAAGGAATCTGACAAGCGTGGAGTCAAACTGACGCCGCTGCCCTTCCTGCTGAAGGCCTGTGCCAAAGTATTGGACGAATACAAGCAGTTCAATGTGTCTCTGCATTCCTCTGGTGAAAAGCTGATTCAGAAGAAGTACATCCACATCGGTGTGGCTGTTGCCACCGAAGCCGGCCTGGTAGTGCCAGTGCTGCGCGATGTAGACAAGAAGTCGATCTGGCAATTGTCGGCTGAATTGGCGGAACTGACTGACAAGGCTAAACAGCGCCGTCTGACCAAAGAAGACATGCAGGGCGCCTGCTTCACCATTTCAAGCCTTGGCGCATTGGGTGGTACGGGATTCACACCGATTGTGAATGCACCGGAAGTAGCAATCCTGGGTGTATCAAAAACCCAGGTCAAACCCGTGTATATCAACAATGAATTTGTACCGCGACAGATGCTGCCGTTCTCTCTGTGTTATGACCACAGGGCGGTAAACGGTCTGGACGCGGGCCTGTTCGCGACGCGTCTGGCAGAACTGTTGTCAGATATCCGCCTGTTGATGATGTAAGTCGAAAACAGCCAAGCAACAAAAAAGGGGCCATCAGGCCCCTTTTTTGTTGCTTGGGAACGGTGCCAGCGGCTCCGTTCCCATAGGCATGGTAACGATCAGTCGTCGCGACCCGCGTGCTCGCGTGCGATTCGCAAGTTGGCCTCAGTGCTGCCAGAAATACCAGCATCGCCCCAGTAACCTACAGTGGGGAACAGGAAGCCCTGATCCAGACGTGCCTGGATGTCGCTGGCATTGGTTGTGATGCCACATGGCACGTTATGCTGTATGCAAAGCTCTACGACAGAGTCAATCGCTGCCTGGACTTCCGGGTGGCTGCTGGGCAGACCCATGGACATGGACAGGTCAGCCGGTCCGACAAAGATCGCGCCAACGCCAGGTGTGGTGATGATGTCTTCAGCGTTTTCTACGCCTGCCACTGATTCGATCTGCATGACCGCCAACAATTCGCCCTGTGGGTTCAGTGGCCAGGTATCAGCACGCTGTACGTAGTCGGCTGCACCCCAGTACCATGAGGCAACGCCCGGAGAGGAACCACGAACACCCGCAGGTTCCGCAATCTCAGAGCCGCGTGGCTGCGGATAGCGCATAGCCTTTACCGCACGCAGCGCTTCTTCTCCGGTCTCGACGTAGGGGAACATGATGCCGAACGCTCCGATATCCAGGATCTGTTTTACCAGCCACTCTGGATCATTGCGACCATTGGCAGGCAGTCGAACAATAGGTGTTGTACGCATTTGTGCATTGCCCTGACGGACGATCGCAAGCTTATCGGTCATGCCAAGCAGAAACTCCTGCAGAGTCTCCATGTCATGCGCAGTGTGCTCCATGTCGATCAGGATATAGTCGAGGTTTGAGCGCGCCAGTGCTCGCGCATTGGCCAGTGAAAAATTACCGGTAAACAGTCCGAAAACCGGATCTCCATTTTCCAGTGTCTGAATGCTGCGATTGAGTCGCACATCATCCTGGGCGAGAACTGGCGTTGCAGCCAGTCCAGCGACTGTCAGCACGGAAAAAAGCGCGGAGAGACATGTCTTTCTCATTGTTGGGTTCCTTGAATGTTACAGCTGTAAAGGTTTGTAATATTTTGAAATAACAACAATTTCTGTTGAATCGGCAGGAGAGTAAACCACACTGAGCGTTTAATCAATCATTCGCTGCAATTGGCTGACTGGAGCCGGGACAGCGTATCATGCAGGGAAAAACAGACGCCGCTCCGGAGTGACAATCATGTCGACACGACACTCAAATGCGTCAGACAGGGTGGCGCTGTCGAGGACAGATTCAGTCTCGCCAAATCGATATCCCCCTTTGCCGTTGAGTAACAGTACATGAGTACAAAATCGGGCCGCCAGGTTGATATCGTGGGTAGCCATGATCAGCGCGGTGTTATCCTGTGATACACGCTCGCAAAGCAGATTCAATGCCTGAATCTGGAATGCGATATCGAGGTGATTGCTGGGCTCGTCCAGCATGAATATCCTCGGTTGCTGTGCCAGCACTGCAGCGATAGCAACACGCTGGCGTTCGCCACCGGAGAGCGTGTGAATGTCGCGTGTCGCCAGCGAGCTAAGATTCAGCAATTTGAGTGACTGTTGCACGATGTCGTGATCCTGCCGTGACTCCCAGTGCCATTGCCGGGCATGTGGCAGACGCCCCAGCATAACCACTTCGTAGACTGTGGCTGGCATCGGTTCCGCCTCGTGCTGAAACAGCATGCCGCAAAGCCGCGCGGTCTGCTGACCAGACAGCTGCCTGAGGTCACGGCCCTCGAAACTGACAGTCCCTGCAGTGACTGGCTGGAGTCCACACAGTGTGTGTAGAAGCGTGGACTTGCCGGTACCGTTCTTGCCAAGAATTGCCAGTCTCTCGCCGGCATTCAATGACAGTGATACTGGTTCGCAGAGGATGCCGCCAGGCGAGCAAAGTGACAGTTCTGATACATTGAGCAGCGGACTGTTCATGATGTCTCCTGTCGGTAGCCCCGGTGCAGAATGACCAGAAACAGAGGAACACCTATCAAGGCTGTCAGAACACCCACCGGCAACTGCTGGGGCGCCACGATGGTTCGAGCCAGCGTATCAGCAAGCACCAGGAAGCTGCCGCCCAGGAACAGTGAGCCAGGGATCAGCCAGCGGTGATCGCGGGCTCCGAGCAGGCGCAGCATGTGCGGCACAACCAGGCCGACGAATCCGACAGAACCGGCCACAGTCACCGCGGTGGCAGTCATTAACGCTGCCGAAAAATAAAGTATCAATTTTAGTCGCGCGACATTGACGCCAAGTGCTGCCGCGGAAAGGTCGCCGCGAGACAGAGCATTCAGGTGCCGTGCCTGGCTAAGCAGTATCGCCAGGCCACTGATCAGTATCAACAGATGCCACAGGGTCGGGCGGCTCTGGCTGAGATCTCCCATCAGCCAGAACAGCATGCTCTGCACGGTATTGGCCGTGCTCGTGGTCAACAGGATATTGATCAACGCACCCCATCCAGCTGAGACCACAACTCCGGTCAGCAGCAGGCGGGTTGATGACCAGTGCCGACTGCGGGCAGCCAGACCAAATACCAGCAGTACCGAAAACATGGCGCCAGCTAAGGCAGCCTGGGTCATCCACAAGGCGGCCGCCCCAAGTGTAATCGCTATCAGTGCGCCCACTGCAGCGCCGCCGGATATGCCAAGAATATAGGGGTCGGCCAGGGGGTTGCGCAACAGGACCTGCATCACGACGCCTGATAGAGCCAGCAAGCCGCCACACAGGAAAGCTGCCAGAGCCCGGGGTATACGTATATCCCAGACGATCAGGCTGCTGGCATTTCCGTCAGGCTGTCGCACCGCCTGCCAGAGTTCTGTCATCGATAGCGTCACACTGCCGGTGCCGACTGCGACCAGCAGACTGACAACGCTTAGCATGATCAGGGCAGTTATCAGGTACATATGGCGCTTCACGCCTGGAGGGTACATCGGCGTCATGATTGGTCCGCGCGTTTCTCAAGGGCCAGCACCTGATCCAGTACCGACTGGTTGCGGGGGCAGGGCAGATTCTGTGCGCTTGCCATCTCACACAGGTAGCCGTTCAATTCACGGATTTCAGTCTGTCTGCCATGCCGAATGTCCTGGTGTGTAGAGGAGTGATTACAGGCGGTAATGGTCAGCACCTGTTCGACGGCGCCGTACAGGTCGGCGACAGCAGGCGCCGTGTCGATGCGCACCAGCAATTGCGAAATTTCGGTGCAGAGGCTGTGCAGTTCCGCCAGATAGTCAGGGTTGGACAGCAATTCACCGTTGCGACAGTTGTGGATAGCCGTCAGTCCATTAATCGCGCAGTTGATCGCGAACTTGCGCCACAGGCGCTCTACAATCTGCTTGTCCGGGTGTATGTTCATTGACTGCCAGGGCAGGGGCAAACTGTCTCTCGACAGGTAAGACGAGTCCTGGTTTGCCAGCTCCAGCGGGCCCACCCACGCCTCGCCGTGACCG
Source organism: Gammaproteobacteria bacterium (assembly GCA_002706685.1). Lineage (GTDB taxonomy): Bacteria > Pseudomonadota > Gammaproteobacteria > Pseudomonadales > Pseudohongiellaceae > Pseudohongiella. Next base: position 123,462 of record PALV01000020.1, on the reverse strand, counting down.
GCATGTACCACATGAAACGGAGCACGTTGCCAGGCACCGTGGCTGGTACTTAATGCGTAAAGATTGCTGTCCGGGTACTGAGTCATCATTTGCAGTTGCGAGCGGATGCCGTTCTGCAGCAAGACAATTGGCGCATCCTTCGTAATGGCATGCCATACGCCTTTCAATGCACTGGAAGTTTCGTGTGCCTTGGTGGCCAATAACAGCCTTTTGATCATTGTGCCGTCGTCAGCCGAATGCTGATCATCACCCGCAGCACCGGGCCCCAGCCGTTCCGCCACTGTCGCCGTGACAGGGTAGTGTATCGAGTGACCGTCCACTTCCAGCGTCAGGTAACCTTGAAATTCGGCCAGCGTTTCCTGATTGCGCACAATCATTTGCACGGACCCCGGCCCCATCGTCTCAAGCAGTCGGCATGCCCATAAGCAGCCCATGGCGCCGGCACCCAGGACGTGCCACTGAGGGGCGCTGCTGGTCTGTTCTGATGTGGGGAGGATATGGACTGACTGCGACATGATGATAGTATAGGCGCCATTGTCGTGATTGTCGTGAGGACAGAGGTTTTTATGCCATCGTTTGATGTTGTATCTGAAGTGGATCTGCCGGAAGTGCGCAATGCTGTGGACCAGGCGAGCCGTGAGGTCGGCACGCGCTTCGATTTTAAAGGTGTGGATGCCAGTTTCGAGCTTAAGGAAGCCGAGATTACACTGTCTGCTGAATCAGATTTTCAGGTGCAGCAGATGCTGGATATCCTGAAAGGCAAACTGGTTAAACGCAATGTCGATATCAAAAGCATGCAGGAAGGCGAAATCGTTGAAACCGGCAGAAAAGCCTCCATGCAGGTAACAATTCAGCAGGGTATTGACGCGGATACTGCGCGTAAACTTGTCAAACTGATCAAAGACGAAAAAATGAAAGTCCAGACTGCCATTCAGGGCGACAAGCTTCGAGTGACCGGAAAGAAACGCGACGATCTCCAGGCAGTGATTGCCATGCTGCGGGAAGCGAAGATCGATATTCCACTGCAGTACAATAATTTCCGGGATTAAGTGTTTAGCCGCCAATCCTCAGACGGTCAGGTGACTTCCATGGGGGAGTCCCTGGCCCAGTTGCGCGATCGACGTTTTATCGCGATCTTCCTGCTGGGTTTCTCAAGTGGTTTTCCCTGGGTATTGCATGGCTCGGTATTAACGCTGTGGATGCAAAGCGCTGGACTGTCCCGCTCTGCCATTGGTTACATAGGAGCTGTCGCGACCGTCTACGCCATCAATTGGGCCTGGGCGCCCATGGTCGACAAACTTCGCCTGCCCATTCTTTATCGATATTTTGGTCAACGACGCAGCTGGATATTGCTGACTCAGGCGGCCATCGCCTGCGCCATTCTGGTTCTGAGTACCGGCGATCCGGCGAGTAACCTGTGGCTGATAAGCATCAGCGCACTGGCTGTGGCGCTGTTTTCAGCGACGCAGGATATAGCGGTGGATGCCTATCGAATCAGTATTTTCAAACGCGAAGAAATGGACGAAAAAATGCCATTTGCCGCCGCCGTCACTACTACAGGCTGGTGGGCAGGCTATGGCTTTATCGGAGGAGCCTTTGCGCTGGCGCTGGGCGGCGAAACCATCGGTCTGGAGTGGCCGCAGGTGTATCGAACATTGCTGTTCTTGTACCTGCTGCTAATGGCCTGTGTGGTTCTGATCAGAGAACCCGATGAAGAAGTGGAGGCGTCTGCCAGGACGCTGCAGGCACCCAGGGCCGCACCCACAGCATTGCGAGCACTTATTAACGGATTTACAACCTACGTCGTGGGGCCGTTCAGGGAGTTTTTTGTTCGATGTGGCTGGCAGCTGGCTCTGTCGATTCTGGTGCTGCTGCTGGTGTTCCGGCTGGGTGATGCCATGCTGGGCCGCATGTCGCTGGTTTTTTATGTCGAGATCGGCTTTACCCGGGATCAGATAGCCTTTTATTCCAAGTTTTTTGGTGGCGTCATGACCGCCCTGTTCTGCCTGGGCGGCGCACTGATCAACACCCGTTATGGTGTCATCAAGGGGCTGATGGTGGGTGGTGCGGCCATGGGGGCCACCAACCTGATGTTTGCCTGGCTGGCGCTGGCCGGTCCAAGTATTCCGATTCTGCTGGCGACTCTGGTGCTGGATAACTTCACTGGCGCCTTTGCCACCGTCGCGTTCATATCATTTATTTCCTATTTCACCAGCCGGACCTACACCGGTACGCAGTACGCCCTGATGTCATCGGTGTCGAACTTTGGGCGCACCACACTGGCAGCCAGCAGTGGTCTGATCGTGGATTCAATGGATGGAAACTGGCCATTGTTCTTTGTGATGACAGCTGCGATGGTGATTCCCGGCCTGTTGATGTTAGGCTGGATAGGCAAGCAGATTGATCAATACAAAGAACGTCAGGATGCCCTGGCCGAAGAGAATGCCTGATGAGAATACCGTTTTTAGCGCTGATCGTTGTCCCACTGGCCGAGCTTTACCTGCTTTTTGCAGTGGCTGACCTGATCGGTGGGCTGGCGACGCTGGCACTGGTGATACTGACTGCGGCGGTTGGCCTCAGCGTGTTGCGTTATCAGGGCTTCAGTACCCTGAACCGCGCCAATCAGCGGATGGCCGCCGGGCAACTGCCGGGTCAGGAGATTGTTGAGGGAATGATGCTGGCCGTCGCTGGTGCGCTGCTGCTCACTCCCGGCCTGATAACGGATACGATAGGGTTTTTGCTGCTGACTCCAGTTGTGCGCAAGCAGCTGGCCAAACGCGCGATCAGCAAAGGCAGCGGCTTTTTTGTTGGCGGCTTTGCATCAGGCACCCGCTGGCAGTCCGGGCCCTCAAACACTCGCGGCCAGGGCGATATCATTGATGGTGAGGTTGTGGACCGGGACGCGCCGCCGCGAGACTCGACGCTTGAGCACAACAGCGACGATGAGCGCTTTCGCCACTAAAACCCGATACAAACCTGCGACTCCGCCCCATGAGCGTTACCCAGAAAAACCCGCAAAAAGATTAAAAATTTTTTGCCCCAGCCATTGAAATCCTGCTGGTCATCCCCACATACGCTGTCACAAGGTAGTAAGTTTTGCCGGCCTGGCACCGCCAGTCTGGCGATTTTCAACATCGATAATCAATGTTTCAGTCAGGAGAGTACGAATAATGAACATTCGACCTTTGCAAGACCGTGTTGTCGTCCGACGCAAGGAAGAAGAGACCAAGACAGCAGGCGGTATTGTTCTGCCGGGTTCTGCAGCCGAAAAGCCGGCTCAGGGCGAAGTGCTGGCAGTGGGTCCTGGTCGCATTCTGGAAAACGGTGAAAAGCGTCCGGTCGACGTCAAAGTGGGCGATGTCGTGGTCTTTGGCAAGTATGCCAGCAACACCGTAAAGATCGGCGATGAAGAGCTGCTGATCCTTAACGAAAACGAAATTTATGGCGTGATTGAAGGCTAAACAGCTGGCTCAGAGGTACTCCTGAGTCGTTCGCAATCACACTTTGTTTGTATTCTGGATTTAAAAGGAAACATAGAACATGGCTAAAGACGTAAAATTCGGTGATCCAGCCCGTCAGAAACTCCTGAAGGGTGTTAACGTACTGGCAGACGCAGTCAAGGTAACCCTGGGCCCCAAAGGCCGTAATGTGGTGCTGGACAAGTCTTTTGGCGCACCAACCGTAACCAAGGACGGCGTATCTGTAGCTAAGGAAATCGAACTGAAGGACAAGTTCGAGAACATGGGCGCGCAGATGGTTAAAGAAGTCGCTTCCCAGACCTCCGATGTGGCTGGTGATGGTACGACCACTGCAACTGTGCTGGCTCAGGCAATTCTTAACGAAGGCCTGAAGTCTGTCGCCGCTGGCATGAACCCAATGGATCTCAAGCGCGGCATCGACAAGGCTGTAAAAGCTCTGGTTGAGGAAATCGGCAAGATCTCCACACCCTGCACCGACTCTCGTTCCATCGCACAGGTTGGCACAATCTCTGCCAACTCTGACTCCGATGTCGGCAAGATCATTGCCGAAGCAATGGAAAAAGTGGGCAAAGAAGGCGTCATCACTGTTGAAGAAGGTTCCGGTTTCGACAACGAACTGGACGTGGTTGAAGGTATGCAGTTCGACCGCGGTTACCTGTCTCCTTACTTCATCAACAACCAGGACAACATGAGTGCGGAGCTGGAAAACCCGTACATCCTGCTGGTGGACAAGAAAATCTCCAACATTCGCGAAATGCTGCCGCTGCTGGAAGGCGTAGCAAAGTCCAGCCGTCCGCTGCTGGTCATTGCTGAAGACGTCGAAGGTGAAGCGCTGGCAACACTGATCGTCAACAACATGCGCGGCATCGTCAAAGTGGCTGCGGCCAAGGCACCTGGTTTTGGTGACCGCCGTAAAGCCATGCTGGAAGACATTGCTGTGCTGACTGGCGGTACCGTCATCAGCGAAGAAGTGGGTCTGAGCCTGGAGCAGGCTGACCTGTCACATCTGGGCAGTGCCAAGAATGTCACGCTGTCCAAGGAAAATACCACCATCGTTGATGGCGCAGGCGACAAGAAGGCTATCGAAGCGCGTGTGAATCAGATTCGCAAGCAGATCGAAGATACCTCGTCTGACTACGACAAGGAAAAGCTGCAGGAGCGCGTGGCCAAGCTGGCTGGCGGTGTTGCGGTCATCCGTGTTGGTGCCGGCACCGAAATGGAAATGAAAGAGAAGAAGGCTCGCGTGGAAGACGCGCTGCACTCAACTCGTGCTGCGGTAGAAGAGGGTGTTGTTCCTGGCGGTGGTGTTGCACTGGTTCGTGCGCTGCAGGCCGTTGAAGGCAAGCTGAAAGGCGACAACGAAGATCAGAATGTGGGTATCGCGCTGCTGATGCGTGCTGTTACTGCTCCGCTGCGTCAGATCGTGCGCAACGCCGGTGATGAGCCATCAGTTGTTCTCGACAAGGTGAAGTCTGCCACTGGCAACCAGGGCTACAACGCAGCCACCGGCGAGTATGTAGACATGGTTGAAGCGGGTATCATCGACCCGGCCAAAGTGACCCGCAGCGCATTGCAGGCTGCTGGCTCCGTTGCCGGCCTGATGATCACCACTGAGTGCATGATCACAGAAATCCCGGAAGAGAAGCCTGCTGCTGCTCCTGATATGGGCGGCATGGGTGGTATGGGCGGCATGGGCATGATGTAAGCCCGGCTTCCTGAACCAATAAAAAAGGGCCAGCGCGTTAGCGCTGGCCCTTTTTTTATGTGGTTTCGTAAAAAGGGACGGAGGGATTTACGGTTGTAAATCTATCCGTCTGTTCAGGCCCAATGGGTCCCTTTTACATCAAGGCTCGCGGGTTCCGTCGATTTCGACAACAACACGACGATCTGGCTGCAGACACTCGATGGTTGCGGCATTGCTGCCCAGACCACGGCAATCAGACGGAGACAGTAGAGATTCGTCGTTCGCTACCCCTCGGGCCGTGATGGTGCCTGCCGGAACACCGCCCTGTACCAGGTATTCGCGGACTGCTTCTGCGCGGCGCTGGGACAGTCCAAGGTTATATTCACGGCTACCGATACGGTCTGTATGGCCGACCACAATGGCTGCGTCGTAATCCAGTTCGTTGAGCTGGCGCAGCAGGGCATCAAGCTCCTGACGTCCGGACGGTCTGATCGTTGACTCGTCAAAGTCAAACAGCAGGCTGGCATCCAGAGTGATGCTTACCGGCTCAGGTGCTGGCTCAGGGGCAGGCTCGGGCCGTGGTGCGGGTGCAGGCGTTGGAGCCACTGGTGCTGGAGCCGGGGCAGCCCGTCCGAAGCGGTAAACCACACCAACTGTCGCCATATGGGCACTGTCGCCAATAATCTGGTTTGAAGGCAGCTTGTAGTAATCCAGCTCTGCGCGTGCTGACAGGGCATCAGTAAAGTCATATTCCAGACCAACGCCGGCCTTGCCCTCGAATTCACGATCGGTGCGGCCGTCAAAGCTGTTCGCAGGTGTCGATGGGAAACGGGAGAATGACTGCGCGACCGCAGTCCGTGCCACACCGGCGCGGAGCAAGGCTGTCAGCCTGTCGGTTACCGGCATTTTGGTAACCAGATCGAGCCCGAAGCCGTCTACATTGGCTCTGCCTCTCATGTTCTGAGCGGGAGCGAGTCTCGTATTGAAGTCATAGTCGCCCAGGCGAAAATAACTGAATTCGGCAGCGAAGATCTCGTTGATATCGTAGCCCAGCAGAAGTTTACCGGCGCCGTCCTCGTCATCCTTGGTCAGTGACAGTACCTGCCGCCCATTCGCCTGAAAGGTTTCTGAGACCTCTTCGCGAGACAGACGACCATAACTTTCGCCATAACTGCCGCCAATGTAAAAGCCGCTATCCTGAGCCATAGCAAATGAGCTTGCCAGCAGCATTGGGGCTGATACGATAGCAGCAGCGAGTGAGCCCTTGATCGGATCTAATGGGTGCTTCATGTCTTTGAACTCCCTTGTGGGTTAGAATTCTCAACTCATTCTTAATTATCAAGGCAGTAAAATCAAGGAATGCCCGCTCAGTAAGTGATTGATATCACAGTTGCCATAGTGGTTTTTGTTTGCTTAAAGGGGACGGAGGGATTTACAATCGTAAATCCCTCCGTCCCCTTTAACGCCCTTTAACGGCGCGAATGCGAGGATAATGCTTCATGGGCTGGGATCCAGTCGTTCTGTTCTTTATTTTTGGCCTGGTGGCGGGCCTGCTGCGCAGCGAATTGAAGCTGCCGCCGGCACTTTACGAGACCCTGTCCATCCTTCTGTTGCTGGCAATTGGCCTGCACGGCGGCGTAGAGCTGGCGGAACAGGCCAGTCCGTCCCTGCTCTGGCAGATGCTGGCTGTGCTATTGATGGGTGTAGTGCTGCCGCTGATCGCCTTTCCCCTGCTCCGTGTGCTGCGTTTCGGACGCATCGATTCTGCCAGCATTGCCGCTCACTATGGCTCTGTCAGTGCCGGTACCTTTGCCGTTGTGGTGGCCTACATGGTCACCGAGGAAGTTTTTTTCGAAAGTTATATGCCGCTGTTTGTAGCCATTCTGGAGATCCCGGCGATCATCGTCGGTATTATTCTGGCAAGAGGGCTTTCAAAACAGACCCACTGGGGTGAACTGGGCAGGGAAATACTGCTCGGTAAAAGCATCATGCTGCTACTGGGTGGCCTGGTGATAGGCGTATTGGCGGGCAAAGAAGCGGTTGCACCCCTGGAGCCGCTGTATACCAGCATGTTCCCCCCGGTGCTGGCGCTGTTCCTGCTGGAGATGGGGTTGATAGCCTCAAGGCAGATGTCAGCGCTGCGCTCCGTTGGTCTGCGTCTGGTGTTTTTCGCCCTGCTGATGCCATGGCTGGGCGCCGGCGTTGGTCTGATGGTGGGTGCAGGGATTGGGCTGTCGATCGGTGGCACGGCGATGCTGGCGACCCTGGGGGCCAGTGCGTCGTATATCGCTGTCCCGGCCGCCATGCGACTGGCCCTGCCTGAGGCCAACCCTTCACTTTCGCTGGCTGCATCGCTGGGCATCACATTCCCGTTTAATATCCTGATTGGCATCCCTCTTTATCTGCAGGCAGCGCAATGGCTGCTGACTGGAGCATCATCATGAACGAACACAGTGGCGCTGCAACACGGACACTAGTGACCATTATCTGTGAAGCAGTTCTGGAGTCGAAGCTGTTAAAAGATCTCGAAACGCTGGGTGCGCCCGGCTGGACGATCTCAGAAGCGCGCGGCAGTGGCAGTCGCGGCGTCAGGGCTTCGGATTGGGACAACAACAGTAATATCCGGGTGGAGGTTGTCTGCGGTCGACCAGTGGCAGAAAAAATCATGCAGTATATGCAGGTGCATTATTATGCTGACTTTGCCATGATCTGCTTCCTGTCAGACGTGCAAGTGCTGCGATCACACAAGTTCTGATATATACTACGCGCTTTTTCTTTCTGAGAGGAAATGCCAATGACCGCACCGGCAAAACCTTTGGTGGGTGTCATCATGGGGTCCAAGTCTGACTGGTCCACCATGAGCCATACCGCCCAGATGCTGGAGCAGCTCGGTATCCCACACGAAGTCAAAGTCGTCTCCGCACATCGCACGCCTGATCTGTTGTTCAGCTACGCGGACACTGCTGCAGAGCGAGGGCTTGAAGTCATTATTGCAGGTGCAGGCGGCGCAGCCCACTTGCCGGGTATGTGCGCGTCGAAAACGCATCTGCCGGTGCTGGGTGTTCCGGTGCAGTCCTCCATGTTGTCTGGTGTAGACTCTCTTCTCTCAATTGTGCAGATGCCAGCGGGCATCGCTGTGGCTACTCTGGCCATCGGTCGCGCCGGTGCAGTCAATGCGGCGCTGCTGGCTGCCAGCATTCTGGGTAACAAATACCCCGAGTATCAGCAGGCACTCAAGGCCTTTCGGGACAATCAGACCCGGACAGTGCTGGACAATCCCGATCCCAGTCAGGCGTAACTGGCACAACGTGACGGTCAACTTATGAAAATAGGCGTGATTGGTGGTGGTCAATTGGGGCGGATGCTGGCTTTGGCAGGCACTCCGCTGGGTATGCAGTTTGTGTTTCTGGATCCAGCGTCGGATGCCTGCGCAGCCGCTCTGGGTTCGCACATCTGTGCAGATTACAACGACTACGATCATCTGCAGCAGCTGGCACAGCAGGTTGACCTGGTGACCTTCGAGTTTGAGAACGTGCCGGCCGATACAGTCGCCTTTCTGTCGCAACTGGTGCCTGTCTATCCGGGTGCTGAAGCGCTGCGCATCGCGCGCGACCGACTGCTGGAAAAGACGCTGTTCAGGCAGCTGGGTATTCCGGTTGCTCCCTTCGCCGATATTCACAGCCAGGCTGACCTGGAAGAGGCTGCCAAAACCCTGGGTTTACCCGCGGTCCTGAAAACACGGACACTGGGTTACGATGGCAAGGGACAGCGCGTACTGCGTCAGCCCGAAGACCTGCAGGGGGCATTCGCGGCGCTGGGTTCCGTGCCCTGTATCCTGGAAACCTTTGTGCCGTTCAGTGGCGAAGTTTCTCTGGTTGCTGTTCGCGGACGCAATGGCGAAACCCGCGCCTACCCGCTGGTTCATAATACCCACACCGACGGTATCCTGCGCCTGTCCATCGCCAGTTCCGAGCATCCCTTGCAGGCTCAGGCTGAGGACTACGTGAATCGCGTGCTGGAGCATCTGGATTATGTCGGGGTTCTGGCATTTGAATTCTTCGAAATTGATGGCGGGCTAAAAGCCAATGAAGTTGCGCCGCGCGTGCACAACAGTGGTCACTGGACTATTGAAGGGGCCGAGTGCAGTCAGTTCGAAAATCATCTGCGGGCGATTACCGGACTGCCTTTGGGTGATACCCGTAAAGTAGGCGAAAGTGCCATGATTAACTTCATAGGTGAAGTGCCCGACGCCAGCGCGGTTCTTACCGAACAGTCATGCCACCTTCATCACTACAACAAGGCGTTTAAGGCCGGTCGCAAGGTCGGACACGCTACCCTTCGTTGCGACAGCATGGACCAGCTCCAGCAGGCCCTGCAACGCATGCAACAGATCGTTTGACACCAGTCGCCAGCTGAGCAAGCATTGAGACAGACGCGATGGCCCGGATGCGCCGGGCCGCGACAGGAGATGTCTGTATGTTGACCCGCAAGACCGTCAAACGTCGATCACTTCGATCACGCTTCATCAGCTGGTTTCTAAAGCGCAAATTCAAGCCCAAATTGATGGCCGACGATTTTGACCCGATACGCTTCCGCAAAACCGTTGAACGCGATATGGGGCAGGGTGGCCCAGCGGACGGTGTCAGCATTCGTGAAGTTGAACAGTCTGGCCTGAAGGGCGAGTGGCATGAGCCGGCTGATGCGGATCCGGCGCGATGCATCCTGTATTGCCATGGTGGCGGTTATCTGTTTGGTACAGCTGCCTCCTACCGTCCATTCACCACGCGACTCGCCAAACAGTCCGGTGCCAGGGTGTTTTCCCTCGACTATCGTCGTGCTCCGGAGGCGCCTTTTCCAGCGGCCGCGGATGATGCCATGGCTGCCTGGCATTACCTGTTGGAGACGTTTCAGCCAGAGCAGATTTATCTGGCGGGCGATTCTGCGGGTGGTGGACTGGTACTGTCACTGCTGCACCAGATCCAGCAGGCTGGTCTTGCCATGCCCGCGAAAGCTGTAGTGTTGTCCCCTTATGCTGATTTGAGGTGCACGGGAACGTCGCTGGACAGCAATGATCGCAGTTGTGCCATGTTCAGTGGCGACGCGATTCGTCGTGCTGCGGCGGGGTACCTAAATGGCGCTGATCCCAAAGATCCCCGAGCTTCACCGCTGTATGCGGACTATACTGGGTTTCCGCCACTGCGAATTTATCTGAGTGACACAGAAGTGCTGCGCGATGACGGTATCAGGGTTGCGGAGCGAGCCGCGGATGCTGGCGTCAGCGTCGAAGTGCATACCTGGCGTGGCCAGCCTCATGTCTGGCCACTGTTTGTTCCAGTAATGCCGGAGGCAAACACCACGCTTCAGGAGATGGCTGATTTCTGCCGGACCTGATTTTTGCTCAGGGTTCGCGTAGCACCAGTTCGACACGACGATTGCCAGCCCGACCCTCTGCGCTGGCATTGCTCTGCAGGGGTTGAGTGTCAGCGTAACCAATAGCGCGCATGCGTGATGGGTCGATGCCATCACTTTCCAGAAAACGCAGTACAGAGATTGCGCGTGCGCTGGACAGCTCCCAGTTGGAGGGGAAGCGGGGAGTGCTGATCGGTATATTGTCGGTGTGGCCCTCTACCGAGATGTTGCCACTGAATGCTTCAAGTACTTCAGTCAATTGGCTGATCAGAATCATGCCCTCGTAACGCAGCTCTGCCTCGCCGCTGTCGAACAACAGGTTGTCGGCGATACGCAGGGTCAGTCCTTCTGTGCCAGGTGTCGCGTCGACGCCCTGCAGCGACAGGGCATTGAGGCTGTCCTCAAGATCACCATAGCGTTCTTCGTAGTCTTCTGTGCTCTGCTCGTTGGTGCCGGTGGCGTCAGCATCGGGATTAGTTTCGCCAGAGTTGCCGGCAATTATGGCGTTGTACTCGGGTAAAACACCAATCCCTCCCGTCAAGATGCCGTCACTGGCCGCCTGGACGCTGGTAATCTGATTGAGGTTGGTAGACGTGCTGCCAGTCACCTGTCCGTCGGCGCCGGGTGCTCCCGAGGTGACCAGGGTCTGGAGGACGGGCTCCTCTTCGGTTTTTGGTTCAGACATTGCCAGCAACAGCACAAAAAAGGCGATCAGCAACGTCAACACGTCCAGGTAGCTGAGCATCCAGGAGTTGTCCTGCTCGGGTGGTGCCCCGTCGTCGCCAACCTGGTCGACGGAATATCGACTCATTTCCATAACACAGTTCCAGTGCCGTCAGGCGTCCGCCCGACGCTTCATGGGTGGCATGCCTTTGTCGCGAATTTCGTCTTCATAAGTTGCTGCAAACCCTTTCAGCGTATCTTCGATGAAAGACGGCGGGCGGCGCTTGCTCATCATGGCGACGCCTTCAAGCACCATGTTCATGGCAATCAGGCGTTCTTCTGTGCGGCGCTCCAGCTTGACGGCAATCGGCTGAAAAAACACGTTGCCCAGCAAAATACCGTAAAAGGTGGTCAGCAGCGCAACTGCCATCTGCGGGCCGATCATATCCAGGCTGCCTGAATCCATCACCGCTAGCATATTCACCAGCCCTACCAACGTGCCTATCATGCCGAAGGCGGCAGCGTAGGTGGACATGGTTCGGAAGATATGCGCTTCGGCTTTCTCTCTCGCCTTCACGCGGGCGATCCGCCAGCGCATGGTATCGATGATTTCCTGCTCGTCAGTATTCGCTATCACCAGCTGTATGCCATTGCGCAGGAAGGGGTTTTTTATCTTGACCAGCGCATCGTCGACATCCTTGATATTACCCTGAAACCACAGGCGCGATACCTGCACCATCTCTTTGATGTCGTCACGTGTATAGGTGTTTTCGCGCCGGAACACCAGGCCGACCAGTTTGAATACCCGCAACACCTCTTTCATGGGGTAGCTGATGAATGTCGCCGCCATTGTGCCGGTGATCACGATGGCCAGCCCTGGCAGGTTCAAAAAGCTGGTCTCCGACTCAGCAGAGAAGAACAGTACGCTGGTCAGCAGCGCAACGCTGGACAGCATGCCGATGATGGTAGACGGATTCATAACAGGCTCTGGATTACGGGTTAACTCCTTAAGGATCGGCCGGCGACGGTCAATCTTTAGCGCCAGATCTGCATGTCATTGAACCGTCATGGAAGTTACATCAATTGGTCACCAAAGCTTCATAGCATGGTCGCGAAAAATAAAACCGACAAATTCCCACATGCTTCTGGAGTTTTTTGATGAGCAATTCTCACGCATTCACATACCGCAAGCTATTGATAGCGATGTTGGCTGTCAGCGGCGCGAGCGGCGCCAACGCCCAATCATCGGGCGAAATGGAAGAGATCCTGGTATTCGGCCAGCGCGCCGCCCAGAACAAAGCGCTGGATGAGTACCGTCGCGCCAACTCGATCACCAACTATATCGCAGCCGATGACATGGGGCAGTTCGTGGACCAGAACGTCGCAGAATCCCTGCAGCGTCTGCCTGGTATCTCTATTACCCGTGATCAGGGCGAGGGACGATTTGTCAGCGTGCGCGGTATTGATGCGGGGCTGAGCACGGTGACTATTAATGGCGTGCGTATTGGCACACCGGAAGATGGTTCACGCGCTGTGCCGCTGGATGTGATTCCCACTGGCTCAGTTGATCTGCTTGAAGTCACCAAGGTACCAACTCCGGATATGCCAGGTGATGCCATTGGTGGCGCCGTCAATGTGCGCTCTGCGTCAGCCTTCGATCGTAACGAAAGGCAGATCAGTTATCGCGTACAAGGTTCCTATAACGAGCTGAGCGGTGAGACCTCTCCCAGAGGTCAGCTGGATTTCAGCGACGTGGTCAGCGCCTTTGGTGGCGTCGAGAACCTGGGCGTGACCTTTGGTGTCAACTATACCGAGCGCAGCATGGAGTCAGATAACATTGAGCCGGAGTACGACTTTCTGGACTTCAACGGAGAAGATGTATTTACGCTGCTTGAGGTTAATGAGCGCAAGTATGCTCTGACACGTGAACGTATCGGCATGAACCTGAATCTGGAGTATCAGGCCAATGACCAGACCCGCCTGTACGCCAACACTGTGTACAGCGAATTTACAGATGCCGAAAGCCGTCAGCGTAACGTATTTGTGTTCGAGGACGGCACCATCACGTCCTATGACGGTACCAATGTAAGCTATGCGGATCTGCCGGAAGACAGCTTCCGCCGCCGTATCCGTTTCCGCACCAAAGAGCAGGATACGCTGGCCTTTAACGTGGGAGCTGAACACGCCCTGCGTGCCTGGACACTCGATTACAATGTCGGCATCTCAACCACCAAAGAACGAGTGCTGGATGAGAAAGAAGGGCGCTTTGAAAAAACCGGCAGCGAACTGGACGCCAACGTTGTAATCGGTCAGGGCATCGCACGTTATACCTTCCTGGAAAATGGTTCGCCTGCCGTAGGTTATCTGGATAATGCTATCTACGAGATTGACCGCGTGGTGATTGAGCCCATCCTGGTGGATGACGACGAAGTCAACTTCCAGCTCAACATGGAAGTGCCCTATGCCTTTGGTATGGAGTCGCTGACATTAAAAGCAGGCCTGGATGGGCGCTATAAAGACAAAACTACCGACATCAGCGAAATCGAAGAACGCATCACACCTGATGTCATGCTGTCGCAGTTTACCAGCGCAGCTCCGTCATACGGCCTGGGTAATCTGGGCCAGGGTATTGATGCCCGCGGATTCATGAATTACTACAACCAGAACCGCAACCAGTTTGCTGTTCGTCCTCAGGATCGGGATGAAACTCTGGTATTAAATACCGTCAACGATTTTGACGCTGAGGAAGATGTGACAGCCGCCTACCTGATGGGCACCTGGGCACTGGACCGACTGCAGATCATCGCGGGTGCGCGGGTTGAGCGCACCAGCTACAGTGCCGACGGCAACCAACTGGTATTTGATGAAAATGAAAATCTCAGCGTCAATGCGCGCTCGGTCTCATCGGACTACAGCAATTTGCTGCCCGGTCTGCACCTGCGTTATGAGCCACTGGACAATCTGGTGGTTCGGGCCGCCTGGAGCAACACCATTGCGCGTCCCAACTTCAACGATATCTCGCCACGCTCACAGATCAATCGTGAATCACTGGAGATCGACATGGGCAACCCGGATCTGGATCCGTATGAATCCAGCAACCTGGACCTGCTGGCAGACTGGTATTACGGTGAGTCTGGTGTGATCTCTGCGGGTGTCTTTTATAAAGATATCGACGACTACATTGTTGAATTCACTACGCGTAACAGCACCGCATTCAACGGTTATGATGTCACCATGCCGATTAATGGCACCAAAGCATCGGTAACAGGCGTCGAGTTCAACGCGCAGCAGGGGCTGGATGTTATTAATGAGCAATTGTCCGGCCTGCTGGTGGGACTTAACCTGACCGTGCTGGATGCCGAGTTGAACGTTGCGGAACGCGCTAATGAAAACTTCATGCTGCCGCAGGCCGCAGAACGTTCAGCCAATGCCTATCTTGGGTTTGAGAATGAGCGTTTAAGCACTCGTCTGAGTATTACCCATCGTGACGAGTACCTGGAAGAGATAGGTGACGACACTCGCTTCGACATCTACGTGGCGCCGCATACACAAGTGGATTTGACCGCAGCGTATCGAATCAGCGACCAGTTTGAAGTCATTGCCGAGTTGACCAATCTGACCGATGAGCCTCTTGAGCTGTATCAGGGAAGCAAGGCTTACACCTTCCAGTTTGAGGAATACGGCCCAACTTTTGCACTTGGCCTGAAAGGTCGCTTCTAAGCCCCATTGACCCAACGCAACAGCGCAAGGCCCGGTAAACGCCGGGCCTTTGTGTTTATGCCTTCAATTGAACCGAGTCGGTAATTGCATTAATCTGCTGGCATACTGGATTAATGTTCTGAACGGACTCCTGAGCTATGGGTGACATTACACCTGTCCTGCCTTCACACTGCCTTAACTGTGACACAGAGTTGCAGGGGCAGTGGTGTCATCATTGCGGCCAGAAGGCCAGGAGCGAAGTTCGCCATTTCGGGTCGGTGTTCACCGACATCCTGGACACAGTCTTTGAATACGACAATCGCATCTGGCGCACACTGGTACCCTTGTACTTTAAACCCGGACGTCTCACACGCGACTACATGGCAGGCAAACGGGCGCGTTATGTATTGCCGTTTCGGCTGTTCTTTGTCCTGAGTATCGTCAGTTTCCTGGCATTGCAGCTACTGGCATTGCCTGATGAAGTAACAGAACTGAGTACCCGTGCCAATTATGAAATATTTGCGGAGCTCGAAACGGCAGATGCCGTCATCGCAGAACGTGATCGCTTGATAACAGAAATCCAGCAATCGCTCACCGAGCTGGAAGCCGGTTCGGTTGATGGCGGTGGACTTGCCGCCAACACGCTACGAAGTGCTAGAGACGGTATTGAAACTGCGGCCCGATCGCGTCTTGAAGAACTGGGAGTGACAACTGAGCCGCCAGCTATTCCGCAGCCCGAGCCGATGATGCCGCAGGAGCCAGCCGAAACCGGCCTGCCTGATGCGGAGGGCGAATCAGCAGAGGAGAGCTTCCGCAGTGAGCTGCAGATCGACTGGTTGCCGCAAAGTGCCAATCAGTGGCTGAATGCCATGGTCGAGCGTGGAGTCGGCAACCTGGAGCAGGTGAATCAGGATCCGGGGCGATTGATTGATGCCATGTTCAGCCTGTTGCCTATTGTGCTGTTCTGCATGCTGCCCATTTTTGCGCTGTTGCTGAAGTTGTTCTATGTGTTCTCTGGCCGTATGTACATGGAGCATTTTGTGGTGGCTCTGCACAGCCACAGTTTTCTGTTCATGGCGCTGTTGATTGGTCTGCTTCTGAACTGGATTTCCGGATTGCCGCCAGCTGGCTCGTTTATGGAAGGCGTATTTTCCGCCATCGGAAGGGTGGCAACAGTGTGGGCGCCGCTTTATCTTCTGCTGATGCAAAGGACTGTGTACGGGCAGGGCTGGGCTATGACGGTAGCAAAATATCTGGTGATAGGGGTTCTGTACTTCATGCTGCTGGCAATGGCGCTGCTGACAGCGGCCTTGCTGAGTCTGGTCAGCCTTTAGCGAACGCTGTCAGGCTGACCTCCTCGAGATGACTGATTAAGCCAGGTTTTCGTTAGCGAAATCCCAGTTGATCAGGTTGTCGACAAAACTGTTCAGGAAGTCAGGGCGACGATTCTGGTAATCCAGGTAGTACGCATGTTCCCACACGTCGCAGACCAGGATGGGCTTGGCACTGGTGGTTAATGGTGTTTCGGCATTCGGAGTCTTGACGACTTTGAGTTTGCCACCGTCCTCAACCAGCCATACCCAGCCGCTGCCGAACTGGCCGGCACCGCCATTCACAAATTCTTTCTTGAAGTTTTCATAGCTGCCAAAATCAGCGTTGATGCGATCGGCAATTGCGCCGGTTGGCGCGCCGCCACCATTGGGTGTCATGCTTTTCCAGAAGAAATTGTGGTTATACACCTGGGCAACATTGTTGAACAGTGGACCGCCTACTTTGGCTGACTCGCGGACCAGATCTTCCAGGTTATCGGCGTCGATGCCGGCGTCTGCCAGCAGTTCATTGCCTTTGACGACATAGGTGTTGTGGTGTTTGCCATGGTGGAAACTGAAGGTTTCCGCTGACATATGCGGCTCCAGTGCATTGGCCGCATACGGGAGTTCAGGTAGTTCTAATTTCATAGCATCCTCAGCTTGTTTTGGATTGAACTAGACTTGGTGAGCATAATGCACAAAGGCCGGTGATTCAAGGTAAGCGCCTGTTTGACAGGCTTTGCTGGCAGCCCCTGAATGCGTCTACAATAGGCGGCAACCCTGTACTGAGGAATTGAGTGATGCGAGATAATGACGATATTGGTGATGATATTCCTTCGATGTCGGTTCCGAAGGATGAGGTAGCGTCGCGCCAGAAAGCCCGTCGTCAGCCAGACCTGGTTAAAACGGCCTCCTATACCGAGCAGGTAAAGGTATCCACCTGGCCGGTACGCATCATGCTGGGTGTACTGACGCTGGCGCTGATCGGCGGTGCCTATGCCGGATACACGGTCTATCAGGGTACTCTGCAGCAGCTTGATCAGGCTGAGCGCCGAATTCTGGACCTGGAAGACCGGCTGGCCCTGGTCGGCGACAGTGCTGAAGAAACTACCGGTAATATCATTGAGCGTCTGGATTTCAATTTCTCCGAGATTGATAAACTGTGGGCGGCACGTAACGCCACCAACAGCAATGTCGACGACCTCACGGGTCGTGTCGCCAATGTTGAGACCCGCTCCCAGGAAAACCTGACGGCGATCGAGGAAACAAGCCAGCGCCTGGTTAATGTCTCTTCGCTGGCTGAAGGCGCGCAGCGGGACATCGCATCCGTGCGTCAGGAGACCAGCCAGGTGTCGCAGCGTCTGAACACGCTGAACGGGCAGGTGCAGAACCTGCAGGGCGTGGCTCAGGAGTTGGTTAATCTGCGTGCCACCATCAGCACAGCCGAGAATGCCTCAGGTGGTCTCAACGATCGCCTGATGCGCGTGGAAGAGGCTATTGAAGCGATTGATGCCTACCGCCTGCAGTCCAACCAGGCATTGCAGCGTCTGCAGGAACAGATCGAAGCGGTGGCGCAGGACTAACAGCACCAGCAGCACTGGCAGAGCAGGCCGCGTCGCTATATAATGCGCGGCCTTCCTAAGGGCGGACGTGGTGGAATTGGTAGACACGCTGGATTTAGGTTCCAGTGCCGCAAGGTGTGAGAGTTCGAGTCTCTCCGTCCGCACCATTAAATCGGTTGATACCCATGCAGACCGAAAACCTCTTTGATGCAATCCCCGAATCTTCAGATGCCGAGCAGTTCGACGAGATACTCAATACGCCAGGCGTGCGCATTGAGCGTATTGTCTCGCAAGGCCACACATCTCCGGCGGAAGGCTGGTACGACCAGGACGAACATGAGTGGGTCATGGTGCTGCAGGGGAGTGCTGTGCTCGCCTTAGAAAACAGTGCGGATGTGCGCCTGACTGCTGGCGACTACCTCAATATTCCTGCGCACTGCCGCCATAGAGTCGCGTGGACAGACCCTGATCAAACGACTGTCTGGCTGGCTGTGTTTTACAGCGCTGCGTAGCACTGCTGGCATCTAAACAACAAATTCTCCTAACTTACGGACCAAGCCTGTCAGAGCCCCTGGCCTGACCCCAGCCTGCTGTTTCTTATCGGTGTGTTAATTTATTAGCAGAAATCGCTTGACTTTGATTCTTGTGTGCTATTTTATTAGCACTATGTTAAATATTTAACACTTGCTGCAATCCAGCGGTTTAGCTCCCGGCGCACCAGGCAGTACGCCAGAGCATCCGGACAGGAGAGGATCAATGACCAAAGCAGACAAATTAAGCCGGCGTGAACGTCAGATCATGGACATTCTCTATCGACTGGAGCACGCCAGCGTCAAGGATGTGATGGAGGCAATGGACGATGCGCCCAGTTATTCATCAGTGCGCACGTTGCTGGGCAAACTGGTGGAGAAGGGGCATGTCGGTCATCGTGAGAGTGGCCCCAAGTATGTCTATTTTCCACTGGTCGCCAGAGAAAAAGCTTCACGATCGGCGCTGGGTAATGTCGTCAGGACATTCTTCGATGACTCTCCCTATCTGGCCGTGAACTCATTGCTGGATATGTCGTTGGATGAGCTGTCCGATGAAGAGCTGGACGAGCTCAAGTCCATGATTCAGGCACACAGGCGCCGCAAGTCATCCGGTGAGGAGGCCTGATTATGGAACAGGCAATCTGGTTGATCGACTTGCTCGGAAAATCGGTGCTACTGGTTCTGGTCTTCGTGCTTGCAGAAAAACTGTTGAGCAAGCGTCGCGTCGCGGCAAGTCAGCACCTTTTGTGGCTGGGCTGTCTTTGTTGTCTGATCATGCTGCCCGTCACGGGAGTCATTTTTCAAGGTTTACAGTTTGAAGAGGCAGCTGGCGCTCCCGCATCTGCGCTGTTCGAGTTGCGCGTCAGCACCCTGCAGAGCGCATCGACGGGGAGCTGGTCTTTTGTAACGCTTCTGATTGCACTTTACGCCAGTGTGGCAGTGCTGCTGATGTCCCGGCTGCTGATAGCCGCAGTGCGTCTTGCCAGCATTGTACGCCAGTCTCAATTACCGGCCGACTCCAGAACAGTGACGCAGCTCAGTGAGTTGAAAGATCGCCTGCAGATAAAAAGACCTGTTGTGCTGCGGGTCAATGATTCGCTGGACTCGCCGGTTTCATTCGGGCTGCTCAGACCAACAATTCTCCTGCCAGGCGTGTCATCAAAGTGGTCTGACTCGGTAGTGACCGATGTGTTGTTGCATGAGCTTTGCCATATCAAAAGACTGGACTGGTTGACTGCTCTTCTGTCCTATCTGACCACCTGCGCCTTCTGGATAAATCCGCTGGCCTGGGTCGCCGCGAAGCGTCTGCATGAATCTTCTGAAAACAGTTGTGATGCGGCCGTGCTGCGTGCGGGCCGCATGAATACCGACTACGCAGAAAGTTTGCTGGGAGTGGCAACCGGCTGTATCCATGCCCGGCGTTCCAGACGCATCAGCAGCATGCTGGTGCAGACCATGCACGACCGCCACACACTAAAACAAAGAATAAGCCGAGTGCTTGAGGAGAACGTGATGAACGCACAACAATCAAAACGCCAAATGCGCAGATCGCTGGCCGCTGTTGCCTTACTTTCAGCAACAGTGCTGTGGGTGATGGGTAGCCATCAGATGCTGCAGGCTCAGGAGCAGCCCAATCCGGAAAGTCGTGACGTCGATCAGGAATTGATACCGCTGAATACTGTCGAGCCGATGTATCCGCAGCAGGCAGCCGACGAGAGAATTGAGGGATGGGTGCACGTAAGGTTCACTGTGACAGCTGACGGCGTCGTCGATTCAGACTCTATCCGGGTGCTGGAGGCTGAACCTCCCTATATGTTTGATCACACAGCAGTGGCCGCTACCAAGCAGTTCCGTTTCAGGCCACGTGTGGTCGCCGGCCAGGCGGTTGACGTGCCGAATGTTCAGTATGTGTTCCGTTATGAGCTGGAGGCTCCGGCCTCCGATGAGTAACTGTCTGCGAATCTGATTCAGGCATCTACTATGTCAGTGAACCCAGCACGGTCTCCCGATCGCGTTGGGTTCATGGTGATACCTTCAATCTGCGACTTTCCATAAATAACCGCAAGTCTTAAGCCGACCTTAAGAATTCACACGCATGATAAGCCTGTCTTCAGAGGGATTATCATGAGTCAGTTATTGTGTTCTACCGCAAATATACTGGGTGCTATAGGCCATCAGGATATCAAACTGCGACTCAGTCGCCGTTCAGACGCTGACCGGCGTCTTCGCACAGATATGGAGCAGTGCGTCAGCCGACACTTCTCTAATGTCTACGACGCCCAGATTACCCAGTTCATGCCCCTGCTACTGGGGCTGGAGATGCAGGGTGAAATAGTCGCCGTGGTTGGTTTACGAACGGCCGACGACGAGCCCCTGTTTCTGCAGCAGTATCTGGATGCCCCCATTGAGCGTCTAATAAGTGCAGCCAGCACGCTGGCAGCCTCGACGTCGGATATCATCGAGGTGGGCAACCTCGTTTCAACTTCGCCCGGGATGGCCAGGTTACTGATCGTCGCCCTGACGCACTACCTGTACTGCAGTGAATTTAAATGGGTGGCGTTCACTGGCACCCCGCTTCTGTTAAACAGTTTTTCCCGCCTTACACTCAGTCCGGTTGTTCTGGCCGACGCTGACCCGATCCGTCTGCGTGATGGTGCCTCGCAGTGGGGTAGCTACTATGCCACTAAGCCCAAGGTCATGGGTGGCTATATTCCGGAGGGATACCGTCAACTCCAGTTGTCGGATGTCTTTGCGAGAGTTTCCTATACGCCGTTGTACTTATCGGTCATGGTGGCGGAGGAGGCGAATCGTGACTGTGCCTGAGAACGTACTTCATCGCATCCTGCGGGGTACGAGTCCGGATACCGTTGCGATTGAGACGGAAAATCGCGCATACACCTATCATGACCTGCAAAAGGGAGTTGCACTCCGCTGTGAGCAGCTGACCATCAGTGGTGCCCGGGTTGTGGCCCTGTTTGAGTCCAATCCGGTCGAATGGCTGACCTGGGATCTGGCGATACTTCAGGCGGGACTGATATGTGTGCCAATTCCGCCTTTTTTTACACCGAGTCAGGTTCAACATGTACTGAATCAGACGGGCGCAGACACCTGGATCGGCCCGGTGCTCGAATCACTGTCGTTAAAGGCACTCAACTTCGCAGCCGGCCTGTGTGGCTGGCAGCGGCGTGTGATTCCTGTGGTAATGCCGCCAGGAACAGCGAAAGTCACCTTTACATCCGGAACGACCGGTGCGCCCAAAGGTGTCTGTCTTTCAGCAGCCGCAATGCTACAAGTGGCGGCAGCGCTGCGCGATGCGATGGCGGGTCAGCGAATTGGTCGTCACTTGATGCTGCTGCCCCTCGCCGTGCTATTGGAGAATCTGGGTGTCTGGGCTGCTTTCATGTCGGGAGCAGCGGTGTGTGTCCGTGACATTAAACCTTTGTCAGTGGATGCTGAGGAGCAGCAGAATCTGCTTGCCAGTATCGCCAGAACTCGGGCTAACAGCATGATTCTTGTGCCACAGCTTCTGGCGGGCCTGCTTAAGGCGGCAAACAGGGGTTTTGTGTTACCCGACTCCTTTCGCTTTATTGCTGTTGGTGGCGGTCGGGTAGCACAAGGATTACTGGATCAGGTAAGCAAGCTCCAGTGGCCGGTATATGAAGGTTATGGACTGTCAGAGTGTGCTTCAGTCGTCTGTCTTAATCGCCCAGGTGCGCATCGTCCAGGCACGGTAGGAAAAGCATTGCCACATCTTCAGGTCATGCTGGCAGATGATGGTGAGATTATGGTCCTGGGCGCCGCTGTACTCGGGTATCTCGATAATCCACACGACCCGGACCAGCCCTGGCCTACCGGAGATATCGGCACTATTACCGATGGCTATCTCACGATCAGTGGACGCAAGAAGCATCAATTCATCACCGCGTTTGGTCGCAACGTCAATCCGGAGTGGGTAGAGGCAGAGTTGTGCAGCCAGCCTGAAATCAACCAGGCGTTTGTGTACGGGGAAGCGCTACCAATAAATGTCGCTGTAATTGTCTCCAGTGGGTCAGACCAGGCCGTGCAAAGCGCTATTGATCTTGCCAATACCCGATTGCCTGACTATGCCCAGGTCTCCATCTGGATCCGGGCGAGGGCACCTTTCAGTACTCAGAACAGACAGCTGACGGCAAACGGCCGTTTGCGACGCGAACAGATTCTCGACTGCTACCAGTCATTTTTCCAGCCATCAAAACTAAGTTTGGAGTGCACGTGATGTTTTACCAGCAATTGATAGAAGCCACACTCAGTGACAAGCAGTATCTTTTCAGTTCACCTCTTATTAAGGATGCCCTGGGCGGCAATGTTGAGCTGAATAGTTATATCTCATTTCTGGAACAGGCATTTCATCATGTTAGTCACACGGTGCCTTTGTTGATGGCGTGCGGAGCCAGATTGCCTGCCAGGCTGGAATGGCTTAGAGGTGCCATGGCGGAATACATCGAGGAGGAATACGGGCACCAGGAATGGATTCTTAATGATATTAAAGCCTGTGGCGGCGATGCAGAGGCAGTGCGGCGTGGGAAACCGGCGTTGGCGACAGAGTTGATGGTCAGCACAATGTACGATCGGATTAACCGAAAGAATCCTGTTGCCATGCTTGGCATGATCTTTGTTCTCGAGGGTACCAGCATTGAACTGGCGACGCTCGCAGCGAACACGCTGCAGAAAAGTCTCAATCTGCCGGCAAAGGCATTCAACTACCTTAGTTCGCACGGATCGCTGGACCTGGAGCACATGAAGTTCTACGAAAAACTGGTCAACCGGCTGGACAACGAAGAAGACAGAAACTGTGTCATAGACACGGCAAAAGTCGTTTATTACTTATATGCGCAGATGTTCAGAACACTGCCGGTATCAGGAGAACGTTATGCGCTTGCGGGGTAGTGTTGTGCTGCTGACCGGCGCTACCGGTGGTATGGGGCAGTGCATACTTGGCAGCCTCATCTCGGCAGGTGCCGAGGTAGTGGTGGTAGGTCGCGACGAAGCGGTTTTGGCGCGGGTGGTGGCTCATCATGGATCTTCAGTTGTTCCGGTCCGAGCGGACATACGAAACAAAATCGACCGGGAGCATCTTGTACAAATCATGAAAGAGCGAGCCGGGTTTAATCTGCTGATCAATGCGGCGGGAATAAATGATTTTGATATGTTTGAACATCAAAGTGATGCGCAGGTCAGTGACATGGTGGATATCAACCTGACATCGACCCTGTTGCTGACAAGATCGATGTTGCCTTTGCTCAAGCGTGCGCCAGAGGCCAGTGTCGTAATGATCGGATCGACATTCGGTGCCATCGGTTATCCCGGATTCGCCACTTACTGTGCCACCAAATTCGCCTTGCGGGGTTTTTCAGAAGCCCTGCGCCGTGAACTGGCAGACACGCAGGTCGGTGTGCTGTATCTGGCGCCTCGGGCAACACGGACAGCCATGAACAGTAAAGCCATCGAACAAATGAACCAGGCGCTGAAGGTAAAAACGGATGCACCTGAGGAAGTGGCGCGAAGGCTGATGCTGGCGCTGGAGCAGGGGCTTTCTGAGGTTCATCTGGGCTTCCCGGAACGCCTGTTTATCCGAATCAACGGACTGTTGCCAAATCTGGTTGGTCGTTCAATCCACAAGCAGCTGTCCGTAATCCGCCGTTTTGCAACCCAAGTTGAGGAATCGTGATGTACATCAAAACAGTATTGTTAGTAATGGCTATCATGTCAGGCAGTTCACTGGCGATGGCGTCAGACTACGAAGTATTGCAGTCAGACTGGGCAGTGGCGAACTACCAGACGTCGACCAACCGGCAGTCAGAAGTGTTTGAGGCGCTGGCGAAGAAAGCAGAAGCACTGGTGAACTCTCATCCGGAAAGTGCAGAAAATCATATCTGGTACGGTATCATCCTGAGCACCTGGGCGGGGGTCGATGGTGGCCTGGGTGCGTTGTCCCGTGTAAAGCAGGCGCGCCGGGAGCTTGAGACAGCACTGGAGCTGGACCCTGATGCATTGCAGGGCTCTGCGTACACAAGTCTGGGAGCGCTGTATTACCAGGTGCCGGGCTGGCCCCTTGCCTTTGGCGATAAAAAGCAGGCCGAAAAGTTGTTACTCAAAGCACTTGAGATCAACCCTGACGGCATCGACAGTAACTACTTTATGGGCGATTACTTGATGCGCGAAAAACGTTATGACGAGGCTCGTGTGGTCTTGCAGAAAGCCTTGCAGGCGACGCCTCGACCCGATCGAGAGCTGGCAGACCGTGGCCGACGCGCGGAAGTTCAGGCTCTGCTGTCCAAACTGTAAACGCTCAGGAGTGCTGAAATGCGCGTGCTGTTGGTAGAAGATGATGAATCACTGGCTAACGGAATCCTGACGGCTTTGCGGTCCGAGTCCTACACCATTGATCCTGTGAACGACGGGCGCAGCGCGCTTCATGCTGTCAGCAGTGAACATTTTGACCTGGTAATTCTTGATCTCGGTTTGCCAAAACTGGACGGGCTTTCTGTGCTGCGCGCCATGCGTGACAGATCTCTCAGAACGCCCGTACTTATTCTGACCGCAAGGGATGGGATCAAAGATCGAATCGCTGGTCTTGATGCCGGCGCAGATGACTACCTGATTAAACCGTTTGATACCGATGAACTTAAAGCTCGACTCAGAGCTTTGCTGCGCAGGAGTGCCGGGCGCGCAGCTCCGATCATTGAAATGCGCGATGTCACCCTCAACCCGGGTAATCAGCAAGTCACTTATCAGGGACAGATGATCAGTTTGTCGCGAAATGAATATCTTCTTTTGCATGAACTGCTTTCGCAACCTGACAGAGTGCTGACTCGGGATCAGCTGGAGCAATGCCTGTACGGATGGGCGGACGACGTGGACAGCAATACACTGGAGGTACATATCCACCATTTACGAAAAAAACTTTATCCGCAATTGATTCGGACCTTGCGGGGTGTCGGTTACATGATTGAGTCCAGACCATGAGCTCGATTCGCAAACGGATTATAGTCAGGGTGATGGGCCTGCTGATTCTTGGGTCGGTACTATTGGGCTTTTTTAGTTACCTGGATGCCGCTCATGAGGTTGAAGAGCTTTTTGATGCGCAGCTGGCGCAAAGCGCCCGGGTTCTGGCCGGGCTGCTTAATGAGCCGGTCTCACAGATTGATCATGATGAGCTGACCAGAATACTCGTAGAGACTGCCTCCAGCCACCCGGACATCGGTCATCCCTATGAGGCCAAGGTGGCCTACATGGTGAGGGATGCCAGTGAGCAGGTAATTGCTGCATCTTTTTCTGCGCCGGATCCCGTCTTGCTCGACTGGACGCCCGGGTTTTCGACCTTGACGCGACCGGATTCAGACTGGCGGGCCTACGTACTTAATCAACGTGATGCATCATTGTCGATCTGGGTTGGCGAGCGTAGCGACATCCGCGATGAAACAGTCAGTCGGATAGTTCTTGGAACCATAGTGCCAGACTTGATTGGGATTCCGCTGATGTTGCTTTTGGTGTGGGCGGCAATCGGTTCGGGTTTGAAACCCCTGGATCGACTCGCACAGCAGGTTCGGTCACGTGATACGGATAGTCTGGTCCCGTTAACCGAATCTGATCTGCCTCAGGAAGTGGCGCCCATGCAGTCTGCCATAAACCGCCTGTTGTCGCAGGTAGAACAACTGTTGTCACGCGAACAACGATTTATAGCGGATGCGGCCCACGAATTGCGCACGCCATTGGCGGTCATGAAAGTCCATCTGAACAATGCCCGCTCTGCGAGTGATCCATCAACCCGGCAGGAGTCCATGCAGCATTTGCACGATGCAGTTGAGCGAGCAACGCGTCTGGTGTCACAGATGCTGGAGCTTGCCAGGCTTTCGGATACCGTTGTTGTCAAAAAGCTGCCGGTAAATGTGTATGAAGAAGCCAGGATGGCACTATCAGACATCATGCCTCTTGCATTACAGAAGGAGCAGGTCTTGGAACTGGAGAGTTCAGGAAGGGAACTTGATGCCCAGGCGTTTGAACCCGGTGCGCTAAAAACTCTGCTTCAGAATGTCGTTGGCAATGCGATAACGCATACACCACACGGAACCCGCATTGTTGTGCGGATATCAACTGACGGCCAGCAATGGTGCCTGAGTACGCATGACTCAGGACCGGGTGTTGCTGAAGATGACCGGGCACAACTGGCCGATCGATTTTTCTCCCGCGGAGATACAAACGGCACTGGACTGGGGCTTTCCATTGTTCAACGCATAGTCCAGCGCCACCAAGCAACGATGACGCTTGGAACCAGTGACCTGGGCGGACTGCTTGTGCAGATTTGCTTTCCAGACAACCGTATTCATCAAACAGATATAACGTTGGCTCAAAATGGGTCGATGGTCCACAACAGGAGTGGCGGCTATGACTAATGAGAACCGACTATACGAAGAGAAGGTTTGGGATAGATCGATCAGGGTATTCCATTGGGTCAACGTGATCTGTGTATTGGCACTGATGATCATCGGCTCGGCAATACTGTATGCCAACTCGCTGGGAGTCAGTAGCGAGGGCAAGATAACGCTTAAAATCATGCACGCCTATGTGGGATATGTGTTCGCCTTCAATCTGCTCTGGCGCCTGGTATGGGGCTTTGTGGGTAGCAGCACGGCGCGCTGGGGGGCGGTAATGCCGTTCAGCAAATCCTTCAGGAGCGACCTGAAAACGTGGTTGCACGGTGTGCGCACGGGCCACCCTCCCGAGTATCGCGGACATAATCCGGCTGCCAGACTGATGCTGCTGTTTTTGTATATTCTACTGGTCGGGCAAATGGCCACCGGCCTGGTGCTGGCAGGCACAGACCTATATTTCCCGCCTTTCGGGCACGAGTTTGCGGAGTGGGCAACTGGTGCCGGTGAAGATCACAGTCAATTAGTGGGTCTGGTGCCCGGCGCCAAGGAAATGCTGGATCCGGAAGGTTATGCGGCAATGAGAGAATTCAGGGCGCCATTCATTGAGATTCACAAAATATTCTTCTGGCTGTTACTTGTGTCGGCTTTCCTGCATGTCCTTGCCGTTGTAGTTGAAGAAGTCCGTTTCGGTAGCGGTCTGGTTTCCGCCATGATTTCCGGCAAGAAGGTATTTCGTCGCCACCCCCAGGATTGACATCTCTGGCAGATCTGGACGCTTTGGAAACGGCCCGTCCAGGTTGAGTCTGCCGAGACAATTGCATATGTCGACTCAAAAGCGCCAAAGCAGTATCCGAAAGCCACGCCATTGCGTGAGCTGTGGTATTGAGTCTAAAGCCTACAGCGCCGGATAAGTTCCTTCAGGCAAGGGCGTTTGTTATGCTGAAGTCACCGTATTGGCAGTGCTACATAATACGGCGCTGTTTTCTGCGGTATCAGCGGGCTCATCCCCAGCGATCCCATCAAGAGGTAGGCCATGAAGGATCTGAAAAGTCTCATCAACAAAAAGTCACCAGCCCGGCAGCGCGGCGCCGACTCGCTTCCGGCATCCCGCCCGGACATCAGTAATTTCCTGCAGCAGGTTAAATCCATGCCGCCGGTCAATACCAATGGGCGCAGTGGCCGTCTGATTTTTGCGCTTGATGCCACCGCCTCCAGAGAAGCAACCTGGGATAAGGCAATGCAGTTACAGGCCGATATGTTCGCCAGTGCCAGCAGCCTAGGTGGCCTGCAGATTCAGCTTTGTTATTTCAGGGGTGTCGCCGAGTTTCGAGCCAGCGACTGGTATGGAGATTCCTCACAGTTACTGCCGCAAATGACGGGGATACGTTGCCAGGCGGGCATCACCAAGATTGAGAGACTGCTGGAGCACGTCAAGGCTGAAACACGCCGTGAGAAAGTGCATGCCGTGGTTTACGTTGGTGACTGCATGGAAGAGAGCATGGACGTGTTGTGCCAGCATGCCGGCGAGCTGGGGTTGTTGCGGGTGCCTCTGTTTGTTTTTCAGGAAGGTCCGGATATTACTGCGCAGCGCTGTTTTGTTGAGATGGCGCGGCTTTCCGGAGGTGCATATTCGCCCTTTGATCACGGCAGTGCAGAGCAGCTGCGTGACCTGTTGAAGGCCGTTGCGGTGTACGCCAGCGGCGGGATTAAGGCGCTGGAGGATTTCAGTCGTCGTGCACACCCTTCAGTAAAATTGCTTGGCCAACAGCTATCCGGTTAAGCTTCCAGTCTCATTGTCCGTCCTGCTGCTTAAAACGATTGGGAGACTGCATCGTTGTTGATTTTCAGACTGCTGGGCCCGCTGTTGCTGATCGGGCTTGCCTGGTGGGGGCTGTTGCGCGTCAGGCAACATTACTCACTCACAAAACAGCAGTTTCGCTGGCTGGTTGTACTGACGTCGGTATTGGTGCTTGTCCTGGCCCTGATCCTGATGGGACGACTGCCAGTGCAGGCAGTACTGGCACCGATCATATTCCTGCTTACCTTCGCGATGCGCAATGCCCACTGGCTGATGCAGCTCGCGTCCATGTTACGTCTGCGGCGCTCCTCGACGGGTTCAGGGCCTGCTGGCAGCGGTGGACGTCGCTCTGGCAGCTCTACAGTTAAAACTGACTGGCTGGCGATGGAGCTGCAGCACAGCACGGGGGCAATGGACGGACGGGTCCTGCAAGGTCAGT
This sequence comes from Gammaproteobacteria bacterium, assembly GCA_002706685.1. GTDB lineage: Bacteria > Pseudomonadota > Gammaproteobacteria > Pseudomonadales > Pseudohongiellaceae > Pseudohongiella. Next base: position 94,478 of record PALV01000020.1, on the reverse strand, counting down.
TTCAGGGCAAGCGGCTGTCGCAACTGGGTCTTCCGGACCTGCTGGAACTGGCGCAGGAGAGCCAGGACGACGCTGATACCCTGCAATTGCTGGAAGCCTATCTGGATCGGATGCATCCTGACTGGCGTGAGCAGAGTGATTCGGCCTCAGGCCAGACGGGCGGTGAACGTGCACATCAAGACAGCGATACAATGTCTGAGTCACTGGCGCTGGAAATACTGGGGCTTGAGGCTGGCGCCACCCGGGAGGAAATCATGGCTGCCCACAGGCGTCTGATGCAGAAGCTGCACCCGGACCGGGGAGGCTCGCCCTACCTGGCGCAGCGGCTCAACGAGGCTCGTGATGTTTTGCTGGGGAAACGAGCCTGATTGAAAACTGCCGGGCCAGTGTACGAGCCGGGTCTTATTTCTTTTTGTTAAGAAATGCCTGGAAAATCGCCTGGGCGTCAGGTGATTGCAGCAGTCGTGAGAATTGCAGCAGTTCGGCCTGAATCGTATCGTTCATCGGCGATGCCTGGTTGCGCTTGATCAGTGCTTTTGAGGTGCGTACTGCATCCGCAGGCAATTTGGCCAGCTCTGTCGCCTTGGCCATGGCGTGTTCAAGGTAACCAGCCGAAGGCAGCACCTCATTCACCATGCCATACTGATGAGCTTTGGCGGCGGAGAACCGATCACCCAGCAGCAACAGCTCGCTGGCGCGCTGGTGGCCCAGGATCTGCGGCAGCAAGGCACTGGAGCCGGCTTCCGGGCACAGACCCAGACGGGTGAATGGCAGCTGGAAGTAAGCATCCTCAGCCGCATACACAAGGTCACAGTGCAGCAGCATGGTGGTTCCAATACCGATGGCAAGCCCCCCAACCGCCGCTACCACCGGTTTGCCGGCATGTGCGATAGCCTTCATGAACTGAACAGAGGGACGCTCTGTGCCGACGTCAGACGATTTAACAAAGTCATTAACATCGTTGCCACTGGTGAAACAGTCTTCAGCACCACGAATCAGAATCACCCGCGCATCGTCGTCTTTTTCAGCAGCCGAAATGCCCTGAGCCAATGCCTGATACATGGTCTGTGTCAGCGCATTCTTTTTTTCGGGTCGCTGAATCTGCATTACAAAAACGCCGTGTGTCAGTTGATAGCTAATATTCGGATCGGGTGATGTGATCATGGGTACCGCTCTGATAAATGAATTATTGTGTCAGCCAGACACCCGATTGTAGAGCAAGCAGTCAGCTATTGGTAGGGTTGGTGATGCGCTCAAAGCGCTTGCGCACATTGTCCGTCATGAGGCCCGCTGAGCTCATGTTCAGGCTGAGTTGCCGCAGCCTCTGGCGGGCAATTTCAGGATGGCGAATACGGTATTGTCGCAGGTGCAATCGAAGATGTGCGGCATCCCAGCGGCCTTCACGCGCCAGTGCCGCGCTACTGTGTGTTGTATCGATCAGTAGCAGGGCGCTTCGCAGCAGATGGCTGCCTCTGAGTTCTCGTTCCTCTGGTGTGAGATCTGCGAAAGCTTCGTGCAATGTGTCAGTGCCGAATTTCACATGCCTGGCTTCATCCTGCAATATCAATGCAAGCCCCTGTTGCAGCGCCGGTATGCTGCTAATGCTTTTGAGCTCCCTGAATCTGGCCAGAGCCAGACTTTCAATCAGGACCTGGCATACACTGAACTTATAACGCCAGTCCGGGCTTTGCAGCGCGTCATGAATAAGCCTCGCGAGCTGATTGTTGGGCGCTGAAACAGGAAGCTTCGCCGCGACCATATACTGAATAAAAAAATCTACGTGCCGGGCCTCATCCGAGACCTGACTACTCATGAACAGTCTTGCTGCTGGGGTGGGTACAACGGACAACAATTGCGCTGACAGTAACAGAGCGGCCTGTTCGCCGTGAAGTATGTCGCTGAGCTCCATCGCATGACGATGCCAGCTCAGCGCACGACGCTGTTCTCGGGAAAGTGACTGGTAAGGCTGGTAGGCGTCAAGAGGATCATTGCTTTTACACTCCGGAAAGGCAGAGCTGCGCTTCGACATGTCCCAGTTAATCTGTTGCTGCACATTCCACACCCGCGCGTTTGCCAACTCATAAAGCATACGTTGGCGAGTCTCAGTACGCGTTCCTGACGTGCCTGGACTTTTATCAAGGTAGCCCAGAAGGAATGCGCTTTGCAGCGAATTTACATAGTTCATGTTTGTATGACTCATGGCCCTTTCATTGCTGGAACTGGTGCCTGTGTACATATTGTTTACCGCCGTCATTGCATAGATACCTAACCTGGATGTTAGACAGGTTGATCGAGATCTGCCGGAAATTATTTTTCAGGAAAATATCAGATGTCTGTGCTTAAACTCTTGGTAACCACGGCGGAAATTGATAGTCACAAGGAACAGTGATATGCAAAATCGGCTTGTAGCAACGGCTGCCCATGACCGCACTGCAGAGTCGGAGACACTTCCGGCCTTATTGCGATGCCGCGCGGCAGCAGAACCTGAAAAACTGATATACACGTTTTTGAATGCAGATCTCAAACCGGAATGCCAGATGACATTGTCAGGCTTGCTCGACCAGGCGCAAAAGCTGGCCTGTGGTATGCAGCGTATTGGCCTTACGGGGAAGCGACTTGGCCTGATTTATTCACATGGACCGGAGTTCGTGCTGGCATTCTGGGCATCTGTGTTGGCAGGTGTCACACCGGTACCAAGCACAAAACCCCGAGGTACATCCTGGTCCGGGATGGCAGCCTTGCTAAGTAAACAAGGTGTCCGCGCTGTACTCACAGGGCAGACTCTGGCTGCATTGATCAAGGTCGATCAGGTGCCGGTATACACACTGTCGTCGCTGCTGGAGTTCAGTCTTCAACAGTCACCGCTTAAGCTGCAATCGCCTCAGGCATCCGATGTTGCATTCATACAATTTACGTCGGGATCCACCAGCCAACCCAAAGGAGTGGCGATCTCGCACAGCAATATATTGGCTAATGTCAGGCAGATAAGCAGTGCATTCCAATGCAACAGGGATGATGTCGGACTGTCATGGCTGCCGTTCCATCACGATATGGGCCTGATTGGTCACGTCATCCAGCCAGTCTATGCGGGAATCCACAATTACTTTCTGTCGCCCAAGACATTTGTTGCCAGACCACTTAAGTGGCTTGCCGCCATCGACAAATACCGCGTCACCATTTCCGGTGGTCCAAGTTTCGCCTATCGACGATGCCTGCAGCAGATATCCCAGTCAGGTCAGTTGGACACGGATCTGGACCTGAGTTGCTGGCGCCTGGCTTACTGCGGCTCAGAGCGAGTCAGTTACCGTACCCTCCGGGAATTTCTGACGGCACTGCGTCGATATGGCATGCAGGACCAGGCACTGTTCCCCTGTTACGGGCTTGCCGAGGCAACATTATTTGTCAGCGGAGTGCAAGGCTTGAAGGCTGACCGGGAAAGCCTCAACAAGAGGGATGATCAAGCCGTTGCTGTTGGGAGTAGCAGTCGAGTTATCAAAATAGTGGATACCGTAAGGCGACGTTGTTGCGAAGACGGTCAGGAAGGTGAGATATGGGTTAAATCGGCATCAGTGGCGAGCGGATATACCCGTGAAACTGAAAGTGATGGCAGGGTTTTTGGTCAACGGCTTAACGACGTTTCCGGCAGATTTTTGCGTACCGGCGATCGCGGATATTTCAGAGCGGGACTGCTGTATGTGACCGGGCGAGAGAACAGTATGCTCAAAGTCCGGGGCAAACCACTATGTGCAGAGTTCATTGAGGGGCAGGTTGAACACAGGTTTACCAGGCATGGTATTGGAAGATGTGCAGCAGTTGCAGTCAACTGTGACGGCTGTGAAACACTGGCGCTGATTCTGGAAAGTACTCGAGCCATAGCCAGTCTCGACCTGCATCGGATTGTTTCCTTTGTACTTGAGCTGACCGGTGTGGCTCCAGAGGGAGCCCACGTTCTCTCAAGTGGACGTATGCCGTTAACAACGAGTGGAAAAATCAAGCGCGATCAGTGCAGATCGCTGATGCAGAGTTTGCTGGACAAGGAGGTCAACTGTGCCTGAGTCTCTGATAAGAACCGGCATCGAGAATAAATTGCTGGAGCAGATTAATGTCACAGCGTCTCAAGCCACCCGTGGCAAGGAGCCATGTCTGCAATCCTATGACAAGGACATTCGCATTGCCGACCTGGGGCTCGACTCCCTGAAGCTGGTAGAGCTTGTTTTTGAGCTGGAAGCCGAGTTTGGCATAGATGTCGACGAGTCCATGCTGATACAGGTGTCGACACTGGGTGACCTGGTGGAGCTGATATTTACTGCGATTCATGCCGAGGTTGCGACGTGATGCCTGGTGCCCGGTCCAGCAAAGAGCCAGCAGGGGGCGTCTGCTCGCTGGCCTATCGCCAGGACTTTCAAAGACGTTGTCAGCACATAGAAGACCGTATTACGCAAAGCCTCCGGCGCAGGAGTCAGGCTTTTATAGAGCACTCAATTCGTGTTGGGGATTTACCAGTCGATGGATTGCGGATTCTGAGAACTGAGCATGGTACACAGGTCTCTGCTCTCTGCGGAAATGTCGGTAGTCCCACTCAAGGCGATAGACGAATCGGAAGCTTGACTGCACAGCTGAGGGTTATTGAAAAGCTGATGGCTCAGCCGATGAGTATTATTGAGTCGATACATGTGTCATGCCGCAGGAAGTTACACGAATCGATAAAAGCCGCCATAGTTGGGCACCCGTTGCTGAGGGCTTACTTAAAACTCGTCAGCCATTGCACGAGCTATTCTGAGGCGCTTTTGAAAGAGGAACGTGTGACCAGGCAGCTGCGGCGACAGATAATTGGTGTTCTGCTCAGCGAGCCTGAAAGGCGTGTGGCCAGGCTGCTGATTCAGCAGCAGCATATGACCGCGTTTTTTTACTGTTGGCGCCTGGCGCACTACCAGACTCGTAACACTGATAACGCTCAGTTGAGCCGCTTCGTCTGGCCTGAAGAAAGTGCCTATCAGCGAATGATACAAGAGAATCAGGAATCTCGCGTACTGGTCACTATTCATATGGGAGATTTTGTCGGCGCGATGAAGCGTATTGCCACACACGCATCTCCAGAGCGCAGTGTCATCACATTAAAACGTGAGGATGACAGCCCAGCACTGCAGCACCAGTTTAAGGGTGGAAAGGGTCAACATCACGTACTGCTGCATGGTCAGTATGACCCGGTGGAGATAGTGGCCAGGCTGCGCCAAGGTAACCATACCCTGAACATTCTGTTCGATCTGGGTGACGATTTTGGAGAGACGACAGAAGTAAATTTCTTTGGATATCGCGCGCGTTTCGTCAAGGGGCCTGCACTGCTGGCGATCATGGGTAAGGCGCCAATACTCCCGTTCTGCACATTCGAACAAAGTGGTGCAAGTTATATTGAAATGCAGGCGGAGATTGATGCAAGGCCAGTTCATGGGGAGCGCCTGGACGTCGCCTGTCAACGAATTACCCAGAAGCTTGCAAAACTGGCGGAGGCATGGATACGACGCCATCCGGAGCAGTGGAAGTTTCTAGCTGAGCTGCCAAGGTATCTGGACCGGCAATCGATAATAGCGTGCAGTCAACAGCGTGTCGGAGGGTGACCGACATGTTGTTTCGGGAAGAAGCCCTGCTATTTAGTCGTGGTTCTCAATTTGGTGATGGAATACTGTACCAACCAGTCTCGGTGAGATTGATGGTGGCTGGTGCGCTAATGGCCTGTCTGGTGTTTTTGTTGTTTGCCACCTTTGCGACATTCAAGCAGGTAGAGCGTGTGCGTGGTTATCTCAGCCCAGTAGTTGGCGAATCGAAAGTGTTTGCAATTACTGCTGGCACAATTTCGGCGATCAACATCAAGGAAGGTGACCAGGTAGAAGCCGGGCAGGTGTTGATGACAATCACCGCACCGGGATTTGACGTCACAGGAAAGAATCAGCTGCAGGAGCAGATAGCGCTGGTAGATAGCCAGATACAGCTTATGGAGACGCGTCAGGTCAATCAAGAGTTGCAGACTCGTATCGAGCAACAACAGTTCCACAGCAGAACCCAGAGCCTGGTTGAGGAATTGAGTGTCGCGGAGCAGGCACATCAACTATTGAAACAGCGTCTTGAAATTATTGACAGCGATTACGACAAACATCAGATATTGTTTGACCGTGACCTTATCTCACGACGAGAGTTGGATCGAATCAGATCCGAGCAGGTCACCTTGCAGCAACAGAGCAAGTCTTCTGAAGCAGAACTGCTCAGCAGAGAGTCGACGTTATTGGACGCAACTCAGCAGCTGGAAATGTTGAAGGCACAGGCCCATGACCAGCAATTGAGTCTCGCAGCTAACCTGCTGCAGCTGCAACAGCGCCGTGCTGAGCTGCAGATTCTGTCAGCTCAGAGCATTGTAGCTCCCGTATCAGGCATCGTTGATAACCTGATGTACGACGTGGGGGAGTCTGTGGACGCCCGCCTGCCGCTGTTGACTGTGCTGCCGGAGAGTCAGGAACTGGAAGCTCATCTGTATTTGCCGTCCAGAGCCATTGGAGAGCTCAGGACGGGACAGGAGTTGATGATGAGTTACGACGCATTTCCCTACCAGTTGTATGGCACACACAGCGCCGAAGTAGCAAGAATATCAGGTACGGTGATCGATCCACGAGAGCATCTGATACCGCTTGAGGTGAACGAGCCCGTATACCTTGTGAGGGCCAGCACAAACAGTGTCATTGAACATGCAGGAGCGCAGTATCAGTTGCAGCCGGGTATGCAGTTCACCGCGGATGTGGTGACCGGTGAGGAAACCCTGATGCAGCGAATAACAAGGCCGCTCAGTAGTGTGGAGCGTCGCTTATGATCGCCTCACTGTTTGGCGGCAGGTATCGCCTCCCTGTTATCCTGCAGTCCGAGCGTGCCGAATGTGGTCTAGCCTGTATCGCCATGATCGCCAGTTTCTTCGGTAATCGAATTGATCTCAATACTCTGCGTAGCCGTCACGAAATATCTGGTCGCGGAAGTCGCCTGTCTGATCTTTTGTCCATTGGAGAGTCCATCAGCCTGAAGGCCAGACCTCTGAAACTGGATATAAACGATCTGTCAGCCATTCAGCTGCCTGCAGTGCTGCACTGGGACATGAATCACTTTGTAGTACTCAAGAGCGTCAGTAAACGCAGTATCCGCATACATGACCCGGCAGTCGGAGAGCGGCGTTACAGTATGGCCGAAGTCGGCAGGCATTTTACCGGTATCGCTCTGGAGATGACACCTGGCGCTGAGTTTCATCAGGGTAGTGTCACCATGCGGTCGCGAATTTCTGATCTGTACCGACGCTACCCGGGCTTTAATCGAGCAGTTGGCCAGCTGTTTGTTCTGTCGCTGTTTCTGCAACTGGCATCGATAGGCAGCGCGTTTTACATGCAACTGGTCATAGACGAAGGCCTGGCCAGGCAGGATGCCGATGTTCTCAGTCTGCTGGCGCTGGCTTTTCTGATGCTCGGGCTTACGTCGGTAGCAATGACCTATGCCCGATCACAGGTGCAACTGTATTTTTCCAATCAGATCGGGTTCCAGATGGCTGGTAATGTCCTGACGCATCTATTGAGCCTGCCAGTCGCTTACTTTGAGAAACGTCATGTCGGCGACCTTGTCTCGCGCTTTGGCTCGATCAGGGAGATCAGACGCATTCTGACAGAGGATCTGATAACCGTGGTTCTTGACGGGGTTTTCGCGCTGATTACTCTGCTGGTCATGTTCTACTTTAGCGGCATGCTGGCGGTGACGGTGCTGCTGTTTGTCCTGGTGTCTGCCTTGCTTAAAGTGGTCTGTATTCCAGCCATGCAGTCTCTGCAGGAGCAGCTTGTGGTGGCAGAGGCCAAAACCAGCTCTCAATTGATGGAGAATATGCGCACCATTGAGGTCATCAAATTTTATTGCCGGGAGTTGACCCGACAGTTCCTGTGGCGAAATCGTTACGCTGAGCAGATCAATGCCCAGGTACGGCTGGCAAGGTTCAGTATCAACATTGACGCTGTTTACGGCGTGCTGACGACGGCAGAGCATGTGGTAGTGGTGTTTCTGGCTGCAACACTGGTACTGGAGGGCAATATCACACTGGGTTTCCTGACAGCCTTCATTGCACTCAAGGGGAATTTCACTAGCGCCATCAGATCGTTTATCGAAAAGCTGGTTCAGATTCGACTGGTCAGGCTTCAGCTTGAAAGGGTGTCGGACATCACTTGCGCCGAGCGGGAAACCGAATCCCTGCACATGCCGGCAGTGCGCAGGCGTGTGAAGGGGCAGTTGACGGTCGAGAACGTGTCTTACACCTATCCTGGTGCAGCAGGTCCAGTCATTGATGGCATCAGCATTGACGTGAAGCCGGGCGAGGTGCTGGCGATCTCGGGCGTTTCCGGTGCAGGAAAATCGACACTCCTGAAAATCATGGCCGGGCTGCTAAAACCCGATTGTGGCCGGGTTCTCATAGATGGCATCGATATCCTGCAGTATGGAGTCCGTGAGTATCGTTATGCCTGCGCGGGGGTCTTGCAGACCGATCAGCTATTGTCGGGTTCCATTGCAGACAACATCACATTGTTCGATGAGACTGCCGATCTATCGCGTATGGAGCACGCTGCTGAACAGGCCGGGATAAAATCCTTTGTTGCGAGTCTGCCAATGGCCTTCAACAGCCTGGTAGGTGATATGGGCTCGATGATGTCTGCGGGGCAGCAACAGCGTATTCTGCTGGCCAGGGCATTCTACAAAAGGCCCGCAATCATGTTTCTGGATGAAGCAACCGCGAATCTGGATGAGGCGCTGGAGGAGGGCATACTGAAAAACCTTCGCGATCTGTCCTGCACTGTGGTGCTCATTTCACACCGGCCAGTGGCGCTGAGAGCTGCCAGTCGAACCATACAGTTCGGGCAGCTTTGAGCCTGGCAGCAATGCAAAAAAAACGGCGCAGCTGAATGGCATCAGTGCGCCGTTTTTGAGGTCGTCAGCCTTGCGACTGACGATCAGCAAGTGCCTGTCAGGCAGTCATGGTCAAGGCACGCTTAACCAGATTGTCCATCAGTGGCATCTTGAAGTGGTTACGTGTCAGAGGCTGAGCACCCTGGCTGGCCATACCGGCAACCATGTCGGCAGTCGCCTGGTTGCGGGGTTGACCCTGAATGGCACGCTCCACATTAGTCAGACGCCGTGGTGTGCACTGCACAGCGCCACAGACCATGCGTGAGTCAGCGATGTTGCCGCCTTCCACGCGCATTGCAGCAGCGATGCTTACCAGTGCAAAGTCCCATACGTTACGGTCTGCGACCTTCTCGAAGTAGAACTCGGCGTTGGCCCACTTGGCCGGGATGCGAACCGCTGTCAGGATGTCACCTGGACGCAGAACAGTGGTGTTCTCGATGTCCAGCGCTGGCCCGATCCAGAAGTCCTCAGCGTCAACGACGCGCTCGCCGCTTTCGTTGCGAATGACCATCTGGGCTTCCAGAGCGACCAGAGCCGGAGCTGTGTCGCTGGGTGTGACGGCAACGCAACGGCTGGCGTCGAACAGGGCGTGTTCGCGGTTCTGGCCATCTGGAGTATCGGCGTAACACAGGTTGCCACCAGCGCGGTAGCAGGCCAGGCCGCGGCGATAGTACCAGCAGCGTACGTCCTGGGCCATGTTGCCGGCAAGGGTACCTACGTTACGGATCTGCGGGCTGGCAACAACGCTCGCTGCCTTGGCCAACAGAGCGTAGCGCTCCATGATGATGGGGCTTGTCGCCACTTCAGTCAGCGTAGTGAGGGCACCGATTTCGATGCCATCACTGGTTTCGCGGATTCCGCGCAGTGCTTCAATTCCGTTCAGATCGATCAGCGCTTCCGGACGCTTGGCGCGGTCTTTGATCCACCCGTAGGTGTCCTGACCGCCACCCAGCAACCAGCCGCGATCGGCGAGGCGTGAGGCTAGCGCGAGGGCATCTTCAACCTGAACCGGCTGATAGAGGCCCATTTCTGGCATATTGTCATAAGCTGGCATAGTTAAAACCTCAGAATGTGTTCGTTTTCAGTTCGCCGGTGTTGTACTGATCAAGCTGCGCGACATGATTCACGATCATGTCAGCAGAGATCGGCGCGCGGTTGAACAGGTGTCCGCCCAGTGCATCGGAGATGGCACTGGCCAACGCTGCTGCCGAACATCCCTGAGCTGGTTCACCCACACCGCGTGAACCCATTGGGCTCTGTGGATCAGGAATATCCAGGCCAGCACTGTTGGTCACGTGCGGGACGTCCAGATAGCTCGGGATTCGAGCCTGATACAGGCCCACGTTTGCTGGCAGGCCGTTCTGAGGATCATAAACGTGGCGTTCGTAACCGGACAGACCCACACCCCAGACACCACCACCGTTCATACCCTGACGGAAGCCCAGCGGGTGAATGATCGTGCCGCAGTCGGCGACGCAGGTGTAATCCACGATGTCGTACTTGCCGGTGTCCAGATCCATTTCGATTTCCATGAAACCGATGGTCATGGCTGGCACTGTGCCGGAGTGACGTGAGTCCTTGGCAACGCCGATCAGGCCGCTGCCTGCAAGACCCTGAACGGCACGCTTGGTGACGTCGTTGAGTTCTTCCGGGAACTCCTGGCCGCTGTATTCACCACCCATTGCCACAGCACGCTGTGCGGCTTCGGCGTAGGTCATACCCTGTTCCGGGTTGCTGGTCAGGAATACGCGCTGTCCGTCGATGTCGTAGTCATCCGCATTACCGCCCAGATCAGCGGCTGCAATGGCTTTCAGTTTGCGCAGGGCATCCTGGGCAGCCACGTAGTTGGTGCGTACTTCGGTGAACATGGTGTTACTGCCGGCCTGGTAGGTGCTGTAAGGCAGGTGCAGGTCGGTGTTGCCGCGTACAATCTCACAGTTGTCCCAGTCTACTTTCAGGACTTCTGCGGCGGTACGCACAACGGCTGCATAGGAGTACGTGCCGAGGTTACCAACACCAGTGTGCAGGTACAGCTTGCCGTCGGTGCCGATGCGGCACAGGCCGTCGTATCCGCTGGCGCCGGCTGAGTGATAACCCATGCCGATGCCGATACCGGTGACTTTGCTGCCGTTACGCTGGCCGGAACGCTGTGAGCGCTCGTTCCAGTTGAACATGTCCGCACCCATCTGAATGGCCTGCGGGAAGAACGCACTGGTCAGGTCGCCACGACGTGGGCCAATCTTGTCTTCGCTGACTGGCGCATTCAGGCGACGGACTTCCATACGGTCCAGTCCGGCCTGGCGGATAGCCTTGTCATAAATGGGGGCCAGTACAGCCGCCATTTCGTTCTGGCCTGGACCACGCTGCGCACCGCGCGGCGTGGTGTTGGTATAGATGCTGACGCCACGGAAGCGCATGGCAGCCGGTTGCAGCATCAGTGTGATGTGCTCTGCTGCTGAACTGCCGCTGGCGCCACCGCCAGAACCAGCATCACCAACAATAACAGTGTCTACTGCGCCGACTTCGCCGTTTGGCTTGAGGCCCAGCTTGATCCAGCCCTGCATGCCAGCACGTGCCGAGCCGATGTAGAACTCTTCTTCACGAGTGATACGCAGTTGTACTGGACGGTTGATCTTGCGGGCCAGATGACCAGTTACCGCCATGATGGGGTACGGGAAAATCTTGCCGCCGAAACCACCACCGGTGTATTCATTGATGAAGACCAGGTTGGCCGGGTCAATGCCCAGCATGCCGGCCAGCGGGGCTACCGCAATGGTGTGGCTCTGCAGGGAACCATGGAAGTAGCAACGTCCATTTTCCCAGTACGCCATACCGGTGCGTGGCTCCAGAGCATGGTGCGGCTGACCGATGGTCACAAATGGCTCTTCAACGATGGTGGTGCACTGAGCGAATTCCGCTTCGATGTCGCCGTAGCTCCACTCGTCACCAAAAGTGACGCCGCTGGGCTCGCGGCCGGCACGGAATGCGTTCATGGCATCGCGTGACCACTTGATCTCACCGACGTCTGTACCGGCAGCGGTGGTACCTGCTGCGGCTTCGCCTGCGTTTCGGATCAGTGTGTTACCAGTCGGGTAGGGGTTTGGACCGCCCTCAACCAGTGTGTCCAGCGGGTCAGTGACGAACGGGCGACGCTCAAATTCGATGCGGATCTTCTCGATTGCATTTTCCGCAATCTCTTCAGTGACCGCAGCGACCGCCAGCAGAGGCTGACCGATGTAGGTGATGTGATCTGATGCCAGCGCCGGGTTGGCGGGCGGTGGCGGCTGCGGCAGGTCAGCGGTAGTCAGAATGCCGACCACGCCTTCCATTGCTTCAGCTTCAGAGGTGTCGATGCTGACAATGCGACCCGCGGGCAGCGGGCTGGTCAGCAGACGGGCGAATACCATGCCCTCTTTTTTGAAGTCTTCTGCGTAACGTGCAGCACCGGTTACCTTGGCTTCGATATCCGGCGGAGTGAAATTCTTACCGATATGCTTGTATGTCATGACAATTGCCCCGAGGCGCGCATCACGCCATTCAGATAGTGTTCATAGGCACCACAGCGACACAGGTTGCCGGACATGGCCTGGCGAACTTCATCGCGGGTGGGTCGTGGATTCACTTTCAGCAGGGCAACAGCTGACATGATCTGTCCGGGTGTGCAGAAACCGCACTGTGGGCTCAGCTCATCAATGAACGCCTGCTGGACGGGGTGCAGCGTGCCGTCGGCGGCGCGCAGGCCTTCGACTGTCAGTACCGCACGGTCCTTGACCGAATGGGTCAGAGTGGAGCACGCATAATTGGTGACGTCGTCGATGGTGACCGTACAGGCGCCACACTCACCGCGGTTACAGCCGATTTTGGTACCGGTCAGGCCCAGCTTGTAACGCAATGTGTGCGCGAGGGTTTCCTGGGGTGCCACGTCGACACGACGCGTACGACCGTTGATGTTAAGGGATATCAGGCGTTCTACGCCGCCGGCGGATCTTGAAGCAGCCGACGCGTAATACAGTCCGGCACCACTTGACGCAGCGGCCCCAACGAATATGACGCCCTTGATAAATCGTCTGCGGGTCAGTCTAGAGTTCACGGATGAATTCTCCACTTATTATTAAAAGATTGATGGAGGCTGGTTTTTGAGCTTGCTACTATAATATTTTATCGCCTGGAACACTAGGCTATGCCCGTTTCAAGCAAGTATCAAGTTCGAATACACATTTGTCACAATTTGTGGTGATTTAGCCACATGCTGCGTGTGGCTCGCGACATTAGTCTGTATTCAGGAAATCTTCAATCAAATCCGCCTTTTGGTCAATAAGATAGACACCATCCAGGTGTCCCCAGGGGCCTTCTATCTCTTCATAGGCACTACGTTTGCCCAGCCCGACGAGCGTTTCATGGGCCGTGCGCGCCAGGTAGGGCTGCAGCAACAGGTCGTTGCTGGCGGGGAGGAACAGTGTTTTTGCGGTAACTGGAGCCAAACCTGCGCCCAGCGTCTCCGAAAAACCGGCCATATACAGCTGGTTGGCCCGCACCAGATAAAGTACATGATTGGCGTCAGCAAAGCGCGTACGCGCCTCGGCGGCAGCATTCAGCTGCTGCACTACGGTAAAGTCGGCACGAATATCCTGCAGCGGTGCAGTTTCCCGTGGGCCGCTGGCAGCATAGATCTGATTGAACATCATCGGATGCATGGCCTGCAGAGTGACCATGCCAAGTGCCTGCCGCAGACCCACTAGTGGCGCATCGCCCTGGTAATAGTCGCCGTTATTCCAGTTCGGGTCGGCAATAATGGGGTTGGCCCACTGTTGCAGGGTGGCGATGGTCCATGGATCAACAGCACCCCCGCCAATCACTGAAATGACGCGCTGGACAAAGTCAGGGTAGGCAGTCGCCCAGTCCAGTGCCTGCAGGGATCCCATTGATGCTCCAACGACGGCATGCAGCCGGGTCACGCCCAGGCTGTCCAGCAGCGCCTTCTGGACATTAACAAAGTCACGGATGGTGACTACAGGAAAGTCCAGGGCGTAGGGCTGTCCTGTCGCGGGATTGATGCTGGCCGGTCCCGTTGTGGTAACCATGGGGTTATGCGGTTCCTGATTTACCAGGGTGTCCGAGCTGATGACGTAATACTTGTTGGTATCGATGGCTTTGCCGGGCCCGATGATGCTGTCCCAGTAGCCCGGCAGCGCGTCGTCCGGATCATAGCGACCGGCGGCATGGCTGTTGCCGGAAAAGAAATGCGTGATAAGCACAACATTGTCCTTGCGCTCATTCAGCTGCCCATAGGCCTCCCAGCCAACACTGACCTCAGCAATGCTGGCGCCGTTGAATGTCTCAAAGTCATGTGTTGTGAACACCTGTTTCGACACGATGCCAACCGAGCCGTCGTCTGCCGCCGCTGCCGCACAGATCAGGCACGCCATGGCAGCGACAAAAAGGCGGAATTGCGATGCGAAACCTGTGATCTGAGTCATGTTGGCAGCTCTCATCTATAACTGTATCCAGCGGGAATGTTCGACCTTACAGAAGAATATCTCGATACTGCTCACGCAGCTCGTTTTTAAGCACTTTACCAGTACCTGTCCTAGGCAGGGACGTCAGAAACTCGATACGGTCCGGCATCCACCAGCGCGCTATGCGTCCCTCCAGGAACTCACGGATAGTGTCTGCATCTATATCGTTGCTGCTCCGGGACACAATAAATAGCACCGGGCGCTCATCCCATTTGGGGTGTCTGGCCCCGATGACTGCGCATTCACTGACCGCTTCATGTTGGCTGACTATATTTTCGATTTCCAGTGAGCTGATCCACTCGCCGCCGCTTTTCACCACATCCTTGATGCGATCGACGACCCGGAGGATCCCGTCGGCGTCGATGGTGGCGATATCGCCGGTGGCCAGCCAGCCATCCGGGAACGCACTCATGACATCATTCCTGAAGTACTGGCTGCAGATCCAGGGTCCCCGGACGCGGAGTTCTCCAGAGGCTTTGCCATCGTGCGGCAGGGCCTTACCGCCAGCATCAAATATGCCCAGTTCGACGCCGAATGCCGCCCGCCCAGCGGAGGTCTGAAGGTCCAGGCGTTGGTCGTCGGGCAGGTTCAACAACCAGGACGCGGGCGGCAGCGAGGTCGCCAGAGGCCCGGTTTCAGTCATACCCCAGATGGGCTGCCAGTAGACACCATAGCGACGGTAATAGGTCTCCACCATGCCACGCGGCGAGGCTGCTCCACCTACGCAGACACGTTGCAGGGAGGTCTCTTTTATGCCCTGGTCCAGCCAGTGATTGTGCAGCGTCAACCAGATGGTTGGCACGCCCAGCCCGACGGTCACATTTTCTGTGGCAATCAGCTCGGCCATTGATGCGCCGTCCATACCGGCCCCTGGCAGTACCAGTTTGCAACCTGCCAGTGGTGCGGCGTAAGGAGCACCCCAGGCGCCGGCATGATACATGGCCACCATCGGCAGCAGCACGGTGTCAGTGTCCAGGTCCAGCAGCTCGCGCGAAGCCGTGGCCTGGGCATGCAATACCATCGCACGGTGGGAATAGAGCACACCTTTTGGATTACCAGTTGTACCGGAGGTATAGCACAGGGCTGCTGCGGTGTTTTCGTCAAACCGGGGCCAGTCATAGCTGTCAGGCTGATTCAGAAGCAGGTCTTCGTAGCAGTGCAGCGGGCCAAGTGATGTCTCGGGCATGTGTGCGCGGTCGGTCATCACCACAAAACCCTTGACCGAAGTCAGTCGCTCGGCGATCGGCTCAAGCAGTTCTACAAAACCCAGATCCACAAAGACGTATTTGTCTTCGGCGTGATTGATGACGTATTCGATCTGTTCACTGAACAGCCGAGGGTTGACCGTGTGCAACACAGCGCCGCGTCCGGAAACTGCGTAATAAAGCTCCATATGACGATGCGTATTCCAGGCCAGAGTTGCCACACAGTCACCGGATTTAATGTCCAGTTGTTCCAGAGCATTGGCCAGTTGTCCACTGCGCTGCCATATTTCCCGATAACTGCTGCGGTGGATATCACCCTCCAGGCGACGCGATACTACTTGTTGATCAGGGTGGTGTCGTCTGCCGTGATCAAGTAGATCAATAATCAGCAGCGGGGAGTCCATCATATTGCCAAGCATAAACAGTGTCTCAGAACAGATTGAATAACAGAATTGCCAGTGCCAGCCCCATCAGCGGGACAACAACGGTGACAGCGCCAACTGCCCAGTAGGCATCCTTGTGAGATTCATTGCAGATGCCGCGAATGGTGGTCACCACGTAACCATTATGTGGCAATGAATCCAGTGCGCCCGATGAAATGGCCACCACACGATGCAGCTGTTCCGGGTTCACGCCGAGATCCAGGTAATGCGGGCCAACGGCCGGCAGTGCGATGACCTGACCACCGGACGCCGAGCCGGTCAGACCGGCAATGGCGCTGACCGCAATGGCTGCACCAACCAGCTCATTGCCAGGCAGCGAGGTCACGGCCGCGACTGCCAGATCAAACGCTGGCGTCACTCTGGCAACACCACCAAAACCCACGACGGCTGCGGTATTGCCAATGGCAATTAGCGCCCCGGTAGTGGCATTGCCCAACGCTGCCTGCAGGTCGGTAAAAAATCGCCAGTTGATGATCATCAAACTGATCACGCCACCCAGCAGTGCGATAATCAGTGCGTTCTGCATCAGCGTGTCGTGATAGATGAATGATAGTCCCAGTACCACAAGAAGGGGCAACAGTCCGGTTGCCGGATGTGGCAATTCCCGGTCGACGAGCTGAGGGTCGGAACTGCGTTCCTGGAACTGCTCGCCACGTTTGACTGCGCTGTTGATGATGCGCTGCAGCCACCAGTAACCAAACACTGCCATGAAAACCGCAACGACCAGGCTGACTTCCCAGGCGGCGTAAGGTGTTGTGCCCAGGTATTCAATGGGTATCCAGTTCTGAATTTCCGGGGAGCCGGCAGAGGTCATTGTGAAGGTGACCGATCCAAACGCCAGTGCAGCAGGAATGAAGCGACGTGGCAGGTTGGCCTCCTTGAACAGGCTCAGTGCCATTGGGTAAACGGCAAATGCAACCACAAAAAGGCTGACGCCGCCGTAGGTTAAGACTGCACAGGCGGCCACAACAGCCAGCACCGCTCGTTGTTTGCCCAGTAGCCCGGTAATCCACGCGGCCACGCTGTCGGCTGCACCGGTATCCTCCATGAACTTGCCGAATATGGAGCCGAGCAGGAACATGAAAAACCAGGAGGCAATAAAGCCGGTAAAGCCGGCCATGTAGTTCTGCACAAAATTGATGTCGCCGGTGAATACCGGGATGTTGCTGCTGAAGGCTACGATCAGCGCACACAGTGGCGCGCTGATAAAAAGATTCCAGCCACGCAGGGTCAGCACTATGAGCAGGGCCAGTCCTCCGACCAGACCGATTAAACTGATGACTTCCGACATGTGCCCCTCACGTTTTCTGATTATTGGCGTGAACTGATGGTTCCTCAGTGGGGGGTATTGTTCATCAATGTAACGGTGCAACCCATAGTACTATGGTACAGGTCACAAAGCTGATGACTTGGAGTAAGGTGGCTGCCGACCAATAAAAATCACGGGGGAGCCATTCCGATGCAACAGACAACATTCAAATACTCAGCCTGCGCCATGGCCGTGTCAGCCGCGATCAGTGGCCTGGCGACCCCGGCCCTGGCCCAGGACCAGCAGGAACGTCAACCCGAAGGAAGAATACTCGAGAGTATCGAAGTAACGGCGCGGCGCACCGTCGAGAACATGCAGCGTGTCCCGCTGGCCGTGACCTCGCTGGGTGAGGGTGAAATCGAAACGCGCGGTCTGGACACCATCCTTGAGGTTCAACAGTTTTCTCCCAATACCACCCTGCAGGAAAGCCGGGCCACCAACTCCACGCTGACTGCTTTCATTCGCGGCGTAGGCCAGGAAGACCCGTTGTGGGGATATGAGTCAGGTGTTGGTATTTATGTTGACGATGTCTATCTTGCCAGACCACAGGGTGCTGTCCTTGATATTCTGAATATACAGCGTGTTGAGGTGCTGCGCGGACCACAGGGCACACTGTATGGCAAGAACACGGTCGGCGGCGCGCTGAAGTATGTCACGCAGCGCATGAGTGGTGATGCCGAGCTCGACACGAAACTGACGGTTGGCAACTACGGCCAGCGTGACCTGAAACTGGTGGGCCAGGTGCCGGTAACCGACAGGCTTTATCTTGGTTTCGGCTATGCCGATCTCAATCGTGATGGCTACGGAAAGTTTCTGGTCAGTGACCTGCCGGGACAGGACCTGGAGAACTACAACAAAGACCTGCAGGCTTTTCGTGTAACCGCCGAATATGCGCCACTTGATAATGTCTTCATGCAGCTGGGTTATGATCGCACTGATGACAAATCCAATTCCAAGGGTGGCTATCGCTTACTCCCCAGTCTGTTGACCAATCAGGCGCCAGTACCCGACAGTATTTACGACTCCTATACCAGCCTGCCGACTGAAAACCGGGTAGAGACCGAAGGTGTCAATCTGACCGTGACCTGGGATGTCAATGAGCGTGCGACGCTGAAATCTATTACCTCTCGCCGCGAGAATTACTCGCCGGTCAATATTGATTTCGACAATACACCGCTGCGTATTTTTGACGTACCCGCTATCTATGAAGACGAGTGGTTCACCCAGGAGCTGCAACTGAACTACCGAGGCGACAACTGGAATGTTGTGTCCGGACTTTATTATTTTGATTCAGAATCATGTGGTGTATTTGACGCGATCCTGGAAAGGCTGGGACAGTCTCTGGGCGCCGCTGGTCTGACCCGTGAAGTATCGGGCTGCAGTAATGGCACAAGCACCGCTGTGTATGCTGACGGTACCTACCGAATCAACGATCAGTGGAGTGTCAGCGGTGGTCTGCGTTATACCAAGGACGAGAAAGATGCCCTGGTACGCAACGGCCTGATCTTCGCGACCGTCTACCCTGAGTCTGGCTGGGTTCCCGGCTATACAAGGGCACCTGGAACCGGTACACCTGTTGTGCTCGATGACTCGGCTGACTGGTCCAAGGTGACGCCACGCATCAGTGTTGAGTATCAGGCAACAGAAGACACCATGTTTTATGCCAGCTACAGCGAAGGCTTCAAATCAGGTACCTTCAATCCACGAGCGGAGCGTGCCGAACCAGCAGCTGATCCGGAAGACGTGCAGTCCTATGAAGTGGGCGTCAAGACTGACCTGACATCGACATTCCGACTGAATGCTGCCGCCTTTATGCTGGATCACAAGAACCGTCAGTACATTGCTGTGATTCCTGACCCCAACAATGCTGCAGCGCTTAACCAGCGACTGGGTAACGTGGGTCAGTCAGATGCGACTGGTGCCGAATTCGAGTTTACCTGGCTGGCGACACAGAACCTTAGCCTGTTCGGCAACATCGGCGTGATCGATGCCAAGTTCAAGAATGTATTCAGCTTTGATGCCAATCTGAATCGTATCGATATCACAGACAATTTTGTGATCACCAATACGCCAGAGCGCACCATGAATGTCGGCTTTACCTATGACATGCCGCTGGCGTCGGGTGATGTCGCGGTAACTGGCAACTACAGCTATCGCAGCAAATACAGCCTGACGGAACTGGGCAATGTGCTGGAGCAGGATGCCTACGGCGTGCTGAACCTGGGTGTCACCTGGACCAGCATGGACGATAAGTGGGCACTCGGACTGCATGGTAAAAACCTGACTGATGAAGAGTTTTTGGTGGGTAACTATGCATTCCTGGGCGCAGCCAATGCTTCCCTGCCGAATGGATACGCACCGGGCCTGGGTGGCGATACCACGCTGATCGGATACTACGGTGCACCGCGTACAGTAAGTCTCTCTTTGGGATACCGCTTCTGACTGTGAGTAGTGGGTAGCTCCTCATGATCCTGGCCACCATGATAGCTTTCGTGGTGGCTTTTTTTTTGCCGCTGGTTTAGGTTTAACGTGAAAGCCGTATGTTTATCAGTCCTGAAGCCCGTAACATGACAACAAGCCCACCTGAGTCTCTGGATGCCATCAAGGCAGTAATTGCGGATGATCACCCGCTATTTAGGGCAGCGCTTCGACAGACATTAAGTTCTACGCATGCCGCCAGTGTGCATGAGGTGGCGAGCTTCACAGAGCTGATGCAGTGTCTGGATAACGATGCCCGGATCGAACTGATTTTTCTTGATCTCAATATGCCTGGCAACCAGGGCCTGGCCGGGCTGACCGCCATCAGAAACCAGTTTCCTGACATCCTGGTTGTGGTTGTGTCTGCCAACGAGCAACAGGACGTGATTGCGCGCGCCATGAGTTTTGGTGCCAGTGCCTATGTGCCCAAGTCTACGCCACTGCCCGAGATTGTCATGGCGGTGGAGACCGTCCTGGCAGGCGACAGCTGGCTGCCAAATCATCTGCGTTCCAGCTTGACGGGTCATTCGAATCGATTGCATCAGGAGTTCGCGCTTAAACTGGGACAGTTGACACCTCAGCAGTTCAAAGTCTTGCGTTGCCTCGCAGATGGCCTGCTGAACAAGCAGATTGCCCATGAGCTGGATATTCAGGAGACAACAGTAAAGCAACATGTTTCTGCGATACTGCGCAAGCTGGGGGTGATCAACCGTACTCAGGCTGGTGTGCTGTTTCACGACATGCTGCGTGCGGATGATGAAGACAATAATCCAGCGGAATGTCTGTCCTAAAGCGTATTTTTTAGTAGCCGTTTGAGCGCTGCCTGTTTCACCGGTTTCGGCAGAAACAGGGCGTTGACCTCTATTACCTGTTCACGAATATGTTCGTCAGGATCGGCTGTACTCAAAATGGCGGGGATGTCGGCCCGGAAATGACGTCGTAACTGCCTTATCGCCTCCGTGCCAACTTCCTGTTCAGACAAATGGTAGTCAACGAATAACAGGTCGGCACGGCTGTTCAGCTGCAGGGCGTCGTGCAGCGTTGCAAAAGCATGGACCTGCGCGCCCCAGCCGTTGAATAACGAGGAAAGTGCTTCACGTATATTGTCGTCGTCATCGAGAATCAGCACCTGTGTGTTGTCAGGCACGGACCAGCTTGCTCTGTCTGGCAGTGCTGTGCCTGGCCGCAGTGTCGCCGCGCTGGTCAGTCTGCTCGGCCAGTGGCTTACAGGCAGCGTAATACCAAAACAGGTGCCTTTGTCCAGGGTGGAGTGCAGCCGCAACGGCAGATCCAGCAGTTTGCACATGCGGTCAACTATCGCCAGGCCAAGCCCAAGACCTGGGTTGTGATCCTGCTGATCCAGCTGTTTAAACTCCATGAATATTTCCTGAAATTTTTCAGGCGGGATGCCGCGGCCTGTGTCCCACACCTGAAGTTCAACCGTATTGTCTGGCCGGCGTCGGATACCGCAGACGATACGGCCACTGTTGGTATAACGTATTGCGTTGGTCAGCAGGTTTTGCAGAATGCGCTGGAGAATTTTCTGGTCGGTGTGGACCACTGCCTGCGTATGGTGCATGCGCAGCGTAAGGCCTTTTTCCTGGGCCAGCATCTGGAACGATGCCTGCAGTGGCTCCATGATGTCCCAAAGCGCAATGTCACGCTTTACAGGTTGCAGGTTGCCTGACTCCAGTTTGGTCATTTCCAGCAACATGGTCAGCAGCTCTTCGGCATTCTGCAGCGATTGTTGTATCTGCTGCGCCAGTCTGGCCTCATCGTGCTGCACGCGCTGCAGGAGCATTTCGCAGAACAGACTCGCTGCGTTGAATGGCTGCATCAGGTCGTGACCGGCAGCAGCAAAGAATTTCGATTTACTCTGATGGGCTTGCTCAGCAGCCAGTTTGGCTTCTGACAAAGCCTGTG
The DNA here is from genome assembly GCA_002706685.1 of Gammaproteobacteria bacterium. Lineage (GTDB taxonomy): Bacteria > Pseudomonadota > Gammaproteobacteria > Pseudomonadales > Pseudohongiellaceae > Pseudohongiella. Next base: position 72,634 of record PALV01000020.1, on the reverse strand, counting down.
TCCGCTCGGCAACACGTGCCTCCAACTCCTGGTTAATGCGGAGCAGCTCGTTCTGAGCGTTAACCAGTTCTGTGATGTCCGTGTAGGTAGTGACAAAGCCGCCATCGGGCATGGGATTTCCCTGCAGTTCAATGATCTGACCTGAAGGTTGCTGTCTCTGGTAACGATAGCGACTGCCGGTTCTAAGGTGCTCCAGTCGTTTGCCTACTTCTTCCTCAATGCTCGCATCGGGCGCGCCAAACAGGCCGCGGCTGGCATTAAAATGCAGAATCTCTTCAATCGCGACACCGGCACGTATCAGTCCTTCCGGATAATCAAAGATCTCCAGATAACGACGGTTCCAGGCCACCAGCCGCAGTTCTTTGTCAATCACACTGATGCCCTGCGGAATGTTCTCAACGGATGCCTGCAGCAGCTCACGATTGAAGCGATATAACTGAGAGGCTTCCGACGCCCAGTCAACCACCTCGTCGACCGCTACCGGCGATGTCCTGGCAAGACTGCTGATCAGCAGGCGGCTGGCGGCACTGCCGATTGCGCCGGCCAGTTCGCGCTCAAGCCGCGAAAGTAGTGCCGGATGTACCAGTTTATTGTCTGGCAGGTCGGCGATGGTAAGGCCGAGGCGTTTGTCGAGACCGCCAGCGTCAGCCGGGTCAACAAAGCGGGCCAGCACTGCCCGCAGTTTTCCCCAGGTTACCTGCTGCATTTCGTCCACCGGAGCAGACTCATTATCTGGCCGGGTGAATTGCTGAGCCTGGCTGCGTTCAACGGCACTCTGTCGAGTCAGTATGGAAACCATTATGTAAATCAGTATATTGACGGCAAGACTGGTTACCACTCCGTCACTGATAGCCCGGTCGGAAAGTGTTCCTGACGGATTCAGGGATGGCAACAGCAGCATTACGGTCCATACCGCTGTCCCGGACAACAGACCAGCCATGGCTCCATGCCGGCTGGCCTGCGACCACAGCAGACCTCCGAACATTGCAGGCGCCAGTTGTGATACCAGGGCCATGGCAATCAGGCCGTTACTGACCAGCGGGATGCCACCCTGAGTCAGCTTGTGGTAGACGTAGGCCAACAGGATGATGATCACCATGGTGAGTCGGCGCGTCAGCAGAATGTCGGCTGGCATTAGATTGGAGATCAGGTTGCCGGCTCGGCGGCTGCGGATCCATAACGGTGTAATTACGTCGTTGGAGATCATGATGCTCAAGGCGAGAGTCGCCATGATGACCATACTGGTTGCGGTCGACAGACCGCCAATGAACGCGATCAGGCTGATGTCCGGGCGGTCGGCCAGGATGGGCAGTGCGAGTAGAAAGGTATCCTGGGATTGTGCCTCGGGCACCAGCAGCATGCCGCCCATGGCAATCGGCAGAATAAAAAAATTGATGGCAAACAGGTACAGCGGGAAAGCCCAGCGAGCCTTTTTCAGCTCTTCCGGGCTGTTGTTCTCGATAAAATTGACCTGGAATTGTCTGGGCAATACAAACATGGCCAACGCACCCAGCAGCATGTGAGTGACGTAGATATACACCCCGTTCTCTTTGGGCTGCAGCATGCGCTGCGCGACCGGATCAGAAGCCGTTTTGATAATCAGATCGTTGATGCCATCAAACAGCTGGTAGCTGACAAACAGGCCCACAATGGCGAAGGCTACCAGCTTTACAACCGATTCGAAGGCAACCGCATCCATCAGGCCAGGATGCTGCTCGGCCAGACTGAGCCTGCGGGCACCGAACAGAATGGCAAAGCCAATCATGGCCAGGGCAACCGCTGCGGCCAGGTCTACGAACCAGGGGGCAAGAGTGGGCTCAATACTGGTAACCGCTGCAAAGCTGGCGGCCACAGCGCGCAACTGCAAGGCGATATAGGGGATCAGTGCGACCAGGCAGATCAAGGCCACGGCTGCGGCCAGCGTCGGAGACTTGCCATAGCGTGAACCAATCAGGTCGGCGATAGACGTCAGGTTCTGTTGCTTGACCAGCTTCAGCATTTTAATCTGGAACTGATGAGCGAACAGAAAAACACAGATGCCGCCAAGATAGGTTGGCGCAAACCACCAGCCGTAATTGGCGGCCTGGGTCACTGTGCCATAAAAGGCCCAGGTGGTGCAGTGAACGCCAAGCGCCAGGGTGTAGCGCCAGGGTCGCACCGTGTTACTGGTTCGCCTTTCACCGCGTGAGGCAATGCCAAACAGCAGGGTCAGGTAAATCACTGCCGCAATCAGTACGGTGGAAATCGATAGCATTGCTAGTGTCCTGTCTGGTTAGTTCACATCATTTCAGCGTGTCCTGCAAAGTTTCTGGCAAGGCGCAGCCCGCCGCAAATGGCAAAAGCCCTTAGCAAGGGCTGCAACGCCGTCAGAAGCTTTGCAGGGCGCGCCCTTCGGGAGTGATTGTCAGCTGCCATTACTGCGTTATGTTTCTTGATAATAGCGGGCTATTATCTTCGAAACATGCCTTGTCCTGGCAACAGACAATCACTCTGAAACTATGCGAACTAACCAGACAGGACACTAGGGCGTCGTTTTGTTGTCCTTATCGATCCCATGGTATCACCCGCCAAACAAAAAGCCGACGATTCTGGTTGCATCGCCGGCGATCATCATTGCCACGCCTATCCACTGTTTGGTGGGCATTTTATCTCTCAGTCCGGACTGAATCCATGCAACAGTTGGACGGGAAGGAGTTACAAATACTGCAACACCTGAAGACATGAGTGCACCCAGCCAGTCAGACTCCAGAGAGTGGGTGACTACATTAGTCGAAGAAACGACAAGCAGAAGAAACAATATCGCTTTTATGAGTGCCGAATTGATCATCTGCCTGCGCTCCAGGTGGGTTTTCTTTTCTTTCAGGATGAGTGGCCGTCGACAAAATCCTGTAGACCGAGCATATCTGCTCCGTGACTGTTGATTGCACCGGAATAGCTGTTCCAGGCACCCTGAGCCCAGTCCATCGTCTGGTCAAAGTCTCTGACAATAGTGAAAACTGTGTACCCCACTGTTAGTGGTCCCCAAAAATTTCCGCCGCCAACGCTGTTCGTCTCATCATCATTGAGCTCTCTCATGAAAATCTCCATTTTCTCTGTTAATTGACTGGCTAAGATCCGTCTCCATCCAATTAGGTTGTAGTCGCTATTCAACATCATTTCCTGTATTTAATTCGTTTGCTGATTTGAGCTCCATGGGCCGCCACGCTGATTGTGGTAAAATGCCGCCGTTTTCAGCGTCAGCGCCATACGGCCAGATGCACATGTCCCGTCAAGACAGGAATCACACATGACTGTAATCAAGCAAGACGACCTTATTCAGAGCGTGGCCGATGCGCTGCAGTACATCTCTTATTACCACCCTCTGGACTTTATCCAGGCGGTCAACGAAGCCTACGAGCGCGAGGAGTCACAGGCAGCCAAAGATGCCATGGCGCAGATCCTGATCAACTCCCGGCTGTGTGCCGAAGGAAAACGGCCAATCTGTCAGGACACCGGCATCGTGACCGTATTCATCAAAATCGGCATGAATGTCCAGTGGGAAGCGAACAGCAGCGTGGCTGACATGATCAATGAAGGGGTGCGTCGTGCCTACCTGCACCCGGACAACGTCCTGCGTGCCTCCATCCTGGCCGATCCGGCCGGCGCCCGTAAAAACACCAAGGACAACACGCCTGCCGTTATTCACATGGAAGTCGTGCCAGGAGATAAGGTTGATGTCATTGTGGCTGCCAAGGGCGGCGGCTCCGAGAACAAGGCAAAAATGGTCATGCTGAACCCCAGCGACAGCATCGTTGACTGGGTCGTCAAGACAGTGCCGACGATGGGCGCCGGCTGGTGTCCGCCCGGCATGCTGGGTATCGGTATTGGCGGGACTGCCGAAAAGGCTGCCGTTCTGGCCAAGGAAGCGCTGATGGATCCGATCGATATCCATGAGTTGCGCGAGCGTGGTCCACAGAATCGTGTTGAAGAGCTGCGACTGGAGATCATGGACAAGGTCAATGCGCTGGGTATCGGCGCCCAGGGCCTGGGTGGCTTGACCACCGTTCTTGATATCAAAATCAAGGATTACCCCACACACGCAGCGTCCCTGCCGGTAGCGATGATTCCGAACTGTGCGGCGACGCGCCACGCACACTTTGTGCTGGACGGATCGGGACCCGCACACCTGCAGCCGCCAAAGCTGGAAGACTGGCCGCAGATTACCTGGGACGCAGGCCCTACGGCGCGTCGGGTAAACCTGGACACAGTCACCGCTGAAGACGTTGCCAGCTGGAAGCCGGGTGAAACGCTGTTACTGTCAGGTAAGATGCTGACGGGTCGCGATGCTGCCCACAAGCGTATGGTGGATATGTTCAATCGTGGTGAATCGCTTCCTGATGGTGTCGACCTGAAGGGACGCTTTATCTACTACGTGGGCCCGGTCGATGCAGTTCGCGACGAGGTGATTGGGCCGGCTGGTCCGACCACAGCGACACGCATGGACAAATTTACCGATACAATTCTTGAGAAAACCGGCCTGCTGGGCATGATCGGTAAAGCCGAGCGTGGCCAGGTGGCCATTGACGCCATCCAGAAACACAAAGCGGTCTACCTGATGGCGGTTGGTGGCGCAGCCTACCTTGTGTCCAAGGCAATCCGGGATGCCCGTATCGTTGCCTTCGAGGACCTGGGCATGGAAGCGATTCATGAGTTTGTGGTCGAGGATATGCCGGTGACGGTTGCTGTGGACGTCAATGGCAGCTCCGTGCATCGAACTGGACCTGCCGAATGGCAGGCAAAAATCGCCGAAGCCAGACCTGTCAAAGTAACTGGCTGATCTGCAGGTCTATCAGACAGGCTTCGGGAGACCCGAGCAATAGCGGTCTCCCGAAGCTCCAGTCTTTCTGGCGCTGCAATATTAAACATCCTGACTTTCTGTACCTGCCATCCGCGTTTCCCTCTGAACTTTTCTAATGCCATTCCCGCCTCGGGATAAGTTGATAGTGCTTTTTTTTGAGAAATCTCGAAAAGTCGCGACGGATTCTCGCGTACTGCCCGTATCACGCTATGTAAACAGGCATATACTGGCCGAGCCAGAATGGGAGACTCATTATGATTAGACAAATCTATTGCATAGCACTTACCGCGTTATGCGCTGCAGGCGCATTGCAGGTATCAGCGCAGGAAACAGGTCAGGGTCATGGCCAGGGTCATGGCCAAGGGCAAGCACAGGCGCAGGCACAGGCACAAGCTCGCTTTGAGGAGCTGGATGTTAATGGCGATGGCAATCTGACGCTTGAAGAATTCGCAGCGGCACCGATGGCCAACTTTCAGCGCCAGGACACCAACGGTGACGGTGCCATCAGCAGGCAGGAGGCTCTGGAGCGCGCGTTTCAGCGACTTGATCAGGATGGTAACGGCCTGATTTCTGCGGATGAAATGCGTCCACAAAGAGGCATGCAGCAGATGGGTGAAATGAGCCCTGAACAGCGCCGCCAGATGCGGGATCGTATGGGTGAAATGAGCCCCGAGCAGCGCCGTCAGATGCGTGAGCGGATGGCGAACATGACAGAGGAACAGCGAGCTGCGATGCGCGAGCGTATGGAAGAGCGACGTCAGGCAGGTCCAAATGGTGAGCAGCAGTCGGACCACACGGATCATTGATAGAGTTCTGTTTCCGCGCGCGGCAACTACTGCCAGGCAAGACATATGTCGATTGAAGAGCAGATGATGCAGGCAATCGTTGCTGGACGGCAGGATGCCTATGCGCGCGCGGTCCATCAGTATGGTCGTCTGATAGCTGCTTATGCTTACCGCTTGCTGGGCAGCCAGGCTGAGGCTGAAGATGTTGCGCAGGAGACCTTCCTGAAGTTATGGACCCAGGCAGCGCGCTGGGATCCCGCACGGGGCAATGTGTCCGCCTGGCTGCACCGTATCGCGCACAACCTGTGTGTCGATAATCTGCGGAAGCGGTCAGCGCAGGCAATTGACGCAGACCTTGATAGCGTTATTGATACCGGCGCAGCAGCTGCCGACCAGGGGCTGGCTGCGCAGCGTCAACACGAACGGTTGCAGCAACTGATTGGCGGATTGCCGGAGCGACAGCGCAGCGCTCTGATTCTGGTCCACTACCAGGGCTTATCGAATCAGCAGGCAGCCGATGTGCTTGATGTATCGGTTGATGCGCTTGAGTCCTTGCTAGCGCGTGCGCGCCGAGCCCTGAAGAGTCAAATGTCCGCGGAGGATAAATAATGTTGTCGAGAGATCGACTGATCAGTCTGATTGACGCCTACGGTGGAGATCTGCAGCGGTGGCCAGCGGCCGAGCGCGAGCTCGCCGAGCAGTGCCTGGACAACTATCCCGAGCTGCTTGCTGAGCTGAAAAATGCACAGGCTCTGGACCGCTGGTTAAGCGATTCGCAGACTCCGGCATTTGCGGATCTTGAGGCGCGTCTGCTGGCTCAGCCCTTACCGCCTCGTCGACCCGGCATTCTGGAGTGGGCAGGGCACTGGCTGATGGCGGTTACCTCAGCTGGTGTAGCTCAATGGTGGCGACCCGCAGCGCTGGCCTGTATTCCCCTGATGCTGGGTCTTTATGTTGGCATGCAGTTGAATCTGGACAGTGATGCGAACACCTGGCTGACCACCGATGAGGAGTTGTACTGGATGGCGCTGGGTGAATTAGTTGAGGAAACGCCATGATGCTTTTACGAAAGAACATGTTGGTCGTCGCCTTGCTGGTGTCGACAGGCGTGAATCTGTTTCTGGCAGGTGTAGTCGGTGCGCAGCTGTTCGACAGGCCAGAGCCGCCACCTGCACCTGTAGGCATGATGTGGATGAATCAGTCACTGGATCCGCAGGCGCGCGATAGAGTGCAGTCGCAGATGCGGCTGGCTAACGAGGAGTTACGACAGGTGCGGCGTCAGATGCTTCAGGCGCAACGTGAAGTAAATCAGTTGCTGGTTCAGGAACCTCTGGACAGTGAGGCGCTAACGGGCGCTTTTGCAAGCCTGCGACAGGCCAGTGCGGCGTATCAGGAGCGCAGTCACGGTCAATTGGTCGATATGATGAGCCGGCTGACGGTTGAGCAGAGGCAGCAGGCGTTGCGTCGACTGAGCGCCAGGCGTGGAGATGAACGACCACCTGTTGAAAGACGTCCGCCTGCGGATGCCCCATTGACGCCGCAATAGTGCGTGACTGAGGCGCTGGTGCCGTCAGTCAAGCATATCCCCGTAAGGCGACTGGTGGCGGGTTGATATTTCGTGTGTGTGTCCTGGCACCTTGATGGCATCACGGCTGATTCCCAGCTCTTCGCCTCCGAGTACATTGTGGTCAAATCGATAAATGACCTCGGCAGTATTGCGTCGAACCGACTCGTCATAGTCAGCAATTTTCTGCTTGACTGATTCATTGCGTTCGGCCCAGGCCGCGGTCGCCGACTTGCCGTGCCGCTTCTCCAGCATTTTGCGTGTCTGCTGTGGCGACAGCACGGAGGCAGTGGCATTGTTGCCGCCGAAACCTTTGGCATTGATCAGCACAGCATCCATCGCATCCGCGCCAACTTCAGTGTGGTTCAGCAGAAAATTGAGGTGGCTGCCATGCACATCGTCGGCAATTTTATCCACCGTGGTGATGCCCGGAATGATGCCGTACTGCCACACACCCAGGCTGGCTACCAGCTGGTCGCCGGATGCAGACGCCAGAGAGTGTCCGACATAGGTCTTGAGTGCAGTGACAGGCCAGTTTTTAATGCCCCAGGTTTGTGCCAGCGTGTTGAAGATATGAGACTCGGTCACGCGATTCTGAGGGGTGCCAGTGCCGTGTGCCTGCACGTAACTGCGTTGCTGCAGGCCCTGTTCGCCAATAACAGCCGCGGTTGCCGCCATCGCCTTCGCCATGGTGATGTAGTTACCGGCGCCCGGGCTGGATATGGATTTCTTGTAGCCGTCGGCATTGACGAATACATCGTTGACTGACCCGTAAATATTGGCGCCCAGTTCCAGAGCCAGTTTGTCGTCACAAAGGATGACAAACTGTGCTGACTCACCCAGTGTGAATCCAGCATTATTGCCAAACGGGCGGCAGGCCCGGCGATGATCCGGGGCACTCAGTCCTTTGTCAGCATCCAGTGCCAGCAGCGCTGCATCGTCCACCAGGGCGCCCATGGTGTGGTAGCCATCCATCACCTCCGGTACCAGTGGTGCTTCGGCGGTGCCGACAATAACCAGTCGGTGGGTACCGTTTCGAATGTCGCGGATACCCTGGCGCAGGTTATAGAGGAATGTAGCACACGCTGCTGCGTTAGTGCCGGTTGTCCCTAAATTGCCCAGTACATAGGCATTGATAAAGTCAGCTGGCATTTCAGCAAAACCCAGGGCCAGTTGCTTGGAACTGACTTTTTTGCCAAGCAGACGTGCCTGCAGCAGTCCGCCGTTGCCGTCATAGTCGAGCTGGCTCATGCTGCTGCCGGCGTACACACTGATCTGATCAGCTGATACATGCTGGAGTACGGTCTGCCAATCTACACCCAGTGACTGTATCGCATCACTGGCGCCGAACACCGTCATCTGCAAACCGCGCGGATGATTGCGCGACTGATAGAGCGCCCGCGGATCAAATCCGCTGGGCAGCTGGCCCGCAGAGTTGACCGCAGATTTACGTGTGTTCTCGGTCATGATCTCCAGCGATGTGGGGATTTCGACATCAACCAGCCCATTGCCGGCATCACTCAGCAGCCAGTCCATTGGTATCCGATCTGGCAAGTGCTGGCGCCGCATACGGAACCGGATCGGGCTGGTATCGCTGGCGTTCAGCACGGCCTTTTTGTGGTAGGGCAGGCGAGCGGGATCAAACAGATTGTTTTCAAGTTTCCGGATAAGTGTGCCGTGCTTCAGCTGTGCATCAATGCTCATCAGGTAGGGTTCGAGCTCGACGGCTTTGTTATCGGTCGGATTGAACCAGCGGCCTTCGTGCCATTGCAGCAGCCCCATCAGGCTGGCCAGGCTGGCTCTGGTCTGCATCGCATCCTGCGCGGCCAGCTGATCCATTATCATGCGGCGATACCCATGATGTGAGGAACTGCGGCCTGCCGGGTTGATCCCGCCGAAGCCAATAATCACGGGAAGTGCTGTCATCCGATAATTCTCCTTTACGCTATGACGGCCAGTGCAACGACTGCTACGATATGAGTAATATAGCTAAACACCCTTTGTGCAATTATGTCGTTACAGTCAAACAATATGGCATTTAAGACACCTGTCTCGTCAATTGACGAGCTACAGTCCTTGTTTGCCCGACTGGGGATCCCGGCCGATTACCCCACTACTTCGGGGTTGCCGTTTCATCCCGAGCCAGATCAGCTGGTTGATGCGGGTCATGACATGTTCCAGCGTCCCGTGCAGTTGACGCCAGTGGCCTTGCGGGCCTGGCAGGCCATGCAGGCAGCGGCTGCGCGTGACGGCATTACTCTGCAATTGATCTCGGCATTTCGCAGTGTGGCTTATCAGGCAGACCTGATCAAACGCAAGCTTGCCTCTGGTCGGACGCTTGAAGATGTCCTTGCCTACACTGCGGCCCCCGGTTTCAGCGAGCACCACACCGGACGTGCCATTGACATCGGCACACCGGGCAGCAAACCACTGGAGACAGAGTTCGATAGTACAGCTGCTTACGCCTGGTTAACGGCCAATGCGGAGGATTACGGATTTTTGTTGTCCTATCCTGAGGGAGGTACCGGAATGATCTGTTACGAGCCCTGGCACTGGTGCTATCACGAGACAATCGACGCGCATCTGTTAGACAAAACTGAATTTAAGGAGTAGGCTGAAATCATCATGGGAGTATGTGTTTGATGACTCGATTGTGGTTTGGTTTGACCCGAATGGCATGTGTGACGATAGTGGTCCTGTCATTCGCTGGATGGAAAGTTAGTGCCCAGTCAGACAGTGAAGTCGCTGCTCCTGATCCCGAGTTTCAACAGTGGCTGCAGCAGCTAATCGCCGAGGCAAGAGAAACCGGCATCTCCGAAGATATCATCGATCAGGCGCTGACAGGGTTGGCGCCCATCCCTCAGGTTGTAAGCAACGACCGTAATCAGGCCGAATTTGTCGAAACGCTGGCTCAGTATCTGGACAAGCGTGTGACGGACTGGCGCATCCAGACTGGCAGGACGCGCATGGCGCAGCACCGCGATGTGCTTAACCAGGTGGCTGCCGAATATGGTGTGCCGGCCCGCTTTATCGTCGCCATATGGGGTATCGAAACCAATTACGGCAATTTCACAGGTGGCACGGACGTGATTCGTGCCCTCGCCACGCTGGCCTACGACCCGCGCCGCGCTGCCTACTTCCGGGGTGAGCTGCTGTCCGCACTGCGCATTCTTCAGGAGGGTCATATCGACCATCCGAACATGAAAGGCTCCTGGGCTGGCGCCATGGGACAAAGCCAGTTCATGCCCTCCAGCTTTATCAACCACGCGGTAGATTTTGACGGCGACGGCCGGGTCGACATCTGGACGACCGAGGCTGATGTCTTTGCGTCGATTGCCAATTACCTGCGTAATGCCGGCTGGCAGTCTGGTGAGCGCTGGGGACGGCAAGTCACACTGCCTGCCGACTACCACGATCGCGCCTCGCAGTGGAGTCAGGAGAATGTCAGCTACTCATGCAGTGTGCTGAGTCGCCATACTGTGCAGCGTCCGGTGGACGAGTGGCAGCTTGAGGGCGTGCGCCAGGCTGATGGCAGCGACTTACCGACTTCAGACATCGCAGCATCCATTGTGTTGCCAGATGGCGCCGATGGGCCTGCATTTTTGACCTACCAGAACTTCCGTGCCCTGCTGAGCTACAACTGCGCGAATAACTACGCGCTGGCGGTTGCCAGACTGGCCGACAGTTTCTGATCACGTCCGCAAACTGGCTGATACAGCCGAGGAGGAGTTGACCTATAAAGTGACCAAAAAAATAGAAAAGTGATCACCGTTAAATCAGGAGACAAGTGATTATGTCCAATGAATTTCAGGTAGTGTTTCACAATCTCGAACAAACAGAAGCTATTGTTGACGCCGTTAACAAGCGAATCGATAAATTGCGTCGCTTCTGCAGTGACATCATAGGTGGTCGTGTGGTTCTTGATTCGCCCCACAACAACCACCACAAGGGTAAAGTCTATTCCGTGACCCTTGAATTACATACCCCGAACAAGCCTGTGGTTGTTACGCAGGAGCAGCATGACAATCACGCACACGAAGATCTCTATGTGGCGATTCGCGATGCGTTTAACGCCGCCGAGCGCCAGTTGAAGTCTGTCGACAAAAAACACCGCAAAGAAGCCATCCACAAGATGCCGGAAGCCGTTGATGACGGCATGGGCGATCTGGCCGATGACGAAGAGCCTGAATACACCAGCGCTACCGGCTAACGACCACGGTCGATCGTCAATGTGAAGGGGGAGGTCTGCTGCGGCGGGCCTCTCCTGACAGAAACCAGGACATTTCAATCTCAGAATCCTCCACCGAACTTCGCTCGCAAGCTCCTTTCAAGTTACACTTTCAACCATTCATGAATAGTTGAGGTTAGTGTTTTATGTCTGATGCAAAAAACGACGCGCTGCGAACTGAACTTGAGGCAGCCGCATTCCGGCGACTGCTGAGACACCTGGATGAAAACAAACAGGTGCAGAATATTGATCTGATGGAGCTGGCTGGATTCTGTCGTAATTGTCTTGCCAAATGGTATGCCGCTGAAGCGCAGGAGCGGGGAGTTGCCATGGATTACGAGCAGGCAAGGGAAAGGGTCTACGGCATGCCCTACGCTGAATGGAAAGAAAAATATCAGACACCTCGCTAGCGCGGGCTGTCACCCTTCCTGGTGCACGTTGAACACCTTGTTGCGGACCAGCCGTCGGTAAGCATTTGGGGTTACCCCCTGCAGACGCTTGAAAAGCCCCGTGAAATAACTGACGTCCTGGTAAGCGACAGCAAAGGCGATTTCCGCAATACTGAGGTTGCTCTGTTTGAGCAACTCGCGTGCCTGGTCTACGCGAACTTCCTGCAGATACTGCATGGGCGTCTTGCCGGCCGCGAGGCGAAAGCGACGATTGAACGTGCGACTGTTCAGACCAAATCGTTGTGCCACCTCGGTGAGGTTGATCGATTCCGCGTAGTGTTTTTGCAGCCACTCCTGAACCTTGATGATCTGCTCATCGTGATGGCTGTTTTTTTGATCAGTCGCCAGCAAAAGAGCTTCGAATGAGCGCTTGAGCTCGTGCGTGAAATGGCGTGCCACTTCGTCCGCGATCTGCGCATCAAACAGTACTTCGACAAAATGCAGCATGACATCGCGCACGGCGTTGACGCTGCCCGTGCAATACAGCCTGTCCTGGTGCGTGATAAAGCGTTTTCGCTGGAGATTGACGCGAGGATACTCTCTGGAAAAATCGTCAAAGTAGCGCCAATGAGTCGTCGCCGTGCGATCGTCCAGCAGTCCCGCCTCTGCCAGGAAGTAACTGCCTGTGCCGACGCTGCAGAAGGTGGCACCTTGCTGATATTGCTGCTGCAGCCAGTCAACCATCCGTGCATGGCGCCGCACTGCCGCGCGCGGATTGCCCCACAGCGCGGGAATGAAAACCAGACTGCTTTCCGCTACCTGGTCAAGAGAGGTGGTCGGCGTCAGCGAGATGCCGGCGGTCATGGGCAATGGTTCTATGCGTTCGGCAACAATGTCCAGTTGCAGCTGTCGCTGGCGTCGGTGTTGCCGCAGTCCGTGAATCGTGTCGGCAGCACTCATCATCTCCAGTGGTATGGATACGCTGGAGGCCAGAGCCTCGGGCAGGGCCAGCATACAGACACGTTTCATGGCTGCATGTTATAACGAATTGAAACGATCCAGTAGCTGGCGCGGCCGGTAGGAGAGTTGATGGTAACTTCATCGTCAAGCTGGCGGCCAAGCAGCGCTCGACCCAGAGGCGCATCCATGCTGATGTAGCCGTCGTGGTCACCGACTTCGTCGGGTCCGACGATACGGTACTGATTCACGTCGCCGGCCTCATTCTCAAGCTCCACCCAGGCGCCAAAATAGACTTTGTTCGTATCATCGGGAGGGCGGCGGACCACCGTGGCGGCCTCCAGTCGTTTGCGCAAATAACGCACCCGCCGGTCGATTTCACGCAGCCGCTTTTTGCCGTAGATGTATTCGGCATTTTCGGATCGATCACCCAGTGCAGCTGCATCACTGACCTGCTGTGTGACCAGGGGCCGTTCCTCACGCCAGAGCGTATCCAGCTCCTGCCGCAGTCGGGCTTCGCCCTCTGCGGTCAGGTAGTTGGATTTTGGCGGGGCAGGTGGTCGGTAGCGGCTCATCCGTTCTGCTGAGCAAACTCCTTCATGAAGTCTGCCAGTGTCTGGCAGCCTTCCAGTGGCATGGCGTTGTAGATTGAAGCCCGGATGCCACCGACCAGACGGTGGCCCTTGAGCGCGTAGAGGTCACGGGCCAGGGCTTCATCCAGGAATTTCTTGTCGAGCGCGCTGTCTTTCAGGTTAAAGGTCACATTCATGTGTGACCGGTGCGCTTTTTGAGCAGAGCCGATGTAGAAATCATGGCTGTCTATCACATCATAAAGCAGCTTGGCTTTTTGCGCGTTAAGCTGTTCGATAGCCGGCAGTCCGCCCTGGGCCTTCAGCCATTTGAGCATCAGATTCATGATGTAGATGGCAAATGTGTTGATGGTGTTGGGCATGGAGTGATTTTTCTCGAAGGTCGCGTAATTGAGCAGCGACGGCGTCTGCGGCAGCGCGTGGCCAATCAGGTCTTTGCGGACCAGTACCACGGCCATACCTGAGGGGCCCAGGTTTTTCTGCAGGCCAGCGAAAATCAGGCCAAACTGGTCAAAGTTCAGTTTGCGTGACAGCAGTTCGGAAGTCATGTCGGCAACCAGTGGGATCTTGCCTGTGTCAGGGAACTGATTCCAGCGTGTACCGAAAATTGTATTGTTACTGGTCAGATGGACATAAGAGGTATCCGGGTCCAGCGCGCTGACGTCAAGCTCGGGAATATGATCAAAGTTGCTGGCCTCGCTGCTGGCGGCGATGGTGATATTGCCGAAGCGGGAGGCTTCTTTGCGGGCGAGCTGCGCGAAGTTACCAGTCTCTACGTAGGCTGCCTTGTGCGCCGGATTCAGGCCCAGCAGGTTGAACGGTACTGCCGCGAACTGCATCTGGGCGCTACCGTGCATGTACAGAATCTCGAAGTTATCGGGCAGGCCGGATACTTCCCGGATCAGCTCGTCGGTTTCCGTCAGCAGTGCCTCAAACTCCTTGCTGCGGTGGCTGATTTCTACCACAGAGATGCCCATGCCGTTCCAGTCGAGCATCTCATCACGCGCCTGTTCCATTACTGACGTTGGCAGCATGGCCGGTCCGGCCCCAAAATTGTACACACGTTTCATAGCATTGGTTCCTGCAACTAATTGACTCAGTAGGTGTTTATAAACGGGTCACTCTGATGACATCAGCGGTATTGGCAATTGCAGCCACAGCGGCGTCAGAGGGCGCGCTGGCGAGGTCAATCAGGTTATAGGCAATCTCGTCCCGGCTCTTGTTGATCATGTCCACCACGTTGATGTTCTGATCAGCAAGCACAGACAGGATTTTTCCTAACATGCCGGGGACGTTTTTATTGGTAATGGCCAGGCGGGTACCAGCATCGGCGCCGGGCACCCGGTCCAGGGTCAGGAACGGGAAATTGACCGAGTTGCGGATATTACCATTCTCCAGAAAATCCTTCAGCTGTTCTGCAGCCATAATCGCGCAATTTTCTTCAGCCTCGGCAGTGCTGGCGCCGATGTGAGGCGTCAGGATCACATCTTCCCTGCCGATCAGTTCATGTCGCGGGAAGTCACTGACGTACAATCGCAGCTGCTTGCTGTTCAGGCCGGCAATGACTGCGTCGTGATCGACGATCTCGTCGCGGGCGAAGTTCAGCAGGCACAGGCCGGGTTTCATCGCCGACACCAGGTCCGCATTAATCAGATTGCGGGTGCTGTCCAGTACCGGCAGGTGCAGACTGACAAAGTCAGCATTGGCCATCAGCGCGCTCAGGTTCTCGATTTTGTGAACCTGGCTGGGCAGTCGCCATGCGGCATCAACGGACAGGGCAGGGTCGTAGCCAAGCACGGTCATACCCAGATCGATTGCCATGCCGGCCACCATGGAGCCGATGGCGCCCAGGCCGACGATACCAAGCGTTTTACCTGCCAGCTCCTGGCCGGCGAAACGCTTCTTCTCGGCTTCCAGCAGTTTGGACATCGCTGCGTTATCGGTCATTTCATTAAGGGTGTCGACGTAGGCCATGCCAGGCAGAATGCCGCGCGACGCCAGCAGCATGCCGGTCAGAACCAGCTCCTTGACCGCGTTGGCGTTGGCGCCGGGCGTGTTGAAGACAACAATGCCACGTTCAGTGCAGTGGCTGACAGGCACGTTATTGACACCTGCGCCGGCACGGGCGACAGCACGGACTGAGTCATTCAGCTCTTCAGGGGCAAGTTTGTGGCTGCGCAGCAGGATGGCATCGGCCTGGTCCTGGACACCGCCCACCTGATAGTGCGTCGACGTGAATCGATTAATGCCTTTTTCCGAGATCTGATTGTAGGTTGTGATCTTGTACATGTGTCTCTGCCCTGCATTTATTGTTGTCGTTGGTCCTTTCCGGTCGCAATCCCAGGGGACATAAACCTGACGGCCATAAAAAAGGAGCCATTTATAGCGTGAATCGTCGGTGAAAACCACCCTGGCCGGGTCTGTCCGCGTGACATGGTCATGAAGGGGTGAAGCCGTTATCATTGGCGCTCTTGCAACTGACTGGCACAAGATGAGCATGGATAATTCTCGATTTGTCGTCGGCAGTCCGACTCTGCTGCGCGACGGACTCCAACCCGGCGAGGTGCCCGTGCACCGGATACTGTGCCCCAATGCCAGCACCATGACCGGGCCGGGCACCAATACCTATCTGATCGGCTCGGAGAGCATGGCGCTGGTGGATCCCGGACCGGCGCTCCCTGAGCATATTGCTGCCATTGAGGCGGCGCTTGAGGGACGGCCCCTGGAGCGGATTTTTGTCACTCATACGCATGGTGACCACTCGCCGGGGGCCATGGCACTGCACCGGGCTACCGGTGCGGAACTGATCGGTCTGGCAGCACCACCGGGGGCGGCCTATCAGGATACGGGATTTCAGCCATCCCGCATCTACCATGATCAGGAGCGTATAGAATGTGATGGTTTTACAATGCGCCTGATCAGTACACCGGGACATGTTTCCAATCATTTGTGCTTTCTGCTGGAGGAACAATCGCTGCTGTTTACCGGAGATCACATTCTGCAAGGCACAACACCGGTCATATTGCCGCCTGATGGTGACATGAAGGACTATCTGGACTCGCTGGAGCAGCTGCGCAGTCTGCCACTGCAGTATCTGGCGCCCGGACACGGAGAGTTGATGAGCGACCCGGAGCAGATGATCAGCGCCCTGATTCGTCATCGTCAGCGCCGCGAGCTGAAAATCATCACTCATCTTGCAGACATGCAGCCAGTCACGCTGAAGCAGCTGGTGGTCCCGGTGTATGATGATGTACCAGCGCATCTGTTGCCATGGGCTGAGAAGACGCTGCTGGCACATCTGCTGAAACTGGAACGAGAAGGTCGCGCGCGCCAACAGAGCGGTCAGCAGACCGGTGCTGCCAGCGACGATTCAGCTCTGTGGAGTCTGATCGGTGGTCAATGATGGCTGGCATGTCTACGTGGTTCGCTGCGGTGACGACAGCCTGTACACCGGTATCAGCACCGACGTCGCCCGGCGCTTCGCCGAGCATCAGGCACAGGGTGCCCGGACTGCACGTTACCTGCGGGGGCGTGGGCCACTGGAGCTGGCCTATGTGACGCAGAGCGTTGATCAACGCACAGCACGGCAGCTGGAATATAGAATCAAACAACTGAGCCGGGCAGAAAAACTGCAACTGATTGCCGGCCAACTGCAACTGGATATCACACCATGAACGAGCACCAGCATCAAAAAATCCCGGTTGGCATCAGTGCCTGCCTGGTGGGCGAAGAGGTGCGCTTCAACGGAGGCCACAAACAGCACTCTTACATTCAGCGCACGCTGGGACAGTATTTTGAGTTTCGCACCTTCTGTCCGGAGGTTGATATTGGCCTCGGCATCCCCCGGCGTCCAATCCGACTGGTCAAGCGGGATGACGAGGTGCGCTGCGTTGATTTTGAGGACGATACCCTCGACTACACGGACAAGCTGACCGCAAGCGCTGATGCGCAAGCCCACTGGGTGGGTGAGATGTGCGGGTTTATCCTGAAGAAAGACTCACCCAGCTGTGGTATGGAGCGGGTGAAGGTGTACGGTCCGGGGCATGCGCCGCGTGAGGGCGCCGGCATATTCGCAGCACGCATTATGGAGCGGTTTCCGGAGCTGCCGGTGGAAGAAGAGGGACGACTCGGTGACGCGGTGCTGCGGGAGAACTTCATTCAGCGGGTCTATGTGATGAATCGCTGGCGACAACTGGTGGCCGATGGATTGTCAGTGGCTTCCCTGACGGATTTTCATGCACGTCACAAACTGATACTGATGAGCCACTGCCAGAAAACCTATCGCCGTCTGGGTCCGCTGGTGGCCAGCGCGCGCAAGGACAACGTCTTCGAGGTGGCTAAACAGTACCTGCCTGAGTTGATGCAGGCGCTGAAAGAGCGTGCTTCACGTGGCGATCACGTCAATGTGCTGCAGCATATTCAGGGTTATCTGAAAGAGCAGCTGGATGCGCAGGACAAAGAGGAATTACGCGAGATGCTGGAGCGGTATCACAAAGGGCTGTTGCCTCTGATTGTGCCCATTACACTCCTGAATCATCATTTTCGCCGCAATCCGGTCGAGTACATTGAGCGTTCCTGGTACATGCATCCCTACCCGGCGGAAATGGCCCTGCAGAATCACATCTGAGTGCGCTATAATGCGCGCCTTTCCAAACTTTTCACTGCGGATTCATTCAAATGAGCGATATCGCAGCCTACATGGACAAAGTAGGCTCACAGGCCAGACAGGCGTCCCGTATCACTGCGGCGGCGACTACTGGCCAGAAAAACCAGGCGCTGCTGGCAATGGCCGATGCTATTGAAAGCAGTCGCGCTGAACTCGAGAGTGCCAATGCGCGCGACCTGGAGGCCGGCAAGGCCAAGGGTCTTGATGCGGCCATGCTTGATCGCCTGGCCCTGACGCCGGCCAGGATCGATGGCATGGTTGAAGGCCTGCGGCAGGTTGCGGCGTTGCAGGATCCAGTGGGCGAAATCAGCGACATGCGCTATCGCCCCAGCGGCATCCAGGTAGGCAAAATGCGTGTGCCGCTTGGAGTGATTGGCATCATTTACGAATCTCGCCCCAATGTGACCTGTGAGGCCGCCAGCCTATGTCTCAAATCAGGCAATGCAGCCATCCTGCGCGGTGGTTCAGAGGCACTGCACTCGAACCAGGCGATCGCTGCCTGTATCCGCCAGGGGCTGGCTGCGGCGGGGCTGACCGAACATGCCGTGCAGGTAATCGATACCACTGACCGCGAAGCGGTTGGCCGATTGATCACCATGCCGCAGTACGTCGATGTCATCGTGCCACGTGGCGGTAAAGGTCTGATTGAGCGCATCAGCGCTGAGTCTCGCGTGCCGGTCATCAAACATCTGGATGGTAATTGCCATGTTTATATTGACGACCGCGCTGATCTGGAGAAGGCGGTAAAGATTACACTGAATGCCAAAACACAGCGTTACGGGACCTGCAACACACTGGAATCCCTGCTGGTTGCCGAGCCAGTTGCCGCTGAGATTCTGCCGCAGCTGGCTGAAGCCATGGCGCCGCACAATATCGAGTGGCGCGCCTGTCCGCAGTCACTGCCATTGATTCCCGGTGCCAGAGAAGCCAGCGCAGCCGACTGGGACGAGGAGTATCTGGCGCCCATCCTGTCGGTGAAAATTGTGGCTGGTCTGGATGAGGCGATCGAGCATATCAATCTCCACAGTTCGGCTCATACCGAGTCTATCGTGACCGAGGACTTCCATCGCGCGCAGCGATTTCTGCGGGAGGTGGATTCCAGCTCGGTAATGATTAATGCGTCGACTCGATTCGCTGATGGATTCGAGTATGGCCTCGGTGCAGAAATCGGCATTTCGACCGACAAACTGCACGCGCGTGGTCCGGTTGGGCTGGAAGGCCTGACCTCGCAGAAATATATAGTGATTGGTGACGGTCACATCCGCACATGACCAATACGTCGGCGAGCATGCGACTGGGAATCATGGGTGGCATGTTCGACCCGGTGCACACGGGACACCTTCGGGTGGCGCAAACCGCTCAGCTGAAACTGAATCTGGACCAGGTGCGCCTGATTCCCTGTTCCATTCCAGGGCATCGCGCCAGCGCACAGACCAGCGCTGAACACCGCCTGGCCATGCTGGAAGCAGCCATCGCGGATTATCCGGGGTTTGTCGTAGATACGCGAGAATTGCAACGACCAGGTACTTCCTACATGGTCGACACGCTCGGCAGTCTGCGAGCGGAATTTCCGCGGGCGACCATGGTCTATATTATGGGCATGGACAGTTTTCTGTCCTTGCCCAGCTGGCACCGCTGGCGGGACATTCTGGACTTGACGCATCTGTATGTGGTCAGCCGTGATGAACTCTCGCAGGCAAATGCAGAACCGGCATTACAGACAGAACTGGCGGCACGTCTGGTGTCGCGGCAGGAAGAATTGTTCGACACGCTGGCTGGCCGTATTCTGGTTTTAACAGGAATTAACCTGCCCCAGTCATCAACACGTGTTCGCCGTGATGCGCGGCAAACCGGTACCATAGCGATTGACGATGTGCCAACAGTCGTCGCGGACTACATCAAGACGCATAAACTATACAGATAACCGCATGCCCTCGGGCTGGAGATAGCAAGCATTGGAAAACAAGCAACTGATTGAAGTGATCACAACGGCGCTGGAAGATATCAAGGGTCAGCAGATCGAAGTGTTTGACGTGGCTGACCTGACACCTTTAACGGACGCCATGGTGATATGTACAGGTACATCCAGTACGCATATCAAGGCTCTGGCAGATGAAGTTGTGGTCAAGGTCAAACAGGCTGGTGCGCCGGTTAGCGGTGTGGAAGGGCGCGAGCAGGCAGAGTGGGTGCTGGTCGATCTGGGGACAGTGGTTGTGCATCTGATGCTGGGCGCCACACGTGCGCTGTACCGACTTGAAGATTTGTGGAGCTTCCGTCCGCAGTCAGCAACCGACAAGCGAGCCACCGACAAAGAGTGAACATCAATCTGATATCCGTGGGTACCCGCATGCCTGACTGGGTCAGTCAGGGCGTGCAGGAATATCAAAAGCGGCTGCCCGCTGATTTCGCCATGAATCTGATCGAAGTGCCTATGGCACGGCGCAGTAAAAACCTTAATGTGGAGCAGATGATGGACCAGGAGGCAGACAGTCTGCTGGCCAAAGTCGGCTCACGCGACTATCTGGTGGCGCTGGATGTGCAGGGCAAGGCATTGAGCACAGAGAAGATGGCTTCACGGGTATCTGATATCCGTGACAATGGTTTTCATCTGAGTCTGCTTGTGGGCGGGCCCGATGGACTGTCACCCAGATGCCTGCAACAGGCATCGGAAAAGTGGTCGCTATCGGCACTTACGCTGCCTCACCCGCTGGTTCGGATTCTGATCGCAGAACAGATTTATCGTGTCTGGAGCGTGATCAATGGCCATCCCTACCATCGCGCCTGAAATTACGTGTAAACTAATTGATAATTAGCCTGTCTACTTAAGTTTTCCGGGGCGTGATGGCCCGGACGAGCGCTGACATCAGGACACTATGGCACACAAATTCCGTTTGGATGAGCATAAACAGGAAATACGGGTTTTCCACGGTCGATTGATCTTCGCGGCCGGGTTCGTGACGCTGCTGGTCCTGATCCTCGCCGGATGGATGATCAACCTGCAGTTGTTCAACCATGATTACTTCTCAGCGCGCTCAGATGGCAACCGACTTCATTCCCAGTTCATACCCCCCACCCGCGGACTGATCTACGATCGCAATGGCAGTCTGCTGGCCGACAATCGGCCAATTTTCAACCTGACGGTAGTGCGAGAGACGGCTACTGATTTTGAAAAATCACTGGAAGTGGTTCGCGACTTCATACCACTTACTGACGAGGACCTGGAGCAATACCGGGAGCGACTGCAGCGACGTGCCGTACCTCACACGTCTGTGCCATTGAAGTTTCAGCTGAATGACGAGGAAATTGCCCATATTGCGGTCAATCAGCACAAATTGCCTGGTTTTGCTGTCGAGGCGCAACTGCTGCGTTATTACCCGTTTGGTGAAGCCACAGCGCACTCGATTGGTTATGTCTCGGAAATTAACCGTGACGAACTTCAGGCCATGAATGAAGAGCAGTCGCGAAACTATCGTGGTAGCAATCACATCGGCAAGATTGGAATTGAGAAGACTTATGAGGAACACCTGCACGGTACTGTAGGCTTCGAAACCGTCGAGAAGAATAATCGGGGTCGTGTCACGCGCGTATTGGGGCGAACCGACCCGGTACCCGGGCTGGATATTCAGTTGCACATGGATATTCAGCTTCAGATGGCGGCAGAGGCTGCCCTGGGTGACCGGCGGGGCGCCATTGTCGCGATCGATCCTGCCACAGGAGGCGTGTTGGCCATGGTCAGCAAACCAGGTTATGACCCCAATCTGTTTGTGACCGGTATCAGTCGTGATCAGCTTAATGAGCTTAACGGGTCACGTTATTCGCCCATGTTCAACCGTGCGATCAACCCCAGAGTGCCTGGCTCCACGATCAAGCCGATCGTAGGGCTTGCCGGTTTGTATCATGGCATTGTAGACAAGGAGTTTACCATTCAGGACCCAGGCTTCTATCGACTGCCCGGACGTTCCCGGCCTTACTATGACTGGACGTGGTGGGTAGATAAGTCAGGTCATGGCACCATCGACCTGGAGCGCGCGATTTATCAGTCATGCAATACCTATTTCAGTCATATCGCGGTTGAACTTGGCATTGATACGCTGCACGACTATCTGTTGACCTGGGGTTTCGGCAGCAACACTGCACTGGATATTCCCAATGCCAATCCCGGCCTCGTGCCATCACCAGAGTGGAAGCGGGAGGCACGCGGAGAGCCCTGGTATCCGGGCGAAACGCCGCCTGAAGGTTTCGGCAATGGCATGTTCCAGGCCACCACTTTGCAGATGGCCAGCGCGGCGGCGACGATTGCCAACCACGGGGTCTTTAAACGCCCCCGCATGCTCAAGGCTGTCCAGAATGGTGTCGATGGCGAGTTTGCGGACACCATTTTTGCAGATGAGGACGTACTGCAGCCACTGCTGCCCTCGGCCGAGGACGTTGCCTATGTAAGGCGGGCGATGGAGCATACCGTCAGCAAACCCTACGATCGCGAACACCGACGTCACGAGGGCACCGCCTATCCCTACGTGCATGGTGCAGAGCCACTGGCCTATCCGATGGGGGGCAAGTCTGGAACGGCGCAGGTGGTGGGCGTTCAGGTTGATGCACGGGGCAACCGCATGGATCCTGAAACCGTTAATGAGGACCATCTGAATCATGCGATGTTCATTGCGTTTGATGCGTCCCCCAAATCACGCATCGCGGTGGCGGTGTTCATAGAGAATGGCGAAGGCGGCAGCTCGGTTGGCGGACCATTGGCACGGGAAGTGCTGGATGCGTATCTGCTGCCGATCATTGAACAAGAGCAGGTGGATGACGGGTCCCTGTTACTGACAAGCAGTGACTAACACGTTAGTATTGCGGGTCGCATACGATTGAATCAAAGGTAGTTCAGGTGATGTGCGATCAGCCAGAGGCACAATAGTGAAAATAAGAATTTTTGTTGTAGTTGTTCTGGCCGGAGTGCTGGCAGCATGCGGGAGCACATCTACCCCGCGCGGTGACAGCAGCAGTTCACAAAGTGGCCGCTACAGCATCAGTCAGGACCGTGCGCCAACAGCACCTATGGATCCGGCGAGTATTCGCGAGGTTGTGCCCGAACCGCTGCAGAGAACCATGGCCGGCAATCGGTCGCCCTATACCGTCAACGGGCGAAGCTACCGAGTCATGGCGACGGAAGAGGGCTTTCAACAAACTGGTCTGGCATCCTGGTACGGTGAGAAGTTCCACGGCCATTTGACGTCCAATGGCGAGATCTTTGATATGTACCAGATCTCGGCTGCACACACAGCCTTGCCCATCCCCAGTT
Organism: Gammaproteobacteria bacterium; assembly: GCA_002706685.1. Lineage (GTDB taxonomy): Bacteria > Pseudomonadota > Gammaproteobacteria > Pseudomonadales > Pseudohongiellaceae > Pseudohongiella. The sequence continues at coordinate 49,319 of PALV01000020.1, read as the reverse complement.
TCGCCAGAGTTACCAATCTGGAAAATCAACGCAGCATCATCGTTCGCGTTAACGACCGTGGTCCGTTCCACAACGACCGCGTCATTGATCTTTCCTACGCCGCTGCCTGGAAGCTGGGTTTTGCCGACCAGGGCACGGCGCTGGTGCATATTGAATCCATTGTGCCTGGTCAGCAGCTGTTGCTGGCAGCCAATGATGCAGGCAGTGCGGTCACAACAACTGCCAATAACGTCGCTGCAACGGACCTTGTAGCACAGACTGCAGGGAAGTATTTGCAAGCTGGCGCGTTTTCCAGTCGTAGAGCAGCTGAACAGCTGTCGGCGCGACTGCGCGACCTGACTTCTCGCCCGGTGTTTATTCGCTCTGTTCAGAGTAATCAACAGGAGCTGCACCGGGTTCGAATCGGGCCGATTATTGAGCAAAGCGAGATACAGCGCCTGACTGACCTGATGATAGCTGCTGACCTGGGTCAGCCATTTACCGTCGAAGAGTAATTAGTTCATGACAATACAGATTTCAAAAACTGACGCACACTCACCCACCTCCGCTCATTCAGGATTGACGCGCTGGCGTCGCCTGGTTGCCGTGTTGACCACTGCCAGTCTGGTGCTGGCTTCGGCAATGCCGGCTGCGGCTCAGAACATTATGCCCAGAGCGCCGGAAATAGCCGGTAGCAGTTATATTCTGCTGGATGCCAAAACCGGTCACGTCATCATGGAGCACAATGCAGACGAGGCGCTGCCGCCCGCCAGTCTGACCAAGATGATGACCTCTTATATTGCCGAAGTGGAAATCGACAATGGCAATATGAGCTATGACGATCTTGTTTTTATCAGCGAGAAGGCATGGCAGACCCAAGGCTCCAAAACCTTCGTTGATGTAAACAGCCGCGTGCGTGTTGAAGATCTGCTGCGGGGCATCATCATTCAGTCCGGCAATGACGCCAGTGTGGCCATGGCGGAACACATAGCCGGCAGCGAAGCTGCCTTTGCGGACCTGATGAACCAGCACGCCCAGTCCCTGGGTATGTCCAGCTCCTACTTCATTAACTCCAGCGGCCTGGATGATGGCGCCGAAACCAACCTGATGTCGGCGCGCGATCTGGCGACGCTGGCACGCGTCAAGATCATGGAGCACCCTGATCATTACGCCATGTACTCCGAACGTGAATTTACCTTCAATGGCATTACCCAGGCCAATCGCAATACATTGCTGTTTCGCGATCCGACTGTTGATGGCATGAAAACTGGCTGGACCACGGCTGCAGGTTACTGTCTGGTCGCTTCTGCCGAGCGTGATGGCATGCGCCTGATTTCTGTGGTGATGGGCACTGCGAACGAAGAGGCGCGCGCAGTCGAGACCCAGAAGATGCTCAGCTACGGCTTCCGCTTCTTTGAAACACACAAACTTTATGATGCTGGCCAGGTTATCAACAATGCCCGCGTCTGGGCCGGCGCGGCCAACAATGTTGATCTGGGCATCCAGGAAGAAGTGTTCCTGACCATTCCTCGTGGCAGGGCCGAAGACCTGGTGGCAACCCTTGACACAGAAGAGGTGATTCGCGGCGGTTTTGAGGCCGGTGAAGTGCTTGGTCAGGTTAACATCACTCTTGATGACGAGGTTCTGTACACCGGCGATGTCGTGGCAATAGAAGCTGTGGAACGTGGTGGCTTCTTCAAGCGTCTGATCGATGCGCTGACGCTGTTCTTCATGAACCTGTTCAGGTAACAGACCATGAGCGAACCGAAAGCGCCAAAAATCGAATTTCCCTGCCAGTATCCGATCAAAGTGATGGGCGAGGCGGTCGAGGGGTTTGAACTTGACGTGCTGGAAATCGTCAAGCTTCACTCGCCCGAGGTGAGCGCCGACAACATGAATACCCGCGGCAGTGCCCAGGGCAACTATCTGTCCGTGACAATCGTGATCGAAGCTACCGGTGAAGAACAGCTCCAGGCCCTGTTCGCGGACCTGAAAGGTCATTCGGCGGTCAGACTGGTTTTATGAGTCAGGCCCTGGTTCTTCGGCAACTGGGCTTGCAGCCATATGTGCCGGTCTGGCAGGCAATGCAGACCTTCACATCCGAGCGGGACCAGACAACACCGGATGAGATCTGGATACTTTCGCACCCACCTGTGTTCACTCAGGGACAGGCCGGCAAAGCCGAACATCTGCTGGCGCCCGGTGATATTCCGGTGGTGCAAATTGATCGCGGCGGTCAGGTCACCTATCATGGCCCCGGACAACTGGTGGTGTACCTGCTGATCGACATACGACGATCTGGGACGGGCGTCAGGGATCTGGTCAGTGGTATTGAGCAGGCCATCATCGAAACCCTGTCATCATTGAAAGTTAACGCACAGACTCGAGCTGGTGCACCCGGCGTGTACGTCGGGGATGCCAAGATCGCCTCGCTCGGACTGCGAATCCGCAGAGGCTGCTCTTATCATGGCCTCAGCCTGAACGTGGCCATGGATCTGGAGCCGTTCTCACGAATCAATCCCTGTGGTTATCAGGGGCTTGCAGTCACTCAGGTGACTGAACTGGTGAATGGTGAAGAGCTGGGCCTGAAGACAGAAGCAGATTACATGCACACAGTAGAAAAACTGCTGTTGCAGGAATTGATCACCCGCACAGGGGTGTACGGTTGGATTGACGTCAGGCAAACATTGCCGACCTGACGATGACAGGAGATTTTATGCAGGATTCGATGAATACACGCCGCCACAAGCGCAGCTTTGTGCAACGAACGCTCGTCGTTCTCGCAACCTGTGGCATGCTCGCCACGACCTCGGTGCTGGCCCAGACCAATACGCTGGTGCGGGTGGCCACTTCCTATGGCGACTTTACGATTGAACTGTTTGATGAGCAGACACCCAATACCGTGCGCAATTTTCTTGGTTATGTGGATCGCGGTGACTACAGCGGTTCTGTGTTTCACCGCTCGGTAGACAATTTTGTCATTCAGTCAGGAGCCTATCGCTGGCTGGGAAACTGCCCACAGGGCGCCAGTCCGGGAATCAACTGCAGTGCACAGCGAATTACCCAGCGTGACGCCGTGGTCAATGAGCCGGGTATTTCCAATACCGCGGGTACACTGGCAATGGCCAAACTGGAAGGAAATCCAAACAGCGCAACCAGCCAGTGGTTCATTAACGTTTCCAACAATGCGGAGGCACTGGACGATCAGAACGGCGGCTTCACAGTGTTTGCGCGCATTCTTGGAGAAGGGCTTGAAGTTGCCGAGGCCATAAACAATCTGACGGAATATGCTATTGGTGGGGAGGCGCAGGCCATGCCTTTGCGCAGCTCAGAAGGGGCGCCATTGCCCTCGAACGGGATTCCACCCGTGACCGAGAACCTGGTGTTGATCAATATGCACCGGGTTCAGCGTTTCAGCTCTGCCATGCACGTGTTTGAATACCAGACGGGCATACTCAGCACGAAGGTCAATGCCGGGGATGAGCTCGGACACATGAGTATGCTCCTGCGTGTGGTTGCCGGGGACGATCCCGCCCAGACTTATTTTGAGATTGATCCACGCAGTATGGTGGATCTGGCGATCAACCCCGAAGGTATGGCAAGCTTCAGTACCAGCGATCAGCGGCTGCGTATCCCGCAGGTCGAGATCAATAATAATGGCAACGTCTCTCTGGTGAATAATGTCGTACTCAGAATGGTAGACGAGGCCCGGCTTCGATTTGTTCTGGAATCCTACGAATGAGTGCACCGCGCGGCGAGTTTAGTTCACGTTTTGGTTTCTTGATGGCAGCCTCAGGCTCAGCAGTGGGTCTGGGCAATATCTGGGGATTTCCAACCAATGCGGCGAGTAACGGCGGCGCGGCATTCCTGTTTACCTATCTGATACTGGCATTCGCGCTGGCTTATCCCGCATTGATGGCTGAACTTATCATCGGGCGTCACGCCAAAGCCAATGCGGTCACTGCATTGAGAGGGCTTTCCACCAGCCCGGCAAGCCGAGCGCTGGGCACTACGGTTGGTTTCGCCGGCATGATAACGGTCAGCTTTATCCTTAGCTTTTACGCCATAGTCAGCGGCTGGATGATGGCCTACATGCTGGCGGCTGGTGCTGATATCGTTGGCGCAAATGCACTTTCCTCCTGGTTGCAGACACCAGGGCTGACACGTGACTCTCTGTTCACTGTTGTATTCATGATGCTCACTATTGCGGTGGTAGTGGCTGGCGTTAAACATGGTATCGAGAAGTGGGCCTCGCGCCTGATGCCATCGCTGGTTGTTATCCTGGTGGCGCTTATTGCCTATGTGATGACACTGGACGGCGCCATGGATGGATTGCGTCTGTATCTGGTGCCTGATTTCAGTCGTGTCGCAGATACGGGCTTGCTGCTCAGTGCCATGGGGCAGGCTTTCTTTTCACTGTCTCTTGGTGTCGGCACTATGCTGATTTACGGGTCCTATATCAGCAAACGGGAAAACCTGCCGGCGCTGGGTGGTATGGTCACACTGCTGGATATTGCAATTGCGGTAACCGCCGGTCTGCTGATTCTGCCGGCGATGATGGTGGCGCTGAACAACGGTATTCAGATTTACGACGATCAGGGTGGCCTGGTCGCCGGTCCGGGACTGATCATCGCGGTATTGCCTGCCTTGTTTGAACAGATGGGCGGCGCTGGCATGCTGGTGGCACTGGCCTTTTTCGTATTGATGACCATTGCATCGCTGACCTCATCCATATCAATGCTCGAAGTTCCGCTGTCGTATCTGGTTGAGACGCGCTCGGTATCACGCCGCAAGGCGGGGGTTGTGCTGGGTGCGGGTATCGCCGTCATCAGTCTGATAATCGTGTTCAATTTCAACGTGCTGTTCGATCTGGTGGTAAGCCTGACCACCGAATACAGCCAGCCGCTGCTGGGATTCTTCTTTGCCATATTTGCTGGATGGATATGGAATCGCAATGGCATCCTGACTGAAATCAAACAGGGCTGTGAAGGTGCGGAATACGGTCTGTTCTGGCGCATTTGGCCGTTTTATATCCGTTTCATCTGTCCGCTGGCGATTCTTGCGGTTTATGTTCAGATGCTGTTTGCCTGAATATCTGGCCTCAGGGTCAGTGATCAGGCAATAGCCTGTTCAACCGCGTTGCAGAACCGCGTTATTTCCGCTTCGGTATTGAAATAGTGCACGGAAGCGCGATTGATATCACCCAGCCCCCTTTCCTCAAATTCCAGGCGCGTATTGCGCTGGCGCAATACAGAGCTATTGATGCGCTGCGCCTGCAGGCGCTGCTGCAGTGTCTCGGCAGGCACGGGTGTGTCGAAGGTGACAATGCCTCCCAGGTGTTCACAATGACTCGCTTCTGCCGTAAAACCCGGATCGTGAATGCGCACTCCTGAAATACGTGACAATTGCTGGCGCAGGCTGTGCCCAAGACGCTTGATGGCGGCCGAGGATTCGGCCATGTTGTTTTCGATGGAGTACTGCGCAGCAACGGCCAGGCCGATCTTGCCCGCCACATAGTGTTCAAACAGTTCGAATCGCCTGGCGTCGTCCCGCCACTCAAAATGATCGCGCTGCAGCCAGCTGATTGCACTCAGGTCCACGGTAGCCGGTTTCAGAAAGTCCAGAATGCTATGGCGGACATACATGAACCCTGTGCCACGAGGTCCTCGCAGGTATTTGCGGCCGCTGCCGGTCAGCATGTCGCAGTGGATCTCATTGACGTCCAGTTCAGTCTGGCCCGCAGACTGGCAGGCGTCCAGCAGAAACAGTATGCGGCGCTGCTGGCAGAGCCTGCCCACTTCGGCAGCGGGGTGAATGACACCTGACTGACTGGGTATGTGTGTCAGCGCCACCAGTCTGACATTGTCGTCCAGCGCAGCCTCCAGTTTTTCCAGGTCAATCTGGCCCAATTCGTTGTTTGGCACGACATCAATAATCACACCCTGTGTTTTTGCGAGATGCAGCAAAGACAGGTAATTGCTGGCGTATTCCGAGACACCGGTAACAATATGATCGCCGGCCTCAAAGGGGATTGCCTGCAGCAGGAGGTTCCAGCCGCGCGAGGCATTCTCGACATAGGCGATTTCACGAGGGTTGCAGTTCAGCAGGGCAGCAAAGGCTGTATAGAATCGTTCACTGGCGTCGGCATTTGCCAGAGCAGCCTCGTAGCCGCCCACTTGCTGCTCGAGTAACAGGTGCTGCAGCACCGCGTCCGTCACTGGACGCGGCTGCAGGGATGAGCCGGCGTTATTGAAGTGAAGCAACTCCCGGCATGCCGGGGTGTCACTTCTCAGCAGCTCGATTGGCTTCATGCTCAGGCCAGTTTGATGGCGCGGCCGTGGTTGTATACTTCCACCAGTTGCTCATGCATGGCTTTTATCGCCGTTTCGAAGTCATCTTCGTCCAGCACAAACTGCATGTCGACCTGCCGCATACACTGATGCACGCCCTGAATATCAACGCCAGCATCCGCCAGCGCCTTGGCTGTACGAGCGAGCATGCCAGGAATCTTCAGGTCACTGCCAATCGCAGAAACGATACACACCTTACGCACGTTTATTTCGGCGCCGGGGAACAGGTCAGCCAGTGATGCCTGAATGCGCTTGACGGTTTTCAGGTTGGCAGACAGGTAGTGAGTAATAGTGTTGGCGTTGAGGTCTTTGTTGATTACCTGTGCCTTGTATCGAGTAATTTGTCCCAGAAACTGTTTCTCGTAATGTGACAGATCGCCCACCATGTCCTGGTCAAACAGCTCAATGGCGTACACGCCTTTACGGCCGGCGATGATTTCAACGCAGGCGGACTCGCTGACGTAGTCGCGCGTGATCAAGGTGCCGTTGTGTTCAGGCTCAAAGGTGTTCTTCACACGCAAATGGATGTTGCTCTGTCGCAGGCCTTTGGCTGCCCGGGGATGGATCGCTTCCATACCAAGGTTTGCCAGCTGGTCTGCCACATCATAGTTGGTGCGGCCTATCGGTACCGCTTTCTCTTCGCCGACAATGCCCGGGTCGGCGCTGCTGAGGTGGAACTCCTTGTGAATGACCGCCTCGCGGGCGCCCGTCAGCACGGCTATGCGGCTGAAGGTCATCTCGCTGTAGCCACGGTCGAATATTGCCATAAGGCCGCCTTCACAATGGCTGTATCCGGTTGCAATCGGCAGTTCGCTGCTCAGATCTATGCCCTCAAAAGCCCGTGTTATATGCTCATCAAGCGAGAGATGCTTGGTGCTGGCCCAGCCTGACAGGTCGACGAGACGTGCTTTCAGCCCATGCAAACGGAGAAGTTGCGCGGTATTGGAGGCGCTGTGCATTTCGCCCAGACTGGCCAGCATCTCGCGAACCGTCAGCAGGTAGTCGGACAGCGCAAAATGGCCGTGCTGACAGAGGCTGGATACGTCTTCCAGAACACTTTCTGCATCGTTCAGACGGTCCAGAATGAAGCTGTCGGCCTCTTCTTTCTCGCTGGGTGGATGCGGTGCGAATAAATCAGCATTGATCTCCAGCATGCGATCGCGCAGTGCTTTAAACGCGTCGCGCCAGCTTTGCTGCTCCTCAGCGTCAGAGAACAGTGCATAAATGCCTGGCTGTCCGGTTTTTTTGTGCTCCAGCAACATGTTGGTGATGCCGGCATACGCTGATACAACAAAGATTCGCTGGTAGTAATCGCCTTTGAGCGCGGGGTTCATGAAGATATTCTGTCGAACGGCGTCAAATTGACTCATGGAAGTGCCGCCGATTTTTTCGACGGTGTGCTTCTTGTCATTGTCTAGACTACTGGCGGCAACTGATGCATTGGCGTCTGTCATTTGTCATCCTGTGGTGATGAATGGGAATATCAAAGCCGCGACATTATAGCGTATCGGCTACAGGATTTCATGACAGTGCCCCCGGGCGCGCCGGTAGCCGCTTAGTCGAGGATGTGGAAATAGATGTATTGCGCGTCCGGATCCTGCGGAATCGGATGGTCCTCGCGCGTAAGCGGCAGTGGAGTGAACAGCGACTTGAAGCCATCACAGAGTGTGTTAAATATCACTTCCTGGATGATCAGGATGTTGTAGTGGCGCAGCCCCAGATCATCGGCACGTGCGTGGATGGCTTTCTGGATGACAGGGTGCTTACGAAGTTCTTCATAACGATAGGCCTGGACCAGCGCATCACCAAAAAGGTCGTAAGCGCGAATACCACTGCTCTGGAAGGTGCCCTGTACCGAATTGTAGGCTAGCCCCATAGCCGCCTTGATTGGATAACCATAGGCGAATTTGTCGACCTCCGTGTTAAACGCTCTGAACATCAGTAGGGCGGTTTCAACGGCATGGTCTGCAAGCGTGTGTTTCTGATCCGTCAGGAAAGGATACCCGACCGCACTGATGAAACCGTCGCCAGTCTCCTTGAGTCGGAATGCGCGTGCCTGTAATGGGTTGTGTTTGTAACCCATCATGCATATCTGCGAAAACGCCCGGAATACTTCGAGGAAAAAATCCTGAGTTCGTTCATGTTTTATATTGCTTGAGTTCTGGATATCAAAGACGTTGATAATGGCCTTGCTTTTCTCAACCGGCATGGTGGATTCGAGCTGATCGCCAGCCTTGATTCGCTCCAGCTGGTGAGGGTAAACCAGTTTGGACAATTGCTTGTACAGATGCTGACGGGTGTCTGCGTCAATGGATTTGTAGTAAAAGCGTGTCTGTATTCGGCGGAAAAACAGCCAGCTGACAATGATGCCGCCCAGATAACCCTGCACCAGCTGTATCGCGTTGATGGCGAGGAACTCCGGATTGATCAGGAATATCAGAAGGGCGGCCAGCAGAGCAAAAATAGTATTGCGCAGCAATGTCAGTGCAAAACTTATGTGGTACGAAAAGGCGGTGGTCATCAACACCACAAAGTTGATCTGGCCAGACAGCGCCAGGAAGGCGTCAGACTGATAACTCTCTGAAAGGTTGGGCTCAAACACAAAATGCAGTGTCAGGCAGAACCCCCCCAGAATACTCAACAGGAAGACGTCGAGAACACTGCGTGAATATTTTTCGAAGCCTGCAAACAGCAGCGTCAGTAGCGGATACAGAAACACCAGCGCAATGGGTGGAGCATAGGCAAACATACTGTGCAGTGCGTAGGGATTGCCGCTCTCCTGCAAATTACTCCAGGTCAGCATCGAAGACAGGGCCAGCAAAACCGCTGCGGCTTTCCCTGGCCAGTTACGCAATGCCTTGGCAGCATCCTCGCGCATTTCGTCCCTGAATTCTGCAGCGTGCTCTTTACAGTACGCCGCGTATTTGTCTGTTTTCATAGTCGCAAAGTCATGATGCGGGCCTGATTCTGTGTGTGTGCCGATTATACATAATTGGTGCCAGTCGGCAATTGCGAACACGCGGACTGGAGTGTATAACAATGTCAAAGTTTCATCATACTGCAAAGGGATTGTGTCATGCTGCAAATGGCGGTTTTTTCGCTATATCTGACGATTGTGCTAAGCCTTGTCTGGGCTCGTTTCCGTTTCTTTACCGTTAATGTTGGCACTGGCCGACTACGCGCATTGACGTATGATTTTGCCGTCGCGATTCAAATGCTGTCAACCGCATGGCTTTTTTATAATGTGACGGATATCACAAAACCAGAGCTGATCATTTGTGCGCTCTTGTACAGCCTTTCGCTGGTGATATTCTGGTCAGCGATAAGCACCGCCAAGTCACTTGACTTCGCATTTAGTAACCATGTCGGAAGTATTGTGACATCAGGTCCGTTTGGTGTTTTTCGTCATCCATTTTATGTCTCATACATGATTGCCTGGTTCGCCAGTACGTGGCTGTTCGGTACGATATTGTTGTGGCTGAGCTTCGTGTATCTGATGGCGTTTTATGTGATGTCTGCCAGGAAGGAAGAACGCATGATCCTGAACAGTGATCAGGCAAACGAGTATCAACTTTACCAACAACACGTAGGCATGTTCCTACCGAGGATAAAACGATGGAAGCGATCAAATTCAAAACTCTGACCCAGGAAAAAGATATCGAGTATTTTTTGAGCCGTTTTGAGGGCTACGTCGGTGTCAAGCTGCCTTATGACTATGCGCAGCGCAGCACGTTTGTGGCTGGCTATAAGGGTGACGAGATGGTTGGTGGATACATGCTGGTTACCAAGCCGGAGTTCAGAAGTCTGATGTTTGTTCCCGATGACGTCAGGGAATCTCATGAATTCTTCCGCAACGAAGCCTACGACATGATGGAAATCAATGGTGTCTGGATGAGTGCATCGCTGAAAACAGCCTCTGAACAGTTCAGCATCTGGTTAAAACTGATACTTGACGCCTTTAAGTGCCGTAAACAGTTTGTCCTGTTGATGGCCAATCAGCGCAATATCAATATTCGACACGTCCACGCCATGACTGGAGCCAAGGATATCTATGAAGGCGCTCCGATGCTGATGTCGGGCGACAAGAGCCATTCAACTATCCGTGTGAGCTACACAACACGGTGGTCACTGCTACTGAATGTGCCTCGTTACTGGTTTGAGTACAAGAGCCGCGAGCGTCGTTTCCACCGTCGTCTCAAGCAGCGTGCCTACTCCAGGGTCGCCAGCAGAGCGAGCTGATTGGCGCGACAGAAAATACCTCGGTGGCTTCACATTGAGCAGGACCGGTTACACCGGTTCTGCTTGTGTGGTCCTTTGACTGGCATTAACATGTATTCATTCACGATGGAGGAATACGTGTGAGCCAGGAAAGAATCAGGCAGTTGCTGCAGGAGCTTCAGTCGGAGCTAGCCAAAACAGAGGATCTGGACGACGACACGCTGGCACTGGCGCGCCAGCTTGACGACGATGTTGATACGCTGCTGGAAACATCCGCGCGTAACAGTCCGGAAATGGATAATGCCATCGCGCTCGAGGCGCGCTTCGCCGCGACACATCCAGTCGCCGAGCGACTGATGCGTGAGATTATTGCCACCTTGAGTCGGATGGGAGTTTAAGCGCCCGGCCACTCAGCCGCGCGACAAGCTGCTCCAGCAGTTCCCATGCAGACAGATGGGTCAGGCCTTTGACGCTGATGTCGATCTGTCTGGCCAGCGTCAGCTGGTTTCTAAGCGCGGGTTCGCTTAAACGGTTCAACGCAGAGCTCATCAGCGCCTGCCTTGATTTCCAGACCCGCTGGGACTGCATGACGCTTTGTGCCGACAGGCCTCTCTGCATTTGACAGGCCACGCCATGCAGAGTGCGGAGCTCACGGGCCAGCATGGTATTGATCATCAGGGCCTGGGCGCCCTCGTCGCGCATACGTCGCAGTGTTCTTATCGCCTTGCCACCTTCGCCAGCCAGGCAGGCATCAATCAACGCAAACACATTGAAGCGCGAGCTGTCCGCGACGCTGCGAGCGATCGCTGCCGCGTCAAGATGTGTACCTGATCCGAACAGCAGAGATAGTTTTTCAATCTCCTGGTCAGCGGCCAGCATATTGCCTTCAACCCGATCTGCAAGCAGTTGGCAGGCATCAGCATCGGCGCTCAATTGACGCTGAGAAAGACGTTGCGTGATCCATGCTGGCAGGCGTGATGCCTCAACCGGATAAAGCTGCACTACGCCAAGCATGGATTCGAGCTGTTTGTACCACTGGGTTTTGGTCGCAGCCCCCTCGATACGGGGGCTCAGGATAAGCAGCAAGGTGTCTTCCGGGGCTGACTTGAGATACTCAATCAACAGCTTTCTGTCAGCGTCGGCGATCTTGCTGGAGCCCAGGCGTAGCTCGATCAGCTTTTTGTCGCTGAACAATGACATGCTGGCACCCGCCGAAGTCAAGGTTCGCCAGTCAAACTGCCGGTCTGCCTCGTAGACTTCGCGTTCGGTATAACCCAGTGCTTTGGTGGCCTGCCTGACAATATCTGCACAGTCACGCATCTGCAGGGGTTCATCTCCGGCCAGCCAGTAGCCTGGCATCAGTTTGGCTGACTGGAAGTGTCGGGCTAACTGATCGGCATACAGCTTCATAATTCCACGGCCTGCAGGCGTCGGGCTATGTTGTCGGCGAGTTCGCGCCGCATGTCATTCAATGTCAGCTCCAGCCCGCTGTTGCTGCCACTGATGTTCGCAGTGTCTTCGTAAAATGTGCCCCGTACCTGAAAGGTCTCGGGGCCAGCGATGACCTGACCGCCCTGCCGCAAAGCTGCATCGACACTCAGCAACAGTTCGTACTGACCCGCGCCGGCTCGCGTATTGATGCTGATCGCACGCCGTTCCAGTTGCTCAGCAGACAGCGCAAGCTCCAGAACCTGGCCGTTGGCCTGAACAATCTCGACATTGCTGGCTTCCAGGGTGTCTTCCAGTGCTCCCTGCAAAGGGTAGGGGCCTGATGGCACGGTCAGCGCCATCTGCTGCATCGGCAACACGGCTGTCTGGGCGCCGCGAAGCGCGAAGCCACAGCCAGACAAGGCCACAAGCAGCGAGATCAGCAACAGACTGCGTAAAGCGTTCATCAGCCCACCACAATGTTGATCAGCTTGCCCGGTACAACAATCACCTTGCGAACGGTCTTGTCGGCAATATGCCGCTGTACGTTGTCATCGGCCATGGCCAGTGCTTCCAGCTTGTCCTTGCCAGTGTCACGCGCGACGGTCAACTTGCCGCGCAGTTTGCCATTGACCTGGATGACGACCTGAATCTCATCCTGTACAAGAGCGGCCTGATCAACCGTCGGCCAGGGCTCATCAATGATGGCGCCTGATTTTCCAATACTTGCCCACAGAGCGTGGCAAAAGTGCGGCACTACTGGCGACAGGCCAAGCAGCACAATCTGCAGGGCTTCCCCGATGACTGCATTATCCTGCTCGTTCAACTTGTCAGCGCGGTCATCCTGGAAACGGGTGATGCTGTTAACCAGTTCCATGATGGCTGCGATGGCTGTGTTGAATGTCTGCCGTCGCCCATAGTCGTCACTGACCTTTTCCAGCGTCGTGTGCGTTTTATAGCGCAGCTGCTTCTGCTCACTGTCCAACTGGGCCTGGTCCGGCAATTGCGAAGACGCAGTGCTCTGACCATAGCCTGTTACGACGCGCCAGAGTTTGCGCAGGAACCTTGAGCTGCCTTCCACTCCGCTGTCCGACCATTCGAGAGACTGGTTGGGCGGTGCTGCAAACATCGTAAACAGTCTCACCGTGTCTGCGCCATACTGCTCGATCAGTTTGGCCGGTTCCACGGTGTTGCCTTTGGACTTGGACATCTTGCTGCCGTCTTTGAGAACCATGCCCTGAGTCAGCAGGCGTTTGAAAGGTTCGTCCGAGGAAATGAGACCCTCGTCGCGCATCAGTTTATGGAAGAAACGCGCGTACAGCAGGTGCAGAATGGCGTGTTCAATGCCGCCGATATACTGATCCACAGACAGCCAGTAATTTGCGCGCTCGTCCAGCATGCCAGTCTTGAGGTCAGGGCAGCTGTATCGGGCATAATACCAGGACGATTCCATGAAGGTATCGAAGGTGTCTGTCTCGCGCTCTGCATCTTTGCCACAAGAGGGACACTTGACGCTATAGAATTCCGGCATCTTCTTTAACGGGGAGCCAGAGTCCGTAAAACTCACATCCTCCGGCAATACCACTGGCAAATCCTGCTCAGGCACCGGCACAGCGCCACAATCCGGGCAGTTGATGATCGGGATGGGGGTGCCCCAGTAACGTTGCCGGGATACACCCCAGTCACGCAGGCGGAAGTTGATCTGTTTGCTGCCAAGATCCCGCTCGCGAAGCCATTGTTCAATGGCATCAAAAGCGGTTGCCGAATCCATGCCATCAAACTGGCCGGAATTGATAAGAATGCCTTTGCTGGTAAAAGCCTGCTCTTCAAGCTTGCAGACTTCGTCATCGCTGCCGGGTTTGATCACCTGCTTGATGGGCAGCTGGTACTTGCGGGCAAATTCGTAATCGCGCTGATCATGCGCAGGCACGGCCATCACGGCACCTGTGCCGTAGCTCATCAGGACAAAATTGGCGACAAACACCGGAACCTGTTCGCCACTGATCGGGTGAACAGCCTTGAACCCGCTGTCCATGCCTTTCTTTTCCATCGTGGCCATGTCAGCTTCTGCCACCTTGATGTGGCTTTGTTCTTCAATGAAGCGTGCAAGCTCGGCGTTCTGTTCGGCCGCCTGCAAGGCCAGAGGATGCTGCGGTGCGACAGCGACATAGCTCACGCCCATCAGGGTGTCCGGGCGGGTTGTATAGACGGTAAGCCGCGTGTCCTGGCCTGCCACTTCGAAGCTCAGCTCCACACCTTCGGATCGACCAATCCAGTTGGCCTGCATGGTTCGCACTTCGTCTGGCCAGCCATCCAGCTTGTCCAGGTCATCCAGCAGTTCCTGGGCATAGGCCGTGATCTTGATGAACCACTGAGGAATCTTGCGACGCTCCACCAGGGCGCCGGACCGCCAACCGCGTCCGTCAACCACCTGCTCATTGGCAAGCACTGTCTGATCGACAGGGTCCCAGTTCACTTCGGCTTCTTTTTTGTAGACAAGACCTTTCTCGAACAGACGCGTAAAAAACCATTGTTCCCAGCGGTAATAGTCCGGATGACAGGTTGCCAGCTCCCGGCTCCAGTCATAGGCATAACCCAGCTGTTTGAGCTGCTTGCGCATGTAGTCGATGTTGCTCCAGGTCCATGAGGCCGGCGCGATACCGCGCTGCATGGCGGCATTTTCCGCAGGCAGACCGAACGCGTCCCAACCCATGGGCTGCAGCACACTCTTGCCCTGCATCCGCTGATAGCGGCTGATGACATCGCCAATCAGGTAGTTTCTGACGTGTCCCATGTGCAGGTGGCCACTGGGATACGGGAACATGGACAGGCAGTAGAACTTTTCCCGGGTCGGGTCTTCGCTGGCCTTGAATGACTGGTGTTGCTCCCAGTATTGCTGTGCCTGTGCCTCCACTTCTTGTGGATTGTATTGGGTTTCTTCGCTGTTGCTCATGGCTGGTAAGTTGTCTCGAATAGTCGTCTGTTTGGGGCAGTATTGTTTTCGGTTAGTGTTTGCGTCTGTCTAGTCAATGTTTTCTGCCGCACCCGGAGGTAGCGCGGTCAGTTTTAGCAGACGTATCTGGCGACTGTCGGCGTTCAGAACCGTGAACTGGTAGCCGCCCAGGGCAACTGTCTCATCTCGTTCCGGGATATGCCGCAGCTCCTGCAACAGCAGGCCACCAACAGTGTCGGCATCATCTTCGCTGAACTCGCTGCCGAAGAATTCATTGAACTCTTCAACCGGGGTCAGCGCTTTGACGATATACTGCTCGTCGCCGAGCGGTTTGATGTAGCTCTCGTCATCGACGTCGTATTCGTCGTCGATCTCACCGATGATCTGTTCCAGAACGTCCTCAATGGTGACCAGCCCGCAGACCATACCATATTCGTCAATTACGACGGCCATATGGTTGCGTGTCTCGCGGAACTCACGCAGCAGAACGTTCAGTCGTTTGCTTTCCGGAACACAGGTTGCCGGTCGGATCATATCTTTCAGGTTGAATCGTTCGGCGTTGTCGCCCAGCGCCAGGGGCAGCAGATCCTTTGCCAGCAAAATGCCAATCACCTGGTCGGGGTTTTCACCCGTCACCGGGAAGCGGGAGTGGGCGGCTTCGACGACGACGTCGAGTATTTCGGCGAGCGTCTGTCGCACCGAGACCGTAGTCATCTGCGAGCGCGGGATCATGATCTCGCGCACCTGCATGCTGGATACCTGCAGGGCACCTTCGATGATGCTCAGTGCATCAGCATCCAGCACCTGATCCTGCTCGGCATTGCGGAGCAGATTCAGCAGGCTTCTGGTGTCGGTTGGTTCATCAGAAAACACCTGCGCGATGCGCTCGAGCCAGGACTTTTGCCGCGGCTCGCTACTGGGAGGGTCGTCGGTCATGCCGGTATGTTGCTCCTGTCATAATAGGGATTGGCTATATTAAAGCCTTCAAGAATGCGTATTTCCAGCTGTTCCATGAGCCCTGCTTCTTCGTCGTTCTGATGATCCATTCCGCAAAGATGCAGGACGCCGTGCACAATCAGGTGCGCCCAGTGGTCGATTGTCGACTTGCCCTGTGCCTGCGCCTCTTCGATAACGATATCGGCACACACTACCAGGTCACCCAGCGGATATTCGTCCAGCTGTGCTGCAACGATACCGGGAATGTCGGCAGGGAACGAAAGGATATTGGTTGCATAGTCTTTCTGGCGATATTGGTGGTTCAGCTGGGCTGCCTCGTCGCGATCAACGATCCGCACACTGATGACGAAGGGTTGGCCGCTGCGCTGCTGCTCGTGCAGAGATTCACTGGCAGTCTGATGCGTCAGTGCGGCAGTACACCAGGACGCGATGCTGTCGCTGTCCGGCGCGTTGAGAGATGGATGCTCACAAATGACATCAACCGTCACGTTCATGGCTGCCGTCATCTTTACTCAGCGATTTGATGGTCGTCTGTCTCTCGTAGGCGTCGTAAGCTTCGACGATGCGCTGCACCAGTGCATGTCGCACCACGTCTTTGGAGTCAAAAAAGTTGAAGCCGATTCCGGGCAGGCCGTTCAATACTTTCAGGACGTGAACAAGGCCGGAGCGTGTGCCCGAGGGCAGGTCGATCTGGGTGACATCCCCGGTGATGACAGCGGTGGAGCCGAAACCGATTCGGGTCAGAAACATCTTCATCTGGGAAATGGTGGTGTTCTGACTTTCATCCAGAATAATAAACGAGCCGTTCAGGGTGCGTCCGCGCATGTAGGCCAGGGGCGCCACTTCGATAACGTTTTTTTCGATCAGGCGGGTAACCCGCTCAAATCCGAGCATTTCATAGAGAGCGTCGTAGAGAGGGCGCAGATATGGATCGATTTTCTGGGCCAGGTCACCGGGCAGGAAGCCCAGTTTCTCGCCAGCCTCGACGGCGGGTCGCACGAGCAGCAATCGTTTGACCTGGTCCTGCATCAATGCCTCGACGGCACAGGCAACGGCCAGATAGGTTTTGCCGGTGCCTGCCGGACCGATACCAAAATTGATGTCCATCTGACGGATCGACTCGACGTACTGCCGCTGATGCCGGCCGCGCGGTTTGATTGAGCTGTGCGGGGTCTTTATCAGAACCGGCCGGGTGCTGTCCTCGGCGGACTGAACTGCCTGCGGTGTGGCTGGCGGTGCAGGCGTAAACCCTGACTCCTTGAGAGTCAGGTGAATAAGGTCGGGGCTGACATTGGTGCCATCAGCGGTCACGGCATAGAGCGACTCAAGCACTCTGATGCCCTCACGGACTGCATCAGCTTCCCCCGACAATTCAAATTCGCCGCCGCGTTGCCGAATCTGCAGCGCCAGTGATTTTTCGATCTGGTGGATGTGCTCGTTCAGATGACCGCCCAGGTTTGCCAGGCGATGTGTGTCTTCCGGCGTCAAAGTGAGCCGTTGAGTGCTTTGTTCAGTAGCCATGCAGCTGGGGTACTACCTCCACCTCAAATGTGAGACGTCATATTTTTCAGACTGGACAATCAGTATAGAGCAATCCGTGTGATGGGCAAAATCTGGCCACAATTATCTGCGCGCACCGCCCACCATACGTCCAGTTGCTATTGCTTATAGCTCTCCGGCCAGGGAGTTCGGATAGGCCTCGCGGATGCGGACATCAACGAACTGTCCGATCAGGCGGGTGTCGTCACAGTGGAAATTGACCACGCGGTTGTTCTCGGTGCGGCCCTGCAGGCTGCTCAGGCCACGCTTGGATTCGCCGGTGACCAGCACGCGCTGGGTGCTGCCGACCATTGCCTGGCTGATAGCGGCTGCCTGCTGGTTGATCTGTGCCTGGAGCACAGTCAGCCGATGTTTCTTTTCCTGCTCACTGGTATTGTCAGGCAGGTCTGATGCCGGCGTGCCTGGTCTGGGGCTATAGATGAAACTGAACGATGTGTCGAAACCGACATCAATAATCAGGTTCATCGTGTCTTCAAAATCCTTCTGTGACTCGCCAGGAAAGCCAACAATAAAGTCCGACGACATACTGATGTCGGGGCGAATGGCCTTCAGTTTGCGAATGATGGATTTATATTCCAGAGCAGTGTGTCCGCGTTTCATGGCGGCCAGGATGCGATCCGAACCGCTTTGCACTGGCAAGTGCAGATGGCTGACCAGTGCCGGCACGTGACGGTAGACCTCAATCAGATTGGCAGAAAACTCCGTCGGGTGTGACGTCGTAAAACGAATGCGGTCGATTCCGTCCAGCGCCGAGATGTAGGTAATCAAGGTCGCCAGGTCAACAATCTGGCCGTCGTGGCTGAGCCCGCGATAGGCGTTGACATTCTGACCCAGCAGATTGATTTCACGCACGCCCTGCGTTGCCAGATGCGCTGCTTCTGCCAGAACGTCATCCAGCGGTCGACTTACTTCCTCGCCGCGGGTGTAGGGCACGACGCAGAATGAACAGTACTTGCTGCAGCCTTCCATGATGGTCAGAAATGCCTGGCAGCCTGCGACACTTGGTTCCGGCAGACGGTCGAATTTTTCGATCTCTGGAAACGTAATGTCTACCAGCGGCAGTCCGCGGCCGGAGCGGTCCAGCATTTCAGGCAATTTGTGCAGTGTCTGAGGACCAAAAACAACGTCGACATAGGGCGCGCGTTTGCCAATTGCTTCCCCTTCCTGGCTTGCCACGCAGCCACCCACAGCAATTTTCAGACCGGGTTTGGCTTCCTTCAGGCTGCGCCAGCGGCCCAGTTGGTGAAAGACTTTTTCCTGGGCTTTTTCACGGATCGAGCAGGTATTAAGAAGCAGAATGTCGGCTTCTTCTGGTGTTTCCACCAGGTCTGCACCCTGCGTTTCGCGCAGCAAATCCAGCATGCGTGACGAATCATACTCATTCATCTGGCATCCGTGGGTCTTGATGTAGACTTTTTTGCGTGTGCCGCTGGCTTGCTCGTTGGTGCTCATGACAATTCGGGCTCGTTGTGGAAATAAAGCTGCTGAATTACAGAAAGGCGCGGATTATACCAGTTCTGACGCTCGCGAATAAGTCTGAATGGGCTTCAAACGAAGCCTGACTCTCAGTCAGCTGTATTCCGGACAGGGGTTTGCGTTACAATACGTACCTCGCTCCCATTCCCAGCAGTCGTCCACGAGAGTCTTATGGCCAGTCGTCAGGAAATCTATCGCATTACATTCCTCAACAAAGGGAAGGTCTATGAGCTGTTTGCACGTCAGGTGTATCAAAGCGAGCTCTATGGATTCATTGAAATAGAGGAATTCCTGTTCGATGAGCGCAGTCAGGTGGTGGTCGATCCTGGCGAAGAGAAACTCAAGAACGAGTTTCAGGACGTCAAACGCAGCTTTATCCCCCTTCAGGCCATCATCCGCATAGATGAAGTCGAAAAGACCGGCGTCGCCAAGATTTCCAGCGGCGACAACGTCATGCCTTTCCCCATACCCGGGTTTGTCAGTCAGCATCAGTCTGAGAGTTGATCGGACCACTGTCGTTCAGTCTGTATTCAGGCAGGTAGCGCTATAACGGTACCGAGCATGAGCAAACGAGGAGGGCAGGTGATGAAGTTCTATTCAAGAAAGTACCGTACGGCGATACTGGCAGCGGCTACATTGATGCTGGCATCAGTCAGCACAGGCGCGCTCGCAGATCGCTACAAGCGAGTGACCGTCTACGAGACAGTCCACAAACCGGTCGCAGTGATCCACTCGCCAGTTATCGGCTCGGTTTATGTCGGCACTACTGTGTATCGAGCCGACTATGGTCATGGGCGTCATCACGACAACCGTAAGCACTACCGCAAACACGGTCATCATGATCGAGGGTATCGCGGCAAGGGGCATCGCAAGCACGACCATCATCGCCATGGTCATGGTTATAGTGGCCATTTCAAGGGGCACGACATCTGGCGCGGCGGCAATTACTACGACCGTCAGCAGCACAATGCGCGCGGCAGCTGGGAGACTGATCGCCGCCGCGGCACTGTCTATGTCAATGAAAGAGGACGCAAGGGCTCGACCTATCGTCAGGTCGAGCGCAACAGCGTGGTGATTCGCCAGCGGGACCGTTAGGCGGCTTCCAGACTGGCCAGCTCCACGCACAATACAAACACCGCCATGGCTTCGTCGATTTCCTCAAGACTGGGGAAGGACGGTGCCAGGCGGATGTTGCTGTTGTTGGGATCTTTCTGATACGGCCAGGTTGAGCCGGCCGGTGTCAGCTTGACGCCTGCTTCCGCGCAGAGTTTGACGACCTTGTCCGCCAGTCCTGGCTGAGTATCGAACAACACAAAATAGCCCCCCTGCGGGTGCGTCCAGTTACCCAGTGGCTGCCCGTTAACGGTCTTGCCTGCCAGACTGTCGTCCAGATGTTTCAATACCCGCTCGAACTTGGGCTGCAGAATGGCGCGGTGCTGCTGCATCAGGCTGCGCAGTCCGTCCATGTCCTTCAGGAAACGCACGTGGCGCAACTGGTTGACCTTGTCCGGGCCGATGGTTGAGATACCCAGGTAGTCAGCAAACTGTTTGATATTGGATTCCGATGAGGCAATAAACGCCATGCCGGCGCCGGCAAAGGTGATCTTTGAGGTTGAGCCGATGACGATGGCGCTATCCAGGGTGCCCTGTTGTTCACAAAGGCTCAACAGGTTTGCCAGCTCGGGCGGGTTGTCGACCAGATGGTGCTCGGCATAGGCGTTATCCCACATGATACGGAAATTGGCGCCAGCGATTTTTGCCAAAGCCGCAAAACGGCTAACCACAGCGTCAGAGTAAACAACACCGTTCGGGTTGGCATACTTGGGCACACACCAGATGCCCTTGATCAGCTGATCGCTTTTGACCAGTTGCTCGACCTGATCCATGTCAGGACCTTCCTCTGTCATGGCCACCGGGATCATCTCGATGCCGAGTGCCTCGCAGACCGAAAAGTGACGGTCGTAACCGGGTGCCGGACACAGAAATTTGACTTTCTGGCCGTCACGCGCTTCTTTGCTCCAGGCAGAATCTGCGCCTTTGACACCATTGATGTGTGCATTGGCAACGTACTGATACATGAGCTGCAATGAGCTGTTGCCGCCCACCATGACCTGTGCAGGGCGTGTTTCCAGGTAGTCTGCAGCGAATTGCCGGGCTTCAGGGATTCCCAGGCCGCCGCCGTAGTTTCGTGCGTCAGTGCCGTCAGCACAGCGGTAATTGCCTTGCAGGATGCCATCCAGGGCATTGCTCAGGTCCAGTTGTGCCGTGGCCGGTTTGCCACGCGTCAGGTCCAGATTGAGCTTGCGGGCCTTGATCTGTTGGTAGGCAGACTGTAATTCCTGAAGACGCGCTTGTGCGTTAGTCATGCTGACGATGTACTCCTTTCTGGATGTGTGGTGAGTGGCTTGCATTGTTGGTCTGCGACGGTGTTGTCAGGCCGGGCGTCAGACCAGAAAACCGCGTCGACCAGAGACGCTGGCCGAAAACAGTCCACTGAAACCAATGCGGACAGGCATTTTACAGTATACTCGCGGCAAACTCGATCCACAGGCCGCAATTGATGAATGAAACAAGCCAGTCCAGCCACCCGTATCAGTCGCTGGGCCCAGATCAGGTGCTGGATGCGATTGATGGCTTGGGTTTACAGACCAATGCGCGCGTCTTTGCTCTCAACAGCTATGAAAACCGCGTGTATCAGGTGGGCATGGAGGACGGATCCTATCTGGTGGTCAAGTTTTATCGACCAGATCGCTGGAGTGACGAACAGATCCTCGAGGAGCACGCGTTTGCTCAGGAGCTGGCAGATCTGGATGTGCCTGTGGTCCCGCCGCAGCGCATTAATGAGCAGACTTTGCATACCTGCCAATGCGGAACCCAGCAGTTTCGTTTCGCTTTGTTTCCCCGACTGGCGGGGCGGGCCCCGGAGCTGGACAACCCGGACAACCTGCTGGTAATGGGCAGGTTCATCGGTCGGGTCCATCTGGTTGGTTCGCAGCGCAGATTCGCCCATCGACTGCAACTGTCAGTGGCCAGTCATGCCGTTGCCAGCCGTGAGTTTCTGTTGCGGCATGATTTTATTCCCGCGTCTTTGCGGACCGCCTATGAGACGCTGTCGGGCCATCTGGTTGACCGTTTGGACAGAGTATTTACAGATCAGCCCAATCTTCAGCAGATCAGGCTGCACGGCGACTGTCACCCGGGAAATGTGCTCTGGCGCGATGAGAGGCCGTTTTTTGTCGATTTTGATGACGCGCTGACCGGGCCTGCCATGCAGGACCTGTGGATGATGTTATCCGGTGAGCGCGATCAGCAGCAGGCGCAGTTGCTGGAGGTCGTGGAGGGCTATGAGGAGTTCTTTGATTTTCAGCCACGTCAGCTGGCGTTGATTGAGCCGCTGCGGACCATGCGACTTATGCATTACAGCGCGTGGCTGGCGCGGCGCTGGGATGATCCGGCGTTCCCGATGAGCTTTCCCTGGTTTAACACCGAGCGATACTGGTCAGAACATGTTCTGGAATTGCGCGAGCAGATGGCTGCGCTGGATGAGCCACTGTTGCGTCTGTATCCGTGAAGAGCCAGTGAGGCCATGGATGCAGAGAGCACCAGCGGCATTCACTGCTCTTCGTTGAGCAACTCCACCAGCGCCTGTTCCAGCAGTTCTGTATCGCCTTCCCGAAATCCTTCGTGCACTTTACGAATCACACCTTCCCGGTCGATCAGGAATGAAGTTGGCATGCCGAACACATCGTAGGCATTCATCACGTCCGTGGTCTGATCGGCGACCAGATGGTAGGCCAGCGGGGTTTCAAGATCGGCCAGAAATTCGTGGGCGTCTTCGATAGGATCGTCGATTGTGATGGCTACCACTTCAAAGCCCTGGTCACGATACTGTTCGTACAGGGTATTGATCTGGGGCAGTGAGCGCAGGCAGGGCAGGCACCAGGATGCCCAGAAGTCGACATAGACTATTTTCCCGCGCAGGTCTTCAAGTGCCACGGCGCTGTCCTGGTCGCGTACGCCCGGCAGTTCAAATGCCGGAGCGGTATCGCCTGGCTCAAGAGCGGAGACAGAGCTTGCCAGCACGCAGAGCAGACTGGCCGTCAGCGCTGTGCCGCGTACCGGGTTTTTATCAAGCAGATACTTCACAGAGTTCAACATGATGCGATCAGGCCGGCGAAACTTGCTGGTTGGCAAAATTGTGCATCAGGTCCTGCCATCGCTGACGCTGCAGCTTAAGCTTGTAACGGACCTCACGGTAACTGTCGCGCAGCGCCAGACGATCCCACTTTTCGTGAATCTGATCGTGCAACTGTGATGTTTTGGCCTCATACCATTCCTGACGGTGTTTGGCCCAAAGGTCCAGCGTCGATTTCAGCTGCAGATACTCTTCTTCCAGCCTGGCGCGCCATTTTTCGGCGTTCGCCAGCGTGCTGCAGCGTTCGGAGGCGTGACGATACTGCATCTCCAGGCGGGCTGTTTCGATGCTTAGTGGAGATACGCGTTTCAGGTCGCTGGTCAGGCCCAGCCACTCACAGCTTCGGATCAGCCATTTGGTAGGATCGAAGTGCCACCAGCGGATGCCATTGCGGTAATCCCACTGAAAGGTGTGGTGGTAGTTGTGATAGCCCTCGCCATAAGTGAGGAATGCCAGCAGCGAGTTGTCACGGGCTGAACTCTTGTCGCTGTAGGGTTGTCGCCCCCACATGTGCGCCAGTGAGTTGATCAGATAGGTGACGTGCTGACTGAGCACCAGGCGCAGCAGACCACTCAACAGCAGGCCAGCCATGATGCTGCCACCAAGGTAACCGATAAACGCTGGAACGGCGATGTTCATGAACAGCACCAGGGCCAGGTAGTGTTTGTGCTGCCATTGCAGAATGGGGTCTTTCTGCAGATCCTTGATATTGGAGAAATCCTGCACGCCACTGGGGTAGTGACGCACGATCCAGCCGATATGCGAGAACCAGAATCCGCGGCCGGCGGAGTAAGGGTCGCGATCATTGTTGTCGACAAATGCATGATGTCGGCGGTGGTCCGATGCCCAGTTAAAGACGTCATTCTGCAGGGCGCAGGCACCGCCCAGCGCAAAAATGAAACGCAGCGCTGGATGTGCCTTGTAAGCCTTGTGTGACCAGAGTCGGTGGTAACCAGCGGTAATTGAAATGCCGCAAAAGCCCATCATCAGCACGAACATTACCCAGTCGTATGCCGAGTAACCGTAAACGAACCCGAACAGGGGAACGAGAATCACGGCTAATATCGGTGTGCTGGTAAATAGCACCATATTGGTCCAGTTTATCGGGGCATGCTCCTTTGCCGCTGCTGAGTCTGCGTTACCTGGCTGGGAAAGCTGCTTGTCTTGCATATGTCTATAACTTCCTGAAAACGCGAGTGAATTCTGCTGTTAACCTGGCCTTGCGGTGGATTGACCCCTGGAATGGACCATTGTATGAACTAAGACAGGCCACAGGTCTGGAATATTACACGCTTAGGCGCGCAAATAGAAATATGACAGCCACGAATCGGAGTACAATACACCTGCCATTGATACGGTAATGATACATGGGGCAGCCCGGAGCTGGGCTCAGGGGGTAGCGTAATGATGACAGATGATCAACTGGTGGATTTACAGACGCGGATAGCGTTTCAGGAAGACAGCCTGTCGACTTTGAACGATGTGATTGCCAGACAGCAGCAGCAGATTGACGCTCTGGAACGCGAGCTGGCACTCCACCGCGACAAAATTACAGAATTACTGGAAATCCAGGCAGAGCGGTCAATCAGTCCCGGCGCTCAGGATGAAAAACCGCCACATTATTGACCGTCATGCGCCGGCGATGATGAGTGCCGGCGCAATCCGTTCGCGGGACGGACTGTCAGACAATCGACGTCGGTCTCATTGCTGCTGGTTCAATGCAACAACGTCATCTGCCTGCAAGCCTTTGTCGCCTTCGCTGACAGCAAACTCGACGCGTTGTCCGTCACGCAGAATACGATGTCCCTCGCCGCGAATCGCTCGAAAATGGACGAAAACATCGTCCCCACTATCACGGGTAATGAAACCAAATCCTTTGCTGGCATTGAACCATTTGACGCTGCCCTGCTCGCGTGCGGCGTTGCTGCTGGATCGATTCTGCTTTGGCTTGCGGGAACGTTTTTTCCTGGGGCTGCTTTGCAGGCGACTGGCAAGCAGCGCACTGAGCAATGTTGCCAGCAAAATCAAGACCAGTAAGCCGGCCATCTGATTGACGGCGGGCACCAGGAAGTACAAAACGGGTGCACTGATTATAGTTGCGACTACTGCCGCGATGACTGTATTGCGGAACATGGGCTCTCTCTTGGGGGAATACTCTAGGCGGCGCTCTGGGCCTGATGGTCGAGAGGGGGCTTGCCCGCGCTGGCAGTCGGGCAGTTTGGTGCCTCTTAAGCCAGTCTGTATTCCTGCATCCTGATTGTTGTTGTTAATATCCGGGCTGGATTGTACCCGTATCGCGTCAGGATTCAAACTCTCCGCAGCTTGAATCGATTGCAGGCGTCGTTAAGTTATCGTTCAGCTGATTACCGCTATTCTGCACACGTCAACCAATGGACGAGGTGCAAAATGAACATCCACACGCAAGCAAAAAAAAGATCAATGCTGGCGATCGCGCTGTCAGCCGGTTTCTGGCTTTCGTCATCAGTCGCGTCTGCACAGACTCAGTATGTTTACGCTGACGTTATTGATACACGGCCTGTTTACCAGTCGGTCACGATTTCAGAGCCTCTTGAAACCTGCTGGAATGAGCAGGTCTTGGTAAAGGAAGACCGCCATGGGCAAAGCCGTACTCCAGTGCTGATCAGCACCATAGTAGGCGGTGCTATTGGTAACGCGCTTGGCACCAATAAATCGAGTCAGCGAGTTGGTGCGGTGGTTGGCGCTGTGTTGGGGCATTCTGTAGGCCGTGATATAGTGAAAGCCAACCACAAACCGCAGCACGCCCGGTACCAGACCGTGCAGCATTGCGAAGTGACAGAGTCGTACCGCGATGAGGAGCGCCTGACCGGATACCAGGTGCGCTACCGCTATAACGGCGAGGAATACACGGTACACACGGATCACGATCCCGGCAGAAAAATTCGGCTTCGCGTCGACGTTGCGCCGGTGTTTTAACTCTCTCCGGCAAGCTGCTGATGAGCCCGGTGGAGTGATTCCGGCTGTATCCTGACGGCAGTTTCGACATATGGAGAGACATAGTGAGTATGGTGACGTTAATGAGGGGCCGGCGCAGGAATCGATTGCTGATAGCAGCCATCGTATCCTGGCTGGCTCTGGCCGGAAGCGACGTGGTCGCGCAACCTCCGGCTGATCAGGCCGAGCAGCAACAGAATAGTGGTCGGACGGTCAATCAGCGACAGGCACTGGATATCGTCAGAGCCCAGTTTCCTGGCGAGGTCATCAGCATCAATGAAGTCAGGCAGGGCGACCGGGTTCGTTATCGGGTCAGACTGGACAATGAAGGAAATATTTACACTGTCTATGTCGACAAAGCGACAGGTGCCATCAGCAGGGAGTGAGCATGCGGGTATTGGTTGTAGAAGATGCCAGCCTGTTGCGGCAGCAGCTTAAACTGGGTCTGGAGCAGGCCGGATTTGTCGTCGATGATGCCAGGGACGGACGCACAGGCGTTTACCTGGCCGTCGAAAATGATTACGACGCCGCCATCATTGATCTTGGCCTGCCAGAACTGGATGGCATCAGCCTGATTCGCCAGATGCGTGAGGCGGGGCAACGCTATCCAGTACTGATTCTTACAGCGCGCGGTGATTGGCAGGATAAAGTCAGTGGCCTTGATGCAGGCGCCGATGATTACGTCGTAAAACCGTTTCGCATGGAAGAAATTCTTGCGCGCCTCAATGCCCTGATGCGCCGCGCCGCTGGCTTCGCCAGCCCGATCATCACCTCGGGATCCATCCAGCTCGATACCAGTGCCAAACGCGTCAGTGTTAACGGCACTGGCGTGGATCTGACCGCCTACGAGTACAAGACACTTGAGTATCTGATGTTGCACCCTGATCAGGTTGTCTCCAAGACGGAACTGACTGAGCACCTGTACGCACAGGATTACGATCGTGACAGCAATGTGCTGGAGGTGTTCGTTCGGCGCCTGAGACAGAAGCTTGATCCGGATCAGACGCTCAATCCTATTGAAACTGTGCGGGGCCAGGGTTACCGCATGCGCGTCATGGATTGATGCCAGGTGTCCAGGCCCGGTTCCTATTCGCTGCAGAGCCGACTGCTGGTCTCGGTCAGCATTCTCCTGACGGTGTTTCTGGGTTTGACGGGAGTGGTGCTGGACAGGGCGTTCAGAGCCAGCGCCGAAGCCGGCATAGCCGAACAGTTACAGGTTCAGATCTACGTGCTGCTGGCGGCTGTCGATCAAAGCGACGGCGACTTCTATTTCATTGAAGATCTGCGCGAGCCGCGCTTTTCTCAGCTCAATTCCGGGCTTTACGGCCTAATCAGAGACGCTGACGGACAGGTGTTGTTGCGCACTCCCTCGGCGCTTGAACTCGCTGTTAATGAGCTGGCGCTGGGACGTGAGCTGTCACGTGGCGACACGCAGTTTCGTCGTCTGGCCGGGGCATCAGAACTGGAATTCTTTGTCAGCAGTTATGCTGTGACCTGGGAAAATCGACCCGCGCCTGTCATCTTTACGGTGCTCGAGGATACTGCCACTTATCACTTGGAGGTGAATCAGTTTCGTCGCAGCCTGTGGTCCTGGCTGGGAGGCCTGGCCGCGCTGCTTTTGTTGTTGCAGCTGGCGCTATTAAGATGGGGGCTGGCACCGCTGAGAAGACTGGCCCGGGATCTGGTCAGCATCGAAAGAGGTGACAGCGAAACCCTCGGAGAAGACTATCCGCGCGAGTTGAACGCAGTAACAACCAACCTCAATCTTTTGATTCAGTCAGAGCGCAAACAGCAGCAGCGCTATCGCACCACACTGGGCGATCTGGCGCACAGCCTGAAAACACCACTGGCCGTTATTCAGGGCGAGATGGCCGGCCTCAGGTCCGGGCCCGATCACGCGGGTGCGACCGCGAGCGATACAGTGCGTGCCGATGTGATTCAGGAACAGCTTGATGCCATGAACCAGATTGTGGGTTATCAATTGCAGCGCGCCGTAAGAGGGGATAACACCAGTGCGCTGGCACGCCAGGTCAACCTCGCCGAGGCGACCGCGCGGGTAGCGCGGGCGCTGGAAAAGGTCTACGCCGACAAATCGGTAAAGATCACACAACAAGTGGACGAGCAGACCTTCTTCCTGGGAGACGAACGGGATCTGATGGAGGTTCTGGGCAATCTGATGGACAACGCCTGCAAGTATGGTCGGGGCAGGGTACTGGTGTCTTCATCCTCTGTTGGCACTGATTCCGGTGCTGCGCAGCTTCGTGTGGAAGACGATGGCAGTGGCATACTGCCTGAGGCAAACGAGCTGGTACTGCAGCGAGGAGTCAGGCTGGATACCTTGCCGCAGGGGCAGGGCATAGGCCTGGCAGTTGTGGCAGATATCGTGCACAGCTATGGCGGTCAGATCCAGATAGAGCGGAGCAGCCTGGGGGGCGCCGCAGTCATTGTAACCCTCAACAACATCCGGGTCAGCAATCTGCGCGAAAGTACCGCTCGCTAAACTTTTCCAGTCTCAGCTGGTGTCGCCCGGTTTATCTGCGCAGCCGTCGATCAGAAAACCAGTGCAGCGCCGCAGGACACCAGCGTCATCGCGAACAGGAACCACTTGATGGTGCTTTGCTGCACGCTGATGGCAAATTTTACGCTCAAGTGACTGCCCAGCATTGTTCCGGCCGCAAGTACAAGGCCCGGCAGCCAGCGCACCAGATCGAACCAGAGGAAGATGGCCAGTGAAACGGCTGTAAAACACAGCGTGCAGACCATTTTCAGCGCGTTCGCCCGGACCAGGTCGTAGCGCAACCCGCCAGCCAGGGCGGCCAGCAATATAAAACCGACTCCCGCCTGCACGAAGCCACCATAAACTCCGGCCAGGAAGAGACCTGCCCATGCACTGGGACTTTCACCCGGCGTCTTTACTGGGGTGCCTGGAGGCGGCGCGATGAAACCCGGGCGCACCAGGATGATGGCTGACATCAATAGAATTGTTCCCAATAGCAGCGGTTTGAGCGCCACATTCGGCAGCAGCGCTGCAATCAGTGCACCGATGGCGCCGCCAATCAGATTGGGGACCAGAATAGGCCAGATTGACTGAGTATCCAGTCGCCCGTATTTGTGAAACCCCTTGACCGCAACAACACCCTGCAAGATGACGCCAACACGATTGGTGCCATTGGCTACGTCGGGGGGCAGGCCCAGCAACATCAGGGCCGGCAGGGTCAGATTGGATCCGCCTCCGGCAAGGGTGTTTATCCACCCGGCGATGAGACCTGTCAGGGCCAGCAGCATGAGAAGCAGCAGATCGTATTCCATGCCCGTGAGCACCCGATTCATTGCGAAGCGCGGATTATAGGTAATTTACCCGCTGCCGCCAAAACTATCTGCTTTTTTATTGAGCATTGACGGGGATTCATGACTACAGTCTTGGTGGAGTCGTGAAATTTGCAGGGATGGCAATTATGCGTGCAACAGGGTCGTTCAAGATCCTCTGGAAGAACCGTGGTGTCGCCACACTTGAGCTGCTGCTGGCGGGCCTGCTGGCAGGCAGTGCCATCTCCGTGTCAGGGCTGATGCAGATCCACAGTGATGATGCCCTGTCGCGGGCCCTCGCTGCGCATCAAGCTTCAGTGCTGCTGGAAGAGTGGCTGGCATTACATGAGTTGTCGCCAGAACTTGCCTGCGCTGCCGAACGGACAAACTGCACGGCATTGAATAGCGGGAACACCGCGCTTCTGGACCATGATCAGGCAGTGGAGCTACTTGATCAGTGGGAGCAGCAATTGATAGACGCTGAGGCAGCAGAAATGTTCGGGCATTTTTCACTGCATGCCGCTGAAGACTACACGTCGATTTGCTGGCAGCAGCCAATGCGCGCCACAGAATGTCTGATTCGGGTGGCATCCGCTCAGGAGTCGGATGCCTGATGAAGTTGCTCGCGAACATGCGATCGGGGCATGGTTTCAGTCTGCTGGAACTCCTGCTTGTCATCGCCTCAGGCGCAGTCATCAGTGGGTCTTTATTACAGGTCTACCTGTATGGACATCAGGACCGCTTAAGGCAGCTCGAGCGGCAGCAGTCTCTGGATACCTCGACGGTGGTGCGTCGGATATTTGGTGAGGACCTGCGACTCGCGCTGGATATGGCAGAAGCATTGGCACGCGCAGGCGCCACTGGATTGGTGCCCGTTGAGAAATGGCATGCTGGCGCGTCGTTCAGCCGCCCGTCCACAGCGGTCAGCGGCAGCGATGTTGTTATCGTCAGGCACTATTCCGTCACCGGTCTCATCGAGAGCAGCAACCTGTACTACCTGGCACATCGTGGTGGTCGCCGAGACCAGCCCGCCGGGCTTTATCTTCGGAGAAGTCGACCAGAAGGTGGCTTTTATAGAGGCGAGGAACTTGTGACTGGTTTGAGTGATCTGAGGGTCGCAGTTTGTCAGCGGCGCTGTGATAGCGCTAGCCGAGTCGAACATGGGAATCTGACTGCAGTCCGCATCCGCTACCGAGTGGCTGAAGATTCAGGCCTGATGCGGGGTCTGCTGACGGTGCCGGCAGGTATCAGTGACACCGAGCCGGCAGTGCTAAATGAGAGCTCCCCGTGAGCCCGAAAAACTGGCATCGGCAATTCCACTCCCGCAGGCAGCTGGGCGCGGTGTTGCCGCTGTGTCTGATCCTGAGTCTAGCCCTTGCTTTGATGGTTCAGGCAACTCTGGCATCGGCAGTCCTGACCCACCGTAAAGTGTTCAACCTGTTACATGCCAAAGGGTTCTGTGTGGTCGAACTGGCTTCTCAAGATCATGGCGAAAGAGGCGAGAACATAGCCGGTGAGACCCCGTGGGAGGCCGACAGCTTTGTGGCTAATCGTGAGGCCTTGCTGTCTGAAGTCCTGGTGAAATGTAAAGCCGCTGGCGCTAGCAAGCCGTAGCGGAATCAACAAGACTTCGGTCAGACATCGTCGCAATCGAGTGGATTGCCAGCACCATCCTCGCGCCAGCCGTCGCCGTCTGAGTCTTCTGCCAGTCGAATGCGACCTGCGCCGTTTATTACCAGCTGGTGAGGAGAGCCGGCATCAGGTTGGAGCGGACACCACATCAAACTGCCATTCTGATGAAGCAGCGCACCTGTTGTATCAAACTCCAGACGATTCGACGCACCGA
Organism: Gammaproteobacteria bacterium; assembly: GCA_002706685.1. GTDB lineage: Bacteria > Pseudomonadota > Gammaproteobacteria > Pseudomonadales > Pseudohongiellaceae > Pseudohongiella. The sequence goes on along the minus strand of PALV01000020.1, from coordinate 18,078 downwards.
AGCTGCGCCAGTGAACCGTGCCGTGAACTGCCGTCCAGTCCTGTCTGTGCACCTGCTCACCGTCGGAAACCAGTACGATCCCCAGGTTCCAGTCAGCTCCGCAACCTTCAAACCGTGCAGGGCACAGCGTGACAGCCAGGTCGGAACGGATGGCATGGCTGCGTGCCAGCTGTATCATCTCGGCAGCCTGCGAAATCACTCTCTCGCTCTCATCTCTCAGAAGCCATTGTGAGGCTGGAAGGGAAAACTGCAGCATTATTGTTATAATCACGGTGCAGATCATGATCTCCAGCAGGTTTACGCCTGATTGTCGAAACTCAATCGCGTGACGCCGGTACACCCGGCTGCAGTGGGTCCTCATCCATGAACTCCCGGCATGACTAGTATGTGGTCAACTAAAACTATAGCAGCTCTTCCGCAGATCGATGGGTGGTGCTGTGTCTGATTTTCTGATTTGCGGAGGCGGCATATCCGGATTGCTGGTTGCGCGTGAGCTGGTACTGGCAGGTGCGACCGTGCATCTGGTGGAGCGCGGCCGGATAGGTGCAGAGGCATCCTGGGCTGGTGGTGGTATCGTTTCACCACTTTATCCATGGCGTTACGAGGATGCGGTATCGGCTCTGGCCAATCAGGCCCAGGACGCCTACCCGTCACTTGCTGGCAGTCTGTACGCAGAAACCGGTATTGATCCGGAACTCAATGAGTGTGGACTGCTGATGCTGGACGCCGAGGACCACGTTGAGGCACTTGATTGGGCCAGTCGATTTGGGCGGCAGATGAGCCTGTGGCAGGCAGATCACGTTTATCGGCACGAGCCCGCACTTGCCGAGGGGTTCACACAGGCGCTGGCAATGCCAAAGGTGGCCAACATTCGCAATCCCCGACTGTTAAAAGCCTTGCATCAATGGCTTCGGCAGCATGCCTCGGCAACCATAACGGAGAACTGCGAAGTGCTTGGCCTGAACCACACCGGCGGCACAGTTCAAAGTGTAAGCGCCAACGTGGGCGGACAGAAGAAGTCTCTCACGGCAAGCCACGTTGTAATCACAGCAGGTGCCTGGGCGGGCTCACTGCTCAAGGCTGCGGGCCTCAACGTTCCCATCGAACCGGTCAAGGGTCAGATGATGCTGTACAGGGCAGATCGGCAGCTGCTGAAGGGAATCGTTCTGAGTCAGGGACGCTATCTGATTCCCCGGCGCGACAATCATATACTCATTGGCAGCACGCTGGAGGCAGCAGGCTTTGACAAGACAACCACCCAGCAGGCATACGAGAGTTTAAAAAACTCCGCAGAGCGAATGCTGCCTGAGCTTGCCGGTGTTCCGATCGTACAGCACTGGGCTGGCTTAAGGCCGGGAGCACCGCGAGGCGTTCCGTTTATTGGTGCATTGCCCGGCTTCAGGAATCTCTCGATCAATGCCGGCCACTACCGTAATGGGCTGGTGCTGGCGCCGGCCTCGGCAGCGTTGCTGGCAGACCTGGTGACAGGCAGACAGACGAAAATTGACCCGCGTCCTTACGACCCGGCGCAGCGCCTGGCTAACACAAGTTTTGCCTCGCATTCGATTATCGCTGACAATAGCGCGCAACCTCGAACACAGCCCCGTTAGTACCCCGGAGACAGGCACGATATGGCAAGACAGCTCAGGCTGGTAATGGCCCAGTTGAATTTATTGGCAGGCGATATCGCCGGCAACGCTGATCGCATTCTGGATACGGCAAAACAGGCGATTGCCGAGCACCAGGCCGATGTTGTGGTTTACCCGGAGCTGGCGCTGACCGCATATCCGCCGGAGGACCTGCTGTTGAGGCCCGCGCTGGCGACACGTGTTGATGATGCCCTGGCGAAAATATGTGAGGCAGCCCTGCCGGCCTGGCTGGTGATCGGTTTTCCGCTTTACGAGCAGGGGCGGTTATTTAATGCGCTTGCTGTCATTCACGATGGTGGTATCCAGGCCATCTATCGAAAGCAGTGCCTGCCAAATTATCAGGTGTTTGATGAGCGGCGCTACTTCAGCGCCGGAGACGCCCCCTGTCTGGTAGACATAGAGGGAGTGAAAACGGCATTCACCATTTGTGAGGATATCTGGGAGGCCGGACCTACCCGGCAGGCTGCGCAGGCGGGTGCGGCTCTGATGATCAATATCAATGCCTCGCCATTTCATTTGGACAAGATGGAACGCCGGCTGGCCTTGCTGGCAGATCGTGCTGCCAGCGCGGCGATGCCGATCGTATATGTCAATCAGGTCGGTGGGCAGGATGAGCTGGTATTCGACGGCAACTCCATGATTGCTGACGCGTCCGGCGGGGTTCAGGTTTGTGGCCCGGCATTTGCTGAAGCGCTGATCCCAGTGGCCCTTAATGTTGAGGCCGACGCGGTCACGTTCGCCGATCCCCTGACGGCAACAACTGCACTGCCAGGTATAGAAAGTCGATGCTATCAGGCGATGGCGCTGGGGCTGCGTGATTACCTGCTCAAGAATGGCTTTAAAAAAGTTTTGCTTGGACTCTCCGGCGGTATCGATTCAGCACTCACGCTGGCTGTCGCGGTTGACGCGCTAGGGGCAGAGAATGTCAGCGCCGTGATGATGCCTTACGATTATACTTCGCCACTGAGCCTGCAGCTCGCCGAGAAGCAGGCCACACGGTTGGGTGTGGACTATCAGATCATTGCCATCAATGACATTTACCGTGCGTTTGAATCCGCCCTGGCAGCAGAGTTCGCAGGCTTGCCTCCCGACCTGACGGAACAGAATATTCAGGCGCGTTGCCGCGGAACCTTGCTGATGGCGATTTCCAACAAAAAGGGTGCGCTGGTGGTGACTACCGGCAACAAGAGTGAGCTGGCGGTCGGTTACTGCACGCTCTACGGAGACATGGTGGGCGCCTTCAGTGTGCTGAAGGATGCCAGCAAGACGCTGGTATATAGACTGGCCCGCTATCGTAACGAGGTGGCTGCAGAAGCAGGAGAGACTGACATCATTCCCCAGGGGGTCATCGATCGTCCTCCGTCGGCTGAGCTTGCCCCGGATCAGCGCGACGATGATAACCTGCCACCTTACGATCGCCTGGATGCGATCATGGCCATGTATGTGGAACAGGACATGAGTGCGGAGGCCATCATTCGCAGTGGACAGGATCGTGATGAGGTCTATCGTGTGCTCCGCCTTATTGATATCAATGAGTACAAGCGCCGTCAGGCCCCAATTGGCGTACGATTGACGGAGCGTGCGTTTGGGCGGGACAGGCGCTATCCACTGACACACGGCTGGAAAATTGGCGATTGATGCCTATTCGCGCTGGCCAGCGGCTACAGACCACTCACCAGGTATGACAGGTAGACACTGCATATGCACACGATAATCCGTGACACCCTGACTGACTCTCAAGCTTATCTGGGAAACTTTCTTTCAGATGAAAACAATATTCAGGCAATTGCGGATGCCGCCGAAGTGCTGATAGCTGCACTGTCGCAGGACAAGGCGATCTACAGCTGCGGTAACGGCGGGTCAATGAGTGACGCCATGCATTTCGCTGAAGAGCTCACCGGCCGCTACCGTGATAATCGGGCGGCGCTGTCAGCTACGGCGATCAGCGACCCCGGGCATATCAGCTGTGTGGCCAACGACTTTGGGTATGAACATATTTTTTCCCGATATCTGCAGGGACGCGCCCGGGCCGGCGACTGCCTGCTTGCGATCAGCACCAGTGGCACCAGCAAAAATGTCATCCGTGCGGCGGAGTACGCAAGAGAGTCGGGTATAGCCGTGGTCAGTCTTACCGGCAAGCCCGGTTCAGTGCTGGGCACACTGGCCACGGTTGATATCAGCACCGGTGCCAGTCGCTATGCGGACCGGGTGCAGGAAGTTCACATCAAGATTATCCACATCCTGATAGAACTGATTGAGCGCCGTTTCTTTCCGGAAAACTACCCGTCAGCTCAAGGCTGACCGGGAGTTCCAGGCACGGGTTCGGAAGGAGTGCCGGGTGGTGGTTCGGTTGGCAGTACTCGCTCGTCGGCGCCGCGTCCAAAGCGTCCAAACGTCAGAATATTCAGCAGCGACCGACCAGACTCCAGTCCCGTCGTGTCTGGCTCAATGGAGCGCTGGGGGCGCTGAGTGGGGGCCAGCGGTGTGTCATCGACGTTGCTGCCGAGCAGGCCAAAACTGACCATGTATAGCAGTGAAGGGTCTGTGACATGATTGCGGACTATAAAGTCACCATCGCTGTCCAGCGATGCATGATCCGGGAAGTTGGTTCGCAGCAGTGCGAGTGAGGTATCGGCAAGGTCGTTCAGACCAAGACGCAGGTAGCACTCGACCATAATGGATACGGCATCGGCTACCGCCGGGGAGCCCTGAAAGTTCTCAACCACATACCTGGCGCGATTAAGCGCTGCAATGTAGGCGCGGCGCTCAAGGTAATAATTGGCAACGTGGATTTCATGAATAGCCAGGTTGTTGCGCAGATAGATCATCCGAGCCCGGGCATCAGCCGCGTAGTCACTGTCCGGGTATAGCGACAGCAGAATGGAAAATTCGTTAAAAGCATCGCGAGCACGGCTGATATCCCGCTTGGACTGATCCGTTGGCAGGAAGCGGCTCATGAAGCCGGTGTTCTCAGAAAAGCTGGCGACGCCTTTCAGATAATAAGCGTAGTCTATGCTTGGGTGGTCCGGGTGCAGGCGTATAAATCGATCCGCGGCGGCCCTGGCGCCTTCCAGATTACCACTTCGGTAATGCGCGTATACCAGCTCCAATTGGGCCTGTGAGGCAAACTGGCCGAATGGGAATCGCGACTCCAGCGCCTGGTAGGTGCGCACGGCAGCGCTGAAGTTGGAAGAGTTCAGCTGCCTGTTGGCGGTGCGATAGAATTGCTCTTCTGTCGACAGATTGGCAAACTCGTCACGTTCCTCGCTGTTGAACAGGGAACAGGACGCCAGACTCAGAAGTAACGTAAATAGCAGCAGGACTCGCACGCGGTAGACACCTCAAAAACATTCAAAACAGACTATAATGTCTGGTTGCAGTCGACTATTTAACCACATCAGTGCCACAGAACCCAAGGGCGCAGAGGCCTCAGTTTTACCATGACCGATACAATTAATCTTAGCGCCACCGTCCCCGAAGAGCTTGATGGCTCCCGCTTGGACCAGATTGCTGCGAATTTGTTCAATGACTATTCGCGGGGTCGACTGCAGCAGTGGATCAAGGACGGCGCGCTGCGCGTCAACGGACAGGAGCGTCGATCCAAAGATCGTCTGCTGACTGGCGATGTGCTGGAGCTATGCGCTGAGCCGGTGGCAGAGGAGGCCAGCGAATGGCAGGCTGAGCCGATCGAGCTCAATATCGTGTATGAAGATGAGTCAGTTCTGGTCATCAACAAGGCCGCAGGCACCGTGGTTCACCCTGCTGCCGGCAATCGCTCCGGCACCCTGATGAATGGTCTGCTTCACCACTGCCCGGAACTGCACAATATTCCGAGAGCCGGGATTGTGCATCGACTGGACAAGGATACAACCGGGCTGATGGTGGTCGCCAAGACCCTGCCAGCACATCACCGGCTGGTCCGGCAGTTGCAGCGCCGTGAGGTGACGCGTCTGTATCAGGCAGTTGTCTGCGGTGTGTTGACAGCCGGCGGCTGCGTTGACGAGCCGCTGGGACGTCATCCGGTGCACCGTAAAAAACGCGCAGTAACCGAAAGTGGCAAAGAGGCCGTCACACACTATCGCGTGATTTCAAGATTCAAGGCACATACCCATGTGCAGCTGCAGCTGGAAACCGGCCGTACCCACCAGATCCGGGTACACATGGCGCATATCCGTTATCCGCTGATTGGCGACCCTCTATATGGTGGTCGTTTGCATATACCATCCGGCGCGACACCGGCCCTGGCCGAGCAGCTGCGCGGATTCCACAGGCAGGCCCTGCATGCTGCCAGACTTGGATTCGTGCATCCCGCCAACGGTGAAGAAGTCAGCTGGGAGGTGCCATTGCCCGAGGACATGCAGATATTGATCAACACCTTGCAGGAAGATGCGCGTGGCAGATGATGACCGGGAGCTCTGGCAACACAGTGAGGATGGCCGGGTTTGCTGGCTGGTGCCGCAGTGGCCAGCGCCCGACTCAGTCTGTGCGCTGGTAACTTCGCGACAGGGCGGCGTCAGTGTCGGGCCGTATTGCGGGCTTAATCTTGGTACCCATGTTGATGATGACCCCACACACGTTTCGGCAAACCGGGAGCTCCTGGCCAAGCAACTGCCGGCGGGGTTGCGACTGGGCTGGATGAATCAGGTACATGGCACGCGTGTGATTGACGCAGCAGGTGTCGTTGATGAGATCCCTGAGGCTGACGCGGCGTGGGTGTCGGCCCCCGGTACGGCAGCACTGGTCATGACTGCGGATTGTCTGCCGGTGTTCTTTGCGGACCAGCAGGGTTCGGTGGCCGCAGTGGCTCACGCGGGCTGGCGCGGACTGCTGGATGGGATACTTGAAAAGACGGTCGCCAGCCTGCCGGTGAATCCAGGCAACTTGCTGGCCTGGTTGGGGCCGGCCATCGCTGCCTGCCACTTTGAGGTTGGCGACGAAGTTCGACAGGCCTTCCTGGCCCGGGCCGAAAGCGCGACCCAGCGTTCAGAGATTGCGGGCAGCTTTACGCGCAGTCCGCAGCAGGCTGACAAGTGGATGATGGACATATACCAGGTTGCCAGAATCAGGTTGGGCGCAGTTGGCGTCACAGCCGTCCATGGTGGCGGTTTGTGTACCGTCTGTGACGATGGCCACTTTTTTTCCTACCGTCGCGATGGTGTCACCGGACGCATGGCAAGTGTGATTTATATCAAACAATCCGCTACTTGACTCCTCTAGGCGAGCGGCCTACTTGAAATTCCCCCTTGTCACCGCAATCTTTAATGGCAACCAAGTTTGTAATCCGGCGTGCCCAGCCTCTCGCTCCCGCATGCCAATAGAGGTGATGCTATGAGAATGGATCAATTAACCAGCAAATTGCAGGCTGCCCTGGCGGATGCGCAGTCCATGGCCCTGGGCAATGACAACAACTTTATTGAACCCGTCCACCTGGTGCTGGCGCTGCTTGATCAGCGCGGTGGTTCAGTGCGCCCGCTGCTGTCACAGACCGGTTTTAATATCCAGGAGTTGCGCGATGGTTTGCAGGCCATCGTCAAACGCCTGCCGACAGTGGAAGGCACCGGCGGTGACGTTGCCATGTCCAACGAGCTCGGACGCCTGTTGAATCAGGCCGACAAGATCTCGCAAAAAGGTGGTGACAAATATATTTCCAGTGAAACCGTCCTGCTGGCTGCAATGTCCGACAAGGGCGAGATGGGCAAACTGCTGAACAGCTTTGGTGTCAGTGAAAAAGCACTCGAAAACGCAATCCGCAATCTGCGTGGCGGCGATAAAGTGACTGACGCTGGTGCTGAAGACGCATTTCAGGCGCTGCAAAAATATTGTATCGATGTCACCGAGCGTGCCGAGCAGGGCAATCTGGACCCGGTGATTGGCCGTGACAGTGAAATTCGCCGAACCATCCAGGTGCTGCAACGACGGACCAAGAACAACCCGGTGCTGATCGGTGAACCCGGGGTTGGCAAGACCGCAATCGTCGAAGGTCTTGCGCAGCGAATCGTTAACGGAGAAGTGCCGGAAGGTCTCAAAGACAAGCGCATTCTGGCGCTGGACATGGGCGCCCTGATTGCCGGTGCCAAGTTCCGCGGCGAGTTCGAAGAACGCCTGAAAGCAGTGTTGAATGAGCTCTCCAAGCAGGAAGGCTCTGTCATCCTGTTTATTGATGAAATTCACACCATGGTCGGCGCCGGCAAAGCCGATGGCGCCATGGACGCAGGCAATATGCTGAAACCGGCGCTGGCACGCGGGGAATTGCATTGCGTCGGCGCAACAACACTCGATGAGTATCGACAGTACATTGAAAAAGACGCAGCGCTGGAGCGACGCTTCCAGAAGGTACTGGTAGAGGAGCCTTCCGAGGAAGACACCATTGCCATTCTGCGCGGGCTCAAGGAGCGCTACGAAGTGCACCATGGCGTGCAGATTGCCGACGCAGCCATCATCGCCGCCGCCCGGCTGTCGCAGCGCTACATCCCTGATCGTCAGTTGCCGGACAAGGCTATCGACCTTATCGACGAGGCCGCCAGTCTCATCCGTATGGAGATCGACTCCAAGCCCGAGGAAATGGACAAGCTTGAGCGGCGGCTGATCCAGTTGAAGATCGAGCGCGAGGCACTCAAAAAGGAAGAAGATGAGGCGTCCAGAAAGCGACTGGAAAAGCTGGCTGACGATATTACCCGGGTTGAGAAAGAGTACGCCGATCTTGAGGAAATCTGGAAGGCGGAGAAAGCTTCTGTGCAGGGCACTCAGTCAATCAAGAGTAATCTGGAAAAGGCCCGGGCTGATCTGGAAATCGCCCGCCGGGCGGGCGACCTGGCGCGCATGTCAGAATTGCAGTACGGCATCATCCCCAACCTGGAGAAAACGCTGGATATGTCGACCCAGGCAGAAATGATGGAAATGAAGCTGCTGCGCAATCGCGTGACGGAGGAAGAGATTGCCGATGTGGTATCGCGCTGGACCGGGATCCCCGTCTCCAAGATGCTGCAAAGTGACAAGCAGAAACTGCTGGAAATGGAGCAGGCGCTGCATCGTCGCGTGATCGGTCAGGAAGAAGCCATTTCTGCAGTTGCCAATGCCGTGCGTCGGTCCCGCTCTGGTCTGTCGGATCCCAATCGTCCAAACGGCTCGTTTCTGTTCCTGGGGCCGACCGGGGTTGGTAAAACCGAGTTGTGCAAGGCACTGGCCGAGTTCCTGTTTGACACCGAGGAGGCGATGGTCCGAATTGATATGTCCGAATTTATGGAGCAACACTCAGTCGCCAGGTTGATCGGCGCGCCGCCGGGATATGTTGGATATGAAGAGGGCGGTTATCTGACGGAAGCTGTCCGCCGTCGCCCGTATTCGGTGTTGTTGCTGGATGAGGTGGAGAAGGCGCACCCTGACGTATTCAACATCCTCCTGCAGGTGCTGGATGACGGGCGCCTTACTGACGGGCATGGCCGCACGGTTGACTTTCGGAATACGGTTATCGTGATGACGTCCAATCTGGGTTCGGATCGCATTCAGGAAATGCTGCTGGATCCATCTGACGAGAACGCCTATGAGCAGGCCCGGCATGAAGTCATGAATGTGGTAACACGGCATTTCCGACCAGAGTTTGTAAACCGCATCGACGAAACGGTGGTTTTCCACCCTTTGCTGGCGTCGCAGATCCGGGGCATCGCCGATATACAGATCGCCTCGCTGAGCAAGCGATTGCAGTACAACGACCTTGGTCTCGAGGTGTCGCCAGCGGTGCTGGACCGGATTGCCGAACTGGGCTACGACCCTGTTTACGGTGCGCGACCGCTCAAGCGCGCGATCCAGAACTGGATTGAAAACCCGCTGGCACAACGAGTCATCAAGGGTGAATACCTGCCCGGTGACCTGATCACCATTGATGTCGGCGCCGATGGTTTCACATTTGGCAAGCTGGGGGCCGGCAGTCTGCATTAAGGGCTGCTGTGCCTGAATGACGCCATGCGCCTTGACAACAGGCGGAATCGTGGGACAATTGTCTGCTCACAACCGGGGCTACACACTGAGCTCCCGGTTGCTGCAGACTGAGAAGGTAACCCCCTCCCCGACTCTGCAAGGCAGGCGACAACAATTATTGCCGACAGCCTGTCGACCGGTGTGCCGCAATCGGCGCCCACATCGGTTCCTCATAGGTGACTGACAATCCACCTATGGCTTCAAAGTGTTACAACGCAAGAAGCCGCTCATCTTTTGATATAAACTAGCGCCGGATTATCGCGACCTCGCGGTATTCCTTCGATGTCATTGCGACATGGAAAATTGGATTCAATAGAGGCTAAGACTGTGGAATTGCTTTCTGGTGGTGAAATGCTGATTCGTGCTCTGCACGACGAGGGCGTTGAGCTTATGTTCGGTTATCCGGGCGGCGCAGCGCTGCATATTTACGATGCGATATTCAACCAGGACAAGGTGGATCACATTCTGGTACGACACGAGCAGGCGGCGACGCACGCTGCCGACGGTTATGCCAGAGCCACCGGCAAGCCTGGTGTGGTGCTGGTGACCTCGGGCCCAGGTGCCACCAATGCCATTACCGGTATCGCAACTGCGTTTATGGACTCCATTCCGATGGTGGTGATCTCCGGTCAGGTTGACAGCTCGCTGATCGGCTCCGACGCATTCCAGGAAACAGACATGGTGGGTGTCTCTCGCCCCATCGTCAAACACAGCTTCATGGTACAGAAAGCTGAAGATATTCCTGCAGTTGTCAAAAAGGCCTTCTACATTGCGACCACCGGCCGGCCTGGCCCGGTTGTCATTGATGTCCCGAAGGACGTCACAGATCCGGCACGCAAATTTGAGTATCGCTATCCTGAATCAGTGAAGATGCGCTCCTACTCGGTGCCCGCGAAAGGTCACACCGGGCAGATCAAAAAAGCAGTGGAAATTCTGTTGGCGGCCAAGCGTCCGGTTATTTACGCCGGCGGTGGTGTCATACAGGGTAACGGCTCAGAGCTGCTGACCCGTCTGGCGCAAACACTCGGATTCCCGATTACCAATACATTGATGGGTCTGGGTGCTTACCCGGCTACGGACAAACAGTTTCTCGGCATGCTGGGTATGCACGGTACCTACGAAGCCAATATGGCCATGCATTTCAGCGATGTGGTGCTGGGTATTGGTGTTCGCTTTGACGATCGTGTGACCAATGCTGTCAACAAATTCTGCCCGGGGGCCAAGATTCTTCATGTTGACATCGACCCTGCATCGATCTCCAAAACCGTAGCGGCTGATGTCCCCATCGTAGGCTCGGTCACCAGTGTTCTGGAAGAAATGCTGGAGTTGATTGGTAGCGCGGATGCCCGTGTCGACAGCAAATCGCTTGAATTGTGGTGGCAGCAGATTGAGGGCTGGCGGGCCAAGCAGTGTCTGAAAGTCAAATCTGCAGAGGGTGAAACCATCAAGCCTCAGCAGGCGGTTCAGAGTGTTTACAAGGCAACGCGAGGCGAAGCCTATGTATCCTCTGATGTGGGTCAGCACCAGATGTTTGCCGCGCAGTACTACCATTTCGACAAGCCCCGCCGCTGGATCAACTCCGGCGGACTGGGCACCATGGGTTTTGGTTTTCCTGCCGCGATCGGCGTGCAGCTCGCCTACCCTGACGCAATCTCAGTCTGTATTACAGGCGAGGGCAGTATTCAGATGTGTATACAGGAACTGGCTACCTGTCTGCAGTATGGTCTGCCAATCAAGATTGTCTGTCTGAACAACCAGGCGCTGGGTATGGTCAAGCAGTGGCAGGACATGCAATACGGTGGGCGTCACTCGCACAGCACCTATTCTGAATCACTGCCTGACTTCATCAAGCTGGTAGAGGCTTACGGGCACGTCGGAATGCGTATCGAGAAACTGTCCGAACTGGACAGCAAAATGGAACAAGCATTCGCGCTGAAGGACAAGCTGGTATTTATCGATGTGGCAGTGGATCAGGCTGAGCATGTTTACCCGATGGCTATCAAAGGCGGGTCAATGAAAGACATGTGGTTGAGCAAAACGGAGAGAACATAAGATGCGGCACATAATTTCCATACTGTTGGAGAATGAACCTGGCGCCCTGTCTCGTGTTGTCGGTTTGTTTTCTCAGCGTAACTACAATATTGAATCACTCACTGTGGCACCAACTGAGGACCACACGCTGTCACGATTGACGATCACCACCATTGGTGATGATCGCAAGATCGAGCAGATCACCAAACACCTGAACAAGCTGATTGATGTGGTGAAACTGGTGGATCTGACGGAGGGTTCGCATATTGAACGCGAACTGATGTTGATCAAGGTGAAGGCCACCGGCGCTCAACGTGCCGAGATCAAGCGCACCACGGATATTTTCCGTGGACAGATCGTTGATGTGACCAGCACGGTTTACAGCATTCAGTTGACCGGAACCTCTGACAAGCTTGACAGCTTCATCGCTGCTCTGGGCAATGCCGCGGTACTGGAAGTGGCGCGTACCGGTGTGACCGGTATTTCAAGAGGTGAGAAAGTACTGAGCCTGTGAAGGCTCAGTCATCCCGGTGTGGTGAGCCGCGGACATGCTTTATTTGAAGTATGAATGCGGCTGGTATGTGAACTGTGCCGAATGCACTGAGGAAAATAAGTAAACGTTCAAGCAGGCTGTCGGAGTCAGTGTAGACCAGGGTCATTACCGATCCGAAGGCTGCGCCTACTACAATCAGTGTCAGTCTTACCAGGTGGCGTGTTGAGCCAGCGTGTTCCCGGATACGGAGATGGGCGAATGCGCAGGCGCTCAGCGTCACTGCGGTCAGGATCAATAAAGTTGCGATAGTCATGCTTTTACAGTACGGGACTTCGCAGCTAATCTCAAATCTGATTTATTCTTATTGACGTGAGCACCTGCGCCCGAGAGGGCGCAGGTAGCTCACAATCACAATGGCGGTTTAGATCGCCTTTTTCATTGCAGTCATGTAAGAGCGCAGACGACGACCTACAATCTCGATCGGATGGTTACGGATAGACTGGTTCACAGCAATCAGTGCCGTGTTGTCGACGTTGTTGTCGCTCAACTGCAGGCCCTTGCCGATCACGTCAGTGTCAACTTTCTGCATGAAATCTTCCAGCAGCGGCACTGCTGCGTGTGAGAACAGATAGCAGCCATACTCAGCGGTATCTGAGATCACCTTGTTCATTTCATACAGCTTTTTGCGACCGATCAGGTTGGCGATCAGTGGTGTTTCGTGCAGTGACTCGTAATAGGCGGACTCTTCGATAATGCCTGCGTCAGTCATGGTCTCAAAGGCCAGCTCTACACCGGCTTTCAGGAAGGCGGCCATCAGAATGCCGTTGTCGTAGTACTCCTGTTCAGAAATTTCCATGTCACCGGCAGTCGACTTTTCGAATGCTGTCTCACCGGTCTGTTCCCGCCAGGTCAACAGGTTCTTGTCGTCATTCGCCCAGTCTTCCATCATGGTGCGCGAAAACTCACCGCTCATGATGTCGTCCATGTGTTTCTGGAACAACGGTGCCATAAGTTCTTTAAGTTCCTGGGCCAGTGAGTTGGCAACCAGCTTGGCAGGGTTGGACAGGCGATCCATCATGTTGGTGATGCCGCCGTGCTTGAGGCCTTCAGAAATAACTTCCCAGCCATGCTGGATCAGTTTGGATGCATAGCCGGCTTCGACACCTTTCTCGATCATGCGGTTGTAGCAAAGAATGGAGCCGGTCTGCAGTACGCCACAAAGAATGGTCTGCTCACCCATCAGGTCGGATTTTACTTCCGCAATAAAAGAAGACTCCAGAACACCTGCACGATGACCGCCGGTAGCAGCCGCGTATGCCTTGGCCAGTTCCAGGCCTTCGCCCTGTGGATCGTTCTCCGGGTGGACCGCGATCAGGGTCGGTACACCAAAGCCACGCTTGTACTCTTCGCGGACTTCTGAGCCCGGGCACTTGGGCGCTACCATGATGACGGTCAGGTCGTCACGGATCTGCATGCCTTCTTCAACAATGTTGAAGCCATGTGAGTAGGCCAGGCAGGCACCTTTCTTCATCAATGGCATAACCTGCTTGATAACAGAGGTATGCTGCTTGTCCGGTGTCAGGTTGAGCACCAGGTCGGCCTGCGGAATCAGGTCTTCGTAAGTGCCTGCAGTAAAGCCATTTTCTGTAGCGTTTTTCCATGACTGACGCTTCTCGGCGATAGCCTCAGCGCGCAGGGCGTAGCTGATATCCAGGCCGCTGTCACGCATGTTCAGGCCCTGGTTAAGGCCCTGAGCGCCGCAACCGACGATGACTACTTTCTTGCCCAGCAGACGGTTGACGCCATCAGCGAATTCGGCAGTATCCATGAAACGGCATTTGCCGAGTTGCTGCAGCTGCTGGCGCAGTGACAAGGTATTGAAGTAATTCATAATCCGGTCCTTTGTTGCAATCAGGTTGAATTTGGTCAGGCGGCCATACTAATAGGTGAGCTTGCTTGCGTAAAATGATATATTGTCAATTTCGTATTGCAGAATATGCAATAGAATCGTCTGGCGCGCCTGAGAGGCACGGTATCTTGGCATGGATATCAGAGATCTAAAAATGTTTTTGGCTTTGGCGCGTACGCTGCATTTCGCCAAAGCCAGTCGCGAACTTCACATCAGTGCGTCGGGGTTGACGCGCGCCATTCAGCGACTGGAGCAGGAGCTGGGAGTGGTTTTGTTTGAGCGTGATCGGCGCTCGGTCAAACTGACGGCCGAGGCTTACCTGGTCAGGGATTTTGCGAACGATGTTGTTGATCGCTGGCAGCTTCTGCAGGCAGGGCTGCAATCCGACGAAGTGGTGCGAGGGGCCTTGAGTCTGTTCTGTTCGGTGACCGCGAGCTACAGCTTTCTGCAGGCCCTGATGCAGCGGTTTCGTGCCGAATATCCCCAAGTTGAGCTGCAGTTGCACACAGGTGATTCGGCGCAGGCCCTGTCACGCGTGAGCGATGAGCTTGACGCTCTGGCAATAGCCGCGCTTCCCGAGCAGCTGCCTGACAGTATGGAGTTTCTGCCACTTGGCCATTCGCCACTGGTGTGTATCGGGCCTACGATCGACTGCCCGTTGCGCCAGACCTTGCAGCGTGCTGAGCAGATAAATAAGTATGATTGGGCGCAGATCCCGTTGATACTCTCTGAAACAGGCCTGTCGCGCCAACGCCTTGAGCAGTGGTTTCACCAGCGTGGTATTAAACCGCAGGTTTATGCCCAGGTATCTGGACATGAAGCCATGGTCAGCATGGTCAGTCTCGGCTGCGGTATTGCCGTCGTGCCGCGGGTGGTCGTTGACAACAGTCCATCGAGTGCGCACATTGAGGTGCTTCCGGTCATGACTGAGCTGGAGCCATTCACAATCGGTCTCTGCGCGCTGAAGCGCCGATTGAGCAATCCGCTGATCAACGCTTTCTGGAAAGTGACCGAATCAGTGTCCGACCAGCATGAGCGCTCACTGCAGCGTTTTGACAAGCGTGTATAATCGGGTGCACAGGGTGTAGTAAAGAATCACCAACAACAGCGAGTAATACATGAGCGATAAGTCGCAGCAAGACAACAACTCACAGGATGACAGTGACAGCTTTATTCCGATCGATGAACACGAAGAGTTTGTGTCAGAGGGCGGGCGCAAGATCAGCCGCAAAGGCATTTATCTGTTGCCCAATCTGCTGACGCTGGGCGCTTTGTTCGCGGGTTTCTACGCGATCATTGCTGGTATGAATGGCAATTTTAATGCGGCTGGCTGGGCGATTCTGGTGGCCGCCGTTATGGACGGGCTGGATGGTCGCGTGGCCCGGTTGACCAACACTCAAAGTGCCTTCGGTGCGCAGTTCGACAGTCTGGCAGACATGGTGTCCTTTGGTGTAGCCCCTGCGCTGATCATTTTTAGCTGGACGCTGTCCTCACTGGGCAATGCGGGCTGGGCCGCGAGTTTCATCTTCATGTCCTGCGCTGCGCTGCGGCTGGCGCGCTTCAACGTGCAGCTTGGTACGGTCGACAAGCGCTTCTTTGTTGGTTTGCAAAGTCCGGTTGCGGCCGGGCTGGTAACATTCGTGGTGTGGGTTGCGTACAAATACAATATTCAGCCAGGCTACTGGACTGCGATCGGCGCGGCATTGCTGACAGCGATTACCGGTTTGTTGATGGTCTCAAACTACCGGTATTACAGCTTTAAAGAGATACACTTTAAAGGGACTGTCCCCTATGTCGTATTCGTGATGGCGGTGGTGTTGCTGGTGGTAATTGCGCAGCGCCCGCATGAAGTGCTGCTTACCATGTGCGTAGTTTACGTTTGTTCCGGTCCTGTTATTGGAGCTTACAAGAAGTTAAAGCTGCGTCGCGAGCAAACCGGACAGTCGGCTGAACCGTAATGAAAGTCAGGCCAGTGAAAGCACCTTAGTTTCAGACACCCAAGTCTCAGGGAGTTCAGTTATGTTGATCAAGACCAAACGAGAAATACCGTCATCAGAGATTACACCTGAGTCAGTTTATCGCAACCGTCGTAAATTCATGACTGATGCATTGAGTTTCGGGGCGGTGGGTGCTTCCGGACTGTTGATGCCCGGTCTGGCGGGTGCAGCCTCCGGCGATGGTCTGCGTGCCAGGGCGCCGGCGGACCTTGAGCGGTCAGCACCGGCGCAGTGGTGGGAAGATAAGTTCAGCAATATTGAAGCAGCGGAGCGGGGCGGCCCGTTCTGGACAGACGAGTCCCTGACGCCTTACCAGGATGTCGTGACTTACAATAACTTTTACGAGTTTGGCATGGACAAGGAAGATCCCTACCGTAACTCGCAGTCTTTTAATGTCGACCCCTGGTCTATTGATATCGGTGGTGAATGCGCAAAACCCGGCGTGTACCATCTGGAAGACCTGGTGCAACCTGCGCAACTGGAAGAGCGAATCTATCGCCTGCGCTGTGTAGAGCGCTGGTCGATGGTGATTCCCTGGGTTGGCTTTTCGCTGGCTTCCCTGATCGAACGAATGGAACCGACCTCAAAAGCCAAATATGTCGCCTTTGAAACGCTGGTGGACCCTGAGCAGATGCCAGCTCAACGCAGTCGATTCAGTATTGTCGACTGGCCCTATCGGGAAGGGCTGCGCATGGATGAGGCGATGAATCCGCTGACTTTCCTGGCGGTAGGTCTCTATGGTAACTACATGCCACCTCAGAATGGGGCGCCGATCAGACTGGTAGTGCCCTGGAAGTACGGCTTCAAGAGCGTCAAGTCCATCGTCAAGATCCGATTTGTTGAGGAAGAGCCGCCCACCACATGGAATATGATGCAGCCAAATGAATATGGCTTTTATGCCAATGTGAATCCTAATGTTCACCACCCGCGCTGGCGTCAGGACATGGAAACAAGGCTGCCGCGTACCCTGTTCAGCCCGTCGCGTCAGGAGACCCTGATGTTTAATGGCTATGGAGAGGAAGTGGCGCATCTGTATCAGGGTATGGATCTGTCCCGTTATTACTAGGCCCGTTATTACCAGGAGTAAGGATTGACTGCGCGAGCTGCGCCGGACTGGCGACGCAACCCTTCGCTATGGCGTTGGATCAGGTGGGGCATCTGGGTTTTGGCCTGCATGCCTTTCCTCTATCTGTTGCTGGGTGCGATACAGAATAACCTCGGGGCTGACCCCGCTAAAGAACTTGCTCTGGAAACGGGTCGCTGGACTTTGCGTTTTCTGCTGATGAGTCTGGCAATCACGCCAATGCGAGAACTGATGGGGCTTACCGGAGCGGCTCCGCTGCGCAGGACCTTGGGTCTGTTCGCACTGTTCTATGCCAGTCTGCACTTTGTTGTGTATGTCGTGTTTCTGCTTGAGCTGCGCTGGTTCGAGGTCGGTGACGATATTCTGGAGAGGCCTTACATCACGGTCGGCTTTGTATCTTTTCTGATTCTGGCCGCCATGGGAGCAACATCTCCCAAGCGTATGGTGCGTCTGATGGGCAGGCGTTGGAAGCCGCTTCACCGACTGGTTTATGTTGCAGCTATTCTCGGTGTATTACACCTCACTTGGATTTTGCGTACAGATGTTTTCGACGCAGTATTTTATGGTACACTACTCGCCCTGCTTTTGGGGTACCGACTAGTGCAGTATCTTAGACGACAGGCCAGGCGATCAAATCGCGCCGGCGCATCGTCAGTTTCGAGTCAGTAACCCAGTCAGGTATGCAGGTTCCAATCGCGCGCTGGTGCGTAATGTTGGGACCTCGTCAGGGCTCGACAAAACTTCTTAACAAATTTTTGTCAAAGTGCTTGCAGGCATCAAAAACTGTGGCATAATGCGCGCCCCTGACAGCTGAAGGGCAACTTCAGCAGGCAGGCCAGGTGAGGAATTTTGATCGACGGTTGATCAAAAAATTGTTCGAAAAAAGCCTTGCCAGACTGATTCAAACGCGTATAATACGCGGCCTCTTAGCCACGAAGGCT
>PALV01000019.1 GCA_002706685.1 Gammaproteobacteria bacterium | reverse complement strand
GTGAACCACCTGATCCCTTCCCGAACTCAGAAGTGAAACCGCTCAGCGCCGATGGTAGTGTGGGGCCTCCCCATGTGAGAGTAGGACATCGTCAGGCATTAAAATCAAAAAGGGTCACCCCGTCTGGGGTGACCCTTTTTTTATTTTAAGCTTTGCTGAATAGGCTGCTCTCACATGGGGTTCCCCATGTGGAGTAGGGTGAGCCACGATGCCCAAAGGGCAAAGCAAGCACTGCTTGCTTAGTGAGCGAACGACCCGCATCTGTGATGCGGGGCCGGGCCATCGTCAGGCATGCTGCGAGCTGCTGGCATTTAGTGATTCGGCCCATCCATGGGCCTCACCCCTGCGGGGCGCCGTGAGCGGCGTCCAAAACGGCAGTCCTGCCGTTTTGTCAGGCATCAAAATCAAAAAGGGCTATCCCATTTGGGGTAGCCCTTTTTTTATTGCGCTCGTTTTTGGCTCTGGCCTTTCTTGACACAGGCTATGACGCTTGAGACAGTCCTGATTCCTGCTCCGTCGATCTGATGACTGCCCGCCAGGCCGTCTGAGTGCACTGATCCCGGAAAGACGCGTACACAAAAACAATTGGAGACAAGTCTCATGCGTGTTGCCTTTACTCTATCAGCTCTGGCCTTTCTGATCGTAGGTGCAGCCACAGCTGCTCTTGCTCAGACTCAACCACCAGCTTCGCCTCCAGAACACTGGGGCCCAGTTTCGATCGATCTCAATGAAGTCGACTATCCCCATCCCGTTCAATATCTGGAAAGAGAGCTTGAGGGCGAGCGTGTTCGGATTGCATACATGGATGTCATGCCAACCGGCCCGGCAAATGGCCGCACTGTCTACCTGACTCATGGAATGAGCTACTACGGCTGGTATTGGGGCGAAACAATAGCAGCACTGGCAGATGAAGGGTATCGAGTCATTGCCGAAGACAGACTTGGTTGGGGCAAGTCATCAAAACCACTGATTCCTTATAGTTGGCATCTGCACGCAGAGAACATGGCCGCTGTCATGGATCACCTGGGCATTGAGCAGGCGGCAGTGATAGGGCACTCAATGGGTGGACAGATGGTTTCTCGCTTCGCGCGTTTATATCCAGAACGCACAACGCACCTGGTAATGGTAAACCCCATCGGTTTGTCCGGTAGGAGCGGTCCGGCCCCGATGTCACCGGTGACAGGGGACGTACTTGCGCCTGACCACACACCAGAAACAGATCGCCAAGCCGTTTATGAACGTCATCTGCGTACTGAAACCCGTCGAGTCGTCGAATGGAAGCCAGAATTCCTGGAACATGTCCGTATACGGTTTGGCAATGATATCAGCGAAGGAGGCCCGCTCAAGAATGCCATACTGGCAGCCAACCGCACTGGCGACAGCATGGCTGGTGACTGGCCACTCATTAAGGCCAGGGCTCTGGTGATAGGGGGGGAGGAAGATGGTGCAGGGTTCCCGGAAGCCGTTAGAAATGCGGCGTCTATTCTCCCGAATGGAGAGGCTCACCTGATACCTGGTGTGGGGCATAATCCACACCTTGAAGCACCCGACACGCTGAACCGTGAACTTGTCCGCTTTCTTGCTCGTTAGTCCTGAAAGACGCGCGCTGGAATTTTGGTATTGCTCTCGTACCGAAGCACAATCTGGCGCACGCTAAGCATTTCCAATCCGACGCGAGTCGAATTAATCTTTGTTGATAAAGATCGGGTGGCTTGATTGTCGTAGAATCGTGCTGCAGTCACTCACAGGGAAATAGCTCACACATGGCAAAAAACACTGATAAATCGATACCCGTAAAGCTTTCCAGTAGCGTTGATGTTAGCACGGCTGCGTCAGTTTATCGCAAGCTAGGGCGTGTCCACATGCCCGACATCCTGAGTTCGCAGAGTGTCAAACAGCTTGTCGAAAGTTTGAGTCAGGATATTCCCTGGAAACTGCACTTCAACAGCAGTGGCAATGTCTATGACCTGGAGCCTGCGCAGTTTGAAGCCCTGCCTGACTCAGGTAAAAAGTCACTGACTGACGCAATTCATGCAAATGCCAGAAGCAACTTTCAGTACCTGTTCGAGAACTTTCCAGTGTCTGACATGTATGAGTCAGGATACTTTAAACAACACTACGTGATGCGCGTTTATGAATTTCTCAACTCAGAGCGGTTTCTTTCCTTTGCGCGGGAGCTTACCGGAAATGCTGACATCAGGCTGGTAGACGCCCAACTGACCCGATATCAGCCGGGGCACTTTCTGACTTGCCATGATGATCATGTTCCGGGCAAAAATCGCGTTGCGGCCTACGTACTGGGATTAACAGACAACTGGCGCCCTGATTGGGGCGGGGCTTTGAATTTCGTGGATGGGGACGGACATATTGCAGAGGGGTACATGCCCCGACTGAATGCCTTGAACGTATTCAAGGTGCCACAATTGCATTCAGTCGGGTGTGTCGCGCCATTTGCAGGCTCGCCTCGAATCAGTGTCAGCGGGTGGTTTCGAACCTGAGCTGCTTGGGCTCAACGCAGTGCGATTCGCACGTCACCTACCCCGACATCTGCACTCAGATCCATGTCACCGTCGCCGGAGCCACTGGTATCGCTGCTGACGAGCACGCGCTGACTCTCAGTGTCAGATGCTCCTCTTACCCGAGTATCACCGACGCCGGCGCTGGCGGTGATGCGACCAGTTGATGCTCGTGAGGTCTCGATATCAATCGTGCCAACACCCACCTGAATATCGAACTCGCTGTTTATGTCGACAATTTCTACGGTACCGACGGCAAGTTCAATCGAAATGCGATCGAGATCCGGGATGCGAATTACCCAGTCTGCGGACACGTCGTCGGCGTCCAGTCCAAGGTTCAGCTCGCCCGCGTGGATACGGCTTTCTATATCTATCTTGCTCAAATCAGGTTCGTCGTCAAACCAGCTCAGGCTCCAGCGGCCATCTTCGGCTTTGATGACGACTTCGACTTCGATAGATCCCGAGTCAGAATGTTCGATCAGCAAGGTTCCCACATTGGTGTCGATGTCCAGTCGATCAATCTCGTCGCTGTCGAACGTGTGGCGGCGAACTTCATCGGCGCATGCCACACTTATGGAAAATGCCAATAATAAAACAGTGCCCAAAGTTTTTACGTTGATCATCCCTTACTCCTGCCCAGTAGTTACTTTTTGTATTGGTTACGCAAGTAATTGCGCGTTGCAATAGGAATAGCAATAGTTGTGCCAATCAAAAATATTCTTTATTAACAACAGGATGGAAAGTTGTGCTCAGTCTGGTATTGGCGGGATTGACTAAAAATGTGTGGCATTCAGTAAAAAAAAGGGGAGGCCTTTTACTGGGCCTCCCCCTTTTCATTCAACTGCACCTAAGGGGCGCAGCAGGAAGTTTTACTGACGGACGTAGCGCTTGATGCCGCCGACTGGGCCAACTTCTGCACCGTAGATCACACCATTGCGGTCTACAGTTACACCTTCAGCCGTACAGGTACCACGGCAATCAGGTTGCGGATCCGGGATCAGATAATGAACTTCACCGGTACGTGCGCTGCCGACGCGGATGCCACGAGTCCAGTGTCCCCACTCCGGCGCAACTGAACCTGATTCGGAGTCTGCGGCGTACAGTACGTCATTCTCGTCAATGAACAGGCCACTGTTGCGGCTAAACTGGTACCAGGTGTCAAGCAACTCACCATCCTGTGTATAAATCTGAATGCGGTTATTGCTGCGGTCAGAGATAAACAGGCGACCCTGGGAGTCCAGTGCCAGCGCGTGAGGCTGCATGAAGTTCTCTGGACCTGAGCCGTAGGAACCCCAGGTCATGACCAGATCACCGGAAGGGCTGAATTTCAGAATACGCGCCGTTGAGCCTTCCGCGTTGGAATGCCCCTCGGCTACAAAGATATGGCCATCCGGAGCGACCAGCACATCATTGGGCTGGAACAGATAGTTAGGGTCACGGCCACCACCGGGCATGCCCAGCGTCATCAAGTGATGACCATCGGGGCTGAACTTGTGTACCTGGTGACCGTAGACTTCAGTTTCTTCTACGCCGTCACCACGATTGTCTCGGGCATCGGTTACCCAGACATTACCCTGAGGGTCGACTTCGATGCCGTGAGGCCAGGTGATCAGGCCGGCACCAAAACTGGTGACCATGTTGCCGTCCGCGTCGAACTTCATGATGGGGTCGAGATTGGAGTTAGCGACACAGGCGCCGACGTTACCGCTGCAGCGCTCAGCAACCCAGATGCTTTCACCGTCGACATCGATATGCACGGCGCTGGTGGAGCCCCATTCACGTCCGGCTGGCATCTTGAGGTAGCCTTCGACGGTGGTGTAGGGGTTGGGCAGATCGTTAACAGGATCCATATCCGGGTTGCTGTAGTCGGTCTGCGCGCTGGCAGCGATGGACATGGCGCCGAATGCTGCTGTAATGGTCAGCAGGACGGCCTTCAATGGCTTATTGCTATTGCTCTGACTGATGTATGACATGTGTGGAGTGATCTCCCTTCTGATAACTGTTATGGGGCCGATCAGCATAAACTACCTGTTACGCTAACTCAATGATTACCGGACGTTACCGGTTCCTCCTGAGGCCAGATCTGACTGGGCTGCAGCGGCTGCTGGTAAACGCGAGTGGCATCAAAGTTCGTCTTGTCGATGCCATAGACCTCGAACAGGGTCTCCAGGCCTGTGGCAGGCTGATCTGTTGCGCTGTTAGAGTTCAGGCTGGTAAGCCGGTCAGGGTCAGTTACGACGGCGGCGGCATGCATAAGGCCAGCATCACGGGTCCCTGTAACCAGCAGAAACTGATTGCCACTGGCGGCGGGCCATGAGGACACCAGGCCCAGATCCCTGAAGGGCTCGCCCTGTTCTGGCAGACCAGCTGTGCTCCGGTGCAGGCGTCCGGTACTCTTTTCATACAACTCGTCGAAGGTATCGCCAGGTAAAAGGCCAGATGCCGTGAAGTAAAGATTGTTAAGTTTGTCCATGGCGCTGATGTAGCCGATATATACGATGTGGTTGTTGCGCAGATCTGCGGTGGTGACGCGCGACATCATCTTGATTTGATGGCGCTTGCCCGACGCCTGAACTACGGGGCCTATATTCAACAGGGCTGAGGCGCTGCCTTCTGGCATGTAGGTCATGTCGAGGTCGCGGAAGTAACTCTGAAGCTCACTGTTCTGCATGAACAGGGTGACCAGATCCTCGCGCGAGTTGATGTAGAAATCCCGCACCATGCGTGCAATGCGACCCTGCTCGTCCAGCTCACCAAAGATATAGTAGTCGCCCATAACGACGAGAATTGGGATCTCATCATCCATCATGGCCGCCCAGGGTTCGGAGCTCAGCACGGCACTGACAGAATCAGAGACAGACGGCCGGGTTCTATCCAGCCATTGCCAGACATTCGCTAGCAGCAATGCAACAACCAGGAGTCCCCAGGCAAGGTTTATGGCAGTCAGTCGGCGCTTGTGTACTGGCTGAGGCAGGCCGTCAGCCACTGCCCCGTGGTCATCTGGTTGGCTGGTGGTTACTACCATGTATTGTCCTTTAGGGATGCGCAGTTTAGGGTCTGCATCGGGGGCAATGGTCAGGTAGTATTTTTCGAGTCGAGTTCGCAGTTTATGAATATAAACGCGCACAACCGAGTCCCGGGCTACATCGAAGCTGCCATCCCTGCCAAGCACGTCGACGGCAATGTCAAACTCCTTGGGCTGGCGGGAGTTTTCAGAGCAGTCAATAAGGTAATCCAGCAGTTGCGTATAGACTGGAGAGCGCCCGAGTACGCCGCTGGCGACAATTTTGTCGCGGGCCTCTCGCAAGGCTGCTGTTGCTGTGTTGTTGTCGATACTGCTGCTTGGCATAAATGGGCCGGCTCCAGGTTCCTGGATAGCTGGTTTCTGGACTTGAGAGCCGATATTAAACCGCTGACTACGGTGTATGTCCAATAGCATCAGGAATATCGTATGAATGCGGGAATTTACGCGATGAATGGACTCATTCACTTTAATTCGGTGTGTTAATCTCGCCGTCTGATTTGGATCAATCCGATCGCTGGATTTGCGTGGGTAGCTGCGCTATTCTTCGCGGCACCATATACGGAGCGAACGACCGGTAAACGTGCCGGAGGGTTCACAGTGGGAGGTCAGCAGCATAATGAACGAATTGCTATATCAATTCGCAGAGTGGCTATATGCAACGCCATGGAGCCGTGCGATAGAAGAGTCGTTCTATCTTTATAACTGGATTGAAACGACGCATGTGCTGACAGTCATGCTCAGCCTCGGTATGC
Source organism: Gammaproteobacteria bacterium (assembly GCA_002706685.1). Lineage (GTDB taxonomy): Bacteria > Pseudomonadota > Gammaproteobacteria > Pseudomonadales > Pseudohongiellaceae > Pseudohongiella. Next base: position 10,719 of record PALV01000019.1, on the reverse strand, counting down.
TGATTTTCATCGATTTGCGCATGCTCGGATGGGTCATGCCGCAAGTGTCAGCCGTGAAGATTGCCCAGCGTTTGAATACAGCCATGATGATTGGCTTCGTGATTATGTTCATTACCGGCATTCTGCTGTTCTACGCCAAACCAACTTACACCATTCAGAGCATCTGGTTCCGTATCAAGATGGTCCTCCTGCTGGGTGCATTCGTGAATGCTCTGTTATTCCACAAGCGTATGATGTCATCTGCCGGATCATGGGACATGGAACCCAAAGCACCCGCGCATTTGCGCCTTGGTGCGGCTTTGTCGCTGGGTCTGTGGGCTGGAGTTGTAACAACGGGGCGACTGATTGCCTATGACTGGTTTCATTGCTATCGGGACCTGCCAGCAGCGATGGCATGGGCTGCCGGTTGCGTGGCTGACTGAACAATGGGTTCAGCCGCGGTTGCGGAATGAGAGTTAACTGACGCCGACGCATAGCAGTCGGCTTGCGAGAGACAGGAGTACCCGATGGAACTTTTACCACTAGGATTCTTTGAATGGGCCGAGTCATCCTTCCTCGGATATATTGGCAAGACATATGGTGGCATCTACGCGACGCTGGGTCAGTCCGTGCATCTGATCTCGCTGGCTGTGCTGGGCGGGGCAGTGCTGGTCAGTGATTTTCGACTGTTAGGGTGGGTGCTGCGAGATGTGCCATCTGAGGTAGTCGCGGAACAGGCTCACAAATGGTTCAAGATTGCCCTGTTCACGATCATTGCCAGTGGTGTGTTCATGGCTGCGGCGATCGCTATCAAGCTGTATTACAACGCCGCCTATTGGGCGAAGATGTATGCACTGATCGCTGGTGTGTTGTTTGTATTTCTGGTGCGCCGTCCGCTTCTTAGAGGTGACCACTCACAGATCAATCCCTGGGTGCTCAAGCTCGTGGCTGTCGCGTCCATTCTGGTTTGGGTCAGCGTTGCAGCAACAGGCCGCTGGATCGGTTTTTCCTGATTGCGGCATTTCGGAAAAGAATTGGGAGTAAAGTTATGACAGAGCCAGCAAAGCTGAGCACAATTGAAAAGATTGCAGTCGCCAGTTCCGTGTTTATTATCGGTGCCGGTATTGTCTATTGGGGGCTTCAGGTTCAGAACGTCATGGAGCTGCTGGAGATGGCATACGGCTAGGTAACAGACGGGCAAAACCCTTGAGGTAAAAGCTGCAGGGGTAAAAAGCGGCGATCAATTGGGTATTTTCCAATGATCGCCGCTTTTGTTTTTATAGTATTTTCAGGTTTAAAAGATTCCCAGCTCCATCAGGAAGTAGTCGTCCATAAACAGTTCCGATACCAGTCGGTCCAGACCTTTGCCGATGGCTGCGCTGATGTCATCGCCTTCCGAGTCCACCCGGCTAAAGACGGAGGCCTGCCAGGCATTGCGGCCCTGGTTGTTCAGGCTGAGCTGGCAGCGAATCAGTACCTGCAGACCATCCGCAGTTTCTTCAATCTGCATTTCCAGCAGTTCACCCTGCAGCCGCAGATTGCCTTCATCTTCTGTCAGATTGGCTTCTGAGGCGGCAAGTGCCTGATTGAATGTCTGTTGGATCAATGCTGCAGGCGTCTGTTCGGACAGCGTTACATTATCCTGGCCGGGGCGAGCTATGTCTTGCTTGTCTGCAATGTCGCGGGCATCAGTGAACTCGCTGACGCTAATCGGGCCGCCGAACATGGACGCCAGGCTGACACCCGTGTCGCCTTTATATTGATAATCAACGGTAACTTCTTCGCCTGCCAGCGCCTGACATGCCAGCAGCATGGCGCCAGTCACAGTAAGCGCGCATAAAGTACGTAACTTCACAGTAAAACTCCCTCACTTCTCAAGATGGCTGTAGTGCAACTTGTTGTTGGTTTTAAACCAGTGTAATCAGTTGGATGGCTAAGATAAAGCACATTGGCGAACCTGACCTGACAAACAAAAGGGCCGCGGCGGTGAAGCGCGCGGCCCTTGTGAGTGCTCTTAAGTCGTTCAAGCTTACCTGGCTGACAGAGTCTGTCTTCCGGGCAGCTGTCTCAGACTTACAGAGTACCTTCTGGCCATGGCACACCCTGGTGGCCTGATGGTACAGACTTCATGCCTTTGAAGACGAACTTCTGAATACGCTTGCCTTCGTAGGTTTCAGTTGTATAGAGGTTGTTCTGCGAGTCAGTCGCGATGCTGTGTGGCGCATAGAACTGGCCAGGCTGACGGCCACCGCCACCAAAGCTGATCAGTACTTCCAGCGACTCACGGTCAATCACGTAGATTTTGAAGTTCTGGCCATCAGCCAGGTAGATGTACTTCTGCTCTGGATCGTTCGAGAAATCGATGTCCCAGGTAGAGCCCTGAGCCAGTGTCTCTGGAGCGATGTAAACTTCGCGAACATAAGTGCCGTCTTCGCGGAACACCTGGATGCGGTCAGAACCACGGTCACACACGTAGACCAGTCCGTCGTTCGACGGGATGGCGCAGTGAACCGGGCCACGGAACTGCTGCGGACGATCGCCGGGAGCGTAGTCAACACGGACGTCTTCCGGACGGTTGCCGTAGGCACCCCAGTAGCGCTTGAATGCGCCGGTGTTCAGGTCGATAACAGCAACCCGCTTGTGACGATAACCGTCAGCGAGGTAAACCTCGTTCGCTTCACCGTCGATCTCGATCTCAGCAACCTGGCCGAAGAATTCAGTGCTGTTGCTGTCTGGCTCGCTGCCAGGAATACCATATTCGGCAACGAACTGACCGTCACCAGTGAATACCAGTACGTGCGCGTCGCCGCCGCCATTGCCGCCGATCCAGACATTACCGTTGGGTGCCACTGCGATGCCGTGGTTGGACGCTGGCCAGGTGAATCCGTCACCGGGGCCGCCCCACGCGTTTACCAGGTTGCCTTCGGGGTCAAATTCAAGAATGGGTGGTGCAGGGGTGCAGCATTCGCTGACGCCCATTTTCAAGCCGATTTCGGTGATGCCGCCGAACATGGAGTCCTGATCGCGGTGAACCATGAATACATGGTCACGATCATCCACTTCAACGCCAATAGAGCGGCCAATGATCCAGTTGTTCGGCAGAGGTTTTGGCCAGAACGGGTCCACTTCAAAAGTGGGGGTCTCGACCATCGCGCCGGACTGCGCCACGGCGGGTTCTTCGGTGAGCCATTGGGCTCCCATCGCAGCGACTGCCAGCGTAAGACTTGCGCCAACAGCCAGTTTGATTCTTTTTGTCATTATGTAGCTCCCTCCAGGTTGGTTTCCGGGCATGTTGATCTTGTTGTGCCCAGAGTATACTCAGTAATCAATGCTCAGTATACTCACGTGTCCAAAAAAGTGATCCGCTGTCGTAGCTTGGGCTGAGGTAGATATGCAGAATAATAAGATGAGGGGAGTTCTGGCGGAATTCCTGGGGAGAATGCCGCGATTATTCAGGTGGCACTGGCTGGTGTTGATGGCGCTGATTTGCAGCGCTGGGGCTCAGGCTGATGAAATTCCAAGTCGCGTTGCCGTTCAGGCTTACGTCAAGGCAGAGGGCGACCGGCTCAACCTGCTGATGCGGGTGCCCATGGATGCCCTGCTGGAAGCACAGTTTCCGCTGCGTGGCGAGATAGGCTATGTGATCTTTTCACAGGCCAGGGGCGCCATGGAGGATGCTGCCTACAACCAGCTGTTGCAGTCTATACAGATGTTTGAGGGTGACCGGCTGCTGGAAAATCCGCGTCTGGACGCTGTGCGAATCTCCCTGCCATCCAATCGTAATTTCGTAGATTACCCGACTGCCATGCAGGCGGTTCAATCAGCCCCGCTTGATGACAGTGTCGACCTTTATTATCGCCAGGGCTTCCTGGATGTGCTCGCGTCCTATCCCATTGAGTCTGAGGATTCACGCTTTTCGATCGACGCGCGACTGGGCGGCCTTGGGCTGGAAACTACTACGGTACTGCGCTACGTCCTTGATGACGGTGCTGAGCGCTCATTCAGCTATATAGGCAACCCGGGGCGCGTCTATCTGGATCCGCGCTGGTATCAGGCGACGTTCAACTTCATCGCACTTGGTTTTGACCATATTCTTGAAGGTACAGATCATCTGCTGTTTCTGTTCTGTCTGATCATACCGCTGCGCCGCATCAGAGCGCTGATCCCGGTGGTAACCTCATTCACAATAGCGCATTCGATCACCCTGATAGCATCTGCGCTAGGGTGGGTCCCGTCTGCAATCTGGTTTCCGGCGCTGATTGAGTCGCTGATTGCACTGTCCATTGTGTACATGGCTTTCGAAAACATCATTGGTGTTCGGCAGCAGCATCGCTGGATTGTGACGTTCGGCTTTGGTCTGATCCATGGGTTTGGATTCTCTTTCCTGCTGACAGAGAGCATGCAGTTCGCCGGCTCCCATTTGCTGGCGTCACTGCTGGCTTTCAATATAGGTGTGGAGCTGGGGCAGATCCTGGTGTTGCTGATTGCTGTTCCTGTTGTTCATCTGCTTTTCAAGTATGTATTGCCGGAACGCGCCGGTGTTATTTTGCTGTCAGCAATACTGGCACATTGGGCGTGGCACTGGATGGAGGAGCGCTTTGCCGGCTTCTTCGCCTACCAGCTGAACATGCCTGCGCTTGATCGATATTTCTTTGTGGGTGTATTGCAGTGGCTGGCTCTGCTAGCCCTTTCACTGGCGGTTCTGTGGGCAATGCGGGGCTTTTTCTCGCGCTTCGTGGATGCGGGCGACAAGCAGGAAATGGGTGAGTCACGAATTGTAGGCTAGAGTCGCCTTGGTTGTGTGTCTCAAACGAAACTTGCTATGATTCGGCGCTGCCTCAAGCGCCTGCAAGGTTTGTCTTGATAATAATAAATCGGGAGTTAGTAGTATGAGCGGGATCGGAATTGTATTGTTCGGGATAGCGGGGCTGGCGTTTGGCTGGTTTGTATACTCCCGGTTTATCGCGGAAAAGATCTACCGTCTGGATCCGAATTTCCAGACCCCAGCACACGAGCTCAATGATGGTGTGGACTACGTTCCCACCAACAAATACGTACTGTGGGGTCACCATTTCACGTCAGTTGCTGGAGCGGCGCCCATTGTTGGTCCTGCCATCGCCGTATACTGGGGCTGGGTTCCGGCACTGTTGTGGGTTACCTTCGGCACCATTTTCTTTGCCGGCGTTCATGATATGGGCGCGCTGTGGGCGAGTACACGCAACAAAGGCAAATCAATCGGCGCGCTGTCCGAGAATGTGATCGGCAAGCGCACACGCTCACTGTTCCTGATTGTAATCTTCCTGCTCCTGTTGATGGTCAACGCTGTATTTGGTGTTGTCATTGCTACCGGCTTTGTGAACACCCCCGGATCAGTGTTCCCTGCCTGGATGGCGATTGTGGTAGCACTGATTATTGGCCAGCTGCTACGTCGCAACTACAGCCTGATGCTGCTGACCGCAGTGGGTGTTGTGATTCTTTATCTGTCCATCTGGGCGGGTACCTTCATTGAATGGTCGCTGCCGGAAACCATGTTTGGTCTGACAGCCAGCGCCAACTGGATCATCATTCTGTTTATTTACGCAGCCGTCGCATCAATGCTGCCGGTATGGATGCTGCTGCAGCCGCGCGATTTCATCAACGGTATGCAGCTGATTGTGGGCCTGGCTCTGCTCTACGGTGCAGTATTCCTTTCTATGCCGGAGATGGTGGCGCCCGCGTTCAATTCGCAGGTGGCTGAGGGTACACCGAGCATATTCCCGCTTCTGTTTGTGACCATCGCCTGTGGTGCGATCTCTGGCTTCCACGGAATCGTGGCCTCGGGCACCAGCTCCAAGCAGCTGGACAAAGAGACCGACGCGCGATTCGTTGGTTATCTGGGCGCGATTGGCGAGGGTTCCCTGGCGCTGATCACCATCGTGGCTGTATGTTCTGTGGCTTACGCGGCCAACACTGAACAGTGGCATGCGGTATATACCCAGTTCTCTGATGGTGGGGCGCCCGCATTCGTTGCCGGTGGTGCGGCGTTGATTTCTGGCTCGTGGGGCATATCTGAGAACTTTGCACAGGTGCTTCTCGCAACCATGGTGGCTTTGTTCGCTGGTACGACCATGGACTCGGGTGTGCGACTTCAGCGTTACATCATTCAGGAGTGGGGTGACATTTACGGAATCTCACTGTTCAAGTCTGGTCTGGTGGCCACGGGCGTCGCAGTTCTGGCGTGTTTGCTGCTGGCATTCGGCGCAGGTGGTTCCTCGGGTCAGGGTGGCATGATCATCTGGCCATTGTTTGGTGCAACCAACCAGATTCTGGCAAGCCTGACATTGCTGGTGATCACAGTGATGCTGCTCAAGATGGGTCGCCCTGCTTATTACACGCTGATTCCGATGATCTTTGTCCTGATTACCTCCTTCCTGGCCGGCATGATTCAGCTGGTGCAATTCTACGAGGCTGGTAATTACCTGCTGGTCACGCTCGACTTCATCGTGCTCGTGGTCAGCGTGCTGGTAATGCTTGAAGCAGCCTCGGTAGTCAGCAAGCTACGCAAGGAGCGAGCGCAGCTGGCTGAATAAGCTGCCGCATCGCCGAATCCGGCCCGCCACGCGGGTCGGATTCGAGCGATCGTTACAAATAATTGCAATGTGAATCACTGCATCATTAGTGTTGTGAAACTGATTGACTATAATCCGTATCGATAGCCGGAACGGCAGATTGAATGGAATTATGGTTGGAATGGTCCGAACCCTCGCGGTAATCCTCTGGTTGGCATTTCTGGCATGCGCCCCTGCATGGGCCTCCCGTGTGCCTGACTTTTCTCTGATCGATCAAAACGGCAGATTTCACCAGCTGAGTCGCTACAGTGACAGCGACATCGTAGTTCTGCTGACCTACCATAAGGACTGTGAAGTAAGCCGTAATGCGCTGACTGAGCTTGTTTCTCTTCATGAGCGGTTCTCCGGCAATGAGGTCAGATTTCATGTGCTGGTTGCCGATCCGACAGAAACTCGGGCATCGCTCAGAGATCTGGCGGAGCGGCTCGAAACGGATTTACCGTTATTGCTGGATGAAACGCAGCTGGTCACTGATGCGCTGGGATTTACTCACGCCGGTGAGGTGCTGGTTGTCGATCCCGAAATGAGTCAGGAGCTCTATCGAGGCGGTATCGGGCTATACGACGACAATCCCATGCAGCTTGCGCTGGCGGCCAGTCTGCCGGGTCTGAGTTCGCACCTGCATTACATCGTCCATTCTGAGCTGAACGGTGACCCTTTCATCCAGGAAACGATGCCGTTGACCGGCAATACCCTTGCGCTTGATCAGCTGGAACAGGCGCGTAGCGAGCCGATAAGCTACGAGGAAGACATAGTCCCGATTCTTCAGCGCCGCTGCGTAGAGTGTCATCGCGAAGACGGCGCCGCGCCCTGGGTGATGGGCAGTCATCGAATGATTCAGGGTTGGAGTCCGATGATCCGTGAGACACTTCTGACACGCCGGATGCCGCCGGGTCAGGTGGATTATCAGGATGCAGCGCGATTTGAGGATGTCCATCATATGACCAATGATGAGATGATCGCCATGCTTACCTGGATTGAAGAGGGCGCCCGCCGGGATGAGGGTTCCGAAGATCCATTGCTGTCCCTGTCGCCCAGGGAGTCCAGCTGGGAGCTCGGCGAGCCTGATTTGATAGTGGATTTTCCGGCACACCAGATACCAGCTTCCGGCGTACTCGACTATATGTTCGTTCCCATCGAGCTGGGATTGCCGGAAGATAAGTGGGTGCAGGCCTATGAGTTTGATGTAGATGCGAAGACGTCACTTCATCATGTGATGCTATACACCCAGGACGAACGGCAGCAAAGACAGAATGCCAGTCGTGGAGGGAGTCGTACGAATTTTGGTGGCTACGCGCCCGGGCGCGAATATGTAGTGCTGGATAGTGATACTGGCATCAAGTTGACGCGTGACATGCGGCTTATGATCCAGTTCCACTACACCACGATTGGGCGTGAACTGACAGACCGGTCCCGCCTGGGAATATACTTCAGGGACACACCGCCGACTCACGAACTGGTGAGAACTGCAGTGATGAATGGCGAATTTGAAATACCGCCAGGCGTCAGGGAGTTTCCAGTGCAGGCAGAAACGCTGATCGATACTGACAGTTATCTGTATAGCTTTGCACCGCACATGCACTACCGGGGTAAACATATAAAGTTTGAAGCGCAATTTCCTGATGGCACCACGGAGTCGCTGCTGTCCATTCCCAATTTTCAGCACAATTGGCAAATGGTCTATCGGCTGAAGGAGCCGCTGTTTCTTCCATCTGGAACGCGCATAGTTGCCAGCGGTGCCTTTGATAATTCCATTCATAATCCGCTCAATCCGGATCCCCGTGACCGCGTTGTCTGGGGGGATCAGGTCTGGGATGAGATGTTTATTACCTGGATGCGGGTGAGTCCTGTTAAATGAACGTCGTCCCACTTCTCGAGTGCCTTGCAGACGGGCAGTACCACTCCGGACAGGCAATTGGTGAGCGTCTGGGTATCAGTCGGGCTGCGGTATGGAAACAGATGCAGGCAATTCGCGACCTGGGTGTTGTGATTGAGGCTGTTACAGGCAAAGGATATTGTATCCGGGGTGGTCTTGAGTTGTTGGACAGCGCCCTGATCGAGGCGCGACTTTACCCTCAGGTCCACGCAGCGCTGGGGACGCCCGATGTCAGATTTTCTACCGGCTCAACAAATACCGATGCGATGCAGAAGGCAATGACCGGTGTCGAGCGTTATCTGGTATTGGCTGAGCATCAGGCTGCTGGCCGCGGGCGACGGGGTCGACAGTGGGTGAGTCCGTTTGGGCGAAACCTCTACATGTCCATGTTGTGGACGTTTCAAAATGGTATCGCAGCACTTGAGGGGCTCAGTCTGGTCTGTGCTTTGGCGGTCAAGCGCTCGCTGCAGGCCATCGATCGCGATATTTCCGTCAAGTGGCCAAATGACGTTTATCTAAATGGCAAGAAGCTGGCAGGCATCCTTCTGGAAGTAAGTGGCGATGTCGCAGGGCCTTGCCGTGTAGTGATGGGTGTCGGATTGAATGCGGCGATGCCGGCTGAGCATGCTGCTGCTATAGGTCAGCCTTTTGCCGACATTGCCTCAGACAGAGATGGCAAAATAAGCCGCAATGACCTGGCAGCCAAAGTCATCAACGAGTGGGTGGCAGTGCTCGCGCATTTCGAGAGCGAGGGTTTTGAACCCTTCCGCGAAGAATGGATGGCGTCAGACTGTTATCTGGGGCAGCGCGTTGAAATCCGTGCTGGTGAGCACCTGACTCTGGGTAGGCATGCTGGTGTTGATCTGTCCGGACGTCTTTTGCTGGACACTGATGTTGGTCGTATCACCGTGGCGGGGGGCGAGCTTATGCCCAGTTTGCGACCGGCGGCCGGTTGATGCGTCGGGTACTGGCTCTGTTGCTGGCAATCAATCTGTTGATCGGCTTGTGGCTGGGCTTGCGAGCTGAGTCAGTGTCTGAAGAGTCGGAGTTTTTACCTGCGTCGGCTGCCAGGCTGGAGCTGGTGTCGGACCTGCCCCCGGATGTCCGGGAAAGCCGTGAGCGATGTGCAGAGCTGGGGCCATTCTCAAACGAAGATTTGCTGCAAGAACTGCCGGCTCTGAATGAGTCAGTCTGGTCGCTTGGAACTGTTGTTTCTGGAGAGCAGTCTCTGTATCGCGTATACCTCGGGCCGGCCGCCGATCGCGCTGGCGCCCTGGTGATGTTGGCGGAAGTCCGGCAGCGGCTTGAGGAGGCTGGTCTCAATATTGACTCGTATGTAGTGGCAGAAGGTGTGCTTGATAATGCGGTATCTCTCGGCCTTTTCAGTAACATCGATAATGCCGAGCGGGTCCGCGATCAGTTGCTTCAGCTTGGCTACGATGTGCAGCTGGAGCCAGAGACAAGGCGCTCCGAAGTTCTGTGGCTGAGTGCAAAGCTTAGCGATATACCAGAAGGGCAGCTTGAATCCTGGCGTCCCATTCTGGCTGCAGACGGCGCCATTTCTATCTCAGAAAATCTCTGCGAAACGATTGCACATCGTAAATAATTCCCATAAAATGCCGCCTCTGCTTTAGAGACCCGGGAAAAAAGATATCCCGCAGGCTCTTCTGGGAGGGGTTCCCGAGCGGCCAAAGGGATCAGACTGTAAATCTGACGCGAAAGCTTCGGTGGTTCGAATCCACCCCCCTCCACCACTATATAGCCACTATATAAAGGTATATAGAAAAGGTTAGGAAGAGTCACCTTGCAAGGGGTGATATCTGGGATTCTGGCGACAGGCGGGTATAGTTCAATGGTAGAACACCAGCCTTCCAAGCTGGATATGCGGGTTCGATTCCCGCTACCCGCTCCAATGCAGGGGCTCGGTCTCTGGCTGAGAATTTTGCTCGCATAGCTCAGGCGGTAGAGCACTTCATTGGTAATGAAGAGGTCACCAGTTCGACTCTGGTTGTGAGCACCAGATTTTGTAGTAATGTGCCGGCGCGATGTATGTGCCGAAATTTTTTTATTTGATGATCCTCTGCAGCGGTATGGGTCATTTTCAGGCATGCTTGGTAAAGAAAAGAGGCGGTCACAATGGCTAAGGGTAAATTTGAGCGTAAAAAAGTACACGTCAACGTGGGAACAATTGGTCACGTTGACCATGGTAAAACAACGCTGACAGCAGCGCTGACGCGCGTTTGCTTTGATGTGTGG
>PALV01000018.1 GCA_002706685.1 Gammaproteobacteria bacterium | reverse complement strand
TCTCAACCGCCGCTTTATCGCTAAAAGGCGGTCATTGTGCCTCAGGTGGGTCAATTTTAAATTGTCGTTAGTGGGTCAGTTTTACATTGCCGGTGACAAATGCTTCAAGTCGTGACTGAATGTCAGATAGTTTGCCACTGTGGACTATTCTAAGGCTGCGATTTTTTAGATCAAAAATAAGAGTCGGAGGTGGTTCAATATGCGCAAATGCCATTCGAACCATCTGCTCTTCAGCGGCACAGTCCATTTTTGGAAGATTGAACTCGCAGACAAATTTGTTTTCTGCCACTTGAAATAAACCCTGTTTTTGCCACTAATTTCTATTCTACCTCACAAGCGAGACATTGATCAGATTGATTCCTAATGCACTAGGTGTCAACTAGGCTTCCTAAATCTAGTGTTATGCCTCACTTTGGCCACAGACAAGGTTTTCAGTATATTTTCGGGCTAGTGCCTCTTCCCCGTATTCTGCGCTAAGTCCTTGTGGGACTTTTGCGGGTTTGGTTGTGCATTGTTGTGCTTTATAGTGCAAAATCACGCAACGGACGCACTATTAAAGTTAATAAAAACAATCATATAGCGCTTGCAATAGGGGCTTCGAACCACTTGGTCGGGAGTTCGAATCTCTCCGGGTGCGCCAATATTTCTCATTAAAACAATGGGTTGAAGTCCTTTGGGTAGGTTATCCCCAGGCTGAAAACCGTTTAAATGCGGGAGTTTGCGGGACTTTCCTGAGTTTACTAGGTTCGTCAGAACCAACCGACGATAGAGAAGTGGGATCCGTGCGACCACTTCCAGCGAATACAGTTTTTGCTGAGTTTTACCCCGCAGGACGCCCCTATTTGCCGTCAACATCGAAAGCCTACGCCGTCTCCGGCATCAGCGGAGAGCTGATCGTTTTTGTTGGGGCGGCGGACTCATTACAGAAACCAGGCTATCGCCGTCGAAAAAGCAATACCTGACGCCATGCCTGTAATCATTGAGAATTTTGATCATCAGTGAATCTGCAGTGATTCATTCACGTGTTCTTTGTTGGCACGCTCAAAACTTTGGCTGTCACGCTTTCGTGATTCCTTCATGCAAAGACTCAATCAAGGGGCAAAAGACATTGCCCTGCTGCGCGTGACATCGACCGACCATTTCACGCAACACCTTCTCTATGCGCTTCAGTCTGACGATCTTCTTTCGTACGTGCTCCAGCTTATGCTCGGCGAGAGCACTGGCTTCCAGGCAATTAGCGCCATCTTCCAGCCGAAGCAGGTCGCTAATTTCATTAAGACTGAAGCCGAGCTCTTTCGCCGTTTTCACGAACATCAATCGGTCTATATCGGTAGATCCATACCGTCTAATGCCGCCCAACGGACGATCAGGCTCCTTTAACAGGCCTCGCCGCTGATAGTAACGGATCGTCTCAATATGCACGTCGGCAGCCTTGGCCAGCCCGCCGATGGTCATTGTATTGGATTTGTTCTGCATGCTATTGACTCCGTATCCAGCTACGGATGTAACTTTAATCCATTGGAGAGGATCAGGAAAGGAGTAAGCATTATGTCAATGTCGAATTCAGGGCGCTTTCCCCTGGCTGCCGGCGGGGTTGCGGCGCTTTTGGCCTCGGCCTGCTGTCTCGGGCCTCTGGTGCTGGTCTCGCTGGGAATATCCGGCGCCTGGATTGGTAACCTAGTGGCGCTGGAACCCTATCGTCCGCTTTTCATCGGCATAGCGGCGGTGGCCCTGTTCTTCGCCTGGCGCCGAATCTACCGCCCATCGGAGAAATGCCAGCTGGGAGAGGTATGCGCCGTCCCCCGCGTTCGCTCTGCCTACAAGGTCGCATTCTGGATGGTATTGGTACTGGTATTGATTGGCGTGGTGTTCCCTTACGCTCTTCCCCTGTTCTATTAAAAGGAGATTTCCCATGAAAATGCGATTCATTATGCCCTTGTTTATCGCCCTGCTAAGCATGCCCGCATGGGCCGCAATGCAGACCGTCACACTTTCAGTGCCGGGCATGACCTGCCCTACTTGTCCGATCACCATCAAGATGGCTCTAGGCCAAGTGGAAGGCGTCTCGCAGATCGACGTGGACTATCGAGAACGTGAAGCCGTGGTCACCTTCGACGACGCCCAGACGTCCGTGGCGGCGTTGACCGAAGCCACCACCAACGCCGGCTTTCCATCGATCCTCAAATTCACGAGCGCGAATGACAACGACTCATCTCAGTAAGGAAAACCCCTTATGAGCGATAACAAAACCCCGCATATTGCGGTGATCGGCAGCGGCGGGGCGGCCATGGCGGCCGCCCTGAAGGCGGCCGAACGTGGAGCACGCATTACCCTGATCGAGCGAGGTACCATCGGCGGCACCTGCGTGAATGTCGGCTGCGTACCCTCGAAGATCATGATTCGCGCCGCGCATATTGCGCATCAGCGAAAGGAAAGCCCCTTTGACGAGGGATTGAGCGCCCACGCACCGGTGGTGGATCGGGCGAAACTGCTCCAGCGACAGCAAGAACGTGTCGACGAGCTGCGTGATGCCAAGTACCAGCGGATTTTGCGCGACCACCCAGGCATCACGGTCCTGAACGGCGAGGCCCGCTTTCTTGATGCCCATCACCTGGCGGTCAGACTGAATGAAGGTGACGAGCAGAGCGTCCGCTTCGATTGTGCTTTCATCGGCACTGGCGCCCGCCCGGCGGTGCCGCCGCTACCAGGGCTGGCTGAAACGCCCTACCTGACTTCCACCAGCGCAATGACACTGGAGGCTTTGCCAGATCGATTGATTGTAATCGGCGCCGGATTTGTCGCTTTGGAGCTGGCTCAGGCTTTTGCCCGACTGGGTAGCCAGGTCACTGTCCTGGCCCGCAGCACTCTGCTATCCAGTGAAGACCCTGCAATCGGCGAGGCCATTGAGGCAGCGTTCAAGCGCGAAGGCATAGAGGTGCTCAAGCAGACGCAGGCCAGCCGTACGGAATATACCGACAATGAATTTATTCTCCACACCAACGCTGGTACCCTGCGGGCAAGTCAACTGTTGATAGCCACCGGACGGACCCCCAATACCGAGGCCCTGAACCTGGAGGGTATCGGCGTGGAAACCTCCCGTGGTGCGATCCAGGTGGACGAACAACTTCAAACCACGGTCCCCGGTATCTTTGCCGCCGGTGACTGCACCGGTCAGCCGCAATTTGTTTACGTCGCCGCTGCCGGAGGCAGTCGGGCTGCTGTCAACATGACGGGAGGCAAGACAATCCTGGACCTCAGCGCCATGCCAGCCGTGATGTTTACCGACCCTCAGGTGGCCACCGTTGGCCTGACAGAAGCCGAGGCAATCAAGCGAGGCTTTACCGTGGATACCCGCGTGCTGGATCTGGAGAATGTACCGCGCGCGCTGGTCAATTTCGACACCAATGGGTTTATAAAGATGGTGGCCGATCGCGACTCAGGAAAGTTGCTGGGTGTGCAGGCTGTAGCGGGAGACGCCGGTGAACTGATTCAGACGGCGGTAATGGCGCTGCGCGCAGGCATGACGGTGAAGGCTATCGGTGATGAGATGTTTCCTTATTTGACCATGGTGGAAGGTCTCAAGCTTTGCGCTCAGACGTTCACTAAGGATGTTAAACAGTTATCTTGTTGCGCTGCGTAGCAGAGTGCACGAGGTTGCCTGGAATCATCCTTGAAATCGGCAATAAAGGGAGACAGTATGTTCAATAATTTGTTTAACATGATAGTCCGCATTGGTGACAAAGCTGGCTTTAGCGGAGCCTTGGTTGCAGGAATAGGATGTTCCGCGTGTTTCCCCGCACTGGGCGCTATAGGCGCGGCTTTGGGCTTAGGTTTTCTCAGTCAGTGGGAATCGGTACTCGTGAGTTGGGTCATTCCGCTCATAGCCGTTCTGGTGATAGTCGTCAATGTGTTGGGTTACTTCAGTCACGGGCAATGGCATCGGACAGCGCTGGGGTTGATTGGCCCGATATTAGTATTGATCGGGGCCATAACGATGAGTGAATGGTATTTTTATCCGGGGCTTGGATTCATGCTAGGTGTCTCGGTCTGGGATATGGTTTCAGCCCGACACAAACGATGCGAACCAGAAAGTGCGATAAAGGATCAGGAAAGCAGTAGCGCGGACAAGTGATATTGAAACTTTTCCCGTATCTCAACTGGACCGCAGTCCAAGCTTTTGGGTTGGATTTGTATGCGGGACTTTTGCGGGTTTGGTTGGGCATTGTTGTGCTTTGTAGTGCAAAATCACGCAACGGACGCACTATTAAAGTTAATAAAAACAATCACATGGCGTTCCAGGTAGTGGCTTCGAACCACTTGGTCGGGAGTTCGAATCTCTCCGGGTGCGCCAAACAACAAAGGGGTCCAGACCGGGGACATAGGTTACATTTCATACCGAAGACATAGGTTACACTTTTGGTATAAATGGATTGTCCCCGGGCTCGACCCTTCCCTCGTCTTCATCGAAGTATCCCAGATCATACTCCATAAAGCTGACGACCCAAATTTTATCGCTCACCTCGCGTACCCCCACTAATTGCCCTGCAAATACGGTACTTAGATTTATTTTTCTGCGCCCGATACACAATCGTCCGCACTGGGTCACCTGAATCACCCTGTCGTGATAGGGGTAATCGGGATCCTCTGGACGCGTGTAAGCACGCGTTGATGGTGTATATACTTCGCCTGGATATCTCATGCCCAGAGCCTCGTGTGGCCGTTCGTTATTGTACTCATCGATAAATCTGTCGAAGCGCTCTTGCTGTTGGAGAAAGTTAAATTGCGCGGGTTTGGTGGTCGCTTTCTTCAATGTCAGATGCATGCGTTCATGGCGTCCATTTTGCTGAGGCTTGCCAGGTTCGATGCGCTCGATCGTAATACGCAGTCGCAGCCACCACACCGACAAACGGCTTAGCCCGAATAGCGCGTTGGGAGAGGCGAATGGCAGGCCGTTATCGCTGCGAAGCGCAAACGGCACACCGAACTCTTTGAATACGCGCTCAAAGACAGTAAAAGCATCTTTCTCCCGAGTCGATTCCAGTGCTTCGCAGGCCAGCAGGTAGCGACTGCGGTAATCGGTAATGGTCAGTGGATAGCAGTAACGCTGGTTTCCCAGTAAAAACTCACCCTTATAGTCCGTGCACCACAACCCGTTCGGTGTGAGCGAATCACTCAATGGCGTACCTTGTGCGCGGTAACGACGCTTTTTCCGTGGTGTAACCAGGCCATGACGTTCAAGCACAGCATGCACGGTGCTTTTGGCAGGCGCCTTGATGGTCGGGAAGTTACGAATCAGCTTTTCACGAATCTTCGGTGCGCCCCAGTCAGGCCATTGCTGTTTGAGCTTCAAAATCGTTCGCTCAACCTGCACCGGTAGCTTGTTTGCGTGGCGATAGGGACGTCGACTGCGGTCGACAAGCCCTTCCAGACCGCTATCCTTGTAGCGGTTAAATATCTTATAGCCAGTTTTGCGGGAGATGCCGAAATCGCGACACACCTGTGTCATGGGTTCCCCATCGAGCAACCTGGCAACGAACTTAAGTCTCTCATCCATACGGTTACACTCTTTCCAGGGCATTTGGGCAACCTCCCAAATACCGACATGTGTAACCTATGTCTCCGGTATAGTCTGTAACCTATGTATCAGGTTGTTCAAAGGTCCGCTTGATGCGGGCCTTTTTTGTTTGTGGTATCCGGTTAATGAGAACTCCCAGTTCGACAAAACGCATCGCGTTTTGGACGGCTGCAAGCCGCCCCGAAGGGGTGAGTAATCCGCCACAGCGGATTGCGAATCAATCTCTCCGGGTGCGCAAAATTTATTATGAAAAACAATGACTTTGTGGCGTTGTCTGGTCGGCAGCTTTCAGTTTGTAATTGTCAGTGCGGGACTTTGCGGGACTTTTTCTCACGCGGTTAAGTAACGGCGATTATAATCTCACTATTCTCCAGACTTAAATTATGTGACGTTGCCGTCGCGATGATCCAACCTCGTACATCATGTATCTTTGAATTTCCGCTTTTTTTTACCTGAGACAAGTTACACGACTTTTCGCATCGCAAACCTCGAATTCGATTTCGAGCACTGCTGAGAAAGGGATATCATTGCCTGATTGGTGAGAGTTCCACAGCTGCTCCGCCCCCCCCCTGATATGTACATCGCGTTTCTCGCAGACCGGGCGTCGGTCAGTTATTTCAAGGAAAGTTGATCTGCCCGCCCGACAAGACAGCGTTTACGTAAAATCGGGGGTAGAATCCCTCGTGGTCATATTACGTTTTTATGGTGTAGAACTCTGACGTCCGCCATGCACCAGTCGATATAACGCGGGCAGCACGAATAACGTTAATAAGGTTGAAGAAATAATCCCGCCAATCACGACCGTCGCCAGCGGACGCTGGACCTCAGAGCCAATGCCGGTATTCAGTGCCATCGGCACAAAACCCAGAGACGCTACCAGCGCCGTCATCAACACCGGTCTGAGTCGTCCGATGGCACCCTCAAGGATGGCATGATCAAGCGTCTGTCCCTGGGCCCGCAAATCACGGATAAAGGACAGCATAACCAGCCCGTTCAATACAGCTATCCCGGATAATGCGATAAACCCGACGCCTGCAGAAATAGACAGCGGAATATCACGAATCAGCAGTGCCAGGACGCCCCCCGTCAGCGCCAGTGGCACTCCGGAAAATATGATGGCTGAGTCACGGATAGAGCCCAGTGCCATCACCAGAAGCAAGGCGATCAATAACAGCGTAGCGGGCACCACTATCAGCAATCTCTGAGAGGCTGATTGCAATTGCTCAAACGTGCCCCCGTACTCAATCCAGTACCCCGGCGGGATGTCTATATTGCGCTCGACGGACTGTTGTACTTCGGTCACAAACGAGCCCAGATCACGGCCTCTCACATTGGCCGTGACCACGATACGACGCTTGCCGTTTTCCCGGTAGACCTGATTGTAGCCCGTGCTGATGCTGATGTCGGCTACTTCCGCCAACGGCACATAGCTGCCATCGGGCAGCATGACAGGCAGGTGTTGATAGCTGTCGGGATTACTGCGTCGATCTTCAGCCAGGCGCACCACGATATCGGAGCGTTGATCTCCCTCATAAAATTGACCCGCTACTGCGCCGCCGAACGCCATGGCCAACGTGTCCTGTAGTTCCGTGATGCCAAGTCCCAGGCGTGCCATGGTCTCCCGCCGCGGCTGCAGGGTCATTACCGGCAGCCCTGTGGTTTGCTCAAGCGCAAGATCGGCAACACCGGGTACTTCAGACATAAGCGCTTCGATATCAGTGCCTAGTGCAATCAGCTGATCAAAATCGTCACCAAAGACCTGGATGGCAAGCTCGCTTCTTACGCCAGCCAGGAGTTCGTTAAAGCGCATCTGAATGGGTTGCAGAAACTCGTAGCGATTGCCTGGGATCGGCGTAACTATCGCTTCAAGTTCTGCCACTACCTGCGTTTTGGGCTTTGATGGATCAGGCCATTGGTCGCGTTCTTTCAGGATAATAAAGGTGTCCGCCACGCTTGGGGGCATCGGGTCCGTGGCTACTTCAGCACTGCCGATCTTTGAGAATACCCGTTCGACCTCTGGCATATTTCGAATTTCTTCTTCCAGTTTAAACTGTAAAGCGACCGCCTGTTCAAGAGACGTGCCGGGTATGCGTAATGCGTGCATGGCAATATCGCCCTCGTCCAGGTTCGGGATAAACTCTGTGCCCATGCGCATGGTCAATGCCGCACAGACACCGACCAGTGCCACGGCCAGTACCACCACTGCCCATCGTAGATACAAGGCGGCTTTCAGCGCAGGCTGGTACAGGTAATGTGCAACAGACATAATCGGGTTTTTCTTTTCTGTTACAGGTTTGGTGAACAGCATGGCTACGCATGCCGGCACAAAGGTAATGCTGAGCAACATGCCACTGAGCAGTGCTATCACAACGGTCATTGCCATGGGGTGGAACATTTTCCCCTCTACGCCTTCCAGGGCGAAAATGGGGATATAGACAGCAGTGATAATAAATACGCCAAACAGAGCAGGGCGTATAACTTCCCTTGTCGCCGCCGAGACCACCTCAAGCCGGCGTTTCAGTTCCAGTTTACCCTGCGAACTGGCTTCGCTGAGTCGGCGCAGACAGTTCTCGACAATGATGACGCTGCCATCGATGATAAGACCAAAGTCCAGCGCGCCCAGGCTCATCAGATTCGCGCTGACGCGGGTCTGTACCATGCCGGTAATGGTCATCAACATGGCGATGGGAATGACGGCTGCCGTCAATATGGCGGCGCGTATATTGCCAAGCAACAGGAATAGCACCGCGATTACCAGCAGCGCACCTTCCAGCAGATTTTTCTGCACGGTCTGCAGCGTTTTGTCGACCAGCGTGGTCCGGTTATAAACGGCTGTGGCAGTTATGCCGGGGGGCAGGCTTGGCTGGATCTCCTGCAGACGCATAGCCGTGTTGTTGGCCACTTCCCGGCTGTTTTCACCAACAAGCATAAACACCGTGCTCATCACCACTTCTCGTCCGTCCTGGGTCGCCGCCCCTGAGCGCAGCTCTTGTCCGACGGATACGGTGGCAACATCGCCCACCCGAATGGGAATACTGTTTCTCTGGGTAACGACTACATTACGCAAGTCATCGAGATTGTCCGCCTGACCGGGGACCCGCATCAGCAGCTGTGAGCCATTATTTTCGATAAAACCCACCCCCTGGTTGCGATTGTCACGCTGCAGGGCGTCAAACAGCTCAGCGCTGCTTACACCATAAGCAAGCAGCTTCGCGGGCTCAGGTGCCACGAGTATCTCTTTTCTGAAACCACCGATGGGGTTGACCTCTACCACACCCGGCACGCGGAGCAGCTGTGGCCTGATAATCCAGTCGTGGACACTGCGCAGGTCGGTGGGGGTGATCGGCGTGCCATCAGCGTTGGTTGCGCCAGGCTCCGCATCCACTGTGAACATGAAGATTTCACCGAGCCCGGTTGCGATCGGACCCATCTCCGGCTCAAGTCCTTCCGGTAAATCACTACGCGCCGCCGAGATTCTTTCACTGACCTGTTGTCGGGCAAAATATATATCAGTGCCGTCTTCAAAGACTGCAGTCACCTGAGACAAGCCATAACGGGAGACCGATCGTGTATAGGACAGGCCCGGCATACCACTCATGGCGTTCTCCAGCGCAAAGGTAATACGCTGCTCAACTTCCAGTGGTGTGTAGCCGGGGGCCGCGGTGTTCACCGCGACCTGTACGTTAGTGATGTCCGGCACGGCGTCGATTGGCAGCCGATTAAAATTCCATATTCCCAGGCCGACCAACATCATGGTCAGAACCAGTATCAAACCACGTCGGGCCAAAGAAAAATTAACAATTGATTCAAGCATGATGGCTCCTCAGTGGTCGTGCGATGCGCCGTCTTTTTCGACATCAGCTTTCAGGATGTAACTGTTCTCAGTGACGTATCGCGTCCCCGGCTCCAGTCCCCCCAGCACTTCGACCCATTCCGCTGACTGGCGTCCAAGATCCAGCATGCGGACCTCATATTGATCACCAATCTGTGCGTAAACGACGGTAAAATTGCGAAATGCCTGCAGCCCTTCGCGTCTGACGGCCAACGGAACCTCGTGCTCCGCGATATTGATCTGAGCCTGAACCCAGGTTCCGGCCCGCAGCACACCGTCCGGATTATCCAGCACAACACGTGCTGTCACTGCCTGATTGGATGCTGTCTCTGGCAGGATTCTGGCAATTGTGCCGGTAATCGGCGTATCAGTAAGCGGTGTGTTGATGGTTACACGTTCCCCGACACTAATGCGTGGCAGGTCAGAAGGAAAAACCGCAAGGTCGGCCCAGACGGTTGATGTATCGGTGATGGTGAACAGCACTCTCCCTGCCGTTGATTCCCCTCCCGACGCGTTTCTTGCAGTAATGAGGCCGCTTATCGGGGCGAGCAGCTCGAAAGATGTGAGACTCTGATTGCTTTCGATGGTGGCGAGCGTGTCGCCTGCATTGACGTAATCTCCCAATGCAACAGCCACCGTTTCAATTTTTCCGTCAAATCTTGCCGTGACGTTACTGACATCATCCGAATTTGCCACAATACGACCGTAAACCGGGATTGTCTCCTCGATAACAGCAGGCCCCGCAATGTCAGTTTCAATGCCCAGGGCTTCAGCGACAGCCGGCTCTATCCTCGTGCGCCCCTCAAAGCTGTCATAGGACCAACGATGCGTGTTGCCATTGTACGAGGCCGCGACCGAGACACTGAACGAGTGAGGCTCGTAAATCACCATATCACCACGCAGGGCATCCCCGGTTGGCACAAAGTCAATGTCATCCACAACACCACCCAGGCGGGTAAGTTGGACATTCAGGTCCAGGTCCTCTGGGTCCACAGGTTGATCGTTGACGGTTGCCCACGCCCGATATTCAGGCGGTACGCCGGTTTCGAAAATGGCCAGCTCCAGCACAAACTCACCGTCGCGCAGCAGAATGCCATTGTTTGGCCCGCGCTCATCGGTGACTGCGTTCTCCGCGTCAGGCGTTGTCGCTTCGGTATTTGCGGACTCCCCACAGGAAGACAGCATCATGAATAAAAGCAAAGGAGCAATGCGCGAGATTGCCCGAACGTGCCTCAGGTTTGCGAAAAAATAATTTATTGGATACATTGTCAGCCTCACTGTTCAGATGCGCTCTGCGCTATGCGCACGCCAGTCAATCGTTCAATTTCAATCATGTTTTGATGGGCAAGCACACTGGCTTCAAGCAGTTGCTCGCGCGCTGCCAGTAAATCATTCTGGACCTGCAGCCACTCCATGTAGCTGGAACTGCCCAGCTCATATGCTCGTCTTACCTCGGACAAAGCCAGTTCGTATTCAGGAATGACATCGCTGCGCAAGGACTCAACAATATGCAGGCTGTGTTCCAGCTCCTGATAAAACAGAAACAGTGACAGTTTCATTCGAATGCGTTCAGCCTCCTGGTTGACGGAAGCTTGCTCCAACCTGACACGCGCCTCTTCAATGCGGCCCTGGTTCTGATTGCCGCGATTCAGGGGAATGGTCACCCCGGCAACAAAACCCACATCGGAGCTACTCTCGATCCGGCGCACACCGGCATTAAAACGCCACAGCGAGTTGCGCCTGGCCTGCTCCAGTAACAGCGTGCTTTCGTGCAGGCGTTGTTCCGAGAGGAAGCGCGTCAGATCCGGGTTCTGTTCAATTCGTGCTTCCAGGGCAGGATAAGGTTCAAGAGCAGGAAGATTCATAAGGTTGCCCTCGACCTGGCTGAAATCCGGCTCCAGCACTCCCCATTGTGCAGCGATACGGTGATAAAATCCGACCAGCTCGTGTCGCAGATCCTCCTGCATCAGTTTTCGCATGGACAGCTCAGCGCGTGCTCTGGCCAGATCCGACCGGGGTGAGGTGCCGGCGGAAACCCGTTGGCTGATGGTGGTCACAGCATCTTCAGCCAGCGTAATTGACTGTGCGGCCAGTTGCAGCCTGGCTTGATGTGCCAGTGCCTGGATGTAATAACGGGCTGTCTGGGCGGCAGCATCCAGGCGCATCACTTCCGCTTCGCTGGCCAGCACCAGTGATCCTGTGCGAGCAGCGTCTATCCGCCGTTGGCGCAGCTGGCCTTCAAGTACCCAACTGATGCTTGCGGTGGTTTGTGCACCGGATAGCGCCTGCGCCACGCCTGTTCCGAGGACATCCTCGACGGTAACCGTGAACTCAGGTTTTGGTGACAGTCCGGCTTGTAAAATCACACCGTCCTGTGCCCGCAATTCGTAGCCAAAAGCCTGCAACTCCGGATTTTGAGTGATGGTGTTGATGATTGCCTGCTCGAGCGTGATTTCTTCCGCAGCGAGTGACAGGGCAGAGATCAATAGCAGTGCTGTTGAGACCGCGCTGGTCATTACTGTCTTTTGAGCGCGCATGAACGCCTCCTTATTCAAGAAGAAATATGTCGGTGTATTCACCGCGCGTCTGTATGGTTATCACAATCGGATTGTCGGTCCGGTTTCGCCAGAACCAGCCATGATTGCCATCAAAGGCTGCCTCCAGTTCGCCGCTGCTGCTTTGTTCGGCGCCCCGACTGTAACTGTGGTAATCAATCTCAAGTGGCACCGAATCGCCATGTATATCAAAGTTGGCAATGCCGCCGTCGGATTGCCAGCTGTATTCAACGGTTTTTCCTTGTGCCATGGTTACCTTGATTTCTCTGCCGACACCCGGTGCCAGTGACACTTGCATTTCATCGCTGCGAATAGCGGACTCCACGGGTGTTGGCATTGGTGAATGTGCGACTTCTTCGCGTGCGGTAGCAGGTGCCGGTGCGCCGGTCTGCTGAGTTTCGGTGGACCCGACATCGGGCTCTGTCAATGGTTGATTCATGGCAGCCGCCAGTGCCCGTTCTTCAGCGGCGGCCTCATCGGCCAGCGCCATTTTTGTCTCACCCATTCGTGTAAGGCCTGTGATGTTGCCCAGCCCTGTCGGATCTACGCCGTATTCAGCTGGCATGACAATAATGAGCAACAACAGCAAGGCGGCAATAGCTGCAATGACGGTCGATTTGAGAAGTTGCAGAGTCGAGGGCAAATCTGCCTCTGCTGGCTTATTGGTGATATGCATGATTGAGTTCCTGTTGCAAAATAGTTGATGGAGATCAGGCAACGAAGTATCCGGTGAGTTGATAACCCGTCAGCAGGAAGCCGGCGGTCATCAGCACAACTTGGGCGGTGTAGGCCTGGCGGCTAAAACGGGTGGAGCGACGCCAGAAGCCCATTGCGATCAGGATGACGCTCAGCGCCAGCAGCTGACCGATTTCAACGCCGACATTAAAGGCAATCAGATTCGTCACCAGTCCATCAGGTGAAACCTGGTAGTCGAGAATTTTGGTAGCCAGCCCGAAGCCGTGAAACAGGCCAAAAATCATGGTTGCAATGCGGGTGTCGGGCTGCACGCCGAACCAGCGCTGGAAGGCACCCAGATTGTCGAGGGCTTTGTAGACGATGGAAAAACCAATAATGGCATCAATCAGATAAGGGTTAACGCTTATCTGCATCAGTGTGCCAAACAGCAGGGTTATGGTGTGACCCAGCGCAAAAAGGCTGACGTAAACCGCAACATCTTTGAATCGGTAAAGGAAAAAGATAACACCGACTAAAAACAGCAGGTGGTCGTAGCCTGTGACCATATGTTTTGCACCCAGGTAAATAAACGGAAATATCATGACCCCGCTACTTTCCTGAATAAACCCTTTATCACCTGCAGTGACACCGTGCGCCAGCACGTCAGCCGGAAATCCTGCAACCGTAAAAAACACCAAGATTGAGACCACGGCCAGCCTGATGAAAAGGCGGGAGTGGCAAAAGTAATTTTTCATGTCGAAACAACCTGACAGTCGGATATCGTAGATCGATACACACTGCTGCCATCAAGGTTAGCAGTCCTGGATCGGACTCAAAAAAACGATACGAACGGGCATAAAGCCCGAGACTACAGGGGATTGGGCGGAGGGACGGCGGGGGCGTAACTCAGTGAGTTGTGATCGAGCCGGTACCAGGTGACCGGCGGACAGTCAGCTCTGTAAAAATCCAGAGCCAATAACCCGGGCATATCCATGTTCAATTGAATGCTTATACCGTGTTTGTGCTGGTGATCGTGCACATCGCCAGTGATTTCGTGCGGCGCGCTGCTGTCCTGCCCCCAGTGATTGTTGTGATCGTGGCTGTGGTCATCGGCATGCGAGTGATGATGATCGTGATGGACTGCCTTGCCAAAGGGATGCTGTTCATCTGGCATGGCAGAAGCCTCAATGGCTCCGAATGCCAACGAGTAGTGAAGGACTAGCACCATTGCGAGAATGACTTTGCGAAACACGGCTTCAACGCTTTATTGGATTATCAGTCAGAACTGTATCACCGCGTTCAACGCAGGGTCAATCCACGGGTTATACCCATTTGTTCAACTCGCTCCCTTCGGAACGCGTTTATGCTTCATTTTGAAGGCGGGTAATACATTATGAGTTGCATATAACAAAATATGTAGTACATTCTACAAATATGTCGTGGACGTTGCTTATTATCTCCCTGCCTACCGAAAACGCCACCGTGCGCATGCGCGTATGGCGCACGATCAAGGCCTCCGGCGCTGTTTCTTTGCGCGATGGTGTTTATTTGCTGCCTGCTACGGTTGATCATCTTGCCGCGTTTGATCCCATTACTCAGGAAATACGTGCCGGAGGCGGGGTTGCCCATGTATTTTCTGTTGACTATCAGGCACATGACGAATTCCGTCAATTATTTAACAGGTCAGCGGAGTACGAAGCCTTGCAGGAGGAGATCCGTCAGCAACACGCCTTGTTGACAATGGATAACGCGCCTGATGTCATCAAACAAGGTCGCAAGCTACGAAAACGCTTTGCTCGAATTACGCAAGTGGATTTCTTCCCTGACGCTACTCAAAGTAGAGTGGAAGCTGATCTGCTGCAGCTGGAAAGCGATGCCCATCGTATCCTCTCCCCCGATGAGCCCGTAGGGCGGGCCGGCGCCATTTGCCGCTTGCATGCTGCTGACTATCAAGGCAAAGTGTGGGCGACCCGCGCACGTCCCTGGGTCGATCGCCTGGCCAGCGCATGGTTGATCCGCCAATTCATAGACTCATCCGCGCAAATGTTGTGGCTGGCATCCCCTGATGATTGCCCCGACGACGCATTGGGTTTTGATTTTGACGGTGCCACTTTCACTCATGTCGCCGACAAAGTCACTTTCGAGGTCCTGTTAGCCAGCTTTGGGCTAAACGACCCGGCGCTACAGCGTCTTGCCAGCGTTGTGCACTATCTGGATGTTGGCGGCACGCCCGTGGCAGAAGCCACCGGTATCGAATCCGTGCTGGCTGGCCTGCGGGCCAGCTTCAGCAATGACGACGAACTGCTGCATGCGGCAGAAATTGTGTTTAACAGTCTGATAACCGCTTGGTCCATGGAGACATAAATCATGCAGGACTCTGCACAGCAAACCAACAAGTATGGTCACCAGGTGAGTTTCTCCGACGCGGTGCG
Source organism: Gammaproteobacteria bacterium (assembly GCA_002706685.1). Classification (GTDB taxonomy): domain Bacteria; phylum Pseudomonadota; class Gammaproteobacteria; order Pseudomonadales; family Pseudohongiellaceae; genus Pseudohongiella. The sequence continues at coordinate 80,074 of PALV01000018.1, read as the reverse complement.
TGTGTGGTGGCGTATCGCGCTGCTCAGTTTTGGCGGCCCGGCAGGTCAAATCGCCGTGATGCATCGCATCCTGGTGGATGAAAAACGCTGGGTCAGCGAAAGCCGCTTCCTGCATGCACTGAACTATTGCATGGTATTGCCCGGCCCGGAGGCACAGCAGCTTGCCACCTACCTGGGCTGGTTGCTGCACGGCACCAAAGGTGGTCTGGTTGCCGGCGGATTATTTGTGCTTCCCGGGTTTCTGAGCATTCTGGTTCTGAGCGTTTTATACGCGGGCTTTCAGGATGTCACATTGGTGCAGGCCCTGTTCTTTGGTATCAAAGCTGCCGTCCTGGCCATCGTGATTCAGGCGGTGATTCGTATCGGGTCGCGCGCGTTGAAGAATGCGTATATGTATACGCTGGCAGCCAGCGCTTTTATTGCCATATTTTTCTTTGCTGTACCGTTTCCGCTGGTGATTCTGACAGCGGCGGTGATTGGTTTGATAGGACGTTATTTCGACCCCGAGAGTTTTGTGGTCATCAAGGGCCATTCGTCCCTTGGTGATGCCGATCGGGCAGTGGACAGCATGATGGACAGCGGTGTGGGGCAACATACCAACGCCACGTTGACGCGCGCACTGAAAGTTCTGGCAGTGTGGTTGCCGCTGTGGTTTGTGCCACTGGCCGCGCTGTTTATCACATTGGGTCCGGATCATGTCTTTACGCAAATGGGTGTGTTTTTCAGTCAACTGGCTGTCGTGACTTTTGGCGGCGCTTATGCGGTGTTGGCGTATATGGCGCAGGAAGCCGTGCAGAACTATGGCTGGCTGGCACCGGGAGAAATGCTGGATGGCCTGGGTATGGCCGAAACCACACCAGGGCCGCTGATTCAGGTGGTGCAGTTCGTCGCCTATATGGGGGCTTTTCGTGAAGCGGGTGCACTTGACCCGTTCACCGCCGGCATTCTGGCTTCGGTGCTGGTGACTTGGGTGACCTTTGTGCCGTGCTTTCTGTGGATATTTCTGGGTGCGCCGTATGTCGAAAACATGCGCGACAACAAAACCGTCAGCGCTGCGTTGTCTGCGGTCACTGCGGCCGTCGTTGGGGTGATGATGAATCTGGCGATCTGGTTTGCCGTGCATGTTGCGTTTGCGGACGTTGAAACCGTCAATCGCTCCGGCATGCAGCTATTGATACCCGACTGGGGAACCATTGATCTCGCCAGCGTGACGTTGGCGGCGGGCGCCTTTATTGCGATGCTGCGTTTCAAGGTTGGAATGATGCCGGTGATTCTGGTCTGTGCGCTGCTGGGTATGGCCTGGTATGTGCTTGTCGCGGGTGGCGCTTAAGACAAAAAAATTTTCGAGGAGAGTGTATGCCTTCTGGCAGCAATCTCTACAATCCAACGTTATATTTGCACACGATGAGGAAACGAAAATGAAAACACAATTGTTGAAAGCAGTTAGCTTTACTTGCGCGGTGTTAGTCGCGATACCATTGACGCTGGTGGACGCTGCGGAGGGGCTGGATTCAGATGCCATTTCTCGCGCAGCAGGCACGTCGGCGACTGTGCAGGACGACGGCGTCGTCCGTATTGCATGGTCGCGAGATGATGTGCCAGTTACCGTGGATGGCATTTTGTTACCAACGCAGGCTGGCCTGGGCAGTTGGGCTGCATTCAAGGACGTTGCAGATGGCGGTGTGATGCTTATGGGCGATACCGTGGTGTTCGAAGACGAAATTACGCCGGCAATGGATGCCGCCATCGCTCACAATCTCGACATCACTGGCCTGCATAATCATTTTATTTTTGACCGGCCTGCTGTGTACTTCATGCACATTGGCGGTCATGGCCAGGACGCAGAACAATTGGCGGTCGGCGTCAAAGCCATGTGGGATGCCATCACGGCTGTTCGGCAAGCAAATCCCGAACCAGGCAATCGATTCCCTGGTGAGGTTCCCGAAATAACCGGCCGCTATAACGTCGATGCCATAGAAACCATTCTTGAGTCAGAAAGTGCCCTCAACGGACAGGTACTGAGATTTACCTTTGGCCGCACGGCCACCATGCATGGCACAGAGTTCGGTGCGTCCATGGGTTTGTCCACATGGGCAGCTTTCGCCGGAAATGCAGATCACGCGGTTGTCGCCGGAGACTTTGCCATGACAACCGACGAAGTACAGCCTGTGCTGAGAGCATTGCGCGAGGCAGGCATCCATGTCGTCACGCTGCATAACCATATGACAGGCGAAACACCTGCCTACTATTTTCTTCATTACTGGGGAAATAACAGCCCGGAGGTTCTGGCACGTGGCATTCGCGCCGCTCTGGATACTCAGGACTAAGTACGCATCTAGTCAAAAGGAGAATATCTGTGTTCATAAGAATGCTATTCGTAATGCTGTCAGCTTTTTGGGCTGTCAACACTCATGCGCAAGTTGCATCTGTCGAACGCGGCGCCACGTTGTTCCAGTCAGAGTGTGCCCGCTGCCATGTACAGGCGGACATTGAAATGCGCATCCGTAACAGCTGGATCGGACGTCCGGCCAATGAGCTGCATCAGGAGATCATGAGCACCATGCCGGCGGAGACACCCGGCTCGCTGAGTCCCGCGCAGTACCTGGATCTGACCGCCTATGTATTGGGATTGGCCAGCGCCACAGGCTCCATCGAGAATATGACCATTACCGATCTGGCTGGTTTCACCATCCGTCAGGGTGGTGAAGATGTGGGGCCCGATTACATGCCGTGGGCCAACATCAATGGTGACCTGAACGCCAACCGTTATTCCCCGCTGGAACAGATCAATGTCAGCAATGTGCAGGACCTGCAGATTGCCTGGCGCTGGAAAGCCGAAAACTTCGGCCCGCGGCCAGAGGGGCTGAATGTTACCTCCCCGATCATGGTTGACGGCGTGCTATATGCGACAGCAGGTACCACACGTAACGTGGTGGCCATTGATGCAGAGTCTGGTCAGACCCTGTGGATGTGGCGTCCGATGGAAGGCGAGCGTTTTGAAAGCTCCCCGCGCAAGAACTCCGGTAAAGGTGTGGCCTATTGGACTGATGGCCAGAATAACGTGATCTTTGTGGTCACACCCGGTTATTTCATGGCGGCGCTTGATGCCAAAACCGGTGATTTGGTGGAGAGTTTCGCTGATGGGGGCATCCTCGATCTGACTGAGGGGCTGCGTGTGAGCCCGGTGCGCGACGATCTGGATGTGACGCTGACGTTTCCGCCGACCGTCGTGGGGGATGTCGTGGTGGTGGGTGCTGCACACCAGGTCAGTATGCGTCCTCCGCATGCGGACAATATCAAAGGTGATGTGAGGGCCTATGATGCGCGTTCCGGTGAGCTGTTGTGGACGCACCGCAATATTCCTGTCGCCGGTGAAATGGGTTATGACACCTGGTTAAATGATTCGGCTCAGACCAGCGGAAATGGCGGTGTGTGGTCTGCCATGTCAGCCGACCCTGAGCTGGGCCTGATTTATCTGCCGACAGAATCGGCAACAGGCGACCGTTATGGCGGAGACCGTCCGGGCAATAATCTGTTCACCAATTCCGTTGTTGCTCTGGACTACCGTACAGGCGAATACCGCTGGCATTATCAATTTGTTCATCACGACATCTGGGACTACGACACGCCATCCACCCCGATTCTGGCGGATCTGCCCGATGGCAGGAAAGTGTTGGTGCAACTGACCAAACAGGCGTTTGCCTATGTGCTGGATCGCGCTACTGGTGAGCCGATCTGGGAAATTGAAGAGCGCCCGGTGCCACAGACGGATGTACCAGGTGAGTGGACAGCAGCCACGCAGCCGCATCCCACCAAACCGCCAGCATACGATCGTCAAGGTATCAGTGATGCCGATCTGTTGAATTTTACCCCAGAGATTCTGGCCAAGGCGCGTGAAGCGGTGAAGCCATATCGCATGGGAGAATTTTTTGCACCACCGTCGGTTGCCAATGCCGCTGACGGCACACTGGGCACGCTGAGTCTGCCCGGCACGCTTGGTGGTTCAAACTGGGAGGGCGGAGCCTATGATCCTGACACCGGCGTGCTATACATTCCCTCGCGCACAGATGTGGCGGTATTGTCGCTGGTGCCTGGCGCCGAGTTCTCTACTGTGGACTGGATCCAGGGTCCGGCGCGCACGCCAACAGTCAATGGCCTTCCGATTGTTAGGCCGCCATGGGGACGCATTACCGCCATGAATCTGAGCACCGGTGAAATTGACTGGACTGTCGCCAATGCGGATACACCAGCACGTATAGCGGACCACCCGCTACTGCAGGGTGTAGAGATTCCTCGCACCGGAATTCCAACACGTGCGGGTCTGCTTGTGACCAAATCGCTGCTGTTTGCCGGTGAAGGCCAGGGTGGCAACCCGGTGTTTCGTGCCCACGACAAGAAGACCGGCGAGATTCTTGCGGAGATTGACCTGCCCGCCTCACAAACGGGTCTGCCAATGACCTACACACAAAATGGCAAGCAGTACATTGTGATGGCAGTCAGCGGGAGTGGCTCTGCGGAAATTATTGCTCTGGCGTTACCGAACTAGTCTTGTAGTGGTCACTTCTCAAGCTTGGTGTTATGCCTAGCTATGATCACAATTAAGGTGTTTAGTATATTTGCGGATTAATTGATCCTCCTCGTCGTAATCTGCACTACGTCCTTGCGGGACTTTTGCGGGTTTGGTTGGGCATTGTTGTGCTTTATAGTGCAAAATCATGCAACGGACGCACTATTAAAGTTAATAAAAACAATTATATAGCTTTGTTGGCAGGGGCTTCGAACCACTTGGTCGGGAGTTCGAATCTCTCCGGGTGCGCCAAACAATAAAAGGTCCGCTTTATGCGGGCCTTTTTTGTTTGTGGTATCTGGTTAAGTGAGAACTCCCCAGTTCGACAAAATTGCCAGGAACAATTTTGCACGAGCGAAGCGAGCCCGAAGGGTGAGGCCCATGGATGGGCCGAATCATCTCTCCGGGTGCGCCACTTCATACTTGCCATCCTTTATGACCTCTAGAAGCCTGGCGGGAACACCAATATGCTCACTATGAGCTTGTGAACCAGCCTGCTCAGATCGCCAATAATGACAATCAGCCGCTCATCTTCAGTACGTTGGAGGTTCGTCAGCCATTCCAACACGTGTAGTGGTCAACTAAATCCGGACAAAAAATTAGGTTTAAGTTCAGCTTTTGCCGGTGGCACACCGTCATTGAATTGATGTGGCCGACGGCAGTTGTAATAGTCCATCAAGTAATAGCCAATATCTTTAGCAGCTTCGTTTTTTGAGACGTAACCCAATGCCGGTACCCATTCAGATTTCAGGCTACGGAACAGCCGCTCCATTGGAGCATTATCCCAACAATTACCGCGCCGACTCATGCTTTGTTTTATCCGATAACGCCACAGACGTTGACGGAACAGACGGCTGGTATATTGACATCCTTGATCAGAGTGGAACATGACACCTGTTGGTTTACCTCGTTGCTCATACGCCATATCAAGCGCTTTAACGGCCAGTTGTGCATCAGGGCTGGTTGATAAAGCCCAGCCAATCACACGACGACGATACAAATCCAGGACAACTGCCAGATAATGCGAGCGATTATCCGCCCAAATATAGGTCACATCACCACACCAGACCTTGTCAGGTGCATCAACGTCAAACTCCCGGTCCAGATGATTCGGGATGTCTGGCCGCTCTTCATTGGCCAGCTTGTAGGCGTGTGGCCCCGGTTGTTTCGATGTCAGTCCAGACTCTTTCATCAGGCTGCGCACTTTGAATCGGCCAATGCAATGACCCAAGTCACGCATCAGATCGACCAGTGTCCGGCTGCCCGCCGAGTTTCGTGTGTCCCGAAACAATTTCTTGATCGCTGCCCGAAGCGTCAATCGCTCAACGTCCACTTTCTGACTACGTTTTTTGTAGTCGTAGTAGGTGCTCTTCGGTACATCAAAGGCCTGGCAGATCAGCTCCAGCGATTCCTGCTCTCTCAATTTATCGATCAGCGCGTATGTTGCATCTGTTCGCTCATCAAGAGAGCTGTAGCCTTTTTTAGTATCGATTTTTCCCGTTCCAGACGATCGATCCGCGCCTCAAGTTCTTTTATCCGTTGCTGCTCGGCGGTCAAGGCCTTGGAGTTTGGCGTAATGCCTTGGGTCTCCTGCTGGAGCTGGTTAACCCAGCGGCGCAGTGCTGTCTCTCCGATACCGAGCGAGCGACTGGCCTGGGGGATTTAGTACCCCTGCTCAGTAACCAGCTGGGCGGCTTCCAATTTGAATTCTGTTGTAAATGTGCGTCGTTTTCTAACCATCGAACACCTCTGTCAATGTGGTAATATTACCACCTTAAATGGTGTCCGGTTTTATTAGACCACTACAAGAATGGCCTTCCAGTCCTCCAAGGTCTTAATGAGCGTATTCGGGTTAGACTCCCCCTTTTTATTTATCAGTCGCCCGTCGAGAAAGAACTCCCCAGTTCGACAAAATTGCCAGGAGCAATTTTGCACGCGCGAAGCGAGCCCGAAGGGTGAGGCCCATGGATGGGCCGAATAATCTCTCCGGGTGCGCCAGATGCCAAATCAATACTCCACCCGATCCACCCGAGCCAGCCACGCCTCAAACGGCATGCTTGCATCCGGCACCTTAAGCTGTGAAACCAGACCTTCGGTCAGCGCCACCGGTCGCGCCTGCCCATACAGCTGCTCTGCAATATGCGTATCCGCAAACCCGACACGTGCTGCCTCACTATGGGGTGCCGCGAAGTATATTCTGGGAATATGAGCCCATAATGCTGTCGCCAGGCACATCGGACAGGGCTCGCAACTGGCATAAAGCACACAGTCATCCAGGTGATGGCGCCCCAGTGCAGCACCTGCTTTACGAATGGCCGCAACTTCCGCGTGCGCCGACGCATCATGCTGGGCCGTCACCTGGTTCCAGGCTTCGGCTACCACCTTGCCATCACGCACAATGACTGCACCAAAGGGTCCGCCGCCACGCTGGACGGAGTCCACCGCCAGGGCAATGGCTTTTTTCAGGTAATACTCATGTGTGTTGGCTGTCATGACAATCAATCCTCCAGATTCACCTTTCCAGTCAGTCCCTGATTGGCATCTTACCTCACTCGTTCCAGGCAGTTCCTGCCAAAAAAGTTAACTGCCGGCATTGACAGGCAAAATCGCTACTGTATATAGTGTGTATATGAATATGCACACCGAGCTATCACTGTCACAGACCGACCATCGCCCGATGTATCTGCAGATCATGGAGCAGATCCGCCATCGCGTGGCGGCGGGCGACTGGGCGCCTGGCCAGGAAATACCGTCAATCCGGGCCATGGCAGCCGGACTCAGCATCAGTGTGATTACCGTCAAGCGTGCCTATCTGGAGCTGGAGCGCGAAGGTGTCATTGTCACGCGACAGGGTAAGGGTTCATTCATTTCTGACAAACCTGGACTCGGTGCATCACTGCAGCAGCAGGCCCTGGATTCTCACTTGCAGGATGCCATCGACAGTGCGGCGCTCCTGGGACTGGATGACAAGGCGTTGCTACAGCGTCTGCAAATGCTGCAGCAAAAGCACAAGGAGAAAAACTCATGACCTCACTCGCCATCACTGTGGAAAAGGTCGGCAAGCGTTACCCGTTTTTCGAACTGCAGAATTTGTCTTTCACTCTGGAAGAAGGGCAGATAATGGGGTTTGTTGGGCCGAATGGTGCAGGCAAAACGACTACCATCCGGTTGATTATGGGGTTGTTGCAGCCCGATGCCGGCAGTGTGTCAGTGCTTGGCAGAAGCATGAAGGCAGCTCAGGCTGAAGCCAAACGCGACATCGCCTATGTGGCCGATGGCATGGGTTTGCACGCCAATGCAACGCTGGGCTGGCACATCGACTTTGTTCGCGCCATGGTGCCTTACTGGGACAAGTCCTACGCTGAACAATTGTTAAAGCGTTTTAATCTTCATCTGGCCCAGCCAATAAAGAATCTGTCCACCGGGGAACGCACCAAGGCGCTGCTGTTGATGGCACTGTCACGACGCCCAAAACTGCTGGTGCTGGATGAACCGACCACCGGCCTCGATCCCGTGGCACGTCACGAAATACTGGCTGAACTGACCGATGTGATGCTTGATGATTCCCGCTCGGTCCTTTTCTCGTCCCACAATACCCGTGATGTTGAGCAGATCTCAGACCAGATTACCTTTATTGACCGTGGTCATCTGATTGAGTCCAGCGACAAGGATTCCTTCATGGAACGCTGGCGTCGTATCCAGCTTGATGTGCCGGAGGCTGCCAAGCTGCCGCCCGACACAGGTCTGGCAAGCATTGTTTCCAGTGGTCGCAGCACCGTCATTACAACCGGTAACTGGAGCCCGGCGCTTGAGCAGGCTTATCGGGACAGTGGCGCGGTAGTCCGGGATGTGCAGCGGATGAATCTTGAGGAGATTTTTGTCGCCAGCGTCATGAGCAAACGGCGTGAACTGGAAAAGCCGGAGGCAACTGCATAATGAATTCTGTAATTGTCCAACTGGTTAAAAAAGATCTTTCCCTGCGGATTCGGCTGGTGCCGATCGTCATTCTCGCCGGTCTGGTATCGCTGGCGACTATTGCCATTGAGAGTGTCGGGCCTATCATCAGTTCGGTGCTTTACATAACAACGCTGGTCGCTTTTAGTGTGCTGATTGGAATGTACAATGTGACGATGGAACGCGACAAACAGGTGCAGCTATTTGTGCTGAGCCTGCCGGTTTCGCACAGACAGTACACAATTTCCAAGACACTCTCGTCATTGCTCCTGTTTATGATTCCCTGGATTGTATTGACCGCCGCTTCCCTGGCGGCAATCGTGCTGCTTGCAGCAGAGCCTGATGGCCTGATCGTTTTTATGTTGCCGATGCAACTCTACTTTGCCGTCAACTTTTGTATTTTTCTGGCCGTGATGCTGGTGACCAGCTCCGAGAAAATCGTGATTAGCACCATCATTCTGACCAATATGGGCATCACGCTGGTGATCAATCTGCTGATGCGCATGCCGTCCATTGCACAAAGCATGAGTGCCGACCTGATTGTCTGGCCGGCAGATGTGGTACTGATTGTATTGCTGGAAATAGCCGCATGTGTTTTGCTGCCGCTGGCAGCCGTTGTGACGCAAAACAAAAAGCAGGATGTCATATAACAGGAGGCTCCATTGTGGCTGTCCAAATCACTGAACCAGATCGCCTGCATGCCCTGGATGCAGTTCGCGCATTCGCACTGCTGGCCGGTATCGTATTGCATACAACGATGTCATTCTTTCTTCCCATCCCGGCCATGGATGTGTCGCAGAGTGCCACTCTGGGTGTTCTGTTTTACGTCATCCACATTTTCCGCATGACGCTGTTTTTTCTGATTGCCGGTTTTTTCGCGCACAAAGTATTTCATCGACGCGGATTCAGTGCCTTCGCCCGCGACCGGGTTCGGCGCATAGCGCTGCCGATGCTGGTGGGCTGGGTAATTCTGGCACCTCTGATGGGAGTGATAGTTGTCTGGGGTCTCATCCGAACCTTTGGTGATGCTGGTGCCGAAGCTCCCGAACCGCCAGCGATGGGTTTGCCGCTCACACACCTGTGGTTTTTGTATTATCTGTGCATTTTTTATGTAATTGTCCTGGCGCTTCGGCAGCTGTTCGTTGCCGTTCTGGGTGACAGCTCCTGGTTGCATAAATTCGTCGACAGGCTGGTTGCCGGCCTGTCATCAACAGTTGTCGGGCCTGTGATGTTTGGTCTGCCGCTGGCGCTGGTATTCCTGACCAGCCCGAACTGGCCAGCCTGGTTTGGTCTGCCTACCCCTGACTACGGCCTGACACCGCAAGTGCCCGCCATGGTTGGGTATGGCGGCGCGTTTGTACTGGGCTGGTTTCTGGACCGGCAGAGTGACCTGCTGCAGTCAATTCGTCGCAATGGGCCTGCACAACTGGTTCTGGCACTTGTGATGACGATTGTCAGTCTGCTGCTGGTGGGTGTGATTCCATCACTGGAGCCCAACCCCTTTGTGAGCGAAGCGTCCTGGCAAAGACCAGTGTACATACTGAGTTATACCAGTGCCATGTGGTTCTGGACTTTTGGCCTTATTGGCACGGCACTGCGTTACCTTTCACAGCCAAGCAAGCGCTGGCGCTATCTGGCCGATGCGTCTTACTGGATGTATCTGGTTCACTTGCCGATTGTGTTTGTCCTGCAGGTTGCAGTCGCCCAGCTGCCCTTGCACTGGAGCCTTAAGTTTCCGGCAATCCTGCTGGTGACAACCGCATTGCTGCTGATCAGTTACCACTGGCTGGTGCGGCCGACGAGACTGGGCAAAGTGCTGAATGGCAAGATCATCCCACGCCGCCCACCCATCGAGGCGACAGCCTGAAAGGGCGACCTGAATGGAGTCGCGCAGTGCTTGAGCTACGACTGGACACGAAGGCTGGAATAAGCTGTAACTGGATCTGGAGGTATGATTCACGGCAGCACTGTGCCACCACCCGCAGGGCCCGCTTTCGGTCCTGCCATTCCGGACTCTTCTTTTTGCTCCGCGGTCGGAACCGCCATGCCTCGCTCCACCGCTGGTCTCGACCCGACGCGCCTTAACCAGTCATGCAATGATTTCAGCGCTGCTATCGCGTCAGGTTCTTCGTCCTGCATTTGCTCTACCGCCGATTTTGCCCAGGTGTAGTTGGCAATATCAGCAATACTGTAGTCAGTGCCACCGAGACAGGGCACTGCCCCCAACCGGCCATTCAATACCTCCAGCAGGCGCAGCGTTTCTTCACGATATCGTTTGATTGCCAGCTCACTGTGCGCGGGAGCGCCTTCGTCAAACCAGTGCCACTGACCAACCATGGGACCAAGGTGCCCAACCTGAAAGAACAGCCAGGCCAGCACTTCGGTTCGGTCCTGCCAGCGGGCAGGGAGCAGTTTGCCCGTTTTTTCGGCCAGATAAATCAGTATGTTGCCGGACTCGAAGACCCGTTTGGGCGTGCCCGTCGCGTCTTTGTGTTCGGCATCGGTCATGGCCGGGATTTTGCCGTTGGGGCTAATGCGTCGAAATTCCGGATCATGCTGCTCACCTTTGCCTATATTTACCGCTTCGACGCGGTAGTCCAGGCAGAGCTCTTCGAGCATGATGGAGGTTTTCTGGCCATTGGGCGTGTTCCAGCTATACAGAGTAATCATACAGTCCTCCTGGAAGGTGGAATGTCCGATGTACAGCCAGCATTGGCACGGCAAACCCTGAGGCCAGCCGCTTAACATATTTGCATTGGCTGTCCGTGTATGCAGTCTAGAGTTCTCATCGCGAAGAGGCAAACCGCTGATATTTATGGCGCGTATACTGGATATAGAACACGCACAGCGAAGGAGCAGGACCATGAGTGATTCGATTGCCAGCCGTATCGAGAATGCATTGTGGGGCGCGTTTATTGGCGACGCACTGGCAATGCCGGTGCACTGGTTTTATTCAACAGATCACATTCGTGAACAGTTCCCCAGCGGTATCGACCAGTATTATCCGGCGCCGCACCCTCATCCGGATTCCTTCATGGTGGGCAGCAGCTATCAGCCGGACGTAAAAAAGGCAAAGGCCTGCGATCGCGACTTCGACATTCTTCATGAACACACCAGGTTTTATCGCACCAGCTACAGTGATTTCAAATTCAAACTGGACGCCCGGGAGGGCGAGCATGGCAATGAGACAACCTCGCTCGAAGAGCGGATTCACTACCACCATGGCTCACAGGCAGGTGAGTCTACACTTGGTGCCGGACTGCTGCGGTTGCTGATGCGGTCAGTGATCTCCCGCGGTGGGTACAGCCAGGATGGCTTCATGCAGGATTTTATTGGCTACATGACAACACCGCGTGACAATTCAGACCCGTACACTGAAATCTATTTGCGCCGCTGGTTCGAGAATTACAGCCTGGGTATCGCGCCAGAGAATTGTGCTGAGCAGCAGCGTCAGGTCTGGTCGATCGATAGCGTCGGCGGTTTGATAAGGCCATTGGTGCTATCTCTGCTGAATTCGGACAATCAGTTCATCGCCATGGGCATGGCAATCACTCACCAGCAACTGACGCACCGCTCGGAAGTGGTAAGCAGTGGTCTTGGTGTACTGGTGCCGGCATTGCTGCGATTGGTTAATGGCAGCGACCCTCAGAAAGTGTTTAAAGATCTGCTGGCGCAGGTGCCGTCGCCAGCGATTTCTGGCGATGAGCTGTTCAAGGCATACCGGGAACATGACGGCCCGGGAAATATCCCGGCTGATGAAGCCTGGCGCCTGCACATGAGCTTTCTGAAGGAGGGTGCAGAGACCAGAAGTACGGATTACTTTGCGACGGCCTGCTATGTTGAACAGGCACTGCCACTTATGGCGAAACTTGGGAAAGAGCACGACTGCGGACTGATCAGCACTTTGCGAGCCAATGCGGAAATTGGTGGCGACAGTGTCCATCGTGGGCTGGTGCTGGGGCTGTTGCTTGCAGCGGGCAGCAGCGAGGTGCCCGAGGAGTGGATAACCGGGCTGAAGGATCACGAGGCGCTCAGGGAGGAGATACGGCAGTTCGCTGCTCTGGCGGCGAGCGGTACCGGACATCTGACAAAATAGAAGAGTGCCTGAAGCGGCCTGATCGCGCGCCTGGGGGCTGGTCGCAGCAGGCCTGTTGTACATCGTGTCAAAACGTGACGCGAGGGCCCCACGGCTTGCTTGCAGCCGGTGTATGACTTATTCTTGGCACAACCCATACTTGGCTAAATCTCCTCTTGATGTGCTGTCAGCTGCCTGAAGGTGGCGGCAGATGGGTGGGTTCTGGCCAGGAGTTTCAAGAAATACAACCTGAATTCAGGGAGTTAAGAATGATAAAAACGAAACGCGTGTTGTCGGCGCTCGCTTTGAGTGTCGGTTCCCTCATGTGCGCATCCACCGCATGGTCACAGCATGGCACTGACGTGTCACAGGGTGACTGGCCGGATTACAACGGAAACATGGCCGCCCAGCGTTATTCGCCGCTGGACCAGATTAATGCTGACAACGTCGCCGATCTGGAGATTGCCTGGCGTCTGCCCACCGGCGATTTCGGTGATAACCCTGAATACAACGCAACATTCACGCCGCTGGAAGTCGATGGTGTCCTGTACACGACCATTGGTTCGCAACGTGACGTGGTTGCCATAGACGCCACCTCTGGCGAAGTGCTGTGGCAATGGGAGTCGATTGACAGCCAGGAACGCTACGACAATGCGCCACGTAAAGGCTCCGGGCGGGGTCTGGCCATCTGGCGCGACGGTGACGAGAGTCGTCTTCTTGTCATTACGCCCGGCTTCTACCTGGTATCTCTGGATGCCGAAACCGGTACCCTCGATCCTGAATTTGGCGACAACGGCTTCATCGACATGCATGAAGGTCTGCGTCTTGGACCAGGCCGCGAAGACCTCGACATTGGCTCTTCCATGCCTCCGTTTGTCATGAACAATGTGGTAGTGGTTGGTCCAGCCATGGCCGTGTCCATGCGTCCGCCGTCAATGGCTAACGTCAAAGGTGACGTGCGCGCCTACGATGTCCGCACTGGTGAGCATCTGTGGACTTTCCACACGATTCCGCGTCCGGGCGAATTCGGTTATGACACCTGGCTGGAAAACAGTGCCGATTACACCGGTAACACCGGCGTATGGGCCCCGATGTCTGGCGACCCGGAACTGGGACACGTCTATCTGCCAGTAGAGGCACCTACCGGTGACCGTTACGGCGGTGACCGTCCGGGCGACAACCTGTTTGGTACCAGCCTGGTGGCTGTTGACATCGAAACCGGTGAACGTCAGTGGCACTACCAGATCATCCACCACGACATCTGGGACTGGGATAACCCGGCCGCCCCGATCCTGGCGGATCTGCCTAACGGTCGCAAAATCGTCATGCAGGTTACTAAACAGGCATTTGTTTACACCTTCGATCGCGAGACTGGCGAGCCAATCTGGCCTATCGAAGAGTTGCCAGTTCCGGCCGGTGACGTGCCTGGTGAGTGGTATGCCGCAACGCAGCCGTTCCCGACCAAACCAGCTGGCTTCGACCGTCAGGGCATCACAGAAGATGACCTGATTGACTACACGCCAGAGCTGCGCGCCGCGGCCCTGGAAGCTATCGAGCCCTTCCGCCTGGGTACCAACCTGTATTCTCCACCGTCAGTGCGTGGTGCTGAAGATGGTACGCAGGGCACTCTGAGCCTGCCATCAGCAACCGGTGGTGCTAACTGGGAAGGTGCGGCACTGGACCCAGAAACCGGCATGCTGTACGTACCGTCACGCACAGTAGTGGCCGTGTTGTCGGTAGCCAAAGATGAAAACTCAGACATCGATTTCAGCATGGCGCTGGGTGTGCGTGTACCTCGCGCGATGGGTCTGCCTATCGTCAAGCCACCGTATGGCCGAATCACTGCTATCGATATGGTAGAAGGCGAGCACGAGTGGATGGTTGCGAATGCCGACACACCATCAATAATTGCTGATAACCCCGCCCTGGAAGGCGTGGATCTGCCGCGAACCGGCGTGGAAACGCGCTCCGGTCTGCTGCTGACCAAAACCCTGCTGTTCGCCGGTGAAGGCGTCGGCGGTGGCCCATACCTGCGTGCCCATGACAAGCAGACAGGTGAGATCATTGCCGAGATCGAAATGCCCGGCACTCAGACTGGTCAGCCATTTACTTACGAGCACAATGGCAAACAGTACGTGGCCATGGTCGTAAGCGGTCAGGGACAACCGTCCGAACTGGTGGCTTACGCGCTGCCCTAATTTGTAAGATTTGGAGTTGTATTGATTATGCGAACTAAGTTTTTCCGGGCGGCGCTGGCGCCGCTCATGCTGACGGCTGGCATCTCTGCCCAGGCACAGACCTGGGTTATTGATCAGGATGCTTCCAGCGTTATCTTCAAGTACTCGTATTCAGACACCCCTTACCAGGGTGAGTTCAAGAACGTCGATGCGGTATTCGAGATCGACCCGTTGAATCCGGCTGACTGCAAGTTTGAAGTGACCATTCCGATTATTGATATGGCCATTGATGACGAAGAGACATACAGCTACATGATGGACATCGAACTGTTTGACGTGGACCGTTTCCCGACGGCACGTTTTGAGGCAACTTCCTGCCGTCTGGAGTCCATGAATTCGTTTGTGGCTGATGGCATGCTGACTATTCGTGACCAGACTCATCCGCTGACGTTCCCATTTGAGCTGACAGTTGATGGCAATCGCTTCAATCTGACCAGCGAAGTGGTTGTTCAGCGTCTGGCGTTCGGTGTAGGTCAGGGCTATTTTGCCAACACCTCAGCAGTTCCGAACGATGTGACTGTTGAAGTTGATGTCTACGCAGAAATGCAGTGACCAATCGGCATTATTAGAACAAGGTAACCGTAATGATCAATAAACCATTTGTTAAATGTCGAACCCTCGCGCTGGCGGTTGTCAGCGCGGCTGCGCTGGCTGGCTGTGATCGTCTGATCACTCCAGACTTCAACACCGAAGTAGCAGAACTGCGTGGTGGTGCCTACACACTGGACAAGACTCACGCGTCCCTGCTGTGGAAGATCAACCACCTCGGCTTTTCCAGCTACATCGGTCGTTTTAACGACTTTGATGCCACTCTGGACTTCGATCCGGAGAACGTTGAAAACTCCAGCCTGGAAGTCATCATCAATACTGAATCGATTGATGTGAACAACCCTGAGTTTGCTGAAGATCTGCGTGGCGAGGACTGGTTCAATGTGGCTGCCTTCCCACAGGCAATCTATAGAACCACCCGTTTTGTTGAAGCGGTCGATGAGGACACCTTTGTTTTCGAGGGCGACCTGACACTGCTGGGTAATACTGCACCTGTCACAATGACCGTTGATTTCAATGGTGGTGGTCGTAACTTCCTCACTCGTCGTTACACGCTTGGTTTTGAGGCAAGTGCTGAATTCCAGCGTTCGGATTTCGGCCTGGACAACATGGTGACCTTCGGCGTCGGTGACGACATCGAGCTCGAAGTTCACGTGGAGTTCCAGGAAGCGCAAGACGAGTAATCCCAGGCTACAGCTGACTGCATTGCCCTTTTACGGGGTCAGCGTCGGTGTAGAAACAAAAAGCCCCGCTTTAAGAAGTGGGGCTTTTTTGTTGGCGCGCCGATCAACCGCGGGTACTTCTGGGTTCAGAGTCCTGCTCAGCGCAGCAGCAGCAACGGTACCTTTGATTGCACCAGCATTTTGGCTGTGAGACTGCCAAACAGTAATTCGCGTAGACGGTTGTGTCCGAATGCACCCATGACCGTCAGCTCAATCTGATGATCGTGCTGGTATTCGAGTAATGCGGGTACAACATCACCCGTTAGCGTTTCTGTCGTTGCCTGCAAGCCAGCAGCCTGCAATTCAGAGCTGGCCTGTGCGAGCAGTGCCTGAGCTTCTTCAGCGTTATTGTTGACGTGCACCACATGGCATTCCATCTCCTGATACAGCGGACTGGAGATAATCATGTTCAGCGCCTTACGGGACGCTTCGCTGCCATCGTAGGCGAGCATCATGCGCTGTGGCGCACTATCAAAAGGACGGTTGACCACCAGGATGGGGCGGTGCAGGGCACGGATGATAGTTTCCAGCTGTGCACCAATGCCTTTCTCACGGTCCTCATGACCTTCGCCGCGAATACCCACTACAAGGACGCGAATCTCATGCTCCATGTCGATCAGCGAGTCGGTCAGGTCACCATGCTGCTGCAGTGACTCAATGCCGGCGACACCAAAATCACAGGCGCGTTCGGTAGCGTGAGTCAGCATGATACGACCCTGCTCCATCAGAATCTTGCTGCGCCGTGACTCCAGCTCCACGAGCTCATCCAGCAGCTCCTCACGGGCGCCAAGGCCGATACTGCCGCTGAGGTCGGAAGAGGGCATGCGGCCCCGCTCAATGTTATTCAGCAGGCGCAGGGGGGCGTTAACGGTATAGGCTACCCACGCGGAATAATCGATCACTGCGCCGGTAAATGAAGACCCGTCGATACAGGCCAATACGGTGGTTCGTTCCGTCATCAGTGTCCCCCCAGTACTTTTTCTATTTCTTCGGGTTTGTCGTGTACGCCGAAGCGATCGACGATAGTGGCGCTGGCCTCATTCAGTCCAATCACCTGAACGTCGGCGCCTTCGCGGCGGAACTTGATGACTACTTTGTCCAGCGCGGCGACGGCCGAGATGTCCCAAAAGTGTGCACGACTCAAGTCTATCACTACTTTGTTCAGAACTTCCTTAAAATTGAAGTTGCTGGCAAAGCGATCAGCCGAGTTGAAGAACACCTGACCGACCACCGTGTAATGGCGGGTCTGCGTTTGCGCATCAAGCTCCGACGCCACATACATGAAGTGGCTGACCTTATTGGCAAAAAACAGTGAAGCCAGCAGCACGCCGGCCAGCACACCATAGGCCAGGTTGTGGGTGGCAACCACCACAACCACGGTTACCAGCATCACCAGCGTGGTCGATTTGGGGTGGTGTTTGATGTTGATGATGGAGCTCCAGCTGAAAGTGCCGATTGAGACCATGATCATCACCGCCACCAAAGCGGCCATGGGGATCATCGACAGCCAGGGACCCAGAAACACCACCATGATCAGCAGAAACACACCGGCGCAAAGCGTCGAGAGGCGTCCACGCCCGCCGGATTTCACGTTGATCACCGACTGCCCGATCATCGCGCAACCGGCCATGCCGCCGAGCAGGCCTGCGCCAATATTGGCGATACCCTGGCCTTTACACTCGCGGTTCTTGTCGCTGGGTGTGTCGGTCAGATCGTCGACAATGGTTGCTGTCATCAGCGATTCCAGTAGGCCGACCACTGCCAATGAGACAGAGTAGGGCAACACAATCATCAGGGTATCCAGCGTCCAGGGGACATCCGGCAGCAGGAAAACCGGAAGTGTGGCAGGCAACTCGCCCATGTCACCCACGGTGCGCACATCGATACCGTATATGACCGCGATGGCCGTCAACGACAGAATGCATACCAGTGGTGAGGGTATAGTGCGGCCAACCACCGGCAGATAAGGAAACAGGTAAATAATGCCCAATCCAGCCGCGGTCATGGCGTAGACATGCCAGGTGACATTGGTCAGCTCCGGCAACTGCGCCATAAAAATCAGAATTGCCAGGGCATTGACGAAGCCAGTGACCACCGAACGAGACACAAAGCTCATCAGATTGCCCAGCTTCAGGTACCCGGCGACGATCTGTATCACCCCTGTAAGCAGCGTCGCGACCAGCAGATACTGCAGGCCGTGTTCTTTGACCAGCGTCACCATCAACAGTGCCATGGCACCAGTGGCGGCAGAGATCATGCCGGGACGTCCGCCGACGATGGCCGTGATCACTGCGATCGCAAAAGACGCATACAGACCCACTCGCGGGTCGACACCAGCGATGATGGAGAAGGCGATTGCCTCGGGAATCAGAGCCAGGGCGACGACAAGTCCGGCGAGCAGGTCGCCACGGACATTTCCAAACCAGTCTTTGCGTGTTGAGTATAAAAGCATGGTCATTCCGTAGTTAAAGATTACCCAGGTCCGGCATAGTCTGACAGACGGTTTGGGTAGCAGTTGATTAAAATGCGCCACGCTTGTTGGATTGTTGTGCGCGAGGCTGGTGATGCAAGCGTGTCTAAGAAGGCGCCTGATCCTCACATCTGGAATTGATGCAAAGGCCGTTGCCCTATGGTGGCGTTCCGAACATGAAGATAAGCTGCGTCGAATATGCGGTCGTGCAAAGGGCGCGAATTATAGAGGAATTATCGTGGCAGCGCGACCGATATCAGACTGGCGAGCAATAACAGGACGCTGGAAATTAACAGACACGCACCGAGACCATAGGCCTGGAACACCCAGCCCGACAACACAGTACCCAGCAATCTGCCCATGGCATTGGACATGTAGTAGAAGCCCACATCCATCGAAACATTCTCCCGGTCTGCGTAGCTGACGATCAGATAACTGTGCAGTGATGAGTTGATGGCAAACAGCACACCAAACACCAGCAGACCGCCAATCAGCAAGAGGCTGTCGGGCAAATTCTGGGTAAGCGCAAGTGCAATCAGGGCGGGAACCAGTGTCAGCGCAGCCGCCCACCCCATTGCCGTGCGGCCGGAAACAGGGCGACTTTGGTCGCGATGGATGAAGCGCGGCGTCAGACCCTGAACCAGGCCGTAGGCGATAATCCACGACGCCATGAAGCCGCCAGTCTGACTTGAGGACCAGTCCAGTGCCTGCGACAGGTAAACCGGCAGGGCGACGACGAACCAGACATCACGCGCGGCAAACAGGCACAGTCTGGCGGCCGACAGGACATTGACGGCCCGGCTTTTTGAGAAAACATCACGAAAACGTGGTTTGGCGTTGCTGCGGCCAAGATCATCCTTTAATAACATCAGGCTCAGGCACCAGATCACTAGTAACGCGCCGGCCATTGCGCCAACAGCGCCCTGAAAGCCCAGCCAGGCCAACAGCACACCACCCAGGAAAAAGCCGGCACCTTTCAGGGCGTTTTTGGAGCCCGTCAGCAAAGCAACCCAGTGGAACAGGGTGCCGTGGGCCTCGGCAGGTACCAGCAGCTTGATGGCGCTTTTGGCGCTCATTTTGTTCAGGTCCTTGGCGATACCGGATAACGCCTGGGCGGTCATGACCCAGGCAACCGTCAGCATACTGGCCGGCACCAGCAACATGCCCAGGGCCACAATCTGCAGGAACAGCCCGATATTCATGGTGCGATTCAGACCCACGCGGGCGCCCAGCCAGCCACCCACCAGATTGGTGACCACACCAAAAATCTCGTAGAACAGAAACAGCAGAGCGATTTCCAGCGGCGTATAACCCAGCTGGTAGAAGTGCAGCACCACCAGCATGCGCAGTGCGCCGTCGGTCAGCGTGAAAGCCCAGTAGTTGCCGGTGACAATCAGATACTGGCGGACGTCAGGTGAGAGCGGTTTGCGCATTACAGGCGACACTTATCCGTTCTGTTGGTCCAGCGTGCCGACCTTTATCGCCAGCTCAGCCGTGCGGTTGGCGTAACCCCACTCATTGTCATACCAGGCATAGATCTTCACCTGAGTGTCGTTGACGACCAGTGTGCTGAGTGCATCGATGATGCTGGAACGTGGGTCAGTCCGGTAATCGATGGACACCAGAGGACGCTCCTCATATCCCAGAATACCTTGCAGATCCGTCTCTGACGCCTTCCTCAGCAACGCATTGACCGCCTCTGCGGTGGTTGGCTTGTCAACTTCAAACACACAATCGGTCAGCGAGGCATTGGCCAGTGGTACACGAATGGCGTGCCCGTTCAGCTTACCTTTCAACTCCGGAAAAATGTGAGTGATCGCTGTGGCCGAGCCAGTTGTAGTTGGGATAAGACTTTCACCGCAGGCGCGGGCGCGTCGCAAATCTTTGTGTGGCGCATCCAGAATGGTCTGGGTGTTGGTGATACTGTGAATGGTGGTCATCGAGCCGTGTTTGATACCCAGGTTTTCATGGATGACTTTTACCACAGGCGCCAGGCAGTTGGTGGTGCAGGACGCGGCTGTGACGATCGTGTGTTGGCTCGGGTCGTACAGCTCGTCATTGACCCCCATGACGATGTTCAGCACACCCTCCTCTTTAACGGGCGCAGAGACAACGACGCGTTTTACGCCCTGATCCAGATAGCCCTGCAGTACTGCCACGGTTTTCATGCGGCCGGAGGCCTCAATCACAAGGTCGCAACCAGACCAGTCGGTATCGGCAATCGATGTGTTGTGCGAGACTGATATGCGTTGCTCCTTAACCAGCAGGGCGTCACCGTCCGCCTGGCAGTCATACGCACTGCGGCCATGAACCGAGTCGAAATTCAGCAGATGAGCCAGTGTTTCAGTGTCACCTCCCGGATCATTGATATGCACAATTCGAGCTTGTGGCTGCTCCAGTAATACACGTGTGGCCAGACGACCGATGCGTCCAAAGCCATTAATACCGATCCTGATACTCATGAACAGCTTCCTGTGGTCTGTAGCATCTCAGTTGAAGCGCAGGATTGAAAAGGGCTGCGCCGGTTGATTGTCTGCAGTCGTTGCATGGGCGTTTCGATTTTGCCCTGCGAATGCCGTCTGGCGTCTGACAGTGTGGATTTCATCCAGTCCAACAGACCCGGATGCAGCCGATAGTAAACCCACTGTCCTTCCCGTCGATCACTGACGATGCCACACTTGCGCAGCTGTGCCAGATGGCGCGAAATTTTTGGCTGGGGCATTTCCAGCGCTGCCATCAGCTCGCATACACAAAGTTCACCGGCCCGTTCAATCAATAGCAGGCTCAACATTCGCGTTTCATCCGCAAGTGCCTTGAAGAACTCCAGTGCTGAAGGAGGGGAATAGTTTTCTGGCATATTCGTTTTCCTGAATATCTGTTGAAACGAATATAATCCCTGATCAGGCTAACAGCAAGCCTGAGTGGGGAATGGACTTGTATCGATCCGACCGGCTATGCTGGTGCGTATCAAGGGTGGTAGGGAGTAATCAGAGAATTGTGGATCATATGACCGACCAGAACGAAAACAAGCCTCAATCAGGCACTGACGTCGAGGCACCATCGGAAGTAGCTGTTCCTGAACCTCAGCGGCGGGTAAATGCCCTGGTATTGGGTCTGGCGGCGCTGGTGTTGATTGCCATCGCCTGGCGAATGCTGCCCAACGCCACGATTCCCGCGCCGCCTGATTTCTCGATGTACACGGATACCGAACAACGCAAACAGATGTTTTTCGAGTATTTTCTCCCGCTAGTCACTTTGCGTAACCAGCAGATCCTCGAGCAACGAGAGCGCCTGCTGTCTTTGAGCGAACGCCGTGGGTCGCTCATGTTCTGGCAGCGAATGTGGCTGCAGCAACTCGCTGAGGAATACGAAATAACCGAGTTTGACCTGGCCTCCGACGAAGACTGGGAAGTGCTGATTCGCAGAGTGGACATCGTGCCACCTTCGCTGGCCCTGGCTCAGGCAGCCAACGAAAGCGCCTGGGGTGGTTCCCGCTTTGCCGTTGAAGGAAACAACTATTTTGGACACTGGTGTTTCGTCGCTGGCTGCGGTCTGGTGCCGGAAGACAGGCCAGCCGGTGCCCAGCATGAGGTGGCAGCCTTTGATTCGCCACTGCATTCGGTGCAGCGTTACATCCACAACCTCAACAGTCACGAGGCCTACCTGGAGCTGCGTCGACGCCGTGAAGCATTGCGCGAGAACGACCGGCTGGTCAGCGGCCTGGAACTGGTTGGCGATCTGGATCGTTACTCGGAGCGCGGTGAGGCCTATATTGATGAGCTGAGCGAGATGATCCGCTTTAATGAGCTGGATGAGCTTGACGAGACGTTGGCGCCAGTTCCGCCCACTGAGGACTAAGCCGCTGATTCAAATAATGGATTGCTGATTAACAGAAGGCAGGGAGTACCAACAAAAAAGCCCCGCTCTCACAAGCGGGGCTTTTTGTTTATCCAACAAGACTGCCCGTGAGGGCAGTGCTCATTAGAAGCGCTTGGTCACGCCAACCTGGAAGGTGCGGCCCAGCGGGTTGCCGATACGTGGATCGTAACCCAGCTCCTGGCGAGAAGCAGGCGGCATTTCGTCCGCGATGTTCTCGACAGATGCTGACAGGGTTGCATCCCAGTCCAGCAGGTCCAGGGTGTAGTGGAAGTCGACTGATACCCAGTCTTCACCGTATACACCATACAGGCTTGGACCATAGGCTGCAGTGCTGCCAATCTGACGACCAGCTGGTGTCAGAGCAGCGTCACCGACGCGGCTGCCATCAGCATTGAAGAATCGATCATCCTTCACGCCTTTGATGTACAGAGCCTGCAGACGGAAGTTGTGGTCGCCCTGAGCGTAGTTCGCTGTCAGGTTGCCGCGCCATTCGGAAACAGCGTTGGCAATGGTTGCGAAGTTCAGGAAGCCCAGTCGGTCAGCGCCCGGTTCGATCTGGAAGCCGTCCAGCGTGGTTTCAGTGTACTGGAACTTGTTGATCTTGGTGGCTGTTGCACTCAAGGTCACGTCGCCAGAGAACGCCGGGAAACCATACGTGGTCTGGATGTCAAAACCAGCGGTCAGCTGGCCAGGACCGTTACCAAAGTCAGTACGAATTTCCGAGAAGTCGGCGGCAGTCGTTACGCCCTGTACACACTGGCCGTTGAAGGTCACTCGACCAACCAGCGGGTGTGAACAGTCAGCCAGTGCAGTGCCGTTGGTCGGGACAGCGCCTGAGCCGGTTGGCGAAATGCTGAACACTGACGACGCGATCTGGTTAACTGAAGCCAGCAGGCCCAGCTCGTTTTCAGTTTCGATATTGAAATAGTCAATGATGAAACGGAAGTCGCTGCCCGCAGTGAAGCCTTCAGATTGCCAGATGAAACCTGAGCTCCAGACAGTCGCTTCTTCTGGAACGATGTCAGAGCGGGTTACCGTCTGTGCGCCACGCCAGTTACCACCGGCGACGGTGTAGCTGGCAGTGCCGCTGGCGAATTCACCTGGAATGATATCGGCGCCCGGTGCCTGGTAGTTGGTACCATAAGAACCACGGACTGACATGTTGTCAGTGATGTTCCACTGGCCAGAGACCTTGTATACCGTTGAATCCAGACCACCAGAGAACTCTTCGTAGCGTGCTGCTGCAGACAGGAACACGTTATCCAGCACAGGCAGGCTCAATTCGCCGAATACGGAGGTCTGATCCTGGGTGCTGAAGTCAGCCGGGTTGGTTGAGAAGAACTGGAATGGACCTGGCTCGTCAGGCGTACAGCCATTGTACAGCGGGTCAGCCGGGTCACGAGGTACCTGGCCATCTGTGGCCGGGTTCTGACACGGACGTGAGCCGTTATACAGCGGGTCTGTTACGATTTCCTGGTTCTCGGTGGTACGGAACTGTGCACCAGCCGCCCAGCCTACGATACCACCTGGCAGTTCCAGAGGAGTCTCGCCGCTGAATACGGCGTCAAAGGTCAGGTTCCAGTTAACGTCGCGGGTTGCACGTGGGTTAAACATCCACTCGATCAGCTCGTCCGGATTCTCTGCGCCTGGTACATAGCTTGGGTTTGCCAGGCCATACACGGGCTGGCTGGCGAAGTTGGATGCAAACGGGTTGTACCACATACAGCCTGCAGAACCTGCCATAGCCGGGTTCTGTGTGCCGAAGCGGTTCGGGTTCAGATCCTGAACGTTACAGTTCGGGCCACCAAAACCATTCAGCGCTTCCTGAACGTTGTACAGCATCATGTCGGGGCTGTCGGCGTACAGGTTGGACTGGTTGTAAGTGGTAGCGATGTCGTAAGTGATGCCGTTGTCGAACTCACCTTCAAAACCGGCCACCAGGTGGGTGAACTTATTGCGGATTTTGCTGGGAGTGGAGTACTTGCCATCTTCAGCGAAGGTGTCCAGACCACCGTGTGCAAATGCACGGTAAGTGATGGGCGTAAAGCCCTGCGTTACCGCCCATGCCGGATTGTTAATATAGCCTGTACGGGTTGCGAAATCCTGGACGAACGGGTTGTTTTTCGGTACGTACAGCTGATAGGTCGCGCCGCCGTGGATGGCAGGGCCGCGAATCACTGGCTGTGAGGGCGAGCCGTACTGGGCAGGTGTATCCACCATGGAGTAGGCAGCGCGTGCGTAAAACTCCATCTGGTCAGTCACCTGTGTGGTTACCTGACCGAACAGGCGGTAAATGTCATTCTCTGATACTACGTTGTAGTAAGGAATGTAGTTGTAGGCGCAGGTGAAGCTGTTGACGTATACACCACCGACGGCTTCACAGGAGCTCTGAGTGAAGTCGGAAATTACGCCACCAACCGGGTTGCCCCAGTCGCCTGCACCATTGGATGATGCCGGGTTGTAAGTCTGTGTTGCGGGCAGCGCACCACGTGGCAGCCAGCCAGCCAGGTTGGTCAGCGTTGACCAGGGAGCCGGGTTGACGCCGTAAGGCAGATCGGTGAAGGGACGCTCGTCGGCATTCAGCAGTGAGCGGTGATCCCAGGAAGCAGCCCAGACAACGTCAGTCGCGTCGCCACTGAAGCCACCTACGATGCCGACATTCCAGTCGCCATCAGAGCCGTCGATAGCCTTGTAGGAAGACTGGATTTCAATGCCTTCGAAGCTGTCGCGGCTGATAAAGTTTACAACACCACCTGTGGCGTCCGCACCGTAAGTTACAGCCGCGCCGTCTTTAAGGATCTCGGTGCGCTGCAGTGCGATTGATGGAATAACAGAGGTGTTTTGCGTAACGCGGCGGCCGTTGAACAGCGACAGTGTTTTGTCGGAGCCGATACCGCGCAGGTTGTATTGCACGCTACCAGTGAGGCCAGCGCCGCCGAAGTAGTAGGATTCACCGGTAGTAGCGCCAGAGATACTCAGGCTTTTGGCGAAGTCCAGTGCAGAAGGCGAGCCGGACAGTGCCAGATCGTCCTGAGAGTAAACTTCTACGGGAAGTGCGGCATCAACAGGTGTGCCACGAATCAAGGAACCGGTAACAACGACTTCTTCGATTTCCGGCTCGGAGCCTTGCTGTGCGAACACCAGGGTTGGTGCCACCAGTGAGGCGCATGCGATACACCGGTACAGTTCTTTCAGTTTCATCGGGTTTCCCCCCCTTAGTACTTATTATTTACTGCAGTTAAGTTTCCACCTGTATACGTGTAACGGACACACAAACAGATAAGAACTGGAACGCAGTACCCCGTTTGCTTGAGGTAATAGCAATACTCGGCTCTATCACTCCCGGCCATAAAAATAGCCAGTGCCTACAGGGGCCTTCGTCAGCCCTCTTCACGTTGTTGCTTTTTGCAGTTTCTGTTTGTTGTTGTTATGCGTCTGGCGGATCTGAATTGTCACACTTTCCACGGCAGGTACTGCTCGAAAAGTGTTACCAATCTCCACAGAATGATCATTTTGTTTCTTTTCGTAACGCTATGTTTTGAAACAAAAATCTTGCAATCAAGACCTGTGCGATCGATCGCTCGAAGCATAAACCATGTTTTTTGACAGAGTCAATTTTTTCTTCAAACTGTGTCGAAAGAGGTCAAACTGTAACGACTGATTGGTTGGAATCCTTCAATTTCAGCGCGGCAAAGGACATCAGACATGAATAAAAACAGGGAGCCGGCAGCAACAACGCTGTTGATCGGTACAAAAAAGGGCGCATGGTGCCTGACGCTTGGCAGTGACAGGCAGCTGCGGCAATTGACCGGGCCTATGCATCTGGGGGCAGTAGTCAGCCACTACGTGGAGGATCCGCGCCGGCCGGGTTATCAGCTCATGGCCGTGGGCAGTGGGCATCTTGGGCCGTCTGTATTTGTGTCGACAGATGCAGGCGAGACCTGGCGGGAGTCGACGCAGCCGCCTGCATTTGCCCCAGTAGGCTCAACAGCCAGGGCCGTGGATCATGTCTTCTGGTTGACGCCGGGACACGCCAGTCAGCCTGATGTGTGGTATGCCGGCACCTCTCCCCAGGGTCTGTTCCGGTCCAATGATGGCGGAATGAGCTGGCAGGAGGTGGTCGGGCTGAACCACCTGGCTGAATTTGTGGACTGGCGCGGCGGTGACAAGGACGGCACACCGGATGGTCCGAAACTGCATTCAGTGATCGTGGACCCGGCTGACGCGCGACACCTGCTGATTGGCATGTCCAGCGGCGGCATTTTTGAAAGCCATGATGAGGGTGAGACCTGGCGTCCCCTGAACAAAGGCGTTGCCATGGACTTTTATCCCCCTAAAGAAGATGGCAGCGAATATGAGTATGGTCACGATCCACACTGTGTGGTCATGCACCCAGTTCATTCAAATCGGCTGTACCATCAAAACCATTGTGGTATCTATCGTATGGATCGTGACAAAGGCGAAACCTGGCAGCGTATCGGTGACAATATGCCTGTCGAGATTGGTGATATTGGTTTTCCCATGCTTGTGCATCCGCGCGACCCGGAGACGATCTGGGTTTTCCCCATGGATGGCTCGGGACAGTGGCCGAGAACCAGTCCTCAGGGTAAACCTGCGGTGTATCGCAGTCACGATGGCGGCATGAGCTGGCAGCGACTGGATAAAGGTTTTCCTGTCTCGCAGGCCTGGTGGACGGTCAAACGTCAGTGTATGGCAGTAGATTCACATGATCAGACGGGCGTATATCTGGGGACCACCAACGGCCAGATCTGGGGCAGCTTTGATAGTGGCGACTCCTGGCAGGGGCTGGCCATGGATCTGCCACAGATTTATTCAGTAGAAGTGGCTGAGCGGGCTGAGTAATGAACATCACTGTCACCCTGCCCAGTCAGCTGGATGACTATACCGGTGCTCAGCGTCACCTGGTCTTGAGTCTGCCGGTTAACACCCTGACACTGGCAGGCGTTCTGGATGCGCTGGAATTGAAATTCCCGGGCCTGAGATTCAGAGTGGTAGACGAACATCAGCGTATCCGCCGGCACATTGCCATGTTTGTGGGCGAAACGCTGGTTCATGATCTGACTGTGCCAGTGCCGGATGGTGGTCGCATACAGATTGTGGGTGCCTTGAGTGGAGGTTGAATGTAGACTGCCTGTCATCATCAATATGACGGGAGAGTATTCAGATGCAAACGGGTTTCAAGGCGGTTTCAGTAGGCGTGCTGATGATGTTGTCTGCCGGCACCGCTCTGTCGCAAAGTGCCGGGTCATCTCTGCCCTGGTCGGATCGGTTCGACACCGCGTCACCAGCCACGGTTGGCTTGTCTGATCAGGCTCTGCAGTCTGCAACATCCGCCCTGCGCGCGCGCGTGGAAGCCAATGACATTGCTGGTGCTGTTGCGGCGATCATGAAGGACGACAAGCTCGTGTACGCCGAGGCGGTGGGCTGGCGCGACATTGAAAGCCGTGATGAGATGCCGCTGGATGCGCTGTTTCGCACCTATTCAATGACTCGACCAGTGACCGCCGTGGCAATCCTGCTGTTGCATGATCAGGGGTTGCTGGACGTCAATGACCCAGTCAGCCAGTACCTGCCGGCCTTCGCTAATCAACCCGTGCTGATCGATTCTGCCAATCCGGACCCCGGCGCAGTGCGGGCCAGGGTCGGTGATATAACCCTTGCCCAGTTGCTGACGCACACCTCAGGCCTTGGCAGTCGCAGCAGCTCGCTCTATCGCGCCAATAATGTCCACAGCTATGACCAGACCCTGGCGCAGGTGGTTGACAATGCAGCGGCTCTGCCGCTGTTTGAGGATCCGGGTACCCAGTTTCGTTATGGTCTGCATGCTGAAGTATTGGGGCGCGTGATTGAGGTGGTGACGGGGCAGCCCGTTGATGTCTACCTGGAGGAGCAGCTTTTTCAGCCGCTGGGTATGACTGATACCGTGTTTTACGTCGATGAAGAACGTGCCCCACGACTGGCAACCGTGTATCGGCCGGATGACGCAGGGCAGTTAAGGGCCATAGAGATGGAGGACATTCCCGTCACCGAGCGCCGGACCTTGACCAGCAGTGGTGTGGGCCTGGTTTCCAGCACTGCAGATTTCCTGTCGTTCTCCCACGCCTTATTGACCAACACGCGACCCGATGGTGAGGCATTGTTCAGCGAACAGACGCGGCGTCTGGTATCGGAAAATGCCATTCCTGATGCGCTTCTGCCAATCGGTAGTGGCGGGTACTGGCTTGGCTCGGGATGGTCGCTGGGCGGCTTTGCGGTTGCGATGGACCCAGCTGCCTACAATCACCCCGTCAGCACCGGTGAGTACTGGTGGGATGGATCAGCTGGCACCCGTTTCTGGATCGATCCCGTCAATAATATGATTGCTGTGATCATGGCACAGGTCTCACCCGCCAGTGGTAATGGCTTTCGGGAAGAGTTCAAAACGAACATCGTTGATGCTCTGAACGGCCCGGCTGGCGAGTAAGCGATTCAGACAGGAGGATTCTTGCGCTGGCCCCGCCTGACACGCTCTCGTTCACTGCTGCTGGCATTGCTACTTGCAGTGCCAGCCGTTCTCTGGTGGCATGTATATCTGAATCCCGCGAATTTTGAGGTGCCACAGGCCATGCAACTTGAGCTGGAGCAGGCCAGCTACGGATTTGACGAGAACGGCGAAGCCCGGCTTTTCGTTTTCGGAACGCTGCGAAATCCGGCAGTCAGGATGCTGGTGACCGGTTCCAGGATCACTGGCCGTCCGGGCGCGCTATCTGGTTATCGTCGTGCTGGTCTGGATATTGTCGAAGATGAGTCGGCCAGTGTCAGCGGTCTGGTGCTGACCGTTAATGAGCGTCAGCTGAGGCGCCTGGATCGCTATGAGCGTCTGGGTCAGCGCTATCGACGCTTCGTCGTGACCCTTGAAGACGGCGGGCGAGCCTGGGTGTATCAACGAATCCGACCTGAGCCTGACGGTGGCCCGCCTGGGCAACAGGGATCTGTTGAGCCCACGACGCCGGAGTCTCGCGGTAATGAGTGAGGTGCAGCCTGTCCAGATGCCGGACATTACCCGCAATGCTGAGGGTAAGGAGCGACGGCTTGGCGTTGAGCTTGAGATGAGTGATATCACTGTCGACAGGCTTGCAAAGCTGGTCTCAGAGTTCCTGCATGATCAGGGCATGGCCGTCGATGTGCGCGAAAGCGGACGCTATGATTGGGAGATTGTGGGCGACCCGGCGGGAGACTGGCAGGTGGAACTGGACTTTGGGCTGCTCAAGAGTATGGGGCGGCAGGCCATTGAGCCGGGCATGATGGGTGAGCTGGTGCAATCGCTGGAGGAGCTGATGGCCAGTGTTGCAGAGACTGTTGTGCCTGTAGAGCTGGTCAGTCCGCCACTGCCAATGGCGCGTTTGCAGCAGGTGGAAACCCTGATATCGCGTATCAGGAAGCATGGCGCAAAAGGGACCTCTGACCGCTGGTCGAACGCGTTCGGCATGCATCTGAACATGGAGGTGCCAGAGACCACTGCGGACTATATTGATTCCATTCTCAAGGCGTTCTTTTGCCTGTTCGACTGGCTGCGGGTCCGATGCCAGGTGGACATGGCGCGTCGGGTGACACCTTACATCGACCCCTTCCCGGTCGATTATGTGCGCCTGGTGCTGGCGCCGGACTACCAGCCTGATCTTGAACAGCTGATGCGTGACTATCTTGAATTCAATCCAACCCGCAACCGGGCACTGGACATGTTGCCCGTATTCGCCCATGTGGACGAAAAACTG
The DNA here is from genome assembly GCA_002706685.1 of Gammaproteobacteria bacterium. GTDB lineage: Bacteria > Pseudomonadota > Gammaproteobacteria > Pseudomonadales > Pseudohongiellaceae > Pseudohongiella. The sequence goes on along the minus strand of PALV01000018.1, from coordinate 49,846 downwards.
GTTCGGGAATACACCGATGATCCGCGCATCAAGTCACGACCCGCACTGCATTATCGATTGCCCAACTGTGACATTCACGACGAAGGCTGGTCGCTGTCGCTGGCATGGAATGACTGGCTCGCTGTGGAAAGACTGGCAGCGGACCGGCAGTTACTCAATCTGTGCTGCCACGATTATCTTGCTTATCTGAACTCGCCGTCAGAGCGCCTGTTTGGGCAGTGGTTAAAAACACTGCAGGGCCAGTATGTACCGATGTTGACAGGCAGTTCAGGCTGACAGCGCTGCAAACTGGGCAGCTGTCAGTGTTTTCAGGTCGTTCGGACTCAGCTCTATCTCCAGGCCACGCTTGCCTGCGCTGACAAAGATGGTCGCAAAGTCAGTTGCGCTGGTGTCTATGAAGGTGCGCAGCCGCTTTTTCTGTCCCAGTGGGCTGACGCCACCCAGCACGTAGCCGGTGCTGCGCTGGACGGCATTGACCTCTGCCATTGCAGCCTTTTTGCCGCCTGCGGCCTTCGCCAGCAGTTTCATATTCAGGCTTGTTGATACTGGGATTACGGCCACCAGCAATTCCCTGGTGTCCAGGGCTGCGACCAGTGTTTTAAACACCCGATCAGGCGAGACCTGCATTTTTTCTGCAGCCTCAAGACCATAAGACGCGTGCGCCGGATCATGAGTGTACTCATGGATCCGGTACTTGATGCCGGCCTTGCTGGCTGCGTCGATTCCAGGTGTCATATCAGGGGGCCGGCACCACTGTCTGGCGCAGCTCGCCAATGCCATCAATACCGATACGCACAATGTCACCGGGCTGCAGGTACTGAGGAGGAGTCATGCCGTCACCGACGCCTTCGGGTGTGCCGGTGTAGATCAGGTCGCCGGGCATCAGTGTCATGAACTGACTCAGATAACTGACGATATGCGCAACCCCAAACACCATCTGGCTGGTGTTGCCATCCTGGCGCATTTCGCCATTGATTTCGGACCAGATGCGCAGGTTTTGCACGTCCTCTATCGAATCGCGTGTCACCAGGTAGGGGCCAAAGGGGGCAAAAGAGTCGGCGCTTTTGCCCTTGACGAACTGACCGGCGCGTTCGCGTTGAAACGCTCGCTCCGATACATCGTTGCCAGTGGTATAGCCAGCCACGTAGTCAAGCGCATCTTCCTGGCTGACATACTGGGCACGTTTGCCAATCACCACCACCAGTTCGGCCTCATAGTCCAGCTTGGTTGCAGCACGAGGCGTGATGATGTCATCGAAGGGGTTGCTGAGCGCGGTCACTGCTTTCATGAACACCAGAGGTTCTTCTGGCAGATCGACGGCCATTTCAGCAGCATGGTCGACATAGTTGAACCCGATCGCGACAATCTTGCCTGCGCCCGTCATGGGTGCGGCCAGTCGCGGGTTGCCGGAAACCAACGGAAGAGAGTCAGCTGATATCGCCGCCAGACGCTGCAGGCTGTCGTCGCTCAGCTGCGCCGGCGTCAGCTCGCTGATATGAGCTGACAGGTCCCGAATTCGCCCCTGATCATCCACCAGGCCGGGTTTTTCGGCACCTGGCTCGCCAAACCGCACCAGAGTTAATTCAGCTGCCTGGGCAGATGCAGGCGATGCAACAGACAGTGTCAGCAGTGCGGATAGAACGGCGCTGCGGATGCCCATAAAACGGCCCATGGAGGAAGTAGCGAAATGATTTGATATCATGGTGACATTCTCATTGTTATTGGTCGGATATTCTCTGCTGCGCGACATTATAGTCAAAACACCGGTTTCTGGTTAGACTCCGTACACGTTAAGTGGTGCGCTGAGCCGCCACATCTGCCTACACACGCTCATACGGAACTCATTATGTCTTTATCCATCACACTAGCCCGACTTGTTCGCTCTGCCAACCCGAAAAAACAGTCTTGCCGCCCAACCGGGTTTGCTGCAGCGTCATCGCGCGTCGCTTCAAAAAAGGGGTGGTTACTGCTGGCCGGAGTGGTAGCAGCAATGGGCTCATCGTTGCTGGCAGCACAGACAACTGTGCTGACCAATGTTAACGGCTACACCATGAACAGCGATCGTGAGCTGGTGCAATTTACCGGCATCCAGTTTACCGGGGATACGGTGGACCGACTGTTGATGGCCGGTGATGAGTTGCCGGAGTTGGAAGAAGTAACGGCGCTTGACGGGCAGGGCCGCACGCTGCTGCCAGGCCTGATTGATGCCCACGGCCACGTGCTTAACTATGGCTTGAGCCTGCTGCGCGTTGATATGACTGGTACCCGTTCAGAGCAGGAAGCTGTGGAGCGTGTCATTGCTTTCCAGCAGGCCAACCCGGATCTGCAGTGGATTCAGGGGCGTGGCTGGAATCAGGTGCTGTGGGACAGCAACAGCTTCCCCAGCGCCGATTCACTGGCAGCCGCCGATTCTGATACACCAATGTGGTTCAGTCGTGTCGACGGGCATGCGGGCTGGGCCAACAGGGCAGCGATGGAGCTGGCAGGAATCGACGCATCAACGCCGGATCCCGACGGCGGCATGATCATTCGTGACTCGGAAGGGCGTGCCACAGGTACCTTTGTTGATACCGCCATGCGCCTGATCACGCAGCATATTCCGCAGCCCAGTATCGAGGATCAAAAAGCTGCACTGCGACTGTCTATGCAGACCCTGGCAGCCCAGGGCTTGACCAGTGTACACGATGCAGGCGTCGGCAGCTCGACATTGCAGGCCTATCGCGAACTAGTGGAGGAGGGGCCGCTTCCGATTCGTGTTTATGTGATGCTGGCCGCCACTGACAACGCGTTTGCAGAGCGCCTGGCGGAAGGACATTTCATCAGTGACGACAACACTCTGGTGGTACGAAGTGTGAAGATTTCTGCTGATGGCGCGCTGGGCAGCCGGGGTGCTTACCTTGACGACGATTACAGCGATCAACCCGGACATCGTGGTTTGCTGCTGCATACCCCTGAGCGTCTGACCCAATTGATGAACCAGGCGATGTCTGCAGACTTTCAGGTCAATGTGCATGCGATTGGCGATGGTGCCAACCGTATTGTCATGGACAACTTTGAAGCGCTGATTCGTGGTACCGGTACCGAGGAGCAGCGACATCGCATAGAGCACGCACAGATTCTGCGCTTTGAGGACATCCTGCGATTCAATGAACTCGGTGTGATTCCTTCAATGCAGGCAACACATGCCACCAGCGACAAGAACATGGCGCAGGATCGCATTGGCGAGGTGCGTATTCACGGTGCCTACGCATGGCGCAAGCTCCTGGACACCGGCGTCATTATCGCAAATGGATCTGACTTTCCTGTCGAATCGGCCAATCCGTTTTTTGGTCTGCATGCCGCCATTACCCGCCAGGATCAGGATAATCAGCCACCCGGTGGCTGGTTTCCTGAAGAGCGCATGACGCATGAAGAGGCATTGCTCAGTTTTACGCTGGATGCGGCCTATGCGGCGCACCAGGAAGATGTATTGGGCACGCTGGAGCCAGGCAAGAAGGCCGATTTTATTCTGGTGGATCAGGATGTGTTCGAAGTGGCACCACAGGAAATCTGGAAGACTGATGTATTTCAGACCTGGGTCGGTGGCCGCCTGATTCACGACGACGAGTAATCAGCTCGTCAGATGGCGCTTAGCGCGCTGTCCCTGTCTTGCTGCGCAGTGATACTTCCAACAGTCCATCACGGCGCAGCACGCTGTGATTGACTGAGAAGTCAGAAATCATGCTGGTGACACGAGCCTGTGGCCTTGGAAAATAGTCCAGGCTGTTGTGAGCGCCAGCTCGAATTGCTATTTCCCCGGCTGACTTGATGCCGTATTCGCGGCTGCTAAACCCGTTGTCCGCTTTGAGCAGCAGATAGGCATGTGCCAGGGTCTGGTCCGAAAGGTAGGGCGACAGCACATCGGCAAAGGCCTTGATGGCTATGTCATCAAGGTAGTTGAACAGATCCCAGAACAGACAGACATCAAAGCGGGTGTCTGTCGGGTAGTTCATTGATTGCGCAAAATGCTGTCGCCATGCCTCGTAGCTGGCAGCTTCCTCGGCCTGTTTGTCGACCAGCTGGCCGGGCTGACGCTGGTGTTCAACTCGCGGCGGGCTGTGCAGTGCATCGTGAATGCCCGCAAAATGCAGCCGGCATCTGCGATCGCCAAAAAAAGCCACCGTTTCATGCACGCCCAGCCCGACGTCCAGCACCATCAGTCTGGGTACAGACTGCAGGCGCTCCAGTATGTCGGGCATCAGTCGCGACGGCAGCGTATCAGGCTGTCCGCTGTTGAGTTGCTCGGCCAGGTTCACGATCAGGCAGGCTTGTCCGAAGTGCTTGAGGATTTCAGAGACGCAGCACTGGTGTTGCTGTTGGCGTGGCTGGGATCGATATCGATGGTACCCTTGAAGCGGGCGCCTTCTTCCAGCGTCATCTTCGGCGTGACAATATTGCCTTTGATATGACTGGTGCTGCTGACTACCACTTTGTCCTTGCCAGTGATATCGCCATTCACTTCGCCATCAATCCGTATGGTCTTGGCGGTGAGGTCGGCATTCAGTCGGCCGGTTTTGCCGATGGTCAATTCGTGATTGGCCAGCATTACGGAACCATCCACCTGGCCTTCGATCAGCAGATTCTCGTCGCCGCTGATGTCTCCTTTGACCTTGATTGTCGCGCCCAGCACGGCAGCCTTGCCGGAAGCCGATGAGGGGGAGGCAGCAGGTGCGCTGCGATAGCTGGCGCCAGTGCTACTGGTTTCGGCTGGCGCTGCGGGTGAAGCAGGGGCTTCCGTTCTTTCGCTGGTTTTATCCTTGTTTCTGTCAAACATAATACTCACCGCTTTGATTTGTGGTTATCGATCTGAATTTAACAACTAATATCATTGCTGACAACGGTTTGATGGGGTTTGTATTCCGGTACTTGATACGTGACCTTATGACTAGTGACAAGCAGCCTTTCCTGCCATAGTATGAGTCAACAGTTCATAACAAGACATGCAGGGATCAGCATGCGCAGTATCCGATTTACCCTCGTAACAGCAACGATAGTGCTGATGACGGCTCTCGGGCCGCCACTGGTTTCGCTTTATTTGGCGCGCCAGCAGGGACTGCAGATTGAGATGGAACGGGTCCGGGATTACGCCGAGGTTGTTGTGCAGCGCTCTGATCGCGCTGTGGAGCAGATGCAGGAAGCCATTGATATGCTCATCGCTGAAGGCGCTGCAGATCCCTGCTCAGCAGACATGCTTCAGCTCATGAGGCAGCTGGCTCTTCGCGGCGAATTCATGAAAGCCGCAGGTGTAGTCGATGGCAATTTCATGCCGTGTTCATCACTTGGCTTGCACGAACCTCCAATGAACCTTGGTCAGCCGGATTCGATTACTGCCACTGGGACAGCGCTACGCCTGAGCTCACCCATGCCTCTGCCGGACGATACGCCCTATATCTCAATTGCACGGGACGGGTTCGTGGCGATGGCTCACCGAAATCAGGCGGTGGATATTGCAACAGATATTCAAGGCGCAGTTTTTGCTACTTTCAACCCGCTTGATGGTGAAATACGAACCTCCGTGGGTGAAGCCAACCCCGACTGGATTGAACGTCTGGGCGATGAGAGCGAAGCCACTTTCGTGGACGGCGGTTATGTCGTGGCTGTGTTATTGTCCGATCAGGTCGGTCAAACCGGTTCTCTGGCCGCCGAACCATTGTTTCATCTGGATGAACGAGTCCGGGAAATCAGCCTGCGTTGGTTGCCATTTTCGCTCCTTGCGGCCGGTGTGCTGACACTGGCGTTTCTGTATGCAGCACGGCAACAGGTGTCGATGGCGACGCAGATACGTCTGGGGCTGCGCCGTGATGAGTTTTTCCTTGAATACCAGCCGATTGTCGATCTACAGACCAGTGAATGGGTTGGCGCCGAGGCGCTTCTCAGGTGGCGAACGCGCGATGGCAAGCTGGTAGAGCCGGACATCTTTATTCCGGTGGCGGAGGAAAGCGATCTCATCAATCTGATCACAAACCGGGTTCTGGAGCTGGCGGCACAGGACATGGGAGGGTTTCTGCGTGACAACCCAGGCATGTCCTTAAGTATCAATCTTTCTGCCAGCGATATTCTGCTCCCTGCAACGTCGGAACATCTGCTGTCTGTCATCAAGCGGTTTAATTTGCGCCCGGGCCAGCTGACTGTTGAATTGACGGAGCGTATGCTGGTCGAGCCTGAAAAAGCCCGTGTCGCGCTGGCAGCCATGCGGGAGCAGGGCATTCGTGTGTCGATAGATGATTTTGGCACCGGTTACAGTAGTCTGTCTTACCTGGAGACCATGCCTTTTGACAGCCTGAAAATCGACAGGCTGTTTGTTGAGGCAATTGACAAGGAAGCGGCTACCAGCCGCGTCGTCCTGCATTTGATTGAGATGGCCAACACGCTGCAGCTTGATGTTGTTGCAGAAGGGGTCGAGACAGAAAAACAGGCTGCCTATCTGCGGGAAAGAGGCGTGCGGTACGCCCAGGGCTGGCTGTACAGCAAATCACTACCGGCTGATATCTTCAAGGCTACGTGTTAGAAAAAACTCAGTTCCAGACGGGGGCCGGCGGATGGACATACTGGTCGCGTGTTTTCTTGGCCTTGTACATGGCATGATCAGCATGCCTCAACAGGGCTGTGGCATCCAGTGCGTCCGTCGGGTAACTCGCCAGTCCAATACTGGGCAGCACACGCAGTTCTGCTTCTGCAATGTATATAGGTTGTTCGACATTGCAGACGATCTTTTCGGCAACCACCCAGGGTGAATGCGCGGGTCCGTCGCCCTCCAGCAGGATCACAAACTCGTCACCGGCAAGGCGGGCGACTGTATCCACGCTGCGAACGCTGTCCTGCAGTCGGACTGCCACCTGCTTCAGGACCCGATCACCGGCTTCATGCCCCCAGGTGTCGTTGACTGCCTTGAAACCGTCCAGGTCGATATACAGGATCGTCAATGTCCCCCCGCTGCGTTGTTTGCGCTTGAGGGCAGATGCCAGTCTGTCATTGAACAGGCTGCGATTGGGCAGGCCCGTCAAGTCGTCATAAAGTGCCAGGTATTTCAGTTTTTCAAGTAACTGGTGGCGTTCGACAGCGATGGCTACCTGGGTATTGATGAATTCGAACAAGGCCTGGTTGTTGGCGTCGAGAGGTCCGGCATGGGTGCAGTCGACTGTCGGGCTATACAGTTCGGTGGTTTCGTCCTGAGTATCAATGCTCAGCTTCAAACCGGGCATTACACTGGATACCGCATGACTGATGTTTGCGGTCAGTTGCTCAAGACTGTCGGCAGCATGGACTGCCTCGGATATTGCATACATGGCATGTTGTTTTGCGTCCGCATGCTTGCGCTGAGTAACGTTACGGGCGACTGCGACTCGCAGTTTATCCTGTTCTGCCCAGCGTGCGGACCACATGATATACGCCACGCTGCCATCTTTACGTATGTATCTGTTTTCAAAGTAAGTGACGGCCTGCCCCTTGAGCACGCGATCGGCTGTGGCCATGGTTGACTGCAGATCATCAGGGTGAATGAGCTCGCGAATGTTACGCCCGATCAATTCGTCCCGCGTATAACCAAATACGCGTTCGCAGCCAGCGCTGACATCAACAAAAAAACCGTCACCGTCGACCAGGCAGACAGCATCCAGCAGCAGGTCGATATAATGGCTTAATGAAGCAATCTTCTGTTTTGGCATCGCGCGTCGTGCTTGAGCTGACTGCGTATTCGCTGATCAGTTCAGCAGCAGTCCATGTGTAAGTGATGGTAGCATACAATACTCAGCAAGCCGCTGAATACTCATAATTACAGATAAGGTATGCCGACAATGAACCTACTCTATCCGCCCATCGAGCCGTATGAAACTGGCACGCTTCGCGTGTCGCCGTTGCACACGCTTTACTACGAGCAGGTCGGCAACCCGGAAGGCAAGCCTTTGGTGTTTCTGCATGGAGGTCCGGGTGGCGGGATCAACGCTGATTATCGACGCTATTTCAACCCTGAGAAATGGCGAGTGGTACTCTTTGATCAGCGTGGCTGTGGGCGCAGCACGCCGTTTGCTGAACTGCGGGAGAATACAACCTGGGACTTGGTTGCCGATATGGAGCGTCTGCGGGTGCATCTGGGAATCGATAATTGGGCAGTGTTTGGCGGTTCCTGGGGCTCCACCCTGTCACTGGCTTATGCCGTTACCCATGCGGAGCGTTGTACGGAGCTGTTCTTGCGTGGCATTTTTCTGCTTCGCAAAAAAGAGATTGACTGGTTTTACCAGGAGGGGTGCTCGCGGCTGTTTCCCGACCTTTGGGAGCAATATCAGGCACCAATCCCGGTGGATGAGCGCGATGACATGGTCACGGCATATTACCGGCGTCTGACCTCTGACGATGCCAATGTTCGCCGTGAGGCAGCCAGAGCCTGGTCAACCTGGGAAGGCTCAACCCTGCGGCTGTTGCCTGATGCTGGCGCTGCCGCCAAATTTGGTCAGGACAGTTTTGCCGAGGCCTTTGCACGCATTGAATGCCATTATTTCATCAATAGAGGCTTCTTTACCGAAGATAATTATCTGCTGAATCATGCTGCCAGTATCCAGCATATACCCACAGTGATAGTGCATGGCCGCTACGATGTTATCTGTCCAGTCGAGAATGCCTGGGATCTGCATCGGGCGCTGCCCAACTCAGAATTGCACATCGTTGCTGACGCCGGTCATGCCCTGTCAGAGCCGGGTATTACCAGTGTGTTGATTGACTACACCGATCGCTGGGCCGCAGCGCGTGTCTGAAAACAGAGTCGTGCCTGAGAGTAAGCCCGATGCTCTGGTCGTCGGTGGTGGTCCTGCAGGTCTGATGGCTGCCCAGCAGCTAATCGAAGCTGGTTACTCAGTTGTGCTGTGCGACGCCATGCCGGCGGTGGGACGCAAACTGCTTCGGGCTGGCGTTGGCGGTCTGAACCTCACCCATGCAGAACTCAAAGCAGAGTTCGTCTCGCGTTTTGCTGGTTCGGCTGATGTCACACCATGGCTGGAGGACTTTGATGCGCAGGCCATGACGGCGTGGGCACAAGCGCTGGGAATTGACACATTCGTGGGCAGCTCAGGACGCATATTTCCTGTCCAGATGAAGGCTTCGCCATTGCTGAGAGCCTGGTTGGGACAACTGGCGCGTGCCGGACTGCAGATTCGTACCCGGCACCGCTGGTGCGGATGGACGCAGACCGCCGACGGCATGGTTCACGAATTCACAACACCGACTGGGCAGGTGCAGATTACTGCCCGCGTCTGCGTGCTGGCCCTGGGTGGCGCCAGCTGGTCACGACTCGGTTCTGACGGTCGCTGGCGCGATGTCTTGTCAGCCCACGATATACCCGTAACCGATTTCATGCCAAGCAACGGCGGCGTGGAAACCCCCTGGTCGCCGTGGTTCAGTGAGCACTTCGCTGGAATGCCTCTGAAAACTGTGACACTCGGCGTGGTCGGGACTGAACTGAGCTGCAGGCGAGGCGAAGCCGTGGTGACAGCGCATGGACTGGAAGGCGGGTTGATTTATGCCCTGTCTGCATTGATCAGGGAGACTCTGGCCAAATCGGGAGCTGTCACTCTGACGCTGGATCTGTTGCCTGATCTGACAGAGGAGCAGGTCCGCCAGAAGTTGAATAAGCCGCAGGGCAAAATGTCCCGTAGCAACTACTTGCGTAAACGCCTGGGCCTGGATGGCGTTAAATACGCGCTGTTGCGCGAACTCGTAAGGGATGGTGCAGAACAGGACGTTGTCGCCATGGCAGTGGCAGCCAAACATCTGAGTCTGCCGGTCAAGCGCATGCGCCCGCTTGATGAGGCGATCAGCACAGCAGGCGGGGTACATGGCACAGCACTGACACAGGACCTGATGCTGATTGAGCATCCCGGCCTTTTCTGTGCCGGTGAAATGCTCGACTGGGATGCGCCGACGGGTGGTTACTTGCTGACCGCCAGCATGGCCAGTGGGATGCGTGCTGGTCGGGCAGCCGCCGGAATACTAGGAAAATAATAAGTGACTGATATTGTCCGAAAAACCACAACGCGCAGCTGGCGAACAGGTCTCTGAATATAAATGCAATCAATAGTATCGTTAGCTGTCTGCTGCGGTGCAATTCTGCTAACATCGATGAATAATCAGGCTGTTGATCAGTTGTTGCTCATGGAATTACAGCCTGAACAAAATAATATTGACAGTGCCTGCATACGGGGTTCGGGCAACTGCCTTGCGGAGATTGATATCTTCCTATGATTCAGCTGGATGTTACGACACTGGCGCTGATGTTTTTGGCGCTGGGAATTACCTCGTTTTTTGTCATGTTCCTGATCTGGCGAATCAATCGTGAGATGCCGGGCGTCGTGTTCTGGATGCTGGGTACCTTGCTCAACACCACATCTGCCATCTTCACATTGCTCAATGCCCTGCTCGGCTGGTCGGATGGCTGGGGGCCCTTCACCAGCAATACTGCCAGTCTGACTGCCAATCTGCTGGTTATGGAAGGTACGCTGCGTTTCCGCAACCTGGGCTCGCCCGGGCGCTGGCGCTACCTGATGTTATTGATCCCCATTTTTGTTGCCGGCTCCTGGTTTTTCAGGCTCGATCCGGGTTTGCGCTATATGTTTCATGACGGCTTCACGCTGGCATTTCAATTGATATCAGCGATCGCATTTATTTGGCATACCAGCGACCGTCAGGAAATGGCCGCCAACTCAATGGCAGCCTTTGCGGGTGTGTGCATGAGCATCACGATTGGCTGGCGATTAATGCTGGCTGTGACGGGTAATGAAAGTGTGATGACGGGGCCTGAGTCTACTGCCACGCAGTGGTATGTCTTTGCAGGTGCCAATTTCCATGTGGCGTGGATATTCGGTCTGAGTATTGCGTGCTACTTCCGCTCCCGTCAGCAGGTCATGCAACTGGCACGTGAGGATGCGCTGACAGGTTTGCCAAACCGGCGGTGCATTGACGAAAAACTCAATCAGACGCTGCTGGAAGTGCACCGCAGTGGCGAACAGTTCGCCGCCATTCTGATAGACGTCAATGATTTCAAAATGGTTAATGACCGCTATGGTCACAGTTCTGGCGACTCACTGCTGGTGGAGTTTACTGGCAGGCTCCGCGATGCCGTGCGGACGTCTGACTTTGCAGGCCGCTACGGCGGTGACGAGTTTCTGGTCATTGCCAGGCAGCTGGAATCGCGCGAGTCGCTGGACCAGTTAATCGAGCGACTGCGAGAAAAGCTGAATAGTGAGCTGCGTGTGCCGGGTGGCACGTTCTACGTGGTTGTCAGTATCGGGGCAGCAGTCTGTCCTGTCGATGGTACGAGTGCGGATGCGTTGCTGGGGGCAGCCGATTCGCGTATGTACAGCGACAAGGCCCGTCAGAAAGCAAAACCCCAGACAAGCCTTAGCCACTTGAAAACGGAGAGTCAAAGATGAAACAGTCAGCAGCTCGCACGCTGATCGCAGGGTGTGTTCTGGTATTGGTCGGATCACTCTTGGCCCATTGGGTGCAGACATCCGGTGGGACACGTATCGAGGATATCAGGTTCACCGGAGACAATGGCCAGACACTTAGTGCCCTGTTGTATATCCCGGCTAACGCTTCAGCAGAAAGTCCGGCACCTGGTGTTCTGGCTGTTCATGGTTATATCAACTCGCGTGAAGTGCAGTCCGGTTTCGCCATTGAGCTGGCGCGCCGTGGCTATGTCGTACTGGCTCTGGATCAGAGTGGCCACGGATACTCGGATGCACCGGCATTCTCCAATGGTTTTGGCGGGCCGGCCGCTCTGCGTTATCTGCGTTCACTGGATATTGTTGATCCGGATAATATCGGCCTGGAAGGCCACTCAATGGGTGGCTGGACAGTGCTTGCCGCGGCTGCTGCCATGCCGGATGCCTACCGCTCCATGGTCTTGCAGGGCTCCAGTACTGGCAGCGGACGTGCTTTGCCGGGTACTCCAGACTGGCCGCGCAATGTGTCCGTCGTCTTTGCCCAGTATGATGAGTTTGCGCCGCTGATGTGGGAGGTGCCGCGCGGCAGTGATGTGGCCGCCAGTGAGAAACTGCAGGCCATGTTTGGCGTGGAAGACACCATCCAGGAGGGGCGCGTTTACGGAAGCGTACCGGCAGGCACCGCGCGGGTCCTGCACAATCCGCCAGTCACGCATCCTGGCAATCATCTGTCACATGCTTCCATTGGGCATACGGTGGACTGGTTTGCGCTGACCTTGTCGGGCGCCCAGACTGCGGGTGTGACCGGACAGATCTGGTTCTTTAAGGAAATAGGCACTTTACTGGCATTTGTTGGTTTTGTGGTGCTGCTGTGCGGGGCGATCAAGCAGTTCATCCAATTCCCGGCTTTTGCGGGTTTGAGTGGTGCCCCCATCAATATGGCCTGGACCCAGCGCAATGGGAAGTGGTGGTTATTGGCAGCCCTTAGCATGTTTATCCCGGTTGCTGTGTTCTACCCGGTATTCTCAATGGCTGCCTCAATGCTGCCAGCATCTTCCTGGTTTCCCCAGAGTATCACCAACCAGATCATTATCTGGGCTGTACTCAATGGGCTGCTGGCGACCGCCCTTGGGCTGGTGATCAAAGCGGAAGCGGTCAGCTTTAAATCAGTGTCCTGGTTTGCTGCGGCAAGATTTGCATTGGCGGTCGTGGGAGTGGGATATTTGGCGCTACTGCTCGCGGACTATTTCTTCCTGATCGATTTCCGGTTCTGGTTTGTCGGGCTTAAGCTGTTGAGTCTGGATCAGTTCCAGAACATGCTGATTTACCTGCCGCCGCTGCTGGTGTTCTTCCTGCTGCTCGGCAGGGCCCTGCACGGCGGTCTTTCGGTCTCCAGTGATACGGTTCGCCAGCAGTACCTGAGCAATGCCATGGTGCTGGCAGGCGGTTTTGCGATTTTTCTGTTGGCTCAGTACATCAGCCTGTTTACGCGTGGACTGCTGCTTACGCCGGCTGAACCATTAAATACCATCGTCATGATCCAGTTTGTGCCATTGCTGGTCATCATATCGACCATCTCTACCTGTGCCTGGCGGCACACTGGCAGCTACGTCCCCGGCGCTCTGATCAACACGATGTTTGTTGGCTGGTATATTGTGGCAGGCCAGGCAACCCAGGCGGTATGACCGCCGGGTTGCTGGCAGACTTTTGCATCAATCAAGTCAAGCAGCCAATGTGATGTATTACTCGCCCGGTGAGTAGCTACGCTGGGCGCGTTGCTCCACATCTTCACGGTAGAAAGCAACATCCTTGAACTCTCGGTCTACGTAGCGCTGTGCCTGATCGTCGAAGTGCGGGGAGTTCGGGTCATTGCTTTGTCCGCCCGCCAACAGGGATTTGGCGCGCACCCGGTCGCCAAACTCAACAACGGCGATGAAGCTGTTGCCGGCCGTACCGTAAATGCGTTCAGTGCCGGGAAACGCCCGGGCTCCAAATGACGCCAGTGCTCCCCAGCGCGATGAGGCCATACCTACTGGCAGGCTGGGAGCGTCGTCACTGTAGGGATGATCAATGGCACCGCTGATGCGCTGGTAACGATTGACCTCGCCCCAGGGCGTCTGCCAGTCGCCAAAACTGTTTTCCAGTTGTGTCAGAGTATCGGCGAAAACCTGCAGACGTTCTTCAGCTTCACTGCCGGTCCCCAGCCAGTTGATCTGTTCCATCTGGCTCAGGCCGGCGGGCGTATCGATAGCCTGCGCGGCATTCATGCCGTAGAAGTGCGCCAGTGTCATCGCAACGGATCCGGTGCTGACATTCAGATCCCAGCCGCGAAGTGTTTCTATGGCGGGCGCCAGCGCGGGCCATTCCTCTGATTGATCGTCCCAGGCCGAGACCAGACCATCAATCAGCAGGCTAAAGCCGATGATGGTGGGGTCGTAGGCAAGATCAATTAATGACTCCAGTGTCAGGGGCGGTGTCTGCGACAACAGCGCGGCAGCATGTACCCCTCGAAAATTTTCGGCATCCGGTGCCATATAGGCTGGGTAGTTTTCACGAACGGGGCTGTCCGGACCGGCTGCAGTAAATGGTGTGGAGTTGGTGTTCTGAATCCAGTCGCTGTCAGGGTTTATGACCGTTACGGTTTCGTCTACCTCATGCATGCCCTGCCAGTCTGTCGCCGGATTGCTGCCGTCGACCGGCTGACCATAGTCGAACTGCGGATCACGGCGTGGCATGAAATTGCCATGGAAGTAGGCGATGTTGCCATCCGCGTCGGCAAACACGGTGTTGTTGGAGGAGTTGGTGCGTATGTCCATCATGTCCAGGAACTCTCCCAGATCATCTGTTTTCATGCGCAGATAGGACTGACGCAGCGCCTCGACTGGATTCCAGTTGATACGGGTACTGGTCCACTGGTTGTCGTGCAGGTGAGTGATGGGTCCCTGATGGGTGCGGTACACCGGGAAAGTACGCTCTGCCATCTGCTCGCCACTGCGATAACGCAGCGTTACTTCTGATACCTCCAGAGGTCGCAGTTCGTCGCCGTAGCGATACATTAACTGGCCATTGTCATTGACGACCTGATGGACAAACTCGTCCATAAAGTCGGCACTGGTGCTGGTATGCATCCAGCCGGTGGTTTCATTAAACCCCTGATAGATAAAGAACTGTCCCCAGGTCGAGGCCCCGTAGGCATTCAGACCCTCTTCACTGACCAGGTGGTATTCACCCCGGAAGAAAAAACTGGTGTGCGGGTTGATCAGCAGCAGCGCGTTGCCACTGGCACTTTTATCGCCGGTAACAGCAATACCATTGGAACCGGCTGGCTCCTGAAAGATGCTGCGCGCCAGCGGGACGGCGGGCACTGGTGACAGCTCGCGCATATCATCGCCGAGCTGTGCTGTGGTCGTCGGCAGCTGGCTGACGCGCTCCTCAGCCGATGAGTAGAATGCCTCAATACCTGCCAGCGGGATCTGCTCTATGTCGCCACCGATCGAGCCTTCGAAGAAATAGAAAGGCATCCATGGCTCAAAGCGGGTCAGTAACAGAGGTTCAACCTCTGGATTGCTGGCCAGATAATAGTTCAGACCATCAGCAAACGCCTCACTAAGTTCCTGCAACCACTCTGGCGCTTCCGCGTAAGCGGTCCGTGCCTCGGCTTCGCTCATATAGAGTTGTGCGCGCAGGTCGCTGTAAAGCGCTGACTCTCCTTCCACCTCCGCCAGCCGGCCGATGGCCCAGGTATAGTTGCGTTCAATCCGGGGGAAATCATCTTCGGCCTGGGCATACAGAAAACCAAACACCACATCGGCATCGGTTTCCCCGTAGATGTGAGCAACACCAAAGTCATCGCGAATGATTTCAACGCGCTCGGCCCGGGCCTGCAGCCGCTGCATCTCCGAAGTCATGTCTGTCGACGATGCCTGGGGCGGCGGGGCATTATCCTGGGAGCAGGCAGACAGCAGCGCAAACAGCGTCAGAGCTACCGGTATCAGAAGAGTCTTTATTTTTAGCATGATTACTCCGACTGGTTAGTGGATTGACAGTTAGTTGAGATTCGCTCCCGGTCGCGAAGCGCGCTCTGTGAGCCAGTAGCACAGGCAACCGCCAATGATCACGGCGAGCGCAATCCCGGCCTCCTGAGGGCGATTGATGGTTATGAATGTCAGCGTCCAGATGACAATACCGCTGTAGATCAGTGGAGGGTAGGGGTAGAGCCATGTCCTGTAGGTCTGTTCTCCCGGCTGGCGATCTATGCCGTGACGATAGCGCAGCACAAATACACCCAGCACCGTCGCCAGCGAACTCAATCCGAGTATGAATCCGGAGAACACCAGAATCGACTCAAAGGTTGAGGTCAGTATAAACAGCGCTGTCAGAATACCCTGGGAGTAGATTGCGATGCGCGGCACGCCGTCAGCATGACGCACTGATAACCAGCGGAACAGCCGAAAGTCCTCGCCCATGACCTGCAGGACTCTTGGGCCTGCCATCAACATGGCGCTGACAGTGGAGATCAGCAGCAAAGACAGCACTGCACCCATGATCAGCGCGCCAGTCTGTCCGAAGGTGTTCTGGGCTACGATGACCCCGATCTCCAGACGTCCCTCCAAAAGCTCCATGGGGACGGCATACAGAAATGTTGCGTTCAGTGCCAGGTATAACAGGATGACGACGGCGGTGCCCAGGATCAGTACTCTGGGCACCGAACGCGCCGGATCATCCACTTCGCTGGTGATGTAGGTAGCGGCATTCCAGCCAGTATAGGCGTAGTTCACGTAGATCAGCGATACGGCGAACGCGCTGCTGGTCAGTACGCCGAGGTCGCTGTCTGAGGGCAGCAGGCTTAAGGGCTGGGGAGTGTCGACGCTCAGGGTCACCAACGTCACAAACCCCAGTATCAGTCCGACCTTGATCAGCGTGAACCAGTTTTGCAGGCCGCCACTGGCGCGATGATTTCGTCCATGTGTGACGGTTACAATGATCACCAGCAGCACCGCAATCAGCATGCGGTTCAGCTCCACTGCCGTCAGCGCCGAATCAAGGTAGGCCGCGAATGTCATGGCGGCCAGTGCTGTTGGGGCCGCAAACCCGACTGTCAGCGAAACCCAGCCAGATACGAAGCCAACCGCCGGGTGATAAATGCGACTGAGAAAGTTGTACTCACCACCTGAGCGCGGTAACCGGCTTGCCAGTTCGGCATAGGTTAGCGCGCCACAAAGCGCGGCAATGCCACCGACCAGCCAGAGCATCAGCAGCGCGAAAGTCGATTTAATGTCGATGATCTGGTAACCAAGACTGGTGAAAACACCGGTACCCACCATATTGGCAATGACCACAGCGACTGCGGTCGACGGTTTGTAACTGCCCTGTTGGCTCATGCGGTCCTGCCTTTATGGTGTCTGTGTTGATCCTGATCTATGCAGTAATGCGTAATGTAACGTTGAGACTGGCTTTGGCCTGGTTTATCTTCGGGTATTGCAGCAGCTTATCAGCATTACAGCCTGGTCAGGATGCGATAAACGGGAATATTTAATACAGTCAGATGAATTTAGGGGAGCCGCACGCCGTATGTCCAGCAAAAACGAAACGGGAATCGATCAGGTCAGCCAGGTAAAGGCTTTTGGCGGGCAGCAGATCAGAGTGACGCACTGGTCAGAGACGCTGCAGTGCAAAATGCAGTTTTCAGTGTTTATACCTGCTGCCAGTGAAAAGAAAGCAGTGCCGGCTGTCTATTTCCTGTCAGGCCTGACCTGCAATGACGAAAACTTCAGCACCAAAGCCGGTGCGCAGAGAGTTGCAGCAGAGCTGGGTCTTGCGTTGGTCATTCCCGATACCAGCCCGAGAGGAGACGATGTCCCCGATGATGAGGGCTATGATCTTGGCAAGGGCGCCGGGTTTTATGTCAATGCCACCGAGTCTCCCTGGCAGACTCACTACCAGATGTATGACTACATCACAAAGGAATTGCCGGCAGTGGTCGAGGGTCACTTTCCAATCAGTGCCCGGCGTTCAATCTGTGGTCATTCCATGGGCGGACACGGTGCCATCATCATGGCAGTGCGGGAACCCGAAAATTACTGTTCTGTGTCCGCCTTCGCGCCAATCGCCAATCCCTCGCAGTGCCCTTGGGGGCATAAGGCTTTTTCTGCCTACCTGGGTAATGAGCAGGCCAGCTGGCTTGACTACGACAGCGTAGAGCTGATCAAAAAACGTGGTCTGAAACTGCCCTTGCTGGTGGATCAGGGCACTGAGGACAACTTTCTGCGAGAGCAGCTGCTGACTGACAATCTGATCGCGGCAACTGATGGCTACGCCGATGTGCAGGTGAGGTACCAGCCGGGTTATGATCACAGCTATTACTTTATTGCCAGCTATATTGAAGAGCATCTGCGATTCCACGCACGTTATCTTGGCTGAACACGCGATCGCATAACGAACTCGACGGGAGAAAATAATCATGAAAACCAAAGCAGCGGTTGCATTCGCAGCCGGAAAACCACTCGAAATTATGGAAGTTGATCTTGAGGGGCCCAAGGCGGGTGAGGTGCTGGTAGAGCTCAAGGCGACAGGTGTCTGCCATACGGATGCCTTCACTCTGTCTGGCGATGATCCAGAGGGTGCATTTCCGGCCATCCTGGGCCATGAAGGTGCCGGTATTGTTGTTGATGTGGGACCGGGCGTTAAATCCTTAAAAAAGGGTGACACAGTCATCCCGCTGTATACACCTGAATGCCGTGAATGCGAGTACTGTCTGCATCCCAAAACGAATCTGTGCCAGGCGATTCGCAGCACGCAGGGAAAAGGGGTGATGCCAGATGGTACCAGCCGTTTTTCGCTGGATGGCAAACCTATCCTGCACTATATGGGCTGCTCTTCATTTTCCAACTATACCGTGCTTCCCGAGATAGCCCTGGCGAAGATTCGCAGCGATGCGCCCCTGGACAAGGTCTGTTATATCGGCTGCGGTGTGACAACCGGCGTCGGGGCCGTGGTGTTTGACGCCAAAGTGGAGCCGGGTTCGCGAGTGGTTGTATTTGGTCTTGGCGGTATCGGCCTGAATGTCATTCAGGCGGCACGTATGGTCGGGGCGCGGCAGATCGTGGGTGTGGACATCAATCCGGCCAAAGTCGAGCTGGCGAAAAAATTCGGCATGACAGATTTCATCAACCCCAAGGAAGTCGACAATGTGGTTGAGGCGATCGTCGATCTGACCCATGGTGGTGCCGATTACACCTTTGAATGCATCGGCAACGTCAATACCATGCGGCAGGCGCTGGAGGCCTGCCACAAGGGCTGGGGTGAGTCAGTCATTATCGGTGTGGCTGGTGCTGGCCAGGAAATCTCGACCCGCCCCTTCCAGCTGGTGACGGGCCGTGTCTGGCGCGGCAGTGCCTTTGGCGGTGCGCGAGGGCGCACTGACGTGCCGACCATCGTCGACTGGTATATGGAAGGACGTATCAATATCGATGACCTGATTACCCACACCATGCCGCTCGAGCGCATCAATGAGGCATTTGATCTGATGCACGAGGGTAAATCCATCCGCAGCGTTGTACTGTACTGACGCGCAGGCTAGAATCCCGCCCCGGTATCATTTAAAACAATAATCCCGGGGGGGAATATCATGGATATGGCAGGCATCACCATCATCGTGTATCTGGTGGTCGTGACCTTGGTCGGCATGTATCTGACCAAACGCAGCAGCAGTTCAGATGACTGGGCGATCGGTGGTGGTGGCATGGGCCTGTGGCTGATTGCCGCCGGTATCGCCGGTACCCGCATCGGTGGTGCAGGCACTTATGGCGTTGCTGGCGACACCATGAACACCGGTGTCTGGAACATGTGGTACGGCGTCAATTCCTTTCTGGCGCTGGCTCTGGTGGGTATCTTTTTTGCGGTGCCTTACCGCCGTCTGCGACTGACAACGATTGGCGAGCTGTTCGTAAAACGTCACGACAGTCAGCGCAACGGCCGGTTGACCAGCCTTTGCGTGCAGACCGAATACCTGATCATCAATATCCTTGAGCCTCTTCTGATCGGTATCATCATCAGCGCCGTGTTCGGCATTAACCGCGAACTGGCGATCATGATCGGTGCGCTGATCATCATCAGTTCAACCACACTGTCGGGTCTGCGCGGGGCATCGGCTACCAACGTCATCCACGTGGTGGTGGTGACCTTTGGTCTGCTGGCTGTTGCGATGGTGGCAGGCGCTGAACTGGGCGGTATCAGTGGTATCAAAGAGAAAGTGGACGCGGCGCTGGCTGCAGACCCGGATACCAATGCTGCCAGCTGGTGGAGTTTCGTAGGCCTTGGCTGGTTCCCGGTCATTGCCATGTTCTTCTCTGCGGTCATTCATACGCCAGCCGCTTCGGTTTATGTGAACTACTCCAGCTCAGCCCGACGTGAGAACCTGCTGATTCCCGCCTTCCTGCTGGCGGGTGTACTGGCGGCGCTGATGCCGGTACTCGCTTCCATCATTGGTATTGAGGCGGTTGCACGTTACGGCACGGACAGCGGTATTACCAGCTATGCCACAATTACACGAATTGCCACCGATACAGGCCCCATCATTGGCGGTATCGCGCTTGCGGCGGTACTGGCAGCGCTGATTTCCTCAGGTGGCCCGATTCTGCTATCCAGCGCCACGCTGTTTGTGAATGACTGGATTCCGGGTTCCAAAGATTTTGAACCAAAGCGCAAGCTGCGTTCCTACCGCATTACCAGTGTCATCTACGGATTATTCGCCGGTGCCCTGGCCTGCGTGCTGCCGATTACCTCGGTGCTTGAATTGCTGCTGCTGGGCTTCGCGATGGTTGTGCCGCCGGCCCTGGCTATCGGTTTCATCTTCTACTGGCGCAAGACTACCGAGCAGGGTGTGTTCTGGGGCATTGCCAGCGGATACGGGCTTGGCCTGGCAGGCTGGGCAGCCAACACCTTTGTCCTCGGACTGGAGAATGATGTGGCGGCCTATTTCACTACGCTGGTGCCGCTGGTCGTGATACCGGTGGTCTCACTGATGACACAGTCTCCACAGAATGAAGGCGAAAGCGTGGATAATTTCTATCAGGCACTCAAAACGCCAGTACCTTGATGGGTGCGCTGTCCCGTCAGGGCAGCGCACCTACTGATTGCAGCGCGCGTCGTGTGATATCGATGCGCGCTGGAATCAGGGTGTCATCCTCTCCTGTTGAACGGAGCAGTGTGGCAAAGTACCAGGTGTCATTTTCCTGCTCTACCCATCCCACATACCAGCCTACGTAACCACCATCATCGGCAGTTGTCAGTCCGGTCTTGGCATACAGCGCGTAATCCGCCGTCTGTTCCATGCGCATGATGTCACGTGTTGCCGCCATCACTTCCGACTGAAAGGGAAGATCGTTGTGGCGCAGCCGCTGCAACAGCTCGATCTGTTGCAGTGGGCTGATGCGCAGTTCTCCAGACAGCCAGAACGTTGTCAGCCCACCCGACATGTTCTGATTGCCGTATTCTGCGGCATCCAGCATCGCCTGCATGCGAGTGCCGCCAACAGACTGCACCATCTGCTGGTAATGTGGTACCGCTGAGATAGCAAAGGCTTCACGAAGCGTCATATCGCGATTGGTTTCGGGCCTGCTGCGGACGGTTCCGTCCCAGCGCAGCAGTGTATCCGGGCCTTCAGCCACACCAGCCTGCAGCGCAGTCATTGTGCTGAAAATCTTGAAAGTGGACGCGGGCAGGGCGGAAGTTTCAGCAGTCACTGACTGACCTGCATCGGCGGAGCCTGATATCCATTGATCTGCTTCGTCATCGTAGATAAGGGTTATTCCGCTAAATCCAGACGACTCATGCAGCGCGGTGATTGAGGGATGCTCAGCTACCTCTGCGGCGACGCCAAGGTTGATCAACAGGCTGCTGAAACTGGCAGCAATTGCACACACAGCAAAACGAACAGGCCGACTTGAGCGGCCTGTGCTCTGCAAAAAAGTCATGGTTTATTCTCCTGAAGCAGCGTCCCTGCTGTTTATCTGTTTATTCCGTCAGGCCACGTCGTTGCAGCATGTGAACCGGGTCTGGTTCACGACCTGCAAAATCGCGATACAGCTGCATGGCTTCTGCACTGCCACCGCGCGCGAGCAGCTGATCGCGGAACTGTTGACCATTCTCGCGCAGCATGCCGCCGTTCTCCTTGAACCACTCAACGGCATCCGCATCCAGTACTTCAGACCAGATATATGAGTAATAGCCAGCCGAATAGCCGCCCATGATGTGTGAGAAATACGCCGTGCGGTAACGAGGCGGAACCGGGCCATAGTTGAGTCCATTTTCTGCCAGCGCCTGCAGTTCAAATTCAACCAGCTCATCTGCTGAAGGTATCTGCTCCAGGCTCAGTTGATGCAGTTCCTGGTCCAGCACAGACGCCGCAATGTACTCGGTGGTCGAGTAACCCTGATTGAATTGCTCGGCCGCCATCACCTTGTCGAGCAGCTCCTGCGGTATCTGCTCGCCTGTCTCGTAGTGGCGCGCATAGTTGGCGAGAACCTCGGGCCAGGACGCCCACATTTCATTGACCTGTGATGGGAATTCCACAAAGTCGCGCGGCACCGCCGTGCCTGCAAAATACGGGTAGGCCACATCGGTCATGATGCCGTGTAGTACATGACCGAACTCGTGGAACATGGTGGTCACTTCATCAAAGGTCAGCAGTGTGGGGTCGCCAGCCGGGGGTTTGGGAATATTCTGGTGCATGGCAACAACCGGGAAGCCGCCAGTTAGCTCACTGGGCAGGTCGTAGCTGTTCATCCACGCGCCGCCACGTTTGCTGGGCCGTGCATAGAAGTCCGCAAGCATCAGTCCGAGCGGCGAGCCATCGGCGTCGAATACTTCCCACACCTGTACATCGGGATGGTAACCAGATAGATCTTCGCGACGCTGGAATGTCAGACCGTAAACCTGTTCCGCGGCAAAGAATACACCATTGGTGAGTACGCTATTCAGCTCAAAATAGGGCCGCACTTCTGACTCGTCGAATGCGTAGCGCTCGGCACGGACTTTTTCAGCGTAGTAAGACCAGTCCGAGTCAGAAAGCTCAAAAGGCTCGGCTTCAATCTCGTTGATCATCTGCTGGATGTCTTCTCCCTCGCGACGCGCATTGGCTACCGCCACCGGCACGATGTCATCCAGCATTTCGTTGACTGCGGCAATAGAGCCTGCGGTCTGCTCTGAAAGGATGTAATCGGCATGGGTTTCATAACCAAGCATCTGTGCACGTTCAGCACGCAGTCTTAGCGTTGTCGCGACGATATCGCGCGTGTCGAACTCATTGCCGCGAATGCCACGCTGCAATGATGCATCATGAATACGCTCGCGCAGCTCGCGATTGGTCAGTGAAGTCAGCACGGGCTGATTGCTGGTGTTCTGGAGGGTGATCAGATACTGCCCGATCTCGCCGCGCTCTTCAGCTGCGGCAGCGGCCGCCTCGATCTGGGCATCACTGAGGCCATCCAGCAGGGCCACATCATCCACAAGAACTGCAGAGTCATTAACCTCGGCCAGCACATTCTGGCTGAACTGCGTGCTCAATGTTGCCAGGTCGCTGTTGATCTCGCGCAGGCGCTCTTTCTGGACGTCTGACAGCAACGCGCCTGAGCGCACGAACTGGGTGTGGTAACGTTCCAGCAGGCGCTGTGAGACCGGATCCAGATTCAGCGAATTGCTCTGCTGGTACAGGCTGTCGATGCGTGCAAAAAGCGCGCTGTTAAGCGCAATGGTGTCGTCATGAGCTGACAGCATGGGGGACACTTCACGTTGAATCTGCTGACGATCTGGATTGGTATCTGCACCTGCCACATTAAAGAAAACCCGTGCAACGCGATCCAGGTCTCTGCCGCTGCGTTCCATGGCCAGAATGGTATTGTCGAATGTGGCCGGGTCAGGGTTGCTGGCAATAATGTCAATCTCTTCCAGATGCAGCGCCATGGCGCGCTCAAAAGCGGGCAGGAAATGTTCGTCCCGAATCTCATCGAATGCCGGCAGTCCGTAAGGCAACTGACTCTCTGTGAACAATGGATTGTCCTGGGTAGTAGCGGCAGCCTGTGTGACCTGGGTATCTATGGTCTCTTCAGGCTCTGCCACGAGATCTGTGGTTGTATTGGTGTTGTCGGAGCAGGCAGCCATTGCCGCGCTGATGCTCATTGCTAAACCAAGTTGACGTATTTTCACAATTAACTCCTGAATCTTTGGTGCAGCACGGCTCATTCGGCATCGTGCATCAGTTTCTTGATAATGGGGGCAACCAGCAGCATTGCCAGCGAAATTGCCATAGCTACGTATCCTACACTGGTATAGACCTCAGCGTAATTGGCTTTGGCAGCCACGGTATCGGTCAGTTGACCTCCGATGGTCTCGGCGCCGGTACCCGCGGCAATAATGCCAGCAAGATAGTTTGAAAGACCGCTGTACAGGAACCAGGCGCCCATGGTCATGCCGACAGCACGAGCGGGAGCCAGTTTGGTCACCACCGATAGTCCTACCGGAGAAACCATCAATTCGCCCATGGTGTGTATCCAGTAAATCAGGAATATGAAGTACACTGCGGTCATGCCGGCATCGCCGGAGATCTGCATACCACCAACCAGCGCCAGGAAGCCCAGTCCTGCCAGAAACACGCCAAAAGCAAATTTTACCGGCGTTGACGGGTTCAGGTTGCGGCGTGCCAGAATAACCCACAGCCACGCCAGCAATGGCGCAAAGATGATGATGAAGCCGGCGTTCAACGACTGGAACACCGGTGCTGGCACGGTCATGCCAAACATGCTGCGGTCGACCAGGCGGTCAGTGAAAAGGTTGAGTGATGAACCAGCCTGTTCGAACAGTGCCCAGAATGGAATCTGCGCCAGAATGAAATACAGCGCCGCAAACATTTTGCCACGTTCGTTGCCCCGGCATCCCCAGATGGCATAAGCCACCATCAGTACCAGAATGATCAGGCCAAGAAGTCCCACATATCCTTCTTCCACCAGATGTGAGTTCATGACAATTATCATCGAGATGGCAATAATGCCGATGCCGATCAGGTAACACATCCATTCCAGGTTGATTGGGCCCAGAACCTTGTCCTGCAGTCTGGCAGCATTTGGCGGCTCCCCCCGGCCTTCCAGCCAGGGCTGGTAGCGCAGGAATATCAGCAGGCCAGCCAGCATGCCAATGCCTGCCAGTCCAAAGCCATACTTCCAGCCATAAACAATACCGAGATAACCACAGGTGATCGATGACAGGAACGAGCCAAGATTGATGCCCATGTAAAAGATGGTGAAACCGGAGTCGCGACGCGGATCGCCGGGTTCATAGAGGTCGCCAACCATGGTGGAAATATTGGCTTTGAGAAAACCAACTCCGGTTATGATGAGCGCCAGTGACAGGTACAGAATATTGACGTAAAGTGATTCGGTTTCAACGCGGGTCGTGTAATCCGATACGGCAATGGTGGCTGGCAAACCCACTGTGTCCGGCTCCGCCACCTGCATCATTGACCCAGCATCCGAAAAACTGATGCGGGAGACACCCGACTCGGAGACGATGATCTGATTGGCATCCCCGCCACGACCATCCAGGGTCAATTGATACTCATTGCCCTGATAACTCATGATCTGACGTGAACCGCTGCCCTCGAAGGCCATACCGGTGTGCCCCAGTACCAGCAGCAGGGCGCCAAAGGTTACGGCCTTGCGAGAGCCCAGATAACGATCAGCGAGAATGCCGCCGATGATGGTCATCACAAAGACCAGTGCTGTATAGGCGCCATACAGCACAGTCGAGCGTTCATCGGAGAACAGAAAGTGCTGGGTCAGGTAAATGACCAGCAGTGCGCGCATGCCATAATAAGAAAAGCGTTCCCACATTTCGGTGAGAAACAGTATGGCCAGTCCGCGCGGATGGCCCAGCAGAGTCTTGTTGTTGGTCACGATAAACGCATCCTGATTGTATGGTCCCTTTCCGAGTATAGGGAAGCCGGATCAATCAGGCCAGTTATGGTTCGTTCATCATGGGTCGGCTGGCATCCTGAGCCCACTCCGTGATGCTTTCAGCGTACAGCCGGGTATTTTCATAACCGCCCAGCTCACTGATAACAAACCAGTTGATGGAGCCAAGGTGGCCAGTATTACAAAAAGTCACGGTGGAATCAGCGCTTCGATCCAGTGTGCCGCTCAGCGTGTCTGACAATTTCGTTGAAACCTGCATGCGGCTGCCGGCGAAAAACTGTGTGAAGCTGATATTCTCGGCGCCAGGCAGGGTGCCAGCACGAGCGGCAGTGCTTTGCTCGCCGCGGAAATATGCGGCTGGTCGGGCATCAACGATTTGCGTAGCGCTGTCATTGAGCATTTGCTCAATTTGCATGGTCGTCGCCTGGTACTGGTCGTTCCATTCGGGCTGGAAGCTGGACGCAGTCACAGTGACAGGTTCATTACTGACCGGAAAACCGGCTTCCTGCCAGGCCGCGAGGCCGCCGTTGAGGACCGCAAGTTGTTCAACGCCCAGAGACTTCAGTGTCCAGTAGACGCGGGTTGCAGCGCCCATGTCCACGGGTCCATTGCCGGCATGCACCAGCACGACTGGCGTGTCTGCTGTGATACCCAGCTCCTGAACCAGTGTCGTCAGTTCGGTCATGGGAGGTAACTGACCAGCATTGTCTTCCGGTCCGCGAAAGCGCGCGTAAGGAGCGTTCACCGCACCCGGGATGTGTGCCGCATCGTAGTCTCCGGTCAGGTGCAGAACGCGCACTGATTCCTGAGTGGAGAGAATATTCAGCAGCGGGGCGGCTTCGAGCAGAGGTGACCACCCCGCAGGGCTGGCTGACGCTGAACCCGCGAAAAGGCAAATCAGTAGAAGCTGGCAAACAAAAATCCCGATTTTTTTCATGTTGCCTCCTGTTGTGTGGGTGGCTTTGGTCTGCAACGCAGCAAAGGATTTCAGTATACGCAGGCCGATTGCACTCGGCCACAGTTTGCGGATAATGTCCCGCCTGCAGGATGGGAGCCTCCCATCTGGCGTATTTATTCAGGTTTGATTGTACCTGCGGTGGTAACAGGATTGGGGGAGCAGATCCATGAGTGGTTCATATCTACAGCGAGGGCAGCGATGCTGTCTGATCTGTGGCATGCAGCACAGCCACAGTCCTGGCAGTATTGTGGACCGCGATTCTGAACCGCTGTGCAGCAAATGTGACAGTCCGCTGTGGAGCTGCTCAGATGGGTCTATCGAGACTGAAGATATTGCCCATCGACGGGAAACCGTGGTTGTGGCGCTGGAAAAATGTCGCGCTGCACTTGATCGTGTCTGGCAACATTCGCATGCTGAATTCCTGCGCCTGATCGTAGGCGGTGGTCGTATCGGCGACGCTGTTCTGGCCGAACTGCATTATCTGCAGAGCCAGGGCACGATTCTGGATTACAGACAGGAGAATCGGGGCGCCGTGCTCATCCGTGTCCGAAACTAGCGCGACACCCGGCGCAGCAGATTCAGACCCGCGCGAATAGTACCTACAAAGGCACGTGCCACGATCAGCAGCGACAGCTTGACTTTGTGACCAGCTGACAGGTGCGAGGATGCCCGCCACTGCCTGAGCTGCTCGCGAAACCAGGGGCTGGAATGCGCCGCAGCCGAAGCACGCCGGGAGACCCGGGTTGCCATCAGGGCGGCCAGAAACAGGAACAGCACTCCCGGAATCACCGGCAGAAGGATGCCGATGATGCCAATCACAACAAAACCCGCAATCAGCACCAGGGCAATGACTTTGGCGTAAAGCGGCAGGGGTCTAAAAGGTGGTACCGGCATGGACACAGTCTTTATCCTCAATTAATCAATCAGTCGATCCTGTAATCGAAAGCTTTTTTCCTGTCGCCACCGAGTGGTCGGCAGGCTTGACCCAAGAAGACCTGCAGAGTTCATGCCAACGTTCATCAGCCTGATTTTTTTACAAAAAATCTCTGTGCCTGGTCGCGGGATTGGTCAGGCCGGCCAAATAATAGCCAAATAAAACAACTTCGTTGATATCCCCGCCTGCGACTTAGTTACCCACAAACTCCCTTGCCCGCTGTAAATCAGGCCGGTTATGCATCTGCCCCTCAGCCATGTCCAGTAATTGCTGATAGTAGTCTGTTGCCAGTTGCTGATTGCCGATTACCTCAGCTGCCTTTGCCGCTCCCGCAATGGCCCTGAAGCGATTAGGTTCGCGTTGCAGGGTTGCCTGATATGCAGCCAGCGCCTGCTCTGGATCGTCATGTGCCATCAGCATGTCAGCCAACATTTCTCTTGTCGGGACAAGCGGGCCAGGGGTCACCGCCGCTTTGTCTGTATTGTCCTCACGATCGGCGGCGGCTGCCATCAAGTGGATGGCGTCTACCGGTTCGTCGCTGGCAAAGTGAACCCAGGCGCGGGCAGCCTGCAGCTGAATGGCTATCTGCTCCTGCCAGTAGCTATCCTGACGTGCCCGTGCCCGTTCATGCAGCTCCTCAAGCATGGCAATGTCTTCAGTTGCTTGTTCAGGCTGCCCACTTCGGGCGGCGCCAATGACGCGCGCAAAATGCGTCATGGCCTGAGTATGGGGCGTCTCAGCGGGGACGATGTCCAGCCCGGCAGCCTGTTCCCACTGTTCACGCTCCAGAGCATATCGCGCCGGAATGGCAGCAATGGCAAAGGCGCCTGCCTGTGTGGCTCCGACGGCGGTGATATCCACCTCGGCGCGCAGTTCATTGGCCCTCGCGACCACTACTGCGGCCTCAGTGTCCCGGGCCATCTGCAGATAGGCGTAAGCCAGGTAGTCCAGAGCGTGGAGTTCAGAGCCCGGGTCACCGTCGTTTTGCGCTGCCGCTGCCGAGCGCAGATTGGTATCAACCGAAGCCTGCCATCTGCCGACCCGCGTAAAGGTATGAGAGGGCATGTGCAGGGCGTGTGGTGCGTCCGGTGCCAGCGAGGCGTAGCGCTCTGCCGCGGTCAGTGCCCGTTCCGCCAAAGGCGGGTGGTCATACGCGTGGATGATGTAGTGTGCCAGGCCAGGATGTTCCGGATGCTGTTCAAACAATGGCTCCAGTATGGCCGCAGCCTGCAATTGCTTGCTATAGGACTGATCGTTGGCCGATGCATTTTGATTGACTGACAGTGCATAGAATATCTTTGCCTCCATATCGTCCGGATAGTCAGCGACCAGATTTGCCATGGCTTCTTCGTAAGCCAGGGTGCGGTTGCGCTGGTTGCCGGGATCGTGATCAGAGAACAATGCACTGACGGCGTTCAGATAGGCTTGCTCGCGGGCGCTGCCGGCCTGGCCGGCCTGCTCAAGTGTGCTGCTGCCGCGGGCCAGTTGCTGGGCATTGCGCTGTCCGGCGAAGGGGTTGCCCCAGTGTGCAAGTGCAATACCCCAATAGGCTATATCGCAGTCCGGATCCTGGGCCAATACCTGATTGAAGGTGTTGATCGCGTCGGCGAACCAGAATGAGTGCAGCAGGGCAACGCCACGATTAAACGTTTCTGAACTGGCGTCGACACAGCTTATAGGGAACTCGATATGGTCGCTGCCAACGTCAAGCTGCTCAGTGTCGGTCTGTGCGACGGCCCCGCCGCTGCTGAGCGTTGCTGCGCAGAGCAGTGCCATGAGGCGCTTTGGAGTGGAAACTGCGCGGAGTGAAAAATCTCTGACGTTGACTGGCTTTTCGTTGATCATGGTTGGCCTCTGCAGGGGTGGCAAATTGATCATCACGCCGATTTGTCGGTACTTTTGCCCGGCTTACCTGGCGCGCGGCTCGATGTGCGGTTCAGTTACTGTTTTGCTACGGAGTCAGACTAAGGCTGGCAGTATAACGCCTGTCTCCCGGCTATTGCGAATGACCTAAAGCCTGGAAAAGCTGCTCAGAACTATTTTTTAATAATAAAATCATTGCGGTGCTGGACTTTTTAAATAAACCACGTGAGAATACGGCGCCGAGGGTTCGAAATTTTGCAAAGTCTGACAACAATAAACCGTAGACTTAGCGGTGGGGTAGACGGTATGAAACTTCTGACAGCAGCTTTGACAGTCGTGTCCTTTCTGACGTTCGCGTCGGAGAGTCTGGCACAAAGCAGCCTGCGCGGCTCTCGTTCCTCCATGGATCTTCAACATTCCCATGCGGTCATGCACGGCTACGGGTTCGCTCATACGTCCCGTGATGTCTCGGATCTGGTCAACCGTGGCCAACTGGTCAAAGTGACGGCCAATCGTGACATGGTCATTCACAATGTTTCCTATGCCTACCTGAAGCCACAGGTCAAAACCCTGCTCGAACGGCTCAGTGCTCAATACCACAACGCCTGCGGTGAAAAGCTTACGGTAACCAGCATGACGCGGCCAATTGCCCGTCAGCCCGCCAATGCCCACAATGACTCAGTCCACCCAACGGGTATGGCTTTCGATCTGCGGGTTCCATCGAATTCCCGTTGCCGAAGCTGGCTGGAAAGCACACTGCTGTCACTGGAAGACTACAACGTGCTGGATGCCACGCGGGAGCGACGCCCGCCGCATTACCATGTCGCAGTTTTTCCAGAACCCTATCAGCAGTATCTTGCCGGCATTATGGGCCAGCAGCGAGAATACACAGTGCGACGCGGTGATACGCTGGTGGCGATAGCCTCAAGAATGGATACCACTGTTGCTCAGCTGCGCGCGGCCAATGCGATCAGCGGCGACCTGATCCATATCGGACAGACCTTGATGATACCTGGTGAGCAGGCCAGCAACGCACCTGTCATGATGCAGGCCAGCGCGCCGGTGGTGCGTGAACTGGAACATCGCGTGCGTGCCGGAGAGACGTTGTGGCGCATCGCTAGTCGCTATCGCACCAGTGTCGAAGCATTGCGCAGTGAAAATGGTCTCGCCGGTGATCTGCTGAAAGTGGGTCAGGTGCTCAAGGTCGTTCTGGACGAGTCTTGAGTTCCGGGCCAGAACGACGGCACTACAAAAATTCGCTCGACCTCTGTCCACATGGCTGAGTCAGGCTGCCTCGCCAGCCTGGCAAACAGCCTGGGTTTACCCGACAGTTCCACTGCCTGAACTGAATCGGCTGCTAGCGCCGGATCGGCGTCAGTCTCCTGCTGCCAGTCGCCCAGCCAATGTGGCTTGTTAAGCGGCACCCAGTGTCGGCATTCTGTATCGCTTATTTCATTTGCGTAGCTCCAGCTCCCTGAAAGATGGTCACTCGCGATATCGGCCTCCGGTGGCAACACGAATTTCGCTGGCATGTCTGGGATGGGGACGTTTGACTGTGAATCTCGCCGGCGAGGGTAGAACAGATAACCGGGCATGAAGAGTCGTTTTGCTGCTGGAGCGGCAATGCCCAGCCGGCTCAGCGTGGCGATGGTATCCGGTCGATCACTGAGCGCCAGCTGATGCGACAGCAGGCGGCTGACTTTGATGTCAAGGCGATCTGCCGGGTTCGGACCGTGCCAGCTCAATCCCTCTGCAGTTTGTACGGCCAGATAAAATTTTACGGCAATCTCATGGTGTTCAACGAGTCCTGATGATGGATTCTGTACCACAAAGTCAAGCTCGCCGAATGTGTGACCTTTCTGGCGCACAGCAACATTGCGAGCCAGCAGCCGCCAACCCAGCAGCTCAGATATTAACCCTGCATACAGATCTTCAAAATAGATGCCCAGACGGTAATGTGCACGCGCATGCAGCCAGGCCGGCGCTGATTCCGGCTCGGACTGCCAGCGAAGCAGCTTTGAGGTCAGGTCTGAAGGGTGCCAGGACTGCATGGGCAACACCGCCGGGTGTGTGATCAGTTGCGGCGCATGACACATCCAATACAGATGTCTGAGGACCGGCCAGTTAAATTGGGACGAGGGATTCACGAGTACAAGCCGTCACACAGAGCTGGACGGGTGAACTCGATTAAAGGCAATCAGTTTGAAGTTGTTGTCAAACTCCAGACGGAATGTTCCATGTACACCGTCATGTGTTACGTGGCGCTGCAAAAGGGCTGAGGGAAAGCGGACAGTGCGGCCGTCGCGTGCGCGACAGACGACCTGCGTCACTTTGCCACGGTAGTGACGCAGGTATTCATCTGGATGTATGTTCAGGTCAATGACCATGTACTGTGAAGGGTTCATGGTCGAACATTATACGCTGATTACTGGTTGGTCGCTGCTTCAGCTTCCGCTCGACGAGCACCAGCGAGAATGCCGGGCAGTGCATAATTGCCTTCATGGCAGGCATACTCATACATTGGGCCCTCGGTTGCGTGGTAACTAAGCTCAGCGGTCCATGGCTGACTGTACAGGTTGGCATCGTCAACAGTGAACTGGTAGACGATTTCCGAATCGGAGTACCGCATGAAGCGCTCGGTAATTTTGCCATCCGGCGTTATCGGCACCGAGCTCTCAGCCATCTGTTGCGGATTGATGTTGGTAGTTTCCACAACCAGCCAGCCATCTTCATACCAGCCGCGAGAGTCGCCGAACCACTGGTTCAGCTCTTCAGGCCTTTCATTCGCGCGAGCCTCTTCAGCATTTTCGTATAGCGGGATGATGCGCGCATCGTGGTTCATTTCAACCAGAATGACCACATAATCATCCGTCTGCACAAACTGATAGGTGCTGTTGTACAGCGTTCCCATCATGCCCGGACCGGCAGTGTTGCCAAAACCAATAAAGCAGCGCTCTGCCAGCGGCAGGGCCTCAGGGCCGTCGGCGTTGCCCTGGCCAGTCACATACCGGGCACCAAAACTTCGACGAATCTGCACGGCAGGATTCTCGAGTCTGGGGATCTGGCCGTTCTCAGGGTCGATAATATAGGAAGTACGGAACTCACCTTTTACCAATGCCAGGTTGGAACCTGGATCAATCCAGAAGTCGTTGTAGCCGCGCAGACCGAAGTCGAAACTGCCAGCGGGCGGTGCTGTGCCCGGTGTGCTCGCCTCAGGTGCGTCAACTTCATTGGCAGGTAACCCTGCGATTGACGTGTTGGCCACGATCAGAGCTGCTTCCTCTGGCGTGACCACCAGCGAGTCAACTCCGTCTGGACGCTGCAGGTTGGTTAAGGATGCATTGGTCCAAAGGCCTTCCAGGTCGGGAATGTCAGCATCCTGGGCAAATGCCCAGGATGAGGCCAGTACCACAGACAATGACACACCCACTGCTGCAGATAATCGGGTCAGCGGAAAGGTCATTTTCATCACAGATCTCCTGAGTTTTGAATTATGAGTCTGCTCGATACGGTATCGCTGTTACCTATGCTTGTAAAGTGAATGTGTTCACTCATTTTATCTGGTCAATTGCCTTTGCTAACCGGCAAACAAACCAATGAGTTCGGAACTGGGGAGGAGGCTTGAGCTGGAAAAAAGAGTCTTGCTGGCTACCAGGCTGAGGGGAGTGAAGTAGTTGGCTGGCGTGACTCAAACAGACGCTACTATTTCGTCAGGATCAGTTTCCCGTTGGCGGTAATGCGCAGGGTGTAGTGCTCACCATTGTGTTCTATGGTCAGTGTTTTACGGCCCTGGAACAGGGACTTTGAATTCAGCGGGGTCGCCAGGCCTGGCTCGGCCGGCGTAACGTGTGGTTTCAACTGGCTCATCGCGGTCACTCCTGTAACAGTTGCTTCGATACCGGAATGCGATGATAACGGAAAAATTCACATTATGTAAATAATAATCATTATCAATAGTGGCTATTAAATACCATCTCTGTCCCGGAAACCCAGCAAATAGAGGATGCCATCCAGGCCCAGATTGGAAATGGCCTGCTTGGCGGACTGCTTGACCAGTGGTTTTGCGCGGAATGCGACACCCAGTCCAGCGATCGACAGCATGGGCAGGTCATTGGCACCGTCGCCTACCGCAATAGTCTGTTCCAGACTGATTCCCTCTCTCTCGGCCAGCTCTCGCAGCAGGTCGGCTTTGCGCTGACCGTCGACTATCGGCTCCAGTACTTCGCCGGTGACCAGTCCATCCTTGATGGGCAGGGCGTTGGCATAAATGTAGTCAATGCCCAGGCGGCGCTGAAGTTTTTCGGCAAAATACTGGAAACCACCCGACAGGATGGCGGTTTTGTATCCCAGTCGCCTGAGCTGGCTGATCAGCGTTTCCGCGCCTTCATTAAGTTGCAGCCGTCCTGCGATCTGTTCCAGCGTGGTTTCTGGAAGTCCTTTCAACAGGGCCATACGCTCTCTGAAGCTCGCCTGGAAGTCCAGTTCGCCGCGCATGGCTCGCTCGGTGATTTCGGCGACCTGCTCACCAACGCCGGCGGCCTTCGCCAGCTCGTCGATGACCTCTGCGTCAATCAGTGTTGAATCCATATCGAACACGACCAGACGTCGGTTGCGTCGGAAAATGCTGTCCTGCTGGAAGGCGATATCTACATTGAGTTCCTGTGCTATCGCCAGAAACTCTGCGCGCAAGGCATCAGGGTCTTCGGCTTCGCCGCGCACCGAAAACTCTATGCAGCCTTTGCCCTGATCGGCAGGCAGTCCTTCCGGAATACGGCCTGATAATCTGTCTATGTGATCAATGTTTAGACCATGGCGGGCGGTAATGGTGCTGACTCGGGCGATGTGTTCGGCGGTGATACGACGCGCCAGCAGTGTGACGATGTGCCGGGCCTTACCCTGACCACTGACCCACTGGGTGTAATCGTCTGCGCTGACGGGCGTGAATTTGACCTGCTGGTCCAGCTCGGAGGCCTTGAAGAGCAGATCCTTCAGTACATCAGCCTTGCCAGTTTCGTCTGCCAGCTCGACAAGTATGCCGAAAGACAGAGTGTCGTGAATCACAGCCTGCCCAATGTCGAGAATGTTAACGTCGGAGCGCGAAAGTATGCCAGTAATGGCCGCAGTCAGACCTGGCCGGTCCGGGCCAGTAATGTTGATCAGGACGATTTCCTTCACG
The DNA here is from genome assembly GCA_002706685.1 of Gammaproteobacteria bacterium. Lineage (GTDB taxonomy): Bacteria > Pseudomonadota > Gammaproteobacteria > Pseudomonadales > Pseudohongiellaceae > Pseudohongiella. The sequence continues at coordinate 15,480 of PALV01000018.1, read as the reverse complement.
CTGTGGCGCTCCTTTCGATTGGCAACCGCCGCTGTTTCTGCGGTCGGCTCAAACTGAAGGCGCGTATTGTAATCGCGCGTCGTAGCGCAAGTCCATGCTGCACTTGTCGCCTTATTCGTCCTCCGAACGGGCGTCGATCGATTGCAGTTCGCCGTCCGCCGTGATCACTGTCAATATGATGGGCCGGCAACAGACGCTGCAGTCCTCGGTATATTCCTGCTCCTCGACAGAGCAGTCCACCACTACTTCAATGGTCTCCCAGCAATAGGGGCATTGCACGGTCACGCTATCAGTCAGCATCGATGGACCTCCGCACGTCAGTTGGCGTGTTGACCCGTTATCCGAGTTTGCGCGACTTGCAGTTTAGCAGCTTGATTCGCAGCAGGCATACCAGTAGAAACATCGCTGCCCAAACGAGGATCGCTGCTACTGTTCGACCGTGTAAGTCAGATCGATGCTCTGACTCTGCCCGGACGTTGCCTCCAGTCTGACGCGGTCATTTACAGTATATTCGACGGCCAGGCTGCTCTCGGTTTCGAACAGACCAACAGCGTAGCGAACAAATATGCGAGGAGTGATGTACTTGCCAAGCATCAGACTGCTGTCAGAGACATCACCGCGGCTGTCAATGGACAGTGTGTCCAGTCCAAGCTGGTCCTGAATCTGTGTCACGATGCCCTGGGTCTGATTGATACCCAGCGATGTCGCGGCACCCACCAGTGCATTGCCATCTTGCTCGGTGCCAATTTCCGACATGGGGCGACCGGTGATCATCACAGCCAGGATATCGCCATCCGACAGGGAAGGGGTGGAGAACAGGTCGCTGCGAATATTCTGGATGGTGCCGTTCATCTGCACACCCACCCGCATGTTTTCCACCTGGCGTACCGCGCGAATATCGATTGCCGGATTGTCGTAGCTGCCCATGAAGAGCAGCTTGCCCTGCTCGATGGTCAGCACTCTGCCGTAGGTTTCAAAACTACCCTGAACCACTTCCAGCTCACCGTAAGTCAATGGCGTCGCGTTCGGGCGCTGAGTAATGTCCAGTTCACCGCTGACCTGGGCATTCAGTCCGAAACCGGAGATGCGCACGTCATCTCCGAGTGTGATTGTAATTTCACCGGATACCGGCGTATTGCCGAGCAGGCCAGTATCAGCGATCGCCGCGTTGCGTACGGGCTCGCCGGATGCAGGCTGGTTTATGATGATGGTGTCGCTGGAGACGTCAACAGCCGACTCTGGCAGGGTATTGATGCGGGCATCTACGCTGGGGATAAACAGCTGTCCGCTCAGCTCGATGCCTTCAATATTGCCCTGCAAACGTATGTCCGGGCTGATGGCGGCCTGAATGTCGGGGAGATCGGCCACGGTGAAGTTGCTGCCTGCGACCTGCAGAGAAAATTCACGTCGCTCATCGAAAGGATTGCTTAACTGGCCACCAAAATTGAGGCTGCCTGCACCAGATTCAGCGTATCCGTTTAATTCTACCAGGCTGTTGTCACGACTGCTCAGCGTCGCGTCGATGGCAGCTACCTGAATGCCTAGAATCGGCACAGCGACACTGGCGTCTGTCAGATTAAGGTCGCCAACCAGCACTGGTGCTTCCATGGACCCCTGCAGATTCATACGTCCTGTGAGCTGACCTGAAACATCTGAAATCTGCGGGGCCAGCGCAGCTGCCCAGGCAATGTCGTCGAAATTGAGCTGCAGGTTGCCACTGAGCGAGCGATCAGCCGCGAGCCCGACATTGGCTGTGGCGGTACCCTGGATTACCGCCGAGCTTTCGGGGTCTTCCTGGGTGAAGCGCAACAGGCTGTCCAGTTGCCAGTCGCCGTTTTGCAGGCTGGCACTGCCGGTCAGCTCTGGCCAGCGGAACTGGCTGATTTCCGGCTCCGCCAGCGAAGCGGCAGCATCAGCGCCTTCCAGTTCCTCAGGAACGGCTTGCCCGATAAAATAGAGACTGCCACCGGTGGCGTCGATTTCAGCCTGGATATCAAGCTGATCGATTGATGATATAAGGCCCGCCACCTGTGCTGACACGTTGACACGGCCGGCCAGGGCCAGATCAGGTGGCAGGGAGAATGGCAATCTATAGGGTTCCGCTTCTGACCCATCATGTAGTTCAATGCCACCAAGTTGCTGCAGGCTTCGTTCTGTGGCCGGCAGATTCAGAGCAGACAGCGGGTAGTTTTCCAACCGGGCGTTGGCATCCAGCTGTTCTCCGCCCGAGAGCTCGCCGTCGAGACAAAGCCGCGTATCGCGCATGGCCCAGCAGGTTTCTGCCATTGATAGACGCTCAGATCGCGCAATGATACTGGTCGATTGTTGCTGTGCCCAGGTGCCAAACTCTGAGCTTACTTCACTGTTAAGCAGGCGACCCTGCCAGCCGTTGCTGGTGGTGCCGCCATCGGCATTAATGCGGGCACTACCCAGGCTGCTCTGGACGAGTAACAGAAGACTGTGGGCGTCCGGCGCGCCGCGCAGTCGCAGCTGCAGCGATTCCACTGTTTCAACCGACTCGCCCACTGGCACCCGGATATTGCCGGTCTGCATTTCAATCTCGTTCATGCCGCCGCGGTTCTGACCCGTTATTGTCAGTTCCGGAATCAGGTATTCACCATAGCGGACATTGCTGGCGCTGGCGTCCAGGTCTATCACAGGTTCGGACACGGTGCCGGACACCTGCGCATCAACCTGAAGCCTGCCATCCAGGTCAGGATAGATTGCCGCAAGAGAAGGCGCGTCGATCGTGGCCGTGGCCCGGATGCTTTGCTCGGGCTCAACACTGGCATCAAGCCTAAGTGAGTTTTCCCCGGTGGCGATCGCCAGGTCCTGCACATGCCACTCATCCCCATCGAAACGCAGCCCTCCGCTGCCATTCAGATCGAAATCGTTCAGGTTGGCACTGAGCTCAGCCATCATGAATTGCAACTGCAGGGATTCGTTTTCAGCCTGGGAGAGCGAGAGACTCCCCTGGCTTGCCAGCTCTCTGAGGCGGATGGATTCCGGAATCGAAGCGATATAGCTGGTGGGTGTCGGATCGGTAATGCTGTAATCCAGCGTCACCTGCACACCCTGTGACCAGTCAACTTCGCCGGCGATCAGCAGTCTGCCATCGTTGGTTGAGCGCAAGGCCAGTTCATCAATGTCGAGCGTGGAGCCACGCAGGTACGCACGGACATTCATGTCAGCTTCCAATGCAACATCTGCTGAAATTTCCGCGTTTATCTGCGCCGCCGCGAACAGGCCCAGATCATCCGGACTTCCCTGGGTGCGCAGTCGCAGAGCCCTGATGTCGTAACTCTCCATGCCAGGAACCTGCATGGGCTCCAGTGTGTGCTCCAGATCCACGCGCGGATCTATTGCTTCTGCCTGTGCATTCAGAAAGCGCGCCAGTTCCAGTGTCACTTCACCTTCACTCAGGACGCTGGCGATACCGCGCAGTGAATGTTCAAGCTGCAGTCGATTCAGGTTGCCGGTCAACGTCAGTTCACCTGACGGCGGCTGCGTGTTTTCCAGCAGCACTTCGTCGTACTGCCACTGAGCCGTGGCCTCTACAGGATAGGGTTGCTCCAGTGTCAGGTTCACCGCGGCTTCAAGGTGCGCAGGCGGGCTGTCGAGCGCAAGTGAGTCGATGCTTAGCTGGCGGCCCTGCAGATGCGCGCTGAAAGCCAGCAGGTTGATAGCCACGCTGATGTCTCCGCTCTGAATACGTATGCCATCAAAACGGGCATTGTAGATATCTATGGCGATCGGCAATGGCAGGAAGGTGTCGAGGATGTCATCCAGCACCAGCGGCGCGGCGGGTTCTGCAGGCGCATCTGACTCGGCAAGCGTCAACTGTAGCCCCGTTAACCTGAGCGACTCCAGATTGAAAGTACCTTCCAGCAGGGTCATCGGGTTCCAGCGGCTGTGCAACTGTGCAGCACGAACGTCCATACTGTCGTCAATCCAGCGCACACCCTGAAGATTAAGACCTCGCAGAAAGGTACCCTGAGAGCGATCATAGGAAAACTGGCGAGACTCTGTATTTAACAAGTTCGTTGCCCTGGTCAATAACCACTCAGTGCCAGACACCGTTCCCAGCATGCCAGTTACCGTCGCCAGAGCCAACACAATGACAAGACTTGTGGCAGCCAGAATTCGCCAGATCCAGCGCATGATCCGGCGTCCAGCTGATCGATCCGGTGTGGGGTACGAATGGGGAGAGTTGCTCTGATTGCTCATTACAGGTCTGGCCCCATGGTGATATGCAAGCGGTAACCGCCTCCACTGTCCAGACCCTTGGCAACATCAACGCGGATCGGACCAATTGGCGACAGCCAGCGGATACCAAGGCCGGCGCTTTCCTGGAGCTGCATGTCATCAAAATCGGAAAACGAGTTACCTGTGTCAAAAAACGCGGCGGCATACCAGTTACCCATCACTGGAATGTCATACTCGATGCTGCCTACCAGCATGTGTTTACCACCGACAACCTCACCGTCATCGTTGGTTGCGCCCAGTTCGCCGAACTGATAGCCGCGGACACTGGTATCGCCACCTGTAAAAAACCGGACTGAGATGGGCAGTTCCAGCAGCTCGTCGGCGACCGTGGTGGCTGCTTCCGCGCGCAGCAGAACACGCCCTGGCCCAATCTCGCGGATGAACTTGGCGCTGCTGGTCAGCTGCACGAAGGTGATGTCGGAAATCAGGTCTTCATGGGCGCCACGCACCTGGCCGAACAGACGCCAGCCGCGGCTTGGGTAGATTGGATCGTTGCTGCGCGTGCGTGACCAGCTGACACCCGAGATCAGCGAATTGGTCTGTTCGTTGAACTCCGACCGGTCCATGACATTGGTCAGCTGAGATCGTTCCTGCTCATAGTTGGTGAAGATACTCTGTACCCAGCTGCCAACCAGGGTCTGATAACTCGCACCCGCACGATACGTGTTAGTGATGTAGCTGTCAGTTTCCTCACGCTGAAAACCGCCGGAAAGTCGCAGGCTGTCATTCACTGGATCCTGCAATGGGATGACATATGTCAGACTTGGCTCCTGTCGAGCGGTGGACACGGTCAGGTCACCCGTCAGTCGATGGCCCTGGCGGTTGAAGTATCGGTCCTCGTAGGAAAAGCGCATTCTGGGGCCGGTGTCCGTGTTGACACCAGCGCCAGCCGACCAGGCTTTGCGAGGGCGCATGGCAAGATCGACGCTTACGGGCACCGCATTATTCTGCGCGTTGTCCAGTTCAGGCGATACCGAAACTCTTGAAAAGTACTGGCTGTCATTAAAATTCTGTCGCTGCTGAATGAGCACTTCGCTTGAGTACTCACTATTGGGTTCGAAAATCAGGAAGCGCTCAACGAATCGCTGGGACAGCGCATCGGGTGTGTTTAAAACGATTTCGCCGAACCGATAACGGGCGCCAGGGTTGAAGTCGATATCCACGAAGGCTTGATTCTGGGTCACGTCAACCTGCAGCTCAGCGGTGTCAAAGCGTGCCTGAAAGAAGCCGCGCTCTACGGCGTAGCCGCTCAGCATGGCTTTCAGTCGCTCGTAAGCGCTGTGGTTCAGCACATCGCCGCTTCGCAAGGGAAGGCTTTGCAGGACGGGCGTAAACAGATCCCGGTACTGCGGGTCTGTGATCTGCACATTGATCTCTGCCAGTCTGACCGGAGCACCAGGAGTAATATTGACGACAAGCTGCCAGCATCCGGATTCGGTCTCTGATGCAGGTGTAAAACTGATCTGGCGCTGCGACTGGTAATAGCCCAGAGCCTGAGCGGCCCGCAGAACCTCACGCCGGATACCTGGCAGTAAACGGTCCAGGCGGCGCTGACTGGCGTCGCAGCTGATATCGGGGGTGCCAACATGCACACGGATATTATCCGCCAACGCACCCTCAACCCCCACAACCTGAATCCGCGGTGATTGCTGCTGAGCTGCCTGGGCGGTCCCGGGGTCAGGCTCGGTTTGAGCCAACGAGACAGTTGGTACACATGCCAACGCGCCGAGCATGGCAACTACTGTGTTGGTAACTCTGATTTTAGCCCACATTTCAAGAAAAATACCGTGCCGTTCCTGGCAAACCATTGGCTCATCAGCTTAACGTGAACGCCTGCCGGATGCCAGTGGGACGCTGTTCGCCCTGGCCTGTTTGCTGGGTTATACTGCCGAAAAGGCACTTTATGACACCTACGTGCCCAAGTGTATGCTGGATTAAAGGAGAAATGCGCAATGACGGCTCGAGACACGATTCCTGATACTCGTCGCGAATTATCCGTGAATGGTCAAACCTACGAATATTTCAGTCTTGCCGCGCTGGAGCAGGCTGGTCTGAAAGGCGTTAGCAAACTGCCAGTGACACTGAAGATTCTGTTGGAGAATCTGTTACGGCATAAAGAGAAGGGCTTCGCCACGGATCACGACGTGCGTGAGCTGCTGGAGTGGACAGAAAAACGTAACTCTGACCATGAAATTTCCTTCATGCCGGCGCGCGTCCTGATGCAGGACTTTACGGGTGTGCCGGCGGTTGTTGATCTGGCGGCAATGCGGGATGCGGTTGCCAATGAGGGCGGCGATCCCAGGAAAGTCAATCCACTGAATCCAGTGGATCTGGTCATTGACCATTCTGTCATGGTCGACCGTTTCGCATCGAGCAGCGCCTACGAAGATAACGTGCGCATCGAAATGGAGCGTAACGGGGAGCGCTATGAGTTTCTCCGCTGGGGACAAGAAGCTTTCGACAACTTCCGGGTAGTACCGCCGGGTACAGGTATCTGTCACCAGGTCAATCTGGAGTACCTGGCTCGTTGTGTCTGGTCGTCTGATAGCGAAGGCAAACTGCGCGCCTATCCTGACACGCTGGTCGGCACTGACAGCCATACCACCATGATCAACGGCCTGGCAGTGCTTGGCTGGGGCGTGGGCGGTATCGAGGCTGAAGCGGCCATGCTGGGCCAGCCGATCTCCATGCGAATTCCTGAAGTGGTTGGTGTCAAACTCGAGGGGCGGCTCAAAGAGGGTGTGACGGCAACTGACCTGGTATTGACGGTGGCGGAAATGCTGCGCAAGCATGGTGTGGTTGGCAAATTTGTCGAGTTCTTTGGCCCCGGCCTGGACGATCTGACGCTCGCCGACCGTGCCACAATTGCCAATATGTCGCCAGAGTATGGCGCCACGTGTTGCTTTTTCGCCGTCGATGACGAAACACTTCGCTACATGGAATTGAGTGGCCGCGACAAAGACGTCATTGAGCTGACCAGACGCTACAGCGAAGAGCAGGGCCTGTGGCGACAGTCCGAGTCCAGCGCTGTTTATTCCAGTGAAGTGCAACTGGACTTGACGACTGTCGAGCCCAGCCTGGCAGGCCCCGTCCGTCCCCAGGACCGTGTGGCTTTGACTGCCATGGCAGATGCAACGCGTAAACAGTATCCCAACCACAATAAAGCCGTCGCGGCCATGGATCATGGTAAATGGACCCTGCAGGATGGTGACGTCGTTATCGCAGCAATTACTTCCTGCACCAATACCTCCAATCCAGCGGTGATGATGGCAGCGGGATTACTCGCCAGGAACGCTCTGGAGAAAGGTCTGACGGTAAAGCCGTGGGTGAAAACATCGCTGGCGCCGGGTTCAAAAGTGGTCACACATTATCTGGAAAAAGCCGGTTTGCAGCCTGCGCTTGACCAGCTGGGATTCAATCTTGTGGGTTATGGTTGCACGACCTGCATCGGGAACTCCGGTCCGCTGCCACCCGAGATTGATGAGGCGATAGACAAGGGCAAGCTGACGGTCTGCTCAGTACTGTCTGGTAACCGTAACTTCGAGGGCCGCATTCATCCCAAAGTGCGTGCCAACTGGCTGGCCTCTCCGCCCCTGGTGGTCGCATTCGCGCTGGCAGGTACCACGGAGATTGATCTGACCACTGAGGCGCTGGGTGAGGACAAATCCGGAAATCCAGTCTACCTGCGCGACATATGGCCAGATACTGATGCCATCAAAAAGGCCGTCGCCCTGGTGAGTCGTGAAATGTTTACCAAAGATTACGCCGATGTGTTCACCGGTAACGAGGCATGGAATGCCATGCCTATTACCGAGGGCGATACCTACGACTGGAACGACGATTCGACATACATACAGAATCCGCCGTTCTTCAGCCCTGAAATGGCGCCGGTATCGGGAGACATCAAAAGTGCTCGAATCATCGCATTGCTGGGTGACTCGGTCACTACTGACCATATTTCACCAGCGGGCTCAATCGGGCGCTCCACGCCTGCAGGCAAGTATCTGATAGAAAAAGGCGTTGCCCCAGAAGATTTCAATTCCTATGGGTCGCGACGTGGTAACCACGAAGTGATGATGCGTGGCACCTTTGCGAACGTGCGTATCAAGAACGAAATGCTGGACGGGGTCGAGGGTGGTTACACCAGCTTGATGCCAGATGGCGAAGAGATGAGCATCTACGATGCGGCGATGCATTATCAGAAGCAGAAAACACCACTGGTAGTGATTGCGGGCAAGGAATACGGCACAGGTTCCAGCCGCGACTGGGCGGCCAAAGGGACGCGGCTGCTCGGCATTCAGGCTGTAATTGCCGAAAGCTTTGAGCGTATTCATCGCTCCAACCTGGCCGGTATGGGCGTCCTGCCACTTCAGTTTCCCGAAGGAGTGACTCGCAAGTCACTGAAATTGACCGGCAGTGAGACAATCAACCTTGTGGGCCTTGAGAGGATTTCAGCAGGCATGACGGTAACCATGCAGGTATGCCGTGGCGGCGATCATGTGGACAGCGTCGATCTGCTGTGCAGACTGGATACCGCTGATGAGGTCAGTTACTACACCAGTGGCGGTATCATGCCATTTGTCGTGAACAAGTTGATGACATCATGAAAACCCGACAGGAACGAGACAGCCTCGGACCTGTCGAGGTTTCAGAACAGGTGTTGTGGGGGGCACAGACTCAACGATCGCTGCAGAATTTTGCGATTGGAGACCACCGCTTCCCCAGGCAGTTCATCCATGCTTTTGCCAAGGTCAAAAAGGCGGCTGCCAGCAGCAACCAGGCGCTGGGCGGGTTGTCTGAAGACAGGGCCAGGCTGATCGCTGCTGTTTGCGATGAGATTCTGCAGGGGCGACACGATGACCAGTTTCCATTAAGTGTCTGGCAGACTGGCAGTGGCACGCAGACCAATATGAATCTTAATGAAGTCATTGCCAATAGGGGCAATGAACTGGCAGGCCACGCGCGCGGGGCTTACTCGCCGCTGCACCCCAATGATCACGTCAACATGTCACAGTCATCGAATGATGTGTTCCCGACGGTCATGCATGTGGTCGTCGCGCAGCAACTGGAAACGCTGATTGACGCGACGTCCACGCTAAGGGCATCACTGGCCGAACGTGCAGAGGCATTTGCGGATATCCTGAAAAGTGGGCGAACCCATCTGATGGATGCTACACCGATCACGCTGGGCCAGGAATTTTCAGCCTATGTCGCGCAGCTGGACTACTCGCTGGAACAGCTCATTCAGGCACGTTCAGGCGTGCGCCAGCTGGCAATCGGTGGCAGTGCCGTGGGTACCGGACTCAATACACATCCCGATTGGGCGAGCATGGTGGCGAAGAAGGTCAGCGAGCTCACAGGAATTGAGTTTGCTTCTGCCGGCAACAAATTTATGGCCCTGGCGGCCCATGATGCGCTGGTTGATCTGCATGGGCGCGCCAACACGCTCGCCACGGCGCTTTTCAAAATAGCCAGCGATATTCGCCTGATGAACAGTGGGCCACGCTGTGGTCTGGCTGAAATTACCATTCCTGCCAATGAACCCGGCAGCTCGATCATGCCCGGCAAGGTCAACCCGACTCAGGCAGAGGCGCTGACAATGGTCTGCAGCCGCGTGATGGGCAACCATACCACTGTCACGGTGGCGGCAAGCCAGGGGCACTTCCAGTTAAATGTATTCAAACCGGTTATCATTCATGCCCTGATGGAGTCACTGCAGCTGTTGACGGATGCTCAGCACAGCTTCCACGCGCACTGTGTCAGCGGAATTCAGGCCAATAAGGAGCAGTTGTCACAATATGTCAACCGTTCTCTTATGCTGGTGACGGCGCTTAGCCCGGTTATAGGTTATGAAAACGCTGCACGTGCTGCCAAACATGCCAACGATCATGGGCTCAGTCTCAGGGAGTCAGTGGTGGAGCTTGAGCTGATGAGCGAAGCAGAGTTTGATCGGCAAGTCGATGCGCGGCGCATGCTTGGACCCGAGTAATCGGCCTGCGCCCGCGCTCAAAAGCAATCATCCAGGGGGAGAAGTCAATGAAACAGATCAGCAGTATCAATCCGTTTTCTGGTGAGACGCTGGATACTTATGAGGCTTTCGATCTCACTGCACTGGACTCAACTCTGGCTGCGGCAGATCAGGCGCAGAAAATGTGGCAGACCACTGAGCTGTCGACTCGTGCCTCCGTATTGCGATCCCTTGCGAAACAGCTCAAGGCGCAGCGCGACACACTTGCGCGCACAGCTACGCTGGAAATGGGCAAGACACTGGCAAGCGCCAGGGCTGAGGTAGATAAATGTGCCTGGGCCTGTGAATATTATGCTGATAACGGTCCCGCCATGCTGCAGTCTGAAACCGTTCCCAGTGACGACGATGCCGAACGCATTATCTGTTACCAGCCATTGGGACTGGTGCTGGCCATCATGCCCTGGAACTTTCCGTACTGGCAGGTGTTCCGGTTTCTGGCGCCGGCATTGATGGCAGGTAACGGTGCCATTCTCAAACATGCCTCCAATGTGCCGGGCTGTGCCATGGCAATTGAAGCAATCTGCCGGGATGCCAATGTGCCGGAGAATCTGTTCCGTTCATTGCTGGTCTCCAGCAAAGATGCCGACCGCCTGATCGAACATCCGATGATCAAGGCGGTGACTTTCACTGGCAGCACCAATGCGGGTCGAAAAATAGCCTCAACTGCGGGCAAATGTCTCAAGAAGACGGTTCTGGAACTGGGTGGCAGCGACCCCTATCTGGTGCTGGATGATGCCGATATTGATCTGGCCGTGGAAAAGTGTGTCACCAGCCGCTTGTTGAACAACGGGCAGAGCTGTATCGCCGCCAAACGGTTTATTGTTCATGACAGCCTGTATGGTGAGTTTGCATCGGCAATGGCGGCGGCCATGAACAAAAAGCGTGTTGGTGATCCCTTGCTGGAAGACACGGATATCGGGCCGCAGGCCAAGCAGGATCTCTGTGATGAGTTGACCAGACAGGTGAACGAAACAATACGACTGGGCGCGGTACTGGTCTCAGGTGGACAGTCCGAGGGCGCCACCTACTGGCCAACAGTGCTCGGTGAAGTACGACCGGGTATGCCGGCGTTTGATGAGGAGCTGTTCGGCCCCGTGGCAGCACTGATACGGGCCCGCGATGAAAACGAGGCCATCTCCCTGGCCAATCAGTCTGCATTTGGTCTGGGCTCTGCCGTGTTTACCCGTGACGCCGCCCGAGGGCGCCGTGTTGCGCTGGCTCTGGAAGCGGGCGCCTGCGCTGTCAATGACTTCGTAAAATCCGAGCCAGCCATGCCATTTGGTGGTATAAAGGCGTCCGGGTACGGGCGCGAGCTGGGTCCGTTTGGCATTCGAGAGTTCACCAACATCAAGGCCATGCTGCTACGATGACATTGTCTGAATATCAGGCGCAGGTTAAACGGCTGTCAGATCAACTGATAGAGCTGCAAAAACCTATCCGCATTCTGGATGCCATCAAGTGGTCATCGTCGCTGGAAAAAACATTCCTGGCCGCAAATGGTACTGAAATGCCCCGTCTGGATCCGGACCACTATCAACGGATTGATCTGGGGTTCTCACCCGAACTGCTTCGCGACCGGTTTCTTGAGCTGCGCCGCGAAGTTCGTCGCAAACTGGGTCGCCGTGATGGACTTGGCAGTATCCTGTGTGACACCGTTGATCAGTACCTGCTGGTAATCGAGTTGCTGCGCCATCGTGGCACTGTCGACTTCGGGCGCTACAGTCGTGAGCTTTATGGCTCTGCCAGGGACCACCTGCGAGGTGACCGGAAATCCTTGCGCCAGCTTGGCGAGAAACTCTGCGATATTTTTTCCCTGCCGGCAGCCGAGCACTTGACCCGTCCTTACGACAAAGATATCGGCGCGCCCGAAGCGGTCGAGATCCTGCAGCAGCGGCTGGGCAGTTACTTCCAGCCGGGCGATATCCGCGTCATTCTCAGTGACGGCATCGTGTCCGATGCCGCAGCGGGTGGTGATTACATCAAGGTTAATCAGGATGCCAGCTTCACCGATATTGACCTGCAGGTTCTCGAGGTCCACGAGGGTTGGGTGCATGTCGGTACCACGCTCAATGGTCGCAGGCAGCCCTGGGCGAGCTGGCTCAGTGTCGGGTCGCCGCGCGTAACTGCCTGCCAGGAAGGCCTGGCTGTGCTCATGGAGACGCTGACATTCAGTTCCTATCCACGCCGTGCACTAAAAGTCAGTGATCGCGTGGTTGCAGTCGATATGGCTGAGCAAGGTGCTGATTTTATTGAGGTATATCGCTATTTCAGCGAGCGTGGACTTAAGCCTGCGGATAGCTATAAAATCACGCAGCGCGTGTTCAGGGGCGGTATGCTGCGCGGTGGTTCGGTGTTCACCAAAGACCTTTCCTACCTGAAAGGTTTTGTGGAAAACGTGAACTTCATACGCAGCAGCATTCACTCCGGTGTGCCGGAGATACTGCCAATGCTGTTCGTGGGCAAAGTAACACTGGATGATATTCCAATTTTGTATCAGCACTATCTTGAAGGAACCATTGCCGGCCCCCATTATATTCCTGAGATGTTCAGGGACCTGAATGGATTGTATGTGTGGTTTGGATTTGCCAGTGGCATCTCGGTAATCAACATGGCGCGAGTACAGAAGCATTTCCACAATCTGTTTAGTGGGATGCCAAAGGTAGCGCCGCTCTATGACAAGGTTATTGACTCTGCAGTTGACTGAGGATTGAGTATATGAAGCGTATTGCGCTGTTTTTGCTGACCAACCTGGCCATCGTGTTGGTGCTGAGTATTGTGCTGCGTCTGTTGGGCGTGGAGCGGATCCTGGATGAGAGCGGCAGCGATCTGGATCTGAACGCCTTGTTGATTTTCTCCGCCGTCATCGGTTTTGGCGGTTCCTTTATTTCACTGGCAATGTCCAAATGGGTCGCCAAGCGCTCGACCAACGCACAGGTTATCACCCAGGCGCGCAATGCTACTGAGCAGTGGTTGCTGGACACCGTTGCCAGTCAGGCTAAACGCGCTGGCATCGCCATGCCTGAAGTTGCCATTTTCCCATCTCCTGAAGTCAATGCCTTCGCAACCGGCGCGAGCAAGAACAGCTCGCTGGTCGCGGTCAGTGCGGGGCTTCTGAACACCATGACCAAACAGGAAGCCGAAGCCGTGCTGGCGCATGAAGTCAGCCACGTGGCCAACGGTGATATGGTGACGCTTACCCTGATTCAGGGCATCGTCAACACATTCGTCATCTTCTTCTCACGTGTCATCGGTCACTTTGTTGACCGTGTGGTATTCAAGACAGAGCAGGGACACGGTCCGGCGTTCTGGATCACGTCCATCATCGCGCAGCTGGTGCTGGGTATTCTGGCCTCGGTTATCGTGATGTGGTTCAGCCGTCAGCGTGAATACCGGGCTGATGCTGGCGGTGCAGCTCTCGCCGGCCGACAGAACATGATCGCCGCGCTGGAGCGCCTGAAAGCCGGGCAGCCGACGCATCTGCCGGATGAGCTGGTTGCGTTTGGTATCAACAATAAAGCGCGTGACGTCTACACCAAACTCTTCATGAGCCCCCCGCCGCTGGCTGACCGCATCGCCCGCCTGCGCGAAGGCCGGTAAGCTTCGTTTTCAAGAGCGGGCCGGAAAGCGGCGGGACGCTGTGAACCGGCCATCTTCCTTCCCCGCCCACCCGGCGGGGGGGAGCTCGACCTCGCGGCGCCGCCGCTCGGGACTCGGACAGTCCCGCCCGCTATTCGGGTGTGCGGGAAAGAAAGAATACATGGCCTGATTGGTTCCCATCGCTCCCGCCGCTCCCCGTCCCTAGTGCCATCGTCCGAGTTCCCTCGATCCGTTTCCCGCCAGGCCCTGAACCTCGATTAGTTGCTTGTGCCGCGTCAATGCTACATCGGTTTAATCACGTAAGGCTCAGGCTCAGGCTCAGGCTCAGGCTCAGGCTCAGGCTCAGGCTCAGGCTCAGGCTCAGGCTCAGGCGTCGACGTTGGCACTAGGGCAGGGTAGCGGGTGGCAGCATCTCGCCCAATCAGGGCGCGTTTATCCTTTTGCCGCTCACCCGATCAGCGGGAGGACTGTCTGAGTCCCGAGCCCGCGCAGCGAGCGAGGTCGAGATTCTATGTCTCTATGCAAGCATTTTTGGGCACATAATCGCTCTGATTATGCATCAGTGCGAATGCCACTCTGGCTAGCTTCCTGGCCAAGATCATTAACGCTTGTATGTTGGAAAGCCCCCTGTCGATATAGCGTTGATAAAATGCCTGCCAGGTTTTGTGTCGCTTGGCATGCATGGCTGCTAGATATAAGAGCCGCCTGATTTCTGAATCACCTTGTTTAGTTAACTTTCGCTTGCCTCGCATCTGGCCAGAGTCACGCACACGTACATCCAAGCCCAAAAAAGCGATGAAAGCATCACTGTTGCGAAATTTTCCTCGGTGGAAGATGCTGGTCAGCGCGACAGAGGTCACCGGACCAATGCCCTCAATGGCCTGACAACGCTTCATGTCCTGATCCCAACCTGCTTGTTTGACCAGCGCTACAAGCTTTTGCATGATTTGCTTTTCAGCTGACTCAAGAGCACGTTTGAGCATGGCGTTTGTGCGTTTAAGCTCTGGAATATCAGCCAGACTTTGGTCCAGCTTTACTCGTGCCGAGACAACGCAGGCCCGGCGCTTTAGCAACGCCTGCAATCGCATTTGCTCAGGTGGTGCAGGGTTCCAAGGCTCCAGCTGGTCTCGCTCGCGCTGCAGGTATCTTTGCAACAAACGGGCATCACCTTGATCTGTTTTAGCTCTGACACCAACTCCGTCTCGATACCGGTTTAGACGATAGCCGTTGATCAGATAAACCGTGTGCCCCTGACGGAAAGCCTCCTGGGCCAACGTCAGGTGAAAGATGCCAGTGGCTTCCATGGCTAATTCGATCGGTTCTGAAATTCCAGAAAGCCACTTTTTAATGGCAGCTAATGTGTTATTGATGACCAGCTGTTCATCAGAGGAAAGACAGATATCCAGTTTGGCCTTGCTGATATCAACCCCGACTTGAACGATAGCGTTTTCAGTTGTCATGATCGCCCCTCCAAGGTATCGTTATTTTGGTTGTCGGGGCCTCACTGAAATGCTTACTTGCTATTTATCGTCGGTCGCGAGCCGATAGATTCCTTATTGGCATTTAAAGTGAGGGGTGGGACGAGTTCT
>PALV01000017.1 GCA_002706685.1 Gammaproteobacteria bacterium | reverse complement strand
CCATTTTAAGAATCCGCGCAGTACGACTTCCCTAGCCAGCCCAGAAAAAAGCGCTACCCTCAATGAGGGATGAGAACCCGACCAGAGGGTTCGACAAGCATCGCTTTGCGATGCGCAGCACGTCACCGCCAGGTGACGCCCCAACGGGGTGAGCCGCAAAGCGGCGAATGAAATCCCTCCCTCACCGCCATTTTAAGAATCCGCGCAGTACGACTTCCCTAGCCAGCCCAGAAAAAAGCGCTACCCTCAATGAGGGATGAGAACCCGAAAAGAGGGTTCGACCGATTGCATCGCAATCGGAGACGAGCGCGTCAGCGCGAAGCCCAACGGGTCAAACAGCCCTAAGGCTGTTTGATCAATCCCTCCCTCACCGCCAGTTTTAAAGTCCCCGCAGAAAAACATCCATAGCTGACTCCGAAAGGAGCGCTAACGCCGCGGTCCGACAACAACCTAAACAGGTGGTTAGATCCAGCCTCGCCACCGCCTGTTGCGCCCCAACAGCATTGGTGTACTATCCTTCTCGACCAACATAATAAAAAACAAAGAGAGATCACCATGCAGCCATCCTGTAACCGTGGGCAAAGTGCACCTCCAGCTGACGCGCCTAGAAAATGTAGTCCATTGCTGACCCACATCATCACGGCAGCACTCGTCACACTGTCTAGCGCCAGCCTGGCCGATGACTGGGTTCATTACGGTTCCGATCAGGCATCCAGCAAATATGTGCCTTTTGATCAGATCAGTGAAGACAATGTGGCTCAACTGCAAATGGCCTGGAGCTGGGATTCCCCAGACAACGCCACGGTCGCTGCCAACCATGAAGCCGGCAATTTCGCGGCTACCCCTAGTGCCTACAAAGCCACGCCTATAGCCATAGACGGCGTGCTGTACATCAACTCCTCTTTCGGACGGGTGTCAGCAATTGACGGGGAAAGTGGAGAGACGCTGTGGACCTTTGACACACGTGCATGGGAAGCCGGTCGCCCGGCTAATCTCGGTTACAACACACGTGGCGTAAGCTACTGGAGTGATGGCGATGCGCAGCGCATCATTGTGCTGACCAATGACTCCTGGATGTGGTCCATCGATGCTGATACTGGCTTGCCGGATCCCGCTTTTGGGGAGGATGGCAAAGTCGATCTGGCGCAGGGACTGGGGCGTGAGATCAATCGTCGTGCATACTCCATGGTCAGCACCGCATTGATCCATGGCGATCTGGCAGTGGTTGGCTCAGTTGTAAACGACGTGCCGAATTATCAACTTGCGCCACCCGGCCACGTTCGAGCCTTTGACGTTCGCACTGGCGAACAGCGCTGGATATTCCGGACCATCCCGCAGCCTGGCGAGTTCGGCAATGAAACCTGGGAGAACGGTGCCTGGCAGACGGTGGGGAATACCAATGTATGGACACAGATGAGCTCGGACCCCGAGCTTGACCTGATCTATCTGCCGACCGGCACGCCGACCAATGACTGGTATGGCGGCCACAGACTGGGCAGCAATCTGTTTGCAGAAACGATTATTGCGGTTGATGCGCAGACCGGGGCCAGAAGATGGCACTTCCAGACCGTTCATCATGGACTATGGGACTATGATTTGCCTGCCGCTCCGAATCTTATGGATATCACGGTCGACGGCGAGCCCGTCAAGGCGCTTGCGCAGATATCCAAGCAGGGCTTTGTTTATGTCCTGAACCGCGAGACCGGTGAACCCATCTGGCCAATAGAAGAACGCTCGGTGCCGGCATCCACCGTGCCCGGAGAACGCGCTTCACCAACTCAGCCACATCCGACACGACCTGCACCGTTCGAGCCCCAGGGTATATCAGACGCTACGCTGATTGACTTCACTCCCGAGCTGCGCGCTCAGGCAGAAGAGGCACTCGAGCCGTTTGATTATGGCCCACTGTTTACGCCCCCGTCTTTGCGGGGCACAGTGCTGCTGCCTGGCTGGTCTGGTGGTGGTGGCTGGCAGGGGGCTGCAGTCGATCCCGAAACCGGTATGCTGTATATCCCTTCCGGCAGTGCACCGATTGTCGTACAACTGGTTGAGCCTGAGGCTGGCAGCTCTGACTTTCGTTATGTCCGTGGCGGCATCACTTCAGTGTCTGGCCCGCAGGGGCTCCCACTGACCAAACCGCCGTACGGACGGATTACCGCCATTGATATGAACACCGGCGAACACGCCTGGGTCGTCCCGCACGGGGAGGGCATTCGCCAACGTATCATCGATCTTGGTCTGGAAGACCCGGGTCCGGTTGGCTCTCCATCCAGAACCGGGCCCGTACTGACCAAAACGCTGTTATTTGTCGCCCAGCAGGACGGAGGCCGCGCTGTGATGCGGGCATTTGACAAATCAAGCGGTGAGGTTGTTCACGAACTGGACTTACCATCGTCGCCAGCGGCGACGCCGATGAGTTACATGGTCGGAGACAAACAATACATCGCCATCGCCCTGGGCGGTGGCACGGATGCAAGAGTTGTCAGTTATGCACTACCTTGATTTACCACGCGCAGGTGTTGCCTTACTTGCGCTGGGCCTGATCCTGATTTCTCCAGATCAGGCAGGGGCGCAGCAACAGGAATGGACCAGTTACGGTTCGGATCTGGCATCCAGCAAATACGTACCATTGCAACAGATCAATGCGGATAATGTCGGAGATCTGGAAATTGCATGGATGTGGGAAACTCCGGATAACGAACTGTTCCGGAGTCGCGCTGATGTCAGCGCCGCAGAGTACAAGTCTACGCCGCTTATGGTAAACGGCGCGCTCTACGTCAGCACGTCGCTGGGGCAGGTGGGCGCTGTTGATGCGCTGACAGGAGAAGAGCTCTGGACCTTTGATACCGGGTCCTGGCAACGTGGTCGTCACCCCAACTTCAATAACAACCATCGTGGAGTGGCCTGGTGGGATGATGGTGGTGATGGCCGTATTTTGATGGCCGCCAATGATGGCGTCCTATGGTCTCTGAATGCACGCACCGGACAGCCAGACCCGAATTTTGCCAATAATGGTCAACTGGACCTGAAACAGGGGCTGGGATCCAGCGCGACGATCGGACAGTACGGTGCCATCTCACCACCGCTTGTGATCGACGGCGTAATCGTCGTTGGGTCCTCCATCAACGACGTACCGTATTTCACTGACCAGGTTCCGCCGGGGCATGTACGTGGTTTTGATGCCCGCACAGGCGAGCAGCGCTGGATTTTCCACACCATACCGCAGGGTGATGAGCCGGGCACCGAGACATGGGAAAACGATGCCTGGCAATCGGCAGGTGCAACCAACGTCTGGACCCTGATGAGTGCCGACCCTGAAACCGGCTATGTCTACCTGCCGGTGAGCACACCCAATAATGACTGGTATGGCGGGCACCGACTGGGTGACAACCTGTATGCCGAAAGTCTGGTCTGCCTGGATGCCGAGACAGGCGAGCTGATCTGGCATTTTCAGGCCGTAAGGCATGGTCTTTGGGACTACGATCTGCCGGCTGCCCCAAACCTGGTGGATATCTCGGTTGATGGTGAAACCATTAAAGCGGTTGCCCAGGTCAGCAAGCAGGGTTTTGTCTATGTATTGGATCGATTGACCGGTGAGCCTGTCTGGCCAATCGAAGAGCGGCCAGTGCCCCAGTCAACTGTCCCGGGTGAACGCACGTCGCCAACTCAGCCATTTCCGACTCGTCCGGCACCGTTTGAACCACAGGGGATATCGGATGCGACGCTGATCGACTTTACACCCGAGCTACGTGCTGAGGCACTGGATCTGATCAGCGAAGTCGACTACGGACCGTTGTACACACCACCCTCCGAACGCGGCGTGATCATTTTTCCCGGTTACAGCGGCGGTGCAACATGGACCGGGGCAGCCGTAGATCCGAAAGAGGGGGTCATGTATGTGCCATCGTTCTCGGCGCCACGTTTTGTCCGCCTGCGCAGACCTGAGCCTGGTGAGTCAGACTTTGGGTTTATACGGGACAGAGGCTTTGATATTCAGGGGCCTCAGGGCCTGCCACTGATCAAACCGCCGTACGCCAGAATTACCGCCATCGACCTGAATACCGGTGAGCACTTGTGGATGGTGCCGCATGGTGAAGGTATCCGCCAACGGCTGATCGACATGGGAATCGACGATCCCGGCCCGGTTGGCAGCTTCGGACGCAATGGGCCCTTGCTGACTGAGTCGCTGCTCTTTGTGGCGCAGCTGGATGGCGCAAGACCCGTGTTCAGGAGTTACAACAAGCAGACGGGCCAGGTGGTCAGTGAGCTGGATCTGCCCTTGCCGCCGATGGGCACACCAATGAGCTACATGGTCGACGGCAGGCAATTTATTGTCATGGCTGTTGGTGCCGGTCCCGATACGCGATTGCTTGCCTTGAGCCTGCCAGCCGAAGCTTCGGGCGACGAACTCTGATCGCAGCGCTTGATTAGCCCGTTGAATTTGACCATAATGCCGCCCCTGATGTGACATCACGTGTGCCGCATCAGGCGTTATGGTACCTCCTGTCGGTCCCCGCGCAATGATACGCTGTAAACCCCGCCAGGCCCGGAAGGGAGCAACGGTAGCAGCGGACTCATGTGCCGTGGTGTGGCTGGCGGGAGGTGCCCCCAAATTCTTGCAAACTCCCCATTCAGACCATCTGCATCCAGACATCCTCCCTCTGCCCGGATTTTTGTTTTTTGGCACACTCTGTAGCTGCTTCAGCCCTGTCCCTGACCGGACGATTGCAATACAATAGCTGTTTACCCACAGAGCTTGCAGCTGACGCATGAGTTATCAGGTACTTGCCAGGAAATGGCGACCGAAAAATTTCAGTGAAATGGCCGGGCAGACGCATGTGCTGCAGACCCTCACTCATGCCCTTGAACAGCAGCGCCTTCACCACGCGTATCTGTTTACCGGTACTCGCGGGGTCGGCAAAACAACGGTTGCGCGTATTCTGGCCCGTTGTCTGAACTGTGAGACCGGCATCACCGCCACGCCCTGTGGTACATGCGATGCCTGTCGGGAAATATCTGAAGGGCGCTTCATTGACCTGATCGAAGTGGATGCCGCCTCACGAACGCGCGTTGAAGATACCCGCGAGCTCCTTGAAAACGTTCAGTACGCGCCTTCGCGTGGCCGTTACAAGGTCTATCTGATCGACGAAGTACACATGCTGTCGACGCACAGCTTCAATGCTCTGCTGAAAACCCTCGAAGAGCCACCGCCCCACGTCAAATTCCTGCTGGCAACAACAGATCCACAGAAACTGCCAGTGACTGTGCTGTCGCGATGTTTGCAGTTCCATCTAAAGAATCTGGCGCCGCGACAGATAGTCAGCTACCTGGAGTCTGTGCTGACCGCAGAGCAGATTGAGTATGAGGAAGACGCGCTCTGGCAACTCGCGCGAGCCGCGGCAGGCAGCATGCGGGACGCCCTGACCTTGCTGGATCAGAGCATCTCCTTTGGTGAAGGTCGTGTTCATACCGGCGCTGTCACCGATCTGCTGGGAACCCCGGACCACAGCCTGATTTTTGCTTTGCTGGAGGCACTGGCCAGCCGCGATGGCGCAGCCATAACAACGCTGGTGGCTAACGCCGCAGAGAATAATCCGGATTTTGAGCGTCTGCTTTCCCATTTTACATCCGTGCTCCATCGCCTGGCGGTTGCTCAGACTCTCCCAGACGCTGTGGACAACAGCGAAGGCGACAAGGAGCAGATAACGTCACTGGCAGGCAAGCTGTCAGGTGAAGACGTGCAGCTCTATTACCAGTTTGCCATGCAGGCAATGCAGGAAATGCACTTCTCTCCAGATCGTCGTATCAGTTTTGAGATGGCGATGTTGCGCATGCTGGCATTCAGCCCCGATGTCTTTGCCCGTGCTCAGGCCGACCCCGTGCCCGAGGGTGAAAAAAAAAAGCCTGAACTGACCATTGCAGAGACGTCGCCGTCAGGCAATGACGCCGTCAGCGAAGCTGCCACCAGACACGATGATCCCCCGCAGATTGAACAGGCTCCGGCTGACGATGACGGAATGAATCAGATTCCTGATCAGTCAGTCGCTCATGCGCCAGACATCCCTCTGGAGACGCCTGCGCCTGCGCTGGACATGGCGACTGAGGCAGAGGAGAGTGCCGGTGAAGGATCTGCTCCGGTAAACCCTGACGGCGGATCCCGGCCCGGCAAAATCGATTCCGGTGACTGGGACTGGTATGGCCTGGTGCAACGCAGCGGGCTTGCAGGCATCAGTGGCAATATTCTCTGGAATTGTGTACTCAGCGGCAGGCAGAATGATCAGCTAAGCCTGACTCTGGATCAGCAGCAAAGCGCCCTGTATTCGACAGATCATGCAGAACGTATCGCACATGCGCTGTCAGATTCACTGGGGTATCCGGTCACTGTAAACATCAGTATTGGAGAGCTGAATCAGGAGTCGCCTGCACAGCGCCGCGCAAGGGAAAAACAGGAAGCGATCGCTGCGCTCCACCAACGATTTCACAATGACCCCGGTGTCAAAGCACTGGTTCAAACCTTCGATGCAAGTATTGAGCAATTGAGGACAGAATATGAGCGATTTTAATATTAACGAGTTGATGCAACAGGCTAAAAAAATGCAGGAGCAGATGCAGAAGGCTCAGGAAGAAGCTGCTAAACGCACTGTTACTGGCGAATCGGGCGCCGGCATGGTCAAAGTTCAGCTGGGCGGACGTTACGATGCCAGACGCGTTGAACTCAGTGATGAATTGATGACTGAGGACAAAGAAATCATTGAAGATCTGATCGTCGCGGCGATAAACGACGCAGTGAAAAAACTCGATGACGGTAACAAGGACTCAATGAGTCAAATGGCCGCCGGCATGAAGCTGCCGGATGGTTTCAAATTCCCATTCTGAGCCCTGAGCATGCACAGTAAACTGCTGGAACAACTCATTCAGTCATTGCGATGCCTGCCCGGTGTCGGACCAAAATCCGCGCAGCGTATGGCGCTTCACCTGATGGAACGTAATCGCAATGGCGCCGCGCAGTTAAGTGAGGTCCTCAGAGAGGCGCTGGATCGACTGGGAAGATGCGGTCAGTGCAGGGCTCTGACCGAGGAGCCGGTATGCAGGCTGTGCAGTAATCCCGCCAGAGATCAGTCGCTGCTCTGTGTAGTGGGTTCGCCCGCTGATATGTTTGCCATTGAGCAGGCTGGCAGCTACCGCGGGCTGTATTTTCTTTTATCGGGTCACTTGTCACCCATTGATGGCATAGGCCCTCAGGAGATTGGTGTTGATGAGCTTATGGCTTTGCTCGACAGCCGTCCTGTGCAGGAGGTCATACTGGCCAACAATCCGACCGTTGAGGGTGAAGCGACTGCCTGCTACATCTCAGGTTTGCTGGAGAACAGGGAAGTCGCGGTATCCCGCATTGCTCATGGCGTGCCGGTTGGCGGTGAACTCGAATATGTTGATGGCGGAACATTAAGCCATGCTTTTAATGGCCGGTTGCGACTTCGATGAGTATTGACTACGAGATAATCAGCAGTAATGAACGACTGGCAGAGCTGTGTGAGAAACTGCAGTCGCAGACTGTACTGGCTCTGGACACTGAGTTTATCCGGGTTAATACGTTTTATCCCAAGCCCGGATTGATACAACTTTCTGACGGCATCTCTGCGTTTCTGCTCGACCCTTTGAGCATCGACCAGTGGCAGCCCTTACTGAACCTGCTGACTGCGCCTGACATCGTCAAAGTACTACACGCCGGCTCTGAAGACCTGATTCTTTTCCTGGATTTTTTCGGTTGCCTGCCACAGCCATTTTTTGACACCCAGAAAGCAGCCGCTTTCCTTGGACATGGTCCAAGTATCAGCTACCTGAACCTGGTCAAAACACTTATTGGCGTTGAACTTGACAAGGGTGAGACCCGCTCCGACTGGTTACAGCGCCCGTTGACCAGTCAACAGCTTCACTATGCGGCCCTGGACGTAAAATACCTCCCGTCACTTTATCAGCAACTCGTGGCTGAGCTGGTCAGCAAAAACCGACTGACAATGGTAGAGGAGGAGTGCGAGTTGATGCGCCAACTGGCGCTCGCAACGGAACAGCAGGATAACTGGGAAGATCTGTATCGGCAGATGGGTGCCGCCTGGCGCCTCGATGCCAGACAGTTGGGCGCTCTCAAATCGCTATGTCTGTGGCGCGAGCAACAGGCGCGGCTGCGCAACAAGCCGAGAACCTGGATCGCCAGGGACCCGGATCTGATAACTCTGGCCCAGCGGATGCCATCTTCTGCCGAGGCTCTTAAAAAGATCCCGGAACTGACCCGTAGCCTCTACAACCGAGATGCTGAGGCTGTTATTGACTTGATCCTGCAAAGCAGCGCCGTTGATCCGGATATCCCCGCTTCACTGGAGGGCGCACCGCTTGATAACCGTCAGCGAGGACTGTTAAAGAGCATGCAGCGCGCAGTTCGGGATGTCGCCAGCCAGACAGAGATTGCAGAGGAAATCCTGGCCAGGAAAAAAGTCCTCATTCAGATTCTGCGTCTGAACCAGCAGGATGCTGGCAGTCAGGACGCCAGTGAGCGGCTGGTGTGGCCTGAAGACTTCCAGCCGTGGCGGCAGAGTCTGCTGCAGGCGCCTTTGCAAAGGGCGTTTGGCAAAGCAGAAGGTCCTGTCGGGTCTGGAGATGACCAGGAGAGTCGGCGCCATGACTGACAACAAGGATCTACCTTTTTGGGAGCGTCCCCTTGAGACTCTGAACAGGACAGAGTGGGAGGCACTGTGCGACGGTTGCGCGCGCTGTTGCCAGAAGAAGCTGCAGGACGAAGATGGTGAGTTGTGGTACACACGCGTCGTGTGCCGATTGCTGGACCAGCAGGCCTGCAGCTGCACGGCATATGGCAACCGCCAGGTTCTGGTGCCAGACTGCCTGGTACTGGATATGGATGTTCTGGCAAAGTCTCTTGACTGGATTCCGGGTACCTGTGCCTATAAACTCAGATATCAGGGTAAACCGCTACCGTCCTGGCACCCTTTGTTGACGGGCTCCAGCGAAGCCATGCAGGAGCAGGGCATCAAAGTGACGGGCCGCGTGCTGTCCGAAGAATACGTGCATGAGGACGGTCTGGAAGAACATGTCATTCGCTGGGTGACACCGTAATGCATACAACGGCCATAACCGCCATTGGCGCTGGTGCCAGAAGCACAATTGCGCAAGACAACAAGAAAGGAGTCTGCTGCCGATGTTGAACATTTATGGCTATCTGACCGCCTGGGCCATTTACCTTAGCGCTGGCACGCTTTGTTATATTCTGTTCTACAAGGCCACTGGTTTCATCCGCCCCAAGGCACTGGCCAATGCCTTGCGCGGCATCATGATTGCACTGATTTACACACCGTGGACAATTGCCCCAGATGAAGATCTGATGGCGCCTGCGGTAATTGTCATCCTGCTTGACCTTATCACAGTCGGCGGCGAGTCATTCATCAGGGCACTGGTGCCCCTGACTCTGGCCTTGATGCTGGCTATAGTTGTAGGGTTATTTTGGAATCTGATTCGCAGAAAAAGAAACTGACGAGGACACTATGCGCTTTACTGGCACAAAAGAATACGTGGCGACTGACGAACTGCAGATGGCAGTCAATGCCGCCATCAGCCTGCAGAAGCCACTATTGATCAAAGGTGAGCCTGGCACAGGTAAGACCATGCTGGCTGAGCAGATCGCACAGTCACTTGGGCTTGAACTTATTCAGTGGCATATCAAGTCGACCACACGGGCGCAACAGGGCCTGTATGAATATGATGCGGTTTCTCGTCTTCGCGATTCTCAGCTGGGTGATCCCAAAGTACATGACATTGCCAACTACATCGTTAAAGGCAAGCTTTGGGAAGCCTTTGATGCTGACAAGCAGGTTGTCCTGCTGATCGACGAGATTGACAAGGCAGACATCGAATTCCCCAATGATCTGCTGCTTGAAATCGACAAAATGGAGTTTTATGTTTATGAAACTCGTCAGCGTATCAAGGCCAAACATCGCCCGATTGTTATCATTACCAGCAACAATGAAAAGGAATTACCTGACGCGTTCCTGCGCCGCTGCTTCTTCCATTTCATCAAGTTTCCTGACCCGGTCACGATGGAAAAGATCGTTGCAGTACATTATCCGGACATCAAGAAAGAACTGGTCTCCCAGGCCATGGACGTATTTTTTGATGTGCGCAAGGTACCTGGTCTGAAAAAGAAACCTTCTACATCCGAGCTTATAGACTGGCTGAAGCTGCTGATGGCCGACGATATCCCGGAGGAGATTCTCCGCAACCAGGACAACACCAGTGCCATACCGCCGCTTTATGGTGCGCTGCTCAAGAATGAACAGGACGTCCATTTGCTGGAGAAACTGGCCTTTATGCACAGAGCAAAACGCTGATCGCCTATGTTGATCCGCTTTTTCTACACATTGCGCCGCGAAAAAGTACCAGTCACTGTTGGTGAACTGTTCACGCTCTTTGATTGTCTTGAGCGCGACTATGCGTTTGCAGATATGGATCAGTTCTATCTGCTGGCCCGGATGTGCCTGGTCAAGGATGAAAAATACTATGACCGTTTTGATCGCGCCTTCTCCAGGTACTTCAAGGAACTGACTGTCCTGGATGATCTGCTGCGCGAGATGATTCCAGACGATTGGCTGCGCCGACAGCTGGATAGTGTTCTGACACCTGAAGAGCGGCGTCAGATACAGGCTCTGGGCGGCCTGGAAGAATTAATGAAGGCATTCCGGGAACGACTCGCGGAACAGAAGGAACGACACCAGGGCGGCAACAAATGGATCGGCACGGGCGGGACTTCACCGTTTGGTGCGTTCGGCTACAATCCGGAGGGAATCCGGATCGGGCAGGATGAAGGCAAAGAAGGCCGTGCCGCCAAAGTCTGGGACAAACGCGAATATCGCGACCTGGACGACACAGCTGAGATAGGCGCCCGAAATATGAAACTGGCATTAAGGCGCTTGCGTAAATTCGCCCGCACTGGTGCACAGGAAGAACTGGATATCGACGATACAATTTCATCGACGGCCCGTAATGCAGGGCTGTTGGATATCAAGATGGTTCCAGAGCGACACAACGCCGTCAAAGTACTGATCTTTTTTGACGTCGGTGGCTCGATGGATCCCTATGTCCAGATGTGTGAAGAGTTATTCTCTGCCGCGAGATCTGAATTCAAACATCTGGAGTATTACTATTTTCACAACTTCATCTATGAGTCCGTGTGGCGCAAGAACCGGCGCCGCCATGGCGAAACAACATCGCTGCATGATCTGATGAACAAATACGGCAAAGACTACAAAGTGATCTTTGTCGGCGATGCGACAATGGCACCCTATGAAATAACCCATACGGGTGGAAGCATTGAGCACTACAATGAAGAGCCCGGTGCAGTCTGGATGGAGCGGATGACAGACCATTACGAGCATCTGGCATGGATCAACCCGGTGCCAGAGCAGCACTGGGAGCATGGTTACTCTATTGCCATAGTCAGGCAGTTGATAGGGGATCGTATGTATCCGATGTCTGTCAAAGGTCTGGAGCAGGCAATGCAGAGGCTAAGCAAATAAAAGATGAGTAAATAACAGCAGAAAAACCTGAGCCAGCAGTGATTTTATCTGACTGGTTATCGGAAACTCGGACGACGTCACACGTAAAAGGGGAAATCATAATGTTCACGGCACCAGCGCTTGAAACAAGCGGCGACATGAATGCCTCACGTTTTTCAACGATTACCGATGTTTTTGAATATGCATTTTCTAGTCATGCGGACAAGCAGGCGTTTCAGTGTCTGGGTCATACACTGACCTACGCGGACCTCGACAGATACAGCGCCAGGCTGGCGGGCTGGCTTCAACAGCATAGCGGCCTCAAGCCAGGTGATCGTATTGCCATACAGTTGCCAAACCTGCTGCAGTTTCCCGTTGCCGTGATGGCTGCTGCTCGAGCGGGTCTGGTTATCGTGAACACCAACCCACTTTACACAGCACGTGAGATGAAACACCAGTTCACTGACTCCGGTGTCAAGGGGATCATCATCCTTGAAAATTTCTGTCATAACCTGGAAAAGATTCTCCCGGAAACCGACATCAGCTGTGTCATCACTACCCGCCTGGCAGATATGCTGCCGCAACCTAAAAAGACCATCGTTAATTTTGTGGTCAAGCGTGTAAAGCGCATGGTGCCAGCCTGGAACATTGCATCAGCCAGAAGTTGGGACCAGGTCATGAAAGAGAGTTCAGGCAGCTTCTCAAGCGTATCAAGTGGAACCGATGTCGCTATCGTGCTCTACACAGGCGGCACAACTGGTCTGGCAAAAGGCGCCATGTTGACGCACCAGAATCTGATCGTGAATATGATGCAGCTGCGTCAGGTGAGCAAGGCGCTGATCAAGGATGGCAGAGATACTATTGTTGCACCGCTGCCGCTGTATCATACCTACGCTTTCATGTTTCACTGCATGGCTGCCGTCTACGCCGGAAATCTTAATGTCTTGATTCCCAATCCCCGTGACATCAATGAGTTAATAAAGACGCTGCAGGCGCTGCCCGAGATTAACGGTTTTGTTGGTCTGAACACACTGTTCCTGGCCATGTGCCGGCACAAAGATATTGCGCAAGTTGATTTCAGTAAGATGCGCTTCACCGGATCGGGCGGTATGGCATTGACCATAAGCGTCGCAGAAGAGTGGGCTAAAGTAACCGGATGTCAGATCTATGAGGGATATGGCCTGACAGAGTGTTCTCCAGTGGTCAGCGTAAACCCCCACGACAAGGTCAAAATTGGCACCGTAGGGCCACCCGTCCCAGGCACCGACGTCATGACAGTAGATGAGGAGGGTAACGATACCGGATTTAATGAAAAAGGCGAACTCTGGATACGCGGCCCGCAGGTCATGAAAGGGTACTGGCAGAACGAGAAGGCAACTACCGAGTCGATCACTGCCGAAGGCTGGTTTAAAACCGGCGATTTTGCCCAGATTGATGAGGAGGGATACATCCGGATTGTTGACCGCAAAAAGGACCTCATTATCGTCTCTGGATTTAATGTGTTCCCGAGCGAGGTCGAGGAAGTTGTCAACGCACATCCAGGCGTCGCAGAAAGTGCAGCCATTGGTGTGCCCAGTGACAAAAGTGGCGAAACCATCAAACTGTTTGTTGTACGCCGCGACTCTGTGCTCAACATTAAGGATGTGGAGAGTTATTGCCGCGAAAATCTGACCGCGTACAAGGTGCCCAAACAGATTGAATTTGTCGACGATCTGCCCAAATCTAATGTTGGTAAAATTCTGCGTCGCGAGCTTCGCGAGCAGGAACTGAATAAATCTGGTTGAATTCAGCAGGCAGGCTTGTGCAGATATCGTATCCACCGGAATTACCGGTATCGGAAAAGCGCGGAGAAATAGCGCAGGCCATTACAGAGAATCAGGTTGTGGTTATTGCCGGTGAAACCGGCTCCGGCAAAACCACCCAGATTCCCAAGATCTGTCTTGAGCTTGGCTTCGGCCAGGATCGCATGATTGGACACACCCAGCCACGCCGACTGGCGGCTCGCTCGGTCGCGGCCCGTATAGCAGAAGAGCTTGGTATGGCGCTGGGTTCTGGCGTCGGGTATCAGGTGCGCTTCAATGACGTCACCAGCCCCGAGACACACATCAAGCTGATGACCGATGGCATCCTGCTAGCTGAGATTCAGCAGGACCGTCTGTTGTCTCGCTACGATGTCATCATCGTGGACGAAGCTCACGAGCGCAGCCTGAACATCGATTTCCTGTTGGGTTACCTCAAGCAGCTGACTAAAAAGCGTCCTGATCTCAAAATCATCATCACCTCAGCAACCATTGATGTTGAGCGATTCGCACAACACTTCTCTGGGGCGCCAATAGTCAGCGTATCGGGCCGCACCTATCCGGTAGAAATTGTTTACCAGGATCCAGCCGATGGCGAGAATACACAAGCAGCTGAGCTTGCTGATGACTGGGTTCTTAATGGCGTTCTCAGATCCCTGAAACTGTTCAGGCAGCACGAAAGCAAACTGGGGCAGGGGCCTGGGGACGTACTGGTATTTCTTAGCGGCGAGCGCGACATTCGCGAGCTCGCGATTGAACTGCGTAAACAGTCACTAGCCGATACAGAAATCGTACCCCTCTATGCCCGGCTGTCTCAATCGGAGCAACAACGCATATTCAGCCCGCATCGTGGCAGGCGCATTATTCTGTCCACAAACGTCGCTGAAACCTCGCTTACCGTGCCAGGTATACGCTATGTGATAGATACGGGTCTTGCCCGTATCAGTCGATACAGTGTGCAGAGCAAGGTACAACGCCTGCCAATAGAGCCCGTGTCTCAGGCCAGTGCCAATCAGCGGGCAGGTCGGTGTGGTCGAGTGGCCAGTGGTATCTGCGTCAGGCTTTATAGCGAGAGTGATTTTCTGGGGCGCCCTGAATTTACCGATCCTGAGATTCAGCGGACCAATCTGAGTGCGGTAATTCTCCAGATGCTGGCTCTGAGGCTGGGAGACATTGAATCTTTCCCGTTTGTTGAGCCACCCGACCAGCGGGCCATAAATGATGGATTCAGGCTGCTCGACGAACTGGATGCTATTGATCGTGATCGTCAACTGACGCCTGTCGGTCGGGCCATGGCAAGGGTTCCAGCGGATCCACGACTCAGTCGCATGCTTATTGAAGCAGCAAATCGTCACTGTCTGGCAGAACTGCTTATCATCGTCAGCGCATTAAGCATTCAGGATCCTCGCGACACCCCCGCTGAAAAGCGCCAGGCGGCACGCGAGCGTCACGCTGCATTCGCACACCCGGAGTCGGATTTCCTGTCCTGGGTTCTGTTGTGGAACGCGGTAGAGCAACAGCGCCAGGACATGTCGCAGTCGCAGTTCAAAAAGTACTGCAAGGAGAATTTTCTATCCTGGCTGCGCCTTCGCGAATGGCGTGAAACACACCGTCAGTTGCTGCTTGCCTGTCAGCAGGCCGCCTTTGCGCGCAAGGCAAAAGGCAAGGTGCAGGATGATACCGAGATCGATTATGAAAGTGTGCATAGGGCCATGCTGCCAGGATCACTCAGCCAATTCGGACAGAAAGGGCAGGATGGTTTGTATGTCGCGCCGCGCGGTCGCAAATTCTCGATATTTCCCTCTTCGACTCTGAGTAGAAAGCAGCCACGCTGGATCC
This sequence comes from Gammaproteobacteria bacterium, assembly GCA_002706685.1. Lineage (GTDB taxonomy): Bacteria > Pseudomonadota > Gammaproteobacteria > Pseudomonadales > Pseudohongiellaceae > Pseudohongiella. The sequence continues at coordinate 284,105 of PALV01000017.1, read as the reverse complement.
TGACATCCGAATTGATGGAAACCAGTCGTCTATTCGCGACCCAGGCAGCACGTATCGAGCCCGACTGGCTGATTAATGCTGCAGAACACCTGGTTAGACGGGAGTATTTCGAGGCACACTGGGAGAAGAAGCGTGGAGAAGTGGTCGCTTTTGAACGTGTGTCTCTTTTTGGTCTGGTGTTGATTGAAAAGCGTCGAGTCTCGTTTGGCAGGATCGATCCCGCGTTGGCTCGCGAAATTTTTATCCGGGAAGCCCTGGTCACCGGCGAGATCAATTCTCGCGCGGCATTTCTGCGCCACAACCAAAAACTGATTGAAAAATACCGCAAGCAGGAAGAGAAGGAACGTCGTCCGGATATTGTTGTACCCGATGAGGATCTTGCAGCGTTTTATGCCAACAGGTTGCCAGAACACGTGAACACCCTGGCGGCACTGCAACGCTGGCTAAGAAAGCAGGACAATGCTGGCGCTACATTGCAAATGTCAGCCGAGGACGTGCTGGCACGTCAGATTGACGAAACCAGCGCGCGTGCGTTTCCGGATCGCACAGTTGTCCAACAGAACCGACTCGCGATTGACTACCGATTCACACCGGGCAAAGCCGACGATGGCGCAAGCATTACCGTCCCTCGCACACTACTTGCGCAGATGTCACAACAGGACCTGGACTGGGCAGTGCCTGGATTGCTGCACGAGCGCTGTGTAGGTCTCGTCAAAAGCCTGCCCAAAATGATCCGTAAACATCTGGTACCCGTACCTGAATTCGTAAACAGAGCACTTGAACGTGTAGGTACGCAGGCCAGACCTGCTCTCGATAGTATGCTTGCCGAACAGGCCTGGCGCGAAAAGCAGCTGCAGATCCCGGTGGATGCCTGGGATGAATCCAGCCTTGCTGCGCATCTGCGTGCCACCGTCAAAGTAGTCGACGAACGCGGTAAGCTGCTGGGCTCAGGTCAGGATCTTGAGGATCTGAAACGGCGGTTTACTGCTCAGATGCCAGCTCCCGCTCAGCATCCACTGGAACAAGCTGGACTGACCAGCTGGACCCTGGACGAGTTTCCAGTGCAGATCGAAATCATGCAGGGTGGTGTCAGGCTGCAGCGATATCCCGCGCTGCGTGATGATGGCAACAGTGTCAGCAGCGTACTGACTGAGGACCCGGACAGGGCACAACAGTTGACTGAACGCGGGCTGGCTCGGTTGTATATGCTTAGAACCCCGCAACAACGGCAGATGTTGCAGGATCGTTTTGCGCATCTCAAGAAATCCCTGGGCCTGAAGCAGGCCATGCTGCCTGCCGACTGGCAGGAGGCAACCCTGCTTGCAGCGTACAGACTGGCATTTGAGACGGGCAGTGTCAGACCGACCAGTCAGCCTGCGTTCGAAAAACAGCTGACGCGCGGTAAAGCTGAGGTTGTGGCTTTGGGGGAAAAATTAAGTCGCTTGATGACAGGCATTTATGAGGACGTGTTTGCACTGCAGCAGCCATTGAAAGCACTGGAAAGCCGGTTCAAACGCAATGCTGCCGATATCAGAGCGCAGCTTGAACAGTTGTTTGCTGACAATTTTCCAGACTCAGTGCCGGGCGACTGGTTGTGGGAATACCCTCGGTATATCAAAGCCTTGAGGGCACGAATTGAGAAGCTTCCTGGCAATCCGGAGCGGGATCTGAGTGATGCGACGCAGATCCAGAACCTGTACCAGCAATGGCAGAGCCTGCGGGAAAGAAACAGCTCGGTGCTGCCCCAGTTTCCCTGGCAACTGCAGGAGCTGCGCGTGTCTATGTTTGCGCAAAACCTGGGTACACGCCAGCCGGTATCGATTAAGCGACTGCAGAAACAAATTGATGCTGCCCGTTTGGGGGATATCAAGTCATCCACGAATTTGCGATAATTATGCCCCTGATTTTTTAGGTGTCCCTGATGAAGAAGTTCACGCCTGCGAGTGTTGTGTTGACTGTTGTACTGGTGGGCTCGCCCACTTTTTCCGGTCAAGTGCTGGCACAGCAGTTTGTCTCCGACCCACTGGAACCTGTCAACACCAAGGTCCATGCATTCAACCAGTTCATGGACAAACACTTTTTGTTGCCAGTTGCTCGCGGCTACCGTAAATACATCCCGGGGCCTGCGCGCCAGGGCGTCAGTAACTTCTTCTCGAATATCGGCGACATCAGCGTCCTGGCCAATAACCTGCTGCAAATGAAACTCGAAGCGGCTGCCAATGACACCGGGCGCATCATGATCAACACCACCATCGGTATCGGTGGCCTGCTGGATGTGGCAACTGCCATAGGTTTCACGCCCAACGACGAAGACTTTGGTCAGACATTGGGCTACTGGGGAATAGGCACAGGACCTTATATCGTGCTGCCGCTGTTTGGACCAAGCACCTTGCGTGATGCCATCGGGTTTTCGGTTGATACGGCTACCAATCCCATCAGTCATCAGGACAATGTCAGGATCAGAAACAGTGCATTTGCCCTGGAACAACTGGACAAGCGTGTTGATGCGATGTCGGTGGAATCGCTGATTACTGGTGATCCCTACATCTTCATGCGCGAGGCCTACCTGCAGCAGCGAGAGTATCTGGTGAATGATGGTCAGGCCAATCAGGACTGGGATCAGGAGTGGGACTGGGACTAGGCTACTGATCCCTGACCTGCAGTTTGGTCTTTATAAAATCGCTGTGTGAAACATAAATCAAGTCAGCGGTTTTTCTGATCATCTGCTCCTCGTACTTGTCCAGAACCTCATCTGCCATCGCCAGTTCCCACAAGGTTCTGATCAGTTCAACCTTCTCCTCGTACTGGTAGTGCTCATTCACAAGACTGGTGAATTCGTAGAGTGAAACAGCCTGCTCGGCTTCCTGCTCAGCCAACTCGATGATCTCATCCAGGCGGGCGCTGTCCAGCTTGAACTGAGTTGCCACAATGTCCCTTAGTTTGGCGGTTTCTCGCGCGTCGATGTGCCGGTCTGTTTTTAGCAACTCAAACATGAGTGCTGCACTGGCCAGTTGCAGTCGACAGACTCGCTCTGAATCAGTCTCTGTGGCAGCAGTGGAAAGTTGAGCCTCAAAAAAACGTTTTACAGCAGCTAGCATTCAGGCTGACTCCCTTTGCAATGATCGTGACCTGGCCTGTTCAGCCAGCGCAGTAGCATCCTCAAGCACTTCAATTCCTGCATCTTTACGAAAAGCGTGCTGGCTCAGATGACGTCTGAACAGTTTGCCACCCGGCTCGCCCTTGTAAAGACCGAGAATATGGCGGGTCATGTGCTGGAGCGGTGTGCCGGCCTTCAGTTCCTCACGCACATAAGGTAGATAACGCTCGATAATCACGGATCGCTCCGCAACCGGCGCCGCGCTGCCAAACAGATTCCGGTCGACACCGGCCAGCAGGTAGGGGTTCTGATAAGCCTCACGCCCCAGCATCACGCCATCAACCGTTTTCAGCAGCGATCTGGAAGCCTCAAGACTGTTTATGCCACCATTAATGACAATCTCGAGCTCTGGATAGCGCTGCTTCATACGGAATACGCGATCGTATTGCAGTGGCGGTATTTCCCGGTTCTGCTTGGGGCTCAGCCCCTGCAACCACGCGGTTCTGGCGTGCAGTATAAAAGTCTGGCAGCCTGCGCCGGCGACTTTCTCGATAAAATCCTGCACAAATTCGTCACTGTCGTGCTCATCAATGCCGATTCGGGTTTTTACTGTGACGGGAAGAGGGCATGATTTACGCATCTCCCGCACGCAACTGGCCACCAGCTCAGGTTCTGCCATCAGACAGGCGCCAAAACGTCCCGACTGAACGCGATCACTGGGGCAGCCAACATTAATATTTACTTCATCGTAGCCATAATCTGCTGCCAGCGCAGCGCATTGCGCCATGGCCTGTGGGTCGCTGCCTCCCAGCTGCAGTGCAACTGGGTGTTCGGCGGCATCAAAGCGAAGATGACGATCGGCGTCACCATGTATCAGTGCTCCAGTGGTCACCATCTCAGTGTACAGCCAGGCATGCTGGCTGATCAGGCGCAGAAAGTAACGCTCGTGACGATCTGTCCAATCCAGCATAGGCGCGACACAAAAACGGCGTGTCGCAACCGGATCTGACGGACCGGCAGAGGAAACGAAAGGTTCAGTAGAGTTCATCAAAGAAGTCACATTGGAAGGTGTTTGCTGCATGGTAGTCAGTATAACATGCTGACAGCCAGGTGCCTGCGGGCGTAGAGCTTGCAGACCCCATCGCGTATAATTTGCAGCCATATTTGGCAATCTATGACTCTAGGGAGAAACATGTCCAACACTACGGCGTCCAGTAACTCCGCCACCCCTGTCAGAACCAGGATCGCACCATCGCCGACAGGCGACCCTCACGTTGGCACCGCGTATATCGCGCTGTTTAACCGCTGTTTTGCGAACCAGCATAAAGGTGAGTTCATCCTGCGCATCGAGGATACTGACCAGACGCGCAGCACGGCACGATCAGAGCAGGATATCCTGCGTGCGCTTCGCTGGCTTGGACTCGACTGGGCGGAAGGTCCGGACATCGGTGGACCACACGGCCCTTATCGTCAAAGCCAGCGCAGCGATATCTATCGCAAACACATTAACCAGTTGCTGGATAGCGGACACGCATTCCGCTGCTTCTGCACAAGTGAACGCCTTGATGCGCTACGCGCTGAACAGACCGCCAACAAGCAGACGCCGGGCTATGATGGACACTGCATGCATTTGAGCAATGCTGAAGTCAGCAGCAAGATGGCCGCCGGTGAGCCCTATGTGGTTCGTATGAAAGTTCCGCAGGAAGGCGAGTGCGTATTTACCGATCGCCTGAGAGGTGAAATCCGCATCAACTGGCAGCAGATCGACATGCAGGTGCTGATGAAATCAGACAATCTGCCAACCTATCACTTTGCCAATGTGGTGGATGATCACTTGATGGGCATTACTCACGTCATTCGTGGTGAGGAGTGGATCAACTCAACGCCCAAGCACCTCTTGCTGTATCAGCACTTCGGTTGGGAGCCACCGCAGTTCTGTCATATGCCACTGCTGCGCAATCCGGACAAAAGCAAGCTGAGTAAACGCAAGAACCCCACCAGTATCAATTACTACCGTGACATGGGTTATCTGCCCGAGGCCATGGTGAATTATCTGGGCATGATGGGCTGGACCATGCCAGATGGTCGCGAGAAATTTTCCCTGCCAGAAATGGAGCAGTCGTTTGATATTGACCGCGTCTCCCTGGGTGGGCCGGTATTTGATATCGACAAACTCAACTGGTTGAACGGCAAATACATTCGTGAAGATCTCGACACCGAGACCTTCGCGGAGCTTTACGCCGAATGGGCATTTGACGCAGAGCGCCTGAAACAGGTAATTCCGCTGGTCAAAGAGCGTGTTGAACGGTTCAGCGATGTCATACCACTGGCTGGCTTTTTCCTGAGCGGTCTGCTGCCAGTGACCGAGGGTGATTTCGCGCACAAGCAGCTGGATACGGAGCAGAGCAGGGAGCTTCTGCAGTTGATGGCGTGGCAGCTGGAGCAGTTACCGCAATGGGATAAACCGGCCATCGAACAGGCCTGTCGCAGGCTGTCGGCATTCAAGGGGCTGAAGATTCGCGAGACCCTGTTTCCATTGTTCGTGGCCGTCACCGGCCGTGCGGTATCGGTTTCGGTAATCGACTCGATGGTCATACTTGGGTTGGATGTCACCCGGGCCCGCTTGCGGTACGCAGTGGAAGTGCTGGGCGGCGTCTCCAAGAAACAGGCCAAGGCACTGGAAAAAACCTTCAGGGACCTGCAGGATTTTGAGCTGCCTGAGTCTGAATAGTTTATCCGGCAAATAAGCTAAATCGGGCATTGACACAACAGAGTCCGATGCCTAAAATGCGCGGTCTCTGCAGGAAGCAGGTGTCACTTGGAAGTCCAGACACAGCTGATTCCGTTCAGAGATACCAGTAGATTTGGGGCTATAGCTCAGCTGGGAGAGCGCAACACTGGCAGTGTTGAGGTCAGCGGTTCGATCCCGCTTAGCTCCACCAAATTGAAAAGGCCGCCGTGATTCCACGGCGGCCTTTTTTTATGGTATTGCGATCTTAAAAACGGGGCCGAAGCCCCGTTTGATTTACTGCGGATAGTCGCGCTGTGGCGAGCCCTTGTACAGCTGCCGTGGACGTCCGATCTTGTAGGCGCTGCTCAGCATCTCGTTCCAGTGTGAAATCCAGCCAGGGGTGCGGCCGAGGGCAAAAATGACTGTGAACATGCTGGTGGGAATACCAATCGCCTTGAGAATGATGCCGGAGTAGAAGTCGACGTTGGGATACAGCTTGCGGTCGATGAAATACTGATCTTCCAGGGCAATCTTCTCCAGACGACGCGCAATCTTGAACAGCGGATCGTTCTCGACGCCCAGGTCCGCCAGCACTTCGTCGCAGATCTTGCGCATGACGCGCGAGCGCGGATCGAAATTCTTGTAAACACGGTGACCAAAGCCCATCAGGCGGAAGGGGTCATCCTTGTCTTTGGCGCGAGCGATGAACTCTTCGATACGTGACTCATCACCAATTTCGTTCAGCATATTCAGAACGGCCTCGTTGGCACCACCGTGGGCAGGGCCCCACAGCGCCGCGATGCCTGAGGAAATACAGGCATAGGGGTTGGCACCGGTAGAACCAGCCAGACGTACTGTTGAAGTGGAGGCGTTCTGTTCGTGATCGGCGTGCAGCAGGAAAATGACATCCATCGCCTTGGCCAGTACCGGGCTGACGTTGGGCTTGTCGGCGGGGACGCCGTACATCATGTGGAGGAAATTTTCTGCGTATGACAGGGAGTTAAGCGGAGACATGTAAGGCTGGCCAATCGAATGCTTGTAAACCATGGCCGCCAGTGTCGGCATCTTGGCAATCAGGCGAATCGCTGCCAGATGACGGTGTTCTGCGTTATCTACATCCAGTCCGTCGTGATACAGGGCTGCCAGCGCACCAGTCAGGGATACCATCACAGCCATCGGATGTGCGTCGCGCTGGAAGCCATCCAGAATCTTGGCGATCTGCGCGTCTACCATGGTGTGCTGAGTCACTTCAGCGACGAAGGCTTTCTTCTGTTCGTCATTGGGAAGTTCACCTTTCAACAGCAGATAACAGGTTTCCAGATAGTCAGAGTGTTCGGCCAGCTGATCGATCGGGTAGCCGCGATGGAGAAGAACACCCGCATCACCATCAATGTAAGTAATCGAAGACTCGGTTGAGGCGGTCGACATGAACCCGGGGTCGTAGGTGAACACACCTTTGGAGACCAGACTGCGGACGTCGATCACATCGGGACCGATATTGCCTTCCAATACGGGCAGCTCAATCGCATCCTGGCTGTTTGCCAGTGTCAAGCGGGCTTTTTTTTCACTCATATTGTACTCCTGACTGATAAACTTCCAGTTGCCGGCATCATAGGGCGGCCCGGGCCGCTCTACGGTCCGATCCGATCATGGAATCCTGAATTCGTATATTGAGTCGAGCAGGGGGCCAGCGATAAAGCCGCTACTGTACCACAAAATATCTGCTGTTTGCCTCACCGGAAATGTAAAAATATCAAGTTGACAAAATGCTGTCACATTCATGCGTGCTACTGAGGTGATTGGCTGCCAATTTATTGTATTCGCAACACTATAGGACTATACTCAGCGGCCGAATCTCCGATACCGACCCATCGTATCGAGATCGAACGAAGCGCCTGAACAAGCTCAACTTTTAGTGTGTCTTGTCCAGACTCTCCGGAGGTTGATCAGTGCAGCATCGTAACATCAGGCACTGATTGTTCTAACTAACGTGCCCTTTGTATGGGCCCAACTAGAATTGGCTACCAGTGAAAGACAACAGACCTGTAAATCTCGACCTGACCAAATTCCGTTTTCCTCTTCCGGCTATTACGTCGATCCTGCATCGTATCTCGGGCGTACTGATTTTTGTTGGTACAGCTGTGCTGCTTTGGATGCTCTCTGAATCACTTGCCTCGGCGCAGGGATTCGGGCGTATCGCTGAATTGCTGACGGCCCCTCACGCCAAATTCATTGTATGGGTGATCCTCTCGGGGCTGCTGTACCACCTGATCGCCGGTATCCGCCACCTGCTGATGGATGTCGGCATCGGTGAAACACTGCAGGGTGGACGCCAGGGTGCCGTGATGATCGTTGTGTTCTCGGTAATCAGTATTGTGTTGGCAGGAGTCTGGGTATGGTAAAGCGAGTCAACAGTGCGACCAATGTGGGTCGCAACGGCCTTCATGACTGGGTCATTCAACGTTTCAGCGCAATCATTCTGGCGGCATACACAATAGTGTTGCTGGGCTGGATGATCATGACGCCTGACATCGATTACGCCGCGTGGTCAACGCTGTTTCAGACGACCTGGATGCGCATTTTCAGTCTGCTGGCCCTGATTTCTCTCTGCGCTCACGCGTGGGTTGGTATGTGGACCATTGCGACAGACTACCTGACGTCAATGACTTTTGGTGGCGCGGCAACCGCAGTACGCCTGTTGTTTCAGGCCGGCTGCGTGATCCTGATATTCATTTACCTCGTTTGGGGTATCCAGATTCTGTGGGGACTATAAATGAGCGGTATGCGTACAATTTCATTTGATGCTGTCATTGTGGGCGGTGGTGGTGCCGGTATGCGTGCTGCACTGCAGCTGTCCCAGTCCGGCTACAAAACTGCCGTGATCAGCAAAGTCTTCCCGACGCGCTCTCACACTGTTTCGGCGCAGGGCGGTATCACCTGTGCAATTGCCAGTGCAGACCCGAACGACGATTGGCGCTGGCACATGTATGACACGGTCAAGGGTTCCGACTATATCGGCGACCAGGAAGCCATTGAGTACATGTGCAGTGAAGGCCCCCAGACCGTGTTCGAACTTGAGCATATGGGGCTGCCCTTTTCCCGAACAGAAAATGGCCGTATCTATCAGCGGCCGTTCGGTGGTCAGTCCAAGGATTTTGGCAAGGGCGGACAGGCTGCCCGTACCTGTGCAGCTGCTGACCGTACCGGTCACGCGCTGCTGCACGCTCTGTATCAGGGCAACCTGAAGAACAAAACGGTGTTCTTCAATGAGTGGTACGCGGTAGATCTGGTGCGCAATCAGGATGGCGTCATTGTTGGCGTTATCGCGATCTGTATCGAAACAGGTGAGACAGTCTACGTCGCTTCCAAAGCAACCGTGCTGGCAACAGGTGGCGCAGGCCGTATTTACGCGTCGACCACTAACGCCCTGATCAATACCGGTGACGGTATCGGTATGGCGCTGCGTGCCGGTTATCCGGTACAGGATATGGAAATGTGGCAATTCCACCCGACGGGTATTCATGGTGCCGGCACGCTGGTAACCGAAGGCTGTCGAGGTGAGGGTGGATACCTGATCAACAAGGACGGCGAACGCTTTATGGAGCGTTACGCACCGAACGCCAAAGACCTGGCGGGACGCGACGTAGTGGCGCGCTCCATGATTCAGGAAATCATTGCTGGCAAAGGTTGTGGCCCCAATGGTGACCACGTACTGCTGAAGCTGGATCACCTGGGCGAAAAGGTGTTGAACGAGAAGCTGCCAGGCATCCTGGAACTGTCCAGAACCTTTGCACACGTCGATCCGGTCAAGGAACCGATTCCGGTTATCCCTACCTGCCATTACATGATGGGTGGTATCGCTACCAATATTCATGGTCAGGCGATCGCACAGAACGAAGCTGGCGAAGATGTCCAGATCCCAGGTCTGTTCGCGGTGGGCGAAGTAGCCTGCGTTTCCGTACACGGCGCCAACCGTCTGGGCGGCAACTCATTGCTGGACCTGGTGGTATTCGGTCGTGCAGCAGGCAAGCACATTGAATCCATGCTGGGGCAGGGTATTGAGTACCGACGCGCGTCAGAATCAGATATTGAACAGTCCATGGCGCGTCTGAATCGTCTTAATAACAGCACCGATGGCGAAAGCGTGTCCAAGCTCCGAGGCGAACTGCAGAGCATCATGCAGAACCACTTTGGCGTGTTCCGCACGGGCGACTTCATGAAGGAAGGCGTGCAGAAGCTGGAAGGACTGCGCGGACGAATTGCCAATGTAAAACTCGAAGACAAAAGCAACGCCTTCAATACAGCACGAATTGAAGCGCTTGAGCTGGAAAACCTGTTCGAAGTTGCTGAAGCGACCGCGCTGGCAGCCGAAGCTCGAACAGAAAGTCGCGGCGCACATGCTCGCGAAGATTTCCAGGAGCGAGATGACGATAACTGGCTGTGTCACTCGATGTACCACCCGACACAACGCAGTGTGACAAAACGCGCTGTGAATTTTGCGCCCAAGACGGTGGAAAAATTCGAGCCCAAGGTCCGTACTTATTAAATCCGTTAATCTAGAGAAGGTGATTTAACGTGTTAGTCAGTGTTTATCGCTACAACCCGGAAACTGATGATAAGCCATCCATGCGCGAGTATCAGATCGAGCTGCCGGAAGGTCGTGACCTGATGGTGCTCGACGTACTGTCGATGATCAAAGAGCAGGATCCTTCAATTGCTTACCGACGTTCCTGTCGCGAAGGCGTCTGCGGTTCTGACGGTATGAACATCAACGGCACCAATGGCCTGGCATGTATCACACCGGTATCGGCAGTGGCTAAAGGCGGCAAGCTGGTGCTGCGTCCTCTGCCTGGTCTGCCCGTAGTTCGCGATCTGGTTGTTGACATGACCATCTTCTACAAGCAGTTTGAGAAGGTTCAGCCCTTCCTGATCAACGATACGCCGGCGCCTGCCATTGAACGTCTGCAAAGCCCGGAAGACCGTGCCAAGCTCGACGGCCTGTACGAATGTATCCTGTGCGCCTGCTGCAGCACCAGCTGTCCTTCTTTCTGGTGGAACCCCGACAAATTCATCGGGCCTGCCGGACTGCTGCAAGCGTACCGATTCCTGGCCGATAGCCGTGACACTGCCACCGAAGAACGTCTGGCTGGACTGGAAGACCCATTCAGCGTGTTCCGCTGTCGAGGCATCATGAATTGTGTGGCTGTCTGCCCCAAGGGTCTTAACCCGACCAAGGCGATCGGTCACATTCGTCACATGCTGTTGCAGCGGGCAAGCTAAGACCAAGGAAATTTTTGTGAGGCGACTGGCAACGCCGCTCACGAGGCGGTGATTGATTGCGGTGGCCCTGTAACCCCGGGAAGAATAATATGCATGACAGCATAATGGAGTTGATGTGGAGCACTGGCCATTTATCCGGTGGCAATGCTGAGTATGTCGAACAGCTTTATGATCAATACCTGAAAGATCCTGAACAGGTCCCTGCCGAGTGGCGCAGTTATTTCGACTCGCTGCCCCGGATAGCAGAGCAGTCGCCTGCCGATGTATCACATCGTGAGATTCAGGCCTACTTCAAACGGCTGGGCAAAACCAGTCGCTTCATGCCGGTACTGAGCAACGATGTTGTTGTAAATTCCGAACATGAAAACAAACAGGTTCAGGTACTGCACCTGATCAGCTCCTACCGCGTCCGTGGTCACCAGAAAGCGGCGCTTGACCCCCTGTCACTGATGCATCGCGAACGCGTGCCAGACCTGGAGCTCGACTTTCACAATCTTTCACCCGCTGATTACTCCACAGTCTTTCAGACCGGCTCTCTGCATATCAATCGCGACACCGCCTCACTGCGCGAAATTGTTGAAGCGCTGGAGAATATTTACTGCGGGTCTATCGGCTATGAGTTCATGCATATTGTCGATCTTGCGCAGAAGCAGTGGATTCAAAAGCGCATTGAACCCAAACTCGGCAATCCGGGTTTCCCCAATGAAGTAAAGCGACACCTGTTGGAGCGACTCAGCGCAGCTGAGGGCCTTGAAAAGCATCTGGACTCCAAGTACCCGGGCACGAAACGCTTTGGCCTTGAAGGCGGCGAAAGCCTGATTCCGCTGGTCGATGAACTGATTCAGCGTGCCGGCAGCTACGGCGTCAAGGAAGTTGTCATCGGCATGGCTCACCGTGGCCGCCTGAATATGCTGGTGAACATTCTCGGCAAGAACCCGGCTGACCTGTTCAGCGAGTTCGAAGGCCGCGCCAAGTACAAGAGCTCAGGCGATGTAAAATACCATCAGGGCTTTTCGTCCAACATCATGACGCCTGGCGGCGAAGTGCATCTGGCAATGGCATTTAACCCTTCGCACCTGGAAATTGTTTCTCCGGTTATCGAAGGCTCCGTTCGTGCCCGTCAGGACCGACGCAAAGACAATCTGGGCCACGCTGTAATTCCGCTCAGCATCCACGGTGATGCAGCTTTTGCAGGCCAGGGTGTGGTCATGGAAACTTTCCAGATGTCCAAGACCCGGGCATATGGTACAGGTGGCACGGTACATATCATCATCAACAACCAGGTGGGCTTCACCACAAGTCGCCAGGACGATGCCCGCTCAACAGAGTATTGTACCGATGTAGCCAAAATGGTTCAGGCGCCAATCTTCCACGTGAATGCGGATGATCCTGAGGCGGTGCTGTTCGTCACTCAGCTGGCACTTGATTTCCGTTATGAGTTCAAAAAAGATGTGGTCATCGATCTGGTCTGTTATCGCCGTCGCGGCCATAACGAAACAGACGAGCCCTCGTCAACTCAGCCACTGATGTATCACAAGATTCGCAAGCACCAGACTACGCGCGCTCTGTATGCAGAACGTCTTATCAGTGACAAGCTGGTGACCGAGAAAGAAGTCGACGAGCTCAATGCATCGTACCGTAATGCACTGGACACCGGCGAACACGTAGTGAAGAGCCTTGTAAAAGAGCCCAACGTCGAAATGTTCGTCGACTGGAACCCTTACCTGGGTCACACTTGGACGCCGCATTTTAATACCAGCATCAAGCTTGAGTCGCTGGAAGCACTGGCACGCAAGATTACCAGTCTGCCTGAAAATCTGAATCTGCACCGTCAGGTACAGAAAATCGTCGACGACCGCAGCAAGATGGCTTCCGGCGAGATCCCGGTTGACTGGGGTTTTGCCGAGACACTGGCATACGCCAGCATTCTCACGACCGGCAATCGGGTCCGAATTACCGGGCAGGATGTTGGACGTGGCACCTTCTCGCATCGCCATGCGGTACTGCGTGATCAGAACACCGAAGAAGAGTACATTCCGCTGCGCAGCCTGGTTGCAGACCCCAAGATGTTCTGTATCTACGACTCACTGCTGTCCGAAGAAGCTGTGCTGGCTTTTGAGTACGGTTACGCGACGACCACCCCTAATGCGCTGGTTGTCTGGGAAGCCCAGTTTGGCGACTTTGCGAACTCGGCGCAGGTTGTTATCGACCAGTTCATTACCAGTGGCGAGCACAAGTGGCAGCGCCTGTGCGGCCTGACCATGCTGTTGCCGCACGGCTACGAAGGACAGGGCCCTGAGCATTCATCAGCTCGTCTGGAACGCTTCCTGCAACTTTGTGCGGAACACAATATCCAGGTCTGCCTGCCGACCACCTCAGCCCAGGTCTTCCACATGCTGAGACGTCAGGTCCTGTGTCCGCTGCGCAAGCCATTGATTGTGATGTCACCCAAGAGTCTGTTGCGTCACAAAGAAACCACAGCAACGCTTGAAGAGCTGGCAAACGGCAGCTTCCAGGTAGTCATCGGTGAAACCGACGAAGATATCAAGCCTGACAACGTTGAGCGCGTAATACTCTGCTCTGGCAAAGTTTACTACGACCTGCGAGCAGAGCGTCGCAAGCGTGAATTGACCAATATCGCAATCATCCGTCTCGAACAGCTTTACCCGTTCCCGGAAGATGATCTGCGCGCCGAAATGAAAAAGTACGAGAACGTTAGCGATGTTGTCTGGTGTCAGGAGGAGCCCATGAACCAGGGAGCCTGGTACTCCAGCCAGCACCACATGCGTAATGTCATACAGTCTCTTGGCTCGTCTGTGTCATTGCGCTATGCAGGCCGTGAGGCATCGGCAGCGGCTGCAGCCGGTTATCCAGAATTGCACATGCAACAGCTCAATGCATTTCTGGAGCAAGCACTGGGACCAAAGGAATAACTTTTAAACAAATAGTGATGACACCGAACAGTGTAAGGAATCAACATGTCTATTGAGATCAAAGCACCGCAACTGCCCGAATCCGTGCCAGACGGCACCATTGCAAGCTGGCACAAGAAAGTCGGTGATGCTGTCAAACGTGACGAGCTGCTGGTCGACATCGAGACTGACAAAGTCGTAATCGAAGTCGTGGCACCAGCTGATGGCGTCCTGGAAAAAATCATCAAGGACTCTGGCGATACTATCGTCAGCAATGAAATCATCGCCACGATCAAGGAAGGCGCGGCTGCTGATGACAAGTCCTCAAGTGCAGACAGCAAGTCATCAGACAAGTCGTCTGACAAAAAATCAGAATCGGCATCTGAGGCCAAATCTGACGATAAACAGGATGGCGAAACGCCTGCCCTGAGCCCGGCTGCCAAGAAACTTGCCGAAGAGCACGGCCTGAAAGCTGGTCAGATCAGCGGTACTGGCAAAGATGGTCGAATTACCAAAGAAGATGTGCTGAACGCGATCGAGAAGGGCGACAAACAGTCGAGCTCCAGTTCCGAGTCAAGCAGCAAGGCTGCTGCACCGACTACCGATGGCTCATCTGGCCGCGTTGAAGAGCGTGTACCCATGAGCCGCCTGCGCGCCAAAGTGGCGGAGCGTCTGCTACAGGCATCGCAGTCCACTGCCATGTTGACCACCTTCAATGAGGTCAATATGAAGCCGGTTATGGACCTGCGCTCGCGCTACAAAGACCAGTTTGAGAAAGCGCATGATGGTGTGCGTCTCGGCTTCATGTCCTTCTTCGTGCGTGCCAGTGTGGAAGCGCTGAAGCGTTACCCCGCCGTCAATGCCTCCATCGATGGCAACGACATCGTATATCACGGTTACCAGGACATCGGCGTTGCAGTTTCGTCTCCGCGCGGACTGGTAGTTCCGGTGCTGCGCAACGCAGACCACATGGGTCTGGCACAAGTCGAGGCAAAAATCCGTGAGTTTGGTAACAAGGCGCAGGACGGCAAGCTGTCCATCGACGAAATGACTGGCGGTACATTCACCATCTCCAACGGTGGTGTTTTTGGTTCGCTGCTGTCGACTCCGATCCTGAACCCACCACAAACTGCGATTCTGGGCATGCACAAGATCCAGGAGCGCCCGATGGCTGTGAACGGCAAGGTCGAGATTCTGCCGATGATGTACCTGGCACTTTCTTACGACCACCGAATGATAGATGGTAAAGAAGCAGTGCAGTTCCTGGTGACCATCAAGGAATTGCTCGAAGATCCAGCACGCATTTTGCTGGAGATCTGATAGCCAGGTTTAAACGGAGCAATGACTCCAGACCGTACCAAGATGAGCCACAGCCACAACTACGCTGTGGCTCATGCTTTTAACGAGACTGTAATCGAGAGTGACTCTGGGCAGGGAATATTATGAGTAAAAAATATGATGTAGTGGTTATCGGAGCGGGACCTGCAGGGTACGTTGCGGCCATCCGAAGCGCGCAGCTTGGTTTAAAAACCGCGTGCGTGGAAAAATGGCACGATGACAAAAACGATGCCGTTTATGGCGGTACCTGCCTGAACGTAGGCTGTATCCCATCCAAGGCATTGCTTGACTCATCACACAAATATGCCGAAGCCAAAAAAGACTTTGAAGTACATGGCATCAAGGTCAGCAAAGTGGACATTGACGTGCCCGCCATGATCGAGCGCAAAGCCAAAATCGTGAAACAGCTGACTCAGGGCGTTCGTGGCCTGTTCATGGCCAACAAGGTCGATGGTATACAGGGCACGGGCAAACTGCTGAAAGGCAAAAAGGTAGAAGTGACCGCTGCTGACGGCAGCACTCAGACACTGGAGGCTGACAACGTAATTCTGGCGGCCGGTTCACAGCCAATTGACATCCCGCCAGCGCCGGTTGATGACGAAGTCATTGTGAACTCTACGGGTGCCCTGGAGTTTCAGTCCGTACCAAAACGCCTTGGTGTCATTGGCGCTGGTGTGATCGGCCTGGAACTGGGTAGTGTCTGGTCTCGACTGGGTTCCGAGGTGGTTGTTTTCGAAGCACTCGAAACCTTTTTGCCAGCCGTTGACGAACAGGTTGCCAAGGAAGCCAAAAAGGTTTTCGAGAAGCAGGGCCTGGATATCAAGCTCGGTGCCAAAGTGGCCAGCACCAAAGTATCTGGCAAAGGCAAGAACAAGACGGTCAAGGTTACCTACAACAATGCTGATGGCGAACAGGAAGCCGAGTTCGACAAACTGATTGTTGCAGTCGGCCGCAAACCTTACAGCAAAGGCCTGCTGGCTGACGATTGTGGCGTTGAAATTGACGACCGCGGATTTGTCAAAGTTGACGAGACCTGTGCGACATCTGTACCCGGTGTTTATGCCACTGGTGACCTGGTGCGTGGCCCAATGCTGGCACACAAAGGTTCTGAAGAAGGCGTGATGGTTGCAGAGCGTATCGCCGGCAAGAAAACCCAGGTGAACTACGACCTGGTGCCATTTGTCATTTATACCCACCCTGAAATTGCGTGGGTAGGTAAAACCGAACAGCAGCTGAAGGAAGAGGGCGTCGAATACAATGTCGGTACATTCCCGTTCAGCATCAACGGCCGTGCCATGGCTGCCAATGAGTCTGCGGGTCTGGTCAAGCTGATTGCCCACGCCAAAACGGATCGCGTTCTCGGTGCCCATATCATCGGCCCAAGCGCCGCTGATCTGGTACAGCAGGTTGCCATCGCAATGGAGTTCAGTGCCAGTGCGGAAGACCTTGGCCTGACCATGTTTTCACACCCGACCCTGTCGGAAGCAGTACACGAAGCAGCGCTGGCTGTCGCCGGACACGCCATTCATGCTGCCAACAAACGCAAGCGCAGTTGATTCATGCGCGTTTGACTATAGAGGACCAATAGAATGAATCTACACGAATATCAGGGAAAGCAGCTTTTTGCGGAATACGGTCTGCCTGTTTCCAAGGGTTTCGCCGTTGACACAGCAGACGCTGCCGCAGAAGCCTGCGACAAAATCGGCGGTGACATGTGGGTGGTCAAGGCTCAGGTGCACGCGGGCGGCCGTGGTAAGGCCGGTGGCGTAAAACTGGTCAAGAGCCGTGATGACGCCAAAGCATTTGCCGAGCAGTGGCTGGGCAAACGCCTGGTGACATACCAGACAGATGCAAATGGTCAGCCTGTCAGCAAGATTCTGGTTGAATCCTGCACCGACATCGACAAAGAACTGTATCTCGGGGCTGTCGTCGACAGAGCGTCACGTCGCATTGTATTTATGGCATCCACCGAAGGTGGTGTTGAAATCGAGAAGGTTGCGCACGAAACTCCAGAGAAGATCATCAAGGCGACAATCGACCCGCTGGTTGGACCCATGCCTTTCCAGGGTCGCGAACTTGCGTTCAAACTGGGTCTGACAGGCGACCAGATCAAACAGTTCACCAAGATCTTCATGGGCCTCGGCAAACTGTTCAAGGACTACGACCTGGCACTGCTTGAGATCAACCCGCTGGTCATCAAAACTGACGGCAATCTGCACTGCCTGGACGCCAAGATCAACATCGATGGCAATGCCATGTATCGTCAGCCAAAACTGCGCGAAATGCATGACCCGTCGCAGGACGATCCACGCGAAGCGCATGCTGCCAGTCACGAACTGAACTATGTTGCACTGGACGGCAACATCGGCTGCATGGTCAACGGTGCTGGCCTGGCGATGGGCACCATGGACATCGTGAATCTGCACGGCGGCAAGCCTGCCAACTTCCTGGATGTAGGCGGTGGCGCAACTAAAGAGCGTGTTTCCGAAGCATTCAAGATCATCCTGTCCGACGACAACGTCAAAGCTGTTCTGGTGAACATTTTTGGCGGCATTGTGCGTTGCGACATGATCGCAGAAGGCATCATCGGTGCAGTCAAGGAAGTAGGCGTCAAGGTACCGGTTGTAGTTCGACTGGAGGGTAATAATGCAGACGTCGGCGCCAAGGTGCTGAAGGATAGCGGACTGAATATTATCGCGGCGAAAAGTCTGACTGATGCTGCCCAACAGGTAGTTAAGGCCGCGGAGGGTAAATAATGAGCATTCTGATCAATAAAGATACCAAAGTAATCTGCCAGGGCTTTACTGGTTCACAGGGTACTTTCCATTCCGAGCAGGCGATTGCCTACGGCACCAAAATGGTAGGTGGTGTAACACCGGGCAAGGGTGGCAGCACTCACCTGGGCCTGCCCGTATTCAATACTGTGCAGGAAGCAATTGATGCAACTGGCGCCGATGCCAGCGTGATCTACGTTCCGGCTCCGTTCTGTAAGGATTCCATCCTTGAAGCCGCTAACGCGGGTATCAAGCTGATCGTATGTATCACTGAAGGCATTCCCACTCTGGACATGCTTGACGTTAAAGTACGCTGCGATGAACTGGGTGTGCGTCTGATCGGGCCGAACTGCCCCGGCGTGATTACCCCCGGCGAATGCAAGATTGGCATCATGCCTGGTCACATCCACAAGCCAGGCAAGGTCGGTATCGTGTCGCGTTCCGGTACGTTGACCTATGAAGCCGTCAAGCAGACTACCGACCATGGCTTTGGTCAGTCTTCCTGTGTGGGCATCGGTGGTGACCCGATCCCGGGCTCCAACTTTATCGACATCCTGGCTATGTTCGAAAAAGATCCAGCGACCGAAGCTATTGTGATGATCGGCGAAATTGGTGGTAGTGCGGAAGAAGAAGCCGCAGCTTACATCAAGGCCAACGTCACCAAGCCAGTGGTTTCCTATATTGCGGGTGTGACTGCACCGCCCGGAAAGCGTATGGGCCATGCCGGCGCCATCATCTCTGGCGGCAAGGGAACGGCTGATGAAAAGTTTGCTGCCCTGCAGGACGCAGGTGTCAAGACTGTACGCAGTCTGGCCGATATTGGTGATGCACTGAAAGAAGTAACAGGCTGGTAAGCGCCTTGTGCACGGTTCATGTGCGTATTTCACGCGCATGAACCATCACGGCGCACAAGCGGGCCCTGAACCTAAAAAATTCTCATTTGAGAGGTTCAAAAATTCAAACGGGTTGTGTTAGTCTTGACGACATAATTCGGCAGGGAGCCTTGAATTTACGGTAAGTTGCAGGATCTGGATCACTTCTGTTACGCATTTCTACAATCATTTGATGAGTGTGTAGTTTCGTAACTGTCTGGCCCGATAATTGCTCGTTTTTACCGGCTAAAAGGAATGCTGTTTTAGAAGATCGTTGTTTGGATGGTAAACACTTACCCGGAAAAGCACGATAGATAAGAAGTCACATCCGGTGTTACACCCGGAGTGTTTAATACAATAACAGGATGGCACATGAAAAACCGTCGATTATATTCAAAGGTTCTGGCACCACTGGCCTCGCTACTGGTGATCGGAACAGCCCTCGCTCAGGACGTTGACACCAGCGCCATTGAGCAGGCTCAGAGTGTTGTAGGTGAGACTAACAGGGAAGCTGCTGAGTCTCAGGAGCGAATCAACCGTCTGTCGAACTCGTCCAGTTCTCTGTTCGAAGAATTCAAAACGGAAAGTGATAACCTGGAAGCTCTGCTGGTCTTGAATGCCAACTGGCGTCGACAGATAGCGATCCAGGAAGACCAACTGGAGACAATTTCCGAGTCAATCGCCGAAGTGCGAAACGTGACCCAGGAATTGCCTCTGCTGATGAGCCGCATGATCGCCAGTATCGAGCAGTTCATCGAGTTGGACATCCCCTTCCACCTGGAACAGCGCCGCGCCCGGATCCAGTTTGTCCGTGATGCAATCGATGATCCAAACGTTTCCACCGCAGAGCGCTTCCGTCAGATCCTGGTGCTGTATCAGACAGAAAACGCGTATGGACGCACCCATGAAACCTATTCAGCTACTCTCAACCTCGATGGCGTCCCGACTGACGTCGACATGTTGCGTGTTGGCCGAATTGCACTGACCTATCAGACCAAAGACCGCACCCGTACCGGGGCCTGGGATTCAGAGTCTCGTCAGTGGGTAACGCTTGAAGATGGCGCGTACCGCAATGCCATCCGTGACGCAATCAATGTCTCTAGCGGCCTGATTGCGCCAGAAATTTTTGAATTACCAATCGTTGCGCCGGAGTAAGCACAGTGAAGAAGAATATAATTAAATTAGCAGGCATTTCTCTTACGGGCATGTTCCTTGCCGTATCTACTCAGGCGTTCGCACAGGAAACGGCAGGCAGCTTGACAGAACTTCTCCGTAATGTAGAAGAAAATCGAGTACTGGAGTCCCAGGAAGCCCGTCAGCGCGAGCAGCGATTCCAGCAGGAAGTTAACCAGCAGCAGCAGATTCTCGAAGAAACACGCCAGCGTATTTCTGAAGAAGAAGCTGAAAACACACGTCTGGAAGGTGTGTTCGACGAAAACCGCACACTGTTGGCCGAGCGTCGTTCTCAGCTGAACGAAGTGCGCGCCAACCTGAACGAACTGCTGGGTACTATCCAGGGCGTTGCGGGTGACTTCCGTAGCGTGTTCGAAACCTCTCTGGTAAGCGCCCAGTATCCTGGCCGTACCGAGTTCCTTGACTCCTTCATCGAGCGCGTAGCCAGTGATACAGAACAGGTTCGCGTTGATGAAATCGAGCGTTTCTGGTTCTACATGCAGCAGGAACTGGTTGAATCCGGCCGTGTTGTTCAGTACGAAGGTCAGGTAGGTCTGCCTTCAGGCGACCAGGAAAACCGTGTTGTAACACGTATCGGTACCTTCAACTCTATTGCCAACGGTGACTACCTGTCATACAACGCAGACGTCGATCACCTTCAGGTGCTGCCACGTCAGCCGAGTGGTGACATCGTCGCCAACGCTCAGGCTCTGGAAAATGCTGAGAGCGGCATCCACAAAGTTGGTATCGACCCGACAGGTGCGCAGGGTGGCAGTCTGATGGCCAACCTGATCAACTTCCCGACGGTATCCGAACAGGTTCGTCAGAACTCAGGTGAAATCGGTTTTGCGATCATCGGTATTGGTATCATCGCCATCCTGGTTGGTCTGGTTCGTTCCTTCCAGCTGACCCTGGTTTCAGCCAAGGTGAACGCTCAGGTCAAATCTGACAAAGCCAACAAGAACAACCCGCTGGGTCGTGTTCTGATGGTTGCCGAGTCCAACCCGAATGTTGACACCGAAACTCTGGAACTGAAGCTGGGTGAAGCCATCCTGCAGGAAACTCCAGCACTGGAGCGCTTCCTGACCTTCATCAAGATCATCTCAGCCATCGCGCCTCTGATGGGTCTGTTGGGTACGGTTACCGGTATGATTCAGGTGTTCCAGCAGATCACCGTTTACGGTGCTGGTGACCCGACTATCATGGCTGGTGGTATCTCCATGGCCCTGATGACAACAGTACTGGGTATCACGGTCGCCATCCCGACCATCCTGATGCACACCTGGGTTAAGAGTAAGAGTGACCGTATCATCCACATTCTGGAAGAACAGGCCACTGGTATCATCGCTCGTAAGGCCGAAGCTTCTGGCAACAAAGCTCAGGCTTAAGGGGAGACAGCATGTATTTTGCACTGCTCGACTTATCTGATGCGATCTCGGACTTCATGGCCAGGGGAGGCGGTGTTCTCTGGATCATCGGCGTACTTCTGCTGGTCATGTGGAGCCTGATCTTCGAGCGGCTATGGTACCTGCATTCCACCCACGCCAAGAGGGTGAAACACACCCTCGCGGCCTGGGCGGGTCGCTCTGATACCAAATCCTGGAAGGCCCAGCAGATTCGGAACATGATGGTGTCACAGATTTCTCTGGATCTGCGCTCCACCATGCCAATCATCGAAACCCTGGTAGTGGTATGTCCTCTGCTCGGACTGCTCGGCACGGTTACGGGTATGATCGAAGTGTTCTACGTAATGGCTCTGACCGGTGGCGGCGACGCCAAATCAATGGCGGGTGGTGTCTCCAAGGCTACCATTCCGACCATGGCAGGCATGGTAGGAGCACTTTCCGGTATCTTCGCCAGTAACTGGCTGAAGTCCCGAATCGATCGCGACCTGGAACTTCTCGAAGACCATATGGCCTAATCATCACTAGATACTGAATAAAGGCACAATAATGAAAACAGGTTTGATGAAGAAAAGGGATGATGAGAACACCGGGGAGATTGACCTTACCCCGATGCTCGACGTGGTATTCATCCTGCTCATCTTCTTTATTGTCACCTCGGTGTTTATTACCGAAGCTGGCATTGAGGTGGTGAAGCCGGAAGCGTCAACTGCCGAACCACGCTCCAAGGACCTGATCTTGATTGCAATCAGCAATGATGGTCAGATCTGGATTGATGGTGAGCAAATAGATCCACGGTTTATCCGGTCTCGTTTTGAAAGACGTCTGGCAGAAACGCCAAACGCATCGGTCGTGATCCAAGGCGACCGTACTGCTCAAAACGAGCATGTCATGACCATTATGCGAGCGGCACGCGATGCGCAGATTGCATCCGTTGCCATATCTACGGAGAACTAGAAGATGAGTATACTTCGATGGGTAGTCTCTCTTGGGCTGGCGGGTCTTGTGACACTGGGTCTGTTCTACTTCATGCAGGCGCTGATTGCGACCGGCGGTGAACTGGAACAGAACACCAATGTGATTCGTATCGTTGATGCGACCATGCCGGAAATCGAAATGGAAGTGATCCGGGATGTAGAGCCACCAGAAGAAATTGAACAGCCGCCGGAAGACACACCACCACCACCGGATCGTAACATCGATATGGATGGCGGCGGCGATCTGAACATTGCCCGCGAAAACGTCAATGTTGATATCGGCCTTGATATCGGCGCGGCCGGCCTCAGTGCTACCGACGGTGAAATGCTGCCGCTGGTAAACATTCAGCCCCAGTATCCGACACGTGCCGCACAGCGTGGCATCGAAGGTTGGTGTCAGGTTTCGTTTACGGTAACTGAGACCGGTGGCGTACGTGATGTTGTTGTGGTCGATGCAGAGCCACGTGGCATGTTCGACTCAGCATCCATCCGAGCTGCTGAACGTTTCCGCTTCCAGCCACGTGTTGTGAACGGTGAAGCGGTAGAAGTACCGAACGTTCAGTACGTGTTCCGCTTTGAACTGGAGGAGTAAGAGAATGAGTGCTGTTAATACAATTCTCCGATCCGCCATGATGGCTGCCTTCCTGGCGACCAGTGCGTCTGTCGGCACCATGATGCTGGCCACGCCTGCCTACGCTCAGGAAGAGGATGATGGTCCGCGTGAACCACCACCCACACGACGCTCAGACACATTGAGCGACCGTGTCTACCGTGTCATCGCGGAAGTTCAGGAACTGATGAACCCGACCGAAGAAGGGCAGGAGCCGGATCTGGCAGCGGCCAAGCGTGAACTGGACTCCTTGAATGAGCGCTACGACACGCTGAACGACTTCGAAAAGGCCACCATGCTGAACTTCTACACCAACTACTATCTGGGTGTGGACGACATTCCGAATGCGCTGGCGACTTTTGAACGTATCCTGACGATTGAGGACCTGCGTCCTGAGCAGCGCCTGCGCTCGCTGCAGTCATTGGGTCAGCTTTACGCCAGTGAAGAGCGCTATGAAGACGCCATTCGTACGCTGGAAGAGTGGCGCAATCTGTCAGCCGATGAAAACGCAACCGTTTTTAACGTGCTGGCACTGGCTCACTACAACCTGCAGCAGTTCCCACAGTCGATTGAATATCTGCTGAGCTATATGGATATGCTGCGGGCAGAGGGCCGTGAGATCCAACGCAATGTCTATAGCCTGTTGAATGTCATGTACATCGAACAGGAAAACTATGAATCTGCGCTGGAAGTCACCAAAACCATGGTTGCTCTGTTTGACGAAGGCGCTGACTGGCGAAACCTGGCGGCCATTTATGGCTTCCTGGATCGCGAGCCGCAGCGTATTCAGACTATGGAACTGGCCTACGTGAAGGGTTACCTGCAAAGCGAAGGCGAGTACATGAACCTGGCTCAGTCGCTGGCTGGTCTGGATGCTCCGATTCGTGGCATTGAGATCCTCGAAGACGGTATCGAACAGGGTATCGTCGAAGAGAATGGCGACAACCTGCGTCGACTGACTCAGATGTACATCATTGCATCCGAGTTTGAGGCCGCGGTAGAACCTGCAGAGCGTCTGGTCGAAATCGTTGATGATGGCGAAGCCTGGGATTACCTCGGCTACATCCACCTGATGAACCGTGACTACGCCAGCGCCGTTGAAGCAATGCAGACTGCGCTGGACCGTGGCGGCCTGGAGAACACTGGCGATGTTCAGTTGTCTCTTGCGAGAGCCCTGGTAGAACTGGATCGTTATGACGAAGCCCTGACTGCCGCACAACGTGCGCAGCAAATGGGTGCCAACAACGCTGGTCAGTTTGTATCGTTCGTTGAAAGCTCCAAGGCGCGTTACGAAGCGCTGCAGGAGCAGAAAGAACGCGCAATCGAATACTACCAGTCTTGAAATCGGGGCCACTGGCCCCCATAAAAAGCCCGGACACCGAAAGGTCTCCGGGCTTTTTTGTTTCTGGGCTGTACTTGCTTTACGCGGGCAGTTACCAAGATGGCCAGGCGCGAAGCGACCAGAAACCAGACAGTGATTAAAAGAATTCTAGACAGCAGAGGTTTGTTGCATGACAACAGATATGAAAAAGGAAACGCGTGGATTTGAAACCGAAGCCAAGCAGCTACTGAAGCTGATGATCCACTCGCTGTACAGCAATAAGGAAGTATTCTTGCGCGAGTTGATTTCAAATGCATCAGATGCTGCAGACAAGCTCCGCTTTCAGGCTTTGTCCAACCCCGACATTTACGAGGGTGATACCGACCTGAGGGTGTTGATCGACTTTGACAAGGATGCCGGCACCATCACCATCAGTGACAACGGCATCGGCATGGATCGCGAAGACGTGATCAGTAACCTGGGTACAATAGCCCGCTCTGGTACCGCCCAGTTTCTTCAGTCTCTCAGTGGCGACCAGAAAAAAGATTCTCAGCTGATCGGCCAGTTTGGTGTCGGTTTCTATTCAGCATTCATTGTTGCTAACGAAGTTGAGGTCATCACCCGCAAGGCCGGCACGGCCGCCAGTGACGCAGTGCGCTGGGTCTCAGCAGGGGAGTCCGACTACTCCATAGAGTCAACCGAGAAAGCGGGCCGCGGTACCACGGTTATTCTGAAGCTACGCGATGACTCCAAAGACTTTGCGGACGCCTATCGTATCCGTCAGGTCGTCAAGAAATACGCAGATCACATCGCCATCCCGGTCTTGCTGCCAAAACAGAATTTTGATGAAAAAGACGAAGACAAGTCGGACGAAAAGGAATACGAAGCAGTCAACGACGCCAAGGCTCTGTGGACACGCCCAAGGACGCAGGTAAGCGACGACGAATACGTCGAATTCTACAAGCATGTGTCGCACGACTACGAGAAACCACTGAGCTGGAGCCACAACAAGGTAGAAGGCAAGCTTGAATACACCAGTCTGCTGTATCTTCCTGCCCGAGCCCCGTTCGACTTGTGGAATCGTGATGGCGCCCGAGGTCTGAAACTCTACGTGCAGCGCGTCTTTATCATGGATCAGGCTGAGCAGTTCTTGCCTCTGTATCTGCGATTCATCAAAGGTGTCGTGGATTCCAACGATATTTCCCTGAACGTATCACGCGAGATTCTGCAGAAAGATCCTGCTGTCGATTCTATGCGCAGCGCACTGACCAAACGTGCGCTGGATATGCTGGCAAAGCTCAAAAAAGATGAACCCGAGAAATACGCCACTTTCTGGAAAGAGTTTGGCCAGGTACTTAAGGAAGGTCCCGGCGAGGACTACAGCAATCGCGAGGCTATTGCCAAGCTGCTGATGTTTGCCAGCACCCACGAGCAGAGCAGTGGGCAGGATCAGAGCCTGGAAGATTATGTTTCACGCATGAAGTCTGATCAGGAAAAGATCTATTACCTGATCGCGGACTCTGCCAAAGCAGCCAAAGGCAGCCCACACCTGGAGATTTTCCGCAAGAAGGGCATCGAAGTATTGCTGTTGTCCGACCGGATAGATGAATGGCTGATGAGCCATCTGCATGAATTTGACGGCAAACCACTGCAGGATGTTGCTCGCGGTGAACTTGACCTGGGCAAGCTGGATGACGAGGAAGACAAAAAGGCGCAGGAAAAGCTCGAAGAAGAGCTGAAACCGCTGCTCGAGCGCGTCCAGAATGCACTGGGAGACCGCGTCAAGGAAGTACGAATCAGTCATCGTCTGACGGACTCAGCGGCCTGTCTGGCGATCGATGAGGACGATATGGGCGCACAGATGCGGCGCATCATGCAGGCATCCGGACAGGCAGTGCCTGACAGCAAGCCGATCTTCGAGCTGAATCCGACACACCCATTGGTCGACAAGCTGGAACATGAGCAAAACGAAGAGCGCTTCGGCGATCTGATTTCAATATTGTTTGATCAGGCGAGTCTGGCTGATGGCAATGAACTGGAAGATCCAGCCCGATTCAGCCAGCAGCTCAACAAGTTGCTGCTTGAGTTATGCAACTGATTTGAGGTCAGTGTTTGCGGGGCAGGGAGGCCCCGCAAACAACAGAAGTCAGAAACTTTCTTACATCTGCTGAAGCGGTTCTATGCCAAGCAGATTCATACCTTCACGCAATGTCTGCGCAGTCAGACTGGCCAATGCCAGGCGACTGGCGCGTATTTCCGGCTCGGATTTGAGAATTGGGCAGCTCTCGTAAAACTTCATGAACAAGCCGGCCAGCTCAAACAGATACTGACACAGCTGGTTCGCATAACAATCCTGACCAACCTGACGGACAGCCTCGGACAGTTGCAGAATCTTCAGCAACAAGGCCCGTTCCTCTGCCGCAATCGCCTGAATCTGTGAGCCTGGTTTAACACCTTCTGCTTCCAGGCGGCGGATCACGCTCTGAATTCGCGCGTAGGCGTACAGCATGTAGGGCGCCGTATTGCCGTCAAAAGACAGCATGGTTGACCAGTCGAATATGTAATCGCTGGTGCGATTCTTGGACAACTCAGCATACTTTACCGCGGCGACACCTACCGTATCCGAGATTTCCCGACGCTGTGCTTCTGGCAGATCCGGGTTCTTGTCGGACACCAGCGCAAATGCCCGCTGTACAGCCTCATCCAGCAGGGCCTTGAGTTTGACGGTATCACCACTGCGCGTTTTGAAAGGTTTGCCGTCTTCACCCATCATCGTGCCGTAGGCAACATGTTCCAGGCTGCAATCACTACGAACCAGACCTGCGGCCCGTGCTACTGCAAATACCTGCTGAAAATGCAGGCTCTGTCTGGCATCAACGACATACAGCACCCGGTCAGCGCCGAGCTGACCGGAGCGATAGCGGACGGCGGCCAGATCGGTCGTGGCATAAAGATAACCGCCATCCCGCTTTTGAATTATCACGGGCAGGGGAGTGCCGTCTTTACCAGTGAACTCTTCCAGGAAGACACACTGCGCACCGTCTGATTCGGTCAGCAGCTTTTTGGCAGAAAGCTCATTAACTATTTTCGGCAAGTCATTGTTATAGAAACTTTCCGCACAAAGGTCGCTGGGTTTCAGTTTGACCTGAAGCTGATCGTAAACTTCCTGACAATGACGCAGGGACTCTTCGATAAAACGCTGCCAAGCCGCCAGACACTCAGCGTCACCCTGCTGCAGTCGCACAACATAACTGCGCGCCAGATCAGCAAATCCGGGTTCATCGTCGAAACGCTGCTTGGCAGCCCGATAAAAACTCTCAAGATCCGCAAGGCTGCCAGACACTGATTCACCCTGTTCAATCAGTGATGTCATGTGTGCGATCAGCATGCCGAACTGGGTTCCCCAGTCGCCCACATGGTTCTGTCGTATGACGCAGTGTCCCAGGGCTTCGAGAACGCGGACGATAGTGTCGCCGATGATGGTGCCTCGCAAATGACCGACATGCATTTCCTTGGCAAGGTTCGGGCTGGAGTAATCCACCACGATGGTCTGTGTAGAGTCATCGGGCAGTATCAACGGTGCCTTCGACTGCAGAATCGCTGTAGCGCGCGTATTCAACGCTGAGTCATCGAGAAACAGATTGATAAATCCCGGTCCGGCGACCTCGGCTCGACTGACCAGTCCCGCCACATCCAGAGCAGCCAGTACTTCCTGGGCAACCTCTCGGGGATTGCGGCGTAGCTGCTTCGCGACTGACATCACACCGTTGGCCTGATAATCACCAAACTCAGGGCGGGAGGCGTAAATGACCTGCGCTCTTGCATCAGTGATGCCGGTCACTTTGACCAGAGCACTTGTAACGGCAGCATCAAGCATCTCTTTGAGGGTCTGCATGCGGGACTTCCTGTATAAAACTCGAGAGGTGGAATCAAATTGCGGCTAACTTTCAAGCAGCGCGGATTTTACACTATTCAGGGATGGACTGCCGGATCAATATCTCCCTCAGTTGAACTACAACGCTGATATAATGCCCGCTTTGCCGCAAAGCGACCTGACCCGCAGCCATGAATGATCAAAAACAATCACCGCAAGCTGACAGGGACACCCAGGGGGCAGCCACAACTGGGGTCCAGTATATCTCTGTGGGTGAACACGCTAACGGCCAGCGGCTGGACAACTTTCTCATGTCCCGGCTGCGTGGCTTGCCCAAGTCGCATCTTTACCGTCTCATTCGCAAAGGCGAGATTCGCATCAACAAAAAGCGCTGCAAGCCCGACAGCCGCGTGACTGAGGGGGATGTCGTTCGTGTCGCCCCGTTGCGACTCAGTGAGCGGGACGCGCCGGTACCACCAGGCGCTGAGCTGCAACGCGCCCTGCAACAATCGATACTATACGAAGACGATCATCTGCTATTGCTCAACAAACCTGCCGGCATGCCAGTACATGCAGGAACCGGCACGGCAGCGGGGGTCATCGAGGCCTTGCGCTATATGGCAGGTGAGGGTGGTTACAGGGAGCTGGCACACCGCCTTGATAAAGAGACTTCTGGCTGTCTGCTGGTGGCGAAATCAGCGATAGTGCTCAAAACCCTGCAGACAGCCTTCAAGAACCGTCAGGTCAACAAGACCTACCAGGCAATCGTGCATGGCAGTTGGCCAGCAGCCGTAACGCAAGTGGATGCGCCACTGCTCAGAATACAGCCACAGCAGGGTGAACGGATCGTCAAGACCGACGATAGTGGAAAGTCGGCGCTGACTGAGTTTCGTCTGTTAGAGGACTATGGTCTGGCCAGCCTGATCGAGGCCAGGCCGCTGACCGGGCGCACGCATCAGATCCGCGTGCATTGCCAACAGGCAGGGCATCCTATTCTGGGGGACGACAAGTATACCTACCATCGTCCGCACTCATTCGGCAAGCTGCGCTTTTTGTGCCTACATGCCAGCGCGCTGTCTCTGGACCATCCGGTAACAGGCCAGACACTGGCGGTCTCAGCGCCACTGCGATCAGCCATGCGGGAATTACTGACACAACTTGACGAAAGCCGGGCCTAAAGCCCAAACTGGCAGTAACAACCCGTAAAATATGCAAAAAAGCGCATATTTTTTTGACAGCGAACGCCGTTGCCCCTATTATTGCGCGCCTATGGCTGACACCCTCGATTTTGCTTCCCCAGTACCTGCAATTCTGGACTCCCGAAAGGTCTTCAGGCAGGGGCTGTTAATAGAGGGAAGTATTGCGGTTGCTGAACTGAAACAACTTAGCAGCATGTTGAGCAGTGCCGAAGGGCGAGTCAGTGCCAGACTTGAATTTGGTTTTGACGACGCTCGCAGACGCAAAATCGAAGGCCGCGTATACGGTGAGTTATCGTTGCAGTGCCAGCGCTGCCTCGACACTGTCAGGGTCGCGGTAAGTGAGCCGGTTAACCTTGCGGTGGTAAGCAGCGAAGATAGCGCTCGCCAGTTACCGGCTGACATCGATCCTTTGCTGGATATCGATGAGGAAATCAGACCGGCAGAGCTAATAGAGGAACAGATGATACTTGGATTGCCGATTGTGGCAACGCATGAACATTGCGAACCACACACGGCTTCGGTGACACCGCCAGCAAAGGCTTCGGAGAAACAATCCGCGTCATCAGCCAGCAACCCATTTGCGGCCCTGGCAGCACTTAAGAACAACAGCGAAAAAAATAGCGACACACACTGATTTAGTTATCGTTTTTATAAACAGGAGTACCTGAAATGGCCGTTCAACAGAACAAAAAATCCCGCGCTCGTCGCGACCAGCGTCGTAGCCACGATGCTCTGACTGGCGCAACTCTGTCTGTGGACAAAACCACAGGTGAAGTACATCGCCGTCACCACGTGACTGCAGATGGCTTCTACAAAGGCAAAAAAGTACTGAATCTGGGCGACGAGTAAGTTTGACGAAAGTCAGACGTATTGCCGTGGATGTAATGGGGGGCGATCATGGCCCCCATGTGACGGTGTCGGCCGCGCTCAAGGCGCTGCGCCGACATCCTGACCTGCACCTGGTCCTGGTGGGACCTCAGCAGGAGATTACCCCCTCACTGGATTCACTGCCTCCCGCTCTACGTGCTCGTGCCAGCGTCCTGCATACTGATGATGTGATCAGTAATCATGACCGACCCGACCGAATTCTTCGTTCCAGCCGCAATAGCTCCATGTTCATCGCAATCGACCAGGTGAAGCAGGGCCAGGCTGATGCCTGCGTAAGTGCCGGCAACACCGGCGCCCTGTTGATGGCAGGACGCCATCTGCTGAAGACCATCCCCGGCATCGATAAACCTGCCATCATGGCCATGATCCCCGTAACACGTGCCGGTGGCTACAGCTACCTGTTGGACGTCGGGGCCAATGTGCGTAACTCTGCACGAGAACTTTATCAATTTGCCTGCATGGGCGCCGTGCTGGCCAGCTCATTATCCGGGCGTAAACCCGCTCGTGTTGCCTTGCTGAACATTGGCGAGGAGTCCATCAAGGGCACGCCCGTTATTCAGGAAGCCGCGGGACTGCTGGCCGATAATCCGGACTTTGAATATCTGGGCTACATCGAAGGCAATCAGCTGTTCTCCGGACACGCCGACGTCATCGTCTGTGACGGATTCACAGGCAACATAACCATCAAGACCAGTGCGGGAGCAGTCAAGGCACTTCAGGCCCTGATGCGACGCAGTATCGCCAGACGATGGTATTACAAGACGTTCAGCTGGATTCTCAAACCACTGTTGCGGGATCTGCGCAGAGAAATAGATCCCGCCCGCTATAATGGCGCAACGCTTGTGGGACTGCAGGGTATCATTGTAAAAAGCCACGGCAATGCCAATGAGCAGGGCTTCCTGAAAGCGATAGAGCATGCCCTCAGACAGATCAACGATAACGTTCCGGCGCTGATTGCCGGTAAAATGGTGTAAAAAGCGAGTAACAGATATGCCAAAGATTGGATTCGTATTTCCTGGCCAGGGTTCCCAGCGCAGCGGGATGCTTGCGGACATGATTGACCAGCACCCAGTTATCAGCTCCACCTTTTCAGAAGCCTCGGCTGTGATTGGTCAGGACCTGTGGCAGATCGTCGTCGACAATCCAGACGGTCTGCTGGATCAGACCTACATCACTCAGCCAGCCCTGTTGACGGCCTCGGTGGCGCTGTGGCGTACTTGGATGCAGGAAAAGGGGCCGTTGCCGGACATGCTGGCAGGTCATAGCCTGGGTGAATACTCAGCACTGGTATGCGCCGGTGTATTGAGCTTCACTGACGCCGTATCACTGGTCCACAACCGCGGCCGGTACATGCAGGACGCCGTTCCGGCTGGAACCGGCGGCATGGCTGCCATAATCGGAATGGACGACAATCGCATTGATGATATTTGCGCAGGCGTCGCCAATGGTGACACAGTCTCAGCAGCGAATTTCAATTCACCCGGACAGACAGTGATTGCTGGCAGCAAAGCAGCCGTTGAACGCGCCATGGAGGCATGCAAAGCCGCCGGCGCGAAGCGGGCACTGCCACTTAACGTCAGCGTTCCTTCTCACTGCGCCTTGATGAAACCGGCTGCCGATCGCCTGGCTGACGATCTGGCAAAAGTTGATTTCCGTCGCCCGGAAATTCCCGTGGTGCAGAATATCAATGGTCGTGCGACGCGAGAGCCCGGCGAGATCAAGGATAATCTGCTTAAACAGCTTTATATGCCCGTGCAGTGGGTAGACACAATTTACTGTATGCGCGACTTTGGTATCGCCAAGGTTGTAGAATGCGGCCCCGGCAAAGTGCTCAGTGGTCTGGTGAAACGCATTCACCCAGAGCTTGAGTGTTTTGCGGCAGATTCATCAGAAGCGCTGGCATCAGCGCTGCAGAACGTCAAATAGCACAACGTAGCGAACAAGGAGTCAATGCTGATGAGCATTTCAGGAAAAGTTGCACTGGTCACTGGTGCCAGCCGAGGAATTGGTCGTGCCATCGCTGCAGAGCTGGGCGCTCAGGGAGTCATTGTGGCTGGCACTGCAACCACCGAGAATGGCGCTCAGGCAATTACGGAATTTTTTGCCGAAAATGGCATCAAAGGCAAAGGATTTTGCCTCGACGTATCGTCCATGGAGGCAGTAGACAGTGTCATGCAGGCCATCAGTAATGAACTGGGTGAGCCGCCACTGATTCTTGTCAATAACGCAGGGATCACGCGCGACAATCTGCTGATGCGCATGAAAGAGGACGAGTGGGACAGTGTAATCAATACCAATCTTAACTCACTCTATCGCGTATGCCGGTCTGCGCTGAAAGCCATGACAAAGGCCCGTTGGGGAAGAATTATTAATATCAGCTCGGTGGTCGCTTCAAGTGGCAATCCCGGGCAGAGCAATTATGCTGCCAGCAAGGCTGCGGCAGAGGGATTCACGCGATCTTTGGCCCGAGAAATTGGTTCGCGCGGTATTACCGTTAATGCTATTGCTCCCGGGTTTATCGACACCGATATGACCCGAGCGCTGAACGAAAAACAGATTGAAACGCTACTGGCTCAGATACCGTTGGCCCGCTTCGGTAAACCAGAGGAAATCGCTTCAGTTGCCAGTTTCCTGGCTTCCGATGCCGGCGCCTACATCACAGGTGAAACCATTCAGGTCAATGGTGGTATGTACATGGCCTGAACCAACACTGACGAGGGTTCGATTATAGGATAAGTAATTAGTGAAGATGAAATAGTAAGATGCTGAATTTTATGAAAAATAATTTAAAGCATTCAATTATTTTCGAGTTTGAGATTACAAGCGCAGTAAAATAGATGTAAACTTGCGATTCGGATTATGTCAGTTGGTCAAATAATAACCAATTTAATCGGAATGCATGACAAACCTTAAGGTACTAGGAGCTAATAAGAGTTATGAGCAGCATTGAAGAACGCGTGAAAAAAATTGTCTGCGAGCAGCTTGGCGTGAAAGAAGAAGATGTCAAAGCCTCCTCTTCTTTTGTTGAAGATCTGGGCGCCGATTCTTTGGACACCGTGGAATTGGTTATGGCTCTCGAAGAAGAGTTTGAGACTGAAATTCCGGACGAAGAAGCCGAGAAGATCACAACTGTCCAGCTGGCAATCGACTACATCAACCAGCACCTGTAATAGCATTCCGCATATCGGATTGACTCTAATAGAAGCTACTCCGGGGACAGACTTGGAGTAGCTTTTGTTTATTACGTGGAGAACTACGCTTTGAACGGCAGACGAGTAGTAGTTACCGGCCTGGGTATGGTCACGCCGCTAGGCAACGATGTGACAAGCACCTGGGATGGACTTAAAGCAGGGAACAGCGGCATCAACCTGATCGAGCATTTTGACGTGTCTGCATTCAGCACACGTTTCGGCGGTTCGATCAAAGCATTTGATAGCGAACCCTACATTGCTCCCAAAGACGCCAAACGTATGGATGTCTTCCTGGTCTACGGCGTCAGTGCCGGTGTCCAGGCGATGCGGGATGCCGGTCTGGACGGCGACGAAGCTGCATTCGACCCTGCCAGATTTGGTGCGGCGATCGGTTCGGGCATTGGTGGTATCAGTGCTATCGAAGATACCGCTGAGCTGATTCGCAACTCTGGCCCCCGCAAGGTTTCCCCATTTTTTGTACCGGGCTCGATCATCAACATGATCGGCGGCTCGCTGTCCATTCGTTACAACCTGCAGGGACCCAATATCGCGATAACCACCGCCTGCACAACCGGCACACACAATATTGGCCTCGCCGCTCAGATGATTGCTCTCGGTCAGGCCGATCTCATGTTGGCCGGCGGCGCCGAGATGGCAACATCACCGGTAGGCTTGGGCGGATTCTGTGCCGCACGTGCGTTATCGACTCGCAATGACGACCCTCAGGCCGCAAGCCGTCCCTGGGACAAATCACGCGACGGCTTTGTGCTGAGCGATGGGGCTGGCATTATGGTTCTTGAGGAGTATGAACATGCGGTCAAACGCGGTGCAAAAATATACGCTGAGTTGACCGGCTTTGGCATGAGCGCTGACGCATTCCACATGACCTCACCTTCAGAGAACGGACGCGGCGCGGCGACCTGCATGCAAAACGCCTTGAACAGTGCCGGACTTGACGCCAGCGACATTGATTACATCAATGCGCACGGCACGTCCACGCTGGCTGGCGACATAGCAGAAACCCAGGCCATCAAAACGGTTTTCGGTGAACACGCCAGTAAACTGTCAGTCAGTTCCAGCAAATCCATGATTGGTCACCTGCTGGGCGCGGCCGGTGCGGTCGAAGCCATCATCAGTGTGCTGTCACTGCACGATCAGGTCGTTACACCGACCATCAATCTCGATGAACCGGATGAAGGCTGCGATCTGGACTACGTGCCTAATACGGCGCGCGATGCCAAATTACGGGCCGTGCTCACCAATTCGTTCGGATTCGGTGGCACCAACGGCTCACTGATTTTTACCAAAGCACCCTGAGTCCGTCACCGTGGCGGACGTCATGCAGATGCCGACACAGCTTACTCAGGTAAACGGCATGATGACTGACCAGTTGCCGGCATCAGACCGCGGTCTGATGTACGGCGATGGCCTGTTCGAAACCATGCGCCTGCAGGCAGGCAAGTTGCGTCACCTCGAGCAACACCTGCAACGGCTGCTTGCCGGTTGCAAGCAACTCGCTATCCCGGTATCGCCTGCAAGCATCGAAAGCCAGCTGCAGAGTTTTCTGTCTCAGCTGCAGCATCAGACACTCAATAACGCCGTTATCAAATTGATCATCACTCGCGGTAGCGGTGGCCGTGGTTACCAGCCGCCAGTTGACGCGAAGCCCCGCATCATCCTGCAATCATTTCCCTTGCCAGCCATGCTGTCACATTACCGACAACACGGTATCACCTGCATTACGGCGAAACAGACTGTCAGCAGTCCTGCCGCTCTGCCAGGCGTAAAGCATCTCAATCGTCTTGAACAGGTTCTCGCCAGTATTGAGCTGCAGCAGGCTACGCAGCAGCATGAGGACATACAGGAAGCGCTGATGGTTGATTCTGCCGGCAATCTGCTGGAAGGTACCAAGAGTAATATCTTTCTGGCCAACGAAGACAGCCTGTTTACGCCTTCAATTGCCGAAGCTGGCATCGCGGGAATCATGCGCCAGTTGGTGCTGACGCTGGCAGAGCAGCGTGGCTGGTCATTGGTGGTGGGGCAGCTTCCAGTCACCCAAATACAAAGTTTTCAGGAAATGTTTGTCTGTAATTCCATCATCGGCATATGGCCTGTGAACTGTGTCTCCGTTGGCGGACAGGATATCCTGTTTCCTCAGCACCGTTTTGCCAGAGAAATTCAGCAAGTTCTGGCATAATGCCGCCATGCTTTCCCGATCCCGGCTTATCAAATTCTTCAGCATCATGGTGGCACTGTGCATCGGTGCGGCGCTGCTTGGCTGGTTGAGCCTGAACCGTTACCTGGAAACACCGATAGCAGACGGCCACTCAAGCACGGAAAGCATCGTGATCGATATCCCTGCCGGATTTGGTGTAAATCAGGTAGCCGCGCTGTTGCATCGCGAAGCGGGCCTTAAGTGGCCACGTATTTTCGCAGCCTGGACTCGCTCACAAGGCCAGGATCGTTCCATCCGCAGTGGTGAGTTTGCAATAGAGCTGTCGATGACGCCTCCAGAAATTCTTGCCTTGCTGGTCTCCGGGCGCAATGTGCAATATCCGGTCACACTGGTTGAGGGTTGGACCATCGACCAGGCCCTGAGTCAGTTATGGGCCATCGATACGATTACCAGCACTCTGCAGGGCCTGACGCACGAGGAAATACTGGCACAACTGCAGTCTCCTTATCCCGCTCTGGAAGGCAGCATATTTCCTGACACCTATTTCCACACACGTGGCACCACCGATATTGATATTCTGCGACGCGCCAATCAGCGACTGCAGCAGACAATGAATGAGCTCTGGCCGGCGCGGGACGCGGCGCTGCCATACGAATCCCCGTGGGAAGCCCTGATCATGGCCTCAATCATCGAGCGCGAGTCAGGATACAATGCCGAAAAGAATGCAATCGCAGGCGTCTTTGTGCGCCGCCTGCAACGTGGCATGCGTCTGCAATCGGACCCCACGGTAATTTACGGGATGGGCGCCGAGTATCAGGGAGATATCAGGCGCCGCGATCTTGAGACGACCACGCCCTGGAACACATACCGAATAAATGGGCTTCCGCCGACACCGATTTCCCTCAGCGGTCGGGCGTCGATCGAGGCAAGTCTGCACCCGGCAGAAGGAACAGCACTGTATTTCGTTTCCAGAGGCGATGGCAGTCATCAGTTTTCCGACACACTGGAAGAGCACAACGCTGCTGTACGTCAATACATTCTCAATCGCGCGAGTGACTAGATAATGATGGATGGGTCAGGGAAGGGGATGGGTAAATTCATCACCGTAGAAGGCATTGAAGGCGTCGGCAAAACAACCAACCTCGCCTGGCTGGTTGAGTGTCTGGAGGCAGCAGGGATTGACTATATCCAGACCCGCGAACCTGGTGGAACGGCGCTTGCCGAGCAGATTCGCGAGCTGCTACTCACGCCCCGTGAAGAAAACATGCACGCGCTGACCGAATTATTGCTGGTTTTTGCGGCTCGGGCGCAACATCTTGAGCAGCGCATCAAACCGGCCCTGCAGCGCGGTCAATGGGTGGTTTGTGATCGCTTCACGGACGCAACCTATGCGTATCAGGGCGCCGGTCGCATGCTAGACAAACAGGCGATCGCCACGCTGGAGACACTGGTCCAGGGTACTCTGCGACCAGATCTTGTTCTGTTGCTGGATATTGAACCGGCAGTCGGCCTGGCCCGCGCCCGCAAACGTGGTGAACCTGACCGGTTTGAACAGGAGGCCATCACGTTCTTTGCCACCGTCCGTGACGAGTACCTGAGACGAGCTGCGGCCGACCCCTCACGATACCTGATTATCGATGCCGGACAGGACCTGGCCGATGTTCAGGCATGTCTCAAACGGGAGCTGTCTACATTCATCCTCAAGGCCAGAGAGACGGACACGCAAAACCGATGAACGGTATGACAAACGAACCAACCGGCAATCTGACAAGTGCTGGCGGCAGTCACTATCCCTGGCATAGCCCTACCTGGCAGCAGATCGTCAACCAGCAGCGCCGCGGCCGTCTGGCCCATGCCTATCTGTTCACAGGTCTGCCTGACACCGGTCGTCATCAGTTCGTAATCAGCGTGGCTCACTACGTACTGTGTGAAGCTGATAAAAGCGCACACAATGAGGCCTGCGGTCAGTGCCGGCAATGCCTGCTGTTCGCCAAGGGTTATCATCCAGATGTCTTGCAGGTACAACCGGAAGATGGCAGTCGCGCCATTAAAATTGATCAGGTTCGCCAGATTGCCGATCACGTGCAGCAAACCAGCAATCAGGCAAGCGCCACCAAGGTCATTATTATCCAGCCAGCCGAGGCATTGGGTACGGCCGCGGCCAACTCACTGCTCAAGAGCCTTGAAGAACCGCCCGGCAAGGCTTTGTTTTTATTGATAGCAGATAGTGGTGATCGCCTGCTTGCGACCATTCGAAGTCGTTGTCAGAACGTCTCTCTGCCTTCCCCATCATTCTCAGACACACAAGCCTGGCTTGCCACGATGTCTGCTGCTGACAGCGACACCCTGGCATCGGCGGCTGCGCTGGCTCCGCAGCAGCCATTTGCTGCCTTGCGGATGCTGGAAGAGGGCGTGCCAGCCTGGCGCGAGATTCTTACTGAAAAACTGACATCGCTCAGGCAGGGGGAGGAATCGGTGACCGAGGTCGCGCGTTTTTGCGAGAAACAGCCGGTCGCCCATGCTATAAACCTGATGACCGAACTCTGTACGCACCAGGTGCGCTCGCTGGCTGTTGAGCCTCAGGGCCGAACATCTGCGCAGATCAGACAACTGCTCAAGCTGCAGCGTGAAATTTACAGGGTTTCAGCTCAGCAGGAATCCACCAGCAACCCCAATCTGTTAATGAGTCTGGAGTATCTGTTGAGTCAATGGCAGGAATTGCCGCCCGGTCGCTGACTGCGTTCGTTTCAGGTAACAGATTTACGCCTGCACGCTACATGGAAGAAAACAATCACGCATGGAGAATGGACTCTTGCACACAAGCCTCGCCTCGTCGGCTCATCAGCCGCCGCGCCTTTTGAAGATTTGCTTTGACGATCCGGCCACACTCGCCGCCTGCTACCTGCCGTTTCTCAGGCAGGGTGGCCTGTTCATACCGGGTAACTATGACGAACTCAGCTGCGACGCAGTGATCCTGCTGTTGCGATTGCCGGGCGATTCACAGGCCGAAATGCTGCGACTTGACGTTGTATGCAGCACACCACTGGGTATGCCAGGCAAACAGCCGGCCGGAATAGGGCTGGGCTTCAACGCCGAGACGGCCGGGGCGGCCGCACGAATTCGAGAGATAATTTCGCCATTCAGCGCAGTGCAGGGCAGCGCTTTCCTGGGATCATGGTAAACTGTTCGCAGGATTTACCTTTCTCGGATCATCGAAGCGGTCAACAGTTCAGGCAGCGCAGATCATCATCCTGAACCTGCAGTCCGCTCCCAGGAGAATACGCCATGCCATTGAAGTCAATGATAAAACTTGCAAGCCTGAGTATGCTGATGTGGCTTGTCAGCTGTTCGCCAGACAATAATCCTGGCGTTGCCAGCGCAGCCGAACAGCCCATTGCGCTAGAGGTCTACAAAAGCCCGACCTGCGGGTGCTGCGGTATGTGGGTAGATCACGCCTCAGCGCGGGGTTTTGCGTTCACTGTCCAGCATCTTGATAATGAGGAATTGACACTTGAGAAACTGCGCCGCGGCATCGGCCTGCGGTATCACTCCTGCCACACTGCGGTGGCTGAAGACGGGTCAGTCTTTGAAGGTCATGTTCCAGCCTATCTGATCCATCAGTTCCTGGCAGACAAGCCGGAAAACGCAATTGGCCTGGCGGTACCTGGCATGCCGATCGGTAGCCCGGGAATGGAAGTAGGCGACCGTTTTCAGCCTTACGACGTCTATCTGCTTAACGCCGATGGTACCGCTGAGGTTTATACCCATGTTGGAGACTTCGAGTCTCAATATCAGACGGCGTCAGTTGAATAACTCGAGTTGCCAGACGCGCTCTGCTATGTGTTTCGCGAGCGCGAGGCTGGCCGTAAGCCCGGGCGATTCAATTCCCAGCAAATGGATCGCCGCACAGCTTTCCAGCTGTTGCTCCGCAATCTGGAAATCTTGAAAGCCATCACCTGTGATGCGTGTGCGAATGCCTGCATAATCGGGCACCAGACGTGATTCATCCAGGGCAGGGAAGTAGCGCCGGATCTGTTTCGCAAACATGTCGCGCCGCGACGCATTGACACTCAAATCCAGCACCTCTTCATTGTTAATGTCGTGCGCCAATTGCTCTACATCTGGCCCGAACCGGCAATTTCCAGCCATGTCCAGTGTGGCGTGGATCCCCAGACCATTGCCCGTCGGGTCGGGCACCGGATAGATCAGATGACTGAACGGGGAGCGCCCCTGATAGGCAAAATAATTGCCTTTTACCCATTTGATACACGGAAGTGCCTGACTCCTTGCGACACCTGCCTGGTGCAGGCGCTCTGCTATAGCAAGGGCACCCAGGCCAGCGCAGTTAATCAGTAATCGACAAGAGACCCTTGAAGTTTCCGCACTCTTGCGATGCCAGTTGCTGGTCAATTCAAGCTCCAGCTTTTTGCCATTGTCCTCGGGCCTCACATCGCTCAGCCGTGTCGCCAGAGCCAACATGACTCCATTGCCACGCGCCTGTTCCAGCAAGGACTGCATGTACTCATGGCTATCGATGATGCCTGTACTGGGCGACCATAAGCCAGTATCAGCCCTTACTGCAGGCGCGAGACTGGCGATCTGGGAAGCATTCAAGCTCTGCAGATTCTCAACCCCGCTGGCGCGCGCATTATCCGCGATCCGAGACAGAGTATCTTCTTCGCCTGTCTGAGCCACAATCAGTTTGCCGATCTGACGAACAGGGACCTGATACTGTCGACAGTATTCGTAAAGCAGATGCCGACCAGCGACACATAGGCGCGCTTTCAGGCTGTCAGGCGCATAGTAGAGTCCCGCGTGGATCACTTCACTGTTTCGACTACTGGTGCCCTGTCCAACGCTGTCAGCCTGCTCAATCAGGGCAATGCTTGAACTGGGCAGTGACTGGTTAAGCTGCCGGGCGATCGCCAGCCCGCAGACGCCAGCGCCTACTATGCAAATATCAACTTCGAAGTTCAAAAATTCCTACCAGATGATAAGTTTTGTATCTGAATACTATGAAAAAAAAACTTCAGAGCATGTACAATGCCGTCTGTTTACCGCGGAATAGACTATAACGTTATGTCTGGATTCGACTACGACTTTTTTGTGATTGGCGCCGGTTCCGGTGGCGTAAGAGCCGCCAGAATTGCTGCAGGGCTTGGCGCCCGGACGGCAATTGCCGAAGCGCGATTTATGGGAGGCACCTGCGTCAATGTTGGCTGCATACCCAAAAAACTTTATGCCTACGCTGCACATTTTGCCGCTGACTTCCAGGAAAGTGCTGCCTTTGGCTGGCAGGAGTTTAAAAAGCCAGGTTTTGACTGGTCATCATTAAAGTCGAATAAAGATAATGAAATCAAACGACTAAATGGCATATACGAGAATCTACTGAAAACAGCAGGTGTCACACTATTGCGTGGCTTTGCCACTTTCGAAGCAGCAAACACCATTCGTGTAGGCGAGCAGACCGTAAGCGCAGAGCACATTCTGATTGCGACCGGTGGTCAACCCTGGATGCCAGACATTCCAGGCATTGAACACGCTATCAACTCCGATGATTTTTTTGAACTCACTGAACAACCACGCAGCGTGGCGATTGTCGGCGGTGGATTTATTGCCACCGAGCTGGCGGGGATTTTCAAGGGGCTGGGCAGCCATGTTCACCTGATCCACCGCGGCGAACAATTGCTGAGTGGCTTTGACCAGGATATACGCAGCTTTTACACCAATTGTGCAAAGCATGATTTCGATCTTCATTTGAACTCAGAAGTCAGCCAGATAAGCAAAACCAGTGATGGCCCCTGTCGAGTGAGCCTTACTGATGGCAGTGAAATTGAGGTTGAGAAAGTGCTGTTTGCCACCGGGCGGCGACCTGCAACCTCTGGACTGGGCCTGGAGCGAGTAGGGGTGTCTACCGAAAAGAATGGCTCCATCATCGTCGATAGCGTTTTTGAGAGCAGCGCCAAAGGCGTATATGCCGTTGGCGATGTCATCAATCGTGTCAACCTGACACCTGTTGCCCTGGGTCAGGGCCAGGTTCTGGCACGCCGCCTTTTCGGCAGTTCAGCCACTGACTATGCCTGGGACAACATTCCGTCGGCAGTTTTCAGTGACCCGCAAATCGCAACGGTCGGTTTAACCGAAGCGCAGGCACGCGCAGACTACCCAGAAATCGACATCTATCGCAGTCAATTCAGACCACTAAAATACACGCTGAGCCGCAAAGAAAAATACAGTATGATGAAGCTCGTCGTAGACAGAAAAAGTGATCGCGTCCTCGGGCTACACATGGTCGGAGACGACGCGGCAGAAATAGTGCAGGGGATGGCGGTAGCCATAAAGTGCGGTGCCACCAAGGCTGATTTCGATGCCACTGTCGGTATTCATCCCACTGCTGCAGAGGAATTCGTTACCATGCGGGAGCCAGTGGCTGATACTCAATAATGCAGAAACCCCAACATACTGATCACCAGATTTATTATCGCGATGTCGTATTTTACCGCCAGGTTTTAATAGCCGTAGCGCTTTGCGGTGTCACCGTAGCCATGCCTTTTGCCGCCTGGCACTTCATTTGGGGCAATCCGCTGATTACCTACCTGCTGCTTCCGGTCATCGCGCTGCAGATAGTGTCTCTGGTTTTGCTTATCCGACATGGTTTCAATCATTGGATTGCGCTTTTTCTGGCTTCTGTTCAGATGGGCGTGACCGTCATTATCAACATCCAGATGGGCGTTCTTGGCAGCTACTGGGTTATCGCCAGTGCTGTTGCCAACTACTATATTGTCAGCCGCAACAGAGCGCTGGCCATCAATGTCATAGCCTGTATCGCCGTTCTTCCACTGGCCTTCGAATCAAGTGATATCATGTTCAGATTCGCTATGGCCAACGCCATGATCAATGTATTCCTGTATGCCTATGCCAGACAGCTCGAAACTAAAAATCGTGAACTTGAAGAGTTGCTCACCAAGGACCCGTTGACCCGCGCTGGCAATCGAACGGCGCTTGAGAACGCATTGATCCGCGTTAAAAACCAGCATTTGCGCCACAACACCCCAGTGACCGTGTTGATGCTTGATCTGGACCACTTCAAAAAGATCAATGACACAGAAGGCCACAGTGCAGGTGACAAAGTACTGAAGCGCCTTGCCGATCTGCTGCGCGCCCGATTGCGCGCCACGGATTCTTTATTCCGATATGGCGGCGAAGAGTTTGTCATCATTGCCGACAACACGACTCTGGACCAGGCGGCCTATCTGGCAGAAGACATTCGACGCCGCGTCGAGAAGGCCAATGAGTTAACTGTCTCCATTGGCCTTGCCGAACTGCAGGCTGGCGAATCAACAGAGGCCGTTGTGGCCCGGGCTGATCAGGCTTTATACAAAGCCAAACAGATGGGCCGCAACTGGGTCTGTTTCGATCCGGTTTAAGTCGGCAGATCGTCCGGAGGGCCCTCGACACGATACGCCTGGGTCCCCTCCGGGATACTGAACCAGCCGGCCGGATCCAGGTCTTCGCCTGCATCGCGAACCTTGATCAGGGTAAACATGCCACCCATCTCCATGGACCCGAATGGACCCATGCCACCCATCATCGGCAGGGTATTCTCAGGCCCCTGCATATGTCCCATATCGATATGCATCTGATGCTCTGACATCCCGTGTTCGCCCATCGGCATATAGCCGGGAACCAGTTGCCTGATACGCCTCGCCACCTCTCTCTGGTTAACGCCGATGGTATTGGTGATGTCATGACCCATGGCATTCATGGTGTGGTGCGCCATATGGCAATGCAGAGGCCAGTCGCCAGCGACTGCAACAAACTCAAGGTCTCGCGTCTGGCCGACACCAACAAGCTCTGTCACCTCCTTACGCCATTGCTCGCGGGGCCAGCGGCCACCGTCAGAGCCGGTCAC
The DNA here is from genome assembly GCA_002706685.1 of Gammaproteobacteria bacterium. Classification (GTDB taxonomy): domain Bacteria; phylum Pseudomonadota; class Gammaproteobacteria; order Pseudomonadales; family Pseudohongiellaceae; genus Pseudohongiella. Next base: position 240,377 of record PALV01000017.1, on the reverse strand, counting down.
GTCGAACTGCACACCATGCATGTGCATGGGATGGTTCCACATGGACAGATTACCAATTCTCACACGCACCCGTTCGCCGGTTCTTGCCATGAGCGGAGCAATAGCTGGAAACACCTTACTGTTCATGGTCCATAAATCGAAGTCGACCATAACACTGGGGTCCGGACGGTAGGTGCCAGGGTGCACAGCCCAGTTATGCAGCAGCAGGGCGTAGTCCCGATCAACAGGCGGATTGTTGCCAGCCCGCGGGTGAATAATAAACATACCCATCATGCCCATGGCCATCTGAACCATTTCATCAGAATGAGGGTGATACATGTGTGTGCCGTGTTGCTTCAGTTCAAACTCGTAAACCCAGGTTTCACCCGGATCGATGGCGCGCTGCGTCAGTCCGGCTACACCGTCCATACCAAATGGCAGGATCAGGCCATGCCAGTGGATAGTAGTAGGCTCCTGCAGCCGATTGGTCACATAAATGCGGACAAGATCACCTTCGACCGCCTCAATGGTAGGCCCCGGCGTCGATCCGTTGTATCCCCAGGCTTTGATTCGTGTGCCGGGCGCGAACTCGTGTTCCACCGGCTCTGCGATCAAGTGAAACTCTTTGACGCCATCACGCATACGCCAGGGCAGGGTACGAGCGTTCGGGGTGATAACAGGCGTGTAGGGAAGTGTATCTGCCGCAGGCGTCGTGGATTGTGCCAGATCATCCAGCACTGCTGACGACTGCGCGCCCGCTTTTGAAACAAGTCCAGCGCCCAACAAAGTTGCTGCGCCCGAAATAAGCTGTCGTCTGTTCATAGGGTATCTCCTGTCTGAGTCACCACGACTGCTTCAGTGCCCATGACACTCAGTAGCAGGCTTTGTGCATGCCAGTAAGCCAGTGTGTGCTCGATGTATTCGAGTTGTGCATCAAATATCTGCTCTCGTAAGATCAGCAGAGAAAATGTATCGCGCAACATGAAGTTATATTCCTGCAGGGCCAGTTCCAACATGCGCTGATGCCGGGGCAGGTCTTCGCGACTCACCTGTTGGGCAAGCTCAATCGCCGCCTGCTGGGACATCAGAGCCTGCGTGATGCTGTGGCGGGTCGTATTTCGAGTCTGCTCAATCTGGGCGAGCAAGGCAGACCTGGCTGCTTCAACTTCTGCCAGGTGAGCCTGCCCTCGGTCAAACAGGGGCAATTCGAAGGACGCACCGAGAGCGAGTCTACGCTCGCCACTGGATTCGCGCTCTGCGCCGAGCTGAATCGCACCGTCAAGCAGACCGTATTGCCGCCTGATCAGGCGCTCCCTCGCGAATTGCTGATTCAATGATCCATTCAGCAGGCGCAACCGGGGTTGATGCTGTGCCGCCAGATTCATTGCCTGGTCGGTACTCAACGACGCCATTGAATCGAGGTTAGGCACTTCGGGCAGTGAGTCCGGCAGTTCCGGTTGCTGGTCGGGCAGCAGGCCGAGCAGGGCTTGTAGTTCGCTGATTGCGATGTCTTCAGAAAGGTTTGCCATGTGCAACGCGCGATGTTGACGGGCGTGCTCAGTCTCATACACCAGAAAATCAAGCTCATTCATATTTCCGGCAGCCTGCACCTGCTGCGCAAACTCCAGCAGGGTTGCGGCGGTCTGGTAAAGACCTTCATGAACCTGCCGTTGCTGCCTTGCGGCAACGGCATTCAGCCAGGCGTCCCTGACCTGATGCAGATAATCTGTCAGCTCATCCAGCACATCCAGTTGATTTACAAGGTGTGTGGCATCCGCACGATCGACACGGGCAGAGCGCGTCAGCCAGTCTGCCAGTCCCAGTTCGACGCCAGCCTCAAGCTGCCATCTGCCGGAGCCGCCTTCAGGCTCCAGCAAACCTAATTCGAAACCAGGATTCTCCAGCATCGATTCGTTCCAGGCTTCCGCCTGACTCTGATGTAGCCTTGCGACCATTTCCTGGACCACGGGCGAATGCCGGATGGCCCAGCGCTGGGCGTGTCCGGGATCTGGCCAGACAAGCCCGGTCCCAGCATCGACGGCGGCCCGTTCCACGTGCTGGCCGGGCAATGTTGATTGTCTGTGTTCCAACTCGATGTTTGCGGCGATGACAGCCAGCGGTGAAATCAGGTTTGTTTCAGCCGGTGGTTGCAGGCTGCTGCACCCAACAAGCAACGTTAATGTCAGCAACACCAAGCTGCGTGACAATGATTCGAAAGTCATTATTTAATCCCATCGACGTTTGATGCCCGTGGCGAGCAGCCAAAACGTCACAATATCGCTAAATCATATCGCCACGCGTAAACGCATAACAAAACGCAGGCGACGTGCTAGAAGAACGGCGAAAGGATTAAACGCACGGGGGACGTTGAGGGAGATTATTAAAACCGGGAAGCGTGACTGACACGCCGCTATTTAGCGAGTCATCAGACGTGTACGCGGCCAGACGGTCACTATTTGAATCATCCAGGCCAAGTTTGGTTTGACAGGTATTGATGCAGTGGCGACATTCGAGCTCAGGCGCGGGAGGCGAACTGGTTTCGTCTGTTGACGAGGCTCTTGGCGCTAATTGTCCATGACAATCGGGTGTCGCGGCAGTCATCGTATGAGAATTTTGCTCACTGACTTGATGCAGTTGTGACATTGCGGACTTTTGATGCTGTTCACAGGCCAACAGACCACTAGCCAGCGCCTGCAATGGCAGGAGCAGCATGACGATCAGGCTTGTTGTTCGTATCAGCGATCGGCTTATCAATTTGATGCCCAGCTATGCCATTTTCGAGTCATATGTTTTATGACCCGGGATATTACGTTTAAATTACCTAAAGTGCCAGATTTCGGATCTTGACCGCTTCCCGTACCTCGTAACACTATTTCCGGTAATAAAGATTACCGGAAATAAGATAACCCTAGGTATCTAGGTGGGTTTTCCCGTGAAGCTTCTTAAATTCTCTGATGACAGCCTCTTCTATCGTGGTTAACCGCGTGAACCCAGCAGGCCAAGAGCTGATTATCTTTTTATCCACGAGGATCGACGCTAACTGGCGAACGTTCAGCACAATGTACAGGTGCTTTCGATCATAGCGGATATTGTGATACCGGCCCATCCTTCCTTGGTATTTCAGTGCGATCCTGATCAGACCATCCCACGTGTGATCAGTAATTTCCGAATCTTTGTTAGCCGCGCGTAAGGTCATTGGTGTGTCCAGGCAGCTGGCCTAAAGTCCATCTACCTGGACAAACCAATGGACAGTTGTCGGCGAGTGCTCGAACTGAAGCGAGGCCATCTAAGCGGCCTAAATCTGCTTATGATGGATAAGCGCAATCAATGTACCGTCTTTGTTGAATAAACCACCTGGTAGTGGCTGAGATGACCCGGATGGGGGTGAAAACACCAACTGCCAAGGCTTGTAATATTCCATGTCATCGGGTGAATCAATATCGTTAACAAGACCGATATCAGGCGGAGTGTCGGCGTTGAACACAATTGAATGGATAAACACATCTGCGTTCAGTGCGTTGGTAGCGAGAATGTGTCTGACGCTCTTTGGATATTCTTCAAAGTCATCGATGTCGCGGACGTGAAACTGCATACCAATTAGATTAACAAGTTCAGGATTGTTGGTGGTTGTGACCATCGCGGGAATCTCCTAAAGACCATGTTTAATTTTTTGTTACGGTAACGTTTAATTGGCACCGATTAAGCTGCCCGAATATCGTCCCAGTGACGAATGGGCTGCGACAGCTCAATAGCTCGCTTACGGAGCGGGATGACATTAATGGGCTGGAGATCCGCGCGAGTGAGACCAATAGCCTTAAGGTGTTTTATGTGGCGATACCACGAGGGTTTTGTGAAAGTAACCCTGGCTTGTTCATAACCAACCATTCGAATACGTACGTAACAGTCATAGGCTGCACGGGCCTGGCCTTCAGTAGGCGATACAGTAGTTAGCTTCTCAAGTATTGTTGACATATCAGTCAGCTCCATATCGGAGAAATATTCTTTAAAATATAAATTATGCATTTGAATTAGATAATTCGGACTAAGTTGGTACCATTCTATGGCTTGCTGTTCACGCAAACGGCGTAGCAAATGACGGCCAATTGTATGTTCAGCTCTTAGTAATCTCTGGCATTTGCTCAGTTGTTCTTCAGTGTAGTGCGCCCTCCTCTTTTTACGTTGATTGGCTACGGCTTCCCTACCCTTTAGATATATTTTTCCCTTCTGTAACGACGAACCTTTGCCTATGTAGAAACCATTTTGCTCGTAGCTATGAGCTTGGCGGCTCTCTGGAGCCTGTTTCAAGTAAGCCAGTGCCTGTCGAGCTTCGGACTCTGATTGCATCAGATAGTTGCGAGTGACGTCGATCCTGGTGCACCCCCAGGACTCGATAACAGGTAGTGGATAACCGAGTTGCTGGGCTGCGAAACCGATCATCTTCTGCGCGCAATAGCGAATATCAATGGCGCCAAATACGTTGTTGGGCATACCTATGCGGGCGGGGCTTCCTTGAATATGAAGTGAGTCTGTTACCCGAAAATGAATATCCGTTGAGTCAGAAGGTATCTTGGTCCAGCAATAAGTCCTCCAGTCTTCTTCCCCTGTTAGGGCATTTATCTTAAAGACCATGCCAGAGAGTGATTGCAGGTGGCGTACAACAGGCTCGGAGAGATGCATAAGGTTAATTTTCAGGGAAAGCCAATCAAGCATGCCAGAGTGCTCATGCTCTTTTTCAATGTCGAAATGTGGCTCGAAAATCACCTGGATAAAAACCTGTCAATACCCCTACAGGGGAATTTTTATACCAGGCGCAAGGGATAGTCAACAAAATACCCTCTACAGGGGGTATATACTTTCAGCTCTGATGGGGTCAAACACTTCTATGAGGGTCTTATATGTCTTTTGGGGAAAATCTAAGAAGGCTCAGAAGGGATAAAAACCTGACTCAGCACCAACTGGCTGCTATGGCAGGGATTAAGAGCAGCCACATATCAACGATGGAGAGCAGCGACAGCGCCGATCCGAAGCTGTCGACGGTATACAAGCTGATAAATGCCCTGGAATGCTCGCCAAACTCTCTGCTACAGGACGGCGAGGAAGTTGGGCTGTCTGCCCTGCTGGCGACCACACTGGAACGTGCAGAAAAGCTGGACGACGATAGCAAAGCGGTTGTGATCGACATGGTAGATCACTACTGCATGGCTAAAGCGGCTCAGAAGATGCTTAAACGCGAACGTAACGGGATTTTACCAAACATCCTATGGTCGTCCGGCGACCTCGATCCGATATTGAAGCGCAAGGAAGGTTGAGCACCTGGGATGCTTTGCCGGTTCGAGGACTCACCAGCAAAGCCACCCAGGTGGGGCGAGTAGCATAAATGGTAAAAGGCGCTGTATTTGCACGCAAAGTCTCACCCATGAGACTAAGTACCGGTGATACATAGCACCGGTACTGCCCTACGATTTAGCGATGGAGCCGGAAAGGGCCTTCTTTTGGCATCGTTTGCATTGGGGAGGAAGTGGCTGACGTGCATCAGCAGAGTCTGACCTGGTCGCCCAGTTGCCGAAAACGACATGCCCGCAGAGGGCTTGGATATAGTCATCCTTGTGCAGATGCTCTTCGTCAGTGGGCAGCAAGTGTAGAACATTGCTGCCGTAAGACTCATACCAGGACGATGTCATAGTTATACCGATATGTGGTGGTTGATACGTATGACGGGATTTACCTGGTTAAAGTTTGACAGGAAGGACGGCTGAGGACCTGGCAGGCTTTGCCGGTTCGAGGGCTCACCAGCAAACCCCGCCAGGTAGAGAAATTACCAAAAATGGTACAAAGGTGCAGTATTACATTCACCGCACCTTGTCGATCGAGGGGTTCTGGAGCCGCGGAAAGGCCCTGTAAGGGCCTACAGGGAGCAAGCCCCCCGTCCACGTTATAAAACCCTCACTCCGTAAGCCAGAGCGCGTATGCCTACGTCCGCTCAGCATACCTCCATGCTCAGCCTGTCAATGGCAAGCGCAAGCGTGTCCAGGACACCATTGACAGGCCTGCGCGTGGAGGTACGCAGGCTCCCGAGAGGCACCCGCTGGGGGTGCTGATACGGGAGCATATACTATGTACCAGGTAACGTTTAACGAGGCAGAGGCTGAGATAGTTAAAGAAATGAACGCTGTGCTAGAAAAGCATAGCGTTGCGGAAGGTGATGAATTTTTACAGATAGATAGGGAATTGAGACGGTTAGAAACAGCGGTGTCATACCTGGTAGCTAACAAATTCAGGAAGCTCCCCTTTTAGGGGAGCTGCAAGTCATTGAATTTAGTAATAAAGATTACCGGAAATAGTGGCGATTGTTATGGCACCCTGCTGATGAGTTGTGCCCGACTGCACCTGTCGTTTAAATTTGTAGCTCACGGTAATTTTGCAACGTAAAGGAATACAGCAATGAAATCACAGTTAATCGGTTTGTTCGTCGTTCTAATACCCCAGACGCTCTTTTCTCAGACTGCTACGACTGAATTAAGTTTTGACCAGAAGTATACCCTGACTATTCCGTTCATAGGTTTTGAAGGCGAGCCAGGTAAATTTCTGAATGCGACTCTAAGAAGCGAAGAATCTGAGCTGTCCTGGTCGCTTGTATCAGTTGACGAAGGCCAGCTAATAAACACTGTTGATGCCTTAGAAATTATCAAAACAACCGAGCGTCCGGTTCAGGTCTTTTTGAAAGTCTCAGGCTGGATTTCGAGTTGTGTTGAGGTTGGCGCATACGCGGTTGATAAGGAAGATAGTGCATTTAAGGTGTTTGTGTATTTTGACCCAGAGTCTCTTTCGCCGCCGGAGATCAGCTGCACTGCTGATTCTGTGGTTTTTTCGAAAACTATCCCCTTACCAGTCTTTGAGTTAGCGGCAGGCGATTACAAGGTTTCAGTAAACAACAAAGTCAATGGGAGTTTCTCACTGGACCTGGACAACCGGCTCCCCTGACCTACGTCAGCACACCAGGCAAAGCCACTACCTGATTGTTTTATATGAAATATATCTATCAGTGCGGGTCCATTTTCATTGCTCACCGATGCTTACAATATAAACACCGGTGAGACTTTGGCGGAATCGAATCAGCCACCAACCTGCGACGGCGTCCAGTCGCAGCCTTCGCAATCTGGTGAAATGCCGTGATCTGCCAGTACCTCAAAAATCAGGTCGCGCCAGGTTTCGTTGGGCTGCCAGACTGTGTTCATGTCAGCTTTGGCTTCTGCGACCGGTACATCCTCATAGACGACGCGATACATAAAACTGAATGCCGTGGCGCGCGCATTAACCTGGCAATGCAGCAGCGTTTTCTGTTCAGGGTTGCGTTGCATGGCATCGGCAAACGCATAGAAATCACGCTTGGTCGGGTTGTTCCAGTCCACCGGGATATGCAGGTAATCCATGCCAAGCCCTTTGACGACCTGATCAGCATTGGCCAGTGCGTTGTCATTCGTGGTAAACGCAATGTAGATGACACGCTCGTAGCCGGCATCGCGGATGGCCTCAAACTGCTCGGCTGTCGGCTGACCAGCGCTGGCAAAGGTGTCGCTGTACTCACGCAGGTTCAATACATCCGACAAAGTAGACTGAGCATTGACACTTGCGGCAATGAGCACCCCCAGTAGTGCACCGGCAACTTTCAATATCAACTTTCTTTTCATTTACTTACCTCGATATCTGCAAGACAGGCGTTAAACTGTGGCGGTGCCAGCAGCTTTGATGCGGAACAATATCGCATAAAATACGGGCACTGCCACCAGTGTCAATACGGTCGCAAACGCCAAACCGCCCATAATTGTGACTGCCATGCTGGCAAAAAATGCATCTGACAACAGTGGAATCATACCCAGAATGGTTGTCGCCGCCGCCAGGAACACGGGACGCAGACGACTTACCGAGGCATCAACAACCGCCTTAAAGTCATCCTTGCCCTCTTCCCGCTGTGCATCGATTTCGTCTACCAGGACAATTGCGTTTTTCATCAGCATGCCCGAAAGACTCAACAGGCCCAACAAGGCAGTGAAGCTGAAAGGCAGATTGCTGAGCAACAGTCCTGCCACCACACCGCAGACCGACATTGGCACAACCAGCCAGATGATCAGCGGCTGGCGTACCTTGCCAAAGATGAGCACGGATATGATAAGCATCGACAGGAAGCTTAATGGCAGCTGAGCACCCAGCGAAGCCTGTGCTTCGCTTGAAGCCTCAAACTCACCACCCCAGGTTAATGTGTAACCCGGCGGCAGAGGGATAGCCTCAATATGTGGCCTCACCTGTCGCAGTACCTCATCAGCCGTTTTACCCATGACCGGGTCTGCCAGGACTGAAATCGTCCTTGCCCTGTCCCGGCGGATAATCATGGTTTCTTCGGCATCTGTGGTGAACTGGTCGACTACCTGCGTGATAGGCACGTAACGCTGCTCGCCACTGCTCCATACCAGCCGCTCCTGAAATCGCTCTACGGCCAGCCGCTCCTGATCCGGCGGCCGGATGATGATAGGCACCCTTTCATCACCCTCGCGGTATGATCCTGCACGCACACCTGTGCTGGCAAACTCCAGCGTCTGCGCCAGATCGCTGCGGGCCACACCGGCAAGACGCGCTCTCTCATCGTTGAATTGCGGTGCGATGACCAGTTCGCGCTGGTACCAGTTGTGCCGCAGATCGATAACATCGGGATCCTGCGAAAGCACTGTGATTGCCTCATCTGCCAGCCGCCGCAATTCGCGCGGGTCTGGACCGCTGAAACGCGCTTCCAGTTTGGCACCGGCGCCAGGTCCAAATACCAGGCGTCGCGTACGGATATCTGCCGCCGGATACTGCTGCGCCAGGTCAGTTCGAATCTGAGCTGTCAGATCATCTATCACATCACGGTTTTCGGTGCGGACAATCAAGTGACCGTATGAATCATCAGGCTGCTCGGGCTCATAGGTCAGCATGAAGCGTGAGGCACCCTGCCCTACAAAGCTGGCGACACTCTGCACCCCTGGAAGTGCCAGCACCTGTTCGTCCAGCCGTGCCGTATCACGAGCCGTGGCCCGGATATCGCTGCCCTGCGGCAGTCTGTAATCAACAAAAAAGATCGGCGTGTTGGAATCGGGGAAAAACGCCTGTTTGACTGACCCGAAACCCCAATAACTGACTACTGTGATCAGCAGCAAAGCAAGCACAGTGACAGCCCGCATGGCCAGTGTCGTATGCAGAATGCGACGGTACAGGGCGTAGAACAGGCCACGATACGGATCGGCCCCTGAATCACCACCGCCTTTGACCTTCAGCAAATAGTCCCCGAACAGAGGTGTGACGGTGACAGCCAGCAGCCAGCTCAGCAACAGTGAAATACCGATCACGGCGAACAATGAGAACAGGAACTCTCCCGTGGTGTCCTGGGACAGGCCGATACCGGAAAACGCCATGATACCGATCAGGGTCGCACCCAGAAGCGGCCACTGAGTACGTACCGCGGCTTCGCTGGCGGCCTTGTGGGCTTTCATGCCACGTTGCATATTGATCAGCATGCCTTCGGCAATAACGATGGCGTTATCAACCAGCATCCCCATAGCAATAATCAATGCGCCCAGCGAGATACGCTCCATCTCGATGTTAAAGATGCGCATGAAAAACACGGTACCAAGGACGGTCAGTAACAGTGTCAGGCCCACGACCAGCCCTACTCGCCAACCCATGAACAGGCAAAGCACGCCGACAACAATGGCAACGGACATTGCGAGATTAACGATGAAGGCGTTGATAGCCTCATCAACGACAATGTGCTGTTCATAAATTGGGTGGAGTTCAACACCCAGCGGAATCTGGGTCTGCAATTCGGACAGTTTGGCTGACACTGCCTGCCCTACTTCAACAATATTGGCATCAGCAATGCCGGCAACTGCCAGTGTAAAGGCATCCTGGCCATTAAAACGGATGGGCTGATCAGGGATTTCCTGAGCCTCGCGGCTAACCGACGCCATGTCCACCAGACTGATCTGATCGGTGCTGCCAGGTCGCCCGATCCGCAAAGATTCGATATTGGCCACGCTGTCGAACCCAGGCGAGTTGGCGATCCGAACGTTCAAGTCCCCTATTCTCGCGGCCCCAGCCGGCTGAACCGCATTCTCGGACTCGATGCTGTTGATGACCTGCGACAACGGAATACCGGAGCTGATCAGCTTGTCGTTGGGTACTTCCACGTAAATGGCTTCGTTGGGCAGGCCACGAATTTCAACCTTGGCGACACCATTGACGGTCAGTAATTCCCGTCGTAAAAATCTCGATATGTCACGTACTTCTCTGATTGTGTAACCATCAGCGGTTACGGCGTAGAAAATACCAAAAACATCACTGAAGTCATCGTTGACAATGCTCGGTCCGGCACCTTCTGGCAGGCTGCGCTGAAAATCATTCACCTTGCGGCGCAGCTCATCCCATATCTGAGGTATCTGCTCGCCGGTATAAGTATCCTGGATCTCGACAGTTATCTCAGAACGGCCGGGCGTCGATTTGGAGCGAATACGTTTCAATTGGCCGAGCTGCTGGATGGCGGACTCCAGGTGTTCGGTGACTTCCTGTTCAACTTCCCTGGCAGTCGCGCCCGGATAAGGTGTGACCACAACTGCCTGCTTCAGGGTGAAGGCAGGATCCTCGAGTCGCCCGACAGTTTCGATACCCCACCAGCCGCCCAGCAGCAGAACAATAATCAGCAGCCAGGTATTAACCGGCTTTTCAATAGCATAGCGCGCAAAGTCCATGTAATACGTCCTTCTTAGCGCACAGAAACGTAAGGAGTCACTCGCATGCCATCACGTAACAGATGCGCACCCGCGGTCACAATCTGTTCACCGATCTGTACGCCCGACTCAATCTCTACGCGCTCTGAACCCAGTGTGCCTACCGTCACCGTTCGCGGTGAGACCTGTGCTGTCTGCTGATCGTAAACCCACAGACGGAATGATCCATCTGCCGCAGTATCCAGTGCTGCGACGGGCACGGTGATCAGGTCCGGCATAGCACCCTGACGGGATGTGACAATCACAGTGGCAGTCATGCCGGGCAATGCCCCGGGCGCCTCACTGCGATCCAGTGCAAAACTGATGGGATAAGTCTGAGTCACAGGATCCGCTTCTGTAGCGTGTTCACGGTATTCCAGCTCAAATGACTGCCCCGGATATGCAGAAAGCTGGGCTACAACGCTGAAACGCTCAGGCGTCTGCAGCACACTCATGAGACTCTCCGGAACCGAGATGTTGACACGGAGCTCGGTGACATCCTGCACTCTGACAACCTCGGTGCCCGCCTGAACTTGAGTAAACGAGTCGACCAGGCGGCGCGTTACCAGCGCGTCAAATGGCACCTCGATGCTGGCATAGCCCAGGTTTCGCTCTGCGGCTGCGAGAGCCAGCCGTCGCATCTCCAGATCCGCCAGGGCCCGGTCGTAAGTTGCCTGCGGGATAGCGCCATTATTCAGCATCTGCTGATTTCGCTGATGGTCCAGCTCGGACAGCTCAAGTGCTACCTGCGCTTCGCGTACGGCCCGCTCGTAGTCCGTCTTGTCCAGTTCGGCAATCAGATTACCAGCGGGCACGATGCTGCCTTCCTGCACAGGCATGTTGACGATGCGGCCTCCCACCTGGAACGACAGATCGACGGTGCTCGACGCCGCCACACGACCAACAAAGCGGCGCTCCGCGTATGCCGGCCCTGCTGTGATTGTTTCTACCCGGGCAGTGCGCAGGGTATCACCGGGCGCCTGCTCGGCTGTCGATTCCTGACATGCCTGTAAGGTCGCCATAAGCGCTACTGCGCCCACGATTGTCATCAATCCACGTGCAGCCGGACTTCTCATAATGCTTCCTCGGATATCTGCATAAGTTTCTGAAATAATCTGTTTTTTTCGCTCTGACTGTAGGGCGCAAGACCTAGAATGGCGTGAAAAATCAAACCTTCGGCCGCCAGCCAGAGTATCGTCGCCATATCGGGGTCACTGCTTTCGTTTTGCAGCCGCTGATAGTATTCAGCGAGCGTTTCCTTGACGGGTGCCATCAGCTCTGGCTTGTGTGCAGAAGCTGCCAACAGCGAAAGATAGACTCCCGGGTCTGCCACCTCGTGACACGCGTTGGCGCCAAGCATGGCTTTCAGACAGGCATTGGGTTCACCGGCCAGACTCTTTTCCTCAGAGTCCATCATGGACTTGTGCTGTTCCAGCAGACGATCAAGCATGCCAGCCAGCAAAGCATCCTTATTGGGAAAGTTATAAAGCAGGCCGCCCTTGCTCATGCCACATTCACAGGCCACCTTGTCCAGGGTCAGATTGCCCGCCCCTTCTTTGCCGGCAACACGCTGGGCAGCGTCCAATATATTGTCACGTGGATTAGCTTTTGACTCACTCATGTCTTTACCGTCTGGATGGTACAGTAGATGAGGCGAGCTTAACAGAAATGTGTTACCTAAAGCAACACGCTGCTTAATAGGAATTCAGAGTCAAAGAGACGTATTATTCAGGCAAATCATCTTGCGCAGGCTGGGTCCCGGGCACAGCATCCGCCCGCGTCGCGATGGTCAAATCCCTTTCCGAGGGCATGGATTTGATGTGCAGATCCCGCTGTGGGTAGGGGATGGTGATACCGGCTTTCTTGAATGCGCGCCAGATGGCCACATTGATATCCGACCTTACCGGCATGAAGCCATTGACCGGATCAGCAATCCAGACTCTGACTTCCAGACAGATTCCGTTGTCTCCAAATTCTGTCAGCCTGACCGTGGGCGGCGGGTTTTCAAGTACACGTTCAGAGGCTGTTGCACATTCCAGCATCAGCTGCATGGCCTCCTCCGGATCGTCCTCATAACTGATCTGCACTGGCACAGACACCCGCACATTGGGATCCGCATAACTCCAGTTGATCACTTCCGAAGTAATCAGGTTCTCATTGGGAATCAGGGTATCCACGCCTTCACGGTTGCGAACCACGATGTAGCGGGCTTTTAACTCCTGCACCCAGCCAAACTTTTCACCCACCGTGATGACATCGCCGGGCTTGATGGAGCGATCCAGGACCAGTATGAATCCACTGATAAAGTTTGAGGCAATCTGCTGCAGGCCAAAGCCCAGACCCACACCGAGTGCACCGCCAAAAATGGCCAGGGAACTCAGGTTGATGCCAACCGCGTTCAGGGCCAGCAAAAAGGCAAGGGTCAGCAACAGGAAACGGCTGAACTTATTGATGCCCACCTGCATGCTGAGGGACATCCCCGGCATCCGCGCCACCTGATGGTTGATAAGCTCCGAAAGCCATATGGCGAGAATGAAGGCCAGAACCACAATGAGCAGCAGCTGCAGTGTTGAAAGCAGCGTAATGCGGGTCTCTCCCATCGTGAATGCCATGCTGTCGAGCATGGACAATACGGTAGGCAGCCAGCCCATCAGGTGCATGATCACAATTGACCAGACCAGCAGTACCAGCAGATTCTCCGATGAATGCAGCAATGGATTTTGCGAAAAGGACTTGCGCAGAATGTAGACACACAGTCGGATAAGGGCCAGCGCAGCCAGGATAGGCACAACCACATCCAGAATTGTGGTTGGCAGCTGATAGTTTCTAAGGATGCCGGTGCCGACCAGAATCAGGCCAAGTGCGGTCAATGGCCAGACAATGCGTTGTGCGGCACGGACTGCAATATGCCGCAGACCTCTGCTCTGTGTGTTGTTCTGTTCCAGCCGCTGCTGAAGCCGGACATTTATCAGGGCTGAAAGACAGGCCGCGATAGCCAGGATCAAAAACTGCCACCAGTATTCTGGATTCTGCAGAATCACGATAATCTGCTGGAAGCGGTCCTGTAGCAGCTGCAGCATGGACAGTGGCCTGTTTTTAGGTAATTAATGGTTATTGTTCACAAGCATAACTATCATCGCCCGGCAAATACAACGAAAATAGCGGACCATGAAATCACCACACCCTTTGTTTGACACGCTGGACAGCATGCCCAACCCCTGGCGTGAACCACCAGTGCTCAGTCCGGAACTCCTGGCTTCCTGCAAAAAACCATTACCCGACAGCGCCGCAGATGACTTCCGTTTCGCCAGCGAGTTTCTATACAGCTATCGTGGCAGTCCCGACACCTTTACCGCCTATCGCCGTGAGTTGGAGCATTTTCTGCAATGGATGTGGCTGGTTGCCGGTCTGTCACTGCCTGAGATCCAGCGCGAGCATCTTGAATCCTACGTCGAGTTCTCGCGTCAGCCCCCGGATGCCTGGATAGGCCAGAAGCAGGTGCCACGCTTTATCGACAGGCAGGGACAAAGAGTGGCCAACCCTGACTGGCGCCCCTATCAGACTGCGCCAGACCAGCCCTACTCCCTTTCTCAATCAGCGCTGCAGGCCAAGTTCTCGGTGCTGAGCAGCTTTTTTAATTATCTGGTGCAGGAAAACCGCCTAAAGGCCAACCCGGTCGCCCGTATTCGCCAGAAAGGCAAATTTCTGCGCAAACGTCAGGGACAGGACAAGATTCGTCGCTTATCCCAGATACAGTGGGATGTGGTGATCGAATGTGCCGAAGAGATGGCACAGCAGGAGCCGGAAGTCCATGAACGCACCTTGTTCGTGATGAGCGCCCTGTTTGCCATGTATCTCAGGGTATCGGAACTGGTCGAGACCGAACGCTGGATACCGCAGATGGGACACTTTCAACGCGACCTGGAGGGCAACTGGTGGTTTCTGACCGTTGGCAAGGGCAACAAGGAAAGGGAAGTTTCTGTCAGTGATGACATGTTGCGTGCACTGCGCCGATATCGCGAATCACGCGGGCTGTCCTCCCTGCCGCTGCCCGGCGAGTCTACGCCGCTTATTCACAAGACCCGTGGCAAGGGTGGCATCACCAGTACCCGTCAGATACGCGGCATTGTGCAAAAATGTTTTGATCGCGCTGAAGCAAAGCTGCGCGAAGAAGGGTCTGTAGAAGAAGCAGAACGACTGGCCGAAGCAACCGTGCACTGGTTACGACATACCGGCATCTCGGAGGATGTTAAATACCGTCCCCGGGAACATGTCCGGGATGACGCCGGACACGGATCGAGCGCGATCACCGATCGCTATATTGATGTCGAACGCGCAGAGCGCCATGCATCAGCCCGTCACAAACGGGTGAAGCCGTGACTTTTAGTCACAGCGGCGACCTTGACAGCGCCCGGCTAAACGTAATATCAAGGATGAACAAACCGCTCCAGTATTGCGAGGTATGACGTTGAGTACTACTAACACCATAGTGAGCCAAGTGAATCGAGACTCCACACCCGTTCGCAGTGCTGACACCGGAGGTGTCGGCTGGTTCGGCTCTGAGCGCATTAACCTCGCACGGGCTGTCCGCCTGGTGTTCAGCAGCGCTTTGATTGGCTTGATGGCCACTGGCGCCTGGGCTCAGGAAGAGGCACAGCCAGCGGCAGAGCCCCAACCTGCTGCCGTTGAGGCGCCGTTGGAGGTAGCGACGCCTGAACCGTCAGCGCTGGACAACATTCCGCTGGACGTAGACGTGCTGTACCAGGAAATGGCGCCTGCTGTCATTTATGGCCGCACCGCCATTGAACTGCTGCGCGAACTGGAAACCAAGCATTACTCGCCGGTCGTATTTGACGACGGCTTCAGCGTTGAACTTTACGATCACTACATCGAAGCTCTGGACGGTCAGAAGCTGTACTTTGATGCCAGCGATATCCAGCAGCTCAACGCCTACCGTGACACACTTGATGACTCCCTCAAGAACGGTGATCTGCAGCCAGCCTACGAAATCTACAACCTTTACCATCGGCGCGTCCTCGAACGTCTGGTGTGGACCGTCAATTTTGTAGAGAACGAGCTGGGTTCACTGGACTACAGTGTTCAAGAGTATCTTGAGATAGACCGTGAGGACGCTGCCTGGGCCTCTGACACAGCATCGCTTGATGAGCTGTGGCGTCAGCGTATCAAGAGCAGCGCACTCAGTCTGTCACTGACAGGCATGGAACCCGATCTGATTGAGGAGCGTCTCAGCAAACGTTATCGAAACCAGCTGAATCAGGTCGCCAAAACCAACGACCGTGATGTGTTTCAGGCCTACCTGGCTACTGTGGCACGCACCGTGGATCCGCATACCAGCTACTTCTCTCCACGAGACTCAGAAACTTTTAATATGGGTCTGCGTGGATCACTGCAGGGTATCGGCGCGCAGCTGACATCGGAAGATGAATACACCAAAGTCGCCGAGCTGATCAAAGGTGGCCCGGCTGAACGTGGTGGAGAGCTGAAAGCTGGCGATCGCATTATCGGTATCGCGCAGGGTGAAGAAGGTGAAATGCAGGACGTCATCGGTCTGCGTCTTGATGATGTGGTTGACCAGATTCGTGGTGAAGAAGGGACAACCATCCGTCTGAATGTCATTCCGGCGGCGGCCACCAGTGAAGCGGCAGCCCGCGAGATCGTGATCGTACGCGATACCGTTGAGCTTTCAGAGCAATTCGCAAAAAGCGAAGTTATTGAGGTAGAGGTTCAGGACGACATTTACCGCGTCGGCGTGATCACCCTGCCCTCGTTCTACTTTGACTTCGAAGCGGCTGCAGCCGGGCTGCCGAACTACAGAAGTTCTGCCCGCGATGTGCGCGCTCTGCTCGAAGAACTGAAAGAAGACGATGTCGAAGCCGTGGTTGTTGATCTGCGCTACAACGGCGGTGGATCCTTGAATGAAGCCAATGAATTGGTGGGCCTGTTTATTGAATCTGGCCCGACTGTGCAGATTCGCTACTCCGGTCAGCGCAATGGTTTTGTCCGCTCCTATGGCGATGCAGACCAGGAGATCGTCTATGACGGTCCGCTGGCTGTGCTGGTGAACCGCGCCAGTGCTTCTGCGTCAGAGATTTTTGCTGGCGCCATTCAGGACTACCAGCGTGGTGTTGTGCTCGGCGGCCAGACCTTCGGTAAAGGCACCGTGCAGGAAATCATTCCGATGAACTATGGTCAGGTGAAACTCACCCGATCCAAGTTCTATCGTATTTCCGGTGCCAGCACGCAACACCGTGGCGTACTGCCGGATATCGAGTTCCCGGACCGCTATCAGGCCATCGAAACCATGGGTGAAAGCAACCTCGACGGCGCCCTGCCCTGGGACACCGTCCGCCCTGTGGAGTATCGCTCCTATAATGACCTGCGCGGCATCATGCCAGAGCTGCAGGCCAGACACGAAGCCCGTGCGGCAGAAGATCCTGACTTCGTTTATCTGGAGGACGCCGTTCAGCGCATGATTGACGTGCGTCAGCGCAAAACCATCCCGCTGCAGCGTGAAGAACTGAAGTCGCAGCGCGAGGCTGACCGCCGCGCAGAATTTGAAGCGAATAATCAGCGCCTGCAGGCGAAAGGACTGCCTCTGGAAGAATGGCGTGACCTCGAGTCAGATTCAGAAGCTGAAGACGAAATCGCTGCTGTTGAAGAGGAAGAGTCTGAAGAAGAGCGCGAAGAAGATGACCCACTGCTGATGGAAAGCGGACGCATTCTGGTCGACATGGCAGAGCTGCTGGGCAACCCGATGGCTGCTGCATTCCCGGCCGACGCTACCCGCTCGGCGGCTCGTGTCGACGCAGAGCAGATGGATTCACTTCCCGGCACTCTGTAAAGAAATTCAGTATCTGGAAAGCAATCGGCCCGGGTCAGAGTCTGACCCGGGCCGATTGCTTTCCGGGGGTAATTACGCGCCCCAGTCAGTGTTTCATCAAGGCCGTCGGTAGGCCTGCGACTGCTTGTGAACAATCGTTTCAAGATCACCCATGGCCACGTTGGCATCAATCAGGTGAAGTCCCCAACCAGCGTTCACACTGCCATCCGGATTCATCACGTCGCCTGATATTTCATCTGTTCTGGGGTCATCAGGATCGGCATTGACTGTCACCTGCAGGTAGTTAAAGCCATTATTGCTGACACATTCACCAGTCAACAGACCCGGAACACTGACAAACGGCGTGTGGATTGCTACCCCACCATCTATCCAGGGCGACGGCCCGGTTGATGAGAAACCTTCGGCGGCATTGTTGCTCAGGTAAGCATGCAACTCGTTGCTGCCCTTGGCCAGTTGTGCAGGATTGGTGCAGGCAGCTTCTGTGCCCTGACCACCCCGGCCAAAAAGAGCCGTTGCCGGTGGCGGAACTTCTTCGCGGAACGACGCATAGGTAATCACACAACCGATCTGATCTCCGGCCTCACACAGCGGCAGCTCCTTGAAAGTACCGCCTACCAGTTCGCCCTCGGGGACCTGCACATTGCTGCCCAGAATCATCGCCGATACGATCTGCTCCTGAACTGGCGTGCCTTCTATTTCCGCTGCGATCATACGAGCCAGGACACCCGCGCCCTGCGAGTGGCCAATCAATACTACACCACGGCCGTCGTTATGGTTCTCCAGGTAGTAGTTCCAGGCGTTCAGTACATCGTTATAACCCAGATTTCTATCCGGGCGCATATCGCTGCCGCCAGACATACCGGCTCTCAGGGCCGTCAAAGTGACCTGACGATACAGAGGTGCGAAGGTTCTGCACTGCGAGCCAAGGCGTGCGAACTGACTCCGCACGACGTTGTATTCCTCCGGCCCGGCAACCATATCACTGTTGGCTCCGGCATCCTGGGACACGGTCGGATAGACGTAGAAACAGTCTATCGGAGCCAGTGGATCAGAGGTCCAGGGCTCCAGATGAATATTGCCATCTGCTTCCACGATGGTTGTACTCATGTCAACTGCACAGGCGCGTGGGTTGTCCGGACGGCAGAGCCAGTTGGACGAATTTGAATAATCAATGGCCTCGGCGCCCGACTGGGCATGTGCAGCTGAGACTCCAAGTACACCGCCCAGCGCCGCACCTGCCAGCCACAGGTGCCCCGCGACGTGTTTTTTCAAAATCATTTTGTTTCCCCCAAATTGTGTTTTCCAGCTTGGCAAACCGAAGTCAGCATAGATGATTCGTTCATCTCGTCACAAGGCGAAACTGGTGTTAAAGTGTTTGTTTACGATAAAACGAATAACAGGCGGTAACTTTCCGGATGACTTCCCAGCAAACGCCCCCCTCCCTGATGGTTTGCGTACTCCCATTACTGTTGCTGTTCACCCTGCTTGGTTACAACGTGGCTGTTTATGGCGACGACTCACTGAGCGGAGCCAACCAGGCAGCCCTGATTGCCGCTGCCGCCCTGGCCGCCGCCCTCGGCCTTGTACAGGGCACGTCCTGGCAGCGAATCCAGGACTTCATCATTGACAATATCAAGGCCGCTACGCTGGCCATCCTGATTCTGTTGATGGTGGGTGCGCTGACCGGCAGCTGGCTTGTCAGTGGCATCGTGCCAGCGATGATTTATTATGGCCTGGAGATCTTCAACCCTTCGTTTTTTATCGCCAGTGCCTGTCTGCTGACCGCGTTGGCCGCTGTTGTGATTGGCAGTTCCTGGTCTACATCAGCCACGCTGGGTGTGGCACTGATGAGCATCGGGCACGCCATGGGTATCAATCCAGGCCTGGTAGCCGGTGCGCTGATCTCTGGTGCGTATTTCGGCGACAAAATGTCGCCACTGTCTGACACTACCAACCTGGCGTCCGGGGTTGCCGGCGTCGACTTGTTTACTCACATACGCTACCTGGCGCTGACGGCATTTCCCTCGATACTGCTTACCTTGCTGATCTACCTTGTGGTGGGCTGGTTTGCCGGCGGCGAAGCGGCCGACACCAGTAACACAGCCATTTACCAGCAATTAATCAGCGAGAAATTCACCCTCAACCCGCTATTGCTGCTGGTTCCTGCAGGTGTCATATTTCTGATCATCAAGAAAGTCGCCGCACTGCCAGCCCTGTTTATGGGTGTCCTGGCAGGTCTGATCTGTGCCTTCGTGTTTCAACAGCCATTGCTCGCTGAACTGTCTGCCGCCACAGGTGGTACTTACCAGACGCTGATGCAGGCTATTTATGGCGACACTGCGATACCCACTGGCAATGCCATTCTGGATGATCTGCTCAGCACCGGTGGTATGGCGGGCATGCTTTACACCATCTGGCTGATTCTCTCCGCGATGATTTTTGGTGGCGCGATGGAAGCCTCCGGCTTTCTGGCCAGAATCACCAATGCGCTTATCAGTCGCGTCAAGTCGGCAGCAGGACTGGTAACGGCGACAGGTGCAACCTGTATGGTCACCAACGTATCGGCATCGGATCAGTACCTTTCCATTGTCGTGCCAGGACGAATGTTCACGCAAGCCTATCAGAAAGCTAACCTGGCTCCGCAAAACCTCAGCAGAACACTGGAAGATACCGGCACTGTGACATCTGTTCTGGTGCCCTGGAATACCTGCGGTGCCTATCATGCTGGCGTACTCGGGGTTGCGACCCTGTCCTATGCTCCGTGGGCACTGTTCTGTCTGATCAGCCCATTAATGACGCTGGCGTTTGCCTGGTTCAGGATTCGTATCGTAAAAACCGAACCCGAATCCGAGCATATGGCCGCCGCCTGAAATCGGCAAGAGTAAATGACCCAAAGGTGATTCAATGAAAACAAACTGTATCCGTCAGGTGATCTCTCGTTTTTCAGCATCACGCCCCACCCTGCATGGCTCTGCATATCTAATGCTGGCAGCACCACTCGCAGTATTGCCTTCCCTGGCATCTGCCGATGATGCGGCCCTGCATCAAATCGCAGTCAGTCCCTCTGCGGAGAGAATTGAACGTGACATCACGACTCTGGCCGGATTCGGTACGCGTCATACATTGTCGGAAACTGACTCAGATACCCGCGGAATAGGCGCCGCCCGCCGTTGGCTGAAAGCGGAGTTCGACAGCATTTCAGAAGCCTGTGGCGGCTGCCTTGAGGTGTTTTACGTGAGTGATGTGGTATCTGGCACTGCACGGGTCCCGGATCCAGTAGAAGTCGTCAATGTTGTGGCGATTCAGCGCGGTACTCGTGATACCAACCGTTTTGTCATGATGAGTGGTGATATCGACAGTCGTATCTCCGACATCATGAATTACACCGACGATGCCCCGGGTGCAAATGATAACGCATCGGGGCTGGCAGGAACGCTCGAAGCAGCCCGGGTGCTGACGCAGTATGAGTTCCCCGGATCGATCATCTACACCGGACTATCAGGTGAAGAACAGGGACTCAATGGCGGCGCCATTCTTGCAGAATACGCCCTTGAGCAGGGCTGGGACATACAGGCTGTCATCAACAATGACATGATTGGCAACAGCCAGGGCATCAATGGTGTAGTCAACAACACAACAGCGCGCGTGTTTTCAGAAGGCACCCGCTACGTTGAAACTGAAGACGAGGCCCGCCAGCGACGATTCCAGGGTGGTGAGGTCGATTCTGCTTCACGCAATCTGGCCCGTTACATCGACCTGATGGCTGACCTTTACATCCCCAATCTTGATGTCATGATGATTTACCGACTGGACAGGTTCGGTCGTGGCGGGCATCACCGCCCGTTTAATGAAGTCGGCTTCCCGGCTGTCCGCATCATGGAAACCAATGAACATTACCATTGGCAGCATCAGGATATTCGTGTTGAAAATGGCATCGCCTATGGCGATGTTCTGGAGCATGTGGACTTTGACTATGCAGCCAAACTGACCGCGCTTAACGCTGTTACCCTGGCAGCCATGGCCTGGGCACCGGCTCCTCCTGCAGATGTAAGCATCAGTGGTCAGGTGAGTCCGGATACGACGCTCAGCTGGACTAAAGTTCCTGGCGCAGCCCAGTATCGTGTTCACTGGCGACTGACGACCGAACCGCAATGGACCTATTCGCGCCTGGTTGGTGATGTCTCGGAGTTTACACTGGAGAATATTGTCATCGACAACTACTTCTTTGGCGTCTCCAGTGTGTCGGAGACTGGCGTGCAGAGCCCTGTTGTATTTCCGGGTCCTGCCGGCGCATTCTGAATAACTGACTGACCAGATCTCTTAGCCAGTCAGTTACACAGCCGCCGGACGTAATCAGTCGTATACGACGTTACGAATCACTGCATGGAAGTCGCTGACACCGCGCCGGAACACCGCTTCCGGCACGCGTTCATCGTTGCCATGCACACCGGTATGTTCGCCCTGGTCAGTGATCATCGGATTAAATCCGTAGCTGATGATCCCCAGGTCACGCGTAAAGTGACTGTCGGTAAATCCGGTGCTGACTGAAGGCAGCACACGCGAGCCTGGGTGCAACTCTCCTGTGACACTTTCAATCGCGCGATACAGCCGCGAATTTGTTGTGGAGATGGCGGGTGTGAATGCCATGATGACCTCAACTTCCACGCCACTTTCTGCCACCAGTGCCTCCAGTTCGCTGACAAACTGTGCCGCAGGTTTGTCTGGCAGGATACGGCAATCCAGCTCAGCCCAGGCGGTCGGTGGTACCACGTTTATTTTGTTGGAACCTTCGAAACGGGTCATGGAACACGTGTCCCGTGTCAGTGCATGATGGCCGGGACGCTCAGCATGCAGGCGCTGCATGAAGTCAGGATCATTGATTGCCGATGCGAGATTCGCGTAGGCCGCGCGCCACTCGGATGTCATGTTCACCGACAGTCCCGCAAAATATTCCTGCACCGGCGGGATCACCCGCGGCGGGAATGGATTTTCCATCAGTGTATTCAGGGCCTGCACGATTCGGGTAACCGAACTGGTAACTCTGGGAGACGAGCCGTGGCCTGGTTCATCGATGGCCGTCAGGCGCAACCACACAGGAACCTTTTGCGTGACTTCCACGCCAAAAGTGACATCGTCTTCGATGCGCGATCCACCGCCGCCCTCATTCAGCAGGATGCCGACCCCTTCAAAAATCTCAGGGTGATTGTCTATCAGCCAGCCGACACCGAATTCTCCACCGGCCTCTTCATCGGCAGTCGCCAGGAAAATGACATCGCGGTTCAGCGGCAGGCCGGATCGGTGAAGCTCCAGGAATGCGACCAGGTGGGCAATACCCAGGCCTTTCATGTCACGGGTGCCGCGACCATAAATGTAGCCATCACTGATATCGCCTGACAGCGGGTCAAAAGACCAGAATTCACGATCTGCCGGTACAACATCGGTATGTTGCAGAAGGATCAGACCAGGTTCGTCACCGCCTGGTATGCGCGCCCAGATATTGCCCCTTCCGGGAGCGCTCTCGGCGGTCTCATATTCGATACCCTCAGCCTCAAAAATCTGCGCGTAAAAATCTACCGCACGGTATTCATTGCCTGGCGGGTTTATCGTGTCGATCCTTACAAATTCCTGCAGCCATTGGACAGCCTGCGATTCAAGCGCACTTTGTGCGCTGACCGTGCCACTTAACAATAATGCACCTGCCAGTGCCAGGCTATGTTTAACCCACTTGATCTTCATCATGGCCTCCGCTTTTCAGCGTGATAGAGTGAGAAAGTCCAGAGAACAACTCTGCGTTTCATTTGTTTCATGTATTCAAGGTGATTCCGATCATGACATCTGTAACCATAAATCTCCATATCTCCAATGCATTACCTCACGGCAATCAGGCACATAGCCAGGATATACTCGGCTTATGGCAGGATATCGCAGCCTTCTTTCGCGACAGGCCGTTTCGCGCCAGTGGCGACACCACAGACAATGAACAAGACTATCAGGTGACATTTGACGCTGCATCGATGGTTGAGCTGATGGAACAGGCACTGCGTCAAAGCGACAGTTTTGACAAGTATCGGCAGGCACTGGGGACAGAAGATAAACCGCCATCAGGCGCCGATCTGCAGGTCACAATAAGCACCAGGAACAGTATGCCGGAGGCGGACGCATACGGCGTGGCCAGTGTGTTTTTCCAGCAACTGGTGCTGGCTGCCAACATCAGCGTACCGGGATCCATTCAGCTGGTTGGGACCTGGTTTACCGGTGATGGATCCGCACACTACGAGGCGCAAACCTTCGACTCGCATCTTTTGCATGGCGCATATCAGGCTGCAGCCATGAATGAATGGCCGGCACTAGATTCACTGCCTTTCAGTCAGGTCTGGACCTGGCTTGACCAGACCGAATCCAGCAGCACCCACACGGCATTAAAAGACATCAACAAAGCGCTGTTCACCTTCCTGAAAGTCGCCCAGCAGCGACAGGAATACAGCGCCCGGACTGCCATGCTGGTCGCCTATCTGCTCGAAACCCTGCTGGCCTGCCGTCCGTCAGGTCTGCAGAACCGGTTGGGATCGCGACTGCGCGCTATTCTGGGGGACATCCCAGAAGGTGCCGACTGCA
The DNA here is from genome assembly GCA_002706685.1 of Gammaproteobacteria bacterium. GTDB lineage: Bacteria > Pseudomonadota > Gammaproteobacteria > Pseudomonadales > Pseudohongiellaceae > Pseudohongiella. Next base: position 216,128 of record PALV01000017.1, on the reverse strand, counting down.
TTCGCGAATTACAGGAGATTCGCGACAATCTGTTCCTAGCCAGCCAGCCGGTCCATCGTCCACCACTATTGTCCAGTCGGGGCGCTGACAGCACGGCGTCGCAACCTGGGCAACACAACAGCGTTGTCGAGGGAGGCATGGCCATAGCACTGGCGCTGCTTCAGGATCTGGTAAAACACCAGGCGTTGAGCTATCAGTTCAACGAACAATGGAGCCGCAAGTGATCCTGACGCTCACCATGAGCCCGGCCGTGGACATGTTTGCCGTCACCGAGCAGTTTTTCCACGACAGCAAGACACGATGCCAGATCACCAGACAGCTGCCTGGTGGCGGAGGTATCAACGTCGCTCGCAATCTCCGGCGCATGGGCGTCAGCACAACGGCAGTATTCCCGGCCGGAGGTTACCATGGAGAGCTGTTGTCGAGACTACTGGACGATGATGGCCAGAGCTTCATTCGCGTCCCTATTGCAAACGAAACTACACAGAACATTGTGCTTGATGAGCAGGCATCCGGCCTGGCATTGCACTTGGTGTTTCCGGGCGCGACGCTTGTACAAGAGGAATGGCTGTCCTGTCAGAAGACCATACGTGAGTTCACGCCTAAACCACAACTACTGGTCATCAGTGGGTCCCTGCCCCCTTCTGTCCCGGACTCCTTTTTTGCCGAGCTTGTTGAGCAATGCCATGAACATCATCTTCGCGTAGTGCTCGATACCTCAGGTAATCCCCTGCGCCTGGCTCTCGCCAAAGGTGTCCATCTGGTAAAGCTGAACCGCGAGGATTTTAAGGCGCTTGGTTACGTTGGCGGCGAGTCGCCCGCTGAAAGACTGCCAGCACTCAAGGCGATGCTGGCTGAGGGAATGGCAGACCACATGGTACTGACACTTGGTCCTAATGGCGCAATGCTGGTCAGTCGTGAAGGCCTGCAATTACATGCCATGCCTCCCAGGGTCGAGGTAGTCAGCCATGCCGGTGCGGGAGATGCATTCGTGTCTGTCATGACCTGCAAACTCTACCAGGGCCAGCCTGTTCAGGAGGCCTTTGCTTACGGTGTTGCGGCGGCAGCAGCAGCGATCAGCACGCCGGGAAATCAGCTCGAGAATATGGATTGGCTGGAGCAGGTGCGTGAGGGTACGGTGATTACCGAACTCTGACTGCGCATCACGCAAGGTGTCGAACTGTGACGTTCAAATCTCTCTCCGCTGCTGAGCAGAGAAGAAATTTTCAACGTTTTAGGGTGGTAATAGACTGCGAGGATCTATCCTTAATTCGAACGCTGGAACTCGAGGCTTTTTAAGTTGTTGGTTGCCATCAACAGAGCTCACTGTCTTGAGTCTCGGTTTCGGTTAGCGGCGGAGGGGGAGGATTGATTGCAAACAGCCTGTGGGCTGTTTACAACCCCTGCTTCGCAGAAGCCGGGGCTTCGCGCTGGCGCGCTCGTCGCACCTTGCTGCGCAAGGTGTCGAACTCTGACGTTCAAATCTCTCCCCGCTGCTGGGCAGTGGAAAAATTAATGTCGTCAGGGGATGGCAATGGACTGCGAGGATACTATAAATGGCGGAGGGGGAGAGATTCGAACTCTCGGAGGGCTTTCACCCTCGCCGGTTTTCAAGACCGGTGCATTCAACCGCTCTGCCACCCCTCCGCAGCGCGAGAAGCGGCATGTTACTACAATTCTGGCAGCAGTCAACAGCCAGAATAAAAATCACCTGGTACCCGGTCTTTTTAAAGGTCGAAGTCAATCCGAAATGCATTGATTTCGGGTAGGCAGTCGGTATGATTAGCGACTGAAGGACGTTAACCATAGTATTTTTTGGAGGTTTACCTGTATGAGCCAGTACCAGATTGGTACCACACAGAGCCGCGAGTCAGCGGTTGTAGTCAACAAGGTTCTTAAAAACACCTATATGCTGCTTGCCCTGACGCTGGCTTTCAGTGCGCTGACTGCCGGATTCGCAATGGCAAGCAACGCAGCCCCAGTCAACATCTGGGTAATGCTGATTGGCTTCTACGGATTGCTGTTCCTCACGCACAAACTCGCTGACAGTGCCTGGGGCCTGTTGTCCGTTTTCGCACTGACTGGTTTTATGGGTTACACACTGGGCCCTATTCTCGGCTACTACACCGCAACCGCCAACGGCAGCCAGCTGGTGATGACAGCCATGGGTGGTACAGCCTTCATCTTCCTGGGGCTGTCAGCCTACGCCTTGATCTCCCGTAAGGACTTCAGCTTCCTGAACGGTTTCATGATGGCAGGTTTCTTTGTCATTCTGGCCATGTTCGTAGCCAATCTGTTCCTGCAGATTCCGGCTCTGCAACTGGTCCTGTCAGGCGCCTTCATGCTGTTCTCCAGCGCCGCTATCCTGATGCAGACTGGCGCGATCATAAATGGCGGTGAGCGCAACTACATTCTGGCTACCGTTACTCTTTACGTCTCGCTGTACAACATCTTTATCAGCCTGCTGAATCTGCTGACAGCCTTTGGCGGCGAAGAGTAAGACCAGGTGAAACGCGGCTGCCGGTGCTAACAAACATCTGCAGCCTGTGGCTCTGGCCGTAATATTAATTCGCTTTGACATAAAAGCCCCGGTTTCCCGGGGCTTTTTGTTAGTGAGTAGTAATGGTGCATAATACGCAGCTATCACTTTTGGCCAGCTGGCATATTACTGAGAGACCGCTGTGAAAATCAGTCTGCTTATCATGTCCGCACCGGGCGAGAATCAATCCAATCAGTCCGCCTTGAGCTTCGCACGTGCAGCTCTTGATGCAGGACACGAAATTTACAGGCTGTTTTTCTACGAACAGGGTGTAGGTACTGGTACAAATCTCGCCGTCGTCCCGCAGGATGAATACGATCTCAGAGCAGCATGGCAGGAACTGATCCAGCAGCACGATCTGGACGCTGTTGTCTGTGTGGCGTCAGCGCTGAAACGCGGGCTCCTTAACGAAGAGGAAGCCGAGCGCTACGAAAGACCTGCCGCCAATCTGGCAAAAGGATTCACCATCTCCGGCCTTGGTCAGTGGGTGGATGCCTGTATACACTCCGATCGGCTGGTCAGCTTTTAAAGGTCAGGGATCAAATCAGCCATGAGCAAAACACGCAGTATAACGCTGCTGATCAAGCAGGCACCGTACGGCAGCAGCAAAGCCAAGGCTGCTCTGGATATGGCCTTGTCTGCCGCAGTCTTCGAGCAGAATGTGCAACTGATTTTCATGTCAGATGGGGTATTTCAGTTGCTTCCGGACCAGCAGCCCGCTGGCATCCTGGCTAAAAACACCTCCGCAGCACTGACAGCGCTTCCGCTTTATGGCATTGAATCTGTCTATGTTGATGCCGAATCCCTGCAGCAACGCAATCTGTCCCTGGACGGCCTGGCTATCGATGTCGAATCGGTTTCGACAGAACAGCTGGCCACGCTGATTCACGAATCGGATGTACTGGTCACACTATGAGCACCCTGCATATCATTAATCAGTCGCCGTTTGGCAGCACATCACTGGAGCAATGCCTGTCTGTCTGTCTTGATGGTGACAGCATTCTGTTTACACAGGACGGCGTGTTGGTACTTCAGAATCAAGCGGCTTTGGCCGCGCTGAAAGTGGACTATTACGTACTGACAGAAGACGCGCAGGCGCGTGGCCTTGAACAGGCTTTGTCAAAGTCCGAGGCAAAGGCCGCTGGCTATGATGACTTCGTGATGCTGGTCTGCAGCCACAAAAATTCGGTCACCTGGTCCTGACATGAATGCACTGTCCCTGCCTGATGGCCGCCGTATCCCGCTGGACAAGGATGGCTACCTGCGCTCCCTGGATGACTGGAGCATCGAGGTCGCCGGCACGCTGGCTAACAACGAAAACATCTCGCTGACAGACGCACACTGGGAAATCATCCACCTGGTCCAGCAGTTCTACGAAGAAACCGGCCTGGCCCCTGCCACTCGTGCGCTGGTCCGCCTGGTGGCACAACGCGCCGGCCCTGACAAAGGGCGCAGTATCTATTTGATGAAGCTGTTTGGAGGCAAGCCGGCATTGACTGTCAGCAAACTAGCTGGACTGCCCCGCCCTGCTAATTGTTTCTAGACAGCATTCGACTTTGGCTTTCTGCTATGATTTGGCTTCCGGCGAGACAGATTTCAAACTGACAGCGCCTGACTGACCTTCAAACTGCGAGTTGAATGACAACCATGACCTATGCCAACAGCGTACTGGCCGTCAATGACGACCTCCCGATTCGAACAAACCGCCCGGTTCACAGTGGCAAGGTACGCTCTGTGTACTGGCTTACCGCCGAGGACAGCGCACGACTGATCCGCGAACGCGACTACCCGGTTCGGGCTGATGCGCCGCTGGCCGTGATGGTTATCAGTGACCGTCTGTCTGCATTCGATTGCATATGGCACGCAGAAGGTAGACTGAATGGCGTGCCGGGCAAAGGTGCGGCGTTAAATGCCATCGCCAGCCACTGGTTCAGCCTGTTTCGCAATGAAGGCCTGGCAGACTCGCATATCGTGGATATACCCCACCCCTTTGTCTGGATTGTGCAACAGGCACAGCCGGTCAAGATCGAAGCCATCTGTCGGCAGTACATTACTGGCTCCATGTGGCGGGCATACGCGAACGGTGAGCGTGATTTCTGTGGCAACCAGCTGCCGGAAGGACTGCAAAAGAACCAGCGTCTGCCTGAGCTGCTGATTACGCCTTCCACCAAAGGCATATTGAAAGGCATTCCCGGGGTCCCGGAAGCCGACGATGTGAACATTTCACGCCAGGATATTCAGGACAATTACGCTGCCTTCGGCTTTAAGACGCAAGACGACATTGCGGTTTACGAAAAGCTGCTGGCCGAGGGCTTTGCTGCAATAAGTGAAGAACTCTCCTCCATCGACCAGATATTTGTGGATACCAAATTTGAATTCGGTTACGTCACAGATCGCCACGGCGAGCAGCGTCTGATCTATATGGACGAAGTAGGCACACCCGACTCCTCACGAATCTGGAATGGTGAAGACTATCGGCAGGGTCAGATCGTAGAGCAATCCAAGGAAGCATTTCGTCAGTTTCTGCTGAATCACTTCCCGGATCCCGATATTCTGCTCAACAAAAATCGCATGGATGAACGCCTTGCTCTGGCACGCGACAACGCCCTGCCACAACAGGCCCTGCTGGACGTGTCACGCACGTACATCAAAATGGCAGAAAAAATCACCGGCCAACACGTCTATGTTCCGGATAACCCCAAAGCGGAAATCATCGACATACTTCGCGATCACTACCACCTCATTGACTGAATGAGCGTTCCGGTTACACGTCGCACAATTCTTCGACGCGCCTGGCCAGTAATGCTGGCCAACGCCTCTGTGCCCCTGCTGGGCCTATCTGACACCGCTGTCATCGGAAACTTTGGATCTCTGGAGGCACTTGGCGCCATTGCATTCGGCGCGATCGTTTTCAGTTTTGCCTACTGGAGTTTCGGATTTTTGCGCATGGGCACAACCGGCTTCGTGGCGCAGGCTCTTGGTGCCAAAAACGCATTGGAAATACGTGCAGCACTGTGGCGAGCCGTGTTTCTCGGCACCATAATTGGCTGTCTGTTAATTATTCTTCAATATCCTCTAAGCAGCATCTCTATCACCCTTCTCCAGGGAAGTGTCGCCGTAGAAACGCTGACACATGACTACATCCACATGCGAATCTGGGGCGCTCCGGCCGCGCTGGCACTGTTCGCCCTGATGGGATGCCTGATTGGACTCGGAAAAAGCAAAACGCTGCTGTTTGTACAGATCTTGATGAACGGATTAAATGTGATACTGGACATCCTGTTCGCCGGGGTTTTGCAGATGGGCGTTGTTGGCATCGCACTGGGCACGCTGATCGCCGAGTGGATTACTCTGGGTGTGGCGCTGTTTGTAGTGGTCAGAGCTCTGCCCGATCGCGATAGATTTCCCCTGCTGCCCTGGGAAAAACTGAAGGATTTAAAATCCCTTCGACAAACCTTAAGTGTCAATCGCGACATCATGATCAGGACGATTCTGATGGTGGCCAGCTTTGCCTGGTTCGTGCGACAGAGTGCACAGTTCGGTGATGATGTATTGGCGGCCAACCATATCCTGTTACAACTGATTTCTTTTTCCGCGTTTTTCCTCGATGCCTATGCCTACATAGCAGAAGCCCTGGTCGGCGAGGCCATGGGGGCTAGAGATCTGAATACCTTTGATCAGGCCCTGTGGCGCAGTACTGAGCTGGCGGCTGGCAGCAGTGTGCTTCTTGCCACCATCATCTGGTTTGCAGGAGATTTTTTTGTGGCGCTGTTGAACCAGCATGACGCTGTGCGGCTGGCAGCCAGTGAAGGGCTACCGCTGGCCGCGCTTTATGTCGCGCTGGCGTTTGCGGCGTTCCAGCTGGACGGCATATTCATCGGCACTACCCAGACGCGTCAGATGCGCAACGCCTCAATCATGTCCGTAGCGGTGTTTCTTGGCGCCAGTCTGGTTTTGACGCCGGCCTACCAGGTGTCCGGCCTGTGGGCGGCGTTTGTGATATATGTCCTTGCCCGGGCTTTGACGCTGGCTGCCTACCTGCCGGCGTTGCGACTCAAACTCAGTCAGAACCAAACCATGCCAGCTGATTCTGCAGGCGAACCACCTGTCCAATGATGATAATGGCGGGCGCCTTGACTTCAGCCGCCGCCACTTTGTCAGCAATGGTTGTCAGTGTCCCCTTGACCACACGCTGCTGTGGCAAGGTGCCCTGCTCTACTACCGCTACCGGCATATCAGTGCTCATGCCATGACTCAGCAGCTGTTCACAGATCAACGGCAGTGTCAGCAGCCCCATGTAGATCACGAGCGTTTGCTGCTCCGCTGCCAGCGCCTGCCAGTCAAGGTCAGGTTGATCGTTCTTGAGATGCCCCGTAACGAAGCGCACTGATTGGGAAAAATCACGATGCGTCAGTGGAATACCCGCATAAGCTGAACAACCTGAGGCCGCCGTGATACCCGGTACCACCTGAAACGGAATACCCGCCTCGGTCAGTCTGTCTATTTCCTCGCCGCCGCGCCCGAAGATGAAGGGATCGCCGCCTTTGAGGCGCAGCACCTTCTTGCCCTCGCTCGCCAGGCGCACCAGCAGATCATTGATCTCTTCCTGCGGAACCGGATGATGCCTGGCCTCCTTGCCGACAAAAACCCGGTCGGCGTCTGGCCGGACGCGCTTCATGATTTCCGGCGAAACCAGGCGGTCAAACAGCACCACATCTGCCGCATACATCAAGCGCAAGGCCTTCAGTGTGAGCAGATCCGGATCGCCCGGACCTGCACCAACCAGATAAACCTCGCCGTTCTGAGCATCATCGACTCCCTGCTTCAGAGCGTTCTCAAACAGCTCAATAGCCTCGTCGTCCCGGCCCTGCAGTACTTTGTCAGGCAAAATACCACTCAGCAGTGATTCCCAGAAGCGCGTGCGGTCAGAGAAGCTTTCGAATCGCTCTTTTACGCGAGAACGCCAGCCACCAAGCATGTCAGCCAGTCTGCCGTAGGCGGCAGGCAGCAGAATCTCTATCTGTTCCTTAATGCGTCGGGTCAGCACGGGAGAACTGCCACCCGTGGAAATCGCAATGACCACCGGTGAGCGGTCCACGATGGCGGGCACAATAAAACTGCACAGGTCCGGCTGATCGACCACATTCACGGGAAGACGGCGCTGTCTGGCGAGTTCCGAGACCCTGATGTTGACCGCCGGATCGTCGGTGGCGGCTATGACCAGATCGACCTCTTCAAGATCCCCATCCTGAAATGGCCGCTCATGCAGCTCAAGCTCGGTTTGCGCGGCGAGTGCGCGCACCTCATCACTTATCCAGGGGGCGACGACGACAAGATGCGCGCCACAGCGACTCAACAATGCCGCTTTGCGGCTGGCCACCTCACCGGCGCCAACCAGAAGGCAGCGACGGTGTGTGACGTTCATGAACAGCGGCAGGTAATCCATTACTTAGAGCGTCTCAACGCCTCCCATGTAGGGCACCAGCACCGATGGCAGTCTGATGCTGCCGTCCGCCTGCTGATAATTCTCCAGGATGGCTACCAGAGTCCGTCCGATCGCCAGACCGGATCCATTCAGCGTGTGCAGCAGCTCTGGCTTGCCGGTTTCCGGGTTGCGCCAGCGCGCCTGCATGCGACGTGCCTGATAGTCCTCGAAGTTACTGCAGGAAGATATCTCCCGATAACAATCCTGCGAAGGCAGCCATACTTCAAGATCTATGGTACGTGCAGCGCTGGCGCCCATGTCACCGCCACACAGCTGCATGGCGCGGTAAGGCAGCTCGAGCAGCTGCAGAATGCGCTCTGCATGCCCTGTCAGTTCTTCCAGCGCGCGGTCAGACTGATCCGGCCGTACCATCTGCACCAGCTCCACTTTTTCGAACTGGTGCTGGCGGATCATGCCACGTGTATCGCGGCCATAACTGCCGGCCTCACTGCGGAAACAGGGCGTGTGACAGACATAGCGGACAGGCAGTTGCTCGGCCGCCACAATCTCGCCACGCACCAAGTTGGTAACAGGCACTTCAGCAGTCGGGATCAGGTAATAGTTCTGCTCGCCGTCCAGATGGAACAGATCTTCGGCAAATTTGGGCAGCTGGCCGGTACCGGTCAGTGAGTCCGTGTTCACAATGTAGGGAACATACACTTCTTCGTAACCGTGCTGGAGCGTGTGCTGGTCGAGCATGAACTGGATCAGCGCGCGATGCAGACGGGCCATATTACCGCGCATCACTACAAAGCGAGAGCCGGTCAGCTTGGTGGCCGCAGCAAAATCCATGGCCAGGCCGTGTCTGGCGTCATGTTCACCCAGGTCGACATGATCCCTTGGCTTGAAGTCGAATGTGCGTGGCGTGCCCCAGCGTCGAATCTCGACATTATCCTGCTCATCACGACCGGCCGGCACGTCGTCCTGGGGCAGGTTAGGCAATGCGATCCAGGCGGCATGAAAGGCTTCCTGTACCTCTGCCAGCGCTTTTTTGGCCTGATCCAGCTTATCCCCAAGATCACTGACCTGAGCCAGCAGCGGCGCAACATCCTCGCCAGCCGCCTTGGCCTTGCCAATCAGCTTGGCACTCTGGTTGCGCTCGTTCTGCAGCTGCTCGGTTTCCAGTTGCAGCGCCTTGCGCTGGTTGTCCATCTCCAGCAATGCTGGCAGGTCAACCGTCACGCCGCGCTTGGCCAGACCGGCCTTCAGTTGTTCCGGGTTATTGCGCAGTAATCTAGGGTCTAACATGAAACAATTGTCCTTGATAAATTAGCGTTCGAGTACAGGCGTACCGCGTCAGGGGCGTGATTTTACGTCAGCAGGCGCATCAAGGCTATGCCGAGCCATGCCATCAATACACACAGCACCACGCTCATGAACGTGTAGGCCACTGCCTGGGCCAGTTGGCCCTGCTCTATCAACAATACTGTATCCAGCGAAAATGTTGAAAAGGTCGTGAAGGCTCCCAGCAAACCAACTACCCAGAGCCCCCTGACTGTCTCGGATACGGCGAGCTTCTCAGAGAACAATACGTACAGCACGCCAATCAATGCCGACCCTAATACATTCACGGCCAGTGTGCCCCACGGCAGGCTGTGGCCAATCGGTCCCAGAGAAGCCGTGGCCCGCGTGACCCACTGCATAAGTGCGTAGCGACCAACGGCACCAAAAGCACCGCCAAGAGCGATTACCAGCCACAGGTTCATTTACGCCCTCCTGAGGAAGCACGTCCCTGCTTTGCATAACGCTGCGTTGGGCTGGCTGCATCAAGGGTGCGCAGATGTGCCAGTTTCTCCGCAATTTTAAGCTCCAGGCCGTTGCTGCCCGGCTGGTAGTACTGTCTGTCCTTCAGTGGCTCTGGAAAATAGTTCTCGCCGGCGGCATAACTGCCAGGCTCATCGTGAGCATAGCGATACTCAGCACCATACTGCATATCCTTCATCAGACGAGTTGGTGCGTTACGCAGGTGCTCAGGTACCTCATAGGACGGTTGTGCGGCTATATCGGCCTGAACGTCATTAAACGCCATGTAAACCGCGTTACTCTTGGGTGCCGCTGCCAGGTAGATAACTGCCTGAGCCAGCACCAGTTCTCCCTCCGGGCTGCCCAGCCGGGTTTGCGCATCCCAGGCATTCATGGCCAGTTGCAGCGCCCTGGGGTCGGCATTGCCTATGTCCTCACTGGCCATGCGAACCAGCCGGCGGGCCACATAGACCGGATCACAACCGCCGTCGAGCATCCGCACCATCCAGTAGAGTGCCGCATCCGGTGATGAGCCTCGCACGGCTTTGTGAAGGGCTGAAATCTGCTCGTAGAACACATCACCACCCTTGTCAAAGCGGCGGCTGAATCCCTGCAGCACCTGGTCCAGAATGGAATCATCTACAGTGCCACCATCCTCAACCAGATCAGAAGCAATCTCCAGCAGATTCAGGGCTCGCCGCGCATCGCCGTCGGCTGTTGCGGCCAGTCGGGACATCGCTGCTTCATCCAGTTGCAGCGCGCGCCGGCCCAGCCCCCTGTCAGCGTCGGCGAGTGCCGCAGCCAGCACCTGCAGCAACTCTTCATCACTCAGGCTTTTCAGCACATAGGTGCGGGCTCTGGACAACAGGGCGTTATTCAGCTCAAACGACGGGTTTTCAGTGGTAGCACCAACAAATATCAGTGTGCCATCTTCGATGTGCGGCAGAAACGCATCCTGCTGGCTCTTATTGAATCTGTGCACCTCATCAACGAACAGCAGGGTTGCGCGGACATGTTGCTGCCGTCTGATACGTGCCCTGTCGACGGCGGCGCGGATGTCCTTTACTCCGGACAGCACGGCCGACAGACTTTCGAAAGCAGCATCGGCACGCTGTGCAATCAGACGGGCCAGCGTGGTCTTGCCGGTTCCGGGAGGGCCCCAGAAAATCATTGAGTGCAGAGCACCGCGTTCTAGCGCCTGCCGCAGCGGCTTACCTGCCCCCATGATGTGACTCTGGCCTATGTATTCTTCCAGTGTGCGCGGCCGCATGCGGGCTGCCAGGGGCTGCGAGGCAAGTGATGTGTCTTCAAGCTCGTCAAGATCAGCTTGCATCTGGGTTCACTTCAGGGGGCCGGGGCGGTTTGACTGCGATTGTCGATGACGTCAAGAAATTCATCGTCTGGCACCGGAAAAACAAACTGATCGGACGCCAGAGACAGGTTGACCTGACGATTGTAGAACTCCCACAAGGTGCGCTGTCCATTGGTACTGACAAGGAGAATCGAGGCGGGTTCGCGGTTTTCGAAATACAGGGTGACGCGTTCGTAGAGGCTGGACGGATCAAGCGGCGTCAGGTAAAACTCTGCGCTCCCGGGCTGTCCCTCGATAGCCACAGCTTCGATTGCGTAGGATTCAGCAACAGCATTTATCTGACCGCCCAGCAGCTGGGCAGCGAGCTCTGACTGATCGGTCTGCCAGTCATCAATGGTCAACTGCAGCAGATCGGGCTGGTAATTCCAGAGAGATTCACCGTCGGTGACAATCAACTCCGGAAACGGCTCCAGCGTCTCCCAGTAAAATCCGTCTGGCCGCTTGAGCATAAACAGAATCTGACTTTCTTCCAGCACACTGCCACTGGACTCCATCACCAGTTGCCGGACGTCAGCACGAAACGTGCTCAGATCAGACAGCATGGTCTGCAGCAAGGCGGTATCGTCAGCCGCGGCCATTGATGAGCTAGACTCATCTGCAGACTGCGAGCTCGCGGCAGGCAGTGCGATCAGGCAGCTGACCAGCAGGACAGGAACAAATTTAGAGAACTTCATCATTGAATCGCTCACAGGGCCAGGGCTATCAGCCTGGCCGGTAATCCTGTTTATCGGGGTGGCGGCGGAGCAAGTACTTCACGACTACCATTGGCGCCCATTTCCGACACTACACCGGCTGCTTCCATCGCCTCGATCATCCGGGCGGCGCGGTTGTAACCAATTCGCAACTTACGCTGCACTGCCGATATAGACGCTTTGCGGGACTCGGTCACAAACGCTACGGCTTCATCATACAGCGCATCATCTTCTTCGCCGCCTTCGCCGCTGCCGCCACCCATACCCATATTCATTTCGCGGTCTTCGACACCCTGGGTGATCTCTTCGATATAGACCGGCTCGCCACGCTGTTTCCAGTCAGCCACGACACGGTGTACTTCTTCATCACTGACAAAGGCACCGTGCACGCGTTTGGCCAGGCCACCACCGGGAGGCAGAAACAGCATGTCGCCATTGCCCAGCAGCTGTTCAGCGCCGCCTTCACCCAGAATCGTGCGGGAGTCCACTTTGGACTGCACCATAAATGACAGTCGGGTCGGGATATTGGCCTTGATCAGACCAGTCAACACGTCCACGGAGGGCCGCTGTGTGGCAAGGATGAGGTGAATACCGGCGGCCCTTGCCTTCTGCGCAATGCGTGCGATCAACTCTTCAACTTTCTTGCCAACTACCATCATCATGTCAGCAAGTTCGTCGACAATCACCACTATATTAGGCAACGGTTCAAGGGGTGGTGCTTCCTGGTCATCCTGCAGCGCCATTGGATCGGGTTTCCAGATAGGGTCTATGATAGGCTCACCCGCTTTAATCGCATCCTGGACTTTTTTGTTGTAGCCCGCCAGATTCCGCACGCCCAGTGCAGACATCAATTTGTAGCGTCGCTCCATTTCGGCTACCGACCAGCGCAGCGCATTCGCGGCATCCTTCATGTCGGTTACAACTGGTGTCAGCAGGTGAGGAATCCCGTCATACACGGACAGTTCAAGCATCTTGGGGTCGATCATGATCATCCGGACATGTTCCGGTGTCGACTTGTAAAGCAGGCTGAGGATCATGGCGTTGATGCCCACCGACTTGCCTGAGCCTGTGGTACCTGCCACCAGCAGGTGCGGCATCTTGGCAAGGTCTACGATGACCGGTTTGCCAACAATATCGTGCCCCAGCGCCATACTCAGCGCGGACTGCGCCTTGTCGAACTCCGGCGACGCCAGCACCTGGCTCAGCAGGATCATTTCGCGCTGTTCATTGGGGATCTCGATCCCGATGACAGTCTTGCCTGGAATAACCTCGACCACACGCACGCTAATGACGGCCAGGGACCGCGCCAGATCCTTGCCCAGGCTGGTGATGCGACTGGCCTTAACACCAGGGGCCGGCTGCACTTCGAAACGGGTAATCACCGGTCCCGGATGCACCGACGTAACTTCGATATCAATGCCAAAGTCCTGCAATTTCAACTCCAGCAGTTTTGACATCGCTTCCAGCGACTCGGTGGAATAACCCTTTTTGCCGGCATTGCGGTTTTCGTCAAGCAGACCGATTGCCGGCAGCTCACCCGGGTTGCTGCCGGTAAACAGCGTGCCCTGGCGTTCCTTCTCGACCCGCTTGCTGCGTGGCGGCGGTGCACTGATCACCGGTTCAATCTTGGGCGGCGTGCGCACTTTCTCTTTCTCGATACGCACATCCAGAGCCTTGCGGCGCCGTTCTACTGCCTGTTTTACCTTACCAGCTTCTGCGCGCTTTTCCTGCCAGTCAGCAAACTGCTCTCGTGCCCGGGCAAGCCCATGAATCGTCCAGTAACCAATAGCATCCACAACTGAAAGCCAGGAAATCTCAAAGGTCACCGTCAGACCAAACAGGAAGATTGCCAGGTACACCAGAGTACTGCCAAGCATGGCCAGCACTGGAATGCTGGCATCCGCCATTGCTGCGCCAATCAGACCGCCTGCAGGCCAGGTGCTGCCAGTAGGAATACTGAAGTGCAGCGTAGCCAGAGTGCAGGCGCCAATGATCAGCAGCACAATACCGGCTACCTTTATGGATACAACGCCCCATGAGAACGCCTGGTCCGCATCGGACTTTCGGAACAGCCTGTAAACCTTGAAGCCCAGGGCAAATGGCAGGACATATGCGAAGTAACCCAGCATGTGCAGCAAAATGTCGGCCAGCCAGGCGCCCATATTGCCGACCGCATTCTGTACCGGCTCACCGGTGCCCGTGGTGGTAAATCCGGGATCATCCGGAGAGTAACTGAGCAGCGCAATCAACAAAAACAGGCCCAGCAGAAAAGCCGCAATGAGGGTCCCCTCGCGGGCTATACGTTGTGACAGGCTGGCCATCCCGTCGTCCTTGGCGGTCTTTTGTTTGGACATATTTTTAAAACTTTTCAGAAACCTGCAGAATCAATTTAATTCATTTTCCAGAATTATACGGAGCAAGACAAGCATTATTCCAGTTCGAGAAAAACCCACTGCCATATTGGGCGCAGCATAGCACACTCAAACCCTTGATAATCGCTATGCCAGTCTCCATAGATGTATAATCGCAAGCTTTTCCATAAACCATGCAGGAACTCCACATTATGACCGACAAGCAGCATCATCGCCTGATCATCCTGGGCTCCGGACCCGCTGGATATACCGCAGCCGTTTACGCCGCACGCGCCAACCTCTCTCCCCTGGTGATCACTGGCATGGTTCAGGGTGGTCAATTGACCACTACCACGGATGTCGACAACTGGCCTGGGGATGTGGAAGGCCTGCAGGGACCTGCTCTGATGGAACGTATGCAGCGCCATGCTGAGCGCTTCAACACACAGATCGTGTTTGATCACATCAACAAGGCTGACCTGAAGCAGCGCCCGTTTACCCTGCATGGTGACAATGGCATCTACACCTGTGACGCACTGATCATCGCAACGGGTGCATCTGCCCAGTATCTGGGCCTTGAATCAGAGACCGCGTTTATGGGCAAGGGTGTCAGCGCCTGCGCCACCTGTGACGGCTTCTTTTATCGCAACAAGCCTGTCGCGGTTATTGGCGGCGGTAACACTGCCGTTGAGGAGGCGCTTTACCTGTCCAATATCGCCTCTCACGTGACACTGGTCCACCGCCGTGACAGCCTTCGAGCAGAAAAGATCCTGCAGGACAAACTGTTTGCCAAGGCCAAAGAAGGCAAAGTCACCCTGCTCTGGGATCATGTGCTTGATGAAGTTCTCGGGGATGAGATGGGTGTGACCGGCATCCGGGTAAACAGCACCAAGGGCGAAGCTAGCCAGGAGCTGACGGTTGATGGCGTTTTCATCGCGATTGGCCACAAGCCAAACTCGGACATTTTTGTTGATCAACTGGACATGAAAGACGGTTATCTCACCATTCACAGCGGCACCGAGGGCAATGCCACCCAAACCAGTATTCCGGGTGTTTTTGCTGCCGGCGACATCGCTGACCACGTTTACCGTCAGGCGATCACATCTGCCGGTTTTGGCTGCATGGCGGCGCTGGACGCCGAAAAGTTCCTGGATCAGTGATTCATGGGGCAGCTGACACGGCTGCACGCCGACAACCTCCACTTTCCTCCAGCCGACAACGCGCTGGAGGATCCGCCAGGCCTGCTGGCAGTGGGTGGAGATCTGCGGCCCGAGCGGCTGCTGGCGGCCTATCGACAGGGCATATTCCCGTGGTTTGATGACAGCAGCCCTATCCTGTGGTGGTCGCCCGACCCCCGAATGGTGCTCAACCCAGCCGATGTCCACTGCTCTCGCAGCCTCGGTAAACTGATACGACGCGGACTTTACCGTGTCACCATGGACAGTGCGTTTGATCAGGTCATACAACAGTGCGCGGCGCACCGGGATGGTCAGCCCGGCACCTGGATCACCGAAGACATGCAACAGGCCTATATCAAGCTGTACCACCTGGGTTATGCCCATTCGGTTGAGGTCTGGCAAGAACAAACCCTGGTTGGCGGGCTTTATGGCATCAGCCTGGGACGGATGTTTTTTGGAGAATCCATGTTCAGCCGGCAGCCCAATACATCCAAGCTGGCGTTTGTGGCGCTGTGTCGGCAGCTGCAACAATGGTCATTCACACTGATTGACTGCCAGCTGCCCACCGATCACCTGGCCAGCCTCGGGGCCGCCCCCATGAGCAGGCAGAGGTTTCTTGCGCTGTTGGCCGAAAATCGCGTTGAAGACAATCAGTATAAGCACTGGCAATTTGATGACAATTGCCTTGTCGCTTGACTTAACTTTGAGTCGAACCCGGACGAGGCTTTGCCAACGACAAAAAATTCAGGCAAAATGCGCGCTTACTTCAAGCAGTGAGAATTTCTTTTAGATGGCTAAAGAAGACCAGATTGAAATGGAAGGCGAAGTGGTAGACACCCTTCCGAACACCATGTTCCGCGTCAAACTCGAAAACGGCCACATTGTGACCGCCCATATTTCGGGCAAAATGCGCAAGAATTACATTCGCATCCTGACCGGCGACATGGTCAAGGTAGAGTTGACACCCTACGACCTGACCAAGGGTCGCATCACCTACCGCGCTCGTTAATTAACGAGCGCTCAGGCCTGCATGCGGCTAACTGTCTGCCGAGCTTAATGCCCGGCTTTCCGACTTCTTGCCGCGCCGATTGATATCCAGCTCCACCTCATCATTAACGATGGACACGGTGACTTCGCCGCCCTCGGCCAGCTTGCCAAACAGGATCTCTTCGGCCAGCGCTTTCTTCAGTTTCTCCTGGATCAAGCGAGCCATTGGACGTGCCCCCATCTGCGGGCTGTAGCCATGGACTGCAAACCAGTCGCGGGCGCTGTCATCAACACTCAGCGTGACCTTCTTGCTGTCCAGCTGCACCTGCAGCTCCACCAGGAACTTGTCGACCACAGTGCGGATTGTCTCAGGCTGCAATGGGCCAAACTGAACAACGGCGTCCAGACGGTTGCGGAACTCTGGTGTAAAGCTGCGTTTGATGACTTCCATGCCATCGCTGCTGTGATCCTGAGCCGTGAACCCGATGGATGGTCGTGACATTTCCTGGGCTCCCGCATTGGTGGTCATGATCAGGATGACATTACGGAAATCGGCCTTGCGCCCATTGTTGTCCGTCAAGGTACCGTGGTCCATCACCTGCAGCAGAATGTTAAAGACATCCGGGTGCGCCTTCTCGATCTCATCCAGCAACAGCACACAGTGCGGATGCTTGGTCACTGCCTCGGTCAGCAGTCCGCCCTGATCAAAACCGACGTATCCGGGGGGCGCACCGATCAGGCGCGACACGGTGTGTCGCTCCATGTATTCGGACATATCGAAACGCAACAACTCAATCCCCATAATTCGCGCCAGCTGACGGCTGACTTCGGTCTTACCAACACCAGTAGGACCGGCAAACAGATAGGAGCCGATCGGCTTATCCGGCGTGTTGAGACCGGCGCGCGACAGCTTGATAGCCGTTGCCAGTGATTCAATGGCCTCATCCTGACCAAATACCACCATCTTCAGGTTTGCTTCCAGACCACGCAGGGCTTCAACATCAGAGGATGTCACGTGCTGCGGCGGGATACGCGCAATTGACGCAACAACACGCTCCATGTCGGGTGCCTGTATCAGCTTCTTGCGTTTGCTATCAGGCTGCAGCCGCTGCCAGGCGCCCGCCTCGTCAATTACATCGATTGCCTTGTCAGGCATATAGCGGTCATTGATGTAGCGCCCTGCCAGCTCTGAGGCCGCACGCAGCGCGTTATCGCTGTAGCGAAGATCATGGTGTGCCTCAAAGCGCGACTTAAGGCCTTTGAGAATCTTGTAGGTCGTTTCCACATCCGGTTCTTCGATATCGATTTTCTGAAACCGCCGTGACAGCGCCCTGTCTTTGTCAAAGATGCCACGGTATTCCTGATAGGTAGTCGAACCCACGCAGCGTAAGTCACCCGACGTCAGGATGGGTTTCAGCAGATTGGAGGCGTCCATGACACCGCCCGAAGCCGCGCCGGCACCGATGATGGTATGAATTTCATCAATAAAAAGAACGGATTCCGGCTGTTTCTTCAACTCGGCCAGCAGTGTCTTGAAGCGTTTTTCAAAATCACCACGGTACTTGGTGCCAGCCAGCAATGCACCCATATCCAGCGAATAGATCACATGCCCCTTGAGGACATCCGGCACCTGGTCTTCGACCACCATACGGGCCAGACCTTCAACTACTGCCGTTTTACCGACACCGGATTCGCCCACCAACAGTGGATTGTTCTTGCGTCGTCGACACAATATCTGAATCAGGCGCAGTACTTCTTTGTCGCGGCCAATCAGCGGATCAATGCGACCCTGCCGGGCCAGCTCGTTGAGGTTGGTGGCATAGTTTTCCAGTGCACTGGCGGAACCGCTGCCCTCTTCTTCAGTGCCTTCCTGCTCTGATTTTTCGGGATCTGGCGAGTCACCCTGCTGCTTGCTGATACCGTGACTGATGTAGTTGACCACATCAAGGCGGGCGATTTCCTGCTGACTCAGCAGGTACACCGCCTGGCTCTCCTGTTCGCTAAAGATGGCAACCAGCACATTGCCGCCGCTGACTTCCTGGCGGCCGGAGGACTGCACGTGGAAGACGGCACGCTGCAGCACACGCTGGAATCCGAGTGTCGGCTGAGTGTCACGCTCCTCGTCATGCTCGGCAAGAACCGGCGTGGTAGCTTCAATATAGTCCACCAGGCCAGCACGCAGACGGGAAATATCCGCTCCGCAATGCAGCAGCACATCAATCGCCAGATCATTGTCCAGCAATGACAACAGCAGGTGTTCTACGGTCATGTATTCGTGACGTTTGCTGCGCGCATTCGCAAACGCGGCATTCAAGGTCGCTTCCAGATCACGGCTGAGCATGATGTCTTCCTCCCCTACTGATCAACTTCAACGTGGCAAAGCAATGGTTGCTGGTTCTCGCGCGAAAACTCATTGACCTGCTGAGCCTTGGTTTCGGCGACATCGCGACTGTAAACGCCACAGACGGCCTTCCCCTCGGTGTGGACCTTCAACATGATCTGGGTCGCCTTTTCCACCGGCATCTGAAAGAACTCTACCAGCACCCCCACCACAAATTCCATGGGTGTGTAGTCGTCGTTCATAAGTAAAACTTTGTATAACGGTGGCTTGGCGAGTTTGGGCTTGTCAGCCGCCGTCGCCAGCCCGCGATCCGAGTGCTGATCGGGTTTCTGGCCGTCTGGCGACTGAGCGAAAATACTGCGCATGTTGTGCTGTTTCTCTCTATCTGATTTCTGGCTGATCGCCTGTGATTGCCAACAAAGATGCTATTTGCAAAGATCGACGCAGGCGTATATTTATTTCAGAGCCACATTATCACACGCCACTTCAGTCTACTTCCATATTACAGACTGTTGCAATTAGACAAAAATGATGAATAATAAAGCCTTGCAGGGACGACTTACATACGTTAAGGATTAACACTCAGGTCATACCTGGCGTGTAACACAATTAAAATTAGAACTATACGTGCAATGGAGTATTACGATGGCAATGGGGCAAGTTAAATGGTTCAACAACGCTAAAGGTTTTGGTTTTATTCTTCCAGACGACGGTGGCGGTGATCTGTTCGCCCACTATTCGGCGATCGGTATGGACGGATATAAAACCCTGAAAGCAGGTCAAACCGTAACCTTTGAAACCCTGGAAGGTCCAAAGGGCCTTCACGCGACCAACATCAAACCTGTCGCACAATCACAAGCCTGACGAGTCGGCGGGAGCCGAACAGGCTCCCGCCTCAGCTCACACGCAAGCCCCTCCTCCTCGTTCTGACCATCGAATTGAGATAAAAAACTTTTTACTCACCAGTTTTGGCTATACTTGCGCGCATGCCAAATCTCATACTGTTCAACAAGCCCTTCAACGTTCTGTCCCAATTCACTGGCGATGTGCCGGAACAGACTCTTGCTCACTATATCGACAAGCCTGGATTCTATCCGGCCGGACGACTCGATAAAGACTCGGAAGGTCTGCTATTGCTGACCGACGATGGTCAGACCCAGCATCGAATTGCTGAACCGCGCTATAAACTTGCCAAAACTTACTGGGCACAGGTAGAGGGCATTCCCGACGACAAGGCACTCATGCAGCTGCGCAATGGCATAGTGCTGAAGGACGGCCCCACTCGACCGACGCAGGCCGAACTGATCGAACCAACAGATTTGTGGCCCCGTGTGCCGCCGATACGGGTCCGCAAGCAGATACCCGACAGCTGGGTGCAGCTCACGATAACCGAAGGTCGGAACAGGCAGGTAAGGCGCATGACGGCGGCGGTGGGATATCCAACACTGCGGCTGATTCGATATCAGATTGGTGACTGGACACTGGGCAGTCTGAGTCCCGGCGAATGGCGAATGATAGAACTGCCTGAGCGCTGGTGGCGCTGAGAATTGCTGCTTCGTTCAGCCTGGCTACTCATCTCCCGACTTATTTTCCCAGCGCGCCGCCCGCTGGTAATCCGACTGGCGTGATGCCACCCATTCGCTCTGCTCACCAAAACGCTGCTTCTTCCAGAAAGGAGCGGACGTTTTAAGATAGTCCATAATGAATTCCGCAGCCGCAAATGCGGCCTCGCGGTGCGCACTGGCTGTCAGCACCAGCACAATCTGATCGTGCGGCAGCAGTTTACCGACACGATGTACCACACGCACGGCCTGCAGTGGCCAACGCGCTCTGGCCTGCTCGACAATGTCCCGCAACGCCTTCTCGGTCATGCCCGGGTAATGCTCAAGTGTCAGCGACTGACCCGCTGCGGCCGAAGCCTGGCCATCAATTCCAGAACCCGATGCGACATCCCTGACCAGTCCGCTGAACATGACGACCGCACCCGGATTACCGGCATCCGCGATAATGCCCTGATATTCGTGTGCCACGTCGAAATCAGCCGTCTGCACACGCACGTCGAATATTTCCTGGGCAGACACCCTAACCTCCCGTCATCGGCGGAAAGAAGGCTACCTCTTCCTGTCCGGTCAAGGTTTGCGCGCGATCCACAACTTCCTGATCAACGGCAACTAGAACCTGCTGCGTATCAGTCAGCAATGTCCATGGCGCACCGCGCTCTGCCAGCCAGGCCGCAAGATCCGCAACGGTAGTTACGTCTGCTGGCAAATCCAGCTGCTCCGACTCGCGGCCGAGCTGCTCCCTGACACTGGCAAAGTACTGTAAATTCAACATTAAAATTCAATCCTGTTTTTCATCTACTGATTCAGGTCAATCTGCAATCCGCTTGAAGTCGCCTGATTTGCCGCCAGTCTTGGAAATCAGTCTTATATCGCCTATGACCATGTTTTTATCGACTGCCTTGCACATGTCGTAAAGAGTCAACGCGGCGACAGATACAGCTGTCAGCGCCTCCATCTCGACACCTGTTTTGGCATCCAGTCCGCAACGTGCCTCGATCAGCACACGATTATTGTCTGAATCCAGATCAAAACTCACGTCAACGGAATTCAACAGCAGAGGATGGCAGAGCGGGATCAGATCGGGACACTTTTTGGCAGCCATGATGCCTGCTACACGAGCGACCGCCAGCACATCGCCTTTGGCATGTCCGCCACTGGCTATCAGCGATAGTGTCTGCGATTGCATACTGACCTCTCCGGCGGCGACCGCAACTCGGTTAGTAATCGCTTTTTCACTCACATCCACCATCCGGGCATTGCCCCCGGCATCCAGATGCGTCAGCACACCTTCAGGTGCAGTCTTGCTCATGACTCTGTCCTTGAATGTAAAACCTAACGGCCGACCATTATCCATGCTTTGCCGCTGCAATGGGAGTGTCGGGACGTCGAGCGAGCAATTTGTGGGGAAATCCGGTAAACTTGCGCCCCTTAAAATCAGTCATCCAGCAATAAACCATGAGTTTCCAACCCCACAAAACGGTGGCCGTTGTTGTTGAGCAGCCTGACTGGCTGCGCGACGCCAGCGATACCGCACCGCGGTTTCTGTTTGTCGAGGAAAGCGCTGACGGCCGCGTCGTGCTCAATCAGCCAGCGGGCCATCTGGAGGCTGATGAAACGCTGCAACAGGCCGCTGTTCGAGAGGCGCTTGAAGAAACCGCCTGGCAGGTGGAGCTGACCGCGTTTATCGGACTCTATCAATATATCGCCCCGGCCAATGGCGAATGTTATATCCGCAGCTGTTTCGCGGCCCGCGCCGTGCATCACCACAGTGAACGCGCGCTTGATGCGGACATCATCCGCACGCACTGGCTGACACTGCAGGAGCTGACAGAACGCGAATCACAGTTGCGCAGTCCGCTTGTCGCCAGGGTTGTTGAAGACTATCTGGGCGGCGCTCGTTATCCACTCACTCTGGTCAGTTCCTGGTAGGAGCAATTAGTGACGGTTTTTAATCCTGGCAATACACGTGTCATCGTTGGTATGTCCGGTGGTGTCGACTCTTCAGTAGCGGCGCTGCTGCTCAAGCAGCAGGGTTATCAGGTCGAAGGCCTGTTCATGAAGAACTGGGAAGAGGATGACGATACCGAGTACTGCACCGCCAAGGCTGACCTTGCTGATGCGCAGGCAGTCAGTGACCGACTGGGCATCCATCTGCACACTGCCAATTTCTCCGCGGAATACTGGGACGGCGTGTTTGAACATTTCCTGGCCGAGTATCAGGCAGGCCGCACGCCCAATCCGGACATCCTGTGTAATCGCGAAATCAAGTTCAAGGCGTTTCTGGACTATGCCACGGAACTTGGTGCCGACTGTATCGCCACCGGGCACTATGCACGTCGCCATGACAGCAACGGCCAGACACAACTGCTCAAGGGGCTCGATGCCAATAAGGATCAGAGCTACTTTTTGTGCGCGGTGAGCGAAGCAAGTCTGGCACGCAGCCTGTTCCCGGTCGGTGAGCTGGAGAAACCCAGGGTGCGAGAAATAGCAGCAGAACACGGCTTTGTCACCAGTGAGAAAAAAGACAGCACCGGCATCTGTTTTATCGGCGAACGCAAATTCAAAGATTTCCTGCAGCGCTACCTGCCAGCGCAGCCTGGACGTATAGAAACCGTGGATGGTGATGTCATCGGGGAACATCAGGGCCTGATGTACCACACCTACGGGCAGCGCCAGGGGCTGGGCATTGGTGGTCTGGCAGACTACAGCGAGGCTCCGTGGTATGTGGTCGCCAAAGACCTGGACCGGAATGTCCTGGTCGTTGCGCAGGGCAGCAAGCATCCGGCACTTTATTCCAGCGCCCTGGATGCTGCACAGATTAACTGGATCAATGGCTTACCGGCACAATTTCCTCTGACTTGCCATGCAAAAATCCGCTATCGCCAGGCAGATCAGGAATGTACCATTACAGCTCTGGATGGCGATCGGGTTCGAGTCACATTCGCGCAGCCACAACGCGCGGTCACGCCTGGGCAAACCATCGTGTTCTATCAGGGAGATATCTGTCTGGGAGGAGGCATCATTGAGCAGTACATCAAATGATTTTTCCGAGTGGGAGTACCGCAACATCGCTCTGGCCGTCGTGACAGAGTGTGCATTGCGCGTCAATCAGCTCGCTGTCGATGGCACCATACCCACTGACAAATTGATTGCCTGTCTGAATCCTGTTTACAAGCTAGAAGCCGGAAGCGTCGCTGAACTTTATCCGGACATCAGCGAGTTCAGCCAGGGCATCCAGGCGCTTCAGGAAAGTTTTGACAGCGCCGGCCTGCGCAAACACGCCAACACCGTCCGCTACATGCTCGGCATGCTTGTCATTCAGCAGCATCTCAACAAGCAACCGGAAATGCAGCAGCTCCTTGGTCAGCGTATCGGCCAGCTGGCCGCGGCTGAAAGCGACGACAGCCAGCCAGCTCACGAGCAGGCATTGCAGGCAGACTGTGCCGCCCTGGCACGTCTGTATCAGGACACCATCAGTAAGCTCAGCTATCGCATCCATGTTGCCGGCAACCCGGAACACCTTCGCAATCCTGAGGTGGCCGACCGAATCCGGGCGCTGTTACTGGCGGGAATACGTTCGGCGGTACTCTGGCATCAACTGGGCGGACGCCGCTGGCATCTATTCGTCTATAAAAAGCGCATACACCAGTGCCTTGCAGGTGTGCGCAGACAACTCTTCAGCATTTCCAGACCTGATTCTGACAACGTTCACTGACGCACAAGAAGGAAACATTTGAACATGAGCATCACTACATTGACCGCCATTTCACCGGTGGACGGGCGCTATCGTGGCAAAACTGAAGCCCTGAGCAACTGTTTCAGTGAATACGCCCTCATCAAGTATCGCGTTCAGGTGGAAATTCGCTGGCTTCAGCAGCTGGCCGCTCACCCGGACATTCCTGAGGCTCCAGCACTCAGCGATGCCGCCAATGAGCTGCTCAATGAAATCGTCAGCAACTTTTCGCTTAAAGACGCCGAGCGCGTAAAGACCATCGAAAGCACCACCAACCATGACGTCAAGGCGGTGGAGTATTTCATTAAAGAAAAAATCGCAGATCACCCTGACCTGAAACAACAGGTAGAGTTTGTGCATTTCGCCTGTACCTCAGAAGATATCAACAACCTGTCTTACGCTTTAATGCTGCGCGACGGTCGTGACCTGGTCATGCTGCCGGCGATGCAGCAGCTTATCGATCGCCTGCGGGAGCTGGCCCACGATACGGCAGCCCAGCCCATGCTGTCGCGCACCCACGGCCAGACGGCCTCCCCGACCACTGTCGGCAAGGAGCTGGCCAATGTGGTGTACCGACTGGAACGACAACTGCAGCAGTTTGCTGACAGTCCTGTGCTCGGCAAGATCAATGGCGCCGTCGGCAACTACAATGCCCACCTGGCGGCCTACCCGAACATCGACTGGCAGGACAACGCCCAGAAATTTGTACGTAAACTGGGTATTGAATGGAACCCTTACACAACCCAGATCGAACCACATGACTACATCGCCGAAATGTTCGCTGCCTGCTGTCGATTCAATACAATCCTGATCGATCTGGATCGCGACATCTGGGGATACATATCACTGGGTTACTTCAAACAGAAAACTGTAGCCGGTGAGATTGGTTCTTCGACCATGCCACACAAGGTCAACCCAATCGATTTTGAGAATTCAGAGGGCAACCTGGGTATCGCCAATGCCATCATGCAGCATCTGGCTGAAAAACTGCCAGTCTCACGATGGCAGCGCGACCTGACAGATTCCACGGTGCTGCGCAGTGTCGGCACCGGATTCGCACACAGCCTCATTGCCTATCAGGCCACACTCAAAGGTCTGAACAAATTGAGTCTTAATCCGGGCGCGCTGGATCAGGACCTGGATCGTGCCTGGGAAGTGCTGGCTGAACCCATCCAGACCGTCATGCGTCGATATGGTGTGGAGCAGGCTTATGAAAAGCTGAAGGAACTGACCCGGGGTCAGACCATTGACCAGACAGCCATTCGCAAGTTTATCGACTCGCTGGATATCCCGGAGTCTGCCCGCACGACACTGCGCGAACTGACCCCTGGCAGCTACACAGGTAACGCCACTGAGCAGGCCAAATCAATTTGAACAACGAGCACGCAGATAGCGAATCCATACTGCCGGAGAGTTTTGATCGCCGGCAGTTCCTGGCCGAGTACTGGCAGAAAAAGCCCCTGCTGATCCGCGCTGGCGCCCTGTCATTCCTGGATCCGGTCACGCCAGAAGAGCTTGCCGGACTGGCCTGCGAGCCTGGCGTCGAGTCGCGCCTGATACAGGTAAATGAATCACAGACAAAGTGGAGCATGCGCCAGGGTCCTTTTGATGATGAGGATTTTCTGTCCCTTCCGCAGTCGAACTACAGCCTGCTGGTGCAGGCAGTGGATCAATGGGTTGACGGCGTCAGTGCCATGCTCGGTGATTTTGATTTTATCCCCGGCTGGCGGGTCGACGACATCATGGTCAGTTATGCCACTGATCAAGGCAATGTCGGGCCACATTTCGACTATTACGACGTCTTCCTGATTCAGGGCATGGGGCAGAAACGCTGGCAACTGGGGCAGCGCTGCGATGCACTGACACCGATTGACCAGTCAAGCGGCCTGCGCCTGCTGAAGAACTTCAAGGCAGCCGACGAGTACACGGTGAATCCCGGGGACATTCTCTACATTCCCCCTGGCGTCGCGCACTATGGTATTGCTATTGGTCCATCGATCACCTACTCGGTTGGTTTCCGCGCCCCCTCCTGGGGCGAAATTCTCAGCGGCGTCGTTGACCAGGCACTGGACGATCTCAATGAGGACCAACGCTACACTGACCCCCAACCCAGCCTCCCCAGACACTATGGTGAGATCCCGGAAGCGGTCATCTCTGATCTGCAACAGAAACTGACCACATTACTGACTCAACCCGAGCGCATCCGCCGGTGGTTTGGACAGACCATGACAGCACCGCGCTACCCGCTGGAACCGGATGGTGACGATGACTCTTCCACCGTCACGATTGATGCCCTTCGCCAGCAGCTTGAGCAGGGAATGGAGATCTACAAAGTACCCGGGGCCCGTTTCGCATACTGCGCTGGCAGCGATCTCGGGGATGCCAGATCGATTGAGTTTTTTGCTGATGGTGTGCGTTATTCCTGCAACGAGAACTGCCTGCAGCTGTTGCAGACACTCAGCGCGCCTGGCTATCTGATGCCAATGCCCGAATCCATCAAAAACCAGGCATTACTTGATGACAGCGCCTGCCAGTTGCTCGCAGACCTGTATAATCAGGGCAGCCTGACCCTTGATTAATTCGACGATGAGAAGTGAGTGGAAAATGCCGATAAGAGTCTCTGCTGGTCTATTTCGCTGGACAGGATCACTGGCAAGGCCAATCAGCGTATTGACCACGAGCCTGATGCTGCTCGCCGGACCCTCATGGGCGCAGGAAGGCAATCTGGTCACCATCGAAATAATTGATATTGAGCACCGCAGCCCCAGCGAGATTCGTAACCAGCTGACGCCACTGTTGCATGAGCGCGGCTATATGGGGCAAATCGACAATAAGTTGATTATTGCCACTACCGCAGCGAATCTCGACATTCTGCAACAACGCATTGAGACGCTTGATGTGCCACCTCGCCGCCTGATCGTCAGCGTCGACTTTGATTATCGCCAGCCGGGCACAGCCGCTGTGACGGACAGCATTGATGAAAATACCGAAGCAGCGGTAACGCCTGACCCTGCACCCGAGCGTGTCCAGGCAGTTGAAGGCGAGGTTTTGACCTTCCGCTCCGCCAGCCCTGTCGATGACGCAGCTGAGGTCCCGGAAACGGATCCGGGGGCTGAGCCCGGCGATGTGGGAGAGACTCCACAGGCACAACTCCTGATGACAGCGCAGATTGTGGAACAGCAGGCGCACATCAGTGTGGCACTTGAAAACATCGACGGTTTTAGCGGCCAGCACACACTGCAGATACCACTGGGCCAGTGGTTTGTCATGAACCCGGATGCTGAGGGCCAGCCCATACTGGCCTTGCAGGTGGATGTCCTGCCCTGATGAAAGAGCAAATGACTCGCCGGCTTCCATATCGGAAGGACAGTGAGTATCTGATTACTGCCATCGGCGCACTGCCAGGGGCATTCTGTCTGGATAGTGGCCTGACCCGTTACCCGCAGGGTCGTTATGACATCCTGACGGCTCTGCCCAGCGCCACTGTCAATGTCAAGCGCAACACTTCTGACGGCACTACTCGCCTCTACGAACGCCATTATGACGAAAGCGACTGGCAAGCCCTGACATGCACAGATTGGCGCCAGGTTGCCGAGGAGCTATTGGCTGCTCACCAACCGTCTGCAGAGGACAAAGAGGCTCTTGCCGGACTGCCCTTTTGTGGCGGTCTTCTAGGCGCACTTGCCTACTCGGCAGATCAAACCCAAAAAAGCGGCTGGCGGGCAGATCATGACGATCCACTCGCCCAGGCATTACTGCGGCTTCCAGAGCTTCACATAGGCCTTTATGAATGGGCGGTTATTGTCGATCATGAAAAACAACAGAGCACTCTGTTTTTCCTCAGCCGATGCCCGAGTGCTATTCGTGAACGCGCTGAGGAGTGTCTGTCAGACCTGGAGCGATCGACAAGCCGGCCGCGGTTCAGTCTGCTGCATGCCTTTACGGCAGCGACCAGCCATCAGGACTATCAACTGGCATTCGCTCGCCTGAATCACTGGATTCAGGCTGGAGACTGCTATCAGGCCAACCTGGCCATGGGATTTCAGGCCGGTTTTCGCGGCGAGCCGCTTGGCGCCTATCTGCGGCTGCGGCAGACCAGCCGGAGTCCATTCAGCGGATTCGTGCGGACCGAAAACGCGTCAATTCTCAGCCTGTCACCTGAACGCTTCCTGTCGGTACATGGCAGACAGGTGACAACGCAGCCCATCAAGGGCACGCGCAGACGCCATCCGAACGCCGAAGAGGATGAATCGGCCCGGCTCGCGCTGCGCGACAGCGACAAGGACCAGGCGGAAAATCTGATGATTGTCGATCTGATGCGCAATGATCTGGGCAAGGTATGTGTGACTGGTTCTGTTAAAACACCTGAGCTGTTTGCGGTGCACAGTTTTACCCATGTCCATCACCTGATCAGCACAGTGACCGGCGAGCTGCCAGCCGACGTCAGCCCGCTGGCGCTGTTGCAACATTGTTTCCCTGGGGGATCGATAACCGGCGCTCCCAAGATCCGTGCCATGCAGATCATATCTGAGCTGGAAAAGCGGCCCCGAAGCTTTTACTGCGGCTCACTGTTCTATCTTGATCACAACGGCAATTTTGACAGCAGTATCTGCATTCGGACGCTGGTTTGCGCCGACGATATGATTTACTGCTGGGGTGGCGGCGGAGTCGTCGCCGACTCAGACTGTGATACTGAATATCAGGAGTGCCATGACAAAGTCACAGCCCTGATGCACAGTCTGGAAACGACGGGCGCTGACTGATACACAGCAGCGCCCGCGGTGTCTGGCTCAGGCGTCAGGGAGTCAGCTGGCGGTTGCTGGCCTTGAGGAACTCAGCCTGCAGATCGGCGTATTCATGCACGGCCGGAAACTGAGGAAACTCACGAATCACATTCTCCGGTGCGCGGAACAGGATGCCGGCCTCAGCCTCGGATAGCATGGTGGTATCGTTATAGGAATCACCAGCGGCGATGACACGATAGTTCAGTGAATGAAACGCTTTTACTGACTGACGCTTTGGATCTTTCTGGCGAATGTGGTAGTTGACGATCATGCCCTGATCGTCGGTTTCCAGGCGATGACAGAACAATGTCGGAAAACCCAGTTGACGCATCAGTGGTTGTGCAAACTCGTAGTAGGTGTCGGACAGAATCACAACCTGGAAGCGTTCGCGCAGCCAATTGACAAACTCCTGCGCGCCGGGCATCGGTGACATGCCTGCGATGACTTCCTGGATATCCGGCAGACCAAGCTTGTGCTCACGCAGAATGCGCAGACGCTGCTGCATCAGCACATCGTAATCCGGAATATCCCGCGTCGTTGCCCGCAGTTCATCGATTCCAGTGCGCTCTGCAAAATCGATCCAGATTTCCGGAATCAATACTCCTTCCAGGTCAAGACAGGCTAGTTCCACGCGGCGTTCCTCATTAGCTTATTAGAATAAATCACAAAACAGGCGGCGATTTTAGCGGTTTGCCCGCTGTCTTGCCAGTCGCCCTCATGTATCATGTGCGCAATTTTTGTCGAGGACCATCATGATCACTCCGGACAACATTGCAGAATACAACGCGCGTTTCCAGCAGATGGAACCCAGGGATATCCTGAAAGAAATACTGCCCGCCATTCCCAACATCACCCTGTCGTTCAGTGGTGCCGAAGACGTTGCCTTACTCGCCATGGCCTGCAAACTCAAACCTGACCTCGCCGTGTTCACACTGGACACGGGGCGCCTGCATCCACAGACCTATCAGTTCATAGAGAAAGTCAGGGAGACTTTTGGCATCTCGATAGAGTTCATGTATCCGGACACCCAGGCGATCGAAAAACTTACCCGGGAGAAAGGTCTGTTCAGTTTCTACAAGGATGGTCATGAAGAGTGCTGCGCCATTCGCAAAACTGAACCTCTGCGCCGCAAGCTGGCGACCGTGGATGCCTGGATCACTGGCCAGCGACGCGACCAGAGCCCAACCCGCGCCCAGGTGCCAGTCGCCCAGCTCGACACCACTTTCGCAGCCCCTGGCAAGACATTGCTCAAGTTCAATCCGTTTGCCAACTGGAGCTCAGCGGACGTGTGGAATTACATCCGCATGTTCGACATTCCCTACAACGCTCTGCATGATCAGGGCTTCATCAGTATCGGATGCGAACCCTGCACGCGCCCGGTAGGACCCAATCAGCACGAACGTGAGGGTCGCTGGTGGTGGGAAGAAGCAACTGCCAAAGAATGCGGCCTGCACAAGGTCAATCTGGCAACTGACCTGAGCTGACCGGCGCCGACTGACCAATACCCAGCACCGGAATCGGCGTATTGGCGAACAGCAGGTCGACATCGGCCTGACTCTGGCACTGCAGCACCTGCTCAACGACTGGCCGCTGCAGATGGTCCGCAAACATGGCGATAAACTCGTACATGTAGGCCCGCAGGACGGTGCCGCGCCGGAATCCGATGCGCGTCACACTGTAGTCGAACAAGTGGCTGGCATCGAGGGCGACCAGATCGGTGTCCTTGTCACTGTCGTAAGCCATGCCAGCCACTATCCCTATGCCCATCCCGAGCCGTACATAGGTCTTGATCACATCAGCATCCGCCGCTGTGAATACCACACGCGGCTGAAGGCCCTGCGACGCGAAGGCATCATCCAGGCGCGAGCGACCAGTAAAGCCGAGCACGTAGGTGACCAGTGGAAAACGCGCCAGATCTGCCAGTGATATTTTTGAAACGCCAACCAGAGCATGATCTTTGGGAACCAGAACCACACGATTCCATCGATAACACGGCATCATCATCAGGTCGCTGAATTTTTCCATGGCTTCGGTGGCTATCGCAAAATCGGCCGTGCCCTTGGCAGCCAGTTCGGCAATCTGTATAGGCGTTCCCTGATGCAGTTGTAGTGAGACACCTGGATACTTTTCAATAAACTGGGAAATGACCGGCGGCAGAACATAACGACTCTGCGTGTGGGTTGTGGCCAGCGACAGGCTGCCGGATGTCGCGTCACTGAACTCCGCCGCGGTGCGCTTGATATTGCCGGCCTGATGCAGCAGCTCGCGGGCCTGCGCTACGATCACTTCACCGGCCGCTGTCAGGCCGGAAATGTGTTTGCCGTTGCGAACAAAAATCTGTACCCCCAGTTCGTCCTCCAGCGCCAGTATCTGTTTGCTGACACCCGATTGCGAGGTGTGCATGCGATCAGCAGCAGCTGATACATTCAGTCCACACGAAGCCACTTCGGTGATGTAACGCAACTGTTGCAGCTTCATCCTGATCAGTCCTTTTTGTCTGCTGTCGGCTGGAAAATATTTTCGTTGGCCACACCATGCGGGACATGTCCGGTCGCCACATGTTCACGGGCCGAGTCGCAATGTGCCTCCTGATCATCAAAAAACACATCGGCGTCAAAAGCTTTCAGGAACACACCCTTAGCCATTCCACCCAGAAACAATGACTCATCAATGCGTATATTCCAGGCTCTGAGTGTTTTCACGACCCGCTCATGGGCAGGCGCTGAACGTGCTGTGACCAGGCAGGTGCGAATCGGGGAAAGCCCTGGCGGAAACTGCATCTGCAATTGCTGCAAAGCCGCCAGAAAGGGTTTGAACGGACCGCCCGACAGCGGCTGATTGGCGGACTTTTTTTCGCTTTTGGCAAATGCCTCGAGACCCTGCGACTTGTAGATCCGTTCTGCCTCATCCGAAAAAAGCACGGCGTCCCCGTCAAACGCAAATTTGACCTGCGTATCGCTGGCAGCCTGCGGGGCTGATGGCAGGATTGTCGCTGCTGCCACACCCTGCTCCAGCGCCTGACGCACATCGGCGCCATCCATGGAAAGAAACAGATGGCAATTAAAAGGAGAAATATACCGGTAAGGACTCATGCCGCCGGAGAAAGCGGCTCGAATGATGGGCAGCCCATAATGCTCGATGGAGTTAAAAACCCGCAAACCAGTGTCGGCACTGTTACGGGACAGCAGAATCACCTCGACCCGCTGTGTATCGAGCAGCGTATTCAAATGCAGCAGCTTTTTGACCAGATTGAACGCGCCACCAGGCTGCAGCGGTTCATTCTCATGTTCGATCTGGTATTGCTGATAGGCTTCCAGGCCCTGCTCTTCATAGATAACATGACTGTCATTCAGATCAAACAGCGCACGGGATGATATCGCAATAACCAGTTTGTCCACGGCCTGCTGTACTCGGGTCTGCGCCATAAAATTCCCTGTCGTATGCAAATACCTACCGAGTCGGTAGAATTTGTTCTGGTTGCGAAGGGAATCATATGACAAGCGAACGTTCTGTTAAACAACAATCCCCACAAAAGTCCTCACCGGCCACAGCACTGGTCCTGTCAGGTGGTGGTGCCAGGGCAGCCTATCAGGTTGGAGCACTGCGCGGCATTGCTCGTCTGCTGGACAAAGATGTCCCCAATCCCTTCAGTATTATATCCGGCACCTCAGCTGGCGCACTAAATGCGACCGGTCTGGCCACTCATGCACACCGGCTGCGCACCGGCATCCGTGTGCTTGAATATATCTGGGGAAATATTCAGAGCGATCAGATTTACAGACTGGATTCTGCGGGCCTGATCAGCAGCGCCTCGAACTGGGTCTTTTCGTTTCTAAGCAATCGCGGGCGGCGTGTGCCGGCTTCATTGCTCGATAACTCACCGCTCGAAGAGCTGCTCAGGCAGGTGCTCAGACTGGAACGGATCAATGCCAACATGGAAGCCGGTTACCTGGACAGCCTGGTAGTAACCGCCTCTGGTTATACCAGTGGTAATTCAGTTTCATTTTTTCAATCGGTCCACAACATTGAAAACTGGTCACGTGCTCACCGGGTAGGAATTCGAACAGAGCTGCGGCACATGCACCTGCTTGCCTCCACAGCAATACCCACGCTGTTCCCGGCAGTAAGAATTGAACAACAGTATTACGGCGACGGCGCGATCCGCCAGCTGGCACCTTTAAGTCCCGCCATACACATGGGAGCGGATCGCATACTGGCGATTGGCGTCAGCGGTGCATCGACACGCCGGGATCCGCATCCGGAACAGCTTGTGCAGCCTTCGTTATCGCAGATAATCGGGCACGTGCTCAACAGTGCGTTTGTCGATACGCTTGAAAGTGACATGGCCGTGCTTGAGCGCTACAACCAATTGTTGGCGTACTGCACAGATCAGGAGTCGCTGGGCATACGTCCAGTCAAGTTGCTTGATATCACGCCGAGTCAGGATCTGAATCGACTGGCTGAGGATTACTTTACATCTTTGCCACGAGCAATACGCATGTTCATTCGCGACACAAATTCCAGTTCAATCGCCAGTCTGTTGATGTTCGAGAAGGAGTACTGCAAACAACTCATGGATCTTGGCGTCGCGGATGCCATGGCAAAACGCGAGCAGATCCATGAGTTCTTCAAGGTTTAACTATTAGAAAGAATAACCAAAACCGAGCTTGGATACCCACCAGCCGGCGTAGAAATGACGTAGATGGAGCAATGACGCCCGTTTTCGGTGCACCATATGAGTGCATTGAGAGAGAGAGGGGGGCGCTGTTATGGCGCCAGTGTGCACAAGGAGGGCACACTGGCGCGGACAATCATGACAACTGGTGGTCCAGGTGTGCGACCAGTTCGGCTGGTAGTTGCAGGCGATGGGCGAGAACTTCCAGATAGGCACGTTCAGCCGGATGATCGATGTCAATGGCGGCACGCGAGACCAGATAGACTTCTGAGGCCTGCTCAATCCCCTGGGTGCTGGCAACCAGTGCATCCAGATCTACCGGCTTGCGCAAGGCGTCAAACACGAACCCTTTGCTTTCCGCGTCCAGCGACATTTTTTCGACCTGCTCGAAGATGGTGCTCTGTTCCTGTGCATCAATATGTCCATCGGCCTTGGCAGCCGCAATCATCGCTGTTATCAGCGTGAGCGAAAAACTCTGACTGGCCGGCGAGTGGTCAGCATTGGGCAGGAATTTTGGATCTACATTGTTCATGTCAGCCGGTGAAGCCACTGGAGCGGTGGCCACCTGTTTGCCCTGCTGCCAGTTTTGATACGCTTTATAGGCAAGCGCACCTGCCGCGGCTGCGCCACCGTAGCCAATCATGCCGCCGGCCATCTTGCGCATTTTTTTATTGCCAACCAGCAGACCCAGAATACCGCCGGCCGCCGCACCTTTGACAAAGCTGCCCTTGCCGGCGCCGCCCTGCCCCATGCCGCCCATGCCAGCTTGCCCCTGAGATGTGTTTTGCCCACTGCCCAAAAACTGTTCAAACAAACGGTTCGTATCTATCACTGCTGACTCCTCTTATGGGTTTGGCATGCTTCGACGATAATGCAATTAGCCGTATTACGTTGTCAGGGACCGGCGGATGGCGGGTTTCCCTTCCCAGTGTAAAAACATACAATAGTGGCCTTCGAGTATACAGAGAGCAGTAGCATGGCGGTATCGATAAAGACGGCAGACGATATCCAGAAAATGCGGGTGGCCGGCAGGCTGGCTGCAGAGGTTCTGGAGATGATTGGGGAACATGTCAAACCGGGAATCAGTACCGGCGAGCTGGACCGCATCTGTCACGACTATATTGTCAACGTCCAGCAGGCGGTGCCCGCACCACTGAACTACAATGGCTTTCCAAAATCCATCTGTACCTCACTGAATCACGTGGTGTGCCACGGCATTCCCAGTGACAGCAAGATTCTCAAGAACGGCGACATCCTGAACATCGACATTACCGTCATCAAGGACGGTTTTCACGGTGATACCAGCAAAATGTTCCTTGTCGGCGAGGTCGCTCCGCACGCCAAACGGCTGATCAACGTCACGCAGGAATGCCTGTACAAGGCCATCGCGCTGGTTCGTCCCGGTGTTCGACTCGGCGATATTGGTCATGTCATCCAGGTTCATGCCGAGAGCAACAACTATTCGGTGGTTCGCGAATATTGCGGTCACGGCATTGGGCGGATCTTTCACGAAGACCCGCAGGTTCTCCACTATGGCAAACCCGACACCGGGCTGGTGTTACAGGAAGGCATGACCTTCACCATCGAGCCAATGATCAACCTGGGCGCTCGCCATACCAAGTTATCGAAAGCTGACGGCTGGACAGTGACCACCAAGGACCGACGCTTGTCCGCACAGTGGGAACATACTCTGGCAGTAACGTCAGATGGCTGTGAAGTGCTGACCAGGCGCCACGAAGAATCTTTCTGAATTTTCTGACAGGAACCAATGCATGAGCACTACCCCCACGCCCGGCCTCTCGACGACGCCGGCCGACGCAACAATCGATGCCGCCGAACTTGAGCTGTGGGACCCGGCCAGCATTGAAGAGCGCCTTGCTAATGGTGAGCCGGCCATCACAATTTTCAAAGACGCACTGAACAATGCCCAGCAGGAACTGGATCGGCTGTATCGCGCCGGCGCCGAGATCAGCCCATTGATC
Organism: Gammaproteobacteria bacterium; assembly: GCA_002706685.1. Classification (GTDB taxonomy): domain Bacteria; phylum Pseudomonadota; class Gammaproteobacteria; order Pseudomonadales; family Pseudohongiellaceae; genus Pseudohongiella. The sequence goes on along the minus strand of PALV01000017.1, from coordinate 180,704 downwards.
ACAGGCCGTGCCCGCTTCATGGATCAGCTGATCAAACGCGCCTGGCAACAGTTTGACTGGCAGCACTCTGAAGACATCGCCTTGCTGGCTGTCGGCGGTTACGGTCGTGGGGAACTGCACCCGCATTCAGATATCGACCTGCTGCTATTGATGCGCAAGGACCACGGCAATGCCAATCGCCAGACACTGAGCGCCTTTTTCACATTCCTGTGGGACATCAATCTGGAAATAGGTCAGAGTCTGCGCACGATCAGCCAGTGCCGGGATGAAGCCATCAAGGACATCACTGTCACGACCAGTCTGATGGAGTCGCGAACTATTGTTGGTCCGGATTCATTACGTGATGAAATGATCACTGTGACCCAGGCCGACGATGTCTGGCCAGCACGAGAATTTTTCACTGCCAAGCGCGACGAACAGATAGCCCGCCATAAAAAGTATTACGACATTGACTACGCTCTGGAGCCGAATGTCAAAACGTCTCCGGGCGGGCTGCGGGACATTCAGACCATTGGCTGGATTGCGAAACGTCATTACGATGCAGACACACTGCAGGATCTGGTTGAGCTGGGGTTCTTGCAGCCTTACGAGTATGAACAACTGCGCCGCGGTGAAGCCCTGCTCTGGAAACTTCGCTACGGCCTGCACCTGCTCGCCGGCCGCAAAGAAGATCGACTGCTGTTTGACAAGCAGCGGGATCTGGCCAGCATGTTCGGCTATGAAGACGATAAAAAAAGCCTGGCTGTCGAAAAGCTGATGCAGGAATACTATCGTGCTGTTGCGATGTTGCGGGTGCTGAATGATGTGTTGCTGCAGCACTTCGACGAAGTCATTCTGCGCGCCAGTGAAAAGGCAGAAATCACCAAAATCAACAGCCGCTTTCAGATCCGCAATAATTATATTGAGGTCTGTAATGACAATGTATTCCAGAAGTTTCCTTTTGCCCTGATGGAAATTTTTGTGCTGATGGCACAGAACCCGGAGATCAAGGGTGTTCGTGCATCCACCATCCGTCTGATACGTGAATACCGAACGCTGATTGATGACAAATTCCGTAACGACATCAGAAACACCAGCCTGTTCATGGAGCTGATGCGCTCTCCGCACGACCTGACAGCGCAGCTCAGGCGAATGGCGCGCTACGGCGTGCTGGGCAGGTATCTGCCGGAGTTTGGAGCCATCACCGGCAAAATGCAGCATGACCTGTTTCACATTTATACTGTGGATGCCCATACGCTGCAGGTAGTCGAAAACATGAAACGCTTTCGCCAGCCTGAGGCGGAAGAAAACTTCCCGATCGCCGCCCATATTGCCCATCGACTGCCCAAGATCGAGCTGCTTTATATTGCCGGCCTTTACCACGACATTGCCAAGGGACGCGGTGGCGATCACTCCACGCTGGGCATGGTAGACGCCAACGAGTTCTGTCAGCGCCACCACCTTAGCGCCTGGGACGCCAAGCTGGTCAGCTGGCTGATCGGCAAGCACCTGCTGATGTCGATGACAGCACAACGTAAAGATATATCGGACCCGGAAGTGATCCACGACTTTGCCCTGGAAGTCGGCGACAAACTGCACCTGGATTATCTATATGCGCTGACTGTAGCCGATATCAATGCCACCAATCCAACACTCTGGAACGCCTGGCGCGCATCGTTGTTGAGGCAGCTGTACCTGAGTACTAAAAAGGCTCTTCGCCGCGGCCTGGAAAATCCGATCGACCGCGCGGACCGCATCAAGGACAAGCAGGAAAGTGCGCTGCTGAAACTTCGTGACAAAGGTATTGACGACAAGATGGTGCAATCCATCTGGCAGAATACTGACGATGAATATTTTGTGCGCGAATCCGCTGCCAACATTGTATGGCATACGGAGTCGATTGCCAGACACCTGAAGGAACACCCGGACCAGACGACTCTGGTACTGGTGCAGGATACCGCAGATACCCTGGCTGAAGGTGCCACGCATATTTTTATCTACACTGTTAACCGTAGCTACCTGTTCGCCAGCAGTGCTGCAGCCATGGAACAGCTCGGTCTGAATATTCAGGACGCGCGCATTTTTACATCGTCCAAAAACTACTGTATGAACACCTATTCCGTACTGGAGGGAGATGGCACTCCGATCGGTGACAATCCGCGCCGCATCAAAGAAATCAAACAGCTTTTGAGTGAGTATCTGGCCGAACCTTCCGCTCACCTGCGAGTCGCGAAGAAACGTCAGTCTCGAAAACTGCAGCATTTTGGTCAGCAGATTGAAACAGATCTGATCAACAGGGACGGTCAGAACTGGTCAACGCTAGAAGTTAACTGCATAGACAAACCCGGCATTCTGGCCGGCATTGGCAAAGTGTTCGCCGAGCAGTCCATTCAGTTGCTCAATGCCCGCATTGCGACACTGGGCGAACGCGTGGAAGACCTGTTTTTTATTGCGGACGCTAACGATCATCCGATCACCGATGAAGCCCAGATCAACCGGCTCAAGGAAGCCCTGCAGCAGGAGCTCAGCCTGTGATCACGATCTACGGTATCAGCAACTGTGATACGGTCAAAAAGTCTCGCCGCCACCTCGAACAGAACAATATCGACTATCACTTCCATGATTTTCGTAAAGATGGTCTTGATGACGCACTGCTACATCAACTGCTGGCCAACTTCACTCCAGAGGCCTTGATCAATAAGCGTGGAACAACCTGGCGGCAATTGACCCCCGAGCAACAGCGGACAATCATGGATCCACAGCTCGCCGCCGGGCTGCTGGCACAGTATCCGGCCATAATTCGTCGACCGGTCATTCGCGGCGCCAATAATGAATGGGGAATCGGATTCGACAGCCTGACGGCACTGACCGCACCTTCCTGAGCCCAGCAATAATGGGCAGTTAGAGAATTGACAAAAAAGAGCACCACAAAGGAAATGAATATGACAACAAACGCCTTGCATAGCTTTGCACTGGGATTGGCTACCACTGACTCAGCCGAAAACATCATCGAGGTGTATTACCCGAAGCCCATGTTGAATCCTGCGCCAGAACTGGTCGCCGGGATCGCCGCGGCGGTAGGTTATAAAGGTGGCAATCAGTGCGTCAAATTGACTGAAAAGCAGCTGGAACAGATTGAGGCAGATGCCGCCAACCCCTTCGATCATTCTGTCACAGCCGCCATTCGCAGCAGCGGGCGTCGCGTCGTGGCAACATTTCTGGCAACAGACAGCGTGCCGAGCTCGGTCGGTGAGGTCTATCTCAAGCTTCACCTGCTTTCGCATCGGCTGTGCCGTCCACATGCGGTAAACCTGCAGGGCGCTTTTGGTGTGTTGCGCAATATCGCCTGGACCAATGAGGGTGCCATCGTAGTAGAAGAGCTGGCTGCACGGCAGTTACAGGCGCGCGCCGAAGGCCGCACGCTTGATGTAATGTCCGTCGACAAATTCCCCAAGATGTGTAACTACGTTGTACCGAACGGCATCAGAATCGCCGACACAGCCCGGGTTCGCCTGGGTGCCTATGTCGGCGAAGGCACAACCGTGATGCATGAAGGCTTCATCAACTTTAATGCCGGCACAGAAGGCACTGCCATGATTGAAGGCAGGATTTCGGCTGGCGTTGTGATTGGCACAGGCAGCGACCTGGGCGGTGGATGTTCGACCATGGGCACTCTGTCTGGTGGCGGCACAGCAATCATTTCAGTCGGCAAAGACTGTCTGATCGGCGCCAACGCAGGTATAGGCATCGCACTGGGCGACCGTTGCATCGTTGAAGCCGGCCTGTACGTCACTGGCGGCACTAAAGTCAGTCTGCTGGACAATGAAGGCGAGCTGGTTGAACTGATCAAGGCCCGCGAGCTCTCAGGCAAAAGTGATCTGTTGTTCCGACGCAATTCGCAGACAGGTGCTGTCGAATGCAAAAGCAACAAGACCCGTATCGCACTGAACGAAGACCTGCACAGCCACAATTGAGCAACTGACACTATGAGCCATTCCCCGGACACGACTGCCCCGCGAGACTCTGCGCCTGGCGACACACTGAAACTGGCAACGGAGCTGATCCGGATTCCATCTGTGACACCTGATGACAAAGGATGTAATCAGCTGATGATGGACAGGCTTCAGGCCATTGGTTTTAAAGTGGAGCCGATGCGCTTCGGTGAGGTAAACAATTTCTGGGCGCGCTATGGCACTACCGACCCGGTTTTGTGCTTTGCCGGTCATACAGACGTCGTACCAACGGGCCCCGAAGATAAATGGCGTCATCCGCCCTATTCTGCCACGGTGCACGACGGCATGTTGTATGGACGTGGCGCCGCAGACATGAAAGGCAGCCTGGCCGCCATGATTACGGCCTGTGAGCGTTTTCTGGCCGAACGCGGCGCCTCGGATCAACCGGTTGCCGGCTCAATCGCGTTTCTGATCACGGCCGACGAAGAAGGTGAAGCGGTTAACGGCACACGCAAGGTCATTGATGCACTGGAAGCCCGGGGCGAAAAATTCAAATGGTGTGTTGTTGGCGAACCCAGCAGCACTGACCGGCTTGGAGATATCATCAAGGTCGGCCGACGTGGGTCTCTGCATGGCCGGCTGCAGATTCATGGTATCCAGGGTCATGTGGCCTATCCTCACCTTGCAGACAATCCGGTTCACAAAGCGATGCTGCCACTGCACGAACTGTGCAGCACTGTGTGGGACCAGGGGAACGAATCGTTTCCGGCCACCAGCTTTCAGATATCGAATATCTCGGCAGGCACCGGGGCCAACAATGTGATTCCCGGCAATCTTGACGTCGTGTTCAACTTCAGATTTTCAACCGAGCTGACGGAACAGCAAATTAAAGATCGTACCGAAGCAATACTTGATGCCCACGATATCGACTACACACTGGACTGGGCGCTTTCGGGCCACCCTTTTCTGACCCAACCCGGCGATCTGATCGAAGCGGTACAGGCAAGTGTCCGCTCAATCACAGGCGGTGACTGCCAGCCGTCCACCAGTGGCGGCACATCCGATGGCCGTTTTATCGCACCTACCGGCGCTCAGGTTGTCGAGCTGGGACCGCGTAATGCCACTATTCACAAAGTTGACGAGCACGTCAGTGTCAGCGATCTCGAACAGTTATCGCTGGTTTATGAGGATATCCTGAACCGTTTGCTGTAGACAGCTCATGCAGGTGGACTACAGTTTACCCGCATAGATATCAAATCGACTGTGCTTGCCGGAGATACTTGCCGAAGGTCGCATCACAGTTGGGTCATCAGCATCCAGCGGCGGCGCACTCAAGGGCCGCTTGACGACTATCTTGCGGGCCCGTGGACAGGCCAGGGACAGAAGTCCCTGTCCCTGGGCTTCTGGGCCATGCAGCGCCTGCAGCAAATACCGGTTCTTTTTGACACGCGCCGATTTCTGACGAGCCGGAAACATCGGATCGAGATAAATGACATCCAGTTGTTGTTGCGCACCACTCCCCGTAAACCAGTCGCGCGCATCCTGGCAATCCTGCAGCTTCATGCGTCCGAGAATTATCTCCAGTGTTGCGTCGCCGGAATCCAGTGCCTGATTGTGGGCCCGCTTAAGGCCATCAGTCAGCAGTGCATGAATAATTGGCGACTGCTCAAGCATCAATACTGTCCAGCCGGCGCAGGCGAGTATGAAGGCATCGACGCCGAGGCCAGTCGTGGCATCCAGCAGGACTGGCGCTGCCTCATCTGGAGTGTTAGTCTGATACGAGACGTCTTGCACCCTGTGATTGGCTGTAACAGCGCCTGCAGCGCGCACAACAGCTTCTTTACGAAGTGATTGCCGACGACGAAAGGTCAGCGCTGGGTCACAAAAGTCTACGCGTACAAAGCCTGCCTGAGGTTCTTCAGTGGACACCAGCGTCAAGCCATCTGCATGTTGCTCAAGTGCCAGGCCAGAAGGCAGCAACCGCGCCAGTTCCACCATTATTGCTCGGCCACTGTGCGGTAAACGAGTTCTTCTTTCAGATAAACAGGAGTCGCCTTGTCGGCTGCAACAGTATGGCCTGCCCGGTAAGCCGCAATTGCCAGTTCGAGTAATTCCCCGGCGTCAGCTGACTCAGTAACAACCGAGGATTCATCAAACGTGGTGACGATATCAGCCAATAATTTGTGCCCCCAGGCCTCACCTGCCAGCACCAGGCCTGTATGTCGACTATGCCACTGCGGGATCACTTCCAACAACTCTTTGGCAGACACAATGGAGTCCGCTTCCAGTACTTCCGGAACCCCATCGCCAGCATCACGGAACACCCCAAAATAGAATTCATCCTCACGCGCGTGCATAAGGCAGGCAACAGTGGCAGGCATCGACTGCAGGCGTTGAGCGCGCCTGCCAAGCATGGCCAGGGAAGAAATGGGTACCGCAGGTATGTCGACACCAAAGGCCAGCCCCTGAGTGACTGCCGCGCCGATTCTCAATCCGGTAAAGGAACCTGGACCACAGACGAATCCAATTGCATTGAATGCTGACAGCTCCCAGGCAGACTCGGTCAGCAAGCTGCTGATCATGCCTAACACCTCGTCGGCGTGACGTCGGGACTGAGTACTGGACTGAGAATAATCAACGGAGCCATCACCGATGGCGACAGAGCATATTTGAGAACAGGTATCTAGGACTAGAAGGCGAGAATTCATGGAGGTTAACAACGACTCAAAGGCTGCATTCTGATTTTACTCAAAATGCAGCCTTTGACAATCGTCTTACGCTGCGCGCGCGTCTTTATGCGCTGGCAGCAGTTGCCGCTGGTGCTTTCTTGGCACGTGGTTTACGAGCTGCGGCTTTTTTTACTGGAGCTTTTTTAGCTGCTGGCTTTTTGGCGGCCGTTTTCTTGGCAGCTGGCTTTTTGGCTGCTGCTTTTTTGGCCGCTGGCTTTTTGGCTGCTGCTTTTTTGGCCGCTGGCTTTTTGGCAGCTGTTTTCCTGGCTGGAGCTTTCCTGGCTGCCTTCTTGGCAGTTCCTGCGGCTGAAGCTGCAACGGCGGCTGTCTTGCGACCCGCTTTGGCTTTAGTAGTCTTAGCCTTTGATTTGGCTTTTGCTGCCGCTTTCTTGGCTGCTGCTTTCTCTCGAGCTGCTTTGGCTTTGGCTGCCGCTTTGGCTTTGGCTGCCGCTTTACGGGCCGCTGCTCGCTCACGCGTCGCTTTGGCTTTTGCAGCAGCACGTGCTTTAGCTGCAGCTTTCTTGGCAGCGGCTCTATCCTTCTCAGCCTGCTTTTTGGCTGCTGCTTTTTCTTTGGCCTTCAGCTTTTTGATACGAGCAGCTTCTTTCGCTGCATCGGCTTTCTTACGCTTCTTCATCCACTGAGTAGAGAATGCTTTAACGGCTTTCTCAAGATCAGCTTCAGCTTTAGCAGCAAGTTTCTCTTTGCGAGCTTTTTCGGCCTGGGCTTTGGCTTCTGCCGCGGCTTTGGCTTTAGCTGCATCATTCATTGCCTTGACCTGAGCCTTGGCAGTGCGCAGTTTTTCGTTGATGGATGCGAGGTTTGCAGATGCCTTTTTAGCAGCAGCTTCCGCACTAGCCAATGCCTTTTTGCCTGCGGCAGTAGCACTCTTAGAGACTTTGCTGGCAGCTGCTTTTGCTTTCGCTTCGGCAGTATCAGCCTTTTTCTTACCAGCGACCAGTTCCTTTTCTACTTTTGCCAGTGAAGCTTCCGCTTTAGCCAGTGCAGCGTCTTTCATGTTCTTGACCGCTGATTTGGCAGACGTCTTCTTTTTCGCTCTAACTTTGGCCATACTTTTATCTCTCCAAAACTGTGGAAGAAAACCACCATCATGAATCAACGCGAAACTGAGCCACGTTTCAGCGGCACGATAACACAAAAAATTATTGCCATACAGTTATGTGCAACATTTTTTATGTTTTTTACTCGCATTTTGTCAGCAAACTGATTGTTTTCTGAATCAACCAGCCAGAACCTCTGACAATTTCGCGCGAATTTTCTGAACATCATCCTGACCATTGATGCTGACGAACCGAAGCTGGTCACTCTCTTTTTCAAGTGTTTTATAAAAATCCACCAGCGGTTTTGTTTGTTCATGATAGACAGCAAGACGTTTGCGGACAGTGTCTTCCTTGTCATCGTCGCGTTGAACCAATGCTTCACCGCTCACATCATCAATGCCTTCTTTGGCTGGCGGATTGTGTTTGATGTGATAAACGCGTCCTGATTCCGGATGCACACGACGACCAGAAAGTCGTGAGACAATTTCTTCATCATCGACACGAATTTCGATCACTCTATCGATCTTGATGCCCGCGTCAACCATTGCCTGCGCCTGTGGTATCGTGCGTGGAAAACCGTCAAACAGAAACCCGTTCACACAATCAGGCTTGGCGATTCGCTCTTTAACCAGTGCAATGATGATCTCATCGGTCACCAGCCCACCACTGTTCATGACACCCTCAACCTGTTTACCCAGTGGCGTGCCTTCCTTGACGGCGGCGCGCAGCATGTCACCAGTCGAAATCTGGGGGATGTTCAGCTCATTCGTGATGAACTGAGCCTGCGTCCCTTTCCCCGCGCCTGGTGCGCCCAATAAAATGATTCTCATACCCTCTCCTGTTAACAAGTTACCCAATATTAATTGTTTTGACTCTTGGCTTCATTCCACCACAGATCCAATTGTTCCGGATCACAATCACTCAGCCCGGCGCCATGACTGGCAGCCGATTTTTCAACGTACCTGAAGCGAGTCTCGAAACGTTGATTAGCCTTACGTAAAGCCCCTTCCGGATCGATCTTCAGGTGGCGCGCCAGGTTGACACAGGTGAACAACAGATCACCCAGTTCATGTGTTTGCTGGTTTTGATCACCACTGGCAATCGCAGCCTGTAATTCAGCAGATTCTTCAGCAAGTTTTGCAGTCACACCTGACACATCAGGCCAATCAAAACCTACCGACGCCGCACGTTTTTGCAATTTTCCGGCGCGCTCAATTGCAGGCAGCGCGCGCGGCACATCATCGACGACACTGACAGTTCCTGAGCGCTGCAATGCTTCACGCTCGGCATTCTTGATCAATTCCCAGTTGTGTTCCACCTGCTCTGCTGTCAGCGGTGATGGCTGACCAAAACTTGCCAGTGTCCCATCCGGAAAAATATGCGGGTGTCGATGCAGGAGCTTGGCTTTGATGGCATTGGCAACATCGCCAAGATCAAACAGTGATTGCTCTTCTGCAATGCGGGCATAAAAAACCACCTGAAACAGCAGGTCCCCCAACTCATCACACACTTTTGCAGCTTCGCCCTGCTCCACTGCATCCACTACCTCATACACTTCTTCCAGCGTGTGGCGCGTCAATGATCTGAAAGTCTGTTTACGATCCCAGGCGCAGCCATGCTGGGGGTCCCGCAGATTCTCCATCAGCGTGACGAGCTCCATCATCGCGGCACTCTTCTTTTCAGTCATCGGCTAACTCCCAGCCGTCTGGCTTCAATAATGCTGTCCAGGTCGTTCAAATGATCAAGTGCGCGGGCGAGGCTGTTGAATGATGTCAGTTCCACCTCCAGCCGCATGGATGCCGTACTATCGCGTTTGTCACTGCGAGTTGCAATCGACAGAACATAAAGCGACTCATTGGCAAGAATCGTGGTCACGTCCCGCAACAAACCAGCGCGGTCGTGCGCAATAATTTCAATCTCGGCATTGACCGGTGTCGACTGCGCCTCACCACTCTCCGGCACTGAACCAAACAGGTCACTGGACACCAGTACGGGCTGAATCTGATGCGCCACGTCAATGACTTCATTAACGGTAATCGCTCCGGTACCAACCGAAACGAACAGACCTTCCAGATTACGGCAACCCAGCCGCCGTGCAATGTCCTCATACGGCGCGTCTTCAATCGCCAGTCGACGGAACTCACGTTCCAGCCAGTGACGACCGAACTCCTCATTTTCCTCGCGTGGACGCGCCTTGAACCACTGCACCAGTTTGGCGCGCGCACGTGGTGTATTAGCGTAACCCAGGTGGGGCTTGAGCCAGTCACGACTTGGCACGTTCAACTCGCTGCTCAGTACTTCAACACGATCGCCTGTCTGCAATCGATAATTGAGTGGCACCAGCCGTTCATTAACGCGGGCGCCGGAACAGTGATATCCCACTTCTGTGTGCACATAATAAGCGAAGTCCAGAGGAGTGGCACCTGCCATCAAATCCACTACATGTCCTTCTGGAGTGAACACATAGATGCGATCATCGGTACCCGCATCATTGCGCAGCTGTTCCGCCAGACCGCCAACCATGCCCATTTCGTCATGCCATGCCAACACCTGGCGTAACCATTCAATCTTGCCATCGAAACCATCGCGATAGTCGGGGTCAATAATGCCTTCCTTATACCGCCAGTGAGCGCAGACGCCCAGTTCCGCATCGTCATCCATGGCAAAGGTGCGGATCTGGATTTCAAATACTTTCTGTTCAGGACCGATAACAGCCGTGTGCAGAGACTGATAGCCATTTTCCTTGGGGTTGGCGATGTAATCGTCAAACTCGTTCGGGATGACGCGCCAGAGATTGTGCACAATACCCAGCGCCGCGTAGCAGTCGCGAATCTCCGGCACCAGAACACGCACTGCGCGGATATCATAGATCTGATTGAAATCCAGCTGTTTGCGCTGCATTTTGCGCCAGATACTGTAGATGCTTTTTGCTCTGCCGTTGATCTCTGCATCAATACCCGCACGATTAAAATGCCGTCGCAGGGCATCAGTCACTTCAGTGATATAACGTTCGCGATCCACCCGGCGCTCATCGATCAGACTGGCAATGCCCTTGTAATTCTCTGGCTGCAGATAACGAAACGACAGGTCTTCCAGCTCCCATTTCAACTGACCTATACCCAGGCGATGTGCCAGTGGTGCGTAAATATCAAAAACTTCACGCGCAACGCGGCGACGTTTCTCATCTCCCGCGGTTTTTACGGCACGGATGGCACAGGTACGCTCGGCAAGTTTGATTAAGGCAACGCGAACGTCGTCGACCATGGCCAGCAGCATCTTGCGAACGTTTTCTACCTGATCCTGATTCTGTCCGAGAACCCGGGTCTTACTGGTATCCGTTTCGTTGATGGCCGCCATTCGCAGCACACCTTCCAGCAACGTTGCAATGGCATCGCCGAACTCTTCCCGGACCGCGTCCAGCTCCAGGCGTGACTCACGGACCGGTCGATAAAGTACCGATACGATTATCGCCTCGCTGTCGAGATGCAGCTGCGCCAGAATCTCTGCCATTTCCAGACCAGTGCGGTAGCTGCTTACGCCAGGAGACCAGGTATTCCTGGCAGCTATCGCCTGCTGCTCAACATGCCAGCTCAATTCACATGCCTGCCTGATGACGTCGTGCCGATCCAGAGTGACATAACTCTCCAGGCGGTTTAGCCATTGCTCAAAGTTGACGCTGCCGTCAGCATTGAACGAGTACTCTTCCCTCACCTGGACCATGTCTTAACCTCTGCCACTCGCGACTTTTTCGAATCGCGCCATGGACTCAACATGCGCTGTATGCGGAAACATATCCATGATGCCGGCATGAGTCATTCGATAACCATGTCTCAACAGTTCGGCAGCGTCGCGTGCCAGCGTCGCTGGATTGCAGGACACATAAACAATCACGTCAGGGGCAAGCTCATCAATACGTGATATTACTTCGATGGCCCCGGAACGTGGCGGATCCAGCAGTAGCTTGTTGCATGAACCGTCGGCCCAGCTGCCTGTCTCAAACTGTGTAAACAGGTCTGCTACGTGATACTCGACATTGTGGATATCATTGCGACGCGCATTCTCGCCGGCTCGCGTCAACATTTCTGCGCTACCCTCCACACCCACGACGTGTGCTGCACGGCGTGCCAGTGGCAGCGTAAAATTACCAAGACCACAGAACAGTTCCAGCACCCGGTCTGAGTCTTGCAGATCAAGCAGATCAAGCGCCTGCCTGATCATGCGACGATTTATCTGCGCATTGACCTGGGTGAAGTCACCGGGTTGAAAATGCATCGTAATATCGCCCAGTGGGTCTGGCAGGAAATAGCTCAGAGGGGACGGTTCCTCGTCTGGCCAGAACCGGTGCACGGTATCCGGACCACCCGACTGCAGATACCATTCTATGTCGTGCTGCTCGCCGAATTGTCGCAAGCGGTCAAGATCGGACTCACTGAGCGGCTCCAGATGTCTTAATACCAGCGCTACCTTGAGCACCTCCGACATATCGTCATCTGCGACGCATTTCGTCTCGCCAACGGCCACTTCGATCTGGGGAATATCCCGACGTCCATCCATGCTCATCAGCAGATCACGCAATGGCCGAATGAGATTGCCGACCGGAGCCACCAGCACCTGGCATGACTCCATATCGGCGATAAAGGAACTGGATTTTTCACGAAAACCAACCAGCACATCGCCTTTTTTGTGGACATAGCGAACAGCCAGACGCGCCTTGCGACGATAGGCCAGCGTGTCAGCAGACATGGCTGGCAAATGTTGGTATTCGCTGATTCCGCCACTGTGTTTCAAGTGGTCAGCGAGAATCTGCTGCTTGAGTGACAGTTGGGATTCGGGTACCAGATGCTGAAGCACACAACCACCACAGATACTGGCGAATTCACAGGGAGGCTCAGTCCGATCAGGCGCCGGCGTCAGCAGTGACTCCAGACGCAGTTCGTCATACTTGCTGCGACGATTGGTATAAACAGCCGTAACCTGTTCGCCCGGCAGCGCACCCTCCACGAAAGCAATTTTGCCTTCATTGCTGGCGACACCGCGGCCCTCATGGCTCAGGCGGTCAATAGACAGGTTAACGGGCTCGGACGGCAGACGCTGCCGGCCACGACGCGATCGACTCATAAAAGATCTCAGGAAAATACACCAGTAGAAAGATAGCGATCACCGCGATCGCAGATGATCGCGACGATGACAGCATTGTTGACGCGCTCGCTGACCTGCAGGGCACCGTAAACCGAACCACCTGAAGAAACGCCGCAAAAGATACCCTCTTCTTTTGCCAATGATCGCATGGTGCGCTCTGCATCCTTCTGATCAATGTCAATGATCTGATCAACACGGGCAGGCTCGAAAATGCGCGGCAGGTATTCCTGCGGCCAACGTCGAATGCCGGGTATTTTTGAACCATCTTCGGGCTGCAGGCCGACGATCCTGATATCGGGGTTTTGTTCTTTCAGGTAACGTGACACACCCATGATGGTTCCTGTCGTTCCCATCGAGGCAACAAAATGTGTAACACGACCGCCGGTATCCCGCCATATTTCAGGGCCAGTTGTAAGATAATGCGCGTTGGGATTGTCAGCATTGGCAAACTGGTCGAGGATCTTGCCACGTCCTTCACGGCTCATTTTTTCAGCCAGATCGCGCGCGCCTTCCATACCCTGCTCATCGCTGACCAGGACTAGTTCAGCACCATAGGCAGACATGGACGCCTTGCGCTCTTCTGACATGGTTTCCGGCATGACCAGAACCATTTTGTAACCCTTGATCGCTGCCACCATTGCCAGCGCAATACCCGTGTTTCCGCTGGTTGCTTCAATCAGGGTGTCACCGGGTTTGATATCACCCCGCAGTTCGGCCTGCAGGATCATGTTGTAGGCAGGTCGATCCTTGACTGAACCTGCTGGGTTATTGCCTTCCAGTTTCAACAGAATGGTATTGGAATCATTCTTGTTCATTCGCTGCAGGCGAACCAGGGGTGTATTGCCAACCTGGGAGTCAACAGTCTGAAACTCCCGCAGCGACGCTACTTGATCAGCCGATGCGCCGGATTCGGGCGTTTTCCTGGGGTTCTGCGCTTGCGAGTCTTGTGCTTGCGACATATGTGGACCTGATAGCAACTTTGACAAACCAAAGGGGCGAATTTTACCCTGTATTGGCGCCCGACGGTAGGCGTTAAGAGACGGAGAGCCAGGGCGCGATTCAGTCAGTCTGACCGGCAAACAGACGACGACTCATCAGCGGTCGCGAACCTAACAGTGGGCCCAGCGCCTGGCGCATCAATCGTTTTGCCGTGGTTCGCATCACAGGAGTCCATGCCGGCGATACATCCGCCTCAGGGTGCTCAAGCAGATCCTGGAGTAGTAATAGTGCCTCGCCTGAAAAAGTATCGTCCTTTTTACCAAAAACAGCCTCGAATCCAGCATCGGCGGTCAGACAATAGACGTTATTTTCATCGACTGACACCAGATCTGGCTGATATCCCAGCTCACCCAGCACAGACCACTCAAAACGCCTGAGGAGCGGCTCCAGCGCATCTGGCATATCCGGTCCAGCCGCACTCCCCGGCTGTGCCACAGCACGTGCATTCGCCGGCAGGCTACCGATCCTCTGCAGACCCAGCAGACCTGCCTGGTAAGCACGGTAAAGCTCTTCATGGGGCTCATAGACCTGCAGCAGGCGCACCAGCAATTCGTTCATATAAAGAGCGCTATAAAGATACTTTCCACTGAGGAAAAATCCGGGTGCTGCAGCTTCGACGTGATTGAGCGTCAACAGCTCACCCCTGCCCCCCAGAGATACCAGCAGAGGCTGGTGCTGCTGCAGTGCAACACGCCGCCGACGGCCCCGGACACCTCTGGCCACCGCACGGACGAGACCATAGTCAAGTGTCAGCAAATCGACGAGCGCACTGGTATCGCGATAGGGCCGGGAATGAAGCAGATAGGCCGGCTGCAGATCAATACGTATCATCTGATACTCCGGCTGTCAGTGAGCTCAGTTCAGGCTCTGCAGGGCACGCTCATCGTCGGCCCAGCCAGACTTTACCTTGACCCACAGGTGCAGCATGACCTTGTGCTCAAAAGAGCGTTCCATATCGAGTCGCGCCGCCTTGCCAATGCTGCGCAGACGCTCTCCGCCCTGACCGATGATGATCTGTTTCTGACCGGGTTTGTCTACCAGAATCAAGCCATGGATATGCAGAACAGCGCCCTGCTGTTCAAAGCGCTCTATCTCAACCGTCACTTCATAAGGCAACTCATCGCCCAGTTGACGGGTAATTTTCTCGCGGATCAGTTCTGACGCCAGAAAGCGTGAGCTGCGATCTGTCACCTGATCCTCCGGGAACAGAAACTCACTGTGCGGCAGATATTTCTGTGCACACTCCAGAACGGTATCCAGGTTGTGACCGTTGAGCACAGCGATTGGAATGATCTCTGAGAAATCGCGCAGTGTAGACAGATGCTGAATGTGTGGCAGCAGCCGTTCGCGCTGAGCAAGCTGATCACACTTGTTAATGAGCAGCAACACCGGCACTTTTACGTTCTGAAGGGCTTCCAGAACCATCGCATCCTCATCATTGAACACCAGTCGTTCCACTACAAAAAAGACAAGATCAACGTCTTTGAGCACTTCGTGTACCGTGGCGTTCATCGCGCGATTAAGCGCCTTCTTGTCGGCTTTGTGCAAACCAGGTGTATCTACAAAGATGTATTGCGTGTCAGCGTCAGTTCTGACACCGGTTATTCGATGGCGCGTAGTCTGCGGCTTGCGCGAAGTAATACTGATCTTTTGTTCAAGAAGGTGATTCAACAAAGTCGATTTGCCGACGTTGGGACGACCCACAATCGCCACAAATCCGCAGCGACGCGTTTCACTCGATACGGTGTCTGTCATGAGCCCTCCGACTTGATTGACGTTTTGCCCTGTAATTGTTTCAAGGCAGCGCTCGCTGCCTGCTGTTCTGCAAGTTTTCGTGTTCGCCCGGAGCCACTGGTCGGCGAGCTCAACAAATCAATCTGGCAAGTCACATGAAAGATCTGATCATGCTCTTCACCCTCAATGTTGACAACCGTATATTGTGGCAGTGAAACAGCACGCGCCTGCGCTATCTCCTGCAATCGTGTTTTGGCATCTTTGGCATTCAGTGGGGCAAGCTTCGACAGACGACTCTGCAACAGCCCTGCCACGACATCATGACACGCAGAAAACCCGCCATCGAGAAATACTGCCCCGATCACGGCTTCTATCGCATCACACAGGATGGAGTCGCGTTGCCGGCCACCGCTCTTGCGCTCGCCCAGGCCAAGCAGCAGTGCTTCGCCAAGTGACAGTTCCCGGGCCATGGCGGCGAGTGTCTGCTGATTGACCAGTCGCGAACGGAACTGACTCAGCTCACCTTCCGTTGCCTGTGGCCAGGCCAGATAAAGCAGCTGCGCGGAAACCAGCCCCAGTGCCGCGTCACCGAGAAATTCAAGTCTTTGGTTATGAGGAGTAGCTGCACTGCGATGGGTCAGCGCAAGAACCAGCAGGTCTTCGTCGGCAAAGGTATAACGCAGACTCGCCTGGAGCCTGCGCAGCACAGCGTCATCAATCATCGGCGTGTAATCTGGCTCAGTTGATGAATTGGTTACGACTGAATGTTGGCAGATTTAAACCGGGCTCTTTGTGCATCCAGACGGCAAACGCTTTGCCAACAATATTTTCCTCAGGCACGGGTCCCCAGACTCGGCTGTCGGCACTGTTATCGCGGTTGTCGCCCATCATGAAGTAATGGCCCGCCGGGACAACCCAGCTGGTGCGCGAGCTGCTTCTGAAATCGTTGGCAATAATCTGGGCCTGATGACTGGACTCGCCAAGGCGTTCGTTAAACAGCAGACCTGCCTGCATACTGGCCCCGGTATCGATCTCAATATCGCCAACCAGATCGATGTCCACCGCCTCACCATTAATGCGAAGCACCTTGTTCTCATATTCAATGGTATCGCCCGGCAGACCTATCACGCGCTTGATGAAATAACGGCGTTGATGCGGCGGAAAAAATACCATGACCTCACCACGCTGCGGTTCATTGTTGGACATGATTTTGGTGCCGACCACAGGCAGACGCAGACCATAATGGTATTTGTTCACGAGAATGAAGTCGCCAACTTCCAGTGTCGGAATCATGGAGCCGGATGGAATCTGAAAAGGCTCAACCACGAATGAGCGCAGCAGCAAAACGATAACCAGTACCGGGAAGAAAGATTTTGCGTATTCGACAACAACCGGTTCTTCTTCCTTGCCTGCCTGTTTGCGCCCTTTAGCCAGCAGCAACCTGTCCAGCAACCAGATAAAACCACAAATCGCAACCAGTACAACCAGGACCAGGGAAAAATCAATATCCATTAACTATCCACCTTGAGCACTGCCAGGAACGCTTCTTGGGGGACTTCCACGTTCCCCACCTGTTTCATTCGTTTTTTACCAGCTTTCTGCTTTTCAAGCAGCTTCTTTTTGCGTGTCACGTCACCACCATAACATTTGGCTGTGACATTCTTGCGCAGCGCCTTGACGGTTGAGCGGGCCACAATCTGGCCACCGATCGCTGCCTGAATAGCCACATCAAACATCTGGCGCGGAATCAGCTCTTTCATTTTTTCCACCAGGATGCGGCCTTTGAAGTGCGCCTGATCACGGTGCACAATCAGGGCCAGCGCATCGACGCGATCACCGTTGATCAATACATCCAGCCTTACCAGGCTTGCCGTCTGGAAGCGGATGAAATGGTAGTCCAGCGACGCGTAGCCGCGACTGGCAGACTTCAGCTTGTCAAAAAAGTCCATCACCACTTCTGCCATCGGCAACTCATAGCTTAAGGAGACCTGCTGACCGATGAACTGCATGTCGCGCTGCACACCACGCCGGGCAACACAAAGGTTGATGATATTGCCGACATGTTCCTGCGGCACCAGGATACTTGCCAGTACGATGGGCTCACGTGTCTCGATAATCGAAGCGGTTGGTGGCAGTGAGGACGGGCTCTCGACACGTACAACCTCATTGTTGCGCATCACCACTTCATAAACCACGGTTGGCGCTGTCGTAATCAGATTGATGTCGTACTCACGCTCCAGACGCTCCTGCACAATTTCCATGTGCAGCATGCCCAGAAAACCGCACCGGAAACCAAAACCCAGCGCATCAGAACTTTCCGGCTCGTAGAACAGCGACGCATCGTTCAGCGTCAACTTTTCCAGCGCGTCCCGGAAATCCTCAAAATCATCCGCAGACACCGGATAAAGACCGGCGTAGACCTGTGGTTGAATACGACGAAAACCAGCCAGCGGTTTCACATCGGCGGTTGAGGCCAGCGTAATCGTGTCACCGACTGGTGCACCCTTGATGTCCTTGATACCGGCTATGATGTAACCCACTTCACCCGCCTGAAGCAGATCAAGATCGTGTCGTTTGGGATCAAAATAGCCTACGTGGTCAACCAGGTGGGCCTTGCCAATACTCTTGGCGATGATCTTGTCGCCCTTTTTCAGCGTGCCCTGTTTGACGCGCACGAGTGATACGACACCCAGATAATTGTCGAACCAGGAGTCGATGATCAGCGCCTGCAGTGGCGCATCACGGTCGCCCTGCGGTGGCGGCACCAGACGCACCAGTTCTTCCAGAACATCCTGGATGCCCATGCCAGTTTTGGCACTGCAGGGCACAGCCTGGGAAGCGTCAATACCGATGATTTCCTCAATCTCCATGCGGACCTTGTCGGGCTCAGCCTGGGGAAGATCCATCTTGTTGAGGACTGGAATAACTTCCAGGCCCTGCTCGATAGCGGTATAACAGGTGGCAACAGACTGCGCTTCTACCCCCTGCCCGGCATCAACCACCAGCAACGCACCTTCACAGGCCGCCAGTGATCGAGAAACCTCATAAGAGAAGTCGACATGTCCAGGGGTATCGATGAAATTCAGCTGGTAGCGTTCGCCATCCAGGGCCTGATAAAACAGCGTGACACTCTGGGCCTTGATGGTAATCCCCCGTTCGCGCTCGATATCCAGAGAATCCAGCACCTGCTCGGCCATTTCCCTGTCGGTCAGTCCGCCACAGAACTGTATGAAGCGATCAGCCAGCGTTGATTTGCCGTGATCAATATGGGCGATAATGGAAAAATTGCGAATGCGGTTTAAATCTGTCACTTAGGAGGTACACCAATAAATCGGAAGGCGCCAAGTCTACATGATCCGGCGCCTACTGTCAGGGAATTTCGGGGAAATGCAAGGGATTCCGGGCTGCGCCGGACGCTCAGCGCAGCTCCAGCACCAGGGTGGTGCCACGGCCATTACGTACCACGCGAATGGGCACATAGCCAGTTGCCGGCAGCGTCTCGACGACCGCGTCAAAGTCTGCAACCGACTCGATACGCTGGTGATTCAGTGCCACGATTACGTCGCCGCTGGCCAGGCCTGCCGCCCGGGCAGGACCATCACGCAACTGATCGATGACAACGCCACCTCTCGACAATTCAGGTACATCCTGCGCGAGCTCCGGATCCAGTGACTCCACAGTCAGCGCCAGGGAGTTACCCTGAGCTGCCGGCCGTGGTACGCCAGCTGTCATGGTATCGCCGCCTGGCAGCGCTCCGACAACCACGTCCAGCGTCTGTCGCTGGCCGTCCCGCATGATCGTCAATGTGGCTTCTGTTCCCGGCCGCACCTGACCTACATAAAACGGCAATTGTGAAGATTCTTCAATAGCAATACCGTTAAATGCCAGCACGATGTCATTGGTCTGCACACCCGCCTGTTCTGCGGGACTGCCGGGCTGAACTTCATCAACAAAAGCGCCGCTTGGTCTATCCATGTTGAAGGCCTGCGCAAGGGCATGGTCAACATCCTTGATCATGACGCCCAGCAAACCACGGGACACGCTGCCACTCTCCCGCAGCTGCTCAACGACGTTGAGAGCCATATTGCTGGGAATGGCGAATGAAATTCCGTTTGAGCCGCCCGTGCTGCTGAGGATCTGCGAGTTGATGCCGATCACCTCACCAGCCAGGTTAAACAGGGGACCGCCGGAGTTGCCCTGGTTGATGGCCACATCGGTCTGTATGAAGGATACATAGTTTGCAGGGCCGCGTGATGGCACGTTACGGGACTTGGCGCTGACAATGCCCGCTGCTGCTGAAAACTCCAGCCCGAAGGGTGAGCCAATCGCCAACACCCACTCACCGACCCTGACCTGCTCGGAGTCGCCAAACACCACAGAATGAAGATCAGTGGCGTCAATCTTGATCAAGGCGACATCTGACAGTTCATCGCTTCCGATCACATCAGCAATGTACTCGCGTCTGTCGGTCATCGTCACGGTGATGCGATCTGCATTGGCGACAACATGGTGATTGGTAATGATGTAGCCATCTTCACTGATAATGAATCCGGAACCCACACCACCGCGCGGACGCATATCCGGCAGATCCGGTATATCAGGAATCTCTCCCTCGGGCTGCAGCTGCCGCAGCAGCTCTTCCAGGTCATTCTGCCGCGAGCCATCTCGCACAGGCACCTGCTGACGGGTGGTGATATTGACGATGGCGGGCGAGTTCTGCTCGACCAGGCTGGCGAAATCCGGCAGGCCATTCTGGGCCTGGGCTGAGCCGGTGAGCAGCATGACAAACAGTACCGTCAGCCACGTATTGCTGAACCGTCTGACTGTAACCCGGGCAAACTCCGGTAAACCCATCGCTCTGGCTGCCAACATGCTCTCTCCCAACTGCTTGATTCGATGCTCTAACATACCCTGATGCGGCTCTGTCTTCAATCCCGTGACAGAGCTCTGCTGCGCAGCACATGGGCTTACAGAACATAAAAAAAGCCCGGCACCCTAACGGGTCCGGGCTGTGCAGTACACTATTGCTCTCTACTTCCTACGCTTCCTTACGGTCCAAACGGTCTAAACGGTTCAACTATCAATTCTCAATCAATCCCGTCGTCCATTATCGGCATGCCTGCCACATGCCTGTCGCACTCCCTTACGGCTGCTGAATCTGCTGTGAAGCATCCACTGGCACCAGCTCACGGTCAGAGACCGGGCGCAGCATCGGCGATTCCCGCAGAATGCTGAACGGTGCCGACGCCGAATCCACACGGGCCGGTATGTTCACGCTTTGAATGTACTCATTGAGACGCTGTTGCGCTTCCGCATCTACAGCGATCTGTCGGATCTCTACTGCGTTGCTGCCAGACTCGGTCTGCTCGCTGGCGAGCGGCACGGCACCCGATGTTGATATGGAATCTGTTGGCTGCAACATTGATTGCATGCCCACAAAAGCTGCCACGGCTACAGAGGCAGCGACGGCCATTCGTGCCATACCTCGGCGCCAATGATTATTTTTGCCTTCAGCGCTAACCGCTGTGGCGGCCTCAGGCAATGACGGCTGCTGTTCCTCAGTGACGGCCTGCATCACACGCGCATGCAGGGACAGACTGTTGTCTGACGGCAGCAAGGGATGCTGGACTGGCTCACCGGAGAGCACGGCGCGGGTCAGGTTGAATCGTTCCCAGCGGGCCAACAGCTCTGGCTCGGCATCGAGCCTCGCCAACAGGCGGCGTAGTTCAAAATCGCTCAACTCGTCGTCCATGAGAGCCGACAGCGCTTCATTATCCAGCTCGTCTTGTGTTTTCTGCGAATCCGGGTGACTCTGGCTGTCCTGCTGCATGCAATACATACCTCTGCTTTACTTGTCTTACCGGTTTATCCGGTTTCAGTGCTTTGACTATGCTGTTCGGGCTAAGTTCCCATACCTGGCTCAATTCTGACAAAAAAATGGCAGTTGCCATGTTCAGAGAAGCCAAAGGGCCAGCGGTCAGGGTTTCATCAGCTCCTGAATTCGTTTATCTATCGCCTCGCGAGCCCGGAATATGCGCGATCGGACTGTGCCCACCGGGCAATCCATCACTTCTGTTATATCTTCGTAACTCAAACCGGAAAATTCGCGCAGGCTGAACGCAGTTTTGAGTTCTTCGGGCAGTTCCTCGATTGCCTGGTAGATGACACGACGCAAGTCTTCC
The DNA here is from genome assembly GCA_002706685.1 of Gammaproteobacteria bacterium. Classification (GTDB taxonomy): domain Bacteria; phylum Pseudomonadota; class Gammaproteobacteria; order Pseudomonadales; family Pseudohongiellaceae; genus Pseudohongiella. The sequence goes on along the minus strand of PALV01000017.1, from coordinate 158,928 downwards.
CGCTCCAGGTTGGCCTCAGGGCTCTCCAGCTCTCTCAGGGTGCTGGTATCGTCGACCTGCTGCGCGTCTTCCATATCCACATCAGTACTGGGAGGCCTTCGGCCGCGGGAAACCAGATGATTTTTTGCCGTGTTGACAGCTATGCGGTAAAGCCAGGTGTAAAACGCACTATCACCCCGGAAACTGGGCAAAGCCCGGTAAGCCTTCAGGAAAGCTTCCTGAGCGACATCCTCTGCCTCATGCGGATCTTTGACAAACCGGCCTATCAGGCCAAGCACCTTGTGCTGATAGCGGGTAACCAGCAATGAGAAAGCCCGGTCGTCATTTTGCAGAACCCGCTCAACCAGCTGGTTGTCAGTCACTTGATTCGTCATACTTCCCTTATGTGCCTCAACTTTTGCTTCCATCATCAAGCAAAAAGACAATGACCACCACTATTTGCAAAAGTTCTGAGAGTCTATAGAATTCTTCGACCTTGCACCACAGCAGAAGGCTGACACGACTTTGCACGATTACGACGTTCTTATCATTGGCAGTGGTGCTGCAGGGCTCAGCCTGGCGCTCAAGACCGCGAATTTCGCACGCATTGCCGTGCTCAGCAAAGGCTCGTTGAATCAGGGTGCCACATTCTGGGCTCAGGGTGGCATTGCTGCGGTACTGGACGAAAATGACAGTATCGATGCACATATTTCCGACACACTGGATGCTGGCGGCGGACTGTGTAACGAAGCCATGGTCAGACACATTGTCGAGCACAGCCAGGAAGCCATCCAATGGCTGGTTGAGCAGGGTGTCCCATTTACCGTTCTGCCGCGAGATGAAGCTGGCACCGGTGCTGCCTCACAGCCGCTGAATCGTGACAACCTCAAACCCCTTCACCTCACTCAGGAAGGTGGGCACAGTCATCGCCGCATCATTCACGCCACAGACGCCACCGGTCGGGCCGTCTTTGAAACTCTGCGTCAGCAGGCATTGCAGACACCGGCGATTGAGCTGTTTGAGAACCGGGTAGCAGTCGATCTTATCACCCGTCAGAAGCTTGGTCTGCCAGGCAAGGGCTGCGTCGGAGCCTACGTTCATAACAATGAAACGGGCCAGGTGGAAGTGTTTCGTGCACGTTTTGTAATTCTGGCAAGCGGCGGTGCCAGTAAAGCCTATCTTTACACAACCAATCCGGAAAGCGCGACCGGTGACGGCATCGCCATGGCATGGCGGGCAGGCTGTCGCGTCGCAAACATGGAATTCAATCAGTTCCATCCGACCTGCCTGTATCACCCTCATGCCCGCTCTTTCCTCATTACTGAGGCGTTACGGGGCGAAGGTGCCACGTTGGAGCTTCCGGATGGCTCGCGCTTCATGCCCGAATTTGACGCTCGCGCTGAACTGGCGCCACGCGATATTGTCGCCCGTGCTATCGACCATGAAATGAAGCGTCTGGGCTGCGATTGTGTGTATCTGAATATCTCTCACAAGCCTGCCGCATTCATCAAGGAACACTTCCCGACGATCTATGCACGTTGCATGGAGTACGGCATCGATATCACCAGGGATCGCATCCCGGTGGTTCCCGCTGCGCACTACACCTGCGGTGGCGTCGTGGTGGACAAACTCGGTCGGACCGATATCGACAATCTGTATGCCATCGGTGAGACCAGCTGCACAGGCCTGCACGGCGCCAATCGCATGGCCAGCAATTCCCTGCTGGAGTGTTTTGTGCTGGCTTTTGGAGCGGCCGAGCATATCCGCAGCCACTTCGACACAATTGAGCCGCTGCCCGAAAGAATCCCGGCATGGGATGAAAGCCGCGTGACCCAGTCGCAGGAAGAAGTTGTCGTGGCACACAACTGGGACGAGCTGCGCAGGGTCATGTGGGATTATGTCGGTATCGTGCGCAGCGATCAGCGCCTGCTGCGTGCCCAGCGACGAATACAGATACTTGAACACGAGATTTCCTATCACTACCGACACTACGTGGTCAGTCGCGACCTGCTGGAGCTGCGCAATCTGGTTCTGGTGTCACGCCTGATCGTGGAGTCTGCGCTGTTGCGAAAAGAGAGCCGTGGCCTGCATTACACACTCGATTACCCGGAGCTTCTGCCGGAAGCCGTCGACACCATCCTCGCACCTCAGGAATCCTGACGCCGCGTCTGCACTGACCCCATAACCAGTAACCGCAGACGCCGCTGGGCGGCCGAGCACCCTGGCCATGGCCACATTCGCAGGGCATAGGTGCGACCGTCCGCTCCCCGCAGAACCAATGCCTGGACACCAGCGGACAGATAGGCTGAAACCGGCGCGGCGTGTACCCGACGCCCATTGCGCAGTGACAGTTGCCACTGTCCATCGTGCAGGCTGCAGGATATCACCTGCATGGCCCGATGCCTGCGATACCAGGTCAGCGATATCAACATCAGACCCACCAGAATCAGCAGTTTTGCCCAGACACTGAGTCCACTGAACAAAATTGCCGTTGCTGACAGGCAAATCAGTGAAACAACAAACACTCGATCAATAATCAGCTGGACAGCGACCTGCTCCCATTCATGATGCGGGAGTGAGCGTTGCATCCTGGTCAGTGCGGCCTGGCAACACCGGAAGCTGCAAATTCGCGAATTCGCACCACCAGTGCCTGCAAATGCGGATCGGGATGCACTGCCCGCTCTACCAGACAGGCAAACAGGTCCTGATCCTCCTCGGCCAGGAGCCGCTCGTAGAGTAAATGATCCTGCTCCCCCAGCGTGGGCAGACATTTTTCTGCGAACGGAAGTAAAAGAATGTCCAGCTCCCACATACCGCGACGGCTATGCCAGAGCAACTTCTTGTATGCAATATCTGATACCATGTGGCCACCTGAAAAATTGGTACTTCAATTTTAACCGAAATCGGCAGACTTTGCCGTTAAGCTGCTCCACATCACCATGAAGAATCTATCAAGCTGTCACGCCAGCCGAAGTGAAGACTTTGATCTTATCCGCGTCAGCGGACCTGATGCTGAACGATTTCTGCAGGGACAACTAAGCTGCGATCTGCGCCGCGCCACAGCAGAGCAAAGTGTCCGCGGCACACTCTGCAATCTTAAAGGTCGGGTAATCAGTGACCTGCGAGTGATCCGGCAGGAGGACGCTGACAACGTCCCTGTACTTTATCTGCTCACCCGGTCAGGCATGGCCGAGGTCATCCTGAATACCCTGTCGAAGTATCAGGTATTTTTTAAGGTTCAACTGACAAGAGTCACTGAAACCCATGAACTGATCCAGCTGATTGCTGACGACCTTGATCAGCTTCAATCACTCATCGAATCTGAACTTCCCGCAGCCCCGGATCAGATCACCACCGGACCCGGTCATGTCATCATCCGATTGCCTGACCTGGATGCAGCTCCGACCCGATTCGAAATCCTGCTGAAACGGGAAAACGACCAGGATAGAGACGACAAGGCGCAATTTATCAGCGACCGCTTACAGTCGGAATGCCAGCCTTTGGATAAGAACACATGGCTGTCTCACGACATCAGAAATGGCATCGTGCATATTCGCCCCGGACAGCAGGAACTGTTTACACCGCAGCTGCTGAACTACGACCTCAATGGTGCCGTCGATTTCAAAAAAGGCTGCTATACAGGTCAGGAAGTTGTGGCACGGATGCACTACCGGGCCGAGGCAAAAAAGCGACTTGGCAAAGTTACCCTGCCTGCAGAGACACCATTCTCTGATTTGGGGCTGGACGAAGAGAAAGACCTGCTGATCAGTGCCAGCCGGCAAGATGGTCGGCGGGACTATCTGTTGATAGCCAGCACTGACGCTGGTCGGCGTGACAGCAGAATTACCCTTTTTACCGAAACTGAGGCGTCCCTGGGCAGTTAACCTGAGCAGCTAATCAGGCGAGACTTTCATTTGACTGTGCCATACCCTTGCAGACAGTGTGCCGGCCCGGATAGACAACGCCAGCCAATTCGGGCTGGCGTTGTCAGTGTCAGCTTGCACAGCCGTCCCTGCGAAGCTTAGACATCTTCCCGGCGCTGATTGACGGCCTGTGGCTCTCCACCACCAGAAGCTCCGTGAGCATTGTCGTCACGGTCAAGACCAGAGCTGTTCACATCGGTCTTTCCAGCATACTTACGCTGCAGGCTGCCGAGCATTTGCGCAACCGCCTGCGGCGAACTGGTATTTTTGGCCAGCAGGTCATAAACCACAGGCACGATGAACAGCGTCATCAACGTGGTCATCAGTACACCCGAGAATATTACCGTGCCCAGCAGAACACGGCTTTCAGAACCGGCACCAGTCGACAGAATCAGCGGCAAAGCGCCCATCAGTGTTGAAATGGCAGTCATAAGCACCGGCCGCAGACGCATGTCGCAGGCAGTCACCAGCGCCTCACGGAAAGGCTTGCCTTCATCGCGCAGCTGGTTCGCAAACTCAACAATCAGAATGCCATTCTTACTGGCAATACCAACCAGAATGATCAGTCCGATATTGGTGTAAATATTGAGCGTGCCATCTGTCAGCAGCAATCCAATCAAGGCGCCAAATATTGCCAGCGGAACTGTTGTCATGATCACAAGCGGATGCACAAAACTCTCAAACTGCGCCGCCAGAACCAGAAACACCACCAGCAATGACATCGCGAAGATCAGAGCGAGACCACCACTGGCTTCTTTCAGTTCCAGTGATTCACCCTTATAGTCAATCTGGGCGTAATCAGGCAATTCGGTGAGTACCAGGTTCTCGAGGAAAGCCAGCGCCTCGTCCAGACTCACACCCGGCTGCAGCCCTGCCGACAAAGTAATTGCCCTGACCCTGTTGTAACGATTCAGAGAGTTCGCTGCAGAGGTATTTTCTACACTGATCAGGTTGGACATGGGTATCAGCTGTCCTGTACCTTCAGAGCGAACGTAAATATTCGTCAGGTCGTCCGGGGATGCCCGCTGTGTTTCTTCCGCCTGAAGGATAACGTCATACTCCTCGCCGGCGTCAATGAACGTGGTGACCCGGCTTTCGTTCATCATGGCCTGCAGTGTGCGACCAATCGCCTGAATCGATACACCAAGATCAGCAGCGCGAACTTTGTCCACGGTAATGGTCAGACTTGGACGAGTCTCTTCGTAATCTGAGGTCATACGGGTAAACATACCGCTGGCTTCGCCACGCTGAATCAGCATGTCACGCCACTGCGCCAATTCTTCATAGCTGCGTCCACCAATTACAAACTGGACTGGCTGGCCACCACCACCGCGCACCAGCCCCGAACGCATGAACATCATGGTTTCCAGACCAGGAATGGATCGCCATTCGGTCATGAGCTCGCTCATGATGTCGGTCGTCGGTTTGGGACGCTCAGCCCAGTCGGGCAAAGCGATGATGCTCATGCCGCTGTTAACGCCACCGCCACCGCCCCATCCCGGCAACATTGTGACAACGCTACTGACTTCGCCACGCTCCAGATACGGTAACAGAGTGTCCTGAATGGCGTTGGTCTTGTCCTGCATATAGGACATGCTGGCACCTTCAGGCCCGGCCATGCGCACCATCATCACGCCCTGGTCTTCCTGCGGTGCAAACTCACTGGGCACCTGCTGCCACAGGAAGTAGACCACAATCCCTATGAGCACCAGACTGGCGGCGACTGCGTAACGAAGCCGCAGACACACTTCCAGCGCGTTGTGATAACCGCGTTGCAGCCAACGGAAGAAGCGATCCACCTGACGAGTCAGGAAGCTTTCGTGAGCGTGCGTATTCAACAGCTTGGAGGCCATCATCGGCGTCAAAGACAGTGCCAGCACGGTGGAGAAAATCACTGCGCCGCCCACTGTTATCGCCAGTTCATAAAACAGAATGCCCATGTTGCCGTCCATGAAAACAACCGGGACAAACACGGCAATCAGCACGGCTGTGGTGGCGATCACAGCAAACGCCACCTGTCTGGAACCATTAAAGGCCGCCAGCAATGGTGGCTCTCCTGCTTCGACTCGACGCTGGATATTCTCAAGCACCACAATCGAATCATCGACGATCAATCCAACACAAAGCACCATGGCAAGCAATGTGATCAGATTGATGGTCAGGCCAAACGCCAGCAGCACCATGAACGCTGCCAGCAGGCAGACCGGAATGGTCACCGCAGGAATCAGCATGCTGCGCACGGAGCCCAGGAACATATAAATCACAAGGCTGACCAGCACCACAGTCATGAAGATGGTGGAATACACCGAACTGATCGCATTTTCGATAAACTCGGCATCGCTGTTAGACAGCATCAGCGTCATGTGATCTGGCAGGGTCGCGTTGATGCGTTCGATCAGGGCAGTGGCTTCACGCAGCACCGTCAGGCTGTTGGCATTTGACTGTTTGACCAAACCCAGGCCCACCGCATCGCTACCATTTCCCTGGAAGATTGATCGCGTACTGGCTGCGCCCAGCTCCACACGAGCTACTTCACCAAGCGTTACCTGATGGCCGTCTGCACCTCTGGCGATGACCAGTCGGGCAAAATCTTCCGGCGTCTGATAAACCCGGTCGACGCGGACGGTAAACTCGCGATCGATGGAATCTACCCGTCCAGCCGGCAGTTCCAGATTCTGTCTGCGCAGCGCCGATTCAACATCGGTTACCGTCAAACCACGTGCCGCAAGTTTGACGCGATCCAGCCATACACGCATGGCATAACCACCAGTGCCCATCACGCTGACATTGGCGACACCATCGATTACAGCAAACTGATCTACAATAAAGCGTTCTGCATAATCATTGAGCTCCAGAAAGCTCATCTGCGTGCTGGTCAGATTAAAAAACGCAATAGGTCTGCCATCAACATCAGCCTTGGCAATCTGCGGCGGGTCTACATCCTCAGGCAGAGCCCGGGTAATGCGGGAAATCTTGTCGCGAATATCATTGGCAGCCTGATCGATGTCGCGCCCGACTTCAAACTCCACTGAGACGCGGGAACTGCCGTCACTGCTTGAGGAGTTGATAGACGTGACCCCTTCCACACCGTTGATCTGATCTTCGATCAATTGGGTGATCTGCTGCTCGACTATCTCTGCCGATGCGCCGGGGTAACTGGTGCTGACCGAAACAACCGGTGGACTGGTGTCGGGATACTCCCGCAGCGGCAGTTCCATAAATGAAATAATGCCAAACGCAACCAGCAGCAGGCTGATTACAGTGGCGAATACGGGGCGTTTGACTGATACATCAGACAATACCATGGCCTGTCCCTCAAAACGTAATGATCAGCCCGAATCAGGATTGTTCGCTGGAAGCGGCCGCTGTGCTGTTGTCTGGCGCAGCGGCACTGCTGGTATTACTGGTAGTGGCCGGCAGAGTGTTGAGGATTCTTACCCGCTGATTGGGACGAACCTGCGCAACCCCTTCGGCAACAACACGCTGTCCCGACACGAGGCCTGACAATACTTCAACCACGCCCGGACGGCGTGCGCCCAGTTGCACTTCAACTCGCCGAACCAGTTCTTCCTCATCCACAACATAGACATACTGTCGTCCCTGCGCTGGAACCACCGACTGCTCGGGAATCACGATTGTTTCGCGCTCGTTGAGCATGAGCCCCACTGTCAGCAGCATACCCGGTCTCAAGGCGCCATCAGGATTGTCTATGACTGCTCGCACGGGAACGGATCGGGTCACTACATCAACACGTGAGCCAATCACCTCCACATCACCGACAAAGGTTCTGTTCGGATAAACGATGCTGTTGGCAGTAACTTCAAGCCCTGATTCCAGCTGCGCCAGGAAAGACTCTGATACGTTGAAGTCCAGTTTGATCGTGGAAATATCGTCCAGTGTCGTGATCTCGGTGTTTGGCGACACCATTGCACCTTCGCTGATGTTGCGAAAGCCCAGAACACCACTGAAGGGAGCAACGATGACACGATCGCGCATGTTTGCGACGACGCCCTCCAGACGGGCCTGAGCTGTTTCCACCTGACTCAGCGCATTGTCCAGATCCAGACGTGACACCAGATTATCGCTGCTCAGCTGCTCCATGCGGTCTCGCTGACGTCGTGCATCGTCAAGTGCAGTCTGCGCCTCGGACAGCCGTGCTGTCTCCGCTGAATTGGTCAGCTCTACCAGCACATCTCCTCGTTCAACAAAGTCGCCGTCTTCGAAATAGATACCGGTCACGATATCAGAGACTTTGGGAGTAATGCTCAGTGACTCGTTGGCCTGCGCCGTGCCGACAGATTCTACCTGGTCAACAAATACGCCAGTCTCGACGATTGCAACCGTCACTGATGGCGCAGCCATGCCACCCGGGCCACCAGGACCACGCCCCATACCGGGCGGACCACCAGCAGCGGGATCAGATTGTAGCTTTACGAATACGCTATAAGTCAGCGCGGACACCGCCAGCAGGAAAAAGATCAGCAGGGGATGACGGGTTACAAATTGCAAGTGAGTACTCCTCGACCCGAATCGGTCACACATGACAGCGGACAACATCATTACGGCAAGTACGGACTGATGGATCAGCCATTCTTCAAAACCTGCGTAGAATGTTGTAAAGCCTTAAACCACGCAAGAGCCAACAGTGACAAAGTGTTACCAACTGGCAGTCTTGCGGCTAATGACAAGTATCGTACGATAAAGCGGGTAAGAAAATTGTGAAAAAACCTAGGAGCTGCAGGACAGCATCGAACAGCCCGCCCGGGTTCGCGCCCAGTCAGGTCGCTTGCGAGCATAGAGCTCGTCGACATCTTCCTGGTAGGTATAGGGTTGCTGCAGCGCATTGAGCAGCGAATCAAACTCCTGCCAGCTGCCCTCTTCCGCAGCATCTATGGCCTGCTGCGCCAGGAAATTCCTGAGCACATAGCGCGGGTTGTGCTGCCGCATCAATTCAAGCCGGTCTGGGTCATCCAGCCTGCCGGCCACAGCCTGATATTCAGCCTCAAACTGCTGATACAGAGGAATATTGTCTGGCTCCACGGAACCGCTGTAGCAGGCCGTCGCAACACATTCATGCAGTGGCTGTTTGCCGGCATCCTTTCGATAAGCAGCCAATGACTGATAGAACAGGGTCATGTCCGTCTCCTGAGCCAGCAGCAGATTTTCCAGCAGCGTCAAGACAGGCGATTCTGTCAGCAGGTCGGAATCCACCCCAAGCTTGTTGGCCATCATTTGCTGGTAGGCAAGATCGCAGTTTGTTGCCAGTGCGTCGACTCGCTGCTGCAAGGCCTCCGCATCTTCAATCAGAGGAAAAATGGCATTGGCCAGCTGATACAGATTCCAGCGCGCGATAGTCAGTTGATTGCCAAAGCGATAGCGGCGCTGACCTTCGTCAGTTGTGTTAGGCGTCCAGGTCGGGTCGTAATTGTCCTGCCATCCATAGGGTCCATAGTCGATAGTCAGACCTGAAATGGACATATTGTCGGTATTCAGCACACCATGAACAAAACCTACTCGCACCCAGTGCACGACCGTGTCGATGGTCCGCTGGCACACCCTGTCATACCAGTCCAGGTAAGCGCTGATGCGCAACTCGGGTGAGGAGTCTGTGGACAGATTCTGAGCCAGGTCAGGATGCTGTGTCTCAATCACAAAGTGAACCAGCTTCTTCAGCAGCGCATGATCGCCACGCGCCGATGGCAGCTCGAAATGCCCGAAGCGAATAAAATCAGCAGCCACCCGGCTAACAATGGCACCTGGCTCCTGTTTGGGGTTGCCGTCGTAAAACATGTCCCTGACAACACTCTCTCCGGTCGTGACAAGGCTCAATGCCCGCGTGGTCGGCACACCCAGTGCATGCATCGCCTCACTGCACAGATACTCACGTATGGACGACCGCAGCACTGCCCTGCCATCGGCATGACGTGAGTATGGCGTGCGCCCGGCACCCTTTAATTGCAGGGTCCAGGCCTGTTGGTCCGGCGCGAGAATTTCTCCCAGGTTGATCACGCGTCCATCACCGAGCTGTCCTGCCCAGTTGCCAAACTGATGGCCGCCATAACAGGCAGCGTATGGCTGCATGCCTGTCAAAAGTTGATTACCGGAGAACACTTCGGCACGATCTGCCGCTTCAAGCGACAGCCCCATCTGGTCCGCCAGTGACTGATTCCAGGCGCGCATCACAGGTGCAGCTACCGGCTCTGCTTTGGCTGGCGACCAGGCGGCCTGAAACACCTGGCGCGGTCTGTGACTGTCTTCGGCCGATGCACCCGATTCACCGGGCAGCATGGTGGTATAACGATTGATGAACTGACTCACAGGCGACTCACATTACCAGTCGATTGATTCCACGCGCTCTATCAGCATGGCGTTGGCGGTGCCACCCCCCTCGCAAATCACAACCAGTCCAAAGCGTGCCTCGCGGCGCTCCAGCTCGTGCAGAAGCGTGGTGGTCAATTTGGCACCCGTGGCACCCAGCGGGTGGCCCAGCGCCTGGGCACCGCCGTTCACATTGAGACGCCGCAGATCAGCTCCTACAGCCTTGGCCCAGGCCAGTGGTACCGAGCCGAATGCTTCGTTGACTTCATAAAGATCAATATCATCAATTGTCAGATCAGCGCGCTCCAGCAGTTTTTCGGTGGCGGGTATTGGCCCTTCCAGCATGATTTCCGGATCAGAACCCACTGTCGCCAGTGTATGTATACGCGCACGGACAGGCAGATTGTAGCGCTCAACGGCGCGGCGACTGGCCACCAGCACTGCGGCGGCGCCGTCGCTTATCTGGCTGGCCGTTCCTGCTGTAATCAAGCCACCCGGGCGCAGGGGTTGCAGACCGGACATCGAATCCAGGCTGGCATCATAGCGAATCCCTTCATCCACGGTATGGGTTTCTATATCGCCGGCTTCCGTCGTCACTTCAACAGGCACAATTTCGCGATGGAAGTAACCGTTGCGGGTGGCATGAGCGGCGCGCTGATGACTGAGCACACCAAATTTATCCAGCTCCAGCCGGCTCAGGTGATATTTATTGCCCAGCAGCTCGGCACCGGTAAACTGGCTGAACTCGATACCGGGGTATAGTTCGTCAATCCGCTCGCCGCGGGGAACGCCGCGACCATTCGCGATTCCGTCGCTGATATTACTGCCGATAGGAATCAGACTCATGCATTCTACGCCGCCGCAGATCACCATATCCTGCGTTTGCGACATGACAGCCTGAGCGCCAAACTGTATAGCCTGCAGCGATGAGCCACACTGCCTGTCCACCGTCACGCCTGGAACAGAGATGTCCAGCCTTGATGCCAGGACAACATTACGCGCAAGATTGCCAGCCTGGGCTCCGATCTGGCTGACACAACCAAAAATCACATCATCAATCACATCCGCAGAGACAGCGCTGCGGTCCAGCAACTCATCAACGACGGCCGCGCCAAGATCTACCGGATGAATATTTCGCAGGCGACCATTGCGCCGACCACACGCAGTCCTGACCGCGCCTACAATATAGGCTTCACTCATGGCATTCCCCTTATATGATATGTCCCATCCAGCGACCCGCCAGCACCACTCCCGCCCATAGCAGAAGTGAAAGCGCGCCACTCCAGCGCGGGGGCAATCGACCTACCAGTACCATATTGATTCCGGCACACAGCATCAAGCCCACCTTCCACTGAAATGCAGGGTTTAGCACGTGCGCACTGGCACGCGTGATAAACAGGCCCAGGCCGGTGATAACAGCCACAATGAAGGCAGACCAGACCCAGGGCAGGAAATCCTGTCCCAGCGCCTTGACCGTGTAGTCACGAGCAGTAACACCCAGCAAACGCAGGTCCAGCATCAGCAGCCCGCCAAGCATCAATGCCATACTCAACACATGCAATGAGTTCAGCAGCGGAAACCACCAGGTCGCGCCGATATGTTGTGACAGTGGCCAGTACTCGATCTGAAGCCAGAATTCACTATGCAGCATCGTCAGTACCCCGACCAGAACAGATAATCAGCGTAAGCAATCCAACGACCACCCAACGCCGTCAAAAGCCAGGCCAACAGGCACAAAAGCGCCATGATCCGATTGACCAGCATCGCAGAATCCACTGCCAGCAGTCCCTTTCGCCACTGGCGCCATAGAATCAGGGACAGTGTCAGCGCAACAAACAGCGCGGCCATCTTGATGCTGAATACCGGGTTGTAGAAATAGCGTTGCGGGCGGGCGAGAAGAAACGGCAAAGCACTGAACAGCATCAGCGGCAAGGCCCAAAAAAACCAGGGGAACAAACGGCCTGCCAGCTCCACGGTATCCTGGCGCCTGGCAGCAATATTCAAGACACGCAGACAGATCATGACAATGGAAGCCATCAGCACGATCAGTCCCAGCAGATGCAGGGATTGCATGATGGGCGGCATGCCGGGCACAGCCCTGAGGAAATCACCGCTTAGCTGGGGCAGACCACTTTCGCCCAGCCACTGAATTAGAGCTTCGCGCACGACCCGCCACCCTTGGGCGCTACCAGCTCAAGCGCTCTGTCCAGACCCAGCGGCCTGGCATATAAAAAGCCCTGCGCGACCTGACAGCGCAGAGTGCGCAACATGCTGACCTGTTCCTCGGTTTCCACCCCTTCGGCTATCACCGACAAGCCCAGGTTGTCGCTCAATGACAAAATGGTCCGGACCAGGCCCAGGGCGCTGTCGTCGCGAGTCATGTTGTTGATAAAACTTTTGTCGATTTTCAGGGTGCTGACGGGATATTGATGAAGGTAGCTCAACGATGAGTAGCCGGTACCAAAGTCATCAATAGAGATATCCATGCCTGCCTCACGACACTGCAGGAGCGCCGCTCGCACATGCTGAGCCTGGCGCAGCAGCAGCCGTTCGGTTATTTCAATATGAATCTGGTCAGGGCGAACACCCGCGTGGTCAACAATCTGCAGAAGGTGCTCAAGAAAATCCGGTTCGTCGAAGTCATGCGCCGAAAAGTTGATGCTCATGAACAACTGGTCGTTGCCGCTGGCATCAACCATGTTTTTTAAAGCATGGCAGGCTTCGTGAAACGCCCACCGTGTCGCCTCAACAATCTGACCTGTGTCTTCGGCCAGTGGGATGAAAAGGTCGGGACGCATTCTGCCCTGGACAGGGTGCTGCCAGCGCATCAGTGCTTCGAAGCCTACAACACGACCACTGGAGATCTCAATAAAAGGCTGATATTCGAGGAAAAGCTGATTGCCGGCAATGGCCACGCGAAACTCATTGGTCATGCGCACTGCATCCAGCACGCGGGACTGTTGCGCGTGTTCGTGCTCCTGACGCTCAAGCACAGAGGAGTCACCATCAAAATCGCGCAAGGTCGCGGAACGATGCAGCAGATCCCGGTAACGCATCAAAATCAGGCGCGCGACCAGACCAACAATCGGGTTGGCATTGCTGACGGCCTTGCTGAAATCGGCCTGGGTAATCTCCAGCAACTGGCAGTCTTCAATGGCGGTAATTGTTGCACTGCGCGGGCCACCGTCGACAATCGCCATCTCACCGATAACGCTGCCCGCCCCGCGCTGTGCCACATTAACGAGCGAACCATCTGCCAGCTTTACACTGATCTGTACGCGTCCTTCCTGGATGAAGTAGGCACAATCTCCCGGGTCGCCCTGGCGCATGATGACCTGCCCGGACCGAAAGATTTTTTCGACCTGAAGAGAGTCTCCCGAAGGCAGTGCCTGCACGTCATTGGAAGGAGGAGAAGCCTGTGTCATATGACCGTTGTTTTCCGTTGTTATCCGGCAATAAATGCGTTTTATCAACAGCCTGCTGCAAACGTCTCAGCAAAGGACCGTTGCTGCAGCAGTGTACGCTGTAATTGAGTTTCGCTCCAATAAAAAAAGGCACCCTAAGGTGCCTTTTAATGACAGGACAGACGCGCCACTTACGGCCGCCTGCGAAAATCTGGTCGGAACGGCAGGATTTGAACCTGCGACCCCCACACCCCCAGTGTGGTGCGCTACCAGACTGCGCTACGCCCCGAATAATCCGAGCGGGCATTATACTTGCCCTGCTCCGGCTTGCAAGCCTGTGTGTCAAAATAATAAAAGGCGGCTCGAGGGGGGAACTCCGAGCCGCCTTTTACGTTCGACCAATAGATCAGAACTACCGTGTTTTACATCTCAAACGTAACACGGCCGTACAGCATACGCCCTGTCGGGTCGTACAGGATTGACTCCATGCCGCCCAGCATGGGCACTTTCTGCGGCAGTCGGTCAAACAGGTTACGAGCACCTACCGTGAAAGAGAACTCACCACCCAGAGCATCAAGTCCGGAGTAGTTGTAGCTCGCATCCGTGATAGTGGAGGCACGCAGTACCTCGACATCGCGGTAGTTGCTGAAAGGCAGCAAACGCTGGAACGAGAACTTCTCTGCGTCGAAGGTGATCTCGTCAATGTAACGGACAATCACATTGGCACTGTGGTTACCCATGTTCCAGCCGATGCTGGCATTGGCTTTCCATTCCGGCATTGGCGGTACGGCGCCGGTCAATGCGTTCTGATTGCCTTTCGCTTCAACCACAGGGCGGTCGGCCGACAGCTGGTATGTGTAGCTGTCAACATAGGTGGCATCCAGCCCAAAGTTCATGGTACCCCAGTCGCCGATACTGAACAGATAGTCGAATTTCAGGTCCAGCGCAGTGACATCCATTTTGGACGCATTGGTGGAGCTGCTGATGATGCGATCAATCTGCGCGACGTTATTTGGGTCACGCTGGATCCGCTTGTCAGACAATGGGTTGTTTACCCAGGCTCTGACCTGATCAACTGGCGGCAGACCTGAACCTGAATAACCGGTTGCCTGACGGAAGTTGAAGAAATCCGCCGCCAGAATATCAGCAGTAGTAGAACTGATGATCCGGTCTTCGAAATTCGTTTCACTCCAGTCGATATCCAGCGTCATGCCATCAAGCAGATTCAGTGTTACACCAAATGCAGTGGTATCCGCTGATTCAGGCACCAGATTCGGGTTGCCCTGCGAGCAGTTCGCCGTGAAGGCCGCGAAAGTTGTGAATGGATCCGACACGTTGGTCAGACCACAAGACTCTGGCGCATTCAACTGGTTCAGCGTTGGCGCAATAAAAGAAGTACCAGTAGTGGCACGCACTGTCAGCCAGTCAGTCGGTATGTATACCAGACCAAATTTCGGATCTGTTGAACTTTGACCCGTGCTGTAGTCTTCGTTACGCACGGCAACCTGTGCTTCCAGCGTATTGAACACAGGCAGCGACAGCTCGACAAAGTAGGCATCAACAGTTCGACCATCGCTGACCGGGAACAATTGCGTACCAATGAATACGTCGCCAGTCAGGCTGTGCAGGCTGGGCGTATTGTCGAAACGGTCTTCACGACGCTGATAGCCAACGGCTGCACCCACTTCACCACCGGGCAGCGCAAAACCACCGGGGCTGATTACGCCGTTAAGTACTACATCCAGTGTCTGCAGTGACTCAACATCAAAAACACGGTTCTGTACGTAGGTAGAATCTGCCACGGCCTGAGTATTGAGCGTAGACGGATCAGTCGACACAAACGGTGTGAAACACGCGTCACGGTCGTTGGCGACATCGCAGTTCAGCCCCTGAGTCAGAGCACTCAGGCTGAAGTTATTGGCGCGGCTGTTGTCTGTCTGCTCTGAATACATGTAGCTGGCGGAACCTTCCCAGCCCTCAATCCAGGGTACAGAGAAGTCCGCGCGCAGCGCTGAACGCCAGCCGTGGATCAGGCCAGCACCAACAGTGGAACCGTCTGGACCGAGTTGCGATGGCAAGGTGCCATGTTTACCCCATGGACGCCAGGCAGCAAACGCAACATCTTCGTTAAATGGGATACCGGTTGCAGCGCCCGGAGCACGGATGACCATACCGTTGGCGTTGCGATCCGGAACACCATCACCATTGGCGTCTACCGCATAAAGCTGATTGCCATTGGCATCGACAGCCGGGAATGGATTGCCGGGGATTTCGCCACGAATGGCCGGCAGTTCACCAACGCGACCACCCGGGTTGGAGGGTGAGCCACGGTTGTAAGTACGACGCTTGAAATATCCCCACTGGCCAGACAGCGTCAGACCAGAACTGAAGTCGTAAGTGGCGTGAGCAAACGCCTGACCCTGGTCCTGAGCTGCGCGGTAGTCCCAGAACTCACCGAAGTCGAACCAGCACTGGCCTGCAAAAGTAAACCCGTTCGGGTTATTGCCTGGTACCGTGGGATCTTCACGTGTTCCACCGCAGTTTGGATCGGAAATCGTGCGGAAACTACCTGTCAGATCACCATTGGCATCACGTACAGGAACACGATAACGGCCCGGATTGGGAGTACTGGATGACGTCAGGCCAGAGTTAAAATTGTCAGGGCGATCGATCATCTCCAATCTGCCATTGGAGCGGTATTCACCTGCCACAACGAGATCGATACCATTCCACTCGGTACCAGCGAGAACGCTGAACTGGTCATCTGTGTAGTCACCACGCGAATCGCCCTGGCGATAGGCTTCAAAACGAACGCCGTCGTAAGACTTGCGTGGAACAAAGTTGACAACACCGGCTACGGCCTGCGAGCCATACAATGCGGCAGCGCCATCTGTCACGATATCCATGCGGCCGATTGCGATCTGCGGCAGGAAGGTGTTCACGTTGGTGCCGATGACACGCATGCCATCAACCAGATTAAGAGTAGCGCCCGCACCCAGACCACGCAGGTTAATTGAGGTAGATGTGCTTGATGCCCCAGTAAAGGAGTTCTGCGTAACTGATGAGCCCTGGTTAAAGCTCAGGTTATGGATCACGTCACCCATATTGGGTGTGCCTTCAGCGGCGATATCTTCAGCTGAAACCTGAAGGATTGGCGATGCCGCCTGAAAACCTTCCGAACGACGAATAAAGGAGCCAGTTACAACAACTTCTTCGACTTCCGGTGTATTGGAGCCCTGCTGTGCAAGCACGGACGTTGCGGGGAGCATCATGGCGGCAGCGATAGCTGCGGACAACAGTTTTACTCGGGGATTACTAGTGAATTGAGTATTCGACTTCATCCATGGACCTCTTGATGATTCTTATTAGGTTTATGGTCGTCGATGCAGAGGCAATGAATAGCGCCGGTTTTCTCTCCAGAAACCGGGTCGACAGGACGTGCTGACATTCTGAGGACTACACTAAACAACAACTTCCCTCAGGCAGTGACATTATTTTTATTCAATCATACTGCTAGAGCAATGGGAAACGGTGCGACATGCCCCGCTTTCCGGTGATGGAATATATCACTGGAGTCTATGATGTAAAGGAAAAATCCGGAAAAAAACCAGAAAGTCATCGTGCGAACGTTCGAAAAAGTGACGTCAGGCGCCGTAAAAACTGGCTATTACAGCAGCGCCAGAGCCTCTTCCAGTTCTTTGATCATCTGCTTGAGCTCAGCCTTTTCAACTGCCGCACCCGGTTGCGGTTCCTGATGGCCGCTCATACGCTGACGGGCCCCACCGATGGTGAAACCCTGATCGTATAGCAGGGATTTGATCTGTCTGATCAGGAGGACGTCTTCACGCTGATAGTAGCGGCGATTGCCACGGCGCTTGACGGGTTTAAGCTGGGGAAATTCCTGTTCCCAGTAACGCAGCACATGCGGCTTTACCGTGCAAAGTTCACCCACTTCACCGATGGTAAAGTAGCGCTTTGACGGTATGGGCGGCAGGTCCTGCTTGTCACTGGCTTCCGGCATATTTCTCTACCCTCGCCTTTAGCTTTTGGCCAGGACGGAACGTCACCACGCGACGTGCCTTGATGGGGATCTCTTCACCGGTCTTGGGGTTGCGGCCGGGGCGCTGTTTCTTGTCACGCAGATCAAAATTGCCGAATCCAGACAACTTGACCTGTTCGTTGCTTTCCAGGGCCTGGCGAATTTCCTCGAAGAACAGCTCGACCAGTTCTTTGGCCTCTCGCTTGTTAACGCCGAGTTCATCAAACAGACGTTCTGCCATTTCCGCTTTTGTCAGGGCGCCGTTTTGCATGTTCAATTCCTTAACTTAGCATTAAATTTGTCTTCCAGGCCTTTGACGCAACGCTCAATTATGACATTGATCTCGTCGTCGCTAAGAGTGCGCGAAGGATGTTGCCAGGTCAAGCCCAAAGCTACACTTTTTTTGTCACTTTCGACTTTATCACCTTGATAAACATCAAATATTCTAATCCCCAGCAGCTCCGGGCCGGCCAGTTCACGCAAATACTGCTCAATATCAGCCACAGCCACAGCCCGATCCAGCACCAGCGCCAGATCCCGGCTTACCTCTGGATAGCGTGACAAAGGCTTGAAAGCCGGAACCGTTGCGGCGCGAATCGCAGCCAGATCCAACTCGAACAGGTACACCCGTCCGTTGATATCCAGTGCCCGCTGCAGTGCAGGATCCAGTGCGCCGACCAGTCCAATGCGCTGCCCATCCAGCGCCACAGCGGCCGCCTGGCCGCCATGCAGGGCCTGATGCTCTGCCTTCTCGAAACGGCAGCGCGGCAACAGTGCACCCAGGTCCAGCAGGCCTTCGACATCACCTTTGATGTCAAAGAAATCAACGACTTCCCTGCCCTGAGACCAGGTGGTAGGATAACGCTCGCCGTAGATCAGACCGGCCAGTCTCTCCGGTTGACTGATTCCTTCAGGCCCAGGCAGAAACACCTGACCGGTCTCGAAGATGCGAACCCGGGTCTGCTGGCGATTGATATTGTGCTGCAGTGTCCGCAGCAGTCCTGCCCAAAGGCTGGTACGCATCACCGACATATCTTCCGAGATGGGGTTCTGCAGTGCCACGGGAGCGGGCGATGCAGAAACCTGCGCCATCAGCTTAGGCTCGACAAAGCTGTAGGTGATGACCTGCTGGTAACCCTGTGCTACCAGACGCTCACGGATCCGTGACAGTGCCACTTCGCGCTCGCTGGCCTCAGGCATCTGAGTGCGCATGACAGGGCGTGTCACGGGCAGGCGGTCATAGCCATGTACGCGTGCCACTTCTTCAATCAGATCTGCCTCAATGGCGATATCGTGACGGAATGACGGTACGTCAAAGGTCAGCTCATCTTCCGAGCGACCAACAAGAGTCACTCCCAGTCCATTGAGAATACAGATAATTTCCTCTTCATCCAGCTCCATGCCGAGCACGCTCGCCAGGTAGGAAGGACGCAGCTTTACCTCGCTTGCAGTCGGCAGTGTACCGGTGCTCTCGGTAACCGGACCCGGCTTGCCACCGGCGATTGCAATCAGCAGCTCGGTTGCACGCTCCATAGCCAGCGCCTGCAGGTTATAGTCGACACCACGCTCATAACGGTGGGAAGAGTCGGTATGCAGGCCATAACGGCGCGCCCGGCCAGCCACCGCAAGTGCATCAAAGCAGGCACATTCCAGGAAAATATGCCGGGTCGACTCTGTCACGCTGCTGGGTTCGCCGCCCATGATACCCGCTAGCGCCAGAGGACCACTGGCATCTGTGATCAGCAAGGTATCGGTGGCGGGTTCAACTGATTTGCCGTCCAGCAGTGTCAGCGAGTCGCCCGCCCCTGCCTGGCGCACGACGATCTCGCCACTGAGGCGCTCCAGATCGAAGGCGTGCATCGGCTGACCCAGCTCCATCAGCACGTAATTGGTCACATCAACGACAGGATCGATGCTACGCAGACCGCAGCGACGCAGGCGCTCCTGCATCCATAACGGTGTTGTGGCATTGATATCGACATCGCGTATCACTCGTCCCAGGTATCGCGTACAGGCGTCTGGCGCATCAATACGGACCGGGAAGGTGTCATCAATCTGAGCGGCAACAGGCGTCACCTGCAGATCCTTGAAAGCCAGCTGATTCAGGGTCGCGATCTCGCGTGCCAGGCCGCGAATGCTCAGACAGTCACCCCGGTTAGGCGTCAGATCCAGCTCAAAGTATCGATCATCAAGCTGCAGGTATTCTCTGACGTTCTGACCGACTGGTGCATCGGCAGGCAATGCCAGCAGGCCGTCCGATGAATCGGCCATACCCAGCTCTTCGGCCGAGCACAGCATGCCAAAGGACTCAACGCCACGCAGCTTGGCTTTTTTGATACGGAATGGTTTGTCCGGAGACTCGCCAGGCAGTTCAGCACCCAGGGTGGCGTAAGGCACTTTCATGCCTGGCCTGACATTCGGTGCACCGCAGACAACCTGAACCTGCTGATTGCCGTCATTGACCTGACATACGCGCAGTTTGTCAGCATCAGGGTGCGGTTCGACGCTGACCACCTCTGCTACCAGAATGCCAGTAAACGCGGCCGCTACCGGGCCTGAGGCGTCCACCTCCAATCCTGCCATGGTCAGCTGATCAATCAGCGCCTGCGGCTCAAGCGGCGTATCCAGCCACTCACGAATCCATTGTTGTGTGAAAATCATGGTAGTTTGCTCTTGGCTATCAGCTCGCGGTTCAGTTGAACTGCCGCAAAAATTTCAGATCATTTTCAAAGAACAGACGCAGGTCATTGACGCCGTATCGCAGCATGGCGAGACGTTCAACGCCCATGCCAAAAGCAAAACCGCGATAACGACTGCTGTCTACACCGGAGGCCTCCAGCACTTTTGGGTGCACCATGCCGCAGCCCAGCACCTCCAGCCAACCGGTCTGTTTGCAAACACGACAGCCCTTGCCTTCGCACATGACACAGCTCATATCGACTTCGGCAGACGGCTCTGTGAACGGGAAGTAGGAAGGACGGAAACGTACTGCCAGATCGGCCTCAAAAAACGCCCGCAGAAACTCTTCCAGCGTGCCTTTCAGATCGGCAAAGCTGACATGCTCATCGATCAGCAGCCCTTCCACCTGATGGAACATCGGCGTGTGCGTCAGATCGGAGTCGCAGCGATAGACGCGGCCCGGGCATATCATGCGGAACGGCGGTTTGCCCTGCTCCATGACACGCACCTGCACCGGTGATGTGTGGGTGCGCAGTACCCAGGACATCCCGCTGGCAGCAGCGCCTGCGGCTGTTGCGTCAGCAACATTGACATTAGCGCCCGCGGCGGTTGCGTCAGCAACGTTTACATTAGCGCCTGCGGCTGTCGCGGTAGCGACATAAAAGGTATCGTGCATTGCCCGCGCCGGATGATGCCCGGGAATATTCAATGCTTCGAAGTTGTGATAATCGTCCTCGATCTCAGGTCCCTCTGCCACGCTGTAACCGGCAGACTGAAACAGCGTCTGAATTCGCTCGATCGTCCGACTCACCGGATGCAGGCCGCCGGCGCTCTGACGACGCCCTGGCAGACTCACATCAACAGTCTCAGCGGCCAGCTGCGCGCTCAGCGCCCGTTCGACAAGAATCTCGCGCTGCGCATCAATTGCCTGCTGTACCTGACGTTTGGCCTCATTGATTTTCTCACCGGCTGCCGGTCGCTCTTCGGCTGGCAAAGAGCCCAGGCTCTTCAGCAAAGCCGTCAACTGTCCCTTCTTGCCCAGATAATCAACCCGCAGTTGATCAAGCGCGCGCTCATCTGCGCTGGCCGCAACCGCCTCCAGGGCAGTCTGCAAAAGCGAATTTGTGTCGGTCATGGATTCATCCACTCTGCCATGATGATTCTAATATCTGCATGGACCCGCCATGCACAGAACCCTGAATGCACAAAGCCGGCACGGGCAAACAACTCCCGAACCGGCTCTGCAGGAAAGTACCGCGATTGTTACTGTGCCAGGCTAGCTTTAGCCTGGTTGACCAGTGCAGCAAATGCCGCCTTGTCGTGCACAGCCAGATCCGCCATTACACGGCGGTCGACGGCAATATTGGCTTTCTTCAGACCAGCAATCAGCTGGCTGTAGGTCATTCCGTTCGCACGAGCCTGCGCGTTGATACGGGTAATCCACAGAGAGCGGAATACACGTTTCTTCGTGCGGCGATCTCGGTAAGCGTACTGGCCGGCCTTGATGACCGCCTGGAACGCTACGCGATAGACACGACTACGGGCACCATAATAACCCTTAGCCTGCTTCAGAATTTTTTTGTGACGGCGACGCGCCGTTACGCCACGTTTTACTCGGGCCATATCAGTCTCCTGTCAAAATCCGCTAAGGGTTACACTTTACGCAACATACGATCGATCAACGGCTTATCGCAGGCAGCTACCAGCGAAGTACCGCGCAGATGACGTTTGCGCTTGGTGGTCATTTTGGTGAGGATATGGCTCTTGTTGGCGCTTTTACGCTTCCAGCCAGTGGCTGTTTTTTTGAAGCGTTTGGAAGCACCGCTGTGGGTCTTCATCTTGCTCATTACTGCAACTCCGCATTTATTCGCCATCACTGGCGACTCAGATTAAGTAATAGAAGCCCTGAAACCTATCAGGCCTTCTTCTTTTTGCTTGGTGCCAGAACCATAACGGCCTGGCGACCTTCCATCTTGGGTTCCTGTTCCACCTGACCATATTCCTCCAGATCCTGGCGAATACGGTTCAAGAGTTCCAGTCCAAGATGCTGATGGGCCATTTCACGACCGCGGAATCGCAAAGATACCTTGGCCTTGTCCCCATCAGACAGGAAACGTATCAGGTTGCGTAGTTTTACCTGATAATCCCCTTCTTCCGTCCCTGGTCGAAACTTGATTTCTTTTAACTGTGTCTTGCGCTGCTTTTTCTTGTTGGCAGCCTTCTGCTTTTTCAGATCGAAGATATGCTTGCCATAGTCCATGACTTTGCACACCGGCGGCTCGGCGTCGGGCGCAATCATCACCAGGTCGAGTTTGGCCTCAGCCGCCTCAGCGCGGGCCTCTTCAATGGTCACTACTCCTTTCTGCTCACCGTTGGCGAGCACCAGACGCACTTCCGTGGCGTCAATGTTTTCGTTGATGACCGGCTTCCTGGAACTACTCTTCATATTTGACAGCGTCTTCTCTCCTGTTCGGATTCAATTTTCATTCAGTGGTCCGACTGTGTTCTGCCGAAGCGCGCAACGTCTGCCTGCAAATGATCGGCAAAAGCTTCCAGAGACATGGTACCCAGGTCCTGGCCGTCGCGGGTTCGCACTGCCACCTGACCGTTTTCCATCTCACGATCACCGACAACCAGCAAATACGGAACCTTCTGAATGGTGTGCTCGCGGATTTTAAAGCCGATCTTCTCATTTCTCAAGTCCGCACTGACCCGAAAACCCTTTTCGGCCAGCATTTTACGGACTTTTTCGCAATATTCGCCCTGTTTGTCGGTAATATTGAGAATAACAGCCTGCTCCGGTGCCAGCCAGGCTGGCAGCGCGCCGGCGTAATGTTCGATCAGAACACCGATAAAACGCTCGAAAGATCCCAGAATCGCACGGTGCAACATCACCGGCACTTTGCGACTGCCATCTTCGGCCACATATTGCGCGCCGAGCCGGTCTGGCATCGAGAAATCGACCTGAATCGTGCCGCACTGCTGCACACGCCCCATGCAATCCTTCAAGGAAAACTCAATTTTGGGGCCGTAGAATGCGCCCTCGCCCGGCAGCAGTTCCCAGGCCAGACCACTGTTGTCCAGAGCCTGTCGCAGGGCCGCTTCGGAGCGATCCCAGATTTCATCACTGCCCACGCGTTTCTCAGGACGAGTGGAAAGACGCAGAATGATCTCGTCAAAACCGAAATCGCGATAGACACCAAACAGCAGCTGCATAAAGGAAGCAACTTCGCTCTGAATTTCGTCTTCAGCGCAGAAAATGTGTGCATCGTCCTGCGTAAAGCTGCGCACCCGCATCAGACCATGCATGGAACCCGATGGCTCAAAGCGGTGACAGGAGCCGAACTCAGCCAGTCGCAGTGGCAGATCGCGGTAACTCTTCAGGCCCTGATTGAACACCTGCACGTGGCAGGGACAGTTCATTGGCTTGATGGCGTACATGCGGTTTTCCGACTCGACGCTGAACATCTCGTCAGCAAACTTGTCGGCATGTCCGGACTTTTCCCACAGCGTGTAGTCAACCAGCTGTGGTGTACGGATTTCCTGATAGCCGTGCTCACGCTGCAGTTTCTGCATGTAATGCTGGATTTCCTGATAGATCGTCCAGCCTTTGGGATGCCAGAAAACCATGCCAGGTGCTTCTTCCTGGAAGTGGAACAGACCCAGTTTTTTGCCAATCTTGCGATGATCGCGCTTCTGCTGCTCTTCCAGTCGGAACAGATAATCAGCCAGCGCCTTTTTATCCTGCCAGGCAGTGCCATAAATGCGCTGCAGCATTTCATTGTTCGAGTCACCGCGCCAGTAGGCACCGGCGACCGACGTCAGCTTGAACGCCTTGAACTTGCCAGTATTGGGAACGTGCGGGCCGCGACACAGGTCAACAAACTCACCCTGTCGATAAAACGACAGCTCTTCGTTGCCGGGGATGTCCTTGATGATCTGCACTTTGTACTGTTCGCCCATTTTCTCAAACATGGCTACAGCTTCGTCACGCGACATCACTTCACGGCTGACTGGCAGATTTTCCTTGACGATGTCACCCATCACCTTTTCGATCTGTTCCAGATCTTCGGGTGTAAACGGACGCTCGTAGGCGAAGTCGTAATAGAAGCCATCATCGATCACTGGACCGATGGTAACCTGCGCGTCCGGGAAAAGACGCTGCACCGCCTGCGCCATCAGGTGGGCACAGGAGTGGCGAATCACATCCAGGCCGTCCTCGTCACGATCCGTCACAATGGCCAGCTCGGCATCATTAGCGATCGTGTAGGAGGTATCCACCAGCGTGCCATCGACACGACCTGCCAGAGCGGCCTTGGCCAGACCGGCACCAATGGATTCTGCCACCTGGGCAACTGTCACGGGTTGTTCAAACGAGCGCTGACTACCGTCGGGGAGTGTGATTACAGGCATAGAAAGTGATGTTCTGAATTCGGTTAACGATGTGGCACCCGCAAAGGAGTGGTAGGCACGACCAGATTCGAACTGGTGACCTCTACCATGTCAAGGTAGCGCTCTAACCAACTGAGCTACGCGCCTGCTATTACAACCTGCAACGTCACAATGACGCCTTTCCATCCTGTCGCGGGATTTGCCGCTGCTTGCGTCAGGCATTCTGCTTCGGGAATCGATTAATTGATGCCCTGCTGATACACCCGCCGTCAAAGGAGTGCGATTATAGGGGCTGATCGGCAAAACTACAACACAAAATCAGGCGTCAACCCGCTGCCATCAGCTGTTTTTTTAATGCCTGGACTTCATCGCGCAGTAATGCCGCTTCTTCGAACTCCAGGTTGCGGGCGAGCTCCAGCATTCTTGTTTCGAGGCGGGTAATTTCCTGACCAAGTGCTTTGGGATCCGCAGCCAGCTCGGCAGGCACACTGCCATAGCTGGCAATCTTCTCGGCAACGGCCGCTTTGCCGCGTTTACGCTGCCGTCCGCCAGTGACACGATTCTCTGAATAGGCACCTTCCATCACATCCATCACTGATTTTGTAACACCAGCGGGCGTGATGCCGTGCTCCTTGTTAAAGGCCAGCTGGGTTTCACGGCGGCGCTCGCATTCGTCCATGGCACGACGCATGGAGCCGGTAATATTGTCGGCGTACAAAATGGCTCGGCCATGAATATTCCGTGCTGCGCGCCCCATGGTCTGAATCAGTGAGCGTTCCGAGCGCAGAAAACCTTCTTTGTCCGCATCAAGAATGGCAACCAGAGACACTTCGGGAATATCCAACCCCTCACGCAACAGGTTGATGCCCACCAGCACATCAAAATTTCCAAGTCGCAGATCCCGGATGATTTCAGATCGCTCGACCGTATCGATATCCGAGTGCAGGTACCTTACTCGCACATCGTGATCCATCAGATAATCGGTCAGATCCTCTGCCATGCGTTTTGTCAGCACCGTCACCAGCACCCGCTCCTGCCGCACCACAACCTGCCGGATTTCCGATAACAGATCGTCTACCTGATTGGCGGCTGGTCGTACATCGACGGCCGGGTCTATCAGACCGGTCGGCCGGACTACCTGACGAACGACCTGTCCAGAGCGTTGCTCTTCATAGGGGCCAGGTGTGGCTGAGACAAAAATCAACTGCGAGGTCAGCGACTCCCACTCTTCAAACCGCAAGGGACGATTATCCAGCGCTGACGGGAGACGGAAACCATACTGAACCAGTGTCTCCTTGCGCGAGCGGTCGCCTTTGTACATTGCGCCAATCTGTGGAATGGACACATGCGACTCATCAACGATCACGAGTGCATCGGGTGGCAGATAGTCAAACAGCGTCGGTGGTGGCTGCCCGGCAGCGCGGCCAGACAGATAACGCGAATAGTTTTCGATGCCAGTGCAGTAGCCGAGTTCGCTCATCATTTCCAGATCAAATCGAGTGCGCTGCGCCAGACGCTGTGCCTCTACCAGCTGATGATTACTCTCCAGCTGCGTCACACGTTCATTCAACTCTTCCTTGATCTGCTCCAGTGCTTCCATCACTTTTTCCCGCGGCGTCACATAGTGTGACTTCGGAAATACAGTGAGTCGCGGCACCTTTCTGACAACCTCACCTGTCAGAGGGTCAAAAAATGACAAACCTTCTATCTCGTCATCAAACAGCTCCACTCTTATGGCGTACTGCTCTGAATCGGCCGGATAGATATCAATCACGTCTCCGCGCACGCGATAGGTCGCACGCTGCAGATCCATGTCATTTCTGGTGTACTGCATGTCTGCAAGCCGTCGCAGAATATAGCGCTGATCCACTTTGTCGCCGCGATCCAGGTGCAACACCATTTGCAGATACGACCCAGGATCACCCAGACCATAGATAGCCGAAACAGTCGCCACCACGATGACATCGCGCCGCTCTAGCAGCGCCTTGGTTGCCGACAGACGCATCTGTTCAATGTGATCATTGATTGAAGCGTCTTTCTCAATATAGGTATCAGAGGAAGGAACGTATGCTTCAGGCTGGTAGTAATCGTAGTAGGAAACAAAATACTCAACGGCATTGTCCGGAAAAAACTCTGCGAACTCGCCGTAAAGTTGTGCCGCCAGCGTCTTGTTGGGCGCCATCACCAGTGCCGGACGTTGTGTCTGCGCAATTACATTGGCAATCGTGAAGGTTTTACCAGAACCGGTTACGCCCAGCAGCGTTTGGGCATGCAGCCCCTCTTCCAGCCCCTCGCTCAGACATCTGATCGCTTCGGGCTGGTCACCTGCGGGCTTGAATGCGGACTTCATACTAAAGGGTATACTCATCCGCCCAGTATACACAGATGTCCGCGCACGACGGTAGTCACCAGCCTGTCCGACACGCCAGACCGGACCACCTTAAAGACAGTGTAAATTTTGCACATCAGAGGTTGACCCCCCGCAAAAATCTCATTAGTATACGCGTCCTGTTGGGGCCACGACACATGGCCAACATTACTGCCCAATAGCTCAATGGTAGAGTAGGTGACTGTTAATCACTTGGTTCCTGGTTCGAGTCCAGGTTGGGCAGCCAAACTCTGAAAGATCTCATCAATACCCCCTGTAAATTGCTAAGCAGCAAACGATTGCGCAACAGCGTGGTCCAGGCGGGTCTTCGTCTGCAAACTCATCCGTGTAATTGGCCTTTATCGGCCGGAACGACCCGCTCTGTTCAAGCCTTGCTCGACTGTGGTTATAATCAGCGTCTCGTTTAACCTTATCACCACGAACCGGGAATGCATTATGACCTTAACTACTCGCTACAGACATGTATTGATGGCCCTGTTGTTCGGTAGCGCCCTATCGCTCGCCGCCTGCTCGGGAGAAGACACACCATCTACCGAGGATGTCGCACAAACTGCCGAGAATGTTGCCGAGACCGTTGCACAGACGGCAGAAGATGCAGCTGCTGCAGTATCAGATGCCGTTGATCAGGTGACCGACGACGATACAACCATGACCGGCAACCCGGTGGTTGTAATGACGACCAGCATGGGTGATGTGGAAATTGAGCTGTGGCAGGACGAAGCCCCGATAACCGTCGCCAACTTTCTGCGTTATGTCGACAATGGCCTGTATGACGGTCTGACATTTCACCGTGTAATTCCTGGCTTCATGGTTCAGGGCGGTGGCTACGATGAGGATTTTGTAGAACTGTCAGGCTACCCGGCCATCAAGAATGAGGCCAGCGCCGAACTCAGCAATGATCGCGGCACCATCGCCATGGCACGCACCCAGGTCGTGGACAGCGCCACCAGCCAGTTTTTCATCAATCTGGTGGACAATGACTTCCTGAATCACCGCAGCACCAATCCTCAGGAGTTTGGTTATGCCGTATTTGGTGAAGTGATCAGTGGCATGGAAGTCATGGATGAAATTGCCCGGGTCCAGACCACCAGCCAGCGTGGCCATCAGGACGTGCCGGTAGAGCCGGTCATGATCGTATCAATTGACCGTCGATAGGAATTGACGCTGAGTCCCGGGGCTGTGCGGGACTAGCGTTTGTGCAGCGGTGTCACCTTGGCGGTAGCCGAGGACACCGCTGGCAGTTCAACTACCTGATCTGATGACACAACCCACAGTGGATCATCATGCAGATCATCAGGCTGAAAGCCATCCACAGCGCTGATCAGAACCTGACGTATCTGCTGCAGATCCAGCATTCGACAGGCTCGTTCCAACTCCGCCAACATCGGCTCCAGCTCTTCCCAGGTTAGAAAGTCTTCCTCAGCCCGCATGATTTTGGGGTGTTCAGTGCCCGTAACTGACTCGCCGATCAACAGCTCTTCAAACAGCTTTTCACCAGGACGCAGGCCCGTATATTCGATGGCGATGTCGCCATGGTAGGCATTCTCATCTTTAACATCGTAGCCCATCAGGTGAATCATCTTGCGGGCCAGATCCACAATTCTGATTGGGTCATGCATATCCAGCACAAAGACGTCACCGCCACTGGCCATCGAACCTGCCTGAATCACCAGCTGTGCGGCCTCTTCTACCGTCATGAAATAACGTGTGACCTCAGGGTGCGTCACGGTAACCGGCCCGCCCTCACTGATCTGGCGTCGGAACAGCGGCACTACCGATCCGGATGAACCCAGCACATTGCCAAACCTGACCATACTGAAACAGGTACCCTTCTGACGTGCTGCCAGCGCCTGAAGCACCTGCTCGGCGAAGCGTTTGGTGGCGCCCATGACGTTGGTCGGACGCACCGCCTTGTCTGTAGAAATCAGCACAAAATGCCTAACTCCGGCACTCATGGCGGCCTGCGCGGCAATCGCGGTGCCAAAGATGTTGTTGTAAGCACCCTCCACCACATTTTTCTCGACCATCGGCACCTGCTTGTAGGCAGCCACATGATAGACAGTCTCAATGCTGAAGCGATTGATCACCGCATCCATCAGCGTTCGATTGCAGACATTACCCAGCATCGCCACAATCTCGGTGCTGGAGCCTTCTGCCCTCAATCCCTGCAGTTCAAGCTCCAGGTCGTAGAGTCCAAACTCAAAACTGTCCAGCAGTACCAGGCGCTCTGGTTCCAGACCAATAATCTGTCGACACAGCTCAGAGCCAATGGAGCCCGCCGCTCCCGTAACCAGGACCGAACGGCCAGTAATGCAGGCGCCCATCAACTCCACGTCAGGCGGGACAATGTCACGACCCAGCAGGTCTTCGATGTCGATGTCGCGCACTTCATCAACATGAAACTTGCCTGAACGCATATCAAACAGTTCAGGCACTGTTTTCACATGAACTGGCAGATGCTCAAGACGATTGAGTATTTCCTTGCGCTCGGCATGTGTTGCAGACGGGATTGCCAAAAGGATCTGACGTACAGAGAAGTTGTTGATCAGCTCTGATAACGACGAGGGACTGTAGACACGCACGCCGCTGACGGTGCTGCCGATGATGTGACGGCTGTCATCCACAAAGGCAACCGGCAAATACTGATTGCCATTCTGCAGCGCTGCAACCAGCTGCATGCCCGAGCTGCCGGCACCGTAAATAATGACGGGCTCTTTGGGGCGGAAGTTCTGTATCAGGCTCTGCAGCACCATCTTGGCCACAAAGCGGCTGCCACCGATGCTCAGCAGAGCAATCATCCAGAACATCGGAACAACGGCGTTGTTGGGTGACTCGGGTGACAGAATAAGATAGTAAACGGCACCGAACAGTACCGCGGCAACCGACACACCCTGCAGGACGATGAATCCCGATTGCACGCCCATGTAAAGCAACAGCGCGCGGTAAAGACCTATCCGGTAGAATCCGCCGACGCTGATCATGATGGCGGCAGCGAAATAGAGCGTAAGACGCTCGCCCTGCCCCTCTGCGCCGATCCCCAGCATGTTGAATGACAACCAGGTTGCCAGGGCCAGCATGAGCCCGTCTGCCAGCATCAGCAGTATCTGCTTGACGGTGCGGGACAAGGGGATGGTGTATAGGTTCATTGACGCTCCCTGTTTCCGGCGCCCAGCAGGGCTGCCACGATCATTAACGGTACTATACCAGATATGGCAAATAACACCCCATATTCGGGTCTGGTCAGAGCCAGCCATGCCAGGGGCAGCGACCACAGGACATTGACCATCATATAAGCTGCCGTAACCCTGAGATGACTGCCCCATCGCCGCGACAGATGCTGGTAGGCATGCGTGCTGTGTCCTTCAGTAATCGAATGGCCGGCCAGCAGACGACGCAGAAGGGTCAACGTGGTATCCGCGATGAACGTGGCCATCAGCAATACCCACACCCAGACTGACAGCACTCCATTGAAATGTGTGATAAGGCCCAGAAGTCCCAGGAAAAAACCCAGGAATGTGCTGCCAACGTCACCCATAAACAGCCTGGCGGGCGGGACATTCCAGTACAGAAACCCTAAAGTCGCGGCAAACAGCGCGGCACATACCAGCATCAGGGAATCATCCAGGCGCCACAGCATCAGGCCGGCGGCCGCGCAGACGAACAGACACTGGGCAGCTGCCAGCGTATCGATGCCATCCATGAAGTTGTAGAGATTTAACAGCCAGACCAGAGCCAGCATGAGTATCAGCGCCTGCAACCAGTTGGGCATCACCAGCCAGCCACTGAAAAAAGGCTCCGGCACAGGGCCCAGCAGCCACAGAGCAGATGCCGCGCTGATCAAATGCAGGGGGAGACGTATGCGCACCGGCAGCGCTTTGAAATCATCTATAAAGCCGACCATGGCCACCGGCAGGGCACAGGCAAGGACCAGCGTATACTGAAGTGTCAGGGTGCCTGAAAAAAGAAGAATCGCAATCGCCAGTGCAAGACCCGTCACTATCGCGGCGCCGCCACCTCGCGGAACCGCCTGCTGATGAGCACTGCGTGCAACCGGCACGTCCAGCAAATGACGCCGTCCTACAACTACCAGCAGGGAGCACAGACACCAGGCTGCAAGCAGGCCTGTCAGCAATGCCAGGATGTCCGTTCCAGTAATGAGATGACCAGCCAGGTCCTGGCCGGATTTGTCCTGCATGCTTTATCCAGTTATTACAGAAAAGGGGCTAAACAGCCCCTATTCTAACGTATTCACTGTCACAAGTGCGTAACCAGAATCACTCGCCGTCACTGGACAGGCGAATTTTGTGGCGATTACGCTCAAGCGTTGCCTTGCCAATCCCGCGAACACGCTCCAGGTGATCGACCTGTTCAAAGTCGCCGTGCTCTTCGCGGTAGGCTATGATGTCCAGCGCACGCGTCATACCCACACCATCCAGTGCGAGTGCCAGCGTATCTGCATCAGCTGTATTGATATTTACCTGGTCTTCGACCAGCAGCGCCATGTCTGCGGTGTCAGGTGCATCATCTGACTGGGCATGAGACACCGCGGCCCCAAACAGAGCCAGTGTCAGCATGCTGAACATGGCTGACCGGCGAAGAAAACGTATTACTGAAATTGCTGATTGAGACATAAGGAAACTCCTTTTCCGATTGTGTATTTCTCAATTGATCAAATCATCCATGAGCCGCCATTACTAACGGGCGTCGTACTGGTTTTAGCACACCATTGATCAATTTCCAGAAATTTCCTCAAGAATGGTCTGCAGCTTGACATCCGGATGGCGCGCACGGGTAATAGGACGACCAATCACCAGATAATTACTGCCTGCATGGACAGCATCACCTGGCGTCACAATGCGCTTCTGGTCATCCGCCGCATCACCTGCAGGGCGGATCCCTGGCGTCACCAGCAGGAAGTTTTCACTCAGCAGCTTACGCAGCGACGCCGCCTCTGATGCGGAACAGACCACGCCATCCATGCCGCTTTCCTGGGCAATCGCAGCCAGGCGCTGGACCTGCTCCTCTGTCGCCCGGGCAATGCCCTGAGCCATCAGGTCTTCTTCTGCCATACTGGTCAGCACCGTGACGGCAACCAGCAGTGGTTTGTGTTCGCTGTCGGCCAGCGCTTCTCGCGCGGCCCGCATCATTGCTTCACCGCCACTGGCGTGCAGGGTCAGCATCCACACGCCCAGTTCGGCAGCCGCGGCAACTGCTTTGGCCACAGTATTGGGAATGTCGTGGAATTTAAGGTCCAGAAAAACTTCAAACCCGCGCTGCTGGACTTCTCGCACCAGCTCCGGGCCAAAACGGGTAAAGAGCTCCTTGCCAACTTTGACGCGACAGCTTTGCGGTGAAAGTTTATCAAGCAGTGTCATTGCATCAGCACGATTATCAAAATCCAGGGCCACGATGATGCGATTGTTGTCGTTCACAGAGCTTCTCCTTGAATGAGGCAATCCATACTAACTATTAAATCCGGTGGTAATCAAAGAGTCAGATATCACGTTCCGCGGGCGGGAATCGTGGTCGCTGTTTAAGTTCCTTTTCCAGGCGGCGAATGCGCATGCGAAGTTTCATGTCGCGTACCAGGCCGGCGCCAAGAATCACACCAGCGAGTCCACCCACACAGAATGCAGCGATTATCCAAAGCGCGAGCGGGCGCGCCGAAAAGCTCACAAAGCCGAACGACAACGGTACCGGTGTTGTATTCCACAGACTGAAGGCGGTGCTGGACAGCACAACCATCAGCAGCAACAGAATCAGCAACCAGCGTTTCATGCCTTGCATAACTTGACTCTCCACAAAATAAAAGCGGCGATATTCTTGCGAATTCGCCGCTTTATTAACTGTCAGGGAAGCGTGTCCGCCGACCGCAAGATCATCACTGCTCCATAGAGCTGTTCACACGGTCACGCAGTTCTTTGCCAGGCTTGAAGTGCGGCACATACTTTCCACTGAGATTCACCGGGGTACCCGTTTTCGGATTACGTCCGACACGAGGTACCCGGTAATGCAGTGAAAAACTGCCAAACCCGCGGATTTCAATCCGCCCGCCGTCTGACAAAGCCTCGGACATATACTCAATGATCGACTTGACGGCAAACTCACAGTCTCTTGCTGACAACTGTGTCTGTTTTGCTGCAATGCGCTCGATAAGCTCTGACTTTGTCATAACGATTCCCTGCCAGTATTATTTCTTTTCCATTTCGGCTTTGATCAGATCACCAATCGTGGTCGGGCCAGAGGCTGGCGCTTCCTGATTTTTGTGATCCTGAATCGCGGCTTTCTCGTCGTCAATTTCGATTGCCTTGACAGACAGACCCAGTACACGATTCTTGCGATCAACGCTGACAACTTTAACTGTGATCTCGTCACCAGCATTCAGCACATTGCGGGCATCTTCGACTTTGTCACGGCTGATTTCGGACGCGCGCAGCGTACCGGTGATGCCGTTACCCAGGTCTACCGTTGCAGACTTGGCGTCAACTTCGGAGATGGTTCCCTTAACAATGCTGCCCTTGTCGAACTCACCAACGTAGTTGGCGAACGGATCGTCAGACAGTTGCTTGATGCCCAGAGAAATACGCTCACGTTCCGGGTCGATGGACAGGATGACTGTCTCGATTTCATCACCCTTCTTGTAGTTGCGTACGGCTTCTTCGCCAGTCTCATCCCAGGAGATGTCAGACAGGTGAACCAGGCCATCGATGTTGCCTTCCAGGCCGATGAAGATACCAAAGTCAGTGATTGACTTGATGCTGCCAGAAATCTTGTCGCCCTTGTTGTACTGCTCGGCGAAACGATCCCATGGATTCTGGAAGCACTGCTTGATACCCAGAGAAATACGACGACGCTCTTCGTCGATGTCCAGGATCATTACTTCCACTTCGTCGCCCAGCTGTACGATCTTGGATGGGTGAACGTTCTTGTTGGTCCAGTCCATTTCGGATACGTGAACCAGACCTTCAACGCCCTCTTCCAGCTCCGCAAAACAGCCGTAGTCGGTCAGGTTGGTAACACGTGCCTTGACCTTGGTGTTTTCCGGATAACGGGATTTGATATCTACCCATGGATCTTCGCCCAGCTGCTTCAGGCCCAGCGATACGCGATTACGCTCACGGTCGTACTTCAGTACTTTGACCTTGATCTCATCGCCAACATTGACGATTTCGCTTGGGTGCTTGATACGCTTCCAGGACATGTCAGTAATGTGCAGCAGACCATCAACGCCGCCCAGGTCAACAAACGCGCCGTAGTCGGTCAGGTTCTTGACGATACCCTTGATGACCAGGCCTTCCTGCAGCGTGGCCAGCAGTTCGTCGCTCTCTTCCGAGCTGACAGCTTCCAGCACGGCCCGACGTGAAACAACCACGTTGTTGCGCTTCTGATCCAGTTTGATCAGTTTGAATTCCAGCAGCTGGCCTTCCAGGTGCGCGGTATCGCGAATCGGGCGAATGTCCACCAGAGAGCCTGGCAGGAACGCGCGGATATTGTTGAGGTCGACAGTGAAACCACCTTTGACCTTGCCGTTGATGATACCCTTGACCACTTCGTTCTTTTCGAAAGCCGCTTCCAGCTCCATCCAGGACTCGGCACGCTTGGCCTTCTCTCTGGACAGACGAGTTTCACCGAAACCGTCTTCTACGGTTTCCAGCGCCACTTTAACTTCGTCACCGATGTTCAGGGTAAATTCGCCATCTTCATCCAGGAACTGGCTCTTGGGGATGACGCCTTCGGATTTCAGTCCGGCATGGACGGTCACCCAGTCTGAGTCGATGTTTACAACAGTGCCCGTCACAATTGCGCCGGGGGTCATGTCTACATCGTTCAGACTCTGTTCAAATAATTCAGCGAAACTTTCACTCATGTTTAATCCTGTTAAATAATCAGGCCGCGGGATCACCTCGGTGGGTGTCAACGTGGCTTCTTTTCAACCGTGTACCAGCACACACGGGCCAATGACAAAAAGCCCGCAGACGGACAGTGCTGGCTCCGTCATCAGGCTGCTCTTGTTAACGCTTTTCTCAGGCACGCAGTTGCAGGCTCGCAACCGTTCGATCAAGTCTTTATCAAGTCGATTCCCGGACCTTATTGATAACAATATCAAGGACCTGGGATATACTTAACTGTGTCGTGTCAACGCTGATCGCATCATCGGCAGGTCGCAAAGGTGCCACGGCCCGCTGACTGTCACGCGCATCACGCGCCCGGATATCCGCCAAAAGGTCGCCGATCTTAACATCAATACCCTTTGCAATCAACTGCTTATAACGACGATCTGCACGCTCTTCGGCAGAGGCTGTCAGGAAGATTTTAACAACCGCCTCGGGGAATACAACCGTACCCATATCACGGCCATCGGCGACCAGTCCGGGCAGCTGGCGGAAGTCGCGCTGACGCTGTAGCAACGCATCCCGAACGGGCGGCAGAGCAGCCACGATCGATGCGTCAGCCCCGGCCTGCTCTGTACGGATAAACCCTGACACTTCTTCGCCCTGAAACCAGACACTGTCATCGGTACCAGTACCAAAGCGGATATCCAGCACGGCTGCCAGTGCCGCGACGGCACTGGCATCATCAAGCTCAACGCCGGCGCGGCGCGCAGCCAGTGCCGTGAGCCGGTAAAGAGCGCCACTATCCAGATAGTGCCAGCCCAGCTGTTCTGCTACCAGGCGGCTGATGGTGCCCTTGCCGGCGCCACCTGGTCCATCAATGGTCAGTACCGGTACCTGCTGTTCAGGGCTGACTGTCATGAAACCACCTCCGACAGGACTGCCAGCGGCACGCCGAGCCTGTGCCAGATTGCGGCCAGTCCCGGAAAGCGCTGCCGATACTCACCTGCTCCGTTAATATAAGCTGCATGTTGTGTGCTGGTCAGCCAGGCTACCGACAGCATGGCCAGCACGCTGTCTCCACGACAATCGATCTGGTTCGGTACAGTCATCCGGTCGCGTCGCAAACCGCTTACCTCCAGGGTATCACCGTCTGCTGCGCGCTCGATGGGCAAGCCTGCGGCAACCCAGGGTTGCAGTCGCTGCCAGACGCGATCACAAAAAACTTTATCCAGCCTGATATCCAATACCTGCCGCCCTACCAGCCCGGCAGCCACCAGGGCAAGACACTGATCATCGGTCAGGGAACCCACAGGCACATTCAGGGCCAGCCGCTCATCGGGCAGGGCCGCTGTACCAATCAGGATATCGCGCCCCTCAAGCATAATGTTGTAGCCAATGCCCTGCAGCGTATCCAGCAACTCCGGTAGCTGCGCGGCACCGCCTTCTCCGGCAATTACGCGCACCCCCGACCCTTCGAGAGCGGTGGCGGCAATCGCCAGCGCCGCAACCTGAACCGGATCCGCCGGCAGGCTGAGCTGGCGCATGTCCTGCCCGACATCCGAAAACACCAGCAGGCTGCCATTGTCGGGCCCACTGACAGGGACGCCGCCGAGCCTGAGCGCCTGCAGACGCTGCAAGGCATGTCGATCGTCGGGAAAATTCTCCAGTTGCCAGGTACCGCCTTCCTTCAGAATCTCATCCAGACACTCAAGGGCCGACTCGCTGTCGGCGCTCAGCTGGCAGCGGCCAAATACACGCACAGCAACTCCGACGGTCAACACCTCAGACCCTCGCGATGCCGTCTCACTCACGGAACACTGACCATTGCGAAAGCGCCGGATGAAATCATCCCTGACCTGCTTCGCCTGCCTGAACCGCGCTTGCAGGGCGTCCCCATCGGCCCGCAGTAATAGCGCGCGCATCTGCTGCAGGTCTGTCATGTAGTGATCAAGGACAGCAACGGTGGCGTCGCGGTTTGCCAGAAAGATATCGCGCCACATGACAGGGTCGCTGGAGGCGATACGGCTAAAATCGGCAAACCCGCCCGCTGCAAAATCAAACACCTGCTGGCTGCGATCAGGCTCTCCCACCGACTCGACCAGTGTATTCACCAGCGTATAGGCCAGCAGATGCGGCAGATGACTGGTGCCAGCCAGCACCTGGTCGTGACGCTGCGCATTCATCGCTCGCACATCCGCACCCAGACATTGCCACAGCGCCATCACAGTGCGCAGCGCCAGCGGATCATTCTCGGGGATGGGGGTCAGAATAACCTTTCGATTCTGATACAGGTCGGATCGCGAAGCAGCATATCCACTTTGCTCCGAACCGGCGATCGGATGTCCGGCAATGAAGCGGCTCACACGTGCCCCCAGGGCTGCGCGTGCATCCGCGATGACATTGGCTTTGACGCTGGCAGCATCGGTCACAATTGTGTTTTCGCCAAGCAGTGGCGCTATCTGCTCGAGCATCCGCATCACCGTCAAAGTCGGTGTGGCGATCAGGATGATGTCAGCTTCGGGAACCAATGTGCTGAGGTCAGTCGAGAAAGCGTGAATACTGCCATCAAGCAAGGCAGCCTGCAGCTGGCTTTCGTCGCGACCACAGGCCAGCACTCGTGCGCAGTGGCCTCCAGCGGTCAGCCCACGCGCTACGGAGCCGCCAATCAGACCCAGGCCAACGATAAGAACTGTTTTACCTTCAAGAAGTTGCACGAGGATACGAACCCAGATTCTTGATTTTCACTGCGCAATCTGCAAGCTGTTTGAATACCTGCCTGACCGCCGCGTCGTCATTGTGACCTTCAAAGTCGATAAAAAATACATACGACCACATGTCGTCCCGTGCCGGCCGCGTCTCCAGCCGGGTGAGACTCACCTGATACTGATCGAAGGGCGCCAGCAGGCGAAACAGCGCTCCGGGCTTGTTTTCGGCATACACCAGAATGGATGTTTTGTCGTGACCGGTGGGAACAGTAACGTGCTTGCGTGACAGGACCAGAAAGCGGGTGGTGTTGCTTTTGCGGTCATGAATATTCGCGGCCTGAATCTGCAAGCCATACAGCGCGGCTGCAATATCGCCGGCTATGGCTGCAGTTGATGGATCTTCTGACGCCAGACGCGCAGCCTCGGCGTTGCTGCTCACCTCAACCAGTTCGATACCAGGATGGTTGGCATGCAACCACAGGCGACACTGTCCCAGTGACTGTTTGTGGGAAACTATACGACGCAGACTGTCCAGCTGGCTGGCGTCTTTCACCAGTAGATTGTGGGCTATCGGCAAAAACACCTCGCCAACGATGGTCAGCGAGGTATCCATCAGGCAATCCAGGGTGGTGTTGACGGCGCCTTCCGTAGAATTCTCAACCGGCACCACCCCGTAATCAGCCTTGCCGGCTTCAACTTCCAGGAACACATCGTCAATGGTTGCTACGCTGTGTCGGCCAACAGACTCATCATCACCGAAATACTGATTAACCGCCGCATGGGAGAATGTCCCCAACGGTCCGAGGAAGGCAACTACTGGTGCCACCTCAGTCATCGAGCTCTTCCAGTGGCGGCAAATCCTCTTCGGGTTCAGCAACCTGTTCGATGCCGACCAGCGTTTCATCTGTCTTCAGACGGATCAGGCGCACGCCCTGCGTATTCCGGCTCAGCACCGGTACTTCTTCCACGCGTGTGCGCACCAGCGTGCCACGATCGGAGATCAGCATGATCTGATCACCGTCGGCAACCTGGACGGCACCCACCAGAGAACCGTTACGCTCACTGGTCTGCATGGCGATGACACCCTGGCCACCGCGTCCATACTGCGGGAAATCAGAGGTTTCAGTGCGCTTGCCATAACCGTTTTCACTCACCGTCAGCACCTGCTTGTCCTCTTCCGGGACAATCAGGGAGATGACGCGCTGACCTTCCTGCAGACGGATACCACGCACACCGCGGGCCGTACGACCCATAGGACGCACGTCCGACTCCTTGAAGCGCAGTACCTTGCCAGCGGAACCGAACAGCATGATGTCTTTTTCACCATCGGTCAGTGCGGTGCCGATCAGTGTGTCACCTTCATCCAGCTCAACTGCCCGCAGGCCAACGCTGCGTGGACGCGAGAAGTTTTCCAGTGGTGTCTTCTTGACAGTGCCGTTGGCGGTAGCCATAAAGATGAAATAGCCTTCCGTATACTCACGGATAGGCAGCATGCTGGTAATACGCTCACCCTCTTCCAGCGGCAGAATATTGACCAGCGGACGGCCTCGCGAAGTGCGGCTGGCCAGCGGAATATTGAATACACGGATCCAGTAGACTTTGCCGGCGCTGCTGAAACACAGCAGCGTATCGTGACTGCTGGCAATCAGCAGATGTTCTACCACATCTTCGTCCTTGACCGATGCTGCCGCCTTGCCCATGCCACCACGGCGCTGCGCCTGGTAGTCGGCCAGCGGCTGAGACTTGGCATAACCGCTGCGGGAGATTGTCACGACACGATCTTCTTCCGTGATCAGGTCTTCCATGCTCAGGTCAAGTTGCGAACCGACGATCTCGGTACGACGCGGATCGGCGTAGTTCGCACGCACCTGGTTCATCTCTTCGCGCATCACTTCAAACAGACGGGACTCACTGCCCAGAATTTCCAGGAAGTCTGCAATTTGCTGCAGCAACTCTTTGTAATCATTGATGAGTTTTTCGTGCTCAAGCCCAGTCAGACGATGCAGACGCAGGTCCAGAATCGCCTGCGCCTGGGCGGGAGACAGATAGTACTGATCCCCTTTCAGACCGAACTCTTCAGGCAGCTCTTCCGGGCGGCAGGCATCGGCACCGGTCTCACCCAGCATGGCCAGCACACTGCTGGACAGCCAGGAACGCGCCAGCAGCTTCTCTTTGGCTTCTGCTGAGCTTGGCGACTCCTTGATCAGCTGGATGACAGCATCGATATTGGCCAGCGCAACCGCCAGACCTTCCAGGATGTGACCCTTTTCACGTGCCTTGCGCAGCAGATAAATGGTGCGCCGGGTGACCACTTCACGACGATGGCGGATAAAGGACTGCAGAATCTCTTTCAGGTTCAGCAGTCGTGGCTGACCGTCGACCAGAGCCACCATGTTGATGCCAAACACCGACTGCATCTGGGTCTGGGCATACAGATTATTCAATACCACGTCGCCGACTTCGCCGCGACGCAGTTCGATCACGATTCGCAGACCATCCTTGTCAGATTCATCACGCAGCTCGGTGATGCCTTCGATTTTCTTTTCCTTGACCAGCTCGGCAATCTTTTCAACCAGACGCGCCTTGTTCAGCTGGTAGGGAATCTCGGTGACAATGATGCTCTGGCGACCTGACTTCTCGTCCTCAATCACCTCCGCCCGCGCCCGCATGTAAATGCGTCCACGACCAGTGCGGTAGGCCTCTACAATGCCCGCTCGACCATTGATAATGGCCGCCGTCGGGAAATCAGGTCCTTTTACATACTCCATCAGCTCATCAATGGTGATGTCGTCGTTGTCCAGCAGCGCCAGACAGGCGTCAATCACCTCGCCGAGGTTATGCGGCGGTATATTGGTGGCCATGCCCACGGCAATACCGGACGAGCCATTCACCAGCAGATTGGGGATCTGGGTCGGGAAAACATCCGGGATGCTTTCGGTGCCATCGTAGTTATCGGAGAAATT
The DNA here is from genome assembly GCA_002706685.1 of Gammaproteobacteria bacterium. Lineage (GTDB taxonomy): Bacteria > Pseudomonadota > Gammaproteobacteria > Pseudomonadales > Pseudohongiellaceae > Pseudohongiella. The sequence continues at coordinate 118,302 of PALV01000017.1, read as the reverse complement.
GACGGTTTCCTTGTCCAGGTCAGCCATCAGGTCATGGGCCATCTTGGCCATGCGGATTTCCGTGTAACGCATGGCAGCTGCCGCGTCACCGTCAATCGAGCCGAAGTTACCCTGACCATCCACCAGCGGATAACGCAATGAGAAGTCCTGCGCCATACGCACAATGGTGTCGTAGACTGCAGAATCGCCGTGCGGGTGGTATTTACCGATGACATCACCGACAACACGGGCCGATTTTTTATAGGGCTTGTTGAAGTCGTTGGACAGGACATTCATTGCGAACAGTACGCGGCGATGCACAGGCTTGAGGCCATCGCGAACGTCCGGCAGCGCCCGCCCCACAATCACGCTCATCGCGTAAGCCAGATAGGATTCCCGCATTTCGCTTTCCAGCGATACCGGCAATACCTGGTTGGTAGATTCCGTCGATTCCGTCATAGTTATTCCGTTTTTTTCGCTTGATCGAGGCGGCAAATGCAGGGCCGCAAAAATTGCTCAATTCTAGCACAACCGACCGTATTCCGGGCATATAAATGCAGGCTCAGATCAAGCTCCTGCTCGCTGGTGTTATTCGTTATAATCCGGGCCTGAGTTTGTCCAACCGGGAGCCTCAATGACGTCACCCAAAATGCCTGACTCCGGTCAGATGCCCATCGATCTGCTGATCAACGCCCGCTGGGTCATTCCCATGGATGACCAGTCCGCGGTACTGGAAAACCACTCAGTCGCCGTGGATCAGGGCCGCATCGTCGCCGTTCTGCCCAGCGCAGAGGCCGGCCAGCGCTTCACCGCCAGAGATCAGGTCGATGCTTCCACCCACGCTGTCATGCCAGGCCTGGTGAATGCGCACGGCCATGCTGCCATGAGCCTGCTGCGCGGCATCGCCGATGACCTGCCCTTGCAGACCTGGCTGGAACAGCACATCTGGCCGCTGGAAGGCCGCTGGGTCAGTGAGGATTTTGTCTACGACGGCACCCGTCTCGCTATCGCCGAGATGCTGCGCGGCGGCACTACCTGTTATGCCGATATGTATTTTTTCCCTGAGGCTTCTGCGCGGGCAGCGACCGAGGCCGGTATGCGTGTGCAACTGGCTACCCCCATCATCGATTTCCCCACACCCTGGGCGCAGGGCCCGGATGAAGGCATCAGCAAGACCATCAAGTTGCATGATGAGTGGCGCCTCAGCACCCTGGTCAGCACCGCTTTTGGCCCGCACGCGCCGTACACCGTATCCGATCAGCCAATCAGCCGAATCGCACCGCTGGCTGAGGAGATGGACGTACCTGTACACATGCACGTGCATGAGACCGCCGGCGAAGTCACTGACTCGCTGGCAAAATTCGGCCTGCGTCCGATTCGCCGACTCAATCAGCTGGGACTGATGAGTCCGCGCCTGCTGTGCGTTCACGCCACCGCACTGGACGAGGACGACATCGCCATGATCCGGGATAGCGGTTCTCATGTGGTGCACTGTCCGCAATCCAATCTAAAACTGGCCAGTGGCTTCTGCCAGGTCGACAGGTTGATGCGCGAAGGCATCAATGTCGCGCTGGGCACTGACGGCGCTGCAAGCAACAACGACCTGGACATGTTTGCCGAGCTCAGCACGGCTGCGATGCTCGCCAAAGCGGTCTCTGGTGATGCCGCCGCCCTGCCCGCCCTGCAGGCGCTGCGCATGGCCACCATTAATGGTGCACGGGCCATGGGACTGGACTCGCTTACCGGCTCCCTGGAGCCCGGCAAACAGGCCGATATCATCGCCGTCGATCTGCACAGCCTGAATACCGTGCCGGTCTACCACCCCGCTTCGCATCTTGCCTACAGCACCCGCAGTGATCAGGTGTCGCACGTCTGGGTCAACGGCAAACGACTGGTGGACAATGGCGAACTGACCAGCATTAACCAGCGTAAACTGTTTGACGACATTCAAGGCTGGCAAACCCGACTGCAGGAATCCTCATGACTGTGAATACCCAGAACCGCGACGACAGCGAAATCCGCAAATTTGAAGCGCTTGCTGCGCGCTGGTGGGATCCAAACAGCGAATTTCGGCCTCTGCACGAAATCAATCCGCTGCGCATGGGTTTCATCAATCGCAAGATCAATGTGGCTGGCAAGCGGTGCATTGATATTGGCTGTGGCGGCGGCATCCTGAGCGAGGCCCTGGCCCGCCAGAGCGCTTCTGTGACGGCAATCGACCTGGCAGAGGCCTCACTGGCCGTTGCCCGTCTGCATCAGCTGGAGAGCGGTCTGGACGATATCCGATACGAGAACATCTCTGCAGAGGAAATGGCAGAACAGGAAGCCGGACAATACGATGTCGTAACCTGCCTGGAAATGCTGGAACACGTGCCTGACCCGGAAGCGGTTGTGGCCGCCTGCGCCCGGCTTGCCAAACCCGGCGGCCATCTGTTCTTCTCGACCATCAATCGCAACCCGAAATCCTGGCTGTTTGCCATCGTGGGCGCAGAATACGTGCTCAACCTGCTGCCACGCGGCACACACGACTACGCCAAATTCATCAAGCCCTCAGAACTGGCCAACTGGTGCCGCCATCAGGACCTCGAACAGGGAGAACTGACGGGCATGACCTACAATCCGCTGACCAGGCAGTACAAGCTGGCGCCGGATGTCAGCGTCAACTACCTGGTTCATTACCAGAAGCCATGAGCATGCAGAGCCCGGAATTTCCACTGCCAACACAGGTGGCCGCAGTGCTGTTCGACCTGGACGGCACGCTGGTCCACACGGCGCCTGACTTCAGCGACGTGCTGCAGCAGCTCTGCCTGCAGGCCGGCATTGCTGCGCCCAGTGAGCAGGCGGTGCATGCCACCGTGTCCAGTGGCGCAAGAGCACTGGTTAAGCTGGCATTCGACCGGGAGCCCGGCGACCCGGACTTCGAGCCGCTGCTGACCGAACTGCTGGAGCGCTATTTCGATCGCATTCAGCGAACACAATCTGCGCTTTATCCCAATATGGCCGCACTACTGGCCACGCTGGCCGGTCGCGACATACCCTGGGGTGTAGTGACCAACAAGCCGGCGCGCTTCAGCGATCCTCTGATGCGCTCGCTGGGACTTCACGAACAGTGCGCCGTGCTGATCTGTCCGGATCACGTCAGCCGCAGCAAGCCGGACCCCGAGCCCCTGCTGCTGGCCTGCAAGCAATTGGAAGTTTCCCCGGAGCAATGTATTTACGTAGGAGATCATCCGCGCGACATCGATGCTGGCCGCGCGGCTGGCATGCACACCGTGGCGGCCGGCTGGGGATATCTGCCCCCGGAGCCGCCGATCGAACAATGGCAGGCGGATTTTATCGCCGGCCAGGTAATCGACCTGGCAAACCACATGGGCCAACACGAACAACACAAGGAGTTTTCATGAGCGATCAATTGTCCGGCAAACTGATTCTGGTGACCGGCGCAGGTGACGGTATCGGCAAAGCCGCTGCACAGGCTTACGCACAACAGGGAGCCACCGTCATTCTGCTGGGTCGGACGCAGGCCAAACTGGAATCTGTCTACGACACCATCGTCGAGCAGGGCCTGCCCGAACCGGTGATTCACCCACTGGACCTTGCCAGTGCCACGGTTGACGACTACAACCTGCTTGGCAAATCAATTCTGGAGCAGTTTCCGGCGCTGGACGGTCTTTTGCACAATGCCAGCGTGCTGGGCGCTCTGGGACCTATTGAGCACTACCCGGCAGAACAGTGGACCAAGATCATGCAGATCAACGTCAATGCCATGTTCATGCTGACAAAAGCGCTGCTGCCGGCACTGGCAAAATCGGACGATGGCCGCATTCTGATGACTTCTTCCAGTGTGGGCCGCAAAGGTCGCGCCTACTGGGGTGCCTATGCAGTCAGTAAATTCGCAACCGAAGGTCTGATGCAGGTGCTGGCAGAGGAACTGCGCAACACCTCATCCATCCGCGTCAACTCAATCAACCCGGGAGCCACCCGCACGGAAATGCGACGTGCAGCCTACCCGGCAGAGGACCCGGCAACCTTGCCAACCGCTGAATCCCTGATGCCCGCCTACGTTTACCTGATGTCAGCGCAAAGCCGGGCCATTCACGGGGAAGCGCTGGATATACGTGAACTGCTGGCAAGGGTTCAAAACGACCATGCGTCGGCGAACTGACGCCGGCAGGCGGCAAAGCGACGGGAAACCGGCAATTCTTGCCGCTTTCCCGCGGCAACAAGCGGCAAAATCCTCCACAAAACCTCATAACTCATCTTTATCTTATTGTTTTAAATAACAAATACCAAACGGCCAAAAATTCTGGCACGTTTTTCGCTTCTTCGGCCCTATAAGTCCAGGCCGGAGACAGACATGGCATTACCACTCAGCACCGCCGAAACTACGGAACTGCGCATCGTTACAGCTGACGATGCTGTTTTTGCGTCAGCCAGCCCGCGCGTTACAAAAGCGCTCGGTACCCTCGAGTCGCGTGTACAACTGATGACCGCACTGCAAGCGTCGCTGTCCGTTGATGCAATTCTCCAGGCTTTTTTCAGGCATGCCCAGACTCGCCTGAGAGTCAGCGGCATGTGGTACCGACACAACGAAGCAGCTGAAAAACTGACTTTTGGTACCGAGGGTACCCACTCGCTGGCCTACCGCCTGATTACCCGCGAGCTGCACCTTGGCGAGCTGACTGTGTCACGACAGCGCGTATTCTCCGCCAATAACATGGCAGAGTTTGAAGACATGCTGATGTCTTTGCTGCACCCCCTGAATAACGCACTGAGGTACGCCGCCGCCCTGAAGGCTGCCCGCACCGACAGCCTGACCCAGATTGGCAACCGTGCCGCGCTGCACGAGTCGCTCGATTTCGCCATTAACTCAGCCAAACGCTATCAGCACTCCCTGTCTGTGCTGCTGGTCGACCTGGACAGTTTCAAACAGATTAATGACGGACACGGTCACGAGACAGGTGATCGGGTTCTGCAGGAAGTTGTGGCGGCCATCATTGATGCCACGCGCAACACAGATCAGTGCTTCCGCCTGGGTGGTGATGAATTCGTTGTTCTGCTGGGCAATACGCCGGCGGCCGGCGCATCAATCATCGCCGAGCGGGTCTGTCAGGCGATCGCCTCACTGAACATCTGCAGCGACAGCGGCAGCATTGTCACCTCAGCCAGCGTTGGCGCGGCGACATGGCAGGCAGATGAATCGCAGGCCGAGCTGCTTGAGCGTGCCGACATGGCCATGTACCAGGCCAAAGCTCACGGCGGCAATACAAGTCTGAGTCAGAACAACAAGAACGCTACTCCCCATCCGATATCGCTCTGAAAAGGAAACTTTCAATGCCATCAGCTACCTATGAACTGGCGACCGCCGACACACTCAAGCCCGAAGTGTCTGACAGTCAGCTTACTGAGCGCAAAAGCAGGTCAGAGCGACTGCGTGAACAACTACTTAACAACCTGAATGGCACCACCGAGCTGGCCGCTCTGCAGGAGCGTCTGCTTAACAGCCTGACCCAGGGCATGGGTGTGGACGGCTTGCACTATCAGCACGAAGCGCTGGATGTAGACATACAGATTGGTAGCGAAGCGCTGCACAGCTGCGGTTATCGCCTGCTGGCAACCAATGAGTATCTGGGGGAAATCACCTTCAAGCGCAATAGGCGTTTCAGTGAACGTGAACTGGCACTGATCGAATCGGTCATACCGGCTCTCATGAAACCGCTGCGAGCCAGTCTGAAGACCCGCGAACGCTGATCAGGCGCCGCGGGCCAGGCGGTCAGTCGCGTCAGCGACGCCGCTTGTTGTTGCGGGTCGGTCGTCGGGTTGTACCCGTCGGAGGTGTAAGACCTGCTGTCTCATACAGACCAATGACCTCAGCAGTTTTCATCTCGTAAAACTGCCCCTTCTTGACGCGGCTGGGAATGAATACCGGCCCGTAACGCACCCGCTTCAGGCGACTGACGCGCACACCCTGCGATTCCCAGAGTTTGCGCACCTCGCGGTTACGTCCTTCCATGATCACCACGTGATACCAGCGATTCCTGCCCTCACCGGCAAAAAACTGCACATCGGTAAAGCGACACAGATGTTCGTCTATCATCACACCCTTGAGCAGGGTCTTGATCATTTCATCGCTCACCTCGCCCATCACGCGGACCGCATATTCACGATCGATGTTGGCTGAGGGATGCATCAGGCGATTTGCCAGCTCACCATCGGTGGTGAACAGCAGCAGCCCACTGGTATTGAAATCCAGACGCCCTACGGCAACCCAGCGACCATGTTTGATGGGCGGCAGATGATCATAAACTGACGGGCGACCTTCAGGGTCCTTGGCACTGCAGATTTCATTTTCGGGTTTGTTGTAAAGCAGCACGCGCGGCAGATTGCCGTCACCCGAGGTATTGGCTACCTTTTTGCCATCCACCATGATGGTGTCGGTTGCCGTTGCGCGGTCGCCCAGTGTGGCTATCTTGCCGTTGACACGGACACGCCCGTCACTTATCCAGGTTTCCATTTCGCGGCGCGATCCGAATCCGGCGCGCGCCAGTACTTTCTGTAATTTCTCGTCCTGTTGGACTTCATTTGTCATCAGATTCGTCTTCCTGCTTTTGGCGGCCGTAACCCAGAATATCGTCCAGTGGACGTTTGGCCAGCGCCATCGCCTCGTCCTCATCAATCAATTTGTCCGGATCTACCGGCTCGGCATCGGGATCCTCACCTGCATCGCCGTCTTCATCAGGCAGTACCAGTACGCGACCCTCGTGCTCTTCGCCCAGGTCCAGCTCCGGGTTCAACTGGTCAAGATCACGGATTTCGGCCAGTGGCGGCAGTTCCTGAAGGCTCTTCAGATTGAAATGATCAAGAAAGTGCCTTGTGGTCGCAAACATGGCTGGCCGACCGGGCACATCACGGTGCCCCACTACCCGTATCCACTCGCGATCCAGCAGCGTTCGGATAATCGTCGAGCTGACGGCAACGCCCCGGATTTCTTCAATATCACCACGGGTTATCGGCTGGCGATAAGCGATCAGACCCAGCGTCTCCAGCAGTGCCCGGGTATAACGCTGTGGTTTTTCCTCTGACAGCCGGCCTATCCAAGGGCTGAGATGCTGACGCACCTGAAAGCGGAATCCCGAGGCCACTTCCTTGAGTTCGAAGCCGCGACCCTCGCACTGCTCTGCAATTCGGGCCAGTGTCTCACGGATCTGATCGTTTGCGGGGCGTTCCTCTTCCACAAACAGCTCTGCCAGTGCCGCTACCGACAGCGGCTTGCCAGCTGACAGCAGCAATCCTTCAATGATCTGCTGCAGCAGGCTCTCGTCTATTTCCTGCGGCGCATGGGTAATTTCCTCAACGGCCGCTTCCTGCTCTTCAGTCTGGCCATCGCTGGCGTCTGTGTCGGGACCCTGTGCCTGAGCATTTTGCTGCTCGTCATCCCGCTCATTGTCTATCATTGCATCCGTACTCATATCAACTGACTCATATCTATTCTGTTAGCTGCGCGCCTTGATGTGGATGGGTGCAAAAGGTTCATGCTGCACGATATCCACCAGTGAATCCTTGATCAGTTCCATCACCGCCAGGAATGTCACTACCACGCCCAGCCGGCCCTCCTCCCTCATCAGCAGGGATACCAGCGGCACAAATCGCTCACTGGACAGACGCACCAGGATCTCCGCCATTTTCTCCCGGGTTGAGAGTGTTTCGCGCTGCACCTGGTGATGCTCGAACATATCAGCACGTCGCAGGGCACCTGCCAGCGCCGCCAGAATTTCGTGCAGTTCCACCACCGGGTCGGGTGAGGTCCGCTCAAGTTGCGGGCCTTTGGCACCGGCCAGATAAATGTCGCGCTCTATGCGTGGCAGATTATCCAGATCCTCGGCTGCCTTCTTGTAGCGCTCATACTCCTGCAGACGGCGAATCAGCTGGGCGCGCGGATCCTCTTCGTCCTCTTCCTCGTCCTTGCTGCGTGGCAATAACATGCGTGACTTGATCTCAGCCAGCATGGCAGCCATCACCAGGTATTCGGCAGCCAGCTCAAACTGGTGTGACTCCATCAGATCAACATAGGCCATGTACTGCTCGGTGATCAATGACACATCAATATCGAGGATATCGATATTCTGTCGTTTGATCAGGTACAGCAGCAAATCCAGCGGCCCTTCAAAAGCCTCAAGAAAGACCTCCAGCGCGTCCGGCGGGATATAAAGATCCTGCGGCAGCTGCGTGATGGCTTTGCCGGCGACATAGGCAAACGGCATCTCGGTCTGCGGTCTCAGCTCCTGATTGCTGGATTCAGTATCGGTCATGTCACTCACTGCCAATTGGTCTTCATCGATAGGCCAGTCCCATCGCTTCGCGAACATCACGCAGCGTTTCACGGGCTGACTCGCGCGCCTGCTCACAGCCATCCGCCAGGATGGAACGCACAAGGTCAGGGTCTTTTTCGTATTGACGGGCCCGCTCCTGAATCGGTTCCAGTTCGGCCACTACTGCATCAATCACTGGCTTTTTACATGCCAGACAGCCGATACCCGCATTGCGGCAGCCATCCTGCACCCAGGCTTTGGTGCTATCATCGGAGTACACTTCGTGGAGCTGCCATACCGGGCACTTGTCCGGGTCACCAGGATCAGTCAGGCGCACCCGCGCAGGATCGGTGGGCATGGTGTTTATTTTCTTGGCAACCGTGTCCAGCTCTTCGCGCAGCGGAATCGTATTGCCGTAAGACTTGGACATTTTCTGACCATCGAGACCGGGCATCTTGGCAGCCGGTGTCAGCAGCGCCTGCGGCTCCGCCAGGATCATCTTGCCACTGCCTTCCAGGTAACCATACAGACGCTCACGGTCACCCAGAGAAATATTCTGTTGTTCACGAATCAAAGCCTGCGCTCGTTCCAGGGCATCGTGATCACCCTTCTCCTGATAGGCGGTGCGCAGCGTCTGGTAAAGGCGCGCGGCCTTCTTGCCCATTTTCTTGACGGCAGCGACCGCATTCTCCTCAAAACCAGGCTCACGACCGTAGAGGTGGTTGAAGCGGCGTGCCACTTCACGCGTCAACTCCACATGGGCAACCTGGTCGGCACCCACCGGTACCTGGCCGGCACGGTAAATCAGGATGTCGGCGCTCTGCAGCAAGGGGTAACCCAGAAAACCATAGGTTTCCAGATCCAGGTCTCGCAGCTTCTCCTGCTGGTCCTTGTAGCTGGGCACTCGCTCCAGCCAGCCCAGTGGCGTCATCATGGACAATAACAAATGAAGTTCGGCGTGTTCCGGCACGCGCGACTGGATGAACAGCGCAGCCGAGCCCGGGTTCACACCAGCAGCCAGCCAGTCAATGACCATGCTCAGGGCATGTTCTTCAATCATCTGAGGGGAGGCGTAATGGGTGGTGAGCGCATGCCAGTCAGCCACAAAAAAGAAGCACTCAAACTCGTGCTGTAGTTTGACCCAGTTCTTCAAAACGCCATGATAATGGCCAAGATGCAGCTGCCCGGTCGGACGCATCCCCGACAGCACCCGTTTTTGTGATTCCACTGTAGACAAACGACCCACTCCCTTTCGCTAAAAAACAAGGCCGTATTATGGCATGAAACAATGACGGCGTACGGACTTTAAACGCGCCGCAGCCTTACTGAAATGGCGCCGGATCACCCTTGCCCGCACGGACGAGTTGCGGACCACCGTCGACCAGATCGACAACCGTGGTTGCCTCAAGGCCGCAGGCGCCGCTGTCCACGATCAGATCCACCAGATTACCCATCTGTTCCTCGATATCATAGATCTCTGAAAGCGGATGTTCCTCGCCCGGCAGAATCAGACTGGTGGTCATCACCGGCTCGCCGGTTGCCTCCAGCAGCGCCTGTGCGACCGCATGATCGGGGATTCGCAAGCCGATGGTTTTTCGCTTTGGATGCATCAGCCTGCGCGGCACTTCGGCAGTGGCCGGCAGAATGAACGTATAAGGGCCGGGCGTGTAAGCCTTGAGCAGACGGTAGGCACTGTTGCTGACACGTGCATAGGTGGCAATTTCCGAGAGGTCCCGGCACATCAGTGTCAGGTTATGCTTGTCAGACAACTGCCGAATACGGCGAATGCGCTCCAACGCGTTCTTGTCGCCAATATGACAGGCCAGTGCGTAAGTCGAATCGGTCGGGTAAACCACCACACCGCCACCCAGCAGTATATCGGCGGCCTGACTGATTTTGCGCGGTTCCGGATTATCCGGGTGTATTTCCAGCGTTTGTGCCATAACCGTTAATCGAGATCCTTGGTTGTTCCGTGTGTTGATGGTGCTGAGTTTGACGCAAGACCTGAGAGTCTTTCGCTTCATCGTCAGCCCGGGTTTGCCTTTGTACAGGGACTTTCCTATGATCGGCATCCTCGATTGGCGCCGCATCACAAAGGGTGCTTACCCGAAAAAGTAGCAAACAATAACAGGCCGCCTGAGCAAAGTCGACCAACGCAGGTTGGCATGGCTGGCGGCTACACAAGCGAGGAATTTCAATGCTCTATGCCATCATCAGTGAAGACGTCGAGAACAGCCTGCCACTGCGTATGCCAGTCCGCCCGGCCCACCTGACACGCGTGGAAGCGCTCAAGGCGGAAGGTCGCCTGGTCATTGCCGGACCCCATCCGGCCATCGACAGCAATGACCCCGGCGACGCCGGATTCACTGGCAGCCTGATCATCGCCGAATTCGAGTCTCTGGAGGCCGCCCGCGCCTGGGCTGACGAAGACCCCTACGTCAAGGCCGGCGTCTACCGCAGCGTCACGGTCAAACCCTTCAAACAGGTATTGCCCTGACAACCGACCCGCAATCAGGGCGTGGGTGCCGGTCGCAGATCCGGATATTCACGATCCAGAATCGCGTTCCAGACTATCAGATCAACGGACTTGCGCTCCCACAGGGGCGCAATGTCACCTTCAATGGTCACCTTGACCATTGTATCCCCGCGACGAATGCTGTTAACAACATCCATGCCACTGGTCACGTAACCAAAGACCGAATGCCCGCCATCCAGATGCGGCGTGGGCAGATGGGTAATAAAAAACTGGCTGCCATCTGTACCCGGACCCGCATTGGCCGTGGAAATCACGCCCGGCCGATTGTGACGCAGATTGGTCTCACCGCTAAAGGTATAACCCGGGCCACCACGGCCGGTTCCTTCCGGATCGCCGGTCTGGATCATGAAGCGCGGCTCGACGCGGTGAAAAGTCAGACCATCGTAGTATCCACGCAAGGCCAGATTGACAAAATTGGCCACCGAGGTCGGCGCGGCCCGCTCGTTCAGGCTCAGCACGATGTTGCCCCGACTGGTCTCTATGGTGGCGGTTATACCCTGGGCTGACACACTCGCCATCCAGCTGAGTGAAAGACCTGCTGTCAGCACCAACTGGAGCACAGGCTTCAGCAAACCACGCTTTGCATACAATCCGAATTTCAACGCAACCTCCCATTCAATCGCATTAATCATCTACTTCACTTCGTATCAACAGACATCAGCCCCGCATCCAGATCCAGGGTTACCGGTGCGTGGTCAGAAAAAAATGCATCCGTATAAATGCTGGCCGCTTTCACCGCAGGCACCAGGCCTGGCGTTATCACGTGGTAGTCGAGACGCCACCCAACGTTCCTGACCCGCGCCTGACCGCGATTCGACCACCAGCTGTACTGCTCTGGCTGCTGGTTGACCAGCCGAAAAGAATCAACATAACCGACTTTATCATACAGCGTATCCAGCCACGCGCGCTCTTCAGGCAAAAAGCCCGAGTTTTTCTGATTGGCCCGCCAGTTCTTCAGATCAATTGGCTTATGGCACATATTCCAGTCAGCGCAGATGACATATTCACGGCCATCCGCGCGAAAACGCTCCAGCAGTGGCAGAAAGCGATCCAGAAATTCGAACTTGAAGGCCTGCCGTACTTCGCCGCTGGAGCCGGAGGGCATATACAGCGATATGACACTCAATCGGCCGAAATCCGCCTGCAGATAGCGCCCCTCACTATCGGCTGCCTCCCAGCCAAGGCCGTACTGGACGCGATCGGGCTCGCGGCGCGAGAAAATGGCCGTACCCGAATAACCCTTTTTCTCTGCATCACAGTAGTAACAGTGGTAGCCCTCGGGCCGGAAAACAGAATCCTGCAGCTGGGCTTCCTGCGCCTTGGTTTCCTGAATACAGAGAACGTCAGCGCCATGATCAGCAAACCAGTCGAAAAAACCTTTCCGGGCGGCTGAGCGGATGCCGTTAGCGTTAAATGTGGTGATGCGCATGCCTTTTCCCGACTGCCAGAGCTAAAAACGCGCAAGTGTAACCCCGCAGGGATGGGCCAGCAATTCACTTGACCCGACCAGTCGGACTGAAAACCCGTCATTTTGCCGCTGAAACGTTACGCCCCACCGCATAATGAAAAATATTTACAAAAAAGTGTTACCTTAATTCGCAATTGTGTTACTATACGCATCGTTGCCAAGGCCCACAACGCCGAAAGTAACAAAACAGGAAACACACCGTTGTTTTAAAACGTTTCGAGAGCCCAAAAGGAGAGATATTCATGAGCGAACTGATCATCAGCGCACGAGCCGCATTGATCACAGTCACTGTTGTAACAGCTTCAATCGCTGTTCCAGTACTGACCATCCTGGCAAACAGCTAATTGCCAGATGGTTCTGCCCCTTAAAGGCAGACCTTGCGCCAGGCGCACAGTTTCGGTGTCGCACCACAGACTCAGGTAGCAGACACCCGTCTCAGGATCCGATCCTGAGCAAATTAAAGATTCAGTGAATTCGCGGCTACACTGCCCAACAGGAAGACGCAGATTCAACAGGTTTTGCTAGTGCTATACCCGCGTGGACGGTTTTTTCGCCAGCTCTGACTTGTCAGCGCTGGCGTTTTTATTTGTGTTTCCGGAATAATTTCAGGACAGGTTTACACAGCATAACTGGCCGTAAAAGGACGGCCAGCCCCATCAGGCCACTGTTTTCAGCTTGTCCACAAAATGACAGGGTTTGTGGCGACTATCGAGCTGCTGCGCAATGATCCCTTCCCACGCCGTTCTGCAGGCGCCTGTTGAGCCAGGCATACAGAAAACGATGGTACCGTTGCTGATACCGGCAAAGGCACGGGACTGAATGGTAGAACTGCCGATCTCTGCGTGAGAAAGATAACGGAAAATCTCACCAAACCCATCAATATGCATGTCCAGCAGCGGTGTGACCGCCTTGACGGTGTTGTCCCGATGCGTAAAACCGGTGCCGCCGGTCAGTAACACGGCCTGCACCTGGTCATCTGCGATCAGTGTGGCAACCAGCGCGCGCAGTTTATAGGTGTCGTCTTTGACAATATGCTTTGCAAGCACCTGATGCCCGGCGTCTGTCAGACTCTGCTGCAGAAAACGCCCTGAGCTGTCTGTCTCCTCAGTGCGGGTATCAGAAACGGTGACAACGACCGCATTCACAGGCTTGAAGCCTGACTCACCTTTGCTCATGCTTGCTCACTAACCTCCAGTCATGTTCATCAAACGCACAGGCTGCGCATAGTCCTGCTCATAAAAATGGTGTCGCTCCGGCTTCAGGTCCATGGCGGCGATAATCGCTGCCTTGAGCTCATCGCTGGCGGGCTCCTGCTCCAGATCCGCCAGTGACAGTTCATCCGGTGGTGGAGGTGCCAGATCAGCCACCGCCCCGCGATGTCCGCGCAGGACCGCGCGCAGGTCGGAGGAGTGTTCGTTGCCAAGGCACAACAGCAGGCGGCCTTCCACAGTAACGCGTACGCGATTGCAGTCAGCGCAGAAATTGTGAGACATCGGTGAGATAAAGCCGATGCGGTTACCGTAGCCGGCCACGTTGTAATATTTTGACGGGCCCGCAGTCTGAGCATCGGTGCTGACAAGCGTATAACGACTCTGAATCTGCTCGCGGACCCAGTCGTTGCTGCAGACGGTGTCTTCACGGGCATGATCCGAGGCCTGCCCCAGGGGCATTTCCTCAATGAAAGCAATATCCACGCCCTGCTCCAGCGCGTAGTCAGTCAGGGCCATTACTTCGTCATCGTTATAACCCTTCATGATGACGCTGTTAAGGCGTATACGCTCGAAACCCTGTTTCCTGGCCTCGGCTATACCTGCCATGACGCGCTGCAGACTGCCAACCCGGGTAATACGTTTAAAGCGATCGGCATCCAGGCTGTCGATACTGATGTTGATGCGGTTGACACCTGCCTCACGCAACGGCCCTGCCAGTTTTTCCAGTTGTGCTCCGTTGGTGGTAAGCAGCAGCTCATCCAGTCCGGGCAATCGCCCGAGCGCCTGGATTAGCGACATAACGTTGTTGCGAACCAGCGGTTCACCGCCGGTCAGGCGCAGGCGTCTGACACCCAGCTCAGTAAATGCCTTGCCGAGTTGGTAGATCTCTTCAAGGCTCAGCACCTGCCGTCTGGGCAGAAAGGTCATTTCTTCGGTCATGCAGTACACGCAGCGGAAATCGCAACGGTCTGTCACCGACAGACGCACATAGTCGACACGCCGTCCAAAGCGGTCAATCAGACCCTCTTTCTCGGCATTCGCTATCACGGCACTGGTATCCGCGTTGTCAGTGGTACTACTGCTTACACTCATTATCTACACTCAGAGGGAGGCAACACATTTGCCCGCCAATTAAAAACGACTTGTCGAGCCAATTGTCGGCTCAGGGTACAGCATCGCTGATCAGCATCTGCAATCTGACCGGCTCCGCCCCGGAGCTGTCAGCATCTGTGGCTGACTCATCAGCTGATGTGTTCAGCTTAACAGGTTCTGAGCGCACCTGATAATCGCCACTTTGCACATCTGCGGTTCCACCCACGGCCACAGTGGCCACCACAATGACCTCTTCTGCCGAGGAAAGGTTAAACGGGCCCACCGCATCAGTATCACTCAAGCTGACAATTGCCGGCAGATCGGCGACGGTCATCAATTTTGCCGCCAGTGGCGGACCGGGACGACTGGTGTCCTGGGCCGACACAAACACGCGCGTCTCGCCAGGGACATCGATTTCGGGTGACAGCGCCAGACTGATTTCCAATTGTGGCGTGCCTGCCGTTTCGACTTCACCACCTTCCTGCTGCATTAGTTGCGCCTGCGCCTCGGCAATCATGGCGCGCAGGAACTGGGCATCTTCACTGCCCTGCACGGTGCTCCCCAGCAGCTGCTGCCAATAGGTCAGTGCGGACTGATAATCACCGTTAACAAAAGCGTCGGCGCCAAGCAGCTGCAAAACCGACGGTTCGGACGGGTTGAGGCGCTGCGCACGGGTGATGATTTCCTGCACCCGCTCAGTCATCTGCTGACCCTCCGCAACATACTGCGCCTGCGCGTATTGCCCGAGGATAACAGCCTGGTCCTGCGGATGTTCAATATTGTCTGCTGCATTTCGGAACGCCAGCGCGGCTTCATTGAACTGTCCCAGCGACACCAGATTACGGGCCATGAAATACCAGGCCCAGCCATTGCTGCGATCGTTCTCGATCACAGCACCCAGTTCGAATATCAGATCCTGAAGGGCCTGTGGATCATCCTGAGCCTGTCGGCTGCGCTCAAACAATTCGGCAACGCGCAGGTCATTGCTGGCGCCCCATATACCATACAGGTAGATACTGGCTGGCAGCATTGCCAATACCATGACCAGCGGGATCAGGCGCGATGGGCTAAGCCATGACAGGGGTTTGCCTGTGTTCTTTTTGCGATCAGCGGGGTTCAGCGCGTCCGCACTGACGTCACTCAGCACCGTACGTGACAGCTCCGCCTCGAGCGCGTCGTACTGCGGCTGATCGATCAGTCCTTCATCAAGCTCTGCCTGCAGTTCGGCCAGGCGTTCGCGGTAGATCCTCAGGTTGGCGGCGTCGCGCTCGCGCTCACCCACAACAACGCGCTTCGAGTGTCGCACCAGCGGGAGCACTACAAATACAATTGCCAGCACAAAGAGCAGGCTGCTGATTATCCAGAACAAGTAATCACCTCAAGATCGGTTGGTGGGGTTGTCGGCATCGGGCTGATCATTCAGCAGCCGGGACAACCGTGCTTTTTCCTCAGCACTCAGCGTCACTGCCGTTTCGCGCTCAGTCTCATCAGTAGCCTCCACTCTGCCGCCACTGCTGCGGGTAATATTGCGGGCAATCCACACACCAGCCAGCAGAAACAGAATCGGACCAAACCACAGCAAAACTGTCTGCAGCGTCAATCGGGGACGATACAGAATAAAATCACCGTAGCGCTGCAGCATGAACGCTTCAATTTCTTCGTCGCTCATGCCTTCCATGATCATGCGATATATCTCCCGACGCAGATCCGCAGCCACGCCGCCCGGCGAGCTGCTCAGATTGGCGTTCTGACACATCGGACAGCGAAAATCGTTGGATAGCTGGCGAAACCGCTGCTCCTGCTCGGTGGTCTCAAATTCGTAGACATCCACCGGCGCCTGCGCCTGGGCCTGTGGGCTGAACATCACCCACATGGCAAACACGCAAACAAGGCAGGCCAGCAAGTGCTGCGGCTGCAGTCTACGGCCCGGTGTAACGGTTGAAGAAACGCTCATGAGCCCGCCACCTGGTTCTCCGATTGCAACTGACGGACAACTGGCATGATCTCATCCTGCCAGGCACGGTAATCGATGGTGCCGATATGCTTGTAGCGGATGAAACCATTGGCATCCACAATAAAGGTTTCAGGTGCACCATATACACCCAGGTCAATACCATAGCGACCGGTATCATCGACAATGTTCAGCGTGAACGGATTGCCGTTAATGTCCAGCCATTCACGTGCCGCGTTATCGGTATCTTTGTAATTGACGCCGATAATGGGTACCAGGTCCTGCTCACGCGCTGCCATGAAAATCGGATTTTCCTGCAGGCATGGCAGGCAGTAGCTGCCCCAGATATTCAGGATAAACGGCTCATCCGGAAGATCCTCGACAGTCGCCAGTTGATCGCCGAGCTCCAAGGTGCGCAGTTCGAAGTCCGGCAGCTCCCGGTCGATCAACATGGATGGCAGCGTGCGGGAGTCCAGGTACAGACCGCGCCACATGAACACTGCCAGTACTGCAAACACAATAACCGGAAGAAACAGCTTCAGATTTTTCATGATCAGTGCTCTCCTGCCAGCCTGGCTTCAGCTGGCTGCTCATCAGCAGCGGCCTGCTTGCTGACCTTGTAGCGTCGATAACGTTTATCAGTCACCGCCAGAATGCCACCGAAGGCGATGAAGATGGTTCCCAGCCAGATCCAGCGCACAAAGGGTTTGACGTACAGGGTCATTGACCAGGCACCGTTGTCACGCGGGTCACCCAGCGTCACAAACAGATCGCGCAGGAAGCGACCATCGATACCCATATGTGTCGCGGGTGTATTGCTGGCGGTATACAGCTGCTTCTGTGGATGCAGCGTGCGCAGGAACTCGCCTTCACGCAGTACCCGAATGGTACCTTCATCAGCGATATAGTTGGGCCCCTGCACTGGCCGTGTACCTTCAAACACAAAAGTGTAACGACCCAGATCCGCCTGTTGCCCGGCCTGCAGCAAAACACTGCGCTCAATGCTGTAGATACTGGTCAGGCAGGCACCGGCCATGGTCATGACAAATCCAAAATGTGCCAGCTGCATACCCCAGTAACTGACGGGCAGACTCTTGAGCCCTGCCATCAGTGATGGCTTGTTGGCAACTTTACTGGCCACATCACGCAGCATCGAGAACATGATCCATAGCGCCAGGACACACACCCCAATAGTGCCAAGTGGTACAGACATGGTTAGCAGCACAGGAATTGCTACACCCAGCACCACTGCAGCAATGGCCACGCGTGTCAGCTGTTGACGCAGATACTCACGTGAGGTTCGTTTCCAGCGCGCCACTGGACCAATGCCAAGCAGTACAACCAGAATGCCCATCAGGGGAACAAAAATGGTATTGAAGTACGGCGGACCCACCGATATCAGGTCTCCACCGGAAACGGCCTGGTACACCATGGGATACAGGGTACCGAGCAGGATTGCGGCACTGGCCACGACCAGGATGAGGTTGTTGGCCAGCAGGAAAACTTCCCGCGACCAGTTGCCGAATCCGAACTCACTTTTAAGAATGGGCGCGCGGATGGCATACAGCAGCAGCGACCCGCCGACGATCAGCCCCAGGAAACCCAGGATATAAACGCCACGTGTCGGATCCGTCGCAAACGCGTGGACCGAGGTCAGCAGACCCGAACGCGTGATAAAGGTCCCCAGCAGACTTGAAGCAAAAGCCATAATGGCCAGCAGCACGGTCCAGCTCTTGAACACGCCACGCTTTTCTGTTGCCGCCAGCGAGTGAATCATTGCCGCACCCAGCAGCCAGGTGATCAGCGGCGGATTCTCTACCGGGTCCCAGGCCCACCAGCCGCCCCAGCCCAGTTCGTAATAGGCCCACCACGAGCCCAGTGACAGCCCCAGCGTAAGAATCGCCCAGGCAGCATTGGCCCAGGGCCGGCACCAGCGCGCCCAGGCCGCATCCAGACGCCCGCTAAGCAGTGCGGCGACGGCAAAGGCAAACACCACAGAAAAACCAACATACCCCATGTACAGCGACGGTGGATGCACGATAAAAGCAAAATCCTGCAGCGCCGCATTCAGGTCAGCACCGTCTGCCGGTGGCAGCGGCAGGACACGATCGAAGGGGTTTGATGTCGCCAGCATGAACAGCGTGTAACCCACGCAGATCAGACCCATGACACCGAGCACACGGGCGATGAATTCCTCGGGCACCGATTTGCTGAAAATGGCCACTGCCAGCATCCAGCCGCCCAGCATCCAGGTCCAGAACAGGAAGGAGCCTTCGTGACCACCCCACACTGCGGTTATCTTGTACTGCAAAGGCAGATTGGTGTTGGAATGGTTGGCGACAAACTGCACCGAAAAATCATCGGTGACAAAGCTGTAGCCCAGAATCACCAGACTGATGCTGAGAAAAACAAAAACACCAGCTGTCAAAGGACGTGCCAGCGACATCCACAGCGTGTTGTCACGAGCGGCACCGATTATCGGCAGTGTGCCCAGCACAATGCTCAGGCAGAAGGCCAGGATCAGCGCGAAGTTACCAAGTTCCGGAATCATCAGGTGCCTCCCTGCGTCATGCTGCGCTGAAGCTCGGCAGCATCCATGGCGGCTTTGACCTCAGGAGACATGTAGTTTTCATCGTGCTTGGCAAGGACCCTCGATGCTATGAATGTGCCATCTGCTCCCATCGCACCTTCCACCACGATGCCCTGCCCTTCGCGGAACAGGTCGGGCAGTATGCCGCTGTAATAAATATCGACGTCATGGCTGTAGTCAGTGGCAATAAAACGCACCTGCAGATCTTCCTGGTTGTGCTCGACAGAACCTTCCTTGACCATGCCACCAACGCGGATTCGCTGACCTGGTGTCACTTCTCCTGCAGCCACCTGTGACGGTGTAAAAAACAGATCAATGTTGCTGCTGAGCGCATACAGCGACAGCCCAATGGCAACACTCAAACCTGTGGCAATAAACAGAATAATACCGAGCTTCTTTCTGCGATGCGGTTTCATGACTGGCTCCCATTGTCCGGGCCAGCATGGCCCGCCCCTGATGACGTCGCCCTGGCCCGCGCTGCCAGCTCGGCATCACGGTTGGCCCGACGTTTCTGTTCCTGAACAAACTGCTTTCGCTGCAGGCGCGGCTGCAGCAGGTTGTAACTGATAAAGATGGCAAACAACAGATAGACAATCCACACATGGAAGGTGTAATTGCCCATCTGGAGAAACTCACCCAGGCTTGAAAACTGCATTGTCGGCATGATCGCTCCCCTCAGGCCCTGGCCACCAGATCTTTCACCCATTGCGACCGGCGTTCGCGAACCAGAATTTCATTGCGGGTGCGCAAAATCAGGGTAATGACAAAAAATACGTAAACGGCGCAAATCATGATGACCAGCGGCACCCATACTTCCGGCGGATTGGGTGATACAGGATCCATGGAGTAGTCGCTGGAGGGCTGGTGCAGTGTATTCCACCACTCCACGGAATACTTGATAATTGGCACGTTGATGGCACCCACAATGGACAGTACTGCGCAGGCTTTGGCAGCGTTGTCAGGGCTTTCAATCGCCGAGCGCAGAGCTACCACGCCAATAAAAAGGAAAAACTGGATCAGCATGGAGGTCAGTCGTGCATCCCAGGCCCACCAGGTACCCCAGATCGGCTCACCCCAGATCGCTCCGGTAGCCAGCGCCAGGCCGGTAAACCACAGACCAATGGGTGCCGCACATTTGGCAACCATATCCGCCAGTTTCATCTTCCACACCAGCGTGATGGTGCCCGCCACAGCCATCAGCGGGAAACAGGCCAGCGAAATGCTCGCCACGGGCACGTGAACGTACATGATACGGATTGTCTGGCCCTGCTGATAATCCTCAGGAACAAACAACAGTGCCCAGGTCAGTCCGACCAGTCCCAGGATGACCATGACTGCGTACAGCCAGGGCAACCACTTGCTGGACAGCTCATAAAACCAACGCGGCGACCCCAATTTCGAAAACCACAGCCACATGACCGGCTCACCCTACCCCAAGCTATTGATTATTGGACTATAACACGAGCATTTTAGCGCCCCTGTTACGCTTTGTAACGCTCTTCCGGCGCTATCATTGAATACATCGATTAATTTACACTGATCCGCAATGCGGCGGCAGATGCCAGCGGTGCCATTGTCAGCGTCAGCGCCAGTATGGCGCCAAGCAAGGCGAAGTGGCTGCCGACCGGCAGGCCGAACATGATATCGGTCACCGCTTTGGCGCCGATTATAAGCACCGGGGTGGACAGTGGTAAAACGATTACGGCCAGAATCAGCCCTCGACTGCCCAGCCCCACTGTCAGTGCCACCCCGATCGATCCGATCAGACTCAGTACTGGCGTGCCAATCAGCAGGCTCAATACCAGCGTGACATAAGCCTCCTGTGGCAGGTACAGCATATAAGCCAGCAACGGCGACAGCACCACTACCGGCAATCCCGCGATCAGCCAGTGTGCAATATTCTTGGCCAGCACCAGAAAATACAGCGGCTGGGGCGACAGCAACAGCTGCTCCAGCGAACCGTCTTCGTAATCTGCACGATAGAGATTGTCCAGTGACAGCATGGACGCCAGTAGCGCTGATACCCAGACCACACCTGCCGAGATGCGGGCCAGCTCCACCGGATCCGAACTGACGCCCAGCGGAAACAGGGTCACAACAATCAGAAAAAACATGATGGGATTGAGCAGGTCATTGCGGCGCTTGAAAGCCACCAGCAAATCTCGCTTCAGCGTAGCTACAAACGCTGCACTTGTGCTGACAGTCACAGCAGATGATGTGGAGTTCGGCTGCGTCATGAGGCAGGCACCACAGTGCGTTCCGAGGGATTGTCGAGATTGACACGGTGCAGTTCGCAGGGCACATCCAGACGATGGTGGGTCGTCACCAGCACTGCCCCGCCATTGGCCACATGCTCAGCCAGCAGCAGCTCGAGGTCGCGGACACCATAGACATCAAGCGTGGTGAAGGGTTCGTCGAGAATCCACAAGGCAGCCGGACTGATCAGCAACCGTGCCAGCGAGACCCGCTGGGTCTGCCCTGCGGACAGATTACGACAGGGAATGTCTTCGTAGGCTCGCAGACCAACGCGTGCAAGCGCCGCTTCGATGCGATCGTCTTCTACTGGACTATGCAGTGACGCACTCCAGCGCAGATTCTCGCGCGGCGTCAGAATCCGGTTAACACCCACCCGGTGCCCGATATAGAGCAGTGATGCCAGAAAGGTCTCACGCTGCTCTTCAACGGGCTGACCGCGCCAAAGAATCTCACCTTCGTAACTGTCGTTCAGGCCGCACAGGATTCGCAGCAGCGTAGTTTTACCACTGCCATTGCTGCCCAGCACCTGCACCAGCTGACCGGCATGAATATCGAGCTGAAATTCACTGAAAAGCACGCGCTCATCACGTTCACAGAACAGCGAGCGGGCCTGAAGCAAGGGGACGCCGCCGGACTGTTCACGCGCAAAGGTCGCGGATCCAGGCGCAGCGGAGACGGGAGATTCTGAAGAAGAAGTCGGCAGGCTCATCCCTGCCATTATAAACGCTTTGCAGGACGCTTGTCTTTAAGACACGCGTCCGACACCACGTGCGGCCATCAGTGAAACCAGTTTGGCTTCGGCCTCTGAAAGCCCACAGGACTTGACCAGATCTTCCGGCGCTGCGCCCATCTGGATCAGTTTGCTGGCCTGGGCATAGGTCAGACTGCCGCTATCCTTGTTTTCCAGATCCTGTTGACGACGCTGGGTCTGGCCCAGCCGTTGATCAACGGCCGCCAGCGCCTTGCCCAGCGTGAGAATGGTTTTGTTGCTCTCGCGCTGCAGTGCCTCCTGCTTTTTGCGGCTTTCCAGCAGCGCCTGCTCCAGACCGCGGATACGGCGCAGATTGGCCCATTGCATCCCCATGATCACCAGCATCATCAGCGCGGAGACAGCAGTCAGTGCAGCAAGTACGATTAATGTCATCGTGTTTTCCAGGTTAGTTGTCCAGCTCGGCCAGTTCTTCTTCGGTCAGCAGCTTGTCCAGCTCGACCAGAATCAGAAGCTGATCTTCGCGATGGCAGACACCGGTGATGAATCGGGCTGTTTCGTCTTTATTGACCTGCGGGGCAGTTTCGATTTCCGATCCGCGCAGGTAGACCACTTCCGCCACGCTGTCGACAACAATACCGAGCACGTGTTTGCCAATTTCCAGAATCACAATACGTGTGTTGTCATCGGGCTCACGATCATGCAGACCAAATCGGCGGCGCGTGTTGATCACGGAGATGACAGTGCCACGGATATTGATGATGCCCATGACATAGTCGGGTGCACCCGGAACCGGGGCAATATCCTGGAACTTCAGTACTTCTTTAACGACCATGACATTGACGCCATAGGTCTCGTTTTCCAGGTTGAATGTCACCCACTGCAGGACCTGATCGTCCAGTTTTTTAGTTGCCTCTGCCATATCTACCTCTATCCAGGCGTCAAATTTTTAGCGGCCACACAGCGGAATTGTACGTCTGAGGTCAATTTCCTGCCGATCAGCTGGGCCTTTGCCGGCATGAGTGCCAAAAAACGGCACTGATACCGATGAGTATGCAGTTTTTGTACCAATTAGCTCTGGTTCTTGTCCGAGCCGCGGTCGGCAGCTGCCAGCATTGACCTCAGCACATCCACATCCAGCAGGCTGCACAGGCGATCAAGCAGTGTTCCCGCCAGCCAGGGCCGACTGCTGCCGCCCTCACGCCAGCGCAGCTGCGATGGCTCAAGGCGCACTGACTCTTCAGCGTGACTGACGGCAAGACCCCAGAGCGAATCGCCGAGCACAATCACAGACTGGTAGTCCTGCCGGTGCTTACGATCAGCGGGGCAACGCTCCGGCATTAACAGATCAGCCGTATCAATCACCCGAATGTTTTTCCCATTCCAGCGCAGAAGCCCCATAAACCAGCTTGCCTGACCGGCAACCGGCTGAATTTTGCCGTCTTCAATCGGACAAATGCCGCCCAGATCGTGCAGTGGGGCCGCCATGTCCATCTGCAGGACACTGAACAGCAGACTGGCGAAGGGTTTGTTTGCCCATTCCGGCGCCTGGCGAAGCCCCCGAACCTGCTGAGCCGCTTCGGCGATATCCAGCGTATTAAGCTGAGTCTCGGCATCCACATCAGTCTTTCTGGCAGCGACAGGCTCCTGGTCAGTTTCTTTTTCCGCTACTTTTTCCGCGACCCGCTGTTCAGTTTTTTCCTTCACTACAACTGCTGCCGCGGCGGAGGTAGCCTGCAGGACCGGCTCTTCGACAGGCTCTTCAAGCGCCGGCTCAGCCACAAATTCCTGTTCAACAACTGGTGGGACGACGACTTCCTCGTCAGCAAGGGCCATGTCGGGATCAGCGAATGTTGGTATGCGCCGGGATTGTGCTGGCACCGCCCGCACCGACGGCATGAAATCCTGCGTGACATCTCTCAGCAATGCGTCAAGGTAGTCCTGGACAACATCCACTTTTGCAGCAGTCCTGATCTCACGCATGGCTTGCCTCCACAGTGCCGGCCAGTCGATCAGCCTCCATCTTCAAAAGCGTTTTCAGCAAACTGCCATAGGCCTGCACTCCACGGCTTTCAGGATCCAGCGACAATGGCGTTACACCCTGAGAGCTGGCATCGCGCAATCGGGTATCGACTGGAATGGCCGCCTGCCAGGTAACCTCAGGCCAGGTTTTGCGCATATAGCGGAAACTGCTGACGCTGGCGTGAGTGCGGCGGTCAAACAGCGTTGGCACCATAAGGAATGGCAATGGGTGGCGGCGTGACCGATTGACCATCTGCAGGGTATTCAGCATTCGCTCCACGCCTTTGATAGCCAGAAATTCCGTCTGCACCGGGACAATCAACTGTTCCGAGGCTGCCAGGGCATTGATCAGCAATACACCCAGTGTGGGTGGGCTGTCGATCAACACATAATCAAAGTCATCCCAGAGCTTGCTCAGCGCTCGGGAAATGGCCAGCCCCATGCCCTCCTGGGTGACGGCGCTGCGCTCAAGAGTAGCCAGCGCAGTACTGCCCGGGACCAGCATCAGATTCTTGTAGGCCGTTGGCTGTATGCACTGGCGCAATGCCTGGTCCGACAAGCGCCCAGGCCCAACAAACCACTCAAAGCTGCTGTTGGCCGCCTGCTCGGGTGCGTGTCCGAAGTAACTGCCCAACGACCCCTGCGGGTCGAGATCCAGCATCAGCACACGTTTACCCCGATCAGCCAACAGGCTCGACAGCGCCACCGTTGTGGTGGTCTTGCCGACTCCGCCCTTCTGATTGGCTACCGACCATACATGCATGTCAGCATATCTCCTGACAAAGACGCGCCGCCACCTTGTTCAACGGCAGCACCTCGTCTACCAGACCGGCTTTGGCAACAGCCATGGGCATACCATAGATGACTGAACTTTCTTCATCCTGTGCCCAGATTGTTGCCCCGCTTGTTTTTAACATCCTGGCACCATCACGGCCGTCAGAGCCCATGCCAGTCAACACAACTCCCAGCACCTTGTTACCCAGGTCGCGTGCTGCCGACCCGAAGGTCACGTCCAGCGATGGTTTGTAATTCAAGCGCTCATCACCGTCAATGACTCTAACCCGCAAAGAACTGCGCCCTTCCACCAGCATCTGCTTGCCACCTGGCGCCAGATAGGCATGCCCGGGTTTCAGCACGTCACCATCACTGGCCTCGGCAATGCTTATCCGGGCAATGCGGTTCAGACGCTCGGCGAACGCACGTGTAAAGGTGCCGGGCATATGTTGTACCAGCAGTATTGGCAACGGAAACGAGTCTGGCAGCTTTGTCAGCACCTCCTGCAGTGCCATCGGGCCACCGGTTGAAGCTCCAATAATCACCAGTTGCGCGTGACGCAGATTGCCGCGCCCTGATGCCGCTGGCTCGTAGCTGCGTGTCTCCGCCTGGGCCGGCGCTGCCGCGGGTGCGCTGGCAATGGCTGCCGGCGCTGACCGGCTGCGGCTGCGTGATACAACCACAATGCGTTCACACAGAATCTTCTGCAGTTCATCAGCGTGGTGCGAAATATCTTCAAAGTTTTTGGGCAGGTAATCAACCGCCCCGGCTTCCAGCGCATCAAGTGTGACACGCGCCCCCTCATAGGTAAGCGACGAGAACATCAACACAGGCGTGCGACTGGCCTGCACGATGTGCCGCACGGCCGTAATGCCGTCCATGACCGGCATTTCATAGTCCATGGTGATGACATCCGGCTTCAGTCGAGCCGCCTGGTCTACAGCTTCCTGACCATTGACCGCCGTTCCGATTACTTCCAGGCGACTGTCGGCATTGATCAGCTCACTGAGACGCCGGCGAAAGAAGCCCGAATCGTCAACTACCAGAACCTTTATTGTCATAGTGTCAGTTCCTGTTACGCTGCATATCGCTTCAGCAGACCGGGCACATCAAGGATAACGGCAATGCGACCATCACCGGTAATCGTGGCACCAGCCATACCCGGAGTTCCGTGCAGCATCCGACCCAGAGGTTTGATGACAACCTCTTCCTGACCAATCAGCGTGTCGACAACAAATCCGACTCGCTGTGTACCAACGTGCACGATGACAACGTTCGCTTCAGTCTTGATGGCATCGCTGCCACCCTGATGGGTCAGCCACCGGCGCAGATGAAACAGTGGCAACGCCTTGTCGCGTACCGTCACCACCTGCTGCCCGTCGACGACGTGGGTTCGGCTGAGATCCAGATTGAATATCTCACTGACATTCGCCAGCGGCAGCGCAAAGGTCTGGTCTCCAACAACGATCATCAGCGTCGGCATGATGGCCAGGGTCAGGGGTACCTTGATTTCAATACGCGAGCCTTTGCCCGGATTCGACTCGATGGCGATGGTGCCATTGAGCTGCGAAATTTTGGTCTTGACCACATCCATACCCACGCCACGGCCAGAGACATCCGAAATTTCGGTTTTGGTCGAGAAGCCTGGTGCAAAAATCAGATCAAAACATTCAGAGCGGCTCAGTCGATCCGCAGCATCCTTGTCCATCA
Source organism: Gammaproteobacteria bacterium (assembly GCA_002706685.1). Taxonomy (GTDB): domain Bacteria; phylum Pseudomonadota; class Gammaproteobacteria; order Pseudomonadales; family Pseudohongiellaceae; genus Pseudohongiella. The sequence continues at coordinate 91,695 of PALV01000017.1, read as the reverse complement.
AACCTTTTTCAACGGCTTTGCGGCGCAGCACATCGGGATCCATGCCATTGCCGTCGTCACTGATGGTCAGCAGAATATGGTCGCCTTCCTGCTCAGCTGCGAGCAAAACCGTTCCCTGACGCGATTTGCCATTCTTCTCACGCTGTTCAGGCAGTTCGATACCGTGGTCCACGGCATTTCGCACCAGGTGCACCAGCGGGTCCGCCAGCGCCTCTACCAGGTTCTTGTCCAGATCGGTTTCTTCACCGTGCAGCTCAAGCGCCACTTCCTTCTTGAGATTACGTGCCAGGTCTCGCACGACGCGCGGGAAGCGACCAAACACTTTCTTGATTGGCTGCATCCGCGTCTTCATGACAGAGGTTTGCAGGTCGGCTGTCACAAGATCAAGATTTGCAACCGCCTTGGACAGTGTTTCATCTGCAGCAGTGGAGCCTATACGAACCAGACGGTTACGGACCAATACCAGCTCACCCACCATGTTCATGATTTCGTCCAGGCGACGGGTATCAACACGGACAGTTGTTTCCGGCGCCTCTTTGGCAGCTGCGTTAGCAGCCGCTGCCGGAGCTGCTGGCTGGGCACTGGCCGCCGGCTTGCTGTCTGGCACTGCCCGCAATGCTGGCTTGGTGGCGCTGGCAGGTTTGGCCGCAGCGCCCGTTTTAGCACTGGCGGGTTTGTCATTTTTACTGGCTTCAGCAGTTTCAGCCTTTTTCTCAGCCGCGCTGACAGCGCCAGATGGCACACCACCATGTGAGCCTGAACCGTGCAACTGGTCCAGCAGGGCTTCAAATTCTTCGTCGGTTATTTCATCGCCGCCACTGGCTGAGGCGGTCGCACTCTGCTCTGTGTCTGCAGGCTCTGATGAGCTTTCGTCAGCCGATGGCTGGCTGGACGAGCCGACGGATTGCTTCGCGGTATCGGCCGGCTTCTCGGGAGATACTTCCTTTGCAGCTGAAGGCTCTGGTTTTGCAGCTGAGGGCTCTGGTTTTGCAGCTGAAGGCTCTGGCGCTTTGCCCTGCAACTGATCCAGCAGTGCTTCAAATTCTTCTTCAGTGATTTCTTCGTCGTCGCTGGCACGGATGCTGCCTTCGGCGTCCGCCGCGATATCAGCAGAGTCGAGAGAGGCCAGCAGCTGGTCAAACTCCTCATCACTCATATCGTCCGTGCTGTCTTCAGCAACCGGTTCGGGATTTTCAGCCAACGGCTCTGCGATATCTTCGCCGCTGGCCAGGGCCTGCAGTGCATCAAGCAATGTCTGGGGAGCCGGATCAGGAGCCTGTCCCTCCTTGACCTGGCCGAACATGCCATTAACGGTGTCCAGCGCCTGCAGCACCACATCCATCAGCTCGGCCGTTACTTTACGGTGACCGTTGCGCAGATTGTCAAACAGGTTTTCGGTGACATGGCAGCAATCCACCATGGCATTCAACTGAAGGAAGCCGGCGCCTCCTTTGACGGTGTGAAAACCGCGAAAAATGGCGTTCAACAGGTTCTTGTCATCCGGTTGTTTTTCCAACTGGACCAGCTGTTCAGAGAGCTGTTCGAGAATTTCTCCGGCTTCAACCAGAAAATCCTCAAGAATCTCTTCGTCGTCAAAAAAACTCATGTTGTCCACCTTTTCTACCTGAGCGTTATCAGCTGCCCGCTGTTGCGTTAGTCAAAAACCCAGGCTGGATAACAGATCGTCTACATCATCCTGACCCGAAACAACATCCTGACTGGTTTTTGTCTGCGGGCCTTCAGCACGCAGGCGCCGTTCAGCATCCTCTTTCGGATCGTTAACTTGCACCACTCGTTCAATCCCGGCTACTTCTTCAACACTGCTGGCCAGCTTGACCAGATTAACCAGGCTTTTTTCCACATCACTGACCAGACCGATGACACGCTTGATTACCTGACCGCTAAGGTCCTGAAATCCCTGTGCCATCAATATATCGGTCAGGTTGCCGTGCAGCCCATTGCCTTCCGTATTGACGCGTGACAGCAGGCCACTCACATCTTCAAAAAGCTTTTTCTCATCACCGGAGCAAGAGCGTGAGGCGACGTACTGAGCCCAGCGATCACCAACATCATTGCTCTGCTCCACCATGCTCTGAATGATCGGGATTGAGTCATCCACCCGATCCATGGTCTTGTTGGCAGCTTCTTCTGTCATCTTGATGACGTAGTTAAGCCGGCTTCGGGCGTCCGCCATCTCAGACAGTTCGTGTTCGACTTCGGCGCTGCCTGTCACGTTAATGCCAACGTGAAAGTCGCGGATGGCGTTGTGCAGGGCCCGGGTCAGGCGCCCCACTTCACGATAGAGCAACTCGTAACGTTCCTGGTCTATCTCAGCCATTGACGGTCCCTCAGCTGGTGGCTTCAATGCGCTCAAAGATCTTTTCGATCTTCTCCTCCAGCGCAGCAGCCGTAAAAGGTTTAACTACGTAGCCATTGACCCCTGCCTGCGCAGCCGCAATGATCTGATCCCGTTTGGCCTCCGCGGTTACCATCAGCACCGGCAGTCCGCGCAGCTTCTCGCTGGCCCGCACTGCCTTCAGCAGATCGATACCGGTCATGCCTGGCATGTTCCAGTCGGTAATCAGGAAATCAAAACTCCCGTTTTCCAACATGGGCAGGGCGGAGTTGCCATCATCAGCTTCGGCTGTATTGGTAAAACCAAGATCCCGCAACAGGTTTTTGATAATTCGACGCATTGTTGAGAAGTCATCAACAATGAGAATCTTCATGTTTTTGTCCAAAACCGCCTCCAGGTCATGAAATCTGTCCGGGGGCAACCTGAACAATATGGTTTCCCCTGGCAATGTTATCGCTTGGAAAGTGAAAAAATTTAGAGCGAACTGCTAAATAAGTGCAATTAATGCAATTTTAGCGGACGGAAGGGGCTCAACGCCATTCCTGAAGACGCGAACGAAGCCGCAGGGCGGCCTGGGAATGGATCTGGCTGACCCTGGATTCGCTGACACCCAGAACCTCGCCAATCTCCTTGAGATTCAGTTCTTCGTCGTAATACAGGGCAAGGACCAGTTTTTCGCGCTCGGGCAGCCCATCGATGGCTTCAGACAGATGCTCGCGGAAGTTATCTTCCTGCAGCTCTTCCGAGGGACCGGAAACTTCACCCGAGGCTACTTCGATCGAGGAATCATCACCACCCTGCGTCAGATCATCAAAGCTGAACAGGCGGCTGCCACTGGCATCCTGCAGAATGGTGTAGTAGGTATCGAGATCGACACCCATTTCGGCGGCGATCTCATGATCTTTGGCGTCAGTGCCGGTGCGCGCCTCAATGGCCTTGACGGCTTCGGCCACCTGCCGGTTCTTGCGGTGTACCGACCGGGGTGCCCAGTCGCCGCGCCGAATTTCGTCCAGCATGGCACCGCGAATTCGAATGCCTGCATAGGTTTCAAAACTGGCCCCCTTGCTGACATCATACTTGCGGGCAGCTTCCAGCAGGCCAATCATGCCTGACTGAATCAGATCGTCGAGCTGCACGCTGGACGGCATCCGCATCAACAGATGATGCGCAATCCGCTTCACCAGCGGCGCATGCTGTATGACCAGGTCGTCTGCCCCGGCCACTTGAACGTCCTGATATAGTGTTGCACCCATATCTCAGGCCATGCCCTGTACAAGTCGTTCCACAAAAAATTCCAACTGACCAGTCGCTTCAGTTCGCACTGGCCAACCCAGCACTTCCGACGCCAGACGTCGGTATCCATCAGCCGCCCTGCCGCCCGGATAGCTCAAAAGCACTGGCTTCTGTCGCTGCACGGCCTTGCGCACTGTCTCATCAAAGGGGATGTCACCGGCATACCGCAGGTTAACATCCAGAAACTTGCTGGTAACCGCCGCAAACCGATTGAACAGGTTGCGACCTTCCTGTGGCGATCTTGTCATATTCGCCAGAATCCGGAAATCGCGCAACTGGCAATCACGGTTCAGCAACTTGACCAGTGCATAAGCGTCCGTCATCGACGAGGGCTCATCGCACACTACAACCAGCACTTCCTGCGCCGCGCGCACAAAACTGACCACGGAGTCAGAGATGCCCGCCGCCGTATCGATGACCAGTACATCCAGCTCATCGGACAGTTCGCTGAAGGCATGAATGATGCCCGCATGCTGATTGGCGCCCATATTGACCAGCGTCTGTACGCCAGATGATGCCGGAATGATCTTGATGCCCTGCGTCTCGATCATGACATCACGCAGGTCACAGACTCCCGCCATGACCTCAGCAATGGTCTTGTCGGCCTTGACGCCCATCAGGATGTCAACGTTGGCCAGTCCCAGGTCGGCATCCATCAAAACCACACGTTTGCCAGCCTGGGCCATTGCCAGACTTAAATTCACCGAAATACTGGTTTTTCCGACACCGCCCTTGCCGCCGGTTACTGCCAGTACCTGTATGGGATGCATCCCTATAAATCTCCTACCTGATCAGCCCGTGCCACTAAATCGCGGCACGTTTTGCTGCGGCCGCTCTGCTCGGCGGCTGGCTGCCAAAATTGTTCATGACGCGTGCGCGATCCACGGGCGTCGCGGCCTGAGCCCGACCCAGTGCCACCGCCCGTTTGACGAGCGCCTGCGCCGTCGCCACCGCCAGGTCATCCGGGATGGCCTGGCCAAAAGTTTCGTAAACCACTGGCACGGCACGTTCGATACACAGCGCCAACGCCTCGCCCATCACACAGGCTTCGTCCAAGTGCGTCAGAATACACCCTGACACGCCTGCCGTCGAACAGGTTTTCCACGCGGCCTGCAGCACCTGGCCCTGAGCCGTGCAAGGCAGTACCAGCCAGTTTTGAACCTGCGGCTGGGCGGCAAGCTCCGACAATTGTCGCTGCTGCTCCGGATGCCGCGATGGCAGACCCGCCGTATCGATCAGCACCAGCCGTTTGTGGGCCAGACTCTGCAAGGTGTCGCCCAGTGAATGCTGATTATCAACAATCCGCACCGTCACGCCAAGTATGCGTCCCAGCGTGCGCAATTGCTCATGGGCTGCCAGCCGGAAACTGTCCGTGGTGACCAGCGCAACCTCTTCCGGGCCATTGGCCAGCACAAACTTTGTGGCAAGTTTGGCGATTGTAGTGGTTTTGCCAGCGCCGGTCGGGCCCAGGAAGGCAAATACACCGCCGGTGCTGACGGGGTCAGCACTGTGTACTGGTGTCATTTTAACCAGCGCCGACAAAGTCTGGCGCCACAGCTGATCCAGGGTGCGGGCCTGGCCGGCCAGATCCAGCAGACGCTGGTTGATGTTGCCGGGCAGGCCCATCGCCACCAGTCGCTCCCAGATTGCCGCCTGGGCAGGCGTCTGGCGGGCAAACTGATCCCATGCCAGGCCATTGAGACGCTGTTGCAGCAGGCTGCGAATGCTGTTCAGCTCAGAACGCATGGCACCAAATTCCGCTTTGCTCACCGAGGGTTCATTGGCTGCATTGAACTCAGCCGCCTTGTCAGGCGAGGCCGGCGCAGGCGTGGCCACCACCTCAACACCGCCCTCAACGCTGCGGGTTGACAGAATTGCCGCATCTTCACCAAATGCCTGGCGCACATCCATCAGTGCTCTGCGCATATCTTTGGCCACGAATTTCTTAAGCTGCATGCTCTGCCCTCTTCGATCTCAATGTTGTTTCTGTCATTGTCCAAGTGTCGCGACAATGGTGATTTGCTTGTTGTCCGGAATTTCCTGGTAGGACAACACCCGTACCCCTGACGTGGTAAATCTCACGAATCGACTCAGCGTCGGACGCAGCGGCGCGGCAACCAGCAGGACGGCAGGATTGCCGGCAATTTCCTGCCGCTGCGCAGCCTGAATCAGTGACTGCTGCAGCCTTTCTGCGATGCCAGGCTCAATAACCACGTTCTCTTCCGCCGATCCGTCGCCGTGCTGCATCGCCTGCTGTACTGCTTTAAGCAATATCTGTTCCAGCGAAGGATCCAGCGTAATAACCGGCAATTCCGAACGGTTTCCATAGATACCCTGGACGATCACACGCGCCAGAGAAACGCGGACAGCAGCCGTCAATGCGGTCGGATCCTGCGTTCGGGATGCGGTCACTGCCAGCGCTTCGCCGATGGTGCGCATGTCCTTGACAGGAATGTCTTCCTGCAACAGGTTCTGCAGCACCCGGCGCAGAATATTGGGATTGATCAGACTGGGCAGTTCTTCAGCCAGTTTCTTGGACGATTTGCCCAGAATGGACAGCAGCTCATGAACCTCGTCATGGCCCAGCAGTTCGTGGGCGTGCTTCTGCAACAGGGTATTCATGTGGGTAGCAATAACCGTGCTGGCATCCACCACGGTGTAGCCGAGCCCCTGCACCTGTTCACGCTGGGATGGCTCGATCCAGATGGCGTCCAGTCCAAACGCGGGATCTTTGGCATTGATACCCTGGGCCTGTCCGTAGACCTGTCCCGGGTTGATGGCCATTTCTCGCTCCGGATAGATGTCAGCGCCGCCGATATTGACGCCCATCAGGTTGATGCGATATTCGTTCGGCTGCAGATCCAGGTTGTCGCGAATATGCACAGACGGCACCAGGAAACCCAGCTCCTGTGACAGCTTTTTGCGGATTCCCTTGATGCGGGCGAGCAGTTGTCCGCCCTGGCTTTTATCGACCATGGGAATCAGGCGATAGCCCACTTCCAGACCCACCACATCCACTGGTGTGACATCGCCCCAGCCAAGCTCCTGGGGTTCCGCAGCCTGCGCCTGCTTCTTCTCCTGATCGGCTTTCTCGACAGCCTGCTGCTCCGCGGTCGGCTGCAGCGCGCGCTGACCTTTCATATAGATAAACACCGCACCAACGGCAGCCGCCAGGGCCAGTGACAGGAAGGCAAAATGCGGCATGCCCGGCACGATACCCATGACAAACAGAATGGCAGCGGCAATACCCAGCGCGCGCGGGGTCGCGAACATCTGACCAACAACCTGGGCGCCCATCATTTCGGAGTTATTGTTGCGGGTTACCATGATGGCGGCAGCTGTAGACAGCACCAGCGCCGGAATCTGGGCCACCAGACCGTCACCGATGGTCAGCAGTGCATAGCGCTCGGCTGCGGTGGCAAAATCCAGGCCGTGTTGCATCATGCCGATTGCCAGACCGCCCACGATGTTGATCACAAGAATCAGAATGCCGGCGATAGCATCGCCTTTAACAAACTTGCTGGCACCGTCCATCGCACCGTAGAAGTCGGCTTCCTGGGTAATGTCCTGACGGCGCACCCGGGCCTGCTCCTGGTCGATGATGCCGGCATTCAGGTCAGCATCAACGGCCATCTGTTTGCCGGGCATCGCATCCAGGGTGAAACGCGCGCTTACCTCGGCGATTCGGCCAGCACCCTTGGTCACAACCACAAAGTTGATGATGATCAGAATCATGAACACGATCAGACCAACCGCGTAGTTGCCACCGATCACCACCTCACCAAAGGACTCGATGACCTTACCGGCTGATGCGCCACCCTCGTGACCATTCAGCAGCACCACACGTGTGGAGGCGACGTTGAGCGCCAGGCGCAACAGTGTGGAAACCAGCAAAATGGTCGGGAACACCGCGAAGTCCAGCGGGCGCATGGCGTAAACGGCCACACACAGAACAACCAGTGCGATGGTGATGTTGAAGGTGAAGAAAACGTCCAGCAAAAACGGCGGAATCGGCAGCGTCATCATCGCCAGGATGACCAGCAGCAACACCGGGATACCCAGGTTGCCGTCGGTAAAACTGCGCGCGTTTGACATCAACGTGCCGCGATTCATGTTATTGCCGATATTCATCATCGCTGTTGCGAAGTTCCTGTGACGGATAACTGTCACTTACCAGTATCCGCGGTCGAATTATTGACGCTTTTCTGAGCCAGCACCGCCAAACCAGGGGTTTGTCTGGCGCTGTTTAGCTATTACACAGGGGTATCGCAAGAGTCGTGCCAGTATAGGCACCAGCTTCAGATCAATATCAGTTCAGCGCGTCCGGGTCAGGCGTTATGCCGTCACGGCGCAACTCTTCAGGTACAGTCAACTTCGTCAGATCAACTGCATTGGGCTTGGGACCGCTGCCACGTGCGTGCTGTCGCAGCTGGAAGACATAGGCAAGCACCTGCGCAACGGCCTTGTACAGGCCTTCAGGTATCTCATCTTCCAGTTTGGTGTTGTAGTAGATGGCTCGCGCCAGGACCGGAGCCTCGACAATGGGGATCTTGTTCTCTGTCGCTACTTCACGGATACGCAGTGCCATATGATCAATACCCTTGGCCACCAGTGTCGGGGCGCCCTGCCCGCCACCCTGCTGATATTTCAGAGCCACCGCGTAGTGCTGCGGGTTGGTGATGACCACGTCTGCCTGTGGCAGTTCCTTGAACATCTTGTTCTGTGACATCTGGTACTGCAGCTGACGAATACGCTGCTTCACCTCAGGCTTGCCCTCGGTGTCCTTCATCTCGTCCTTGACCTGCTGGTGCGTCATACGCAGCTTCTGGGTATGCGAGTGAATCTGAAACGGTATATCCACCATGGTGATCAGAATCATTGCGCAGGACATTGCCAGCACTGACCAGCCGATAATGCTGAGAGCATGCGCGATCGCAGGCACAGTCGGCTCCTGCTGAATGGCCATGATGCTGTCCATATTCATGAAAAACAGCAACAGAGCAATGCCGGCCACCACCAGCACCTTGGCGGCAGCCTTGGCCAGCTCCACCAATGCCTTGGGGCCAAACATGCGCTTAAGCCCGGACATCGGATTCATCCGGCTGGCCTTGGGCATCACGGCCTTAAAGGTAAAGTTCCAGCCGCCAAGCCCGATCGGCCCAAGAAAGGCAGCCAGCAACAGCAGTGAAAAAACCGGCAACAAGAGCCGCAGTCCTTCCATGATTGACACATCAAGAAAACGCAGCATCGCGGTGGTATCAAAAATGGATTCGCGCGGCACATCGAAGTTGTAGTTCATCATATCGATGACGGACTGTCCCATCGAACCACCGAACACCAGCATGCCGCCCACGCCGGTCAGCAAAATGGCCATGGTATTCAGTTCCCGCGAACGGACGGTGTCGCCTTCCTCGCGGGCCTTTTCGAGTTGTTTCGGGGTGGGATCCTGGGTTTTTTCCGCCGAGGAGTCCTGTTCTTCAGCCATACAGTACCTCCTGCGTCAGATGGGCTGCATCAGCGCCCGCATGCGAATGAAAGCCTCGGCAAAAATTGCCTCGGTAGCGTCCAGAAAATATGACATACACAACCAGATAACAAACAGACCGAACATCAACGCAATGGGAAAACCCAGTGCAAAAATGTTCATCTGTGGCGCTGCCCGCGTCATGATGCCGAATGCAAAATTGGTCATCAGCAGGGCTGTCAAAGCCGGCAGTGCCAACAGCAGCGCACTGGAGAATGCCCAGCTGATGGTGCTGATCAGTTGATAATACACACCCGTGTCGAGGCCAGAACTGGACACCGGGATCAACTCAAAGCTCTCAACCAGAATCTCTATCATCACCAGATGTCCGTCGAAACTGACAAACAGAATCGTGACAAACATCATGTAAAACGTACTCAGAATCGCAACGTTGATGCCATTGGCCGGGTCCACCATCGATGCAAAACCCAGACCCATCTGCATGGCAATCAACTGGCCCAGCAACACAAAAATCTGAAACACAATCTGCAGGAAAAAACCCAGCGCCACACCAATCAGCACCTGCTGGGCCACAATCAGCATGGCACTGACTGACACACCCTCTACGGCGGGCATTGGCGGCAATGTAGGTGCAACAATCAGGGCAAGCGCAACCGCCAGAATCAGTCGTACACGTTGAGGCAGAAAGTTGGAGCCCAGTACCGGCGCTGCCAGCATAAAACCCATAATGCGGAATAATGGCCACATAAAGCTGCCAATCCACGCACCAATTTCTGCGTCGGTGAACGACAGCACTGCCCTAGCCCACCATACTGGGAATGCTGAGAATCAGTCGCTCGGAGTAGTCCAGAATCTGACGCAACAGCCAGGGCCCGGTGGCAATAATGACCACCAGTGTCACCAGCAGACGAGGCAGAAAACTCAGGGTCTGCTCGTTGATCTGTGTGGCAGCCTGAAAGGTACTGATCACCAGACCGACCACCAGGCTGGGCATTACAATCACAGCCACCAGCAGCACGATCAGCCACATTGCATCCCGCCAAACCATCACCGCTACATCAGGGGTCATACGTCACACTCCATCAGCCTGCTATTGGCCAAAGCTCATTGCCAGCGTTCCCATGATCATTGCCCAGCCATCGACCAGCACAAACAGCATGATCTTGAAAGGCAACGAAATAATAATCGGCGAGAGCATCATCATACCCATCGCCATCAAGACACTGGCTACCACCAGGTCGATCACCAGAAACGGAATAAACAGCAGAAAACCTATCTGGAATGCTGTCTTCAGTTCGCTGGTTACAAATGCCGGAATCAACACGGTCAGCGGCACTTCATCGATGCTGCTGACCGGATCCATATTGGAAAGCTCCATGAACAGCTGCAGGTCAGACTCACGTGTCTGTGCTGACATAAAACTGCGGAACGGAATCTCCGCCTGCGCCAGTGCTTCAGTAGCACCCAGCTCTTCATTAATGTACGGCTGCAGCGCATTCTCATTTACCTGCTGCAGGACCGGCGCCATGATAAAAATAGACAGAAACAGTGCCAGACCCAACAGGATCTGATTCGACGGTGTCTGCTGCAGACCCAGTGCCTGTCGCAGGATGGCGAACACCACAATAATGCGTGTGAACGAGGTCATCATCATGGCCAGCGCCGGCAACAGTGTCAGCGCGGTCATGATGAACAGAATCTGCAGCGTCACTGAATACTGCTGCGAACCATCCTGACCGGTGGTGACACTCAGTGCTGGAATACCACCGAGTCCACCCAGGCCATTGTCCTGCTGCGCATTAGTCTCTGCCGGCTGGAGGGTTGAAGTCTGCTGTGCCAGCGATGGTGCGCTGACCAGCAAGGCGGCAAGGCACAACAGAACAAACAGAATATGTCTGGTTTTTACGAATGTCATTGGGTAGCGCTCAGGGCTTTTTGTGCAAGGCATTTTTCAGAATGGTCTGAAAGCCGCTGGTATTGGGTGTGCCAGGTGTCTGGCTTAATACTGGTTCATCAAATACATGCAGAAGATTCACATTGCCCGGCGCAACACCCAGCAACAACTGCTTGTCACCGACCTGCACCAGGGCTACACGTTCGCGGTTGCCAACCGGCAGAGCACTGATCACTTTCATGCCCTGTCCGCCAAAGCCGGTGGCGCCAGAAAATCGCTTCGCCACCCAGGCCAGTGCCAGAATCAGACCAATGATGACCATCAGCCAGAGAACGGTCTGGGCAACTGCGCTGGCGCCGCCCGCTCCGAGCATCGCCGTCTGTGTGGCAGCCTGTTCCGCTGCCTGTGTGATGTTCTCTGCCATGGTCCGCTTACCCGCTTATCGCAGTTTCTTGATTCGTTCTGACGGACTGATCACGTCGGTCATGCGGATACCGAACTTGTCGTTCACCACGACCACTTCGCCGTGCGCAATCAGCGTGCCGTTGACAAGCACGTCCAGCGGTTCACCCGCCAGCCGGTCCAGCTCGATCACCGATCCCTGATTGAGTTGCAGCAGGTTACGAATGGTGATGGCAGTACTGCCGACTTCCATGGAAATGCGCACCGGAATATCCAGAATCACATCCAGATCAGGAGACGCACCATTAGCCTTGCTCTTGTCCGCGCCGTTACCGTTAGCTGGCGCAGCCGCCTTGGACTGCTTGCCCGAACCGGCACTCTCTTCTTCCATGGCCTGTGCCCACTCGTCCGCCATATCCTGCTCATCTTTGCTCATGCGATTCTCCTCGTTCGTGCCTGGTTTTCGAAATCAGGCTAGTCTTCAATACCGCGATAAATACCTTCGATTCTCAGTGCCAGATTGCCGTTGGATGTACCGACACGTGTTTCAAACAGCGGTACGCCATTGGCTTTCAGGACAACCGTTTCCGGCATCTCCACCGGGATGATGTCGCCCTCTTCCAGGTCAACAACATCACGCAGCGTAATCTCGCGCTCAAACACATCACAGGTGAAATTGACCGTTGCGTGTTTGATCTGTTCTTTCAGTGCCTTACCCCAGCGCTCATCGTGTTCATCCACATCACTCTGCATACCGGCATCGAGCAGTTCGCGGATAGGTTCGATCATTGAGTAAGGCTGGGTAATGTGGATGTCACCACCACCACCGTCCAGTTCCACATGGAAGCTGCTCACCACCACGACTTCACTGGGGCTGACGATGTTGGACATCGAGGGATTGACTTCCGAGCGCAGGTGATCGAACTCCAGCTTGTAGACATTGCGCCATGCTTCACCCAGGTCCACAAAGATCTGATTCAGTACCATCTGCACAACACGCAGCTCGGTCGGGGTAAATTCACGACCCTCAATCTTGGCGTGACGGCCATCACCACCAAAGTAGTTGTCCACCAGTTTGAATACCAGTTTGGCATCCAGCACGATCAGCGCAGTACCGCGCAGGGGGCGAAACTTCACCAGGTTCAGACTGGTCGGTACATACAGGGTATGCAGGTATTCACCGAACTTGGTGATCTGCACACCGCCCAGCGATACATCCGCAGAGCGACGCAGAAGATTAAACAGGCTGATACGGGTATAGCGGGCAAAACGCTCGTTGATCATTTCCAGCGTCGGCATACGCCCACGCACAATCCGGTCCTGACTGGTCAGGTCATAGGCACGGACGGTACCCGGATCATCAAGTGAATCCTCTTCCAGGGCGCCCTCATCAACGCCGTGGAGAAGCGCATCAATTTCGTCTTGTGATAACAGATCCTGCATCAGGATATCCCCAACAAGCTATTGCATTACAAAGCTGGTAAACAGAACTTCTTCAATTCCCGGACGGCCGATCTCGCGTTCCAGCACCTGCCGGACTTCAGCAGTGGCCAGCTCGCGCAGGGCCTCGATGCCCGACGGATCTTCAAAAACCAGAATCAACTGCGCGCTGAACAGATTGTTGAGCGCATGTCTGACAGCCGGCATGTGCAGCCTCAGTGCCTCCAGGGCAGCAGCATCACGACTCATGACACTGATCTCAGCCTGCAGGTAGCGCTGGCGACCCTGGTAGGGAAAGTTCACAACAAACGGCGGGGCCAGACTCTGGTACTGCATGGGCTCCAGTGGCGCGGCCTCGGTCTCTGCCTCTTCGCCCTCTGCCGTCGCGGTTTCAGCATCACCCGGTGTCAGCAGGAAGAACCATGCCGCGCCGCCACCAGCGCCAATCAGCACCAGCAGTAAAATTATGATCAGCAGGAGTTTGTTTCTGGCGCCTTTCTTTTGCGCCTTTTCCTGGGATTCCAGATCGTCGTCAGCCATTATTTCCTCGTTTTGTAACGGTTTGCTGCCGCACAGTTATCTTGTGACGTCGAAATGACGCTCACGTTTACCAGTGGGGAAGCAATCCTTGTGCCAGTATTAGCCAGGCTTGTGGAGTGGAAGGTAAGTGTAAAGTTTTCAATTATATAGCGAATGGTGCGGACGCACCAAGGACGAAGTATTAACGATAGCAGCGCAGCAAGCGCCAATTTTGTGACGTCAAAAAATGTTAAAGGGGACGGAGGGATTTAGCTGGCTAAATCCCTCCGTCCCCTTTAACATCAATGGCAATTAAACGTGTTCATCAACCAGGTGCAGGCTGCGCGCCGGAATATTGGCAAGCGTTTCTGCGCTATCCCGATCGCTGTCGAGCTCACCGCCCGAATGTCGCGAACCACGTCCATCCTGTCCATGCCCATCTCCCTGCGCAGACGTCTGCTGATCAGAGACGGTCACGTCAAGCAGATCAATTCCTTCGTTGCGGAACAGATCCTGAAGTCGCGGAATCTGGGCGTCCAGCGCATCACGGACCATGGCATGCTGGCTGACAAAATTCACGGTAGCCGACTGGTCAACCATCTGTACACGAACGGACAGCGTGCCAAGCTCTGGCGGATCCAGGCGAATCTGCGCACTGTTGATGCCATTGGCAGTCATGACCATCAGCTGCCGCGCAACATTATCGCCCCAGCCGGCCTGACCAAAGCTGCCCACCTGCAGCATCAGACTGGAGTCAGCGCCACGCGCGGCTGGTGCCATGCTCGCGGCATTGCTGAGTGTTGCTGCGGACTGTGAATTCGTGCGGCGCTGGTCAGCTGCGCCAAACAGTTCAGCAGCCAGTTCCTGCGCGGTCGGTGTTGCCGACTTCAGCAGACTGGCTTCCTGACGTGCAGGTGAATTGCTATCCGTCCCCGCCGACTCAGCCATGACCTGCTCAATCGCCAGGCTCAGGTTCCCGCCTGCGGGTGTCATGGACTCACTGACGGTGAATCCGGCGGCCGCCTGCAACGGGCCTGCCGTTGCAGAGCCAAGTGTAGTCGTTCCGGCATCAGCGCCCCGTCTATTGGCCGACGAAAGCTGCTCAGCCAGGGTTGAGCGCCTCGGCTCGGCTAGCGGCACCGCCGGAATGGCTGCATCGACGGATGCGCTCACCGCAGTGGCTGCTGCGCTTTTCTCAGTATTGGTGCTTGTCTGCAGTATGTTGCTACCATCGTCTGCCGTCAGAGGTTCAGCACCAACTGGCTGACTCGCAGCGCTGGTGTTGGCAGCCAGCTGATTGGCTGCTTCAGTGGCGACAGTCTGCAGCTTCGCGTTAACAGCTGCCCCACCAGGCATCGAAGCACCCGGCTGGACAGCGGACAATTCGGAAGAGGCTGACTGTGGCTGCAAATTCTGCAGGTTTACTGTCTGATTAGCTGCAAGCGTCGCGCCTGCCTTGTCAGCAGCTAGTGATGCTGCCGCTTCAGCATCCGCAGTCGCTGCACTGGCAGCAGAGGCCAGCGCTGCCTGTGATGAGATCGCTTCGCTTATTCGGGCTGCCTTATCGGCTGTCGCCGTAGTGAGGTCGGCAGAAACTGCCTGCTCGCCTCGGGGCTGAACGGCATTAAGGCTCAAGTTAAGGCCCTGCAGTGGCGCTGAAGTCTGGGCAGTGGCGGAAACGCCAGTAGTAGATAAAACGTCAGCCACTGATGTGGCAGTTGCCGGCGAACTCTGAGCCGGTATGCCCAACTCTGCCGACATCGACCTGGCCGAGCCAGACGTTTCCAGTCCGGACAGCAGAGCGGCAAGCTGTTGAGGCAAATTCTGACCGTCCTGCCATGCTGCTTCCGGCAATTGTTTTCCGTCCACCAGGAATTGCTGTGCCAGTTGCGTCAGTTCGTCCAGTGTCCATGGCTGCGCCTGCGCGCCTGTTTCGCCCGTCATCAGCAGCGATCCGCCAGGCTGCTGCGAGCCCGTATTTAAAGCGCTGCCGCGCTCCGCGAACCAGTCAGCATTGTTAACCTCGGTTGCCAGCAAAGACTGCAGGTCGTGCAGGAAAGTGCGTGCAAATTCACTGTCTTCCCCCGATTTGTCTGGGTTTGCAGTGTCCAGTCGGGACAACATCTCGCTGATTTTAGCGCGCGCGTCCTCACTGCTGTGCTCACCGGATAACAGCGATGAGGCGGAATCTTCGACGGGCACAACGGCATGGCTGCGATCATTTGCCGGCTTTGAGGCTGGCATGACGGCGCCTGACAAAAACTGCATAAATTCATTGGCTGACAACATGGAGAGCTTCCTGTAACTCATTTCACCGGAAAGTATGAGCAAGAACCTTGCCAAGAGATGGAGCGGTGCCGTCGTTCTGAAACTTAACGCCAGCCACCGCCAGGACGGCGGCGTGCATATTCGTCGTGGTTACGCTGTTCATTGCGCGCCTGTGCTTTTTCTGCCTCAAGCTGCAATCGACCCAGCATTTTTTCCAGGCTCTTGTGACGGATATCCAGCTGCTGCCACTTGCGATGGCAGGCCGCCACTTCCTGTTCAAAGTGTGCAATGACAGTTTTTTGATGAGTCATGGCGCTATCGAGCTGACGATTGAAGCCGTCGAACAGACGCAGCCGATCAACTGACATGCCCTGCTTGCCAGCACTCTGTAATCGTTCACGATAGTCCTGCTGATAGTCACCCAGCTGAGCCAGCTTTTGCTGCTCTGCCTTCAGGCGCTGCTGCGCCATGGACAGCATGCGGCCAGCCTTGTCGGCCTCAAGCTCGGCAATACGCAGTACTGGCTGCATCCGTTTGACGCGCTGCATCAGCGACTGCCACCAGCCTGGTCAGGACTCTGGCGATCCCGGCCACCCAGCGTACGGCCCGGTGCCGAAGCGCCACCGTTCTGACTGTCACGCGGAGGCATCTGGGTTACATTGCTGGCAGCGCCGTCAGCGCCAGGTCGACTGCCTGGCAAGGTTCTGGTGGGTGGCGCGATGGCGCGTCCCAGACGAAGCACAGCTTCACTCAGGGCAACGCTTTCGGTCAGTCCCTGTTGCAGGAACTGACGCAGGTGCGGCATGCGCTCAATGGCAAAGTCGATATCGCGGTCAGCGCCCATGGTGTAGGCCCCGACACTGATCAGATCGCGATTCTGCTGATAGCGGGAATAGGTGCGCTTGAACAATTGCGCCTTGGCCAGATGATCGGCACTGACCACGGCCGGCATGACACGACTGATGGAGGCTTCCACATCGATGGCCGGATAGTGGCCCTGCTCGGCCAGTGCCCGCGACAGTACAATGTGACCATCCAGAATCGCACGAGACGAGTCTGCAATTGGATCCTGCTGGTCGTCACCCTCGGTCAGTACGGTATAAAACGCGGTGATTGTGCCTTCGCCCTGATCGGCATTACCGGCACGTTCCACCAGTTGCGGAATGCGCGCAAACACCGATGGCGGATAACCCTTGGTCGCCGGTGGTTCACCAATCGCCAGCGCGATCTCACGCTGAGCCATGGCATAACGTGTCAGTGAATCCATCAGCAGCAAAACGTCTTTGCCCTGATCACGGAAACCCTCGGCAATCCGGGTGGTCACGGTCGCCGCCCGCAGTCGCATCAACGGTGAATCGTCGGCCGGTGACGCCACGACCACAGAACGCCGCAGCCCCTCTTCACCGAGGATTTCATCAATGAATTCTTTAACCTCACGGCCCCGTTCACCAATCAGGCCAACCACAATCACATCCGCTTCGGTAAAGCGCGTCATCATGCCCAGCAGCACAGATTTACCGACACCCGAGCCAGCGAACAAACCAATACGCTGGCCTTTGCCCACCGTCAACAGGCCGTTGATGGCTGCAATACCCACGTCAAGAGTCTGTTTGATCGGCTGGCGTTTCAGCGGGTTGATACTGCGTTCGGGACCGGCCGGCCGGCATTCCTTGATTGACAGCGGTCCGTGGCCATCGATGGGCTCGCCGAAACCGTTCAGAACACGACCCAGCAGGCCATCACCCACCCACAGGGTTTCGGTGGCAGGTGCCGGCACGATGCGGGCACCAGGCTGCAGGCCTTCAACACTGTAAAGCGGCATTAAAAAGATTCGTGGACCGTCAAAGCCAACCACTTCGGCTTCAATGTCCCTGCCGCTGGGGTGTGCAACCAGACAGCGACTGCCCAGTGACACGTTGCAGCCAACGGCTTCCAGTGTGAGACCAACTACGCGGGTCAGGCGTCCGACAATGACCGGCTCAATGGCCAGCGGGCGATCGGGACGATAACAGCGCAGTCGCTGCGCCAGACTCTGACGCTGGAACACCTCAGGACTCCTGCTCGGACGCGATATCGGTAGCACTGCCCAGGTCGGCAGCCTCTTCCGCCAGCGAACGTTTACTGGCTTTGGCGCTGCTTGTTTTTACAACCGGTTCAGGTGCCTCCTGCAGGTCTTCACCCGGTGGCACGCCCTTCTGGCGTGGATCATCATCTTCCATAAACTGTTTGGCGACGATCTGCTCCACTGCCTGGTTGAATCGTGTGCTGACGGTAAAGTCGACCGCACTGTGATCTGTTTCAACACGACAGCCGCCGCGCTCAATCTGTGCGCTGCCGATGACACGCCAGTTCTCGCCGCCCTCTTCGGCGGCTCGCATCACCAGCTCCTTGTCGGCGCTGTTGACCAGAATTCGCACGTTGTCACGGGTCGGTGGCAGTGTATTCAGGGCCTGCTGCACAATCTGCATGATATGTTTGCTGTCGATGCTCAGTTCGCGCTGAATCACCTGACGTGAAACCTCGCGGACAATGCCAAGCAGTGCCTGTTCCAGCTGGTAATCCTGTTCATTAAGTGCATGTGTCAGATGAGTCATGACACTGTTCAGCACGTTGAGCTGCTGACGGACCTGCTGATCGGCATCCTGCAGCCCCTGCTGCAGACCTTCGGCAGTGCCCTTCTCAAACCCCTCAGCATGGCCCTGTTCAAAGCCCAGCTTGTGGCCCTGCTGCCGCCCCTCCTCCAGGCCTTTTTTCAGCCCTTCGCTGCGGCCCAGCATCAGCCCCTGTTCATAACCCTCATCGTAACCTGTACCGGTACCCTGAAAGTCTGGAGCCTGACCATCGCCTGCGCCGGCCTCGGCGGCCGCACCCTGATGCGCTGTTACGGTCTGGCGAAACTGTGATTCGGCGCGAGGTTCCACCTGTACCAGTTTACCGGCCTTGTCGATTGTCGGTGGCGCCCAGCGCATGATGCGCTGCGACTCCATCGCCTTCTGGCTGACCCGGTTGGTACCGTCAAATATATGTCGTTGCATATCAGATCATCGCCTCGCTGCCGCCACTCAACTGAATCTCGCCGGCATCGGCCATACGTCGCGCCACCACCAGAATTTCTTTCTGTGCCGCTTCCACTTCGACGATACGCACCGGCCCCTTGGCCTCCAGGTCGTCGCGCAGCAGCTCGGCAGCGCGCTTGGACATGTTGCCGAAGAATTTCTCCTTGAGGAAATCGTCTGCGCCTTTGAGAGCCAGAATCAATACTTCGGACGACACTTCGCGCAGCAGTGCCTGAATACCACGGTCGTCGACTTCACGCAGGTTGTCAAACACAAACATCAGATCCTGAATCTGATTGCCAAGATCTTCGTCCAGGCCCTTGATGGACTCCATCAGTTCCTGCTCAACCGCATTGTCCAGGTGGTTCATGATTTCGGCAGCAGTCTTGGTACCACCGATGGTGGTCGACGGATTCGAGCCCTTGCCTGAGAACTGCTTCTCCAGAATTTCGTTGAGTTCCTTCAATGCCTCTGGCTGAACGCTCTCCAGCGATGCAATTCGCATCATGATTTCCAGGCGCACTTTTTCGGGGAACTGCGCAAGAATACCGGCCGACTGATCAGGCTCCAGATAGCTCAGCACCACGGCCTGGATCTGCGGGTGCTCCATCTTGATGACGTCCGCAACCGAGCGCGGATCCATCCATTTCAGGCTGTTGATACCGGCGCCGGAGTTGCCCAGCAGAATACGATCCAGAAAGCTGCGGGCGCGCTCTTCACCCAGCGCCTCAGTCAGCATGTTGCGGATGTAGCTCTCCGCGCCGATACCCAGACCACTCTGGGCACCGCACTCGGTCAGAAACTGATTCAGCACACCCGAGACAGTATCCTGGCTGACCGATTTCAGAGACGACATGGCAGTACCCACTCGCTGTACTTCCTTGGGTCCCATCTGCTTGAGCACTTCAGCGGCGTCTTTTTCGCCCATGCTCATCAACAGAATCGCGGCACGCTCCAGATTGTTCATGTTGTCAGCCATTCTCTCAGCCATTATTAGTCGTTACTTATCCAGTTTTTCACAACCTGCGCTACACGCGCAGGATCCTGAGCCACCAGCCCTTTAATGGCGCTGAGTTGTCGCTCGTAACTATCGCCAGGGCCGGTCAGCATCATATCCTCACCGCCGCTGAGCGTAACAGATTCTTTGGGGCCGGACGACGCGTCTGGTTTAACCTCTGTGAATCGCACCTCGCCATTACCACCCTGCGACTGGGCACCCGCAACAGCAGGCAGATTGTTGCCGCCGCTGCCTACCGCAGCCAGTCGCTTCAGGGTAGGCATCAGCACGCCAAACACCATCAGCAGCAGGAACATTGCAGCGCCCAGCTGTCGCAGCACACTGCCAAACCAGGGCTGTTCCCACATAGGGATACTTTCCATGGTCATCGCGTCAGCCTGTGCAAACGCCCGGTTGATTACCGTAACACTGTCACCACGCTCAGCGTCAAAACCAACCGCGTCGCGCACCAGCGCAGTAATGCGATCCAGATCTTCCTGCGCCCAGGGCTGGGCACCTTCGCCGGCAGGTTCGTCAACCACCACCGCAACAGACAGGCGTCGCACTGCCACAGGGTCGTAGCTGGTGTAGCTGATCGTTCTATCCACCTCGTAGTTACGGGTGGCCTGGGTACGGGTATTGGTGTTGTCACCATTGGCAGCGGTAGCGGCACCAGCGCCATTGGCAGCAACTTCCGGTGCGACACCGGCGGCCGGTGGCTGGTTACTCAGGGCACCCGGAATGCCGGCGATGATATCGCCACCATTGCGGCGCTCATCCATTGACTGCTCACTGCGCAGCACGGTGCTGTCAGGGTTATAGGTTTCGGCCGCTTCTTCGCTGCGTGTAAAGTCAATATCAGCGTTTACTTCGGCAGTAAAATTACCACTGCCCAGCAGTGGCATCAGGATGCGACTGATACGACCAGACAGGGTCTCTTCGTAACGACGCACATACTCAAACTGTTCACCGGCAATGGCCAGTTCGCGATTCTCACCGCGGCGCGACAGCAGATTGCCAGACTGATCAACAACCGTAACATCCTCGGCTGCCATTTCCGGTACGCTGGAGGCCACCAGGTTGGCGATTGACTGAACCTGGATTTCCGTCAGACGCGCACCGGTGTTCAGCGTCAGAAACACGGACGCCGTTGCCTTGCGGGCATTACGGATGAACACACTGCGCTCAGGCGTGGCCAGGTGCACACGGGCAGCCTGTACATGGCGGAAACTGGCAATGGTACGTGCCAGCTCGCCCTCAAGGCTGCGCTTGTAGCGGTTGGCTTCCATGAACTGGCTGGTACCCAGTCCCTGCTCCTGATCCATGAACTCATAACCGTAGCCATCATCACGACTGATACCAGCGGCCGCCACCTGCAGGCGTACTTCATTGACGCGCGCCGCCGGCACCAGCAGCACACCGCTGGCCGGATCGATGCGATACTCCATCGCGCTGGTTTCCAGTACCTGTGCCAGCTCTGACACATTGTAGCCCTGCATGCTCGGATACAGAGGCTGGAAGTCTTCCTGCTGTGACCACAACACAACCGAGAAGCCCAGCGCGATACTCGCCGCCAGTCCCAGCAACAGACCAGCCTGACGCAGCATATTCAGCCGATTGAAGCCCGACAGAAAACTGCCACTTCCAAAAAGCGACTTGCTGTTGTTGGCGGGTGCCCCGCCGGCGTTACCTGATGTTTCGGCAGCAGCCATGATTCATTTTCCTGTGTGTTTCGCGCGTGCGCTGATGTCGTAGTGAGTCTTACAACGGCATATTCATGATGTCCTGATAGGCGCTGACCAGGCGGTTACGCACCTGGTTCATGGCCTCGAAGGACACGCTGGCTTTCTGCATCTGGATCATGACCTGGGTGATATCAACGCCCGGCTCACCCATTTCAAACGCGCGCTGCAGCTCAGAAGATTTAGCCTGGGTATCAGCCACAGAATCGACGGCCTGTTTGAGCATCTCGCCGAAACCAGTGCCCTCAGCCTTGCCCGCGCCATTGATGCCCTGGCTGCCGTTGACAGCCTGGCTCATATCCGGCTTGTTGACTTCCGGAGACTGGATCTGGCCGCGTATTTCACGCATTTGCATCAGTAGTTGATTGATATCGCTGCGATCGCCAATCGTGTTCATCACGGCCTCCCTTTATGCACTTACCAGTGAATCGATATTGATGCCCATATCACGCATTCTCGCCAGCTTGTAACGCAGCGTGCGTGCACTGACGCCCAGCACTTCTGCAGTTTCCTTGCGGCGACCACCCTGCTGTTTGAGGGTGGACAGAATGATTTCAAACTCGCGCTGCTTCAGATCGTTACCCAGTGGACGGTTGTCGTCGCTGCCGTCGGCTTCCTGTGCAGTGACAGGCACAGTCACGCTGTGACTGCCGGCGCTGCTGCTGACGGCACCATTGCTGACGGTACCCGCGAAACGATGAGTCTGTCCCTGCTCCAGGCCAAGGCAGGATGCAGTAATGGTGTGTCCATCCTGAATGATCAGCGCCCGTTGCAACACATTGTCCAGCTCGCGCACATTGCCCGGCCAGGCGTACTGGCTCAGTGTCAGCTTGGCCTGCTCATCCAGACGAACGGTGCTGCGGCCCATACGTCCGGCATGCTGCTCCAGCAAACGTTCAGCCAGCGGCACGATGTCCTGACGACGCTGACGCAGTGGCAACCAGGCCAGCGGAAATACGCTCAGGCGGTAATACAGGTCTTCGCGGAAGTTTCCTTCACGCACGTGCTGACGCAGATCGCGGTTGGTGGTAGCGATCACACGCACATCCAGCTTCATGGTCTTGCGGCTGCCAAGACGCTCAACCTCGCGCTCCTGCAGCACACGCAGAATTTTGGCCTGCAGACCAATATCCATTTCTGAAATTTCGTCCAGCAGCAGCGTGCCACCATCAGCCTGTTCGAACTTGCCCGGGCTGCTGTTGTAAGCGCCAGTGAAGGCACCCTTTTCATAACCGAACAGCGTCGCTTCCAGCATGTTCTCCGGAATCGCCGCACAGTTGATGGCCACAAACGGGCCTTTGGCTCGATTGGAATGCTGGTGAATGAACTGGGCCAGTACTTCCTTGCCCGTGCCGCTTTCACCAGAAATCAGAACAGTTGCATCGGTACGTGCCACTTTTCCTGCCAGCGACAGCAACTGCTGGCTGGAAGGCTCAATGGCGACTGGCTCATTGCCACCCAGTACACGCGTGGTCAGGTACTTCTCTACCGTCGCCAGCAGCTGCTCCGGTTTAAAAGGTTTCAGCAGGTAATCTACAGCGCCTTCGCGCATCGCACGCACGGAACTGCCGATGCTGCCAAAAGCCGTGATCAGAACCACCGGCAATGCCGGGAAGCGACCGCGAATTCGCTGCAACAGTTCGTGACCATCCATTCCATCCATATTGATGTCGGACACCACCATGTCGACGGCCTGGGTAGCCAGGACGCTCAGCGCTTCATCGCCGCTTTCCGCCGCGAGCACATTGTAGCCGGCGTAATCCAGCGTATCGCTCAGCGCATCACGCAGCTGTGGATTGTCTTCAACGATCAAAACGGTTGCCTTGTCAGTCATACAGTCTGCTCCTGTGTAGCTTTACCCTGGCAAGGCAGTACAAAGCCGGCTCGAATGCCGCTGACCTTCTCTGCCTCAGGGTGCAGATTCCCGCTTGCGAGGTTCTCAATAAAAAATCGTCCGCCGTGCGCACGCGCAACAACCTGCGCCACGGCCAGTCCCAGCCCGGTGCCCTGGGCACGGGTGGTATAAAATGCTTCCGTCACCTGGCTCAACACTTTCGGATCAATGCCAGGGCCGTTGTCCTGTACAAAAAAGCGCAGATGGCCTGCTTCACAATTGTGATCAGCGATCACCTTCAGCTGCACCTGGGCGCCGCCGTTCTGCTGGGCGTTTTCCAACAGATTCAATATGGCACCTACCAGCGACTCCTGATTGCAGTCCAGCAGGCAGTCAGGAGCTTCGTTGGTCCACTGACAGCGTGTGCGGCTGTCGCGTAACAACACCTCAGCAGCCACCCGCGTTTCATCAAACAGCTGGGCCATGCTCAGACGTGCATCCAGCACCGCCTCACCGCGTGCAAACACCAGCATGTCACGCACCTGGCGCTCCATGTTGTGCAGACGGGACATCAGTCGGTCGTGAGTGCGTTGCAGTCTGTCCGCATCAGCGGGCTGATCATCACCTGCTTGCGCAGCCTGTGACGGCAGTGCATGTGCCAGGTGTCCGGCATACAGCATGGCGGCTGCCAGCGGTGTGCGAATCTGATGTGCCAGTGACGACACCATCTGACCCATTTCCGTCAGACGCTGATGACGGCTCAGTCGCTGCTGCAGGCGTCGGGTTTCTGTCTGATCGGTAATCAGGATGATCTGGCCGGGCTCTTCTTCCAGCGAGCGGCTCAGCAGGCTTACACGCTTGCCGTTTACCAGTGAAATCTCGTGGCCGTCGTCGCTGCGTGGCGCAAAGCGGGTGCGAATGATCTCGACCCACAGCTCACCTTCCAGAGGCGAACCCAGCAGATCCAGGGCAGCTGCATTACACTCAGAAATCTGGCCGCGAGCATTCAGCACCAGTACGCCGCCTGGCAACAGCTGCAGCAGTTTGGTCAGCCGGTGCGCGATGCGCTCTTTCTCGGCCAGCTCGCGCAGGCGCTGGGCATTGGCAGCTTCCAGCTCGGCTGTCAGATCACGCACCTGGCTCTCAAGCGCCTGGTAGGTCTGCGTCAGTTCGCCGGACAGTTCATTAAAAGCCTTGAATGCCAATTCCAGTGCCTGTGCACTATTTGGCTGACTTTGTATGTCTCTTACCAGCGTCAGGCTGCTTGCTGCCATGTGTTTGTCCCGCCCCTTGGATGTTCTGTTTCCGCAAGGGTGGCAAGCAATGTCCGTGCCAGTCGTATCAGGTCTTATTTTTCAATCACTTAGGGTGCGGCAAGGTTTTGCCGCTGGCAGAATACAGGCGGATTACTGTCACTTTGACGGGAAATTGACGCGCCAACCGTCATGGACGGTGGGAATGCAGGTTTTGCAGGAGCACAAACCTGTGACGCGACTGTGGTTCTGAGTTTGACAGCGGTCCGGCAGAAGGGTGCCAGTCAGGCTTTGAGCCGGAGCAAGCCGACAAGCGAGATGGTGCCCCAGGCCAATTCCAGCACAAAAACCGGCAAATTGCCGTCAAGATACAGAATTGGCACCAGCCCATAGGCCGCCATCGTGTTGTAACAAAGAAAACGACGGCGTTGAATAACACCACTGGCAAACAACAGATAAGACAACACAAACATGGCCGTTCCAGCCCAGCCCAACAGGCTCATACCCTGATAGAAAACAAGCGGACTCAGGCCAAGACCAGCTATGCCAAGCAGGACGCAGGGGCGCATAAGCCAGCTTTCTGACAGTTTAAAGGGAAGCTGCGGGGCGTAACGCATCACTATAGCCAGACTGATCAGTGCCCAGAAAAGATTGGTGACGGCGGCCTGCCACGAGGCGATGGCGGCCGAGCTAAAAACCAGCACTACCGCTGCCAGCAGATTCACTACATAGTAAAGTCTGATCCGCGGATTATGTGTCAGTGCCAGGTAAAAATGTGCTACCAGATAAGAGCTTGTGCCCAGCCAGCCAATCAGGGAGAGGATCACTCAGTCACCGCGTCGGAACAATCTGAAGATGCATATTCTTTATATACAGTTCTTTGCCTACATGCGGGCCGTTCAAGACAACCACCTGACTCTCATCCGTCATGGTGCGGTAGATCTGTTCACTAGACGATGCCTCTCTTATCAGGTCACTCCAGCGCAGCACCATCGCACGGGTACCTTGCGGGATGGCAAAGTGCTGCGGCGGGTCCGTGCGCGTATTACCAACAATAACCGGATAGCCCTCTGCCACCACCAACTCAACAACATCTGTCTGCTGTGCTTGTCCAGGACTATTTTCCAAATCAACGTCTGAAACAATACCAGCCTGCAGCAGACGTTTATGACTGGCATTAAAGCGCTCAATAAACTGTGTGCCCTGCTCCGTTGCAGGCGCGATCAGATGCAGGCTGGACACGCTGTCCAAAGCGGCAACGGAACGCACGAGCTCCAGTTGATCTGGAAACACATCCTGCAGCAATGCCATGGCAACCGAATCTGTCATTGGGAGCAGGTCGATATCATTATTCAACAAGGCCCGCATTGCTTCCTGTTCACTGCTGAAGATTACCGGCTCAACTAGCACTGCATCCATCTCGGCACCATAGCTGTAACCGGCGACCTGCCCGAAACGCAGGCCTGAAAAATTGGCGGGACCATTTACAGACTCATGATACTGCCGGTTGTAGTAAAGCCGATTGCGAACCTCAAACAGGGGATCAGAAAACAGCACCTGGGTTTCGCGCGTAGGTGTCCGGAAGTAAGGAAAGGACACTGCCGAGTCAGAATGCAACACTCGGTCGAAACTGTATGCAAAATCGAAGTACTGAAAGTCGGCCGTATAACCCATGTCGTGCAACACCAGACGTACAATACGGGCAGCACTGCCCAGCCCGCTACCGGACATTGTATTATGTGGCTCCATCACATAAGGGGGCCAGATATCAGTCAGCACAGGCAGGCTTGTCGTCTCGGCAGCTCGCACCGGCGACGCTGGCAGCACTCCTGCCAGAATTAAAGCCAGCAGAAGGCTGAAAGTGGCGCGCACGCTACTTATCTCTTTTGAGCAGTCCATACACTATAACCAGAAATACAAACAACAGAGCTGATCCCGACAGCAGCACGTCGATCTCTCTCGATGCAACAAAACTGAGCACCTGCGACACACTGCTGTCGGTATAACCCAGCACTGGGCGGGAGACAAATTCACGGCTGTACTGTACCAGCGCCAACGACAGTTCCATGATGGCAATCAGGGCAATTGCAGCCAGAATGACATCAGTAAGATAGGTGCTGAATTCGCGACGACTGCGATCCAGCTCATTGATGCGCGCACTGCTGGCTTCAATCAGACGGGCACCATTAGCGACCACATCATCAAACCCCCAAGCCTGCATGATGCCATCCAGCACGCTGCGCATGGTCCGGTTCATAAAACTTTTTTGCACACCAAACTGAATCTGCAGCATCTGCATGCGCGTTCGGGTCAGAGTCAACGCTGATTTGACCTTGCGGGCATTCTTTTCAAACTGGGCGCGTGAAAGATCTAGCTGCGCCTGACGATTCAGACTGTGCTGCACTGCGTAATATACCTGCGACAGACGCATGGCTGCACGGAGCATCAGGGTACGACGCGGCGTGCTGTCCACGATTGCATAATTCAACCAGGTCATTGAGTAGTCGATTTCGCCATCAACAAGACGCTGGGCATCATCAGGTCTAGCAGTATCACACAGCCACTGCTCCAGAAACTTATGCATCGCAGGGTCGCACAAGGTGTCACTGGAAATCAGCACTGCGCAGGCAATCCAGCGTTCATCATCTGACGAATTCACTGCCTCTAATCTCTCCCTGTCCAGGTATGCAGAAGGAATTCGCGATACCACATCAGCAACTATTTTCGACACCACCGGTAGATGGGAAGCGATCAACTCCTGAGTGGACTGTCGGGCAAACTTATCTATCTGCGCTGCGTCGGGAGATTCCCTGTATTCCAGACAGATTTCGACAATCGTCATGCCCAAAGGAAAAACATGAAACACGATTTCGCCATTTTCAATTGTCTGACGATAGATCAGTAGCCGTGTGTCATAACTTTGCTCATCTTTGCGTTCAAAGTCCGACAGGTTGCTGCCAAGTGTGCGATTGGGGATGCACAGCTGACCGTTATCCTGCGGCAGCGCCGACAGAACATGCTGAAACTCGAGTGAACGCGGGTCGAGACCGGGTTTAAGTCGCAATGACGTGCGTACGGGTGTGAACGTCAGAATCTGCACGGTAATAATCCTTACTGGCGACAGCTTGTAATATTGTCTGGCTTGACAGTGACACGGCAGGAGCAAGTGATTGTCCCCGGTAGGAAACATAGCAGAGCATCAGCATTCGCTCAAACTGATTGGGATATTGACGGCCAGACCGGCTTCTGAGGTTTCTTTGTATTTGTCGCTCATGTCCGCGGCGGTCTGCCACATGGTGCGGATGACTGCGTCGAGCGAGACTTTGGCTTTGGCGGGATCACCAAACAGTGCCAGTTGCGAGGCGGTGACGGCCTTTACGGCGCCCATGGCGTTGCGTTCTATGCAGGGAACCTGCACCAGGCCGCCGACTGGATCACAGGTCAGGCCCAGGTGGTGCTCCATGGCGATCTCGGCGGCCATTGTGACCTGCTCGACGCTGCCGCCACGACAGGCTGTCAGACCCGCAGCGGCCATGGCGGAGGAGACGCCGATCTCGGCCTGGCAGCCGCCCATGGCCGCTGAAATTGTCGCCCGCTTTTTGAACAGGCAACCGATCTCTGAGGCGGTTAACAGGAATTTCATGATGACATCGTCGTCGGGCTGCTCCTGTTCAAACACCAGCAGATACCAGAGCACGGCGGGAATCACACCTGCTGCGCCATTGGTCGGCGCGGTGACCACGCGGCCGAATGCGGCGTTCTCTTCGTTGACGGCCAGGGCAAAACAGCTCAGCCAGTCCAGCGCATGAGAGAAACCCGTACCCGAGTTTCGAATGGCATCGCGCCAGGTCTCGATGGTGTAATCCAGGTCATTATCGAGCAGTCGCCGGTTGAAGGCTGGCGCGCGGCGAGTCACCTGCAGGTCACCTGGCAGCTCGCCATCGGTATGACAGCCCCGATACAGACACTCAAACATGGTCTGCCAGATCTGCAGCACGGCCCGACGCGTTTCGCTGGCCTCTCGCCAGGCCAGTTCGTTTTTCTCGACCACGCCGGCGATCGACAGACCGGTCTGCCTGCACCAGCGAGTCAGATCAGCTGCGGTGTTAATCGGGTGCGGCAGCTCAACAAAATCCACTGCACTGACGCCCAGCTCATCATGACGACTGACAAAACCGCCACCTATCGAGAAATACACCGCCTGATATTCATCACCATCCTCGTACTGCACTTCAAAACGCATGCCATTGGGATGTTCAGGCAAAGACTCTGCGGGACAAAAAAGCAGGCAGGACTCCGGGTCAAAGGACAACGACACCTCATCATTCAGCCGGATCTCTTTCTGCTGACGAATCGCATTGACGGTCTCAGCCAGCCGATCGGTCGGAAAGCTCACGGGATCAGCACCCGTCAAACCCATCATGATGGCCAGATCCGTACCATGCCCCTTACCTGTCTTGGCCAGCGAGCCGTAAAGATAAACACGAAGTGATGCCGGTTTGCGCTCCGCGTCCAGCCCCGCCACAAACCGCTGCGCCGCCCGCCACGGCCCCAGCGTATGAGAACTACTAGGCCCAACGCCGATCTTGAACATATCCAGAACCGACAAAGACTCCCGAGCAGATGCAAACCGACGCGACATAACCCCTCCCCCAATAGCACCCCGCGCCTGGAAGTGGCACAAAGTTTAATCGAGGCCTCGGGGATCGGGTGGCAAGGAGCGAGGAAAACCTGACGAGGACTGCCACCCGAGTTCCGAGGCCGGAAGCGAACAGTTTAGGGCCCGACCAGGCGCGGCACAACGCTCAATCGAGGCGCACCGCTGACCTCCCCCAACACCGCCGCACGCTGGAAGTAGCAGTTATAGCAGCGACGCCGCACTCAACCGAATCGAGGCCCTGGACATAGAGGGGCAAGTAGCGACTCAGCCCAATCGAGGCGCCGGGGATAGGGTCGCAAGGAGCGAGGAAAACCTGACGAGGACTGCGACCCTAGTTCCGGTGCCGGACGCGCTGCAGCCTTGCACCGCCCCGCTAGTTCCAGGGCCGGAAGCGCTGAACAACAGAGCGTCGCGACAACTAACCGACTGGCTCAAGCGCGCGGCGGAGTTACCCCCGTTTGACCCATGTATTTCCCACCACGCTGCTTATAAGTCACCTCACACTGCTCATCCGACTGATAGAACAGCATCTGCGCCACGCCTTCGTTGGCGTAGATCTTGGCGGGCAGCGGTGTGGTGTTGGAGAATTCCAGCGTGACGTGACCTTCCCACTCCGGCTCCAGCGGCGTCACGTTGACTATGATGCCGCAGCGCGCGTAGGTGGATTTGCCCAGGCAGACGGTCAGCACGTCTGATGGAATACGGAAGTACTCCACAGTGCGGGCCAGCGCAAAGGAGTTGGGCGGAATGATGCAGTATGGCTCGTCGATGGAGACAAAGCTGGACTCATCAAAATTCTTGGGATCCACCACGTTGGTGGTGTGTACATTGGTGAAGATCTTGAACTCGGAGGCGCAGCGCACATCGTAGCCGTAACTGGAGGTACCGTAGGAGATCACCTTGCCGCCATCGACATAACGCACCTGCCCCGGCTCGAACGGTTCGATCATGCCGTGTTCCTGAGCCATTTTGCGAATCCATTTGTCTGACTTGATGCTCATACTGCGGGTAAACTCCTGCGGTTGGTGTCATTCTTCATGTTGGGCCAGCGCGGACTGATCAAACAGCCCTTCGGAATAGCTGGCGGGAATACGATAGCGTTCCAGTATTTCGGCTTCCGAGTCACGCGCCTGCTGGTGGTCAACCACCATCTGGAAACCCGACTCTGCCTCAAAGACAACGTAAGGTTCTTCGTTGTTGCGCAGCAGACGGGCAAACTCGGCGAAATCGCGGATCGGTTCGCCGTTAACAGACTCAACGATCACATTGCGGACATCGTGATAACCCAGGTTCACGTCGGCAGCCAGTACCTGCAATGCCACGATCACTTCACGCTTCTCGGGCGAAGACCACTGGCTGCGCGCATGCAGCAGATTGACTGGTGCCGTGCGGGTCCAGTCACTGCCCCAGCGCTTGATCAGGTTCATGTTCAAGGGCACAAACACGATGCCACCGTAAATATAGTAGTCTGGAATCGCGTCAAATTCTTCCGAGCGCACCAGGCTGTAGCTCTGCTGTCGGCGCTGTGCTGTCAGATCAACATCCATGGCCACACCCTGGCGTGCGATACGCAGCGGCACGGTATCGCCAATCTGCTTAACATCAATGGCGTGTTTGTAGTTGGTCTGCAGGTCGCGATTCAGACGGATGCTGCTGTCGCCAGCGACTTCATAGCCATCAATCGACAACAGCACATCATTGGCCTGCAATAGACCATCGGCGGGTGAATCCTCGAAGACCTTAATCACCAGTACGCCGGTTTCATCTTCCGCCAGTCCGTAACGGGCCTTGGCAGCCGGGCTTTCCAGATCCTGGGTGCGAAAACCCAGATCGGGGAAACCGTCAAACTGACCATCACTGGCGTCGGTCAGCATATGCCGCACGATGTCAGTGGGCACAAAATAACCCAGCGCTTCAGTGCGTCCGCCACCGGCCGACTGCATCACAACACCGACGATCTCGCCATCGGCAATCACCGGACCACCACTGTTACCAGGGTTGATCGCGGCATCAATCTGCCCGGCCAGCAGAAACTCACCGGAATGCGCGTAAACCTGCTGTTCCACGCGGGACAGCACGCCTTTAGTCACACTGAGGGTGCGACCACCGATGGGGTAGCCGAATACCAGCACTTCGGTATTGGGGTCAGGCAGATCACCAATTTCCAGTGGTGGCGCATCGTCAAAGAAGCCGGGCTCTTCAACCTGAATCAGGGCCAGATCAGAGGAATGGGAGACAAATTCAACGCGTGCCAGATAACGGCGAGGATCGCTGTTCTTCTGCACCTGCACATAGCTGGCATTCGCCACTACATGCGCATTGGTCAGAATTCGGTTGCCTTCGATGACCGCACCAGAGCCACTGCTCTGATTGGGGTTCATCAAACGCCAGGGGGTGAAATAGTCGGGATCGGCCGTCGTCGTGTAGATTTTGACAATCGAGTCTTCAATTTCGCGTATTTCGTCACTGGTCTGGGCGTTGGCAGCGCCGCCGGTCAGAATCAACAGGCTACTGGCGACCAACACTGCAGAGAGCAACAACCATCGCCGGGTGGCGACCAGGCCTGCTGCAGTCATCGGGTGTCCTCTTGTGTTCGCGTCTTTTATTATTCGGGTGGTACAGAAGACCGAGTAAACCCGAAATACTGTCCAGTCGTCAAATGCTGTTTGTGCCAGGCGCTCGCTGACAGCCCTGCTTTATCAGACAATACGCATGCCGGGCTGAGCACCACTGTCAGGGCTGAGCAGATAAATGTCCTTGCCGCCGGGTCCCGCCGCCAGCACCATGCCCTCCGAAAGGCCGAACTTCATCTTGCGTGGTTTCAGGTTGGCCACCAGCACGGTCAGCCGGCCTTCAAGGTCCTCTGGTTTATAGGCTGAACGGATACCCGAGAACACATTGCGCACGACCATCTCACCATTGGCATCAGGGCCCAGTTCCAGTGTCAGCTGCAGCAGTTTGTCGGCACCTTCCACGTAGGCTGCCTTGCTGATGCGTGCAACACGCAGATCCACCTTGATGAAGTCGTTAAAGTCGATCTCATCGGCAATGGGCTCTTTTGCCAGCTGGCTGTCTTCAGTCGCTTTCGCGGACGCTGCTGTGTCAGCGCCTGGCTGATCGACAGGCGCAGCCGTCAGCTTGCGGGTCTCAGCTGCCTCGGTACGAGACGCCTCCAGCAAGGCTTCAACCTGCGCCATCTCGGCACGTTTCATCAGCGGCTGGAAGGGGTTGAGTTGATGACCATTCAGCAATTCTCTGGCATCAGCCCAGCTCAGCTCGCCAGCATTCAGAAAGGCCTCGGCGCGCTCAGCCATGGCTGGCAACACGGGCTTCAGATAAATCATCAGCAGGCGGAACAGGTTGATGCCGGTGGAGCAGATGGCCTGCACGGCCGGGTCCTGCGGGTTCTGCTTGGCCAGCACCCAGGGCTGCTTTTCGGCGATGTACTGGTTAGCCTTGTCAGCCAGCTCCATGATGCGACGCACCGCCCGGCTGTACTCACGCTGCTCGTAGAAAGCGGCAATCTCTTCTGCGGCGCCCTGTGCTTCCGCCACCAGTTCCGGATTGGAAACGGCCTGCGCCAGATTTCCGTCAAACCCCTTGGTGATGAAACCAGCACAGCGGCTGGCGATATTGACCAGCTTGCCCACCAGGTCGCTGTTCACCTTGCTGACAAAGTCCTCCAGGTTCAGGTCCAGGTCATCCACACCGCTGCCCAGCCGCGAGGCCAGGAAATAGCGCAGATATTCCGGATCCAGGTGCTGCAGATAGGTGTCGGCATTGATGAAGGTACCGCGCGACTTGGACATTTTTTTGCCGTTGACGGTGACAAAACCATGCGCATAAACCGCGGTCGGCGTGCGGTAGCCAGCATCTGACAGCATGGCTGGCCAGAACAGCGCGTGGAAATTGATGATGTCCTTGCCGATAAAATGATACAGCTCGGCGTCGCTGCCCGGCTTCCAGTACGCGTCAAAGTCCAAGCCGGTGCGTTCGCAATAGTTCTTGAAGCTGGCCATGTAACCAATCGGCGCATCCAGCCAGACGTAAAAATACTTGCCGGGTGCATCCGGAATCTCAAATCCAAAATACGGCGCATCGCGGCTGATATCCCACTCCTGCAACCCGCCTTCCAGCCACTCTGCCAGCTTGTTGGCCACCTGCTCCTGCAGCGTGCCACTACGGGTCCAGCTTTTAAGGAAATCAGTGAACTCTGGCAGTCTGAAGAAATAGTGCTCGGAGTCCTTTTCTATGGGCGTTGCGCCAGACAGTGTCGAGCGCGGGTTGATCAGCTCTGCCGGGCTATAGGTTGCACCGCAGGCCTCACAGTTATCGCCATACTGATCGTCGGCCTTGCACTTGGGACAGGTGCCCTTAACAAAGCGATCAGCCAGAAACAGGCCTTTCTCAGTATCGTAAAGCTGACGTATGGATCGTGTGGCAATGCGCCCGTTGTCACGCAGGGCCCGATAAATCACCTCGGAATAGTGACGATTTTCCGGCGAGTGGGTGGAATGATAATTATCAAAGCCAATCCGGAAGCCATCGTAAGAGGCCTTGTGCTCAGCACGCACCCGGTCAATCAGCTGTTCTGCGGTGATGCCCTCATTCTCAGCCCGCAACATGATGGCGGTGCCATGTGCATCGTCAGCACAGACATAGACGCAATCGTGACCACGCATATTCTGAAACCGTACCCAGATATCAGTCTGAACGGCTTCCAGCATATGCCCCAGATGAATTGGTCCATTGGCATAGGGCAAGGCGCTGGTAACAAGAATTTTGCGTTTGGTCACGGGTGGGGTCCTTGGAATCTGGTATCAGGGGTAAATTTAAATCTCGATCATCTCAAAGTCTTCTTTGCCGACGCCGCACTCAGGGCACATCCAGTCATCCGGGACGTCCTCCCAGGCAGTGCCCGGCTCAATGCCGTCATCCGGCCAGCCTTCGGCTTCGTCATAAATAAGACCACAAACAATACATTGCCACTTCTTCACAGCGTTTCCTCAGTGTCATTCCGGGGTGCAGATGATACTGGATCGCAGCGCTGGCGGCAAAAGGGTGTGAGTGGGCTTAAAGGGGACGGAGGGATTTACGACGGTAAATCCCTCCGTCCCCTTTAAGCCCTGTGGTAAACTTCGCGCCCATGGAACAGACCTCACTGACAGACCGGATCAACGCCGCCCTCCCCCAGACCCAGTGCACCAAATGCGGGTACCAGGGCTGTCGTCCTTACGCCGAAGCCATCGCGGCCGGCGAAGCGATCAATCGTTGCCCGCCGGGTGGCCCACAGACCATCACCGTCCTGGCTGAAATAACCGGACAGCCCGCTCAGCCCCTGAACCCGGAAGTCGGCCAGCACGTGCCGCTGCAGCGCGCTGTGATCCGCGAAGACGAATGTATCGGCTGTACCAAATGCATCACGGCCTGCCCGGTGGACGCCATCGTCGGCGCGGCCAAACTGATGCACACCGTGATCGCCAGCGATTGCACCGGCTGCGATCTATGCGTCGAGCCATGTCCGGTCGACTGTATCGACATGATTACCGTCGGTACCGAAATCGAACCACCGAGTCGTGCGCAGGCCCAGGAATGGCAACTACGCTACGAGCAGCGCAAGGCGCGACTGATACGCGAAGCCGATGCACACGAGGCACGTCGTCAACTGCGTCTGCAGGAAAAACTGGCGACGC
The DNA here is from genome assembly GCA_002706685.1 of Gammaproteobacteria bacterium. Classification (GTDB taxonomy): domain Bacteria; phylum Pseudomonadota; class Gammaproteobacteria; order Pseudomonadales; family Pseudohongiellaceae; genus Pseudohongiella. The sequence goes on along the minus strand of PALV01000017.1, from coordinate 56,803 downwards.
TGGACCGCGGTGAACAGCTGCAGAAAGACAGCATCGTCAATTCGCCCTGGGCCAAGTCTCCCGAACAGCTGCGCGCCGAGATCATGGCGGCCGTGGCACGCAAAAAAGGCAACAAATGAACAAACAAAAACGCACCGAGATATTCCAACGACTGCGTGCCGAAAACCCCAACCCGACGACAGAGCTGGAATACAGCAGCACCTTTGAACTGCTGGTTGCGGTAATCCTTTCCGCACAGGCCACAGACGTCGGCGTCAACAAGGCCACCCGCAAGCTCTATCCGGTAGCCAATACACCCGAGGCGATTCTGGCGCTGGGCGTTGACGGCCTGAAGTCCTACATCAAGACAATCGGCCTGTTTAACACCAAAGCCGAGAATGTCATCAAAACCTGTCGCGCGCTGGTGGAAAAGCATCAGGGCATTGTGCCATCCACCCGAGAGGAACTGGAGGCACTGCCCGGCGTGGGCCGCAAGACCGCCAATGTGGTTCTCAATACTGCTTTTAAACAGCCGGCGATGGCGGTCGACACACACATTTTCCGCGTCTCCAACCGCACCGGTATTGCCCCTGGCAAAAATGTTCTGGAGGTGGAAAAGCGCCTGATTCGTCTGGTGCCCGCCGAATTTCTGCTGGATGCCCATCACTGGCTTATCCTGCATGGTCGCTATGTGTGCGTGGCACGCAAACCCCGTTGCGGTGCCTGTGTCATTTATGATCTTTGTGAGTACAAAAAGAAAACCGAAGTCTGATATTCTGCAACTGATCGGCCAAATTCACCCAGGGACTGCCCGCCAGTATGACCACCATGACAACCACCGCAAAACCTGTCGCCAGCGTCATCATCTCCACCTACAACTCTCCTGCCTGGCTGGAGAAAGTGCTTTACGGCTATTTTTATCAGGATCGTCATGACTTCGAGATCGTCATCGCTGATGACGGTTCAACTGAAGAGACCCGCACGCTCATTGATGCCATGCGAACAAAGTCACCTGTCCCCATCATCCATGTCTGGCAGCGCGATGATGGCTTTCGCAAGTGTCGCATTCTCAACAAGTGTGTGTTGCACGCCAACGCCGAATATCTGATCTTCACTGACGGTGACTGTATTCCACGCCGCGACTTTGTCAGCACACACCTTGGTTCTGCCGAACCTGGCCTGTTTGTTTCTGGCGGCAGCCTGTTATTGCCAATGCCAACCAGCAAACTGATCGATCGCGACGATATCGAACAGCAGCGCTGCTTCGACAAACGCTGGCTGTATCAACATGGCCTAAAACCCACCCGCAAAATTCTGCGTATCAGCGCCGGCCCTACCCTGGCTGCGATACTGAATCGCTGCTCGCCCGCTGCGTGCAACTTCAAAGGCTCCAACGCAGCCGCCTGGAAAACCGACGTACTGGCCGTCAACGGCTTCGACGAGCGCATGGCCTACGGCGGGGAAGACAGAGAGTTTGGTGTGCGACTACGCAACCGTGGAATCAGAGCACGCGACGTCAAGTACAGTGCGGTGCTGGTTCACCTGGATCACGCCAAAGGTTATCGGGACCCTGCCCTGATGGCGCAGAACAAAAACCTGAGGAAGCAGGTGGAGCGCGAGCGGATTACGCGCACGGATTTTGGTATCCAGCAATTGGTCGACACGGGTTATACGGCAGACGCCGGCTCTACCCAATAGATCGACGCAGTTTGTTTACAACGCGGCGTAGCGGGCTCGGAGTCGGCGGCAAACCTGACTCTGCAGGCTCGACATAAGGTTCAAATGTCACCCACTCCGGCTCGCGAATATGCGGTTTCTCCGCCGTACTGCGCATCGGTATATAGTACTGACAATCCGCAAAATAATAGTGCGTCACCTGCGAATGGCGGCTCAATGTCGGATCCGTCTGAGGCGCACCGCCATGAATCAGATTGGCATGCCAGATCAGCGCCTCACCTTTGCGGATAGTGCCAAGCTGCGGCTTCAGACCATTCAGCTCAATGTGCTCGCGCATCATCTCTTCGTATTCACGGTAATGCTCGTAACCCGGCTCAAGACCAAAGTCCTGCATCGACATTTCTGGCAACTTGTGACTGCCAGGATAATAAATCAGTGGTCCGTTGTCCGGCGTAATATCTTCCAGCGCCACCCACACTCCCGCCATGTAACCATGCGGCAGACTGTTAAAGTGGATGGTGTCAGAGTGTGCGGCCTGGCGCGTGCCAGTAGGAAAGTTCAAGGTCTGAAATGGCCGGGCGCGGCGGCCCAGCAATTGTTCCAGCGCCTGCAGCACATTGTCATGCACTGCCAGCTGCCGGACCTCATCCACGCGCTTCCAGAGATCCTGCAAGCGCGTGGGAAAAGTAGGATTGGCCTGAAAAGCAGGATCGTAGTGTACAAACACCTTCTCCTTCAGATCGTCAACAAACGCTTCATCCAGCCCCGGGTCAAACACCAGAAACCCCTGCTCATGAAACTGATCGATCTGCGTTTGCGTCAGCACCATCCTGGGCCTCCCATTTTTCTTATTCTATTGAACTTCCACAAAACCTGAGAAGCGTTCCAGGTGGCTCAAATCGAGAAAAAGCCCGGCCAGACAAGCGGAGTTTACAATTACGTAAATGAGCATTGGCTGGCCGAGCTTTGACGAAGAGTTGTGCCTCCTGGGGCGCTTACACCTTGCGACCTTTGTTGGCGGCGATGCGGAGTCGCAGCGCGTTAAGTTTGATGAAGCCACCGGCATCCGCCTGGTTGTAGGCGCCAGCATCATCCTCAAAGGTCGCGATGTTCACATCGAACAGCGAGTCGGCTGACTCACGACCTACTACGATGACGTTACCCTTGTAGAGCTTCAGACGCACGGTACCGTTGACGTACTGCTGAGAGTAGTCGATCAGCTGCTGCAGTGCTTTACGCTCGGGAGCAAACCAGTAGCCGTTGTAGACCAGTGATGCGTATTTTGGCATCAGCTCGTCTTTCAGGTGGGCCAGTTCGCGGTCCAGTGTCACTGATTCAATGGCGCGGTGAGCTTTCAGCATCACGGTGCCACCGGGTGTTTCGTAGCAGCCGCGTGACTTCATGCCAACGTAGCGGTTCTCGACCAGGTCGGCACGACCGATGCCATTGGCGCCAGCAACCTTGTTCAGGTGCGCGAGCACGGTAGCAGGTGACATTTTTTCGCCGTCGATAGCTACAATGTCGCCCTTCTCGTAGGTCAGTTCGATATAGGTCGGTGTATCCGGAGCGTTTTCGGGAGATACCGACCACAGCCACATGTCTTCTTCCGGCTCGGCACCCGGATTCTCCAGGATGTCACCTTCGTAGGAGATGTGCAGCAGGTTGGCATCCATGGAGTATGGAGACTTCGTGCCGCGCTTTTTCTCAACCGGGATGTTGTGCTGTTCACAATAGGCCAGCAGCTTGTCACGAGAAGTCAGATCCCATTCACGCCAGGGGGCAATCACCTGAATGCCGGGTTTCAGCGCGTAGGCACCCAGCTCGAAGCGCACCTGATCGTTACCCTTGCCTGTGGCACCGTGGGCGATCGCATCGGCGCCGGTTTCGTTGGCGATTTCAACCAGACGTTTGGCAATCAGAGGACGGGCGATTGAGGTACCCAGCAGGTATTCGCCTTCATACAGGGCGTTGGCACGGAACATCGGGTTCACGAAATCGCGCACAAACTCTTCGCGCAGATCTTCGATATAGATTTCCTTGATGCCCATGGCCTTGGCTTTTGCGCGCGCCGGCTCCAGCTCTTCACCCTGACCCAGGTCAGCGGTAAAGGTGACAACCTCACACTGGTAGGTTTCCATCAACCACTTGGCGATGACCGAGGTATCCAGGCCGCCGGAATAGGCCAATACCACTTTTTTGATGCCAGACATGCTGTGCTGCTCCAATTGAAAGGGATGAAAAAACAGGGCGGCAATTGTAGCAGATAAAAAGGCGGCGCTTAAGTCAGGGCTGGTCCGGGCCTGATCAGGCAAAAAAAAGGCCAGCCTGACGGCTGGCCTGAAATTCCCGAGGGAACACTCCGCTCACGGAAGGATGGCACAAAGCGTTTGAAGGACCCACAGGGCCTGCGGGTCCTTTTCGACAGCGGTCGTCAGAAGTCCATCTTGAAGCCGGCGCTGACGTTGCGGCCCGGCATCGGGATCACATCTGCCAGGAAGGAAGACGCATTGCGTACTTCCTCGTCCAGCAGGTTGCTGGCACGCAGGAACAGGTTGTAGCGGCCATTCTCGTCAAAGCTGTGGCTGACGCTCAGATTAACCATCTTGTAGTCATCAACACCGGCTTCAAACGCGGCCGTGCGCTGCTGTTTGCCGCTGCGGTAGAACTCCAGCTCTGCGCTGGTCCGCGAAGCCACCTGGGCGTCCAGACGCACACCAACGCGACGCGGCGGGATTCGTGGCAGACGATCTGCAGTGTCTTCCAGCCCGACGCGCACGTAGTCACTGAACACCTCAGCTGCAAAATTGTCATTGAAGCGGTAGGCAAGCTCTGCCTCGTAGCCGGTGAACTTCGCATCACGCTGGGTGTACTTCACCAGACGAAATTCTTCGTACTGATCCAGCGTCCGCGCATAGATATAGTTGTCTACATTGTTGCGGAACAGGTTAAAACTGTAAGTCACCGGACCGGTCACCTTGCGCAGACCCAGTTCGATGTTGTCGGCCGACTCCTTGCGCAGCGGCTGATTATTCTCGAGACCACCACAGGTCAGCGGATCGGGAATCAGACCACACTCGAAGGTATTGGTCGCCACGTGAATGCCACGTGAGTACAGCTCCTGTGCGTGCGGCAGGCGCTGGGCACTGGCGTAGGTAGCAGACAGAATGATGCCGTCGCCCGCTTCCCAGATCGCCGAACCCGACCATGAACTGGCAGAGTCACTGAATGCCGGGCGACCGCGCGGGTCATTGACCGGACGGTGTTTCTGACGGTCATACCGCGCGCCAGCTTCCAGATGCCAGGCATCGCTCAGCTGGAAGTGCTCAACAACAAAGACACCCGTTGCTTCAGATTCGATGGTCGGCAGGAATGGCGACTCGCCCTGCGAGCTGAACTCGGTATCAGAAACCTGCACACCGAACAGACCCTGCCACCCCATCAGTGAGGCATGATCAAACTCGATCCGCGCTTCGTAACCTTTATTGAAAAAGGCCGAACCTACTTCCTCTTCTTCAATTTCGTAGTGCTCGTAATCCGTGTTGCTGGCACGGAAGCGGACCTTGTTGATGCCCGGCAGTGGCGCCAGCAGCTCGCCACGAAGATCGACACGCTTGCTGGTCAGATCAATGAACGGGACACCATGCTCGTGGTCGTGTTCATCGCCATGATCATCGTGATCGTCATCGTGGTCATCTTCGTCATGATCATCATGCGGCTCGCAGTGCAGTATGGCGCCGTCAGGATGACAGTCCTCAAATTCCTCGCTGTGCCCGGGTATACCGTAATCATCTTTGCGGTAGGAATAGGAAAGGCCAATAAAGCCACGCTCCCCTATCCACGATGCGCCCACACTGGAATTATTGCTGTCGGCAAAGGTGCCTTCGACACGGGCCTCATCCCAGTTGGGCGCCTCGTAATCATCTTTTTTGACCATAGAAGTTTCAAAATGCACGGCAATGTTGTCAGTCGCACGACTGGTCAGGCTGATCGCACCCGCACGTTCATTGGCCACAGTATTGCCACGCAGCGCCACAAATCCATCATAGGTCTGGCCACCGTCTGCTCCCGGCATGGTGGATGGGATCTTGTCATCCAGCACGTTCACTACACCACCAATCGCGCCGCCGCCGTAGAGCAGCGTTGCCGGGCCACGTAGAACCTCAACACGCTGCGCAAGAATCGGGTCAACGGCAACCGCATGGTCTGGCGAAACATCAGAGGCATCGAGCACATTGCTGCCATCCGACAGCACTTTGGTGCGCGGCGTGGTCTGCCCGCGGATGACCGGTCGGCTGGAGCCTCCGCCAAAACTATCAGCATGCACACCGGTAAGACCATTCAGCAGATCTCCCAGGGTGCCACCACGACTCAACAACTCATCTGAATCCAGCACACTGAATGGCGCCACAATCAGATCGGCGCTCTCGGTCACACCCAACGCCGTGACCCGGATCTCGGTCACATCTTCGGTTTGTGCCTGGGCGGCGCTTCCTGCGGCCGCAGTAATTCCGGCAACGGCCATGGCTATTGCGACGCTCAGCGGTGTTTTATTGTTCATTCTCAGTGATCCCTGTCATTTCAGTTTCAATATCAGCGCACCCAGGGGCGCGAGTAAGAGTATCGCCTGGCTGGACATGGTGTAATCAGGCAACTGACGCAGGATGATACAGCATATCATTTGATAGTAACAAGACGTTATATCATCACAAGACAAATGAATGGCAACAGGTAAGATAAGATCGCCAGATGATGTGGCATCAGGTACTGGCGAGGTTTCTGGACTAATTATCAGTGTACGGCGTAGGAAGAAAGGGCTGAACAATCGCGCCTGTTCAGGTCAGTCCCAGGTCAGTCGTCGTCGGCATGGCGATGCAGGCGCAGCGTGACACGCCGGTTGCGGTCGCGGTCTTCGGCTGACTGCTCATTGCGCACAATGCGGAACTGGGGGGTGGAACCAAAATAACGGGTGGTGAGCATGTTCTCGTCAATGCCCTGCTCGATCAGATAGGTCTGCACGGCAAAGGCACGAATCCGGGACAGTTCGAGGTTGTCGCGGGCGTTACCGGCGCTGTCAGTGAAACCATTGATATCAACAGCGTGAACACCAGGGTCAGCTTTCATGTAGGTGGCAATATCATCCAGCTGAGCACGCTGCTCGTCATTCAACTCGCGTTGACCCGTGGCCCAGAACACTGTGGATCGTTCGATCTGACCAAAATTGACCGGCAGCAGATTGCCCTGGCATTGATGGTACTCGGCGTAGGCCTCACCGAATCGAACCGGTGAAATACCCACATGCACTGATTCGGTATCACTGAACCAGGCTCTGCGCATCAGGGTGGGCACCATGCCGCGACCCAGCTCGGCGATCAGCAGCTGGCTTTGCGCAGCATCCATGATCACCGGTTGCCTGGAACGCTGCACGTCCACATAGGCGAGATCACGCACCTGCAGATCCTGGCGCCAGCGCGGTGGCTGCGAGGTCAACAGCGCCCTGCCTTCCTGCATGGGACTGTTCGGAGAGCGCAGATAAAAACGCATGGACTCACCGGCCTGATGATAGAACACGGCGGTGCCAAAATTGGGAATCTGCTGAATCAGAGAACACTCGAAGATAGAGGCATCAACGCTCCAGCCATCCTCGCCCAGATCGGAATAAAAAGAAGACACTGACCCAGCGTGCACCGATGTCGACAGCACTTGTGATGCCAACGACACCGCTGCCGCAGTGAGCATTACAGGCCAAGATAGGATAAACTTGCGCATTCGAGTCATTCGCCCGCCGAGTCAATGTCTTTCTACATCCCCTGACATCGGCCACAGTCACAGAAACTTTACTATGCAGACACTGACAATCACCCGCCCCGACGACTGGCACCTGCACCTGCGCGACGGCGACGTGTTACAAGACCTGGTCGGCCACACTGCCAGCCAGTTCGCCCGGGCCATCGTCATGCCCAATCTGAAACCACCTGTCACCAGCACCGAAGCAGCCCTGGCATATCGCCAGCGCATTCTCGCGGCACGGCCGGCAGGCAACAGCTTTGAACCGCAGATGACACTGTATCTGACGGATCAACTGAGCCCTGAGGAAGTGCGCAAGGCGCACGAAAGCGGCTACGTGCGCGCCGTCAAATACTACCCGGCCGGCGCCACCACCAACTCTGAAAGCGGTGTCACTGCGATAGAAAAAGTCTATCCGGTGCTGGAAACCATGGCCGAGATTGGCATGCCACTGCTGGTGCATGGCGAAGTTACCGACAACCATGTCGACATCTTCGACCGTGAGAAAATGTTCATCGATAACATACTGGCGCCGCTGCGTCAGCGCTTCCCCGAGCTGCGCGTGGTGCTCGAACATATTACCACCGCCGATGCTGCACAGTTTGTTCGCGGCAGCGAAGGCAATCTGGCGGCCACCATCACACCACAACACCTGATGTACAACCGCAACCACCTGCTGGTCGGGGGTGTGCGCCCACATCTGTACTGCCTGCCAATCCTGAAGCGCAATGTGCACCAGCGCGCCTTGCTGGAAGTGGCCATCAGCGGCGACTCACGTTTCTTTCTGGGTACCGATTCCGCGCCGCACGCACGGCCCACCAAGGAAACCGCCTGCGGCTGTGCCGGCTGCTACAGTGCCCATGCTGCCATTGAGCTGTATGCCGAGATCTTTGAGGACGCCGGCGCGCTGGACAAGCTCGAAGCCTTTGCATCTTTCCACGGGCCGGACTTCTACAAACTGCCTCGTAACAGCGACACCATTACCCTCGAACGCAAGGATTGGCAGGTGCCAGCCACCTACCCCTTCGGCGATGGCACGCTGGTACCGCTGCGTGCTGGTGAAACCATGCGCTGGCGTCTGGTCGGTTCCGTCACAGGGAGCAGTGCCAATGCATGATCACGACGATAACGACTCAACAGAAAGCCCACTGGGTAATCGCTTTCGTGGCTACCTGCCGGTAGTCGTGGATATCGAATGTGGTGGCTTCAACGCCAAGACCGATGCCATTCTGGAAATTGCTGCCGTCATCCTTGGTATGGACGAAAAAGGCCGGCTGCTGCCAGAGCAGACGCACTTTCATCGTGTCATCCCATTCCCGGGCGCCAACATCGAAGAGGCCGCACTCAAGTTTACCGGTATCAACCCCTACCACCCGCTGCGCATTGCCCGCAACGAAAAAGACGTGTTTGGCGACCTTTTTAAGGTCATTCGCACTGCCATGAAAACCCATGGCTGCAAACGCGCGATCCTGGTGGCGCACAACGCCCACTTCGACCACGGCTTTATCAATGCCGCCAGTGCGCGTCATGACCTCAAGCGCAACCCCTTCCACCCCTTCTCAAGCTTTGACACCGCCACCCTCAGCGGCCTGGCCTACGGACAGACCGTGCTGGCCCGCGCCTGCGAAGCGGCCGGTATCGAGTTTGATACCAAGTCGGCACATTCGGCGAAGTATGATGCGGAGCGGACTGCGGAGTTGTTCTGCGGCATCGTTAATCGCTATCAGGCTTTAGGCGGTTGGCCGTTGTAAAAAGTTTGTCGGTGGTTCTTCGGGCCGGCTGGGTGCCTCCCACCGCTTGATGACGCTGGGGTGAATGGACTCTCCCGGCGCGCCGGTGAGAATCTCACGCGGGCCAGCGCGGCCGAGCAGAGGCGCTCTATACATCGGGGACAAGGAGCAGCGCAGCTCACCAAACACATTGGGGTCGATGCGCTGCTTTACGTAGTCGTGATTGATCAGCAGGCCGTGCTGTTCAGCTTTTTCCAGCATCCACTTCAGGGCGATATCTGACAGGCCGGCATCCACATAGCCCCCACCGACATTGGAATGCACGCCGGCAAACCAGACCTGCTCAATGTTCTGAATCTGCTGCGGCAGTGGCCACTGCCACAGCGTCGGCTGAAATGGCGCGCGTTTTTCGTTGATGGCCAGTGCGTGATAGGCATTCAGGATATTGGTTCCCAGCCTTGCGTTATGAAAGCCATGCCGACGCCGGGTAAGCCAACCCACAGGCCCGCGCGTGGGCAGACCCAGGGCACCGACCGTATCCCAGACACCGATAAAGTTTACTGTGCCATCATTGCTGTAATGGCGGGCACGAAAGCTCCGAGTGGCGATGTTACGCGCAGGGCCGGCTGACATCCTGTAGATTCGCGTCGCCTGCCGGCTTATCTGGGCAGCCTGTTGAGCGTTGGGAGGCGTAAATCGAGGCGCTTGCGGTGATACCTGTCTGGGTATGCCGCACACATCCAGCAGACCGGCCAGACTGCGCGCGGCAAAGGCGCCTCGGCTGAAGCCGATCAGAAACAGGCGATCGCCGTCCCGATAGTGCTGCATCAACCAGGCGTAAGCCTGGCGCATGTTGCCAAACAGACCACGTCCGGCCACTCCACCCCAGATCTTGTCGATACGCCCAGCGGTACCGACTCCGGCATCGTAGTAACGCAGCTGTTTATCGTCGCCGCCAGCTGATTCATCAATCGCCGCCGCACGCACCATTTTCACTACATTGCTGGGCACCACCCTGTCCTGGTCACGCTGACCAGGCTGGTTCCAGGTGCCATCCAGGGCTATCAGTATATTTCGCATGGTCTCGCCTCCTATTGAAGGTTATAGACCACCGATCAATGTGATGCGTAATTTTTTTCTTCCTGACTTGCCGGGCCGGCGAGGAAGTTAATCTGACGCTTCACCGAGGCCCTTTCGTCTCTGGTGATATAGGCACTGCGGGCCAGGCGAATAAAGTATTCCGAGAAGTCATGCACCTGCTCACACTCTCGCAGTGCCTCCTCAATCTCCCACAAGGCTTCATTCATGCCCTGCAGTTCCTCCAGCAGCGGCTGCAGGGCCGGGTTGGTCAGCAAGGCTGAGCCGCTCAGCTCCAGCGCAGCCAGTTCCTGCTCCACATTCAGCAGGCTGTCCGTGTCGTCCATTCGTTGCTGCTTGATACGCAAAATACTGATCCTGTCGACCAGCTCGCCGGCCGGGACCGGTGCGCGATAGAAATTGCCTGGCTCAGCCATGCTCGTATCCCCTTGCTTCCGTCCTATCCCAAGCGTAGCACAATCGCCACAAGCTCGTGCTAAACTCGGCGGATCAAAAATAAACGTCAGGCAGGAGAATCATTCAGGATGAAAATTACGATTGCGGGCACCGGATACGTGGGACTGTCCAATGCGGTGCTGCTGGCTCAGCACCATGAAGTAACAGCGCTGGACATCATGCCGGAAAAAGTCGCCATGATTAATGCTGGCCAAAGCCCGATCGTAGACGCTGAAATTGAAGACTTTCTGGCCAACCGCACCCTGCACCTCACCGCCACGCTGGACAAACAGCAGGCCTACGAAGACGCCGACTTTGTCATCATCGCCACACCCACCGATTACGACCCTGACACCAACTACTTCAACACCACATCGGTCGAGTCGGTCATCCAGGACGTCATGCGTATCAATCCCAATGCCGTGATGGTCATCAAATCAACCGTGCCTGTCGGCTATACCGCGGACGCGCGCGAGCGGTTTGGTACGGACAATCTGATTTTCTCGCCAGAGTTTCTGCGTGAAGGTCGCGCCCTGTATGACAACCTGCACCCCAGCCGCATTATCGTCGGTGAACGCTCAGAACGCGCGCAGCAATTTGCCGACCTGCTCAGAAGCAGTTCATTAAAACCAGACGCGGCCGTGCTACTGATTGACTCCACCGAAGCGGAAGCGGTCAAACTGTTCAGTAACACTTACCTGGCCATGCGTGTTGCCTACTTCAACGAACTGGACAGCTACGCGGCCACGCATGGGCTGAACACCCGTCATATCATCGATGGTGTCTGTCTGGACCCGCGCATCGGCAATCACTACAACAACCCCTCTTTTGGTTATGGCGGTTACTGTCTGCCCAAAGACACCAAACAGCTGCTGGCCAACTACGAAGACGTGCCTCAAAACCTGATTCGCGCCATCGTAGATTCCAACACCTCACGCAAGGACTATATCGCCAACGCCATTATCGCCAGACAACCCAGGACTGTAGGTGTCTACCGGCTGATCATGAAAGCAGGATCCGACAATTTCCGTGCCTCCAGCATTCAGGGCATCATGAAGCGTATCAAGGCCAAAGGCATCCCGGTGGTGGTTTACGAACCGGAACTGGATCAGCCAGAGTTCTTCAAGTCCCGGGTCACCCACGACCTCGAGTCCTTCAAGGCCGAGTGCGACATCATCATCGCCAACCGCATGACAGAGCTGCTGGCGGATGTGGCAGACAAGGTGTATACGCGCGATCTGTTTGGTAGTGATTGAGACGCAAAGATACGACGCCAGGAGGGCGCAACCGTGAACACAATCATTCAGCCAGCAACACTGCTTTTTTGCGTAGCCTCGCTTCTGGCTGCAAACACAGCCCACTCAGAATCCGCATTCCCTGCACCCGTTATTGACACAGAGTCTTTATTGCAGGCAATTGAAAGCATGGGGTATCAAGGCACAATAACCGAGAACAATCTGCTGGTAGTGGCGATGCCCGACGATGTGAGACTTGTCGGCAAGTTCTCTGCCTACCCTCATGAACCAGACGAAGCCATTGACAAACCGTGTGGAGAGATCACCATCTATCAAGGCTGGTCTGTGACGGGCACCAATGCCCCCGCAATCAGGGCGTTCGCAGCACAATGCGAGAGCGGAAAAAGTCAGAACATTCTGCCAGTCATCGAGGACTCAGCATTCCACGGCATGATGGCTCACGTCAATCTGGACTACACGGTTGGCAATCGCTACGGGTCGGTTAATGTCAAGGATGTGGATGTTTTTCTGCCTGATTTTTATGTATTGCCGTTGACCCATGATGACAGGATGACACTGCAGGCCAGCACTCATCCGTCCGGCGTAGTATTACAAATTCACAGTATTAATGACGACCAGTCGCTTAACTACATCCTGCTTACCTCCGAAGGCAAGCAGCGCTTTTGGGGCGGTCAACCCACTGTGATAGAAGGTGAATTTATTCGCGGCATGCCGCCTTAATTGCATGGGCACAAAGTGCCCGCGACGTTTCTCCGATACTCCACACGCAACCACCAACAGTCACACCACTAGTACTGCTGCTCATCAAATATCCTTCTCTGCATTGCAGAAATTTGCCATGGGAAAAACCGTGAACATGCAAGCTGTTAAGTTGTCCAAATAGTATTGCCTTAATTATTTGGTCAACTTCAGGAGCCATGTGTTCCTGAAATCATTGAGATCAAGCGATGGAAGGAGGTTGTTATGGATAATCAGACTCTATCAAAAACCACAAACGAGCACGTAAAAGGCAAAAAAGTGGCGATTCTTGTCACGAACGGCTTTGAACAGAGCGAGTTCACCGAGCCGCGACAGGCCCTGGAAGATGCGGGCGCCGTAACCACCGTGGTTTCACTGAATCAGGGCCCTATTCATGGCATGCATCATCACACGCTGGGCGACCACTTTGATGTCGACAAAACCATTCATCAGGTCAAATGTGACGATTTTGATGCGCTCTTGATTCCCGGTGGTGTCGCCAACCCGGATGCGCTACGCGGCAATGATGACGCCGTGGCCTTCGCGCGCCACTTTGTCGAGGCGGGTAAACCAACATTTGCCATCTGTCACGGCCCGCAGGTGTTAATCACTGCTGGTGTGGTCCAGGGCCGCACGATGACATCCTATAAAACCGTAAAAATCGATCTGGAGAATGCCGGTGCACACTGGGTGGATAAGTCTGTTGTGGTTGATGAAGGGCTGGTGACCAGCCGTAATCCCAAAGACATTCCGGACTTTAATGCCAAGATGCTGGAGGAGCTGGCCGAGGGTCGGCACTGATTCTGTGTCCGGGCTACACCGGGCCTAAAGACCCAAAGGACCTAGAGGACGCAGAGGGCCTGAAGACCCAGAGGGCCTAAAGGGGACGGAGGGATTTAACTCGCCAACCCCCTCCGTCCCGTCGTGCCTGGAGCTCTCTATCCAACTGAATCCTGCCACAAGAACCAACCCAGGCTCAGCACAAAAGCGAGCTGCATCGCTTCTACTCCAAATAGTGGCACCGTCTCAAGTTCTTCTGAATGTCTCTGCTGCTTGCTGTTTCTATCCAGAATATGTTCAAGAACAAGTCCCGGAATGACGGCAATGAACAGCATTACGATTCGAGCTGTAAGCTCGGCCGTGCGCCCCAGCTCCGCAAACCACAAAAAGCCGAATAAAAGGCTTAAGGCGGTAGAACAAAACGCAACTAGCTGCCTGATTGCGCGCAACTGTTGATGCGTCAGGATGTCCGGGCGGTTTCTGCTGAAAGGCAGCAGCGGACGGGCTATTCTAATCAAGCTTAAATCCCCTTGAGATTGATGAGATAAAGTGTCTGACGTCAAAATCTGGTCAGGACTCTTCCTCCATCATTCCCAATGCCATTCCCAATGTACCTACCGCAAAAATAACGGAGCGCCCGAACATGCCTGCAGGAGATAAACCTGCCATCATGGCTCCGATCGATATGACGGTACCTATATCCTGCATGGAACCCTCCGTCGACGGCGCGCGATTAGCAACATCGGGAACTGAGATTCCTCCAGCCACCAATTGGCAATCACTGATACTAAGTTCTTGCATCGAAATTCACTCCTTCCTTGGACAAGTCAACAATGTCATCAACCGCCCTGGCATGCGCCAGGCAGTCTTACTTAATTTATAGACTAGATTTTAGGTACGTGCTGAAGAGGTAAGGTGATGTGCGCGACGACCAAGAAGCCTTAACGGTCAGGCTCTATTGATCCACAGCAAGAATAAGGCGCCAACTAGCGCACACAGTACCGATGCCAGGGTGCCAATCAGGATGTATTCCGAGAACTGTCGATCGCGCAGTTGCCGCAGGCGTATCAGACCTTTTGCAGCCAGGACAAAACCGACTGAACCAAAGTCCCCCGTAAAATAAGTCAGCAATAGAATTATCGTCCGCTCCAGCATGCCAATGACCCGGCCTGCCTTGTATTCGTCTTCATCCAATTCAGCAGGATCGGTCCCCGTAATAGCTTTTTTCGGCACCACATTGCACCAGTCGAACAACAACCGGATCAGGTAGTTGGCTTCATTCAGCAGCATTAGCAAAACAAACGCGACCCACAATACCGGTTGAGACATGGCCAGTTCGAACCGCCCTGCCAGGTCCGCGCCGAGCCAGGCCATTAATGCCAGAGGAACAAACAGCTGCCAGGCCAGCGACAGTAATCGAAACCCACCCAGGATCCGGGCCGAGGTTTCAAGAAGATAAATCACAACCGCACTGGCACCCAGGAAGGCCAGCAAAAGTAACAGCGGCGCACTGATTTCAAACAGAATAAGCAGTACAGTAAGTTGAGCCGCGTACTGCAATACACTGACATGTTTAGGAAGCCGTCTATCATTGGGTAGATAACAAAGTCTGGTAGCCAGCAATACACAGGCAAATAGCAACCAGGAAACAATCATGGCTGTATCTCTCTGGCCATCAGCGCGCTGATCTCCTGGAGCAGTCCAATCACGGTATCAAGCTCCCCATCACGCCGTGTCCGGTAAACGGCCTGTTCAGTGAGGTCAAGCTCAGCCGCAATGTCAGGCACAGATTCACCATGTAACAGTCGATTAAAGGTATACATTCGATTGTAGTTCCATTTGCGTCGGTTTGCCGCCCACAGATCCAGGGCGTACTGAACCAGCCGCTGTCCATCCGTTAGCCCCGTAACCGCATACAGGCCGTCGCGACGGCGGAGTGCCTCGATTCCTTCGCGTGCCAGGTAGAATGCCGGACCGTCCATGCCCAGTGAGGAGCGCGAATTCAGCGCCGTACTGATCTCGCCCACCCCTACTGAAAACCTGAGCTGACAAATTTCAAATAGCGCCAGTTCCAGAGTAGATATAACGCGCCAAAGCGCCTGCGGGCTGGATAATACACCCTGGAATTCGTCACCAAGCGTCACCATCAGCGGTGATGCAACTTTATAGTCTTTGCGCCGCTCATTTACCTGCTGGCAGGCCGCCTTGAATCGCTTTTGAACAAGGCCTCGTTCAGCCAGACGCCGCGAATTGACGATATCTCCGATCAGAACTAAATTACCCATAAGTCTCATCCAATTTGGTTTGGCAACCCGATACTAAACCAAATCAGTTTAGAAATCAAAAATAAACCATATTGGTTTAAACAAGGTTTTGAGGGGAGTCACTGAATTGGTGACGGGACTAGGCACCGCAAGCCAAAAAGTTCGGATTTTCAAATCCGGATTTGCCGTAGCTCAGCTCACGCCCGCCCCGCAGCGCATCAGCAACAGAACCATCCAACACCATCAGACGCCCGCCAGCGGCGCGCAGCACAGCATGTCCTGCCGCGGTGTCCCACTCCATGGTGCGGCCCAGGCGTGGATACAGATCGCCCTCGCCTGCTGCAATCAGGCAGATTTTTAAGGAGGAACCAACCAGGCGCCAGTCCGCAATTGTCTGGCCTTCCAGACGCTCGTGCAGGACCTCATAGTCGCCATGAGAGCGGCTGGTTAGAACAACGGCACCTGCGTCAGGTATATCTCTTACAGAAATAGTTCGTTTGGCGCCTGCATCCACAATGTATGCGCCATCTTTCTCACTGCCGGCAAAAACGGTATCGGTCACTGGGGCATATACCACGCCCAGAACGGGCACACCATCGCTAATCAAAGCGATATTGACCGTAAATTCTCCATTCCGGCTGACAAACTCCTTGGTGCCATCGAGCGGATCGACCAACCAGAATTGACGGCCCGGCGACACCTGTTTGCCAGCGGCCATGGCCTCCTCTGCAACTATTGGAGTGTCAGGTGTGATCTGTCGCAATGCAGCGGTGATGACCGCCTCTGCGCGCTCATCGGCAGCTGTGACAGGCGAGTCGTCGCGCTTCTCTTCAACAGCAAAATCAGTTGCGTAGATGTCCATGATCACGTCACCGGCGCGCCGGGCAACCTCAATCAGATCTTCAAGCAACTGGGTCTGGTTCATCGTTTTAGCTCCTGCTTCAGTTGAAGCCAGCAGAATCTCCATCACACGCGACGCTGACTGTTCCGGTGACTCTGTGTCGGTACGAATGGCAAGTGCCGGAGTGACCGGTGCCTCGTAGGGCGCATCAACGCCGGTAAAATGGCTCAGCTCGCCGCGACGCGCCCGCTTATACAGCCCTTTGGGGTCACGCGCCTCTGCTACCGATAACGGTGCGTCAACAAACACTTCAACAAATGCCGCGCCGCTGGCCTCAATAATCTGACGGGCCCTGTCCCGGTCCACCCGCATCGGAGAGATCAGCGCCACTAATACAATTTGACCAGACTGACTCTGCTCGCTGGCCAGCACCGCTGCCCGGCGGACATTTTCTGCACGGTCTCGCGGCGTAAACCCCAGGTCCCGACACGGTCCGGCACGCAGCTCATCGCCGTCCAGCGTCACCACCGGCACTGACTGCTCCCGCAGCAAGGCTGCAACACCTTGCGATAAAGTAGTCTTGCCCGCCGCTGACAGACCTGTGAACCAGACGACGGTGGGTTTAAACCTTAAAGAACTCACGATACCAGGCCACAAAATTGTCGATGCCCTGCTGCACAGGCGTTGATGGTTTGTAATCCATATCCTCAACCAGATCATCAACATTTGCAAAAGTGGCTGGTACATCGCCGGCCTGCAGCGGCAGATATTCCTTTTCCACGGTGCCGCCCAGCGCCTTTTCGATTGCCTCGATAAAATCCAGCAGTTTGACGGTGTTATTGTTACCAATATTGTAGATCTTGTAAGGCGCAGACGAACTGCCAGGATTGGGATCAGCGCCCGACCATTTCGGATCGGTAGAAGCCGGATTGTCGATAACGCGGACTACACCCTCAATAATGTCATCAATATAGGTAAAGTCCCGGCGCATATTGCCCTGATTAAACACCTTGATCGGCTCGCCCGCCAAGGCTGCTTTGGTGAACAGGAACAGCGCCATATCCGGCCGCCCCCAGGGTCCATACACGGTAAAGAAACGCAGTCCGGTAGTGCGAATACCGAACAGATGCGAGTAGGTATGTGCCATTAATTCGTTGGATTTCTTGCTGGCTGCGTAAAGGCTGATCGGGTGGTCAACATTGTGCGTGGTGGCAAATGGCAGTGCCTCGTTCAGACCATACACCGACGAGCTGGAAGCGTAGGAAAGATTCTTCACGTCAAAATGACGACAGGCTTCCAGCAGATTAATAAAACCAACGATATTGGAATCAATGTAAGCCTGCGGGTTGGTCAGCGAATAACGCACTCCGGCCTGTGCCGCCAGATTACACACGGCATCAAACTGCTCGGCGGCAAACAGGGCATCAATCGCCTCTTTATCTTCCAGCTGCAACTGAATAAAGCGGTAGTTTTTTGCTGTATCAGACTGGACCAGTTTGCCGTAGCTGACAGCTTCACGCGCAATCCCGGCATGCGCCAGACGCCCGTATTTCACATTTACATCGTAGTAGTCGTTGATATTATCCAGGCCGACAACTTCGTCGCCGCGGGCAACCAGACGCTGTGCCAGATGGAATCCGATAAAACCGGCCGTCCCGGTAACCAGGATCTTCATGATCAACCTTTCCTTGAGTTTGATGGCGGGGTAATAAAGCCTGACAGTTTAGCGCGGATTCATGACAGTTTGCACTTTAAGCCTTATGGCACCGCTGTCTCATCAACTCGATCATCACGCAATTCAGCAGGCACCGGGTATTCGGCAACGATCTCATCCACTACCGCCCGGAATGCCGGTGCATAGTTCTGCCGTGTCGCCAGCCAGTTCACACGCGCAAGGTCCGTGCGCATGCTGGCACGCCAGCGCTGCAGTCGTGGTTCAAACTCATCGCGATCAAACAGCTCGCGCTGAAACTGGTAATAGGAATTCTCCCACTCGCGCCATACGCCAGCCAGAAAATAGGCATACATGACACCCTCGTCCGGCGCCAGCATTTCCCCCGCATTAGCTTTGGCTATCGCTGCAGCCAGATCGATCTCGGTCGCGACCCATTCTGAGAACATCATCTGTTTCTCGGAGATCGAGTCGCGCGTCTGCGAGCGCATCATCTCGGTGTTCTGGCGAATCTCAAAGGCCAGGAACACCATGCCAAGAATTACAGCAAGGCCGGTGGCAAGATTCAGCCAGTGGTGCATTTTGTCAGTCATCAATAGCTACTCTTTCCAAAGTCTCCACCCTACCGCTCGACCACAATCTGCAGCGCTGCTGCTTCGGCGTCACAATCGCGGTTAGTGCCAAAGCCCTTGCCACTGTAATGTTCAATTTCGCGAGCTGCCCCCGCCATGTCTTCACGGAAAGTAGCATTACTGTGCAATTTGGCCACGGCAGCTGCCGCAACAATTTGCCCTTGAATCACATCCATCGGCCAGTGCACATTGCACACCATTCTGCTGTCGCCAAAAGCCAGCCCACGCTGAGCAATCGCGTCGGCCCGCTCAGGTGCCAGCTCCCCCAGAATCAGTGCCCAAGCCCAGCCGATGGCCGTATGACCCGATGGATATGACCCATCATTGGCCAGCCGCTCTTCAGTGCCTTCTGCACAGATGGGCTGTTCATTCACAACAAACGGGCGGGTGCGCTGGTAATGGTCCTTGGCGCTATAGGTTGCCAGACCGGCATCCGGCAAAGTACGCCGCAGCAACTGGTAAAGGTAGGGTGTATCCTGCTCGTTGATAGGCATATCCAGCGCACAGGAAAACGTGCCCGCCGCGTTTGGGAAACTGAGGTCGTTATCAACCGTGGCAAGATCCCAGCGGGCGGTGCCATGCAACTCAAGCGTGTTCTTGTTGACGGCCTGCTCCCAGGCAAACGCAGCAGAGTCTGGCTCGGGCGCTGGCGGGATCAGGCTGAGTGCATGCGGCATCTCTTCGGGTGTCAGATAGCCGATCAACATGCCCGGTCGCAATTCTTCCACCGGTGCCGGCTGGGCAGTTGCCATGCCAGAGAGGCCGGCCACCAGTGCAGCTGCCCACCAGGTTATGCCATTGACATACTTATTATTATTCATTGTTCTCCCCTTGTAAGACCCCGTGATATGCCTCAAGTCTAGCACGGCTTTCCGGCAAAAAAACCGATACCCAATCTGTAACCCTGCGACATCCTGTCGATTTTACAGCAAGCACCGAATCTCTATAAAACGCTTATTTTCCGCATACATACACACTCTTTCCGACACAATGCGACGAACCGAAGCCAGTAATCCGTGGTTTTGCCACTGATCTGTGATATTCAGTGCAATGTATGTTCCGAACATGATGCGCCCAGCATCCGAATATCCAGAATAAGCCAACCCGTAACAGGAACCAAAAATAACCTGTCATCAGAAAAAGGAATGCTTAATGAAAAAACCAGGGCTCACGTTCCAACCCATGCGCCGCATGCTGTCCGGTGCTGCCATGCTTTCTGCCAGCATCGCGGCGTCGATGCTGCTCTCTGTAACCACTCAGGCCCAGGAAGCCATCGACGTCTCAGGCTGGGGAACTGGAGAAGTTGAGGCAGTCCCCATTCATGAAGGTCGTCCCTGGGGGTGGGCGGTAAAAGACTTCATGGAGAATCCTGATCGCACTCTCTACAACACTGCCAAGGCCAAACTGCTCAGAGGCGAGCAGATCTTCAGTCACTCCATCTCCGAGTTCGACATCGAGCGATACTGTGAAGAAGCCCCGGACTACGACTACACCTGGTTCGAGATGCAGCACAGCACGCTGCGCTATGACGAAGTTGAAGACATGATCGCGGCCTGTCCCAATGTCGGCGCGACACCCATCCTGAGACTGCCCGATGCCAGCGAGGGCGCCGTACAGAAAGCCATGGATATGGGCATGCTCGGCATTATCGTACCCACCGTCAACGACGCCATCCAGGCACGCGAGGCCGCCCGCTACGCACGTTACCCACCTATCGCCCGCCGCAGTGCCGGTGGCGGCCAGGGTCCTGGCCTGTGGCGCCCGTTCCTGCCAGAGGGTGAAACCTTCCGCGAAAGTGCCAACGACAATATGCTGGTTGCTGTCATGATCGAGACTGTGGAAGGCGTCAACAACGCGCTAGAGATTGCTTCAGTCCCTGGCGTCGATGTGGTCCTGATCGGCAACGCGGACTTGTCCAGCTTCTCCGGTCTGGCGCAGGACTCACCGGAATACCGTGACCTGCAGATCAAGGTGCGCAATGCCACATACCGTGCCGGCAAGATCTGGGCTAACGCTTCCACGCGTATGGCAGAGGGCACACCACTGTCTGAAGAGTCTCTGATGTATCTACTGGGGCCAAGCATCTCCCAGCGCGCTGGTCAGTAAATGCTCATAAAGGAAGCATAAAGGGGACGGAGGGATTTAGCGAGGTAAATCCCTCCGTCCCCTTTATGCCCCCCTTTAAGCCGCCTCCGTCTCTACAGGTCCAGGCAATCTGCTAACGGTCAAACGATCCAGGTCTACTTTGCGGCTGGCGTTATCGATATCAATGCCAACCAACTCCCCGTTGGCATCGTAATCCAGGACAATTCCTTCTGAAATTTCGCGGCTCTCCGCACTCGCGCGCTCCGAAAGATCAATATAGAGAGAGTCCGTCTCCGGGCAATAATTCAGTTTCATGGCTTGAACCTCCGGTCAGGGAACGCATTGTGAATTGTCACTTTATCTGCCAACGTTACGACTCTCAAGTACCGCCCGCCCAATTCTTCTATCACAGCCCAGAACCTGAATCGGTTGTCATCCTGCGGCTCCCAGAAACGAGGGTTTTCAAGCACCCGTTCACACCACTCCTTTTTAAGATAAGGGCGTTTGCGTAGAACATGCTTTTCAAAGTAATCCGTATAAAGAAAATGCATCTGTGAATTTCCTGATTTCATCCTTAATCAGGTATAGACCATCTAAGCGCAACTTGCTGAGCTAAAGCGAATCCACCGTCTGCCCAAAAGGCCCGACCAGTGAGCCATTGTCCCAGCGGTAACCGCCGCCCAAAGCACTGGGGCCTGAATAGCCCCGGTTGCTGCTTTCGTCACGCCAGGTGGACCAGATAGACTCGCGTGCCCCGAATGATGCCGGCGGGGGCGGCGGCGGGGGCAGAGCCTTGATGCGCTCCCACTCATTGCGCATGCCGGTGCAGGCATCAGCGTCGCGATAAGCGCAGTAATACTCGACATCGGTGTCACTGCCCGGGCCACGTTGCTCAATCGAGCGCAGATTCAGATTGCGCAACGATGCCTCGTGGGCCGCAGCCATCTGAGCGCGTTGTTCGCGGTAAGTTGCCAGCAATTCATCAGTACGCGCTGCCGCTGCGCTACGCACCGCGTTGTTGTAGTTGGTCAATCCCGTCTGTGCCGCTTGATAACTGGCAAAAGGCCCAATACCGACTTCCCGCCAGGCACCTGGTAATCCGCTGCCGGTGTCCGGCGTCAGCACAAACACCGGACCGTCTTTCATCTGCGCCATAACACCGGGCATCGCTCGGGCACGCGCCATCATCGGCGGCGCGGTGCCACTGGCAAACGGGCGGCCGTAATAGTCCGTGGTTGGCACGTATACCTGCACCTCGTCAACGCCAAACTCTATCACCTGCCAGTCCTGCCAACTGGCACCCGGGCGTGTCTGCGTCAGGCGCTCATCATTAAAGGCGCCATTAGCCAGCGCCCAGGCGCGCTGCCCCTCGCCCTCCCACAGCACAGCGGTGTAGGCCCAGGGAGCGGTAAATCCGCTGGGCCAGGCCTGCATCATATTGCGCATGGATTCGCCCCCCATCACGGGCTGGAAACCTACAATACCGTCAGCTGCAGAAACCGGCGTGCCATCATCCTTGATCGGCCAGTAAAGCCCAGGCTCACCGGCCAGCGGAATCATAAAAACAAAGTGCGGCACATTGACATTGCGATCGCGCTCAATGCGCTCCGGCCTGAACGTAAAGTGCAACTCGTCAAGCAATGGCATGGTCAGCGCGCCATCCTGACCATAGATTCCCCATAGCACCTGCCCGTCATCCTGACGGTGGCGCACGACAAGAGCACCGCCAGGTGTTGCCATGATCGGATAATCCATCAGCGACAGATAACGCCATGGGCGCACACCAATGGGCATATTAGCGTGCTCAGGATCGGGGTTCGGGTCCGCCAGCTGCTGGTCATGTTGGGTCAGCGGGTTGCGCGCGAGCAATGCCTCATGCTCGTCATGGCGAATGATGCGCCGCGGAGCTGCCTCATCAATATTGGAGAGCCGTGTGATGGGTTCTCCGCGCGGCCCCAGTATTACCCGCTCATCCGCCGGCGCACCCGGCAGCAGCCCCACATAGAGACCACGCGAAGGGACCAGCGTAGACCGCTGCACCCACTGCCCGTCGCGCTCTTCATACTGCGCCACTGGATAGGAGCTTGGTACAAACTGCAGATCCGCCAGACCGGAATCACTGACCTCCCCCGTCAGAAGATCCACCTTGATCAGTGTCTCAGCGCCCGCGGTTTGCCGGGCAAAGCCCAGGTTTTTGCTATTGATCAGATAGACCTGACGGGACGGTGGCACTAACCAGTGCGCGGCGCCGTCGGCATAACGCGCCCAGCCAAACAGCTGATCACCCTCGCTCAGGCGCTCCCCGTTAAAACGAACATTCCGCCTGGCGGTCATGCGCATCAGCCCGATCTCAAAGCGCACGCTGGCACCATCGGCTGTCGTGCCACTGATTGTCTGGCGTTGAAGGCGCGTGATACTGAAGTTTCGTTCACTGTACTCGGGCCAGGGTTGGGCGTGGGCGACTGGGGCAGCCATCCAGACCAGCGCTGCCGCCAATAGCACCAGCCATGAGAAAAGTCGCACACGTCCTGCCTGGTATCTGGAAAACAATTGAGGGTACACGGTAAATAAGCCTCATACTGAGCCAGTAAACCTGTTCAGTATAGAAGCAGGCCAGCATCGATGGGTACAACCCTTTTGGGGGATTACCCCACCAGGATCCCCTGGGTCATCGGCACCACCCTGCCCTGCATTGCCGCCTCGGAATCGGATAAAGGTCACATTCTCTCACACTTGCTCAATCCGCAAGCAAGCCTCATGATGCAGCCATGATTGCCAACGCCCTGGGGCCCGTATTCCTGCTGATACTATTCGGCGCGCTGCTGCGCCGGATCAACTTTCCTGGTGCCGAGTTCTGGCCGGGCATTGAACGCCTGACCTACTACATTGCCTTTCCCGCCCTGCTGGTTCACCGCCTGGCACTGGCAGATTTTAGTGATGCCGACTTCGGGCGTTTTGCGCTGGTGATCTGCACCGCTCTGCTGCTGACCAGCGCGCTCACCTGGTTGATAAAACCCTGGGCCAGTGACAATGCTGCCGATTTCACGTCCTTGTTCCAGGGTGCCATCCGATTCAACACCTACATAGGCCTGGCCGTTGCCAGCGCGCTGTTTGGCGATGCCGGACTGGTGATCGCCGCAATCGCTGTCAGCATCATGATCCCCCTGGTCAATGTGCTTAGCGTCATCTGTTTTTCGCTGGCCACCGACGGCCCGGGCAAATCGCCAGCTCAAGTGCTTAGCGGAATACTGAGCAATCCCCTGATTGTCGCCTGCCTGCTGGGCGTTGCACTCAACCTCAGTGGACTGGGCCTGATGGGTAACTGGATCGAAACCCTGCTGGCAACCCTGGGCAGCACCGCCCTGCCCCTCGGCCTGTTAGCAGTAGGCGTTGCCCTTAGCCTGACCACGGTGAAACAGGACTGGCCCAACATTGCCTGCTCCAGCGTGCTCAAGTTTGTGGTAATGCCCGGGCTAATGCTGGGCCTGGCGACCTGGTGGCAACTGGATCTGCTGAGCCGACAGGTTCTGCTACTGCTGGCCTGTCTGCCCACCGCCACCTCCGCCTACATTCTGGCCAGACAACTGGGCGGCAATGCGCCCATGATGGCCAATATCATCAGCGTGCAGACACTTCTGGCGTTTGTGGTTATTCCAGTGTGGCTGGCGATGGTTTAAAGGATGGGTGTCTGAGCACCTCGCCGATCCCTGGTGGCAGAAAAATATTTTCGAGTAATTGCTGCAGAAAATGGGGGATTGCACAGTGCAGATGACCCTGCTAGATACCTCCGATATTAATCCCCCATTCGGACTATAGACCGCCCTATTTGCCCTTGCTAGACTGACGCGCTTGAAAGCAGGAATCAGCAACAGGAGCTCTCCGAATTCATGCAGGTCATTCCGGTTATCCTCTCTGGGGGCTCAGGCACACGCCTTTGGCCGCTGTCACGTAAGCACTACCCGAAGCAATTTCATAGGCTTACAGACGGAAAACATACCCTGTTACAGGAGACAGCTCTGCGAGTGCGCCACCTGTTGCCACCAATCGTTGTATGCAATGAAGATCATCGCTTTATGCTCGCTGAACAAATGCAGAGCGTTGGCATCAAGCCAGCTGCAATTTTACTGGAACCCGAAGCCAAAAATACCGCTCCAGCTATTGCAATAGCTGCAATCAAGGCAATGCAAATTAATCCACAAGCTATCATTGCCGTCTTCCCGGCTGATCATGTGATCCGCGACGAGAACGCATTCCAAAAGGCCTTGGACATCGCGGCTCAGTTCGCAGCTACCGGCGATGAGCTTATTACTTTTGGCATCGTACCGACACACCCTGAAACGGGCTATGGCTACATCGAAACCACAGATCAGGATTCTACAAAGCCAGGCCCAAGAGCTGTGGTTTGCTTTACCGAAAAGCCTTCGATTGAGACCGCCGAACAATACCTAAGTTCCGGCAAACACCTTTGGAATAGCGGCATGTTTGTCTTCAAAGCCGCCGCCTACCTGGACGCACTGCAGCACACCACCCCGGCCATCGTTGAACACTGCCAAGGCGCCATGCGCGCCGCCAGGGGCGACCTGGACTTTATCCGGGTTGATGCCCGGGCCTTTGCCGCCTGCCCAAGCGATTCGATTGACTATGCAGTCATGGAGAAAGCCGACAATGTGCGCGTGGTACCACTGGATGCCGGCTGGAGCGATATCGGTGGCTGGCGCGCCATTTGGGAGATTCTGGAGAAAGATTCCAGCCACACCGCCAGCATTGGAGATGTGATCAATATCAACACCCACAACACACTGGTGCACAACGACAACAAAAACAAGCTGGTGGTGACAATCGGGTTGGATGATCTGGTGGTAGTGGATACCAAAAATGCACTGCTTGTAGCACACAAAGATCAGGTGCAGGAAGTAAAAAAGGTTGTTGATGAAATAGCAAATTGCAAACGCGAGGAACACCTGTTTCACCGAGAAGTGCATCGCCCTTGGGGTAGCTACGACTCGATCGACAACGGCCAGCGTTATCAGGTAAAACGTATCACGGTCAAACCGGGCGCCTCGCTGTCGTTGCAAATGCATCATCACCGTGCTGAGCACTGGGTAGTGGTATCCGGCACCGCGGTCGTGCAGGTTGGCGAGAAGGAAAGCTTACTGACAGAGAACCAATCGGTATATATTCCGATTGGTGTGACTCATCGGTTGACGAACCCCGGAAAGGTAGCGCTGGAGTTGATTGAGGTGCAGAGTGGTAGTTATCTGGGGGAGGATGATATCGTGCGGTTTGAAGATACGTTTGGGCGGGTTTAGAAAATTAAGTTCTCATAATAAATTGAGAAACTTTAGAGAGATTTTTATACGGTAAAGCAATGTAGGGATTCAGGCCATGTCTTTTCATGACTGCAAAATCCTCTTTAGACTTCCTTATAATTTGTTTGAGGCTACCGTTACTGGCACCACCAACACGCATTTTGACCAGAACTTCAGGAATGTAAGCCACATTGATTGAAGGATGACTCAGATAACGCAACAAAGAGTCATAGTCGCTGGCTATCCGGAACTGAGTATCAAATGCACCCAGGCTTTCATATAAGCTCCGTCTCATAAAAAAAGCCGGATGCGGCGGCATCCAACCACGCCCCAGTTTTGATCGAGAGAACTCACCGGATCGCCAGTGCCGAACGACGTATGAAGTGTCACTGGCCTTAACATATTGCAAATCGCCGTATACAGCGTCAGCCCCTGAACTTAAGAAACGCTCAGCGACCCTTTGAAGAACCGTCTCGTTAGCTAACACATCATCTGAATGCAAAAACCCAATCACATCCCCCGTACTATGGCTTATGCCTTTATTCAATGCGTCATAGATCCCTTTGTCGGGCTCTGATACGAATACATCCCCAGTCCCCAAAGTGGATTGGGCAATCGTTTGGGTTCCATCGGAGGATGCGCCATCAATGACCACATGCTCAATTTCCGCCCAACGCTGTGTTTTTAAACTGGCAATGGCCTGACCTATGGTCGCCCCACTGTTGTAACACGCAGTTACTATCGAGAATTTCAAGCCGGCACCCACAGATCAGGCCATCCTGAGGGTCAATGCATTCGCCTTAAACCACTCATAGGTGTGAGCCAAGCCACGCTCGAGATCATAGTTGGGCTGCCAGTCCAACGACCACAGCTTCGATGAGTCCATTAACTTACGGGGGGAGCCGTCAGGCTTCGTCGCATCAAATACCAGACTTCCCTGGTAACCGGTTACCTTGGCGATTGTCTGCGCTAGCTCGCTGATTGAGCAATCAACACCAGACCCTACATTGATATGCGACAGCATTGGTGTGGTATGGTTTTGATAAAGTGCCTGATCCAGATTCATGACATGGATGCTGGCTGCTGCCATATCATCGACATGGAGAAATTCCCGGAGAGGTTTTCCGCTACCCCATATGACAACTTCGGGTGCATTACTAACCTTCGCTTCATGAAAGCGCCGCATCAATCCCGGAATGACATGACTGTTATCTGGATGAAAATTATCTTCGGGCCCGTACAGGTTTGTCGGCATGACACTGCGATAGTCACGTCCGTATTGGCGGTTGTAGCTTTCGCAAAGCTTGATGCCCGCAATCTTCGCAATGGCGTAAGGCTCGTTAGTTGGTTCCAGTATGCCTGTCAATAAGGCATCTTCGTTCATTGGTTGCTCTGCAAACTTAGGGTAAATGCATGATGACCCCAAAAACAAAAGCTTCTGTACATCGTTTTGATGTGCAGCCTCAATGATATTGGCCTCAATCATCAGATTCTGATAAATGAAGTCTGCTGGATAGGTATTGTTCGCGTGAATACCCCCTACCTTTGCTGCCGCTAGATAAACTTGATCAATCTGTTGCGCTGCAAAAAATGCATTCACGGCATGCTGATTGGTTAAATCAAGCTCGGCTCTAGTCGTTGTGACAATCGTCAGATTCTCTTGATTCTCTAGTTGACGTAGTAAGGCCGAGCCTACCATACCTCGGTGACCGGCAATAAAAACGCGCATATTTGAGGCTGACATACTCAGTTCTCCAGGGACACTGGAATATCTAAGCCATGCTGCTTCAGTAAAGCGTGGCGGCGCGCTGTTTTTAAGTCTTCGACAACCATCTCCTGACACATTTGCTGGACTGTAATCTCAGGCACCCAGCCCAGTTTTTCTTTGGCTTTCGAGGGGTCTCCCAGCAAGGTCTCTACTTCGGCCGGGCGGAAATATCGAGGATCAACCCGAACAATGACGTCACCAACATTAATGGATGGTGCTTTGTCGCCAGCAACAGAGTCCACAACACCCACCTCATCGACTCCATCACCCTTGAATCGAAGCTTAACGCCCAATTCAGCTGCGCTCCATTCAATGAACTCCCGCACAGAGTATTGAACACCTGTTGCTATAACAAAGTCCTCTGGATGGTCCTGTTGCAACATCATCCATTGCATTCGGACGTAGTCTTTGGCGTGTCCCCAATCGCGCAAGGCATCCAGATTCCCCATGTAGAGACAGGATTCGAGACCTTGAGCGATGTTAGCAAGGCCGCGAGTAATCTTACGCGTCACAAAGGTTTCACCTCGACGAGGTGATTCATGATTAAATAAAATACCGTTACAGGCATACATCCCATACGCTTCACGATAGTTGACTGTAATCCAGTAAGCATATAGCTTTGCCACTGCATATGGCGACCGAGGATAAAACGGAGTAGTTTCTTTTTGAGGAGTTTCCTGGACCAAACCGTATAGCTCAGATGTAGATGCTTGATAAAAGCGCGTCCTTTTCTCGAGTCCAAGTAGTCTGATAGCTTCTAGTAGGCGCAATGTCCCCATAGCGTCAACGTCTGCAGTGTATTCAGGCGACTCGAAAGAAACTGCAACGTGAGACTGTGCTCCCAAATTGTACACCTCATCCGGCTGCACCTCTTGCAGAATTCTTGTTAAATTCGAGCTATCTGAAAGATCGCCATAATGTAGCGCAAAGTTTTGATTTTCGACGTGAGGGTCCTGATAGATGTGATCTATACGCTGGGTATTGAAAAGCGAGGCTCGGCGCTTAATACCATGTACACGATAACCTTTCTCCAATAAAAACTCAGCAAGATACGAGCCATCCTGCCCGGTGATGCCAGTGATCAATGCTACTTTCATAAACAACCTATCTTGACTATCAAAATATTAAGGAGAACCAGTAAGCGTCTGGATTCATAGTCTGCCACTGTCAAATTTCGTGTGCCAAATCGATCTAATCGCGTTTAGTTTCCTACTCTAAATCAGACCTGTCGTCGCAGGAATCAACAAAACTCTTTTCGACATCCTCCGTACGCATAACTTGTCTTGAGGTCTCAATAGGCGAGACCACTATGTTATCCATTACGATTACCGGCATCTGAGTTTCAGAAGTCCATGCACCAATTGAAACTCGATGTAGCCTGTGTCTCCAGCAAAAAAATAATGTTCGGCATAGTAGCAAAGCCCCCTGAAACTCAGTCAGCCACTCTCGACACCATCCAGTTACCCATTACAATGACATCCATCTTGGTCCTCAAAAAACAGTTGAGCGCCTCAACAGGCTGACATACCACGGGTTCGTTCTCGTTAAACGATGTATTCAAAACCATGGGTACACCTGTTTTTTCGTAGAATGAACTGATAAGGCCATAATAGCGCGAGTTTGTATGCTCGTAGACTGTTTGAAGTCTACCAGATCCATCAGCATGGGTTACTGCAGGTATTTGAGACCGCATTTGTTCTCGGATCTGAAACACTTGCATCATAAAGGGTACATCAGAATCTTGTTCAAACCACTCACCGACATGTTCTCGAAGAATTGATGGCGCAAAGGGTCTAAACGACTCCCGGCGCTTAATCTTCAAGTTAAGAATATCCTTCATATCTGATCGGCGCGGATCACAAACAATACTTCTATTACCTAACGCACGTGGCCCCCATTCCATACGTCCCTGAAACCAACCGATTACTTTTCCATCACAGATACAAGATGCGGTTCTATCATATAGTTCATTCGAATTGGCCAAGTACTGCACAGTGCACTGCTCTGCATCCAAGTCAGCTTTCCTCTCCTCCAACAGCATACGTATCGTCTCGTCCGAATAATGTGGACCCCAATAAGCATGGTCATGGTGGGCAGATAACTTATCATTAGACTTGTTTCCATGAAGCGCCCAAGCTTCCAATGCAGCACCAATGGCACCACCAGCATCTCCCGCGGCCGACTGAATATAAACCTGCTTGAACGGAGTAGCCAACTTGATCTTGCCGTTTGCTACGGAGTTCATCCCGCATCCGCCCGCGACAGAGATGGCATCCACCTCATACTTTTTGTACAACGTGTTTAGGAGGTGGAAAAATGCTTCTTCGTACATTTTTTGAATCGAGTGTGCCACATCTTTATGAAATTGTGTCAACTCGTCTGCAGGGTTCCTTGTTGGGCCAAGCAAGCTCTCTAATTCTGAAGAAAACAAACGCCCTATCTTGGGAGAGCAGTCAACCCATTCATAGCTGACCTTCTCCTTATGATGACGGAAATATTTAAGATTGAGCCTGAAACCTCCATCTGATTGTAACTGAACGATCTGTCGCATCTCATTAAGATATTTTGGGCTACCATAGGGCGCCAATCCCATTACCTTATATTCATCACCATAATTTGGAAATCCCAAATACTGAGTCAAGGCTTGATAGAAAATTCCTAGGGAATGTGGAAAATAGACTTTCTCGTCAACCGAAACAGAAGAATTTTTGCCCAAACCCCATGCAGCACTAGCGAAATCACCAAAACCATCTACTGACACGACAACTGACTCAACAAATGGCGATACATAATACGCAGATGCCAGATGGCATAGATGATGCTCAATAAATTGTACTTTGCCGGTAAACGCGTCATCCGGAAAGAGAATCTTGAGGTGAGATGGAATATCGCTGCGCTCTTTTTTGTTCTTGATTCGATCAGCAATGAGAGCAAAGCTAGGCTTTGACTTTAGCGTATACATCACTTTCTTGACTAAGTTTGCGGAACTATCTTGGTTAACAGCAAGATAGGCAACATCGGAGAGATTAATACCAGCTTCCTTTAGGCAATATTTAATCGACTCTGATGGAAATCCAGCCCAATGTTTTATACGTCTGAATCTCTCTTCTTCAACAGCTGCTAGTATCTCACCATCTTTCAGAATACACGCAGACGAGTCTCCATGATACGCATTCACGCCAAGTATATACATTTTCTCTCCTAACAAGATTTATTAAATGCCAGTCAATTCTTCGAGTATCAAATTGATATATGATTGCGTTCGATCAGAACTAGTCGGCAATCTCATGTAATGGTCGTAAGCAGCGGAGATAACCGTCTCACGTACTGAAGTTTCTGTATACTCAAACCACTGAATTATTGCATGAGCCGCAGAATTAGTATCAAGCGGATCAAAATATTGAGCATGACCACCACAAACATCTGTCACGAACTCTCTATTTGATGCGAAAAGCACTTTTCGAGTTGCCAGCGCCTCTAACGGAGTAACAGAGAAACTCTCCAACAGACTCGGAAATATTACAGCGTCCAATTGCTTGTAAAAATTCGGAAGATCCGCATATTTGACAACTCCTGCATTTACCAAACTAGAGCGGAATTGAGGACTTTTCTTTGACCACTCTTCATCGCTTAGGGTAACTACAATTTTGTATTCTAGTCGACCCAGTTGATTCAAACGGATAACAACTTCCATCAAGAAATCCAAATTCTTATGAATATAGTCACGACTAATCAATCCAAGATAAATCACACCAGGACTTCTCGAGAAAATTTCTACGTCACGTCGGTTCTTTTTTTCACTGCGAAAGATCTCGGCCACACAATTAGGAACCACTTTGACACGAGAAGGACTAAAGCCTTTATAGGACGATAGGCGTTCTTTTAAGTGTTCAGATTCCACAACTAAAAGGTCAGATTTCTGAAAAAAAGACCATTGGAGCCTGAATTTCAATCTGTCAAAGTTCCGCTTTAAAAATGATTTACGGAAATAAACCTCGTTATTCGGGTATACGATCCATGCCTGCGCAAAGCCAACAATGCTATGCTTTACTCTCTGATTAGTATAAAAAGGACCAAAAATCGTAAAAATCAAATCAAAGCCTTGGAACTCGCTTGAGACACCAAACTTAAGTGACTCAATTCCTCGAACATTAAATCGTTTAAGTGTAAAGAGTGAGTCACAATTTATTCGTTGAAAGTCAATGTTCTCATACACTGTATCCGATGCATAAACACTAACAATACAATCTGCTAACCTAGACCTATCGCCGAGTAAGTCATTGATAAAAGAGGTGGCCACCTGCACTCCGCCACCGGTGTGGAGATTCGAGGCATTGATCAAAACGCGCTTCATCGTGGTCATCATTTGTCGCGAGGACTATTCTCTGAAGTGTCAATCCTATATTGACTTCGCAAACAGACCTCATCAATTAGTAATCTGAATCGTCTAGTCATGTCCTCTGTGTTAAAACTAGTATTTATCAACGCAACGCAGTTATTGGAGCACATATTTAATTTTTGCGTATCGTTTATCATTTCGTATATGACAATAGATAGAGAATCACAATTATCCATTTCGAATGAGCGTCCAGTAATATTTTCCTGAAAGGCAGAAAATTCCGGCATTTGCTTATCAGAATTGCTGTGTACAATTGCCGGTAGTCCATATGCCATACCATGAACCAAACTCAAACCTACTTCACCAGGATATACAAACAGTCGACAGACATTCGCATACTTTGCGATCTCGACTTCATCAATTATCCCCCCTAAAAATATGACCCTATCCTTAACTAGGCGATAATCAGACATACGTTGTATCTCAGCAAGTCCCTCTCCAGTGCCTATAACATACAACTTTACGTCCAAAAGCATGGGACTACTCAAAGCTCGGATCAAGAGAGTGATATTCGATTTTTT
Organism: Gammaproteobacteria bacterium; assembly: GCA_002706685.1. Lineage (GTDB taxonomy): Bacteria > Pseudomonadota > Gammaproteobacteria > Pseudomonadales > Pseudohongiellaceae > Pseudohongiella. The sequence goes on along the minus strand of PALV01000017.1, from coordinate 23,835 downwards.
AGTTAGCCTACCTATGAATAACAGGCTTTTTTCTCTTGAAATCGACTCATACTCCTCTCTTAACAATTCAATTTTTGAAGTATCAATTCCGTTATTCAACCCTCGACACAGCTGCTTTTTTTCTTTGAGAAAATTATTTGAATACATGGACGCCTCTTTGTCCGTATAGAACAAGACAGCATCCGCGATATTCATAAAACGCAATCTTAAAAAGAACCTCCAGCGCTTGGAGGTTGAACTCCACAAGTGCCCCCACCAAACCGTGCTCGCACCAGCTAGCTTAGCTTTAAACAGAAAAAGAATGTTTGTAATACACCTCGGAGCACCAGCAACTACGACTATCGTCTGTTTATCGACCGGCAGCTTCATAACACCGACTTGCCAATACAAACCAGGAAATATTTTACGCAATGGCCCAGATACTTTAGCCCACAAATAACTACCATCGGCATTCAGTAGATTGCCGCTAGGATAAACTACTGAAAAATCATCAACATCAAGTTTCGACAACGAGTCAAAAAAATGAAGACGATAATGAGGCAAAGCTGGTTGAATAATAATGAGTTTGGTCATATTACCCATGCGATTGGCCATCTATACTGAAATAAGGCAGTCTACTTTTTTTTGAAAGTATGTAATAGACGATGATAAGAACGAAATAGTAAATCAAAACTGTATCAATGGGGCCCCTAAACACAAAAAAGAGTGAGGATATAAGGGTGACAGCCAATGATCTCTGGAACCACTCACTTGATCGTAAGTAGTAGTCATCAAGAAGACCTAATGAGTATCCTACAAGAAAAAATAAAAGCACCCCAAACCAATAAAAATTAAAGAAAAATTCACCATATATCGTTATTGGCTCACTACCTCCAGCGCTGTAAAACCCGGGATTAAACTCTCTCGATATTACGCGACTGAGCGTTTCGGGTTTATCTGGGAATATTGACCTAGGAATCAACCAAAAAAAGGGTTTCAAGTAGTAAACACCCCAATGAGCGTCATCAATAGTGTGCTTATAGAAAACGTGATGAACCGTGTCAAAGACAATTGGAAAATCCAACTCAACTGCAACTACTGACTCTAAATTGCCACCACTCAAGTATGATGTATTGTAGGATCCTTGCCTCATTCCTATAGCGAATAACAAAAACGCAACCACCCCAACTGTAAAATACAAAAGCGATTTTATCGGTATCTTAAAAGACTCACGAAAGGTTAGAAACATTAAGAAAAATGCAGCCAGAGCCACTGCAAAATCTCTTCGGTCATCAGAACCAAACAATAGCACTAGTACACTCAATAGAAAAACAAAACTTACAATGGCTCCTTTAAACCTAAAACCATAACGGAAAATGAATGAGCATAAGTAGATTACTAAAAACAAGCCCAGCAGATATAAAAGCCGGAATAACGGATGTATATTCGTAATTAGCCCCAGAGAAACAAATACCAAAAAAAGAACACCTAGACTAAACCTTGATCGCCGATTCACACGCCGCAGATTTTCTTTTACTTTTATGGTACCAGTTGAAAACCTATACCCAATCTCAATAAGAAGCCAGCATGCGCTCACGAAAAACAACACTTCGTGCAACGCCTCCAACGGAACGTACTCAAGCCTATTTAAATAAAGATAGGCCGAGTCAAACTCACTGGAGAAACTTAACCAAATAGGACGTATTGTGAAGTATACAATCGTGAAGAAGGCAAAAGATGCCAACGAAAATCTATGTTGCCGAGAGAGAGTAACAGCCCTAAGGCTTAAAATAACTAGTAAAAGAAAATATCCTGCAGCAGTTATCATCTAGTCAGTAATCTCACGAAACTCTTGCCATGATCTAAACACTGGCTGTAGATACTTTAGGTAAACGTCTTTCCACAATGGCACTTCAAATTTATACGCCATAAGCGCAAAAAAATCATACTCTTCAATAATATTCATAAGGAAACTTGTATTAATTTCGTCAACCGTTTTGTACAGCCAGCCTGGAGGACAACCATCGAATTGCTCCAAAACACCTGAAGTCTTTTTTGTCAAGAAAGGTAATCCCACTGCCACGTACTCAAACAATTTGGTGTGAGGTTGGATATCATAAACGGGCATGTCCGGCAAAGGCGATAGCCCAACATGATAACTGCTCAATATATTTGAAAAATCCCGCCTATTAAGTGGACCACAAAAATTAATATTGAAATCTTGAATCTTAGTCTGATCGGAACTTGAGGGCTCACTTAGCGCATATACATCGATTAAGTAATCGATATTTTTAGTCCTCAAGCAGTCTGCGATTCGAATCAAGGTTTCGAAAACGCCAGGTCTGTTTATAGCACCTACATAAACAAACTTAAGTGGAGTGAACAACTTGCTCACTTTGCAATCACGAGAAAAATCGTCGCTAGCAAGAGGAAGCCGATAACATTTCGATATACCAATTGCTTTAGATACAGCATCAGATATGACAAATTTGTGCGTAAATGTACGGGCAGTTAACTTGCAGATTACCAAGTCTAAACGTCGCGTAAACTTATTCCTTTGGACCGGAACTGTCCTTATATCAAGTGCTACAGTGCATTTGGAGTGTACAAAGTACTTAAGCAGAACCACAATTATGTTCAGTATTATCGCATATCTAAAATAGCGAATAATAATAACATTTTCATCCTTTGAATCTAATGAACGCAACTTTGAACATACACCTTTGATTAATGATAAGCTATTCCCGAAGATATGAATTTTACTCGGATAAAAATCTTTTCCCGCAGAAACTCCACGACCAAGATAGCAGACATCATAATCGTCGATGTGACTAGCATGTTTTAGATGATTTACCCAGTCTGTGTTTCCGTACTTCTCATTAGCAACTAGAAATAATTTTCGAGCCATACTCCTACCATTTTAAACCAAAATCTGAAGTGGAAAGCTTTAAAAACAGTTAATGCTAGCTCGCGTATCGAGCCTGGTCCGCCTTTCGCCATCTTGGGCAGCTCATTTTGTCCCCCCATCTTCCGCAACAGTCAATCGTAGAAACTTATGCTTCCATTAGTAACGATCGAGGTGGCATGCCACCGATGCCCGAATGAGTCGCTACAAGTTCGCTAGACACTTTCCAGCTTCTTAAAGTAACTATTTTCGTACTCGGCTGGTGACGCATTTCCGCTGGATCCGTGACGACGAACCGGATTGTAAAAAATTTCGATACAAGCAAACATATCCTTCAGTCCGACCTCGCGGCTGGGGTACACTTTGCAGCGAATCCGTTCGCGCTTTAGTAGCTGATGAAGCTCTCAGCTACTGAGTAGTCATAGCAGTTACCTTTTCGGCTCATACTGGCAATCAGCCCATTTTGATCGAGCATCTTTGGCCAGTCATAACTGGTGTACTGAAACCCCTGGTCAGAATGTACGATTACTTTATGTTTAGGTCGTCGGCGCCAATAGGCCATAACCTGGACACTGAGAACCAATTCAGTCTTAATACGAACACTCATTGCCCAACCACCGTGACTTGTGGGAGGACAGGTCCAGAACAACGGCCAGGAACGGCCATTCTTCGGAGCGACTAGTTCGTAGCAAACGACCGTGCAGATAACGCCCGACAGCTGCCACGCTCGTCGCTCACTAAGCTTATGGGTATCCATCATGTAGGAGGCGACCTTTTTGCGAGCAGCGGGCGTTACCACTTTTTTGATATCACGTACTTCATGGCTTCGACTTCCAGCAGTTTGTCGACCAGAAGCTCTTAAGCTTGTTGTTTTACGACTCAAACTCGCGTAGCGGTTTGGCCTCGTTCATTGCTAGGCCGGCAAGATTGCGTCTCCAGTTGGAGAGCGCCCCGCTGCTGATGTTCAAGCAGCCGTTAGATATTGGGCACTTTGAAGCCAGCCTCATGCTCTATGATGGCCTAGATAATGTGCTCTTCTGCGTATCGTGGCTTCATGTTGAGATCTCCATCCTGTAAGGTTCACTGGAAATCTTATCAAGGTCATGGTTCTAAATTTTGGGGGTGTGGTCATGAGATTGTCAGTCGCTTACCGTTTACAGCTATAGGTAGCTTGTCCACGCCCGCTCAATTAATATAGAAGATGCGCTGATTCAGTACGTCAGGAACACTGCGAAATTATTCACGATATTTTATAATCAATGAACTATCTTGTTTGCGATTATACGAATCGCGGCAAAGTAGTAGTCAAGCAACCGAAGTAGTTTGGCACCTAATTTGTAATTAATTTCCATAGCGTGATAGGCAATTGAATATAACGGCCTCATGCCCAATAACTGACATATAAAGACCGTGTAGCTTATATTAGACAAACGCCCTTCTATTTTGGCACGATTTAAAGTCATCTTTACTTCATTCATATGAAGGTTGTTAGCCCTAACGTCCAATAGTTTTTTAGGAATTGCGCGGGAAACTCCGAATAATGACAACCTATAGTCAACCAAAGGTTTATCGATATAGAAGACTTTACCAAGCAATCTAGCCCTGAGAGGTAATATGCGATCTTCGCACATCAACATTTCAGGATATCTATGAGGCCAGAAGAATACTTCACGCTTGTAAGCGTAACTAGCCCCTGCAGCGACCCCGCCACCTCCTGACAACATGTCGGATATAGTAGGATATACCGCTCGCCTGTATCTCTTCGGGTGCATTTGATCTATTGACCCATCATTGTTTATGTATCGAATGTCTGTAAATACAGCCATTATTTTTTCATCTTGTCTCATTACATCTACAACTTCCGAGACTCGATCAACGTGAGATATGTCATCACCAGCAGCAATCACTAGTATATCTCCAGACGATAACTCAGAGAGCAATTTTACATGTGCGCCTATCCCAAGATTAACCTTATTTCTATTAAGAATGACTGTTAACTCCTGGTCAATTTCATGGCTACTAATTAATTCTTCTATGAGTTCAAACGTACCATCAGTAGAACAATCATCCGATATGATTATCTCCAGCGGTCGATATTTCTGATTTAGCGCTGCAAGAACCGCACTGTTTACAAACTGCTTCTGATTATAAGTAAAGAGGCAAAATGATACTTTCAATTGTTATTACCCAACTAGCAATCTGTTGAAAAAACCGGATTATGAGAAAATAGAGTTGGTCACGCTTGTTCGGGCAGCCAAACCCGTTCTGGACTGATCCCAGTTTGACGGACACTTCTGGGCTATAATTTGGACTGATCCCGGTTTCCCGGATACTTCTAGCCTATAATTTGAGCATAGGAGCAAGTGATGAGCAATCAGCGATATTCACCCGTATTTAAAGACGAAGCGGTACTGTAATCCCCCCCATTTTCGGTAGCAGTTACTCGTAGCAACTTATGCTGCCATCAGTAATCGTCGAGGTGGTAGCCCTCCGATGCCTGTATGGGGTATTTCTTTATCGTATTTCCATAGCCATTTAGTCACCAGTTCTTAAGCATGGATAATCGAATGGAACTTATGTAGATCAAGCTATTCGGGTCGAGCCGTCCGATTAAAACGCTCGATATAGGCTTTCTGGGGCGGATTGCCTGGCTGCATGTAAAGCAAGGTGATTCGCTTTTCATTGGCCCAGTCGACCAATTTCTGCGCAATGTATTCCGGTCGATTGACCAAGCGAATAGCTGCTAGCTTTCCTTGCCACTCAATGACTTACTCCAATGAACGAACTACCCGAGTGCTGTGGAGCGATAGGTCAACTTCGATGAACAAACCTTCACTATTGTAATCGTCAATCACATTGAAGGTGCGCATTTTGCGGCCATCGATCAACGTGTCGCTCATGAAGTCGATCTACCAGACCTGATAAACGTTTGTCGGCGCACTTGGCGGGTCAGGCCTGTGACGCTGAATCCGTAGCCTGGGCTTGACGCGCAGGTTCAACTCCAACTTCCGATAAATCCGGTACACACGCTTATGGCTTCATGTATATACACGTAGGTTACGCGGATGTAATTAACAAAGACCGCCCCCCAACATCTATGAGCCTTGGTAAGGCGTAGCTGCCATTAGGCTATCACCGAGTTCTGCGAACTAAGCTTCGGTCGGTAGTAATAACACGACTCGCTCACACTCATGCACAAGCAGGAAAATTTGACGCTCACGCCCCGACGATTGACAATTTCTGCAGCCGCCTCTCGGCGTCGAGATGGCCTCATTACTTTCCCTCAATGACTTCCTAGCGGATCTCGGCCTCGGGTTTCTCATCGGCGTACTTTGTCTTGAACCTACGGCTCTCGTCCTCCAGCTCCTTCATCCGCTTCATCAACGAGGGGTCCATGTCGCCGAACTTCGCTCGCCACTCGTAAAATATTGCACTGTTCATGCCATGCTCGCGGCACAGCTCTTGCACTGACATACCAGCGTCGGCCTGCTTGTGAATGGGCAGAATCTGACTATCGGTAAATCGTGACTTCTTCATAGAATACTCCTTGTGCCAATGTTAACGGAATTTTCTACTTATAACTGCCCCGGATTTGTGGGGGAATACAAACGCCGAACGGATAAATTTTTCATGATTATAGTCAAAGAAGTAGAATGATACACTCAAGTAAACCAGCCTTGACCTTTATTCAATATCTTTCTTTGAATTATTTATTACTGACATTCTTGTAATGAAATTAGCCAAGCCACCCAGCCTCCCCTCAAGCTCAGTCATCTTAGACAGTCTAACAAGAGCAATAAAGCCCAAAACTAAAGATGAAATAAGACCTATAACCAAACCCAACCAATCAAAATACATGCCTGCTAACATGATTGTGCTTGCTAGAGTGAACACTATCCAGAAGTCACGCATCACGGAGGTTGTCCATCGGAAATTAGTACGTTTCACAGCTAATACAAAGACAATCGGAAGGTATAAAACATACATCACGAAGAAGGCGATACCGCTAGCCTCGATGCCAAGAGTATGTAAAAGCAACCAGGTAAAAAATGCAAATATTAAAACCGCCAGTATTTCAGTGATCATAAAAAGCTTACCATCGCCCGCCGCGAGTAGTATGAACCCGAGCGGCCAGCTTACGACCTTAATTACGTCACCTAGAATTTGCCAACGAAGGACATTTGCTGCCGGCGAAAACTCATTTGAATATAGTAAAGATATAACCCAAGGTGCTAGAGCCAACATGGCGAGGAGTACCGGGCTCGCGAGCAATATAGCCACTTCTGTTTGTTCATTTACTAATCTATTGGCTTTAACGTGATCATGTATCACTGCAGTTAGTCGAGGATAAAAATCAGTACCCATGGCACCTAGGACAAAACCGATATATGTCATGGATATCATCCATGCTGCTTGGAAATAACCTAGCGCGTCGGCACCTAATTGATTTTGCACGAGACTCCTTACCACAAGATGCCCAAGAGTTGTGGCTAGGCCTGCGATCATAAATGCAAAACCTAAGGTCACCAGAGCACGCCACTGAGTAATCAGATCCGCAATAGGTGTTGGTGGAGCACTAAGCGCTGCGAGTTTTGCCACATAAAAATGACTGAATAAAAAACTAGACAAAGGCGCTGACAAGACGAACAAAATCAAACCTTCACGACCGATCCCATAAAGAGCCAGCACCCCGACAAAGGTACCTACAATGGAGGAGTATATCCTGACCCTGGCAATGTCCCCTATACGCCGCATTCCGTTTAGCAGCGCACCCTGTGATCCAGCTGCTACCGTAAGGACAACACCCAAGGCTAACCAGCCTACTTCTGATGCAAGTGAAGCATCATTAAGTAAAATTGTTGCCAAATACTCGCGCAACAACCAAAAAATTCCGCCACCCAGAATTGCTAAAATTAGAGTACCCCAGAACAGTGCACGCCTGGCTGCGTCAACTTGATCTTGGCGACCATGACCATTAGCCTCAGCTATTTGCCTGGTACCAACGTTCCCAAATCCAAGACTTGATATCGTAGAGGCTGTCGCAATAAGATTCTGAAGGATGCCAATCAAGCCTACACCAGCTGGACCAAGTAAGACTGCCGCAACCTTCATCCGAAGAATACCGACAAGAATGTTGATAACAGAGGCTCCACCTATGATTGAGCTTGATCGAAGAATCTGCCGATGCGATTTTTCGGTATTTTCTTCTTTCACCCAACTAATCTCGTAAAGAGTCTTTGAGAAATAGCACCAAAAACTAGCATTAGCGCGGCACCCACTGATTACAGATCTTTACAACTTCATCTATCTGATCAATAGTCAAAGTAGACGCCATTGGGAGACTTAGAACAGCTCTGTGTATGGACTCTGTAACTGGTAGTTCTTGTACCTGCCAATCACTGTAGGCTCGTTGCTGGTGTGGCGGAATCGGGTAGTGAATTAATGATTGCACTCCGTTATCAGATAAATGTTTCTGTAAATCCCCACGTTGTTCAGTGCTGACTACAAAAATATGCCAAACATGTTCGCTTGACTTTGATTCGTTATTTCTAAGTTTGGGCAAAAGTATGTGAGGATTGGTTAAACTTTGAAGATAATAATCAGCAATATTACGCCTACATGCGGTTTCTTCATCCAGATGCCTCAGCTTCACCCGTAAAAAAGCTGCTTGAATTTCGTCCAGCCGGCTATTCACCCCTTGGTAGAGATTCTCATACTTTTTATAACTACCATAATTGCCCAGCGCTCGTACTGTCAAAGCTAATTCATCATCATCTGTCGTTACAGCACCTGCATCACCAAGCGCCCCTAGATTTTTACCAGGATAAAAACTAAATCCTGCAGCATGCCCCCAGTTTCCGGCTTTGCGACCATAAATTGATGCACCATGCGCTTGGGCTGCGTCTTCCAATACCAAGATATTGTGCTTCTCCGCCAACTCCATTAGTTGCGGCATCGGCGCAATCTGCCCATATAAATGCACTGCAACTATGACTTTAGTGTTTGGTGTGATTGCCTCGGCTGTTTTATGAGGGCACAGGTTATAAGTTGCCTCATCCGGCTCGACTAGCACTGGTTTAAGACGGTTCTCCGTCACCGCTAATACGGTTGCAATATAGGTATTTGCAGGAACGATTACCTCATCACCTTCCTTGAGCATTCCCATCTCTTTCCACGCTCTAAGCGTCACAGCCAGAGCATCCAGACCGTTGGCAACGCCTATACAGTGTTTGGTACCGCAGTAAGTAGCGAACTCTTCTTCAAATGCTTTTACTTCGTTGCCTTGGATGTACCATCCAGAGTCGATTACTCGGGTGGCCGCCTCTAAAAGTTCAGATCTATATTGCATGTTAATCTGTTGCAAGTCGAGAAACGGAATTTTATTATTCATGGTGCTCAATCATCAAATGATAGAAATTTTTTCTGGTCGGCAGTTAAATAATCAAAAACCCTACGACCAGAATAGTCTAAAAGCTCCGGATCAGCACCTAACTCGATAATCTGACGAAAATACTCTTTACAACTCGCTTTTATAGAGAAATCTTTTGCATACATTAACACACTCGTTCCCCTATAGTTTGTGTCATTTATATCAGCTCCTTGCCCTAATAGATAATCAATCAAATCAAGCCTCCCGTGGTAAGCAGCAACTATAATAGGAGACCAGCCAAACTCGTTGCGATCATTCACGCCTGCAATGTTTAGCAATCCCAGTTTAAATTGTTCAATACTGGCTGTTGGAATACTTTCTAGGAGCCGATTGAGTCGATCTTTATGGAGTGTAATATCAAAATCAACGGTGGATATCAGATAGTTATCACTTGTTTCGTGATAGATGTGACCAGGTCGTTTTGTTGATTTTGATTCTGATACTGTCAGCTCCACTATTCTCTCGCCCTTAAACTCCAAAAGCTGATAAGGTCTAAAACTGAAAGCGTAAAGTTGACGCTGCACCTGCCAGGCAGTCTGATTCAAATTTAGCTTCAGGTCAAAAAAATTAATAGAGTTCTTCGGATAGTAAGAAGCTCCAAGCCAACTCTGATCTACAGTTTGATAACTTCCTGAAATTATATTTTCAATTTCATCTGAGAGAAGTTTTTTACTGTTTTTTAGATACTTTCGGTAGCAATCTTGCGATCTGTCATTCTCATTTAGATCAAATATTTCCTGTCGAATAATCGCCCCAGTATCGATTCCTCGATCAATCAAATGCAATGAAACACCTGACGACTTGTCACCATTAAGCACCGGCCATACTGATGTATACATACCTTTGTACTTAGGCAGTATAGAAAAATGAAAGTTAAAAATTTTATCCGTACTTAGTTTTTCTGGATCAACAATTTGGTCGAATTCAAGCGACAAAAATAAATCAATCTTTTTGCCGTACACTTCCTCTAGAGTGTATACATTAACGCCTAATTTTCTTGCAGCCTTGAGTAATGAAGGCTGCCATCGATCTACACCATCATCGTTTTTATTCACGATGACTCCAATCTCATTTTTATCTACGATTTTTTGTATAAGTGACAATCCGTGAAGTGCAATCTCGTTTTTGCCCGCAATTATAATCACTTGCTCACTGCCTTAAAGTCATCGTAGTTTCGTATATAGTCGTTTTCGTCATAGTGCTCGCTTGCCAACACAAGAAGCACACAGTCTTCACTAAAATCATGCATTTCTCGCCAGACCATATCTTCGATCAAGAGCCCTTTGGTCGGGCTTTGCATAATGACCGATTCGCGATTTTTCCCATTATCCAAGACCATGCGACAACTTCCTGATACACAAATAACAACCTGCTTTAGTTGTTTGTGTGCATGAAAACCACGGCTCACACCTGACTCGGTACGATAGATGTAATAGATCCGCCTGATATCGAATGGCACGTTATGTTCTTTGCCTATCTCTAGCGCTACTAGCTGGCCACGATCATCGCCGTGCTTTTGAAATTCAATCCATTTAATCAGGCTCATTTGTGGACCTTAGATACTGTTAAATTAATTTAGTCGAGAATCACGTCGAATGCGCAATCATGTGAGTTTCTCTAGCTCCCCATCAACGCCCTCTTCGCCCCCTCTTCCCCATGTACCAACCGGAAATGCTGCGAGCTGTGCTTAATCCCTTTACAAACCGCACCGAGCCCTGCTGCGAGCCGTTGCGCTGAACCTCTCTGGCGGGGGCGATAGTGAATTAAGTAACTTACGTAAGGATATCTGAGTCGATTTACCGTCTAGAGCGACAACTGATTGATAAATAGTGGGTGATTCACACGGGGGATGGAGCGCAGGTCTCCGTCCCCCGAGGCTTAATCCTCGTCCGACTCAAACGCGTAGTGGTAGTTCGCATAGCCATAGTAGGATGAGGCGCTGAGTGCGATGGCGTTAAGGATGCGAGCTTTTACGGGCACACCAGCGCTCGCCAGTTGCTGTGGTGCACGCTCTATTTCTTTGGGGTTGTTCTCGCGGAAGCGGGTGATCTTCAGGATAGCACCGACCGGCTCGCCCAACAGGGCAGTGTCCAGAATGAGCACATTGCCCACTGTAGCGGCGCGAGCAATGCGCAGCTCCCCGCTCCAGAAAACAAAATCATCAAATGTCGAACTTATTGCTAACATGTTGATTGATTCATGCACCTATCGTCATTCTCAAAATCACTGAAACTCCACTATGAGCGCTCGCCTCGCTAACGCGCACTCGTATAGCAGCATTTTGTCATCTAATCCAAAGACACGCTACCGCCCTGCCCGTGCACCGCTGCAGCATCTCTGTTTCGCTCAGCAGGGCAGCATGCCCTGAACGTCCTGTTTCACTCTAGCCGACGCGTACTACATTAAGTCAGCTACCCACGAGAGCCTTAACCCTAGGGTTTATCCGCCTTCAGCTCCGCGTGTATCTGCTCAATCTCCTCGCGCAGCGCCTCATACTCGGCCAGCTTTCGCTTCAGGAAGCGGCGGGGCAGCCGGGCCTTACTGTCGATGCCTTGCGGAGTGAGCAGGTAGAGGTAGCGCCGTTTGTGCTGGCTTTTGCTGAAATTTTTGGCCTTGACTAGGCCTTTGTCGATCAAGGCCTGTAGGCAGTAGTTGATCTTGCCCAGGCTCATACCCAACTCCTCGGCCAGTTCGCGTTGGCTAGTGGCTGGATTGGCTTCTAGCTTTTTGAGGATTTTGTAGCGGGCGTCGTCTGTGAGCATGTCGATTAGTAGGCCAATGCGAGATGGCCAGCCTCCAACGTCAGGGCGTGTTCATTGTTGAGCAGGTGCATCAGGACAATAACTCGGTCGTCGGCGGTGACAGCCTTAACGATGGCCTCGATGTCACGGAAGCAGCCGTCAGTGATGCGTACACGCTCGCCGGCCTTGTACAGCGGAACCGGCTCGTGGCGGAAGTCATACTGCCGGTGCAGCGCGGCCATCAAATCTTCGGGTACCGGGAATGGCGCACCATTAAAGCTGACCACGCGGGCAACGCCACGGGTGCTGTTAAGGGCACGCCAATTGGTGTGCTGGGGGTCTAGTTCGATAAACAGGTAACCGGGGAACACAACTTCATCGCAGACGGTGACTTGGCGGCGCACGATGCGTCTGACCTTATGACTGGGACACCAGATGGCAAAGCCCTGATTGTCCAGATGCTCCTGGGCGCGTCGCACCTGGTTGGGTTTGCATTGCAGCACGTACCAGCTCATTGGCGCGGCTTCCTATCTCGCTTATTGTTCATTGACTGAACATGCTAGCGCTGACAGGCATCAGATGCAATAGGACAGATGGGTGAGGTGTGTTACTGGTCGTCTGACTTGTAGGCGTATTGGTAATAACCGTAACCATAACCGTAGCCATAGTACGCAGACGCGCTGCGTTCAATAGCGTTGAGGATGCTGCCCTTGACCATCACCCCAGCACTCTCCAGTTGCTGCAACGCCCGTTCAATTTCTTTGGGATTGTTTTCACGGAAACGCGTGATCATCAATGTGGCACCAACCTGTTTGCCGACAACCGCCGCATCGGTCACGGCGAGTGTGGGTGGTGTATCGATAATCACCAGATCGTATTCCTGCCCCACAGAGTCCAGAAACTCACTGAAACGGCGTGTCATCAGCAGTTCGGAAGGATTGGGCGGCGCTGTACCTCTCGAAATATAATCCAGCGTTTCCAGCTCAGTATGGCGAATAACCTGATCCCTAGATATGTCTCCGACCAAGAAGTCACTCAATCCGTTCTCGCTGCTGCCCTCGAATGAGCGATGAATATGTCCTTTGCGCATATCGGCATCTATCAGCAGCACACGCTGACCGCCTTGTGCGCAGATGGCCGCGAGGTTGGTGGAGATGAAGCTTTTGCCCACCGCCGGACTGGGGCCGGACAGCATCAGGCGATTATTGTTAGCCTCAAGCATGGCGAAGTGCAGACTGGTACGCAGGCTGCGAAGAGCTTCTATAGCCAGATCGCTGGGGTCTATCATGGCCAGTACACCACTTTCCTGGCCCCGATGGCGACGTGTCAGCGGTTTACTGACCCGATCACCCAGCTGTTTACCCAGCATCTTGCTGAATCGGCGCTGGGTTTTCTTGCCGGTAAAACGGTCGAACAGTTTTTGCTGTTTCTCGGACAACGGCACAGTCGCGTACACCTGCAGCCCCAGCGCCTGCAACTCCTCCACAGAGGTGACACCACGGTGCAGCATATGGCGTATCAGTACCACCATCAGCCCCAGCATCAGGCCGGCCATCAGTGAAATAACAATAATCAGATTGGTTCGCGGCGCGATGGGGTTGTTGCCGACCAGTGCATTGTCGAGAATGCGCACGTTGCCGACTGTGCCTGCACGCGCGATGCGGAGCTCCTGGGTAGCGTTGAGCATCTGCATGTAGATCTGCTGACTGACTTCCACATCCCTGTTCAAACGCAGTACCTGGCGTTGTGTCTCTGGCAGCGTATCCACCTGCTCTTCCAGGCGGTTACGTTCTCCTACCAGCTGTCGGCGTTTCTCGAGCAGGGCCTGGTAGCTGGGATGACTGGGTGTGAAGCGTTGTGCCAGTTCCGACTCCTGAATCTGAAGGGTATTTAACTCGCTTTCAAGTTCAACCAGGCGTTCCAGCATGCTCCGAGTTTCGAAGTCCAGATCCACGCTGTCCTGAGTGGCCCGGTAGTCGTTCAGGCGACTTTCTGCCGAGTTCAGATTGTCCTGGATCAGAGGAGTCTGTTGCTCGAGAAACTCCAGCCGGCTTTCGGCTTCTGCGGCCTGGCGATTGATGTTCTGTACCAGGTATACGTCAGCTATAGCGTCCAGGGAGCGCTGGATTTCTTGAGGACTGGGTCCGGTCAGAGTAAGTTCCAGAATGCCGGTATCGCGGCCACGTTGGGCGACTTCAAAGCGGCCCTGCAGATAACGGATCATCTGCGTCTCGCTGCGTTTGATCAGGGTGAATTCGACATCAGCGGGTGCTGTGATGCGCTCCACAAGCAGTTCCACATAAGGCTGGTCCAGTCGCAACCACTGGCCGACCTGGCCCGTGCCCAGTTCATCGCCATCGTCATTACTAAGAGTGTAGCTGTCAGGGCCAGTGACCTTCAATGTCAGAGGACGTCCTTGCAGCGCCTGTTCGACCAACAGCTCGCCCACGTTGATGCTGTCGCCTGCCCAGGCGTGCGGACTGCCCTGCGCCCAGCCAGGTCGTTCGGTGCCGCGACGGACCAGCGCTTCACCAACAACGGGGAAATAATTAGGCCGAACCACCAGATCAAGACCCGCCTGCTGCGCAGCCTGACCCATGATCATGCGAGAGCGCAGGATTTCACTTTGTGTTGTGGATTGGGTGGTTTCCTGGCCCAGAATTGCCATATCCAGTGAGCCGAGATTATTGGCACGCTGCTCAACCTGCAACAGGGCATCCGCACGGTATTCAGGCGTTGCCAGCCAGGCATAGGCCGCGCCAACAAAAGTGACCAGGATGGTGATTGCAATGATCAGCCACCGGTTGTCCAGACAGATAGCAAGCAGATACCCAAGATCGATCTCATCATCGGCGGGTCCGGACTGGCTGTTCCGGCTGGAGCTGGCTGCGCGAGATTGCTGAGCGGCTTCTGTCATAACACCTATTCTACTTCTGATGACTGATCGTGGTTAATGTTCGTTAGATCTTGGCGGCCCAAAGCTGGACAGCCTCTTCCATCAATTTATGTACGTGTTCAAACACGTCCCGGCTCTTTTTATATGGGTCGGGGATATCCTGGCCGTTGTTTGCACGCGTGCCGGCCGCCCGTATCCAGTGACCCAAGAGTAGCGACTTGCCCATGGCCGAAGGCGCAACCTGGCCGAGCATTCGGCGCTGATTCTGACTCATCACCAGGATCAGATCGGCCCACTGCGCATGTTCGGCGCTGAGTTGACGCGCCTGATGTTCACTTACATCCAGACCGGCGGCTGTCGCAATTTCTGCCGCTGTGGCTTCAACCCCGTGGCCCACCATGGCCTGCAGGCCTGCAGACTGAATCTGTTTGCCAGGCAATGCCCGCTTAAGCAGCGCTTCAGCCACCGGGCTGCGGCAGATATTACCCTGGCAGACCACCAGTATATTGTTGTAAGGACTCATGATGCATTCCCTGCATCTGTATTCATTACAAGGTACCTACCCGGTCTGCTGTGATCAGCGCATTCAGACTGGGGATGATCTGACTGATGACCCGGTTCCAGCGTGTTACTGGCGCTGTTGTCACGTATACGATATCCGATGGTTCCAGCATGAACTGCGCGCCCACTGCAAACGACACCGCGTTTTTTACATCCAGCTGAAATACGGTTGCCAGTTTGGGGTCTTCCGCCTCATTGGGGCGGATAACAAAAATACCTTCAGCATTGGAGGTCACCTGATTCAGGCCTCCGCTACGGGTCAGTGCCTCGGTCAATGACATGCTCATATTGCCAACCGGCAATGTGTTGACGCGGTTCAGCTCGCCCAGGACAAAGATCAGTCGCTGGCCGACTACCGGCACGTGCAACACATCGCCATGCTGCAGCAGCATGTTCTGGCCCAGACGACCATTGTTGAGCATCTCGTAAACAGACAGACGGATTTCTTCACCATTACGTGACAGCAATACATCATGCCAGTTGGCGTTTTCTGCAAGACCACCTGCTCGCGCGATGGCATCAAGTACAGTCATTGGTACATTAGTGATGGGCTGCGGGCCTGGTTCATTGACCTGACCGGTCACGTAGGCACGTTTCGAATTGAACCGCAGCACACGGACAGCAACCTGCGGAGATGTGATGAATTCAGCCAGTGGTGTGGAAATCGCTTCGCGAATCTCGTCCACCGTACGTCCGCCGACCTGCACCTTGCCAATGTAGGGGTAATAAATGCTGCCGTCGTTCTCGACCATGATGCCGGAGAATTCGACGTTATTATTGTTGGACCCACTGGGATTGGTCAGCTCGGGGTGGTCATAAACGGTGATTTGCAGCACATCGCCGCTGGCCACATGATACTCGTATTCAGCCAGTTCCTGTTGCAGGCGCGCCGGCATCGCGGCGGCCACCGCATTGTTGAGCATCTGCTGACGATTCTGATCGGCGATCAGATCGGACGTAATGGCCACTACATCGACGGTGCGCTCAACAGCAGCGACATCTTCTTCGGTATCAGCCTGACCGATACCGCGCAGGCCAGGGAACCAGACACCCCGGTTGACTTCAAACCAGTCGGCCTGTGTCTCGGTACTGTATTGGTCGGGGTCGATGTTGCTGCCGGGAACCAGCACACAACCAGTCAGGGCGGTCAGGATGACAAACAGCGAAGTAATACGGCGGACGGTTCTTATCATTCTGTGGCTCTAGCGTACTGATTTATTTATAAAAGCTTTTTTCCGAAAACCCCGGCATTGTAGCCCATTTTTTAAGCATATGCTGTAGTTTCTGGCTAGTCCAATTGGGTATGCCGGGGGACTAAAAGGGGACGAATTATTGTTTTGTTGCCCGACTCAGACAGGTGGTCCTCATCGTAGTAGAGCGGCCGGCCATTTTGGCTGCCATAACAGTATTCCTGATCACACAAAACCTCAGTCGGATCCAGTATCTGCACAACGCACTGCCGCACCGCACTATCCTGCGCCTGCCAGACGGCGGCATGGCGTCTGTCATAGATCTCTCGGCGCAGGCGGACCTCTCCTGACTGATTCAATACATGCCGCCGCGCCATGCTGCGCGGCACATCGACGCGCATTTCCGGGATCGGGCGGACCAGGTACACGGGGCGCTGAGCGGCGAAATAACAGGCGGTGGCGACCAGGTCATCGAGGTATTGCGCTGTGAGCCTGTCGTTTGGACGAGCGTGAGGCTGCCCATAGCTCAGTAGTGGACGTTGATAGTCTTTGTCACCGGGAATGCTGCTGCCCAGATGATAGACACTGCTGCGATTGACGATGATCAGCGGTACATCCCCAGGGACAGTTTGCGTCTGCGCCACCAAATAGTCGTTGAAAGCACGGCATCCCTCAGTGTTGGCGCGACTGCTCCCCTGCAGCAGCGTCGGGCAGCCGTTGTAGGCACTGGCGAGTATGCCAGCGTCCGGGTTGTTGGGTTCGCCCTGCTGCACGGCGGCGGCCACTGCGGTAAAAACGCTGCTGGCATGGCTGTCGCCAACCACCATGGCCCGTATGTCAGAGCCACCATATTGGCACCAGGGAAATTCGTCACCCTTGCCGGCCATACATTCATCGCGCCTGGGGTCGATATTCCAGGCTTCGGCCGCAGCGCGTTCGGCCTTGGCCGGCAGGCGGCCGTTGATGCCATCCAGCAGGTAGACAAATCCTGCGGGAACAAGCACAAGGGTCAAGATGGCAGCAAGCCGCAGTGCTTGGCTTGACGCCTGGCGACCCGGGTTTTCGACCAGACGCCACGACAAGATGCCAAGCATGAACGCCAACACAATGCCTATCGCCAAAGCCAGCGGGCTGTCGGTAAAACCCAGAAACACCAGAGCGACCAGAACTGGCCAGTGCCATAGGTACAGGGAATAAGAGCTGAGGCCCAGGTATCGCACCGGTGCCAGACGCATCCAGGCGGCCTGATGGCCAGTCAGCAGGATAATCGCGGTACCGGCAGATGGAGCTATGGCAGCAAGGCCCGGCCAAACCGTATTGGCATCGACGCTGATAATGCTCGCGACAATCAGCAGCAAGCCTATCGCTATGGCTGATCGCGGGTAGCTTTGCAGCCTTAGGCTGTCAGATTGCCTGGACACCAGGAAAACGGCTGCCCCACCCAGTAGTTGCCAGGCACGGCTTTGCAACAGGAAAAATGCGCTATCGGGGCTGTGCTGGGCAAGCCAGCTGGAGCGCGCCAGTGACACCAGCATCAGGATTGCCAGTATTGGCAGCAAACTATTTTTGAGCTTGAGACGCCAAAGTAATAAGAACAGCACTGGCAGCAACAGATAAAACTGCGCTTCAACGGCCAGCGACCAGGTGTGCAACAGCCAGTTGTCGTGGGAGTCGGCCTCGAAATAACCGGCATCGCGGGCAAAGCGGATATTGGCGATGAACATCAACGCATAAATGCCGTTAGCGGCCAGCTCACGATAATCAACCGGCGGCAGGACAAACCATCCACCTGCCAGCAGCGTCAAAATCATGATAGCCAGCGCCGGGACGATGCGCCGTAGCCGGGCCAGATAAAAGCGGCCAATGCTGAATGAGTTCTGCTGAAGTCGGGTAAGGATAATGGAGGCCATCAGGTAGCCAGAGATGACAAAAAACACATCAACGCCAACAAAACCACCGGCAAAACCGGGTACCCGAAAATGGAACAACAGAACCGCCACGACCGCCAGCGCCCGCAATGCATTGATGTCGTGTCTGAATTCCCTGTCCACACTCGCTCCTCTCATATACTAGCTATACTACCTCTATGAGACTGCTGCTGACATCCGCAATGATGCTCCTGCTCACCGCCTGCGTCGCCACGCGGCCCAGTAATGTGTCGAATGTCTGTGACATGTTTGAGGAGCGGCGCGACTGGTACAAAGCTGCCGAGCGCACGGAACGGCGCTGGGGTGTACCTGTGCATGTGACGATGGCTTTTATTTATCAGGAGTCGTCATTTCACGCCCGCGCCCGCCCCCAGCGCACGCGATTGCTGGGTTTCATCCCCTGGACCCGTCCCTCTACAGCACGTGGTTATGCCCAGGCACTGGACTCCACCTGGGCCGAGTACCAGCGCGAATCAGGCAATCGTTTTGCCCGCCGCAGTAATTTTGAGGATGCCGTGGACTTTATTGGCTGGTACAACCACTTTTCACCGCAGCGCAGCGATATTGCGCTGGACGATGCACGCAGCCTGTATCTGGCCTATCACGAGGGACATACGGGTTATAACCGGGGGACCTATTGGGATAAACGCTGGCTGCTGGATACCGCTAATGCCGTGCAGGGCAATGCCGAGCGCTACCGTTTGCAGTACGCCAGCTGCCGTGAGGAGCTGAGCAAGAACTGGTTCTGGAGGCTGTTTAGCTAGGCAGCCCAGCTAACCAGCCTTTAGGCCCAATTGGGTCCTTTAGCTATATGCTACAAACACATTACTGAAGCATGACCCGGCAACGACAAGGAGTGTTTATGCCGACAATATCCTTTCTTTACATCAAAAGTTCATCCTTGATCAATCTAATCCATTGGATTAGCATCTGATAGTGCAGACTGTAGTCGAACTCCAGGAGTATCAGCGCCGGGCGGCTATACTACTTGGCGAGGATGAAAGGTCAGCTATCATCAATACCTTAGCCAGAAAACCAACCGTCGGAATTGTTATTTCTGGGACTGGCGGAATTCGCAAGTTGAGATGGTCGAGACCAGGGACTGGCAAGCGTGGAGGAGTGCGAGTAATTTATTTCTATCACGACCAAACCATACCCCTATTTCTTTTGACATTGTTTGCCAAAGGCGAAAAAGCCAATTTATCAAAACTTGAACGTAATGAGCTCGCAAAATTAGTACAGATTCTTCGTTCGCACTATGCAGGTAAACGGCAATGAACAAAGCATTCGAGAGCGTCAGACGTGGTCTGAAAGAGGCCATCGAGTTTGCGGAAGGAAAACCATCTCAAGCGGTTGTCCACAGTCTGGATGCGATGGATATAAAGAATATCCGCGTGAAAGCAGGTATGACTCAAACTGAATTTGCGCTGGCTTTCGGCATAAGCGTTAGTACCCTGCGCCATTGGGAGCGCGGAGATCGGAATCCAGCCGGACCAGCGCTGGTTCTCCTGAATGTTATGGATAGAGAACCCGCTGCAGTGCTAAGAGCATTGTCGTGCCGGTAGTAGGTGATAAAGGACCCAGTGGGGCCTGAAGGGACCCGATAGGATTGAACCATGTACCCAACAGTTACCCAGTTAAAAATTGCCGACAACTATGTGTTACAGATAGCTTTCGACAGCGGCGAACGCGGCGAACTGGACATGACGCCGTATCTGAACTTTGGTGTATTCACTCGCCTGAAAAACAAAGACGAATTCGAGAAAGCCAGATTATCGTTTGACACAGTCGAGTGGCCCTGCGGCGTGGATCTTGACCCTGAATTTGTTTATCTGAAGTCTGTGAAGATCTAAAGGTAAAGGACCCAACAGGGCCTAAAGGGACGGAGGGATTTACGATTGTAAATCCCTCCGTCCCCTTTAGGCCAAGCTAGCCAGCCTGTTCACCCAGCATGGCCAGCAGTTCCTGCTCGTCGATGACTTTGACGCCAAGCTCGGTGGCTTTGTCGAGTTTGGAGCCAGCGCCGGGGCCGGCCACGACAACGCTGGTTTTTTTGGAGACGCTGCCGGAGACTTTGGCACCCAGTGCCTGCAGACGGGCCTTTGCTTCATCGCGGGTCAGGGTTTCCAGGGTGCCAGTCAGCACCCAGGTCTGGCCGGCCAGCTCGTCAGACACGGTCTGCGATTCGTGCTCCGGCCATGTGACGCCACGCTCCCGCAAATCAGCGATGACCTTGTCGTTTTCTTCATTGGCAAAGAAATGCGCGATATGGGCTGCCATGATCGGGCCGACGTCTTCGACCTGGACCAGCTCATCTTCGCTGGCCTGCATCAGCTTTTCGAGACTGCCAAAGTGAGTGGCCAGCGCCAGGGCCGTGGCCTCCCCTACTTCACGTATACCCAGAGCAAACAACAACCGGGGTAATGTTGTTGCTTTGGCTTTGTTGATCGCATTGAGCAGATTGTCGGCTGATTTGTCGCCCATGCGTTCCAGCGAGAGCAGCTGTTCTTTGCTGAGCGTGAACACATCCGCTACGGTGTGAACCAGATTGGCCTCGACCAGTTGGTCCACCAGCTTTTCGCCCAGGCCTTCTATATCCATGGCCGCGCGCGAGCAGAAGTGTCTGAGTGACTCTTTGCGCTGGGCCGGACAGACCAGGCCACCGGTGCAGCGGTAAAGTACCTCGCCGTCTTTTTCGACGGGTGAGTCGCAGGCCGGGCAGTTTGACGGCATGACGACTTCGCGGCGTTCGAGCTGATCCGATTTACCGGGCAGTGCCTCAGTATCGGCCGGCGCAGTCATTTCCATCACTTTGACAATCTTTGGGATGACGTCACCGGCGCGGCGCAGGATGACCCGATCGCCAATACGCAGGCCCAGTCGGGCGATTTCATCCATGTTGTGCAGCGTGGCGTTGCTGACGGTGACGCCGCCGACAAACACCGGTTCCAGTCGCGCTACTGGCGTGATTGTGCCGGTGCGGCCGACCTGGAACTCCACGTCGTTGACAACTGTCGAGGCCTCCTCGGCGGGGAATTTGTAAGCCATTGCCCAGCGCGGTGTGCGGGCGTTGCTACCCAGTTCCTGTTGCAGGCGGATATTGTCGACCTTGATGACAGCACCGTCGATTTCGTAGTCCAGCGCGTCACGTTTGCCCAGCAGTTCGTTAGCGTAGTCCAGGCAGGCCTGGTAGCCGGTGACCACCGCTCGCTCTGGATTCAATGGCAGGCCCCACTGGCCGAGCAGTTCCAGACTGTCGCTGTGAGAACCCGGCCAGTCGCCATCGGCTGACTTGTCTACGCCCTTACCTGCACCAGCGCTGACATGCGCGCTGTAACAGAAAAAATGCAACGGCCGCTCTGCCGCGATACGCGGATCCAGCTGGCGCAGAGTACCAGCGGCAGCGTTGCGTGGGTTGACAAAGGTACGCCCGCCCTCAATGCTGCTGGCCTTTTCGTTCATGGCCGCAAAACCAGATCGGGTCATGACTATTTCGCCGCGTACTTCCAGGCGATCGGGCACGGGGTGCTTTTTGTTGTCGTTCAGACGCAGCGGGATGTTGCGGATGGTTTTGACATTGTGCGTGATGTCTTCGCCGGTTACTCCATCGCCACGGGTCGCACCGCGCACCAGCAGACCGTGCTCATACAGCAGACTGACAGCTACGCCATCCACTTTGGGTTCACAGCTGTAACGTGGCACTTCTTCCGAGTCGAGGCGTTTGAGAATGCGTGCTTCGAAGTCTGCCAGGTCCTGATCATTAAAGACTTTGGACAGGGACATCATGGGTGTGTCATGTGTCACCTGCTTAAATGAGTCCAGCGGTGCATCACCAACGCGTTGCGATGGCGAGTCAGGTGTCACCAGCTCCGGGAAGTGTTCTTCCAGCAGCAACAGACGGTCGAACAGTTTGTCGTAGTCCGCGTCAGGGATTTCCGGCGAGTCATACTGGTGATAAAGCGAGTTGTGGTGATTGATCAGCTGCCGAAGCTCGGCAAGCTCCTGCTGAGCCTTGTCCCGATTCAACTCGCTTTTTTTACTATCGCTTGCCATGTTTCAGTTGCTGCAGCTCAAAATCACGGATGCGCTGACGGTAGTGTTCAATCGTCTGCGCTGTCATCACGGAGCGGTTGTCATCTTTCAGATCCGCATCCAGCGTCGACTGCACATGTTTGGCGGTGGCCAGCATCTGCTCAAAGGCCAGCATGTTATTGGCGACATTGGGCAGCGTCATGAAGAAGCAGACACCCTTGGTGGTGAACTCATGAATCTCGTTGAGATCGAAGGTGCCAGGGTTCAGGGCGTTTGCCACGCTGAACAGCACCGGGCCGCCGCGACGATCGGCATGGCGATGGAAAATGGACATGTTGCCAAAGCGCAGACCCGCGCCCAGCAATACCTGCAGCAGCTCATCACCCGCAATCTCGGTTCCGGGGCGCGCCATCACATTGATGACCAGCACTTCGCTGTAGCCTGGATCTTCCTGATCGTCTTCCTCGTCGCGGCTCATATCAAAAGCCAGCTGATTTTCTTTAGCACTGCGTTTGGGGGCGCTGCGCGGCTCTGGCGTCGGCGCGGCGCGGGGTGCTTCGTCATAAAACTCATCATGAGGCTGGTCATCTGCATCAAATGACTGCTCAGCAAAGTCGTCGGCAGCAAACTGATCCTGGTCGTAGCCATGCTCCTGCTGCCGGGCCAGCTCAGCGGCGGCACGACGCTCAGCATCTTCGCGGCGGCGCAGTTGCTCTTCTATTTCGGCGCGCTCGGCTTCGTCTTTTTCCAGCTGCAACTGGCGGGCACGCTCGGCTTTGACCTGGCGTTCGGCTTCCGCCTTGGCTTCTGCATTGGCCGCAGCCTTGGCGCGACTGGCTGCCATGCCGGCCGTCAGGTTTCTGAAGGTGTCGCCGGCCCAGCCAAACAGTCTCTTGGAGGCGGGCTCTTCTTTTTCTTCCAGTGCTTCCAGGCGACGGGCGTTGTCTTCGTCATCGAAGAGTATGTCGATATCGTCCTCTGGCTTCATGGCAGCAAAGGTGTCGTCGTCGGTGGGTTGCGGTTCTGGATCTGCCTCATACTCTGAGTCAAAGTTCTTCGGCATATCATCTTCCTCATCTACTTCTTCCACTTCTGGCTCTGGCTCTGGCTCTGGCTCTGGCTCTGGCTCTGGCTCTGGCTCTGGCTCTGGCTCTGGCTCTGGCTCTGGCTCTG